>CM001167.1:860779-2060779 GCA_000212915.1 Bacteroides coprosuis DSM 18011
CTTTTTGAGTTACCTCCAAAATAAATACTAATTTAATTCTATAGTGTAACTAAATTTAACATTGGGGTGATGTTATTTAGATTCATTGAGAAAGTTATTAATACAATCTGTAAAAACCTTACCATATTTTTCTTGCTTGTACTCTCCAATACCACTGATTGTTCCAAACTGTGCTATAGTAGTTGGTTTGGATGAAGCTAAAAGGTGTAATACTTTATCTGATAAAACGATATATGCAGGAACCTCTTCTTGCTTAGCAAGATCTTTACGTAAAGCTCGAAGAGTCTCAAATAACTCAATATCCTCTGTCGAAGTATTGAAAATTTCAGACACTTTAGGCTGCTTTTTACTTTTCTTTTCTTCCTGTTCTTCTACAATTATAACTAGCTCAGCTTTACGCTCTCCAAATAATACTTTTTTCCCCGCTTCTGTTATTATCAGTCTATTATATTCATTGTAGGCTATTTCAAAAAGACCTAGTTGCATCATTTGAAGAAGATAATTGTTCCAATCTCTAATTGAAATATCTTTTCCAATACCAAAGGTTTTGATTTGGTTGTATTTATGACTTGTGATTTCTGAGTTAAGAGATCCTCTTAATATATCTACTAGCATTCTACTAGTTATCATTTGATTTGTACGTGCTATTGCACTTAGAGCCATTTGGACTAAAATACTTCCATCAAACCTTTGTGGCGGATTTTGACACACATCACAATTCCCACAGTTTTGTGTACTTTCTTCACCAAAATAACTAAGCAAAATTCTTCGTCGACAAATGCTAGATTCAGCATATTGCTGTATACGATCCAACTTCTCCAAATTTATTTCTTGTTGCTTACTTTCATTAGCAAACTTGGTTAGAAGTATTATATCTCCAACGTTATAAAATAGTACCGTATCGCTAGCCACGCCATCACGTCCAGCTCTGCCTATTTCTTGATAATAGCTTTCGATACTTTTGGGCATATTATAATGAATGACCCATCGAACATTCGACTTGTCTATTCCCATTCCGAAAGCTATGGTAGCACAGACTACTTGTACTCTATCATTAATAAAGTCGTCTTGAGCTTTTTCTCTTATATTAGGAGCTAAACCTGCGTGGTAGATAGTAGCACTTATTCCTTTTTTCTCAAGATATCTACAAATAGTTTCTGTTTTCTTTCTACTCATACAGTATATAATACCTGCTTCACCTGGTCTATCTTGTATGAAATTGTAAATATATTTATGTTTATCTTTTTGTTGGTAACCTACTTCTACTTTTAAACTTAAATTGGGTCTGTCAAAACTTGATATGAAAATTTTGGGGTTTTTAAGCTTTAGTTGTCTAATTATATCCTGCCTAGTAATTTTATCAGCTGTAGCAGTTAGAGCAACCATAGGTACCGATGGAAAGTACTGATGTAAAATACCTAGTTGGGTGTATTCAGGTCTAAAATCGTGTCCCCATTGTGATATACAATGAGCTTCATCAACTGCAAATAATGATATATCTATATCTTTCAATAAATAATCAATTTCAGATAATAATTTTTCAGGAGAAATATAGAGTAGCTTTATTTTTCCTTGACGACAATTTTGTTTAATAAGTTCATTTTCTGTATCTGAATTATTGCTATTTAAAGCTCCTGCATTAATACCATTTGCTAACAATGCCTCTACTTGATCTTTCATTAAAGAAATAAGAGGAGATATTACGATTGTAATTCCTTTCAAGAGAAGTGCAGGTAGTTGGTAACATATTGATTTTCCTCCGCCTGTGGGCATTAGGACTAATGTGTCTTTTTTATCAAGAATATTTTCTATAATTTCTCTCTGTAAAGGGCGAAAACCTTCGTATCCAAATTTTGTTTTAAGTGTATGAAGCATATAATTATTATACATTTATGAACAAAGTTATATCTTTTTGAACGAAAATGCTTCCATTATTGTTACTTTAATATAACGGTGAAATGTCAGCATATATCATATATAACTGTTAAATTTTCTTATTTTAATAGATATTTGGACAGCAAAGTTAATTCTTAAGTTGTTATATGTGTAGTTTTAATCGTAAAAACTTTATTATGCATAAAATAGTATTTAATTTATTGAATATAAATACATAAACCTAAACTTAGATGTTATTATGACTAACTCATTAGACAAGAAAAACAAATCAGCAAAGCGCAGACCTTACAACATAAAAGATCGTAAGGAAAAAGACGCAGCTTATAGGACTCTAATTCGTCCAGAATTGGCAGATGAACTATATGATAAAATATTACATAAAATTGTAGTTCAGAAAAAATACAGAGATCCTAATTACTCTGCAAAAGAATTAGCAAAAGAATTAGAAACAAATACTAGATATTTGTCAGCCGTAGTAAACTCACGCTTCGGAATGAATTATTCAAACTTGCTAAATGAATATCGTATTAAAGAAGCTTTACATCTCTTAAAAGATAAGAGGTATGGTGACTTAACGATAGAGCAAGTTAGTGCTAAGGTGGGGTTTGCTAATAGGCAGTCATTTTATGCTGCTTTCTATAAGAATTTAGGAGAAACTCCTAATAACTATCGAAAACGACATGAACAAAAGTAGTTTATTAAATTTGACTAAAACTTAATAGAAGAAATAACAGGTTGATATTTTAACATCCAGTTATTTCTTCTTATTTTTATGTGCACGTCTAAATTTAGTAAAAATGAAAAAGAGTACAATTTTAAAAGCGGTGGCTGCAAGTCTATTAGTTTCTTGTAGTAATCCGAAAGAAACAGCAGAGCCTGTTCACCCAGAAAATTTTTATGTAGTGGAAAAATTTGCAGATTTACAGATATTGAGGTACAAAGTACCTGAATTTGAAAATCTATCTCTACAACAGAAAGAGTTGGTTTACTTCTTAACAGAAGCTGCCTTATCTGGTAGAGATATTTTATTTGATCAGAATGGTAAATATAATCTTCGAATTCGTAGAGCTTTAGAAGCTATATATACGAATCCTAATGAGGATAAAAATTCTGAAAACTTTAAGAACCTTACTGTTTACTTGAAGAGAGTTTGGTTTGCTAATGGTATCCATCACCATTATGGTATGGAGAAATTTGAGCCTAAGTTTTCGGCAGAATACTTTAAAGAAGCTTTGGCTCGTGTTGAAGAGGGTAAACTTCCTCTAGCAGAAGGTGAAACCATAGATGAATTTTATAATTTATTGAAGCCTGTTATTTTTGATCCTGCTGTTATGCCTAAAAGAGTAAATCAAGCAGATGGTCAAGATTTAATTCTTACTTCAGCTTGTAATTATTATGATGGTGTTACTCAAACTGAGGCTGAAGAGTTCTACAATAAAATGAAGGATCCGAAAGATGCCGAACCTATTTCTTATGGACTAAATAGTCGTCTTGTAAAAGAAGATGATAAATTAGTTGAAAAGACATGGAAAGTAGGAGGTTTGTATACTGAGTCTTTAGAAAAGATTGTTTTTTGGTTAGAAAAAGCAGCGACAGTTGCTGAAAATGAAGATCAAAAAGCTGTAATTGATAAATTAATCAAATTCTATCAAACAGGTGACTTGAGAGACTTTAATGATTACTCTATTCAGTGGGTGAAAGACTTGGATTCAAGAGTTGATTTTGTTAATGGATTTACTGAAACTTACGGTGATCCTCTAGGTTTAAAAGCAAGTTGGGAGTCTCTAGTGAATTTTAAAGACTTAGAAGCTACGCGTAGAACTGAAACAATTAGTGCAAATGCTCAATGGTTTGAAGATAATTCTCCAGTGGACAAGCAATTTAAAAAAGAAGAAGTTAAAGGTGTTTCAGCTAAAGTTATAACTGCTGCTATTCTTGCAGGAGATTTATACCCTGCAACAGCAATTGGAATCAATTTACCAAATGCTAACTGGATCAGAAGTCATTATGGATCAAAATCAGTAACTATTGGAAATATTACAGACGCTTATAATAAAGCTGCTCATGGAAATGGATTTAATGAAGAGTTTGTTTATTCAAATGTAGAATTGGATCTAATTGATAGATATGCAGATATGACAGATGATCTTCATACCGATATTCATGAATGTTTAGGTCATGGTTCAGGAAAGGTTATGCCTGGTAAAGAAGATGCATTAAAGGCTTATGGTTCTACAATCGAAGAAGCCAGAGCTGATTTATTCGGTCTTTATTACTTAGGAGATAATAAATTGGTAGAGTTGGGATTAGTACCTAATAATGATGCTTATTTAGCAGCTTACTACAACTACATGATGAATGGTCTGATGACACAATTAGTGCGTATCGAGCTTGGAAACACTGTAGAAGAAGCACATATGCGTAATAGACAACTTATTGCTCAATGGGCATACCAAAAAGGCAAAGCTGATAAAGTGGTTGAGTTAGTTAAGAAAGAAGGTAAAACATATGTTGTAGTAAATGATTACGAAAAATTGCGTGGTCTATTTGGTGAATTACTTGCTGAAATACAACGTATTCGTTCTACAGGTGATTTTGAGGCAGCACGCACAATGGTAGAAACTTATGCAGTAAATGTTGATCCAGAATTACATAAGGAAATACTAGATCGTTATGCTAAATTGAATTTAGCTCCATATAAAGGTTTTGTAAATCCTGTATATGAAGCAGTAAAAGATGAAAATGGCAATATAACAGATGTAAAAGTATCTTACGAAGAAGATTACGATACACAGATGTTACGTTACTCAAAAGATTATTCTTTTTTGCCAAGCATCAATAAATGAAATGATTAACTGAATAATGAATATTCACGAACAAATAAAAGAAATCAAAGGACAACTCCGTTTATTTATGAACGGAGTTGTTTCTGCAAGTATGCGAAAGAAGGGGCTTGATTATAAATTGAATTTTGGAGTTGAGCTGCCTAGAATTAAAGAAATAGCAAAAGGTATTAAAAATCCTAGTGTTGCACTAGCTGAAGCACTTTGGATGGAAAATATAAGAGAATGCAAAATTTTGGCTACTCTGATATATCCTAAAGAAGATTTTAGTTCGGATACTGCTGAACTATGGGTTAGTCAAGTAGAAAATATAGAGATTGCTCGCTTATTGAGTATGCATATTCTACAGCACTTAGATTATATCCGTCCTTTATGTCTGAAATGGATTGCGAGTGGTAAAGAGATGAACGAGGTAATTGGCTACATTACGATATCTCGTCTATTGCTGAGAGAGGATTCTATGGATGAACGTGCAGCAGATGAGTTTACAAATCAAGCAATAATAGCTGCTGTGTCAGGAGACTTTATACTCAGAGATTCTTCTATTTTAGCATTAAAGAACTTCATGCAACAAAACGAGAATCACAAAAACAAAATATTAGCTTTAGTTGAACCTTTGACTCAATCAGAGAATGAGTTTGCTAAAGTATTATACAATCTTATTCAGGAAGAAGCAATGTACTTATAAAAAGTACATTGCTATTTCGCTTATTGAATAAAAAAATAGCTACCTTTGTGATAGCTATTACCACCTATATGGATATGGAAAGACAAGAGATTAAGGATATAGTAAGACAGATATTTACAGAGTATCTAAACGCCAATGGTCATCGTAAAACTCCAGAGCGTTATGCTATACTAGACACCATATACTCTATAGATGGACACTTTGATATAGATACTCTCTATAGCTTAATGCGCAAAGAACGTAAGTATAGTGTGAGCCGAGCTACATTATACAATACTATAATATTATTAATTGATGCGCGCTTGGTTATTAAACACCAATTTGGAAATACTTCTCAATATGAAAGAAGCTATAATAGAGAGACCCACCATCATCAAATTTGTACAGAATGTGGCAAAATAACTGAGTTTCAGAGTGAGAAACTTCAGCGAGCCATTGAAGAGACTAAGCAAGATGACTTTTTGTTATCTCATTATTCTCTCTATCTATATGGTATATGTAAAGATTGCACAAATAAAAAGAATAACAATCATAAACAACAATAAAGAACTAAGATGAAAGTAGATGTTCTATTAGGGTTACAATGGGGCGACGAAGGTAAAGGGAAGATTGTAGATGTTCTTACACCTAAGTACGATGTTGTAGCTAGATTTCAAGGGGGACCCAATGCTGGTCATACATTGAAGTTTGAAGGTGAAAAATATGTATTACGTTCAATTCCTTCTGGTATATTTCAAGGAGATAAGGTGAATATAATTGGAAATGGAGTTGTTTTAGATCCCTCTCTTTTTAAAGATGAAGCAGTAGCTTTAGAAGCTTCTGGACACAATCTTAAAGAGAGGCTTTTTATTTCTAAAAAAGCACATCTTATATTACCAACGCATAGAATCCTAGATGCTGCTTATGAAGCGGCTAAAGGGGATGCAAAAGTGGGTACTACAGGAAAAGGTATCGGACCTACATATACTGATAAAATAAGTCGTAATGGCCTACGTGTAGGTGATATTCTATCTGATTTTACAAGTAAATATAATAAACTTAAAGCTCGTCACGAGGAGATTCTTAAAAGCTTAAACTATAAATATGATTTAAGTGAATTGGAATCTAAATGGATGGAAGCTATAAGCTATCTAAAGGAATTCACTCTTATAGATAGTGAAATTGAAATCAATAATTTTCTTTTAAAAGAAAAGAGTGTACTATGTGAAGGTGCTCAAGGTACAATGCTTGATATTGATTTTGGCTCTTATCCTTTTGTTACATCATCTAATACTGTTTCTGCAGGTGCTTGTACAGGCTTGGGTGTTGCTCCAAATCGTATAGGCGAAGTTTTTGGTATTTTTAAAGCTTATTGTACACGTGTTGGTGAAGGTCCTTTCCCTACAGAGTTGTTTGATGAAGTAGGAGAGAAAATCTGTGATTTAGGAGGAGAATATGGTGCTGTAACAGGGCGTAAACGTCGTTGTGGATGGATCGATCTTATAGCTCTTAAATATGCGGTTATGATTAATGGTGTTACTAAATTAATCATGATGAAGAGTGATGTTTTAGATTCTTTTGAAACAATCAAGGCTTGTATTGCTTATGATGTTAATGGTAAAGAGTACGATTATTTACCTTATGATATTGCCGATGGCGTAAAACCTATCTATGTAGAGCTTCCAGGTTGGAAAGTAGATATGACTTCTGTGACAAGTGAAAATGAGTTCCCAGAAGAGTTTAATGCTTACATTTCTTTCTTAGAACAAGAACTAGGTGTACCTATTGCTATTGTATCTGTTGGTCCAGATAGAGAACAAACTATCATCAGGGACGGAGAAAACTAAAAAAATAATGATATATTGAGAGGGAAACTTTGTGGATAGCCATAGAGTTTCCCTTTTTTTATTCTTAAAAACTAATTTACTTATGAAAAACACATTGTTGATAACATTCCTTTGTTTAGGAATGATCAGTCCTTTACTTGCCCAACAGGAGTATGAATATACTCCTTCATTAGAAAATCTAAAGTCTAGAGAAGCGTTTCAAGATAACAAATTTGGTGTTTTTATTCATTGGGGAGTCTATTCTATGTTGGCTACAGGTGAGTGGACTATGACTAATAATAATTTGGATTATAAAGAATATGCAAAATTGGCAGGAGGCTTCTATCCAGCTAAATTTGATGCTGCTGAATGGGTTAGAACGATAAAAAATGCAGGAGCAAAGTATATTTGTATTACGACTCGTCATCACGATGGCTTCTCTATGTTTGATTCAAAATATACTGATTATACAATCACTAAAGCCTCTCCTTTTAAGAGAGATATCATAAAAGAGCTAGCTGATGAATGTCTGAAACAAGGAATAAAACTTCACTTTTATTATTCTCATATTGATTGGGGTAGAGAAGATGCTCCGTGGGGACGTACAGGCCGGGGTACAGGGCGTCCCAATAGCAAAGGAGATTGGAATAGTTATTATTCATTTATGAATAATCAGCTGACAGAACTTTTGACTAATTATGGACCCGTTGGTGCTATTTGGTTTGATGGTTGGTGGGATCAAGATCAGAATCCAGATTTTGATTGGGAATTACCTTATCAGTACAATATGATTCATCAGTTGCAACCTGCTTGTTTGATTGGGAATAATCATCATCAAGTACCTTTTGATGGTGAGGATATACAAATTTTTGAGAGAGATCTCCCCGGAGAGAATGTTGCTGGTTTATCAGGACAAGATATAGCTCATTTACCATTGGAAACTTGTGAGACAATGAATGGTATGTGGGGGTATAAAATAACTGATCAAAACTATAAATCAACTAAAACTTTAATTCATTATTTAGTGAAAGCAGCAGGTAGAAATGCTAACTTATTAATGAATGTTGGACCTCAGCCCGATGGTTGCTTGCCAGAAATAGCTGTTGATCGTTTATCCGAGATGGGAGAGTGGTTGAAAGAATATGGTGAAACTATTTATGGAACTCGTGGAGGAATTATAACACCCAGAGATTGGGGTGTAACTACTCAAAAAGGGAATAAGCTTTATGTCCATATTTTAGAATTAGATGATAAAGGGCTCTTTTTACCATTAGAAATGAAACAAATAAAAAGTGCAAAGCTGTATAATTCAGATAAAAAGATTAATATTTCTAAAAATACAGGTGGTATCACCCTTAATTTGCCCGAAGTTCCTGTAAGTATTGATTATATTGTAGAACTAGAACTAAAGAATTAATATCTTTGGCAGACTATTTGTGTATTAAGTAGTAGTATTTACTAAAATAAAATAGAAATAATTATGGGAGGATCTGTAGCAATATATTGGATTCTTTTTGGAGGGATAGCTCTATTAAGCTTTGTAGTTCAGATGAACTTAAAAAGAAAGTTCGAAAAGTTTTCTAAAGAAACATTGGGAAATGGACTGTCAGGTAAAGATATCGCTGAAAAAATGTTGCATGATAACGGTATTTATGATGTAAGTGTAATCAGTACACCAGGTCAATTAACTGATCACTATAACCCTACAAATAGAACGGTAAATTTAAGTGAAGGAGTGTATTTAGGACAAAGTATAATGGCTGCAGCTGTTGCTGCTCACGAATGTGGTCATGCCGTTCAACATGCCCAAGCTTATGCACCATTAACATTAAGAAGTAAGCTTGTACCTATTGTCTCATTCTCATCTCGTTGGATTACTTGGCTACTTTTGATAGGGATACTTACTATCCAAACTTTTCCTCAGTTTCTATTAGCTGGTATCATTCTCTTTGCAACAACTACCTTATTTAGTTTTGTGACTTTACCCGTAGAGATTGATGCAAGTCGTAGAGCTTTAGTTTGGTTGAGAGGTGCAGGTATTACTAATAATTTTAATCAAGATAAAGCAAGCAGTGCTTTAAGAGCAGCTGCTTATACTTATGTAGTAGCTGCATTAAGTTCTTTGGCTACTCTTATCTATTATGTTATGATATTTATGGGCAGAAGAGATTAAAAGTAAAATTGAAATTAAATATTGAAAAGGATGACACACATTGTTGTAGTCATCCTTTTTTATTGACTTTACCTGACATTTTGACTACTATGAAATAAGTAGATTATTTCCTATTTAATATATTTGGTCGGTGTCATGTTCCTATCATGACACCGACATGACGATACGATGACACCGATATGTTATCATCTTGTCGGTGTTAAAATAAGCAGGAGCCAAAGTTCTTTTATCCCTAAAAAATAGTATCATATATAGATTTGATCTATTATGTTATTAATAATCAAATGATTATTTTGTTTATTACTTTGTGAAAGCAATAAAGTATTGCAAGTATAAAACTTTAAAATATGCTTTTATCAATTATTTCAACTAAATTTGTAATTCGAAAAATATTATAAAAGTTATGGCAGCAAAACCAGGTATACCAAAAGGAACAAGAGATTTCTCGCCAGCAGAAATGGCGAAGCGTAATTATATTTTTGATACAATTCGTAACGTATATCATCTTTATGGTTTTCAGCAGATAGAAACTCCTGCAATGGAGAATCTTTCTACTTTAATGGGAAAATATGGTGATGAAGGAGATAAGCTTCTATTCAAAATACAGAATTCAGGAGATTATTTTTCTAAATTGACTGATGAAGAATTACTAAGTAGAGATGCCGCAAAATTAGCAAGTAAGTTTTGTGAAAAAGGATTGCGTTACGATTTAACAGTACCATTTGCTCGTTATGTTGTAATGCATCGTAATGAGATAACCTTCCCTTTCAAGCGCTATCAAATTCAGCCTGTTTGGAGAGCTGATAGACCACAAAAAGGTAGATACCGTGAATTCTATCAATGTGATGCCGATGTTGTAGGTAGCGATTCTCTATTGAATGAAATAGAGTTGATGGAAATAGTAGATACTGTTTTTACCAAGTTTGACATTCGTGTATGCATCAAAATTAATAATAGAAAGATTTTATCAGGAATTGCCGAAGTAATTGGAGAATCTGATAAAATCGTTGATATAACAGTTGCAATTGACAAGCTTGATAAAGTGGGCTTGGATAATGTAAATAAAGAATTATCAGAAAAAGGTATTTCTGATGAAGCGATAGCCAAGCTTCAACCGATAATCAATTTATCTGGTACAAATGCAGAAAAACTAACTGTCTTGAAAGATGTTTTGGCTAGTAGTGAGATCGGTTTAAAAGGTGTTGAAGAGAGTCAATTCATCTTAGAAGCTCTAAGTACATTAGAGCTTAAAAATGAGATTGAATTGGATCTTACTTTAGCTAGAGGCTTAAATTACTATACTGGAGCTATTTTTGAAGTGAAAGCTTTGGATGTGGAAATAGGAAGTATAACAGGTGGTGGTCGTTATGATAACCTGACAGGAGTATTTGGTTTAAAAGATGTTTCTGGAGTAGGTATCTCTTTTGGCGCTGATCGTATTTATGATGTACTCAATCAATTAGAGTTATACCCTAAAGATGCTTTATTTGGCAGTCAACTTCTATTTATTAACTTTGGTGAAAAAGAAGCAGCATATTGCTTGAAAGTTTTAACTAAGGTCAGAAAAGCAGGAATTAGAGCCGAAATATATCCTGATTTTGGAGCAAAAATGAAGAAACAAATGACTTATGCCAATAATAACCAGGTTGCTTTTGTTGCAATGGTTGGTGAAAATGAAATGGCTGAAGGTAAAATTTCTTTGAAAAATATGGAAACAGGCGAACAAAAGGCTGTTACTATAGAAGAGTTGGTAAATATTATTAAGAAATAAATATAGATCTATTCTTAGATTAGAAAGCGAGTACGTGCACGTACTCGCTTTTTTTGTCTTTATGCGGACAAATTGGCAGGGTAAAAGTGACATTGTCGATACTAATTTAGAATGGCACACTTTTAGCAATATATAATAACAGAAACAGAAAATGTTTAACTATTAAATAAAATACAAGATTATGAATATTAAACCTTTGGCAGATAGAGTGTTGATACTCCCTGCACCTGCAGAAGAAAAGACAGTTGGCGGTATCATTATTCCTGATACAGCAAAAGAAAAACCTCTTAAAGGTGAAGTGATAGCTGTTGGTCAAGGTACTAAAGACGAAGAAATGGTGTTAAAAGTTGGTAACACTGTACTATATGGTAAATATGCTGGTACAACATTAGAGCATGAAGGAAAAGAATACCTTATCATGCGTCAAAGTGATGTAGTAGCAATCATTGGTTAATAAACATCGTTCATAATTTAAAAAGTAATCAAAATGGCTAAAGAAATTTTATTCAATATTGATGCTCGTGATCAACTAAAACAAGGTGTTGACGCGCTAGCTGATGCTGTAAAAGTAACACTAGGACCAAAAGGTCGTAACGTAATTATCGAAAAGAAATTTGGTGCACCTCATATTACTAAAGATGGTGTAACAGTAGCAAAAGAAGTAGAACTAGAAGATGCTTATCAAAATACAGGTGCTCAACTTGTAAAAGAGGTAGCTTCTAAAACTGGTGATGATGCTGGTGATGGTACAACTACAGCTACTGTACTTGCTCAAGCAATTGTAGCAGAAGGAGTAAAGAATGTTACAGCTGGAGCAAATCCAATGGATCTTAAGAGAGGTATTGATAAGGCTGTTGCAAAAGTTGTAGAATCTATCAAAAGTCAAGCTATTCAAGTTGATGATAATTATGATAGTGTGGAACAAGTTGCTACAGTATCTGCCAATAACGACGAACTAATTGGTAAATTAATTGCTGATGCTGTTCGTAAAGTTTCTAAAGATGGTGTTATTACTATCGAAGAAGCTAAGAGTATGGATACATCAATAGGCATTGTTGAAGGTATGCAATTTGATCGTGGTTATCTTTCTCCATATTTTGTAACAAATACAGAAAAGATGGAGTGTGAAATGGAAAACCCATACATCTTAATTTACGATAAGAAGATTTCTAACTTAAAAGAATTCTTACCTATTCTAGAACCAGCAGTTCAGTCAGGTCGTCCTCTTCTTGTTATTGCTGAAGATGTTGATAGTGAAGCTTTAACCACACTTGTAGTAAACCGTCTTCGTTCACAATTAAAAATCTGTGCTGTTAAAGCTCCAGGTTTTGGCGATAGAAGAAAAGAAATGCTTGAAGATATTGCTATTCTTACAGGTGGTATTGTTATAAGTGAAGAAAAAGGACTTAAACTAGAACAAGCAACTGTTGAAATGTTGGGTTCTACTGAAAAAGTAACTGTTTCAAAAGACAATACAACTATTGTAAATGGTTCTGGTGATAGTAAACTCATCAAAGAACGTTGTGAACAGATTAAATCACAAATTGAAGCTTCTACTTCAGATTACGATAAAGAAAAACTTCAAGAACGTCTTGCTAAACTTTCAGGTGGAGTAGCTGTACTATATGTTGGTGCTGCTTCTGAAGTTGAAATGAAAGAAAAGAAAGACCGTGTAGATGATGCTCTTTGTGCAACTAGAGCAGCTATTGAAGAAGGTATCGTTCCTGGTGGTGGTGTGGCTTATATTAGAGCGATTGAGGCTCTAGAAGGCTTAGCTGGTGAAACTGCTGATGAAGAAACTGGTATTGCTATCATTAAGCGTGCTATTGAGGAACCTCTTCGTCAAATTGTAGCAAATGCCGGAAAAGAAGGTGCTGTAGTGGTACAAAAAGTTCGTGAAGCTAAAGGCGAATTTGGTTATAATGCTCGCTATGATAGATATGAAGATCTTGTTAAAGCAGGTGTTGTTGATCCAGCAAAGGTAACTCGTGTTGCTCTAGAAAATGCGGCATCAATTGCTGGTATGTTCTTAACAACAGAATGTGTTATTGTTGATAAAAAAGAAGAAAACCCAATGCCAATGGGTGGCAACCCAATGGGAGGCATGGGAGGTATGATGTAATACATCATTTTCTCAACTATATAAAAAAGAGCTATTCCGCACGGAATAGCTCTTTTTTATACCTTATATTTTAGTGTAAATTAATTATTGTACTTATCAATAATGCTAAGTATATCTAGGGGAGTGTTTACAATAAATTGAGGATTATACTTTTGTAGTTCTTCAATAGGTCTAAATCCCCAACTTACTCCACATCCAATCAATTGAGCATTTTTTGCTGTTTGCATATCTACATCAGAATCTCCAATATATAATACCTCAGAGTTTTTCACAGGCACTATTTTTAGTATTTCATTAATTACTTGAGGATCTGGTTTGGTAGGAATTCCCTCTCTTTGACCTAGAACTGCTTTAAAGGGAATGTGAGAGAAAAAGTGCTTTATTAATGTTTCTGATCCAGCTTGATATTTATTTGTAGCAACCGCTAGTGCAATACCCTTTTCTGTTAGTGATTCCAATACGTGTAGAATGCCTTCATAGGGTTTGCTCTTATCTGTAAGATGCTCTGCATAGTAGGCAATAAATAAAGATCGCATTTTTGATATATTCTCTTGTGTCTTTTGCCCTTCAGGAAGAGCTCTCTCAAAAAGTTTATTTATTCCGTTTCCTACCATGAAATTATACTTGTCTATTTCGTGAGTAGGGTGTCCTAGTTGAGTAAGAGCATGGTTTGTACTTGCTGCCAAATCTGCTATAGTATTGAGAAGCGTTCCGTCTAAATCAAATATTGCGAGCTTAATCATATTTTCTGTCTTATAAATTCGTTAGAAAACAAAAATAATGAAACTAATCGTAAAGTCTATGTTTAAAACTATTGAGGTTCGGATTATAGTAAATATATACTTATTTTTAATTGATTTTTAAGAACTAGCTTATCCTCAGTCCTTTTATTTGCACACTTTTACCTGTTTTATGCAATTATCTGTTATATTTGCATAGTTATCAACTTAGAATAAATAGAAATAATATGAGTTATAATTTATTAAAAGGAAAAAGAGGTATTATTTTTGGTGCATTGAATGACCAATCTATTGCTTGGAAAGTTGCTGAAAGAGCTGTAGAAGAAGGTGCAACAATTACTCTATCAAATACAGCAGTAGCTGTACGTATGGGACAAGTAAGTGAGCTTGGTCAAAAGCTTAACTGTGAAGTTATTCCTGCTGATGCTACTAGCCTAGAAGACCTTGAAAATGTATTCAAAAAATCTATGGAAGTATTGGGTGGTAAAATAGACTTCGTTCTTCACTCTATTGGTATGTCTCCAAACGTTCGTAAAGGTAGAGACTATGATGACTTAAACTATGACTTCCTAAATAAGACATTGGATATTTCTGCTATATCTTTCCATAAAATGTTACAAGCTGCTAAAAAACAAGATGCTATTGCGGAAGAAGGTTCTGTATTAGCTCTTACTTATATTGCTGCTCAACGTACTTTCTGTGGATATAATGATATGGCTGATGCTAAATCTCTTTTAGAATCAATTGCTCGTAGCTTTGGTTATATCTATGGTAGATCTAGTAAGGTTCGTGTAAATACAATATCTCAATCTCCTACTATGACAACTGCAGGGCAAGGAGTTAGTGGTATGGATAAATTATTCCATTTTGCTGAAAAACTATCTCCACTAGGAAATGCAGATGCAGATGATTGTGCAAATTATTGTATGGTAATGTTCTCAGACTTAACCAAGAAAGTAACTATGCAAAATTTATATCATGATGGAGGATTCTCTAGTGTGGGTATGAGTGATGATGCTATTGAAGTTTTCGAAAAAGGATTGGAATAAGAACATTCCAATAGAATAAAATATTAAAAAAATAAGCTGTTTACTTAGTTTTAAGTGGACAGCTTATTTTGTATTATTACCTTTGTACTCTAATTAGATTGTTTTAATATGAAACCTGCATTATATTTAATTCCCGTAACACTGGGAGATACCTCCATAGAACAAGTTTTACCTGCTTATAATAAAGATATTATTCTTAGTATAAAACACTTTATCGTTGAAGATATACGTTCGGCTAGACGCTTTCTAAAAAAAGTAGATCAGGATATAGATATTGATAGTTTACGCTTTTATGAGCTCAATAAAAGAACTCCAAAAAGTCAGTTTTCAAATTATCTTGATCCTTTGCATAATGGTGAATCTATGGGTGTTATCTCAGAGGCTGGTTGCCCTGCTGTAGCAGACCCAGGTGCAGACGTTGTTGCTATTGCTCAAAAGAAAGGATTAAATGTAGTTCCTTTAGTGGGACCATCATCTATTATTTTGGGTGTTATGGCTTCTGGGTTTAATGGGCAAAGCTTTGCCTTCAATGGTTATTTACCAATAGATACCAACGAGAGAATGAAAAGTTTAAAGAACCTTGAAACTAAAATTTATCAAGAAGATCAAACTCAACTATTCATTGAAACTCCTTATCGTAATCATAAGATGTTAGATGATATTTTAGCACATTGTAGACCTCAGACTAAGCTTTGTATTGCGGCAAATATTACTTGTCCAGATGAATATATTCAAACAAAATCGGTTCAAGAATGGAAAAAAGGGGTACCCAATTTGGCTAAAGTTCCTTGTATTTTTCTCTTGTACAAATAACTTCTTTCAGATGTTGGTATTCATGTTTAAAACATTCGCTAAACATATTCTTACCCATTTGAGCTTCGACTTCTTGGAAAGTCCAAAGTCGGCCATTCTTGAAGTTTAGATTATATAGCAAATCTGGATTATCTGTCTCTACCATAAAGAGATAGATAAGTCGGTTGGTGTGTTTGTTTTCAAAATGATACATGATATTGAAGAATGGATCTACACCTTTCACTTTAGGAAAAGCATTCTTAATAAGTCTTTTGGCGCCGTGCTCTAGCGTTTCTCCATACTTTAAATAGCATTCCATGGGAATATCTATTTTATCTTGATCAATAATGCAGTTTTGTGAACGATTGCATAGGTAGAGTTTACCTTGGCTAAAAGCTGCAATTCTGATCACAGGATTAATATATTCATTCTTGTATCTGATAGCTTCTAAGGCCATCGTTTTCCCTATAACAGCTCCTTGTTTATTCACAATAGGTACATATTCTATGTGTCTTGTTATTCTGTTAAAATAAAATATAGCTATTTGGTTGAATACTATGGTCAGTAAAAATACTATTGGAGGAAGATATCTATTAAATAAAATGATGTGAGTTTCTAAGATAGGGTGGGCAGTCATCATTAATACAAGAATAAGAGCAAAATGAATGCTTGCTACCATCAAAAAAATACGTGCAGCTACAACGGCAGATTCAGCACCTTGAGCATAAAATCTCTTACTGCAAGAATCTTGTCTATCAATAAAGAAATTGATAAATCGTTGTTTGTGCATATATAAAATAGCCATCATTATAAATGCACTTATTTCAATAGTTAAAGGTAGATAACCATACGGACAGTACTTACAATAGACAAAAGTCGCTACTGTAAATAAAAATAATATTATTGTACTTATATAAAGAATAAATCTAGGAACTTTAGCTCCTTTAACAACGGCTGTTCTCAAAGAAGCTAAAGCACCTATACCAGTTCCAATATAGATAGCTATATCTTGAGATATAAATAGGCATAATACTATAGTAACTAGTATTGGTAAAAAGCCTAAAGACATATTGAAAGCTGAAGATAAATTTCCTTTTTTACTCATCTAAATCTGTTTCTTGTTCTACTACTATCAACAAATTTATCAAGATTTAGTTTTAGGATTACTTAGTAACAATATGCTTCTCTGCGTGATAGGATGACCTAACAAGAGGTGCACTTTCCACTTTATCAAAGCCTTTTGCTTCTCCTATTTCTCTGTATTTGGTAAATTGTTGAGGGGTTATATATGCAGCAACAGGGTAATGTTTTTTTGATGGTTGTAGGTATTGTCCAATCGTAAGTACTTGACAGTTAACAGCTCTTAAGTCATCCATTAGCTCATATACTTCTTCCTCAGTTTCGCCTAAGCCAACCATTATTCCTGATTTGGCACGAATACCACTATCTGCAATCTGTCGTATAACACTCAAACTCCTAGAATAGTTGGCTGCACTACGTACATTTGGAGAAATTCTTTTAATTGTTTCCATATTATGAGAGATAATATCTGGTTTAGCATCAATAACCTTCTGTATTAACTCTGGCTTGCCCTGGAAGTCTGGAATCAAAACTTCTATAGTGGTATTAGGGTTTAAACGTTTTATTTCTGTAATTGTTTTTGCCCAATGTTCTGCTCCTTGATCGGGTAAATCATCTCTATCTACCGAAGTAATGACAGCATGATCTAGTTTCATGAGAGCAATAGATTTAGCGACATTGGTTGGTTCTTCCTGATTAAGAGCAAGGGGTTTCCCCGTCATCGTATTGCAGAATTTACAACTCCGAGTACATATTTCACCTGAAATCATGAAAGTAGCAGTTCCTCTTCCCCAGCATTCTCCAAGGTTAGGACATCTTCCACTAGTGCAAATGGTGTGTAGGCAGTGGGAGTCTACAATCTTTTTAGTATCTGTGTAACGTTGGTTTGCACCGATTTTTATTTTCAGCCACTCTGGTTTTCTTACGCGTTCGTTCATAGGTTTTGTAGATTTAAAAAAGACAGCACAAGTTTATAACGTGTTAAACTATGCTGTCTTCGTGTTTTCTATTATAAATTATCTTTTAGATATTGTGTTAGTTTTGAATATAGATGATAGCGTGTGTTTCCTCCAAAAATACTATGATTCCTATTGGTGTAAACATGCATATCAAAAGGCTTATTGAGTTGTACTAACCATTCTGCATATTCAGCAGTGTGTTGGTAGTGTACATTGTCGTCATTCATTCCATGAACAATCAATAATCTACCTTGTAAATTTTCTGCTCTTGTAAATGCTGATGTAGCTTTGTATCCTTCGAAGTTTTCTTGAGGTGTTCTCATGAAACGTTCTCCATAAATTGTATCATAATACTTCCAGTCAGTAACAGGAGCAACAGCAATACCTGCTTTGAAAATTGGTGTGCCTTGGCTCATACTCATAATGGTCATATAACCTCCAAAGCTCCAGCCCCAAATGCCTATTCTCTGTCCATCAATATAACTTTGATTACTTAAATATTTAGCAGCTTCAACTTGATCTTCTGCCTCTTTTACACCCAAATAGAGATAAGTGCATTTTTTAAATTCTTCTCCTCTACCTCCTGTTCCTCTGCCATCAACACAAGCAATAATATAATCTTGAGTAGCCATATAGGTTTCCCAGCTGATACCCCATTTGTTTAATACTTGTTGGCTACCAGGTCCACTATATTGGAACATTAATACAGGGTATTTTTTATTAGGATTAAAATTAGCGGGTTTCATTAACCAACCATTTAACTCAGTGCCTGTAGATGTTTTGAATTTAAACATCTCTTTTTGAGGAAGACTATAATGAGCTAATGTACTCTTTAGATTTGTATTGTCTATTAAAGTATGCAGAGTCTTGCCATTGTTGTCATTTAAAGTTACCAACATTGGTTCTGTGAAACTTGTATACTTATTAATAAAGTACCTCATATCACCACTAAATATAGCTGTGTTTGTTCCTTTTTGGCAGGTAAGTAGAGTCTTCTTCTCTTTTCTATCTATCTTATAAATGGCGGTTTCTGTAGGATTACCCTCATTACTTTCTACATAGAAACAGTTTTCTTTTTCATTCCATCCTAAGAAGTTTTTTACTTCGTAATTGCCTTTTGTGACTTGCTTTACTAAGTTCCCATTCATATTATACCAATATAAATGGGAATAGCCATCCCTTTCACTAATGAAGCTAAAGTTGTTGTCATAAAAGTGAACATTATCAAGCACGCTTTCTTCAATATAGTATTTACTTTCTTCTCTGAGAGCAAGTTTAGATACGGTAGACTTTGGATTAGTAAAATAGATATCGAGCCTATTCTGGTGTCTATTCATGGTGAACACAGCAAGCTTTTCTGCATCTTTAGTAAAGCGGATGCGAGGAATATATCCATCAGCATCTAAAGGAACCTGAAGTTGTCTGGTTACCTTTGACTTGATATCAAATGAATGTACAGATATTTTAGAATTGGGCTCTCCAGCTTTAGGGTATTTATATGTGTATTGTCCTGGGTATAGTTCAAATTGCTTATAATGTGGAGCTTGACCAGCAAATAGAGGGAAAGAATAAGAAGGAACTTCTGATTCATCGAACTTAATGTAGGCTAGCATTTTATTGTCTGCACTAAACTCTAGAGCTCTGTTGAAGCCAAATTCTTCTTCATAAACCCAATCAGGAATACCATTAAGTATTTTATTAAATTCACCGTCAGTGGTTATTTGTGACTCACTATTTCCGTACAGAAATTTGACTAAAAAGATATTGTTGTCTCGTACAAAAGCAACCATATGCCCATCAGGGGAGAATACGGGTGATTGTTGAGGACCAAAGTCAGAAAGAGGTTCTAGTACATTACGCTCTATGGTATAAATGTAGTGTATAGCAGTATAAGATCTTCTATAAATTGATTTTTTATCTGTGGCGATTAATATTTTCGATTCATCAGGCGAAAAAGTATAGTTGTTAAATGATTTAATATTGCTATCTCTAGCTGTTTTAACATCAAAAACAGTCGATACTGGTTTCCCTGTTTTGAAAGAGTATTTAATAATTTGAGTGCCCTCTGGATTCATTTGAGTGTAGTGTTCTCCATCGTTCATAGGTACTATCCCATAAATGTTTTCGGGAATATACTTACCTTGCACAATGTCTTTTAACTCAATTTGTTTTCCTCCTTGCGCCATGCATCCAATAGAAAAGAGGCATAATAGTAGTGTTAATTGTAGATTTCTCATAATCGCTTATTACAAATAGTTAGATAAAATAGGTACATTTACAAATGTATGAAAAATACCTTAGTAGGTACTATGAGATACTAATATAATGTTTATATAGAAAAGCACCAATCAATGTTGCTTTCAACCCGCTATTTTATTCGTGTTGTATAGCCAATTAAACTTCTCTTGGATTATCTTAAAAGTGTTATTTAATACCTTAATTAGAGGATTAAGCATCTTTTCTAAAGTAGATTTAATCTAAATAATGTATATTTGTAGATATATAATAAGAAATGAAAAAAGAACAACCCTATAATACTTTTCCGGCTTTTTTGAAAAAGTACTTTCCCTTTAAAGTTCAAAAAATATCTTTAAATGCAGGCTTTACTTGTCCTAATCGAGATGGAACCAAAGGACACGGAGGATGCACTTATTGTAATAATCAAACATTCAATCCTGCTTATTGTAAGACAGAGAAAAGTGTAGAAACTCAGTTAAATGAAGGAAAAGTGTTCTTTTCTTATAAGTACCCCGAGATGAAATATCTTGCCTATTTTCAAGCCTATACTAATACTTATGATGAACTTGATGGTTTAAAGAAAAAGTATGAAGAGGCTCTTCAAACCAAAGATGTAGTAGGCTTAGTTATTGGGACACGCCCCGATTGTATGCCAGACTCTCTTCTGGATTACTTAGAAGAACTTAATAAAAAGACTTTCTTACTTGTTGAGTATGGTATTGAATCAACACATGATGAAACGCTCAAACGAATAAATAGGGGACATACATTTGCCGAGACGGTAGATGCAATCTATAGAACAAAACAAAGAGGTATTCTAACAGGAGGTCATGTCATATTAGGGCTGCCAGGGGAAGATAAAAATCAAATTCTATCACAAGCTATAGAAATATCAAAACTACCTTTGGATACAATTAAACTGCATCAGTTACAGATTATTAAGGGTACAAAAATGGCTAAAGAATATGCTGAACATCCAGAAGATTTTCATATGTTTAATGTGGATGATTATATGAATTTAGTAATAGATTATATTCAGTTACTAAATCCTGAAATTACTGTAGAGCGATTCTTATCTCAATCACCAAAAGAATTAATCATAACTCCCGATTGGGGTTTGAAGAATTACGAATTCACAGATCGTGTGTTTAAGAAAATGAAGGAAATAGGAGCTTATCAAGGTAAGCTTTTTAATAATTAAGAATAAAAGAGTTACTTTTGTTATCAATTGAAGTTAAATATAAAATGGAACAGAAAACAAAGATTAAAGGTGACATACACTATGTAGGTGTAAATGATCGTGAATCACACCTATTTGAGGGTTTATGGCCACTACCATATGGGGTGTCTTATAACTCTTACCTTATAGTGGATGAAATGGTGGCGCTTGTTGATACTGTTGAGATCTGCTATTGCGAAGAGTATTTGCATAAAATCAAACAGATTTTAGGCAATCGCCCTATCGATTACTTAGTAATAAACCACATGGAGCCCGATCATTCTGGTTCAATCAAAATGATCAAGGAACATTATCCTAACATTATTATCGTAGGGAATAAACAAACTTTCGGTATGGTTGAAGGATTCTATGGTATAACTGGTGAGCAGTATTTGGTTGGTGATGGTGATTTCCTTAAGTTAGGAAAACATCAGCTTCGTTTCTATATGACTCCAATGGTGCATTGGCCAGAAACTATGATGACTTTTGAAGAAAAGACAGGAACATTATTTTCTGGAGATGCTTTTGGTACATTTGGTGCATTAAATGGTGGTTTCATAGATAAGCGCATAAACGTTTCAATCTATTGGGATGAAATGATTCGCTACTATTCTAATATTGTAGGTAAGTATGGCTCTCCTGTACAGCGTGCTTTAAAGAAATTAGGCGATTTACCTATTCACGTAATATGCTCCACTCATGGACCTGTGTGGACAGAAGAAGATAAAATAAAGAAAGTAATTGATATCTATAATGACTTAAGCTTATACAACGCTAAAGAAGGAGTTGTTATTATTTATGGAACTATGTATGGTAATACAGAGGCTATGGCAGAAGAAATAGCCTCAGATCTATCAGCAATGGGCATAAAAGATATCGTGCTTCATAACTCCAATAAATCAGATCCATCATACATTATCGCAGATGTGTTTAGATACAAAGGGTTGATCATTGGTAGCCCAACATATAATGGTCAGATTTACCCTCGTATAGAAGGCATTATTTCTGATATTCTGTTGAGAGATATTAAAAACCGCTATTTAGGTTACTTTGGTTCTTGTAGTTGGGCTGGAGCAGCAGTGAAAAGGATGGCTGATTTTGTTACTAAGAGTAAATTTGAACTAGTGGCAGATCCTATTGAAATGAAGCATGCTATGAAAGAAATCAATTATGAACAATGTGCTCATTTAGCTAAGAGTATGGCTGATCGTCTTAAAAAAGATAGAAAGTAGAATTCTATATTAACTATAAAACATATAAACAAACATGAGATTAATTATTCAACCGGATTATAATTCAGTATCACTATGGGCTGCACATTATGTTGCTGCTAAAATTAATCAAGCAAAACCTACAGCACAAAAACCTTTTGTATTAGGCTGTCCTACAGGCTCTACTCCTCTAGGTATGTATAAAAACCTGATTGAATTGAATAAAAAAGGTCTTGTATCTTTTGAAAACGTAGTAACATTCAATATGGATGAGTATGTCGGAATGTCTAAAGATCATCCTGAAAGCTACTTCTCTTTCATGTGGAAGAATTTTTTCGGTCTTATCGATATCAAGAAAGAAAATACTAATTTCCTTAATGGTAATGTAGAAGATCTAGAAGCTGAATGTGCTCGTTATGAAGCTAAAATAGCTTCTTATGGTGGTGTTGACTTGTTTATGGGTGGTGTTGGTTCTGATGGACATATTGCTTTCAATGAGCCTGGTTCATCTCTAACTTCTCGTACACGCCTTAAAACACTTACTGCTGATACGATTATAGCTAACTCTCGCTTCTTTGATAATGATATCAATAAAGTACCAAAAACATCTTTGACTGTAGGTGTAGGTACTATTATGGATGCTAAAGAAGTGATGATCTTAGTAAATGGGGCTAGTAAAGCTCGTGCGTTACATCAAGCTGTTGAAGGTTCTATTAATCACATGTGGACAATTACTGCTCTTCAGTCTCATCCAAAAGGTTTAATTATCTGTGATGATGCAGCTACTTCAGAATTGAGAGTAGGTACATATCGTTATTTTAAAGACATTGAATCGACTAATCTAGATCCAAAATCTTTACTTTAAAAAAAGAAAGTAAAATAGATAAATAAAAAGGAGCTATCTAATTTTTTTTTAGGTAGCTCCTTTCTTTTTGTACAAATTGGGTTGAATTGTTATATAACTTCAGGTAGACAAGAGTTGTAGTATCTTTTAGCCCCTTGTTAAATTAAACAATAAGGATTAATTTACTCTTCATAAATAAGAGCTGAGAAAACATAATAGCTAATTTATAATATTGTTTTAACACCGACATGGCATTCTCTTAACACCGACATGATAATGACATGTCGGTGTCATGATAGATGAATGACTCAATTAAAAGAAGAATTTGAATCTAATCATTACATCTTATTTTAAGTTTTAATGAGACTCTATTTTCTACTTATCCCGATTTCGAGCAAATAAAAATAGGCTGACTATTTAAATTTAGTCAGCCTATTTTTAGTTATTTAAATTATTAATTATACCATTAATTCTCCTTTTCCTTGTCTAGCAATTTCAACATAATCGCCAGTGCAATCTACTATTGTGGATGCACTATAGTCCCCCGTACCACCATCGATAACGAGATCTACAATTTTTCCGAACTTTTCATAAATTAGCTCAGGATTAGTGAGAAAGCCTGTATCTTCATTTTCTCCCAATGGAACTGTCGTTGTCATAATAGGAAATTCAAGCGCTTTAGTTATATCCATTATTATTTCATTGTTTGGCATACGAATACCAACTTCTTTTCTGTTGCGGAAGATTTTAGGTAGTTTATTTGTCCCGTTTAAAATAAAAGTGAATGGACCAGGTAAATTTGCTTTCATTATTTTGAAAACAGTATTACTCATTTTTGCATACTCACTGATTGTGCTTAAATCATAACAAATGAGAGATAAGTTGTTCTTGCGAGGGTCGATACCCTTTATCTCACATATTTGTTCGATAGCCCTTTCTTTCATACAATGGCAACCAATGGCATACATTGTATCTGTAGGATATATAATAATTCCTCCATCATTAAGTATATCTATTACTTGTTGAATTTTTTGAGGATCATTATTAGAGTCATACAATTTCATTAACATATTCTCAATATTTTAATTGTGGAACAATACTATCTGCTTTTTTGAAGTGATAGTTAATATTAATATAACAATATTTTAATTCTACTTGTTCTTTTTCTTTTTGAAAAGGTCTTTAATTTTATTACCGACCTCTTCTTTGACTTGTTCTTTAATATCTGTTTGAACGCTGTCAATTCCGAGGCTTGTGGAATCTTTCTTGTTTTTTAGTAGCTCTTTAGATAGAAAATCTTTAGCCTTATCTTCTAATACTTTTCCCCCTTCTTCAAGCATACTTTTTGTGTCTATTTTGAAGGTAGGATTATTGAAAGAGCCTCCTACAAGGAATCCCATGGTATTTAAACCTTCTACTTTAGAAACAGATGCTGGTAGTTTTAGTTTACCAGTGTACTCGATAGTTTGATCAAGACCCGTTGTTCCTGTTAGGGTTAAGTTATAATCTCCCACATTAAAAGTAAAAGGCTTCGTTTCTAGTCTACCATCTTTTATATGGAAATTTAGGTCAATATCTTTTATTTGCTTATTTAGTAAATCTTCTTTATTCAAAGCTTGTGATAGCTTTTTAGCGATATCTACATTTGATAATTTTAAATCCTTAGTTTTGATGTTCCCTGCTGCCTGTAAAGTGGGGTATATAGGCTCCATACTTGCATTTAGCTCTGTCTTAAGTTGCATTGCTCCAGAGAAATTACCTTCCAGATTACTAAATATCGGTGCTAAAGATTGAACCATATTTAATTCTTTATAAGCTTTGGCAAATGACAGATTATTCATCATGAAATTTGCATTTAGTGTAGGATGTTCAATGCGTTCTGTAGAGTAAGAACCGTTCATTATTAACTCTCCGTCCATAGCATTCATGGAAAGATTAGTCATATCTGCTTTACCATCTTTTACATGAATATGTCCTTTCACATTGGTAATTGTCCAATTACTTAGTATGACTTCTTTTAAATTTGCGTTAATGTTGAAATCTATATTCTTAGGAACCTCTATTACTCCGAATATTGAATCAGACTCTGCTATTGACGCATCTTCTTGTTCTTCTGAACTCATAAAGTCGTTAAGATTAAGATGGTTTGAACGAGCATTTAAAGATCCTTTTATAGTGCTTCCTTTCATAAGATAACCTATGTAATTATTTAATTGGCTATCTAGAGTTATATCATTTTCTCCAATATGGATAGTTGTTTCGCTCAATTTTAGAAATTGAGGAGTGAATGTAAGTAATGACTGATCTACCTTCATACTCGGAATATCCTTTACATCGATTTTCATGTCTTTTACTTGAATAGTTCCCGATGCTTGAATTCTGTCGTACAGTTCTTTTTCGATGAAAGAGGACTGACCAGCAATAGCAATATTGGCATTTATAATACCGTTTAAATTCATATCCTCCAAAGGATATACCTCTTCGATTTTACCCAAATCAAGGATGCCATTCGCTTTTATATCAAAACGAGGATCACTTACTATATTGCTAATTGATGCATTTACTTGGTATGGGTTATTAGCCATTCTAAATGTAAATGGGTTTAATTTGATAATTGTTTTATCAGCTAGACCTCCAGGGTTACTAATATTAGCATTGATGTTAATTTGATCTACACCTGAAGGAAGAGAAGGGTAGCGAAACATTGCGTCTTTCACATCAAGAGTTATGTCAAATGAAGGGAGAATATCTCCTTGCATTGTTCCTTTGGCATAAGCTATAAGTGTAGCTGTGCCATCTGTTTGGATGTTTTTAAAATCATTGGCATAAATGGCAGGGATAAGAGAAAGTACTTCTTTAAAGCCTACTTCACTAGTATTAAGCTTTAAATCCATTTCGATAGCATCATTTTCTTTCATTGCTACCCAACCATCTAGATTGGTTTTAATCGCATTGAGTTGAATTTCATTTTTAGCAAGAGTAAAAACCTTATTACTTAAATCTGCATCCAGATTAATTTTTGCTTTCAAATGCATAGAGTTGATCAGAGGAATACCTCCTGATCTGAAAGTTAAATTTGGAGTGTTTCCCTCAATAGCTAGAGTTGTTTTCTTACTCGATAAATCTCCCTTTAAATTAAGGTCTAAGTTATCGATTAGTGCAAATTGATTATCTTTTTGATTGTCGTATATAAGAGAGAAGTTTTTAACACTTATCTTATCAACTTTCAAAGAAAAGTCTCCTTCTGTTGCATCTTCCAGTTCTTCTTGAACATCTTCCTTGGTATCTTCTTCTTTTAAAATATTCCAATTTTCAACACCTGTAGGTAGTACAACAGCTTTTAGTTTACCCTCATTCAGTATAATTTGTCCTATTTCATATCCACTATCCTTAAATAGGGACATTACATTGACAGTAGCTGTCAGCTCCTTAGCTTTTGCTAATGTGTCATTTTCAAACTCATTGATACCTTTTACCCAGAAGTCTTTTAGGGTAAGAGAGGCTTTCGGGAAGTTTTTAAATAAACTAATATCTAATGAAGCAAAATCAAACTCTGCATTAAGCATTTTGTTGGCTTCTTTCTTTACTAGAGATTCTATTTTTCCACTAAATAAAAAGGGAATAGAAATCATTATTACAAGAAGAATAGCAACTATTATTCCTGTGATTTTGAATGCTTTTTTCATATTCTATATTTTATAATAAGTTAGATTTATTTTTTCTTACGTAGTTCTTTGGCAAGTCTCCAATGTAATTCAGCTTCACTCTCTTTACCTATTCTGAATAATGCATCACCAAAGAGTTCATGGGCTTTGGCATGTTCTGGTTTATAAGTAGTTGCTTTGTCCAAATCAGCAAGAGCTCCATTATCATCGTGCATAGCCAAACGAAGTTTCCCTCTATTATAAACAGTTTTGAACTCATAAGGGTTGAGTTGAACCGCCTTATTTAAGCAGATATCAGCTTCATCATACTCTTTAAGATTGTAAAGAGTTACTCCTTTACGTACCCATGCATTTGTATATTCGGGGTATAGTTCGATAGCTTTGTTGTAGTTGGCAATTGCCGCTTTAGAGTCTTTTGCATCGGTAATACAAGTATTCCCCATATGGTAATATTCCTTTGCATATTTCCGTAGATTCTTCTGTTGCAGGCTAAGAGTTTCTTTTAATTGTTTGTTTTCTTCTTTTAGTTTTGTAATAATACCTAGTTTATGTCGGATAAATCTTTGAAAAAGAGGCTTCTCTATATCGTATCTTGCATGAATCGCTTTAAAAAAATGGGATAAGAAAGACGAAAAATTTCCTTGGTCAAAGTCTTTTATAGCTTGCGTATATTCGTCATCAGCTTGTGCTTCTTTGAGGGCAGTTTGTATTGCTTGTTCATTATTGAAGTTTTTAGCAAAATGAATAATTTCTGGATGTACAAATATCTGTGCTTGACTAATAGGCCGCTTCAAGTAAATTCCATTTAATGAGGTGCAACGGCTTAGGGCTACATAAGTTTGACCACCAGCAAAAACGCCTCCTGTAAAGTCAATAACTGCTTTGCTAAATGTTAGTCCCTGACTTTTGTGTACTGTTATAGCCCAAGCTAGACGGATCGGAAATTGTGTAAATACACCTAACTCTTCTCCTTCAATTTCTTTCTTCTCTTCATTATATCGATATCGAATATTTCTCCACGTTTCGGGTTTAACATCGCATTCTGAGCCATCATCCGTAACTATATATAAGAGTCCTTTTTCCTCATCTATCCCACTGATGACACCAATTGTTCCATTAACCCATCTTTTATCCATATCATTTTTTATAAAGATGATTTGAGCACCTACCTTTACTATTAATTCTAGTGGTGTAGGTAGACTGTTGAGAGGGAACTCTCCAGCAATTTCTCCGTACAAAACAATAGGATCTCCGTCTAAAGATTTGAGTTTGTTTTCATTAATGAAATCGACGTTATCCCTGCGTGTCGCCAAGGTAATATACATATTGTCTTTACTTTCATCAATAGATATATTATAGCGAGTATTGAGAAGTTGTAGGTCTGCTGCACCAGCACTAGCTGTTCGAATTTTATTCAGAACATTGACAAAGACAGGATCAGTTTGCCTATATACTTTTTGAAGCTCTATAGCAACAAGTTTCATCTGTCTAAAGGCATGAGCCGAAAAGAAATATGGAGTAGGATAGGCCCTATTTATAATTTCCCGAATATCATTAGTAACGACAGGTTCCAACTGAAAAATATCGCCGACAAGTAGTATTTGTTTACCACCAAAAACTGCTCTGGGATTATTTGAAAAAGTGCGAAGTATGGCATCTAATGTATCTATAATATCTGCACGAACCATTGAGATTTCATCAATGATGATGAGTTCAACTTCTTTTATTATTTTTCTCTGTTCTGCAGAATATTTAAAGAATTTATGAATCTGACCCCGATGTTGGCTCAGGTTGGGATCACCAGGGAGTAAAGGGTGAAAAGGTAGTTTAAAAAAACTATGTAAAGTACTACCTCCTACATTGATAGCAGATATGCCAGTAGGAGCTAGTACAATATGTTTTTTCTTTGTATTCTCGCAAATATACTTTAGAAAGGTAGATTTACCTGTTCCTGCTTTTCCTGTTAAAAAAATAGACTGATTGGTATATTTGATGAGTTTTAAAGCATTTTGAAAATCTTTGTTTTGTTGGTCTATATGAATTGCCAAGGTGCTTATATAATATTAAAATGTTTGAGAGCATTCCAAATGCCGTCTTCATCAACTGTAGAGGTCACATAATCGGCGTATGATTTGACATGATCAACTGCATTGCCCATTGCAATACCTATTCCAGCATGAGCAAGCATACTGATGTCATTTCCTCCATCTCCAATAGCCACAGTATCTTCGAGCTTTAGATTAAAGTGCTTACGAATAACCTCTACACCTGTCTCTTTTGTATTTCCCTTGGATACAATGTCTACAAATTCAGGATTCCATCTTTCGGGTTGACAGTTTGGAATTAAATTTAAAATAGAGTTTTCTTCTTCTTTGGTTATAAATGGAGTCATCTGAAATACGTCACCAGAGATAGCTTCTTCAAAAGTTTTTTCGGGTATGACAGGTACATTTAGATGATCATAAAATATATCCTTTACTAATTTATTGGGTTGGCAAACAGAAATAGTGTGTTCACTTACAAAAATAACAGCTTTCTTATTGTCTATACAATATTTAGCCATATTCTCTACATCATTTTTCGGTATAATGCTTTTGTGAAGTACTTGATCAGTTGTAAAACAGTATCCACCATTCATTGTAACATAGCCATCTACGTACTCTTCAATTTTACCTAGATTATTAATAATCGCCTTGGGTCTGCCAGTTGCAATAAATATTTTATGTCCATTTTCTTTTGCTAATCGAATAGCATAAATTGTTGATTCTGGAATTTGGTGGGTTTTAAAACTTACTAGAGTACCATCTATATCGAAAAAAATTGCTTTCATCATTAATCGTTTAGTATTTATATTTAGAATGAATGCATAATCACTAATGCTTCGTCTTAAATCTATTTTTTAGTAAAGTATTTAAACAAAGAGGCGAGCTTTATTGTTTGGAGCTCACCTCTCATTTATATTTATTTAGATAGTTCTATTTTATCTGATATATACTTGATTATTTGTTCATATTCATCGGGGTGGAACCATTCTATATCTTGGTCTCTTTTGAACCAAGTTAATTGTTTTTTAGCATAGTTTCTACTATTCTGCTGGATCTTTTGAATCGCAAAATCTTTAGTCCATTCGCTATCCAAGTATTTAATAATCTCTTTGTATCCAACGGTGTTCAAAGAGTTCAATCCTTTGAATTGGTATACCGATTTTACCTCTTCTATAAGTCCCTCCTTTTCCATTTCAAGTACTCTACGGTTTATTCTGCCGTAAAGTTCTTCTCTATCTCGATTCAATCCTATTTTAATAATGTTGAAAGGACGTTCTTTTGCTTCTTGAGTGAGGAATGAGCTGTAGGGAAGCCCTGTCATATAACAGATCTCTAAGGCATGTATTACTCTTTTTGGGTTTTTTAGATCAACATTATTGTAGTATGTGGGATCGAGTAACTTGAGTTCAGAAACAAGTTGCTCCAAACCTTCATTCTTATATCGGTCAAGTAAGATAGTTCTTGTTTCCTCATCTACGGTTGGAATATCATCTATGCCCTTGCATACTGCGTCAATATACATCATAGAGCCTCCAGTAAGCACATAGATATCTTTCTTTTGGAAGAGTTCTTCCAATAACTTGATAACCTCTTCCTCGTATTTTGCTGCACTATAATAATCGGTTAGCTCTAGAGTTCCTACTAGGTGATGTTTTACTCTACTTAATTGTAACGGAGTAGGAGCAGCGGTCCCTATTTGAAGCTGTCTATATAGCTGGCGAGAGTCTGCAGAAATAATTTCAGTATTAAAATTTTCTGCAATGGATAAACTAAGTTCTGTTTTCCCAACTCCCGTGGGTCCTATTAATACTATTAAATTCTGTTTATGCTTCATTTATATTACGATGAGGCTTTGTATTATTAAAGTTCATCTAAGTTTTCAAACCCTTCTATCTCAAGAGAGTCATAATCTTGATCGCCATAAAACGATTCATCGACATCTATAGAAGTCGTTTTTGTTGCTTCCTTTTCTTCCGTAAAAAACTGACTTGGAGCATCCCCTTCAGTTCTTGTGCATTTTGCTTTTTTAATATCTTTACCTGTAATAATTTCTGATAATTCTATAAAGAAAAATCTTTCATGAGGGTAATCAAATTGCAATACCATTCTTTGTTGCTCATCTTCAAAGAACTCTGTAAGTTCGGTCTCATCCATTATCCAGCTATCTTCTTCTGGATTAATGTCTTTCTCATTGAGAGATATCTCTTCTCTATGTTCCCAGTCTTCATCGCAAATGAAAAATGAAGCCATTTCTGCTGGCTGATAGTTTACAGAGTTGAAGATTGCCTTGTATAAATCTAAAAATGTGGCATCAGGATCAATTTGAATTTCACGGCGAAATTGATCAACTTCATCAGAAATAAGTGTAAATCTATAGATCATTGTATTGTAATATTAATTCTTATTGTAAAAATAGTAAAAATGATATGAAGTCCATAGTGGAGTGAATAAAATAAAAAAGGAGCACTAATACAAGTGCTCCTTCTCTATAATCTATTTTTTTAATTAGGCTTTAATAATACCTCTTTGAGATGTACGAATAAACTCTAAAATATATTCGATTTCTTTACTCATAGGTATTTCTTGTTCTACCTGCTTTAAGGCTTCTGATCTATTTAATCCACTTTGATAAATAATTCTATAAGCATCGTGAATGTTTTGTATCAATTCATTAGAAAAGCCTCTGCGGCGAAGCCCTATAATGTTGATGCCGGCATAAACAATAGGATCTCTTCCTGCAATAATATAAGGAGGTATATCTTGGCTGAAGCGAGAGCCTCCTTGAATCATTACATATCCACCTACTCTACAAAACTGGTGCATTAAGACAGCAGCACTAACAATAGCATTATCATCTATTATTATTTCACCTGCAAGTTTAGTGGCATTACCTATAATACAGCCATTTCCCACAATTGCATCGTGAGCTACGTGAACTCCTTCCATTAAAAGGTTGTTGCTACCTACAACTGTTCGATTCTTAGCGGCTGTACCACGATTGACTGTAACATTTTCACGAATTAAATTGTTATCGCCAATTTCTGCAGTAGTAACTTCTCCTTTAAACTTTAAATCTTGAGGAGTTGCACTGATTACTGATCCAGGAAAGAAGGTGTTTCCATTACCTATTCTAGCTCCTTCAAGGATTGTAACATTAGGCATTATTTTGTTGTTGTCTCCTATTATCACATCTTTGTCGATGTAGGAAAAAGGACCAACTTCCACATTCTTTCCAATTTTTGCTTCAGGATGAATGTAAGCTAACGGACTTATCATGTTCAAATTATTTGTTCTTAACTATTTGTGCCATAAACTCGGCTTCACACACAATTTTTTCACCAACAAAAGCATATCCCTTCATCGTTGCAATACCTCTTCTAATTGGAGTTAGAAGTTCTACTTTGAAAAGGAGAGTATCTCCAGGTACAACTTTTTGACGGAATTTTACTTTATCTATTTTCATGAAATATGTAGAATAAGACGAAGTGTCTTCAACAGAATTTAGTACTAATAAACCACCTACTTGTGCCATAGATTCAACCTGAAGTACTCCAGGCATAATTGGCTCTGCTGGAAAGTGACCTTGGAAGAATGGCTCATTGGATGTTATGTTTTTAACTCCTACAATATAATTCGCTCCAATTTCTATAATTTTATCTACTAACTGAAATGGATAGCGATGAGGTAATAATTCTCTTATGCGGTTGACATCCATTATTGGTTCCTTCTCTGGATTGTACAATGGTGCTTGTACCTCGTTCAAGCGTATTTCTTTACGCATCTTACGAGCAAACTTATTGTTTACAGTATGTCCAGGACGAGTAGCTATAATTCTACCTTTAATAGGCTTTCCTATGAGGGCTAAGTCTCCAATAACATCTAGTAATTTATGGCGTGCACATTCGTTTGGCCATACTAGAGGTTTATGATTAAGATATCCTAGTTCACTAGCATCTTGATGAGGTACACCCATTACATCCGCTAGTTGGTTAAAGTTTTCTTGAGGCATTTCTTTTTCATAGATAACAATTGCATTATCTAAGTCGCCGCCTTTAATTAAACCTGCTTGAAGAAGTGGGGCAATTTCTCTTACAAATACGAAAGTTCTGCAAGGAGCAATTTCTTTTGCAAAATCAGACATATGTTCAAGAGTAGCATATTGATTGGGTAGAATTTTAGAGTCATAAGAGATGAGTACATTCAAACTGAATTCATCATCTGGTAGTACTATTATAGAGGAGCCTGTTTCTTCGTCTTTGAATTCTATTTTCGACTTGATAATATAGAAATCTTTAACCGCATTTTGATTAACAGTGCCTACTCTTTCGATTTCTTTAACGTAAAATTGTGAGCTACCATCTAAAATAGGAAACTCAGGACCATTTACTTGTATTAAACAATTATCTATGCCCAATGCGTATAAGGCAGCCATACCGTGTTCTACAGTACTTACTTTTATATCGTTCTTAGCAAGAACAGTTCCACGTGTTGTTTCTATTACATTATCAGCAACCGCTTCAATGATAGGTTGGTCTTTGATATCTACACGTTGGATTTTATACCCATGATTTTCAGGGGCTGGATTAAAAGTTACTGTTAAGTTTAAACCAGTATGAAGACCCTTTCCACTCAGCGAAAAGCTTTCTTTAAGCGTTTTTTGTTTTAACATTGGTCTTTATTATTTTAGTTTACCTTTAATTTCGTTTAGTTCTTTGCGTAGCATATTTATTTCCATATAAATATCTGGAAGCTTTTTAAATACGCTAGCAGCTTTAAAATATTGTCGAGCTTCAAATGCTGGTGAGCCCATCACCTGATTTCCTGATTTTATGTTTCCTGGTATTCCTGATTGTGCAGCAATACCAACTTTATCTCCAATTTTTGCATGTCCTGCTAAGCCTGCTTGACCACCAATCATACACCATTGTCCTATTTTTGTAGAACCAGCGACGCCAGCTTGTGCTGCTATTACAGTATGTGAACCTACTTCATCATTGTGAGCTATTTGAATAAGATTATCTAGTTTTACTCCTTTACGAATGATTGTTGCTCCCATTGTAGCACGATCAATACAAGTATTTGCACCAATTTCTACATTGTCTTCTATTATTGCAATACCTATTTGAGGAATCTTTTCATAACCTTCTGCTGTTGGAGCAAAACCAAAACCATCTGCACCTACAACTACACCTGAATGTAGTATGCAATTATTGCCTATTATGCATTCGTGGTATATGTTTACATTAGAGTATAGTGTGGTATTTGCACCTATTTTTGCATTATCACCCACATAGGTATGTGGGTAAATAGCTGAGTTGTCACCAACAACAGCATTTTCACCAATAACTACATAAGGTGCAATATAAACGTTTTTTCCAATTTTTGCAGTGTGTGCAATAGAAGCGAGGGAATCTATTCCTGTCTTTTTAGGTTTACTAGCTTCATAAAGAGTAAGAAGTTTTGCTAAACTATCGTATGCATTATCTACTTTGATAAGTGTAGCAGAAATAGGCTTCTCGGGTTTGAAGTCTTTATTTACAAGTACTATACTAGATTGAGTATTGTAAATATAATGTGTATATTTTGGATTAGAGAGGAAGGAGATGGCTCCAGAAACACCTTCTTCAATTTTAGCAAATGTATGTACAGTTGCGTTCTCGTCACCTATAATTTCACCTTGTATATATGACGCAATTTGCTTTGCTGAAAATTCCATATTTTTGATATTCTTATATTATTGGGGTTTTAGCCCATTCTATGGTACGTAACGCAAATAACGGACAATTTTTTGGTATTTCCTCGTGTTTTAAGGGTTATTTGTACTTACTAGTCTATACGGAAATGACTGAAATAGTATTTATTAACTCGTTTAGATAAAGATGTAACATTTAGAATATCAGATATTTCTGATATGTTTTTTAGACTGCCATCTTTGTATAATAGATCAATACTATTATCAAACGGATCATACATCTTATTCCCAATAATTCCACTTGAAACGAAATATTTAGCTTCTTCAGTAGAGATATTTAGATGTTTGGATACTTGTTTTCGTATGTCATTTATAGCTCGTTCATTAAATACTTCAGAGGATATTTCTGTTTTAAATAACTGTCTATTGATCATTCCAGAACTAAGGAGTGATAAAATTTTATCTTCGTTGTTACTCCATACCTTAAGCGATGTCCAAATGTCATTATCATCAAGTTGTATAAAGTTGTTTAAAGCTTCATCTCCTTCGTAAAATGATTTTTTATCTACATCATTGTATAAGAAATAATGTAATGCAGGAGACGCAAACAATGAAACGCCTCTTTTTGCTAATTCTTTGGCTCTTGATAAAGTACTGATAAGCATATTTTCATAAGTGATGCATGTTCTATGTAGATATACCTGCCAATACATGAGTCTTCTTGCAATGAGAAAATTTTCAATAGAGTAAATTCCTTTTTCATCCACCACTAATTGCTCTTCTTTTAAGTTGAGCATTTTGATGATTCGGGCAGATCCAATGCTACCTTCGGGTACACCTGTGAAAAAACTATCCCTTCTCAGATAGTCCATTCTATCCATATCAAGTTGCCCACTTACTAATTGATGAAGATATTTTTTAGGATGTTCTCCTTTGAATACCTTTATAGCTAGGCTGAGAGCTCCATTCATTTCCTCATTCATTTTTTCCATCAACAAGAGTGATATCTGCTCATGAGATATGTCTTTTGTTAATGTGTACTCTAATACATGGGAGAATGGTCCATGTCCTATGTCATGCAATAATATAGCTGCTTTTGCAGCTTCAGCTTCACTATCAAAAATAAAATGACCTTTGCGTTTGAGTTGTTCAATCGCTTCGGTCATTAAAAAAAAGGCTCCTAATGAGTGTTGAAAGCGAGTATGCTGAGCACCAGGATAGACAACAGATGATAACCCTAATTGCTTAATTCTACTTAAGCGTTGCATATAGGGATGTTTTACGATATCGTAAAGCAAACCTTTAGGGATTTTTATAAATCCAAAAACGGGATCATTGATTAGTTTACTATCCTGCATACTATCCTCCATTATTACAATATTGCTTCTAGCTCTTTGGCCATTTGTAGCTGTAATGTTTTGGCTGCATTTCTTGCTCCTTCTGCATAATCTATGGTGTTATCTGCATAAATTATACCTCTCGATGAATTAACAAGCAACCCACATTGAGTGTTCAATCCATATTTGCAAACCTCTTGAAGAGAGCCTCCTTGCGCACCAACACCAGGAACCAGTAAGAAATGATTGGGAACATATTTTCGAATAGCTTCGAAAGATTTTCCTTGGGTAGCCCCAACAACGTACATCATATTTTCATCATTTCCCCAATCTTGTGATTTTTCTAGAACACGTTCATAAAGATGTTGACCTTCCTCATTTTTAAATAATTGGAAGTCTTGTGATCCTTTGTTGCTAGTTAGGGCTAAAAGGATAACCCATTTGTTCTCATAAGAGAGAAAAGGAGACACACTATCTTCTCCCATATATGGGGCTACTGTTACTGCATCAACATTTAAATCATCTAAGAAGGTTCTAGCATACATTGCCGATGTATTACCAATATCGCCTCTCTTAGCATCTGCTATAATAAACTGTTCTGGATAATAGGTCTTAATATACTGGATTGTCTTTCCTAGTGCTATCCATCCTTTAATACCAAGTGATTCATAAAAAGCTGTGTTCGGTTTATAAGCCACACATAAGTCGGCAGTAGCATCTATAATCTCTTTATTAAATGTAAAGATAGGATCTTCCTCATATAATAAATGAGCAGGAATTTTATTAGGATCAGTATCTAATCCTACACATAAGAAAGATTCTTTCTTTTTAATCTGTTCAAATAATTCTTGCTTTGTCATAATTCTAGTTTATAGTTCACTTTCCTTCATGCGTTCTGCATTTTCCGCAACAATTAAGTGGTCAATACAATCTTGAATATCTCCATCCATAAAAGCTTGAAGATTGTATATGGTATAATTGATACGATGGTCGGTAATACGACCCTGAGGATAATTGTAAGTTCTAATTTTAGCAGATCTATCACCTGTTGAAACTAAAGATTTTCTTTGTTCCGAGCGTTCCTTGTTTGCCTTCTCATATTCTATTTCGTATAGTTTAGAACGTAGAATTTGCATAGCTTTTTCCCTATTAGAGTGCTGAGAACGTCCTTCTTGGCAAATTACAACTAAACCTGTAGGTTTGTGAGTTAGCATTACTTTAGTTTCAACTTTATTTACGTGCTGTCCTCCTGCACCTCCAGAACGAGCCGTTTGTAACTCTATGTCTGCTGGGTTTAATTCTACATCTACTTCTTCTGCTTCAGGTAATACAGCAACAGTAATAGCTGAGGTATGTACACGACCTTGAGATTCTGTTTCAGGAACTCGCTGTACTCGGTGAACTCCCGATTCATACTTTAATATACCATATACATTGTCTCCTGATACTGAAAAAACAATTTCTTTAAATCCTCCAGCAGTACCTTCATTGAAGTTGTTTATTTCTACTGTCCAACCTTTGTTTTCACAGTACTTAGAGTACATTCTGAATAAGTCTCCAGCAAAAAGGGCAGCTTCATCACCTCCAGTTCCTGCTCTTATTTCCATAATAGCATTACGTTCGTCTTGAGGGTCTTTGGGTATAAGCAGTAATTTTATAGTTTCTTCAAGCTCAGGAATTCTAGTTTCGCAGTCTTCTAGCTCTTCTCTAGCCATCTCTTTCATTTCTGGGTCTGATTCATGAGCTATGATTTCTTTGGCTTCAGTTACACCTTGAAGAGCAGCAATATACTCTTTACGAGCATTCATTAAGTCGCTAAGCTCTTTATACTCTTTTGTGAGCTTTACAAATCGAGTTTGATCAGCAATCACTGCTGGATCGGTAATAAGGGTTGAAACCTCATCAAATCGAGCTACTAAGTCTTCCAGTTTATTTAAAATACTGTTGTCTGTCATAAATTAATAATTAAATTCTCCAAACTCACTTTGGATAGTAAGTCTAGATGTAGAGTCTTGTAGATTTTCTACTCTACCTACAATTTTAGCATCAATATTAAAAGTTTTTGAGATTTCTATAATCTCTTGTGCAATATCAGGTGCTACATAAAGTTCCATACGGTGTCCCATGTTGAATACTTTATACATTTCAGCCCAATCCGTTTGACTTTCCTCTTGAATGGTTTTAAACAGAGGAGGTATTTCAAACATATTATCTTTGATTACTTTCAAATCCTCAGAAAGAAAGTGTAGTATCTTGGTTTGTGCACCGCCAGAGCAGTGTATCATACCATGAATCTGTTTACGTAGTTTATCTAGTATCTTTTTGATCACTGGAGCATAAGTACGAGTAGGAGAGAGTACTAGTTTACCAGCATTAAGAGGGGATCCTTTAACTTTATCGGTAAGTAGCAGACTGCCAGAGTAAACTAAGTCAGCAGGTACTGCACTGTCAAAAGTTTCAGGATAAGTTTCAGCTAAATAACGAGAGAATACATCATGACGAGCAGAAGTTAATCCATTGCTACCCATACCTCCATTATATTCTTTCTCGTATGTTGCTTGTCCTGATGAAGCTAAACCGACAATAACATCTCCCGCTTTTATGTTTGCATTATCTATAACATCGCTCCTCTTCATACGGCATGTTACAGTGCTATCCACAATGATAGTGCGTACTAAGTCTCCTACATCGGCAGTTTCTCCTCCAGTAGGATATGCTCCCACACCCATGCCTCTTAACTCTTCTAAAAGTTCATCTGTGCCATTAATAATAGCTGATATTACTTCTCCGGGAATAAGAAGCTTATTTCTTCCTATTGTTGATGAGACTAAAATATTATCGACAGCTCCTACACATAGTAAGTCGTCAATATTCATTATTAAAGCATCTTGAGCAATGCCTTTCCAAACAGATAAATCACCTGTTTCTTTCCAGTATGCATAAGCAAGAGATGATTTTGTTCCTGCACCATCCGCATGCATGATATTACAATATTCTGGGTCACCTCCTAGAATATCAGGAATTATTTTACAGAAAGCATTAGGAAATACACCCTTGTCGATGTTTTTAATTGCGTTGTGTACATCTTCTTTAGATGCACTAACACCTCTCAACATGTATCGTTGGTTACTCATGGATATGGTTTTTTGTTTAAATAGTATGCGTTACAAAAGTACTGCTTTTTTTTGTGTCAGCCAATACGTAAGAGAACTATACTCTATTGTCTATTAAAAGAATAAATCCATTCATAATAGCTTTTGCTACAGATGAATGGATTCATTATCTTGTTTTATTATTTATTAGAATTCTACTTTTGGTGCTTTTTCACTTCCTTCTTCAGCTTGGAAGTAAGGTCGTTTATCAAAGCCCATTATCCCTGCAAGTATATTTTTAGGGAATTTTCTTATTTTTACGTTATATTCTTTAGCCGCATCATTAAATCTGTTTCTTGCTACTGTAATTCTGTTCTCGGTGCCTTCTAGTTGAGCTTGAAGTCCTAAAAACTGTTCATTAGCTTTTAAATCAGGATAACTTTCTGATATAGCCATTAATCTACCTAATGCAGCTCCAAGTTCTCCTTGAGCTTTTTGGAACTCAGCTAATTTTTCTGGAGTAAGGTCTTTTGCATCTACTGTAATTTGTGTGGCTTTACTTCTCGCTTCAATAACTTCGCTAAGAGTTGCTTTTTCGTGAGTTGCATATCCTTTTACAGTACTTACGAGGTTTGGAATTAAGTCAGAACGACGTTGATATTGGCTTTCAACTTGTGCCCATTGGTTTTCTACATTCTCTTCCATAGATACTAAGCTATTGTAGCCTGTAGCACCCCATAGTAATATAGCAGCTACTACTGCTATGGTAATGATTAGTCCTTTTTTCATACGTTGTAAAATTAAATATTTATATAATTCATAATTTGTTTTAGAATCTAGTACCAGCTCCGCCGCCGCCTCCGCGACCACCACCAAAACTTCCTCCTCCAAAACTTCCACCTCCAAAGCTACCACCTCCGAAGCCTCCTCCAAAGATAGGTCCTCCTCCTGGTCCTGAGCGGTGATTATTTTGGAATGTTTTATTTTTTCGTTTGACGATATGACCACAATTAGTGCATCGGTACGTCTCTTCTGTTAATGTGTAATTAAAATTTCTTTCTAGGATTCTACTGTTTATACGTTGTAATTTGCTTTTGCCACACTTAGGACATTTATTTTGTCTTCTTACTATTAACATAAAGATAACAAATATCACAAAAGAAGTTCCCAAGAATAAACCTATGGGAAGAAATGGATCTTCTTGATTCCTCGCTTTTTTTACAACTACTCCATCTTCCATAGAGTCATATAGTATCTCATTTACAGCTTGTACTCCTGCTACCATACCCGAATCCCAATCTTGATTTTTAAGATAAGGAACCATGTAGTTCATTTGAATTTGTTTTGCTACAACATCGGGTAAAATCCCCTCTAGTCCGTAGCCAGTGTAAAATTGAACACATCTTTGATCGGTTACAAGTAAGATTAACAATCCATTGTCAGCTCCCTTTTTTCCAATACCCCATTTATTAAATAGCTCATTTGAAAAATCGAAACAATCCATTTCTCCAATAGAAGGTAGCACAACAACAGCTATTTCAGCCCCAGTTTTATCTTCTAAGCTATAAATGATATGATCTATTTTTTGTGTAGCACTAGTTGATAAGATATTAGTTGGGTCTGATGTATATCTTCTTTTGTCCATTTTTTGAACATTAGGGACATCTGAAACGGAATAAGCCTTGCTTTCTTGAGCATAAGTTATGCAAGGAAGCAGTATTAATAATGCGATTATAAGTAGCTTGGAATATTTTTTCATCCTTTTCTTTTTTGGGGTTGCCATTGTAAAGTAATAAGAGCTATTGATATTATTATAATACCTAAAATAGAAGAAATGTTTGGTTCTTCATTCGGTAAAATGATCCAACTTAGTATTACGCCTGATACAGGTGTTAAGAATTTCCATATATTTAGTTCTGAAACTTTTACTTCAGGATCTTTTAGTAAGCTATACCAAATAGAAAAACCTGCTGCTGGAATTATAGCCAGCCATATCCATATCAAGTAGAACTTTGTAGGATAAATCTGTAAAGTCCAGTCTTCTAAAAATATTGAAGCAATATAAAGCATAATACCTCCTGTTAAATTTGCTGCAGCTGTTAACACAATAGGATTTACTCTATTTCTGTTTTTGGCTACAATGATATTTGTAGTTGCTCCTACAAGATTACTCAATATCAGTATTATAACACCTACATAGAACACGGTGTTTAGTGATAAACGACTTCCGCTGGTTACACTTACAAAAACAATTCCAACCATACCCAATATAATGGCAAAGGTTTTACGTAAAGTAAGTTTGTCGTCGGGAAGTGTGAAATGTGCCATCAATGCTATAAATAGAGGACCTCCACCAATAATTATAGCTGAAATAGAAGCATCTACCATATTTAATCCAACGAAGAATAGCCCATATTGAACAAAAGATTGTATAAAGCCAAATAGAAGTAAATACCTCCATTCTTTTAAGTGGGCTTTCCAGTCTATCTTCTGATAGAACAATAAAGGTATAAGTAATAGTCCAGCTAAGGTAAAACGAATACCTGAAAGGTGAATAGGAGTGGTATATCCAAAACCTAACTTACCACCTACAAAAGCAGATCCCCATAATACGCAAGCAATAATAGTTAATATCTTATTTTGTAGTTTGTGCATAATTGAATTAGTTCAAATACAAGGAAACAAAGTTTGTCACTCTCCGTGTATATTCTTTTTTCGCTTTTAAGTATGATTCGGCATGTTCCACCTCTGGAACAATCCACAACTCTTTCGGTTCAGGTTTAGCTTCATAAAGGGGATGTACCATCCAAGTTGGTACAAATGTATCTGCATCTCCATGGATAAAAAGCATAGGTAGTTCGCATCTTTTTACAGCATTTAGAGCTGAGGCTTCTTCAAAATTCCATCCGTACTTTTGTTGACACAGCCAACTTGTAATATGCATAATAGGAAAGGAAGGCAAACCAAAGCGAACTTTAAGCTCTTGGGAAAACTCATCCCAAACACTGGTATATCCACAGTCTTCCACAAAGCACTTCACTTGTTGAGGTAATTGCTCTCCAGAAAGCATCATCGTTGTTGCTGCTCCCATAGATATCCCATGCACTACAATCTCTGTTTCTGTACCATATTTATTTATGGATAGATTTATCCATTCTTGAATATCTAGTCTATCTTTCCAGCCCATTTGAATTGCTTTACCTTCACTTAACCCATGAAATTGCAAGTCGGGAAGTAATATATTGTATTCAAGATCTTTATTGTAGAGATATCCTATCATAAACATACGTATGGCATTATCAGTATATCCATGTACTATGACAGCCGTTTTGTTTGTTGGTTTAGGAGCATCAATATAGAAGGCATGAAGTTTTTTCCCCTCTGTATTGATGAGTGTAGTGTCTTTGAGGGCAGAAACATGGTTTAAGCTATCCACCCAGTTTTCTAGAAATGGGTAATTTTGATACATTTCTGTATAAGATTTCTCTATATTTAGACCCCTATGTAAAGGAGTTAGGGCGTAGCTTAACATATAAAAACCTGCCGCTAGGCATATCATAAGAATAGCTATGCAAGGCATAGCTATATATTTGAAGATCTTTTTTCTACTCATAGTTCATTCCAAATTTCCCAAGCTTTTATAGCTTGTAGGTGTAACATATCAAGACCATTTTTAGTTATTGCACCTCGATCTATGCCTTCTTTGAGAAAAGAAGTAATTTCAGGGTTGTATACTAAGTCATACAAAAGATGGCTCTCGTTTATCAAGTGATAAGGAATTTGCGGCTTTTCTTTTGTTTTAGGATGCATTCCCAATGGGGTGCAATTAACAATAATCTGGTATTCATTTAGCAGCAGTGCATTTACTTCTTCATAAGTAATACTCTTTTCTTTCTTATTCCTAGAAACCGATAAGGTTTTAATGCCCATTTTCTGTAAGCCATAGTGTACTGCTTTAGATGCCCCACCTGTTCCTAGTACGAGTGCTTTTTGATTATGAGGCTTTAATAAGGGTCTGATAGATTCTACGAATCCAAAAACATCAGAGTTATATCCTATTAAAGATTTTTCTCCATGATTGTTTTTTACAACTCTTACTACATTTACAGCACCTATTGCTTTAGCTTCATCACTTATACCACTTAGGAATGGAATTATTTTTTCTTTGTAGGGTATGGTAACATTAAACCCTTGTAGCGAGGAGTGAGTTTTAAGTATAGCTGTGAGATCCTCAATAGTAGGAATTTCAAAATTGAGATACTGAGCATCAATACCTTCATTTTGAAATTTACTACTGAAAAAGTTTTGAGAAAAAGAATGTCCTAAAGGGTATCCTATTAGGCCGAATGTCTGCATAATATAAAATAGATTATTGAAGAATTTGAAATTAAGCTATTTTTGTTGCAGTATACATAGTACACACGCCAAAAGTAAGTCTTTCAAATTTTACTTCACTATATCCTATCCCTTGTAAGATACTTTGCATTACTTCTCCTTGAGGAAAAGCTTTAATCGTATTTGGAAGATAGTGGTATGCTCTCTTATCACTCGTTAGGGCTTGTCCAAAAAGAGGAATAATAGATTGTGAGTAAAATCGGAATAATTGCTTCATTGGAGCTTTATCTGGTGTGGTCAATTCTAAAATAACCAAATGTCCACCCGGTTTTAGAACTCTGTACATCTCTGATAATCCTTGTTCAAGACTCTCAAAGTTACGGATACCAAATGCAGCTGTTATAGCATCAAACTTATTGTCTTCATACGTTAGGTTGAGACAATCTTCTTTTTCAAATACAATATAGGGGTCGAATCCAGCTTTTTTGACTTTAACACGACCTACGTTCATCATACCATCAGAAATGTCTACGCCTGTTAATCTTTGTGGCTTTATTTTGCGATAAGCTAACATGGCAAAGTCTCCTGTACCTGTAGCTACATCCATAATCGTTTCAGGATTATATTGTTTAAGCCATTTAATTGCCTTGCGGCGCCATATCTTATCTATACTAAAAGACAAGATATGGTTAAGTTTGTCATAAGCAGGAGCAATATTATCAAACATTTGCTCAACTTGTTCTGCTTTTTTACCTTTTGTACTGTATGGTTTTATTGATTCTTGTGCGTATTTCATCTCTGATAAGTAGCCAAAAAAGCTTTTACATTTTTTTCTATACGTTCATTTAAATGTTCACTATTCGCTTTTTCAAAAGGTTTACCTACAATATGTTCGTATAACTCGATATATCTTTCGGAAACAGAGTTTACATATTCTTCAGTCATTTCTGGAACTTGTTGTCCTGGTTCTCCCATGAAATTATGCTCGATTAACCATTGACGAACGAATTCTTTTGAAAGTTGTTTTTGTGGTAATCCTTTTTCGAAGTTTTCTTTATAACCTTCAGCGTAGAAGTAGCGGGATGAGTCGGGAGTGTGAATTTCATCTATCAGATAGATTTTCCCATCCTTTTTCCCAAACTCATATTTTGTGTCAACTAAAATTAGTCCTTTTTCTTTAGCCATTTTAGAACCTCTTTCAAATAGTGCATATGTATATTTTTCAAGTTGTTCATAATCTTCTTTGCTTACTAATCCTTGTGCTATAATTTCTTCTTTAGAGATGTTTTCATCATGACCTTCATCTGCTTTAGTAGTAGGAGTAATAATAGGTGTAGGGAATTTTTGATTTTCCTTCATTCCTTCTGGAAGCTGTACGCCACATAGAGTGCGAGCTCCTTTTTTATATTCTCTCCATGCACTACCTGTTAAGTAGGCTCTAATAATCATTTCAACTCTGAAACCTTCACAAAGAAGTCCAACAGTTACCATAGGATCTGGAGTTGCTATGAGCCAGTTGGGAACAATGTGTGCAGTTGCATTTAAAAACTGTGCTGCAATTTGATTTAGAACTTGTCCTTTAAAAGGGATTCCTTTTGGAAGAACTACGTCAAAGGCCGAAATTCGGTCTGTGGCAACCATTACCAATAAATCATCATTAATGTTATAAACATCACGTACTTTTCCATGATAAACATTTTTTTGACCAGGGAAATTGAAGTTTGTTTTTACCAATGCTTTGCTCATTGTTCTAAGGTTTAAAATCGTTTTTTTATAAAGTGAATATTTATTTTAGTGAGAGTCATCCTCACTATTACGTTTTCTTCTGTCTTTACGTTCTTCTTCTATTTTTTTATCGAAGGTGTCGTATGCTTCTACTATCCTCTCAACTAGTTTATGTCTAACAATATCTTTCTTAGTAAGTTCAACTATGCTTATACCTTTGACATCCCTTAAAATGCGAAGAGCTTGAACCAACCCTGAAGTTTGTGAGCGAGGAAGGTCTATCTGAGTCATATCACCCGTAATAATCATTTTTGTGTTCATACCCATACGAGTTAGAAACATTTTGATTTGCTGTGTAGTAGTATTTTGTGCTTCATCTAAAATCACTACTGCATCATTTAAAGTACGACCACGCATAAAAGCTAAAGGTGCTATTTGGATAATACTTAATTCCATATACTCCTTAAGCTTGGCTGCAGGAATCATATCCTGAAGAGCATCGTATAAGGGTTGTAGATAAGGATCTATTTTTTCCTTCATGTCACCAGGTAGAAATCCTAGTTTTTCACCAGCTTCTACAGCAGGTCTACTTAAAATTATCTTTTTAATTTCTTTATTTTTCAACGCTCTAACTGCTAAGGCTATGGCAACATAAGTTTTACCCGAACCAGCTGGTCCTATAGCAAATACCATATCATTCTTAATGAATCCTTTAACTAGCTTTTCTTGGTTAGCACTTCTAGGAGAGATTGGTTTTCCGGTAACACTATAAACAATTACTTCATCTGCTTTTTTACCGATGGGTTTATTGCCTTTTACAATATCTATAATAGTTTCTTCATCAATGATATTGTAGGTAGAACAGTATTTTTCGATTGCAATTACGGCTTCTTCAAAGGCACACATTTCTTCTTCATCGCCCAAAACCTTAAGGACATTTCCACGAGCAACTAGGCGTATTTTAGGGAATAGTGATTTTAAAAGTTGGATATTACTATTATTTACACCGTAAAAGAGTACGGGATCAACTTCTTCTAGAACGATTATCTTTTCTATCATTTATTGATTTAAAATATTATGTACCTTAAGCTGCAAATTTAGTCAAAAGGTTTGGATACTTCATGTTATATAGCATATAATTATTCCTAATAGTTTGTAATTATGAGATTTAACTATACTAGATAAATTCATAAAAAGGAATACTTGAAAATTATTTTATTTTCATCGCTTCCTATTTCATATATTTGTGGACATTATGAAAAAAACGAAATTACTACTTTTTGCAATTGTGTCATTACTTAGTCTTACTTCTTACGGTAAACACAAGATTTTCAACTTAGAAGATTATGGTATTGTTCCTAACACTAAGGAAAATATAACATTAAAGTTGAATAGTACTTTAGAAGAAATAAAAAAAGATCTTACTGAAAAGGATAAGGTTACTCTACAGTTTGCACCAGGTTCTTATCATTTTTATCCTGAAGAATCGCTATCAAAGACCTATTATATATCCAATCACGATCAAGATAATCCTAAAAAAGTAGGCTTAGCTCTTGAGCATTGGCATAATCTGACGGTTGATGGAGGGGGAGCTAATTTCATTTTTCATGGAACCATGTTACCTATTTCTCTTTTATATTCAGAAAACTGTAAGCTTAAAAACTTTACACTTGATTTTGAGAACCCACATATAGCACAAGTCATAATAGAATCTAACAAAGGAGAGGAAGGCATTGTCTTTAGACCATCTAAAGAGGTGTCGTGTCGAATAGCCGATAATGGAAAGTTAGAAACCTATGGAGATGATTGGGTTATGCAACCTTTTACTGGCATTGCATTTGATCCTATAACAAGGCATATCTTATATAATACAAGTGATCTTTATATGGATACCTCTGATATAACCGATTTGGAAGATGGTTCTTTTTATGCACCGAAGTGGATTGATAAAAGATTGGTTGATGGAACAGTAGTAGCAATGCGTACTTGGTATCGTCCTGCCCCTGGCTTGTTTTTATCTCACAATATAAATACTCAGCTGGTAAATATAAAAGTTCATTATGCGCAAGGTATGGGATTATTAGCTCAGATGTGTGAAAATATTACACTAGATGAGTTTTCCGTTTGCTTAAAAGGGGATCATGATTCTCGCTATTTTACAACCCAAGCTGATGCTACTCACTTTTCAAGTTGTAAAGGGAAAATTATTTCTAAGAACGGACTTTATGAGGGGATGATGGATGATGCTATTAATATTCATGGAACCTACTTAAAGGTTGTTAAGCGAGTGGATGACCATACACTGATTACGAAATATATGCACCCACAAGCCTGGGGTTTTGAGTGGGGAAGAGTATTGGATAAAGTACAGTTTGTCCGATCTGAAACTATGGAATTAGTAGGAGAAGAAAATAGTATAACTTCTATTACTGCTTATGATCAAGATGAGATAGAGGGCGCTAAAGAATTTATGATTCGTTTCAAAAACAGTATTAATAAACAGATTCATGAGGGAGAGGGTTATGGTATTGAGAATCTAACATGGACCCCTCAAGTGATTTTTTCTCAAAATACGATCCGTAATAATAGAGCCCGCGGAGCTTTGTTTAGTACTCCTCAGAAGACAATCGTAGAAAATAATCTATTTGATCACACTTCAGGCACGGCTATTTTGCTTTGTGGAGATTGTAATGGATGGTATGAAACAGGAGCTTGTCGTGAAGTAATTATTAGAAAGAACCATTTTATTAATGCACTCACTAATATGTTTCAGTTTACGAATGCCATTATTTCTATTTATCCTGAAATTCCAAATTTAGAAAAACAAACTAAATACTTCCATGGGGGAGGTTATGGAGTTATACGGATAGAGGATAATATTTTTGAGACCTTTGATGAACCCTTACTTTATGCAAAATCAGTTGAGGGTTTGGTATTTAAGAATAATCGAGTGATTAAAAATACTGACTTCACACCTTTTCATTGGAATAAGCAAAGGGTTTTCTTGGAAAGAGTTTCCAACGCTGAAATAGAAGATTAATCTATTTTTAGAGTTAAAGACTAAAAATTTATGACACCGACATCGTATCATCTTAACACCGACATGATGATACGATGTCGGTGTCATCGTTCCTTTTTGATTGTGTTTAAAATTGTATAATTTTCTTTTTTATGAGAAGAAGGTTATTCTAATTAGTTGTTCATTTTTTTTATTAAGTTGTAATAACAATAGTAACATCTGTTTAAATGTTCTTATATTTGTTCTGAACCTTTATCTAAAACGACAAATATATGTTAGCTTTTAAAACACGTATGCTATTCGTATCTCTAATGATATGGCTTAGCCCTGCATTCGTTTTGGGAACTCCTATTAATATAGATTCTATTTTAAATGAATCAAATAAGCTTTTGCATGAAAACCCCAAAGAAGCTTTGAGAAAGGCACATTTTATATTGAGTTCCAAAGATTCCATTGACGATAAATTAACTCGAACTAAAGCTCTATTTATATATGCTAGAGCATCTAGTTTTTTGGGAGATTTTGATGTTGCTATTGAGGCTCTTTATGAAGCAGAACGTTTATGTCCTATAGATGAACCTCTTATTTTGGCACAAGTATATATGGAGATTTCTGATCTTTATTGTCGATTAAAAGATTATAGAAAAGCTTTTGAATACAACGATGAAGCTCTAGCTGTATTTAAGGTGCATCAAGATTCTATAAGTATTGCCTCGTGCCATAATAATAGAGGAATAATTCATGCCAATCTAAATGAGTTTCAAACTGCAGAACAGTGTTTTAAAAATGCATTGGCAATTAATAAGAAGTTGGGTAATATAAAAGGAGTAGCTGCAAATCTCAACAATCTCTGTTTGTACAAAGGAGATACAGAGGAGAAATTGGCTATGATTGATGAGTCTATAATTATCAATAAAAATTTAAATGCCAATTGGGGGTTATGTGAGAATTACAATAATAAAGGTAGGCAATTATTTTTTGCAGGGAGATATAAAGAAGCTCTAAAGGTTCTGCTTTATATAAAGGAAGAAATAGCAAAAATAGGCAGTAAAGAGTTAGAGTGTGATAATTATGAGTATTTATCTTGGGTGTATAATGCTATGGGGAACTATAAAGAAGCACATGATGCCTTAGAGAAACTATTTGTATTATCTCAAGAGTTACAGAATGATCAAAAGCTAAGAAGCGTAGAACGCAATATTTCAAATAAAAGATTGACTGAAAGCAAACGAGAAATGGAGTCTAAAGAACAAAAGCTTCAGATTGCGTTATTGAGACGTAATATTGCTATTCTTTTATTTTGTCTCTTATTGCTTACTTTTGTTGCCATTTTTATTCCTCGCTGGTATAAGAAGAGAAAAGATTTAGAGTTAATGACTGCTAACCTAAATTTAGAGAAATTTGAAAGAGAATTGGCCGAATTAAAAGTTCAGCAACAGAAACAAGACCTTAACTCTGCTCATGAGCATCTAGAGCGTGTTAATAAAGAGGCAACTACTTTTGCTATGTTTATTAAGAGTAGAAATGAATTGTTGTCTTCGATTCAACAGATGGTGAAAGATGGGTATAAATTAAGTGGAGATAAGGTGAGGAATCATTTAAAGCAGATTAATATTTATATTCAGCAATCTCTGGCAGGAGATCAGACAGATAGTATGCTTATGGAAAGCATTGAAGACAGAAATATAGAATATCTGAATCGACTCCTAAAGAAACATCCCGATCTAACCCCTGGTGACAAAAAACTAGCTTTACTTTTAAGAGTAGATTTATCAACAAAAGATATTGCTTTGCTTTTAGGCTCTAATCCCAAGAGTGTCAATATGAGTAGGTATCGTTTGAGAAAATCCTTGAACTTAGACAATGGAGACAACTTGATCGATTATTTGCAATCTATTTAATTTAACGATTAAATTTGAATTTTATTTAAAGAGAATCGTAGGAAAATGCTTTAATCCAATAAACTATAAATCATCATCTTTGTATATATGTGTATAAATATAATATATTGATTATTAGTGTTTTATAATTTTATGTGTAGATAAAAAATAGCCTTTTATTGTTACAGTGTAGATATTTTACAACAAGATTGGGACCTAAATATTCTTGCTTTGTATTTATTTAGTTGCTAATAAAATTACTTTTATTAACCTTTAAGCACATATTATGAATAACAAAATGCTATTGAATAGTAACATAAGGTGGCTATTTCTTTGTGTTATGATTTTGATTCCTAGTGCACTGTTTGCACAAAATTTAAAATTGACAGGTACAATAGTAGATGATGGTGGCATTCCGATTATCGGGGCTAGTGTCTTAGAAAAAGGTACAACAAATGGTACAATCTCAGATGTGGATGGTCAGTTCACATTAGATGTAGGAGCGCAATCAACTCTTGTGGTTTCCTACATTGGTTATAAAACTCAAGAAATTTTAGTAAAAGGGAAGTCTAATATTAATGTTACTCTAAAGGAGGATGCATTAATGTTAGATGAAACTATCGTTATTGGTTATGGTTCGATAAAGAAAAGTGATATGACTGGAGCTATTTCATCGGTAAATGTAGATGAGCTGGCTAGTCGTGCTACTGTTAATCCAGGCGAAGCACTTCAAGGAAAAATTGCAGGTGTTAATATCCAAAAGGGAAATGGACTTGCAGGTTCTGGTGTTAGTATAAAAATTCGTGGTGTTAAGACTTTTGGCAGTAACGAGCCACTGTGTATTATTGATGGCTTTCCAGGCGATTTGAATAGTGTAAATCCTCAAGATATTGAATCTATGGAGGTATTAAAAGATGGTGCAGCATCTGCTATTTACGGATCAGTGGCTGCCAATGGTGTTATTATTGTTACCACAAAAAATGGTAAAAAAGGAGATGTAAAGATTGATTTTAGTACATTCTTAAGCGTAAAGAAGGTAGCCAAACAACTAAAAATGCTTAATGCATCGGAATATAAATCAATGCACAAGCAAATGTATGAGAATTGGAATGCATATGCCATTGCTACAGGTAAAGAGAATGAAGTAGTGGATTTTCCAACATATATTAATAAAGAATCTGATGTAGATACTGACTGGCAAGGCGCTATGCAACGTACAGGCATCCTTCAAAACTATATGGTTAGTGTAAGAGGGGGATCTGATCATGCTCAATACTCTATATCTTATAATCGTGCAGATGAAAAAGGAATTTATCTAGGTAATAATTTTCGTCAAGATAATGCACGAGCAAAATTAAGATTAAGCAAATATATTTTTGATATTGATGCTAATGTAGCTTTTAAAGTTACTGACTTTAAAAATCCTCAATATTCTTTGAAGGAGATGTATATGATTTCTCCATTAGTTCCTATTTACGATGAATCTCGCGAATATGGGTATGGACTAACCGATTTTGATCAACTTCCTAATAATCGTAACGTAATGGCCGATCACCATTATAAAGATGCATGGTCTAAAGCTTATCATACGACAGCTAATGTAGGATTAACTATAAATATTACAGATTGGCTAAACTTTAAAACAAGTTATGCTTACAGAGGCGAACATTCGAGAAGTGGTACTCATACCCCTCCTTATGTTTCAGATACTCGTTCTCCTGTGAAATACCCTTCTAGTAGTTCAAGTACTGCATATTGGGACGAACAAATATTCGATAATGTATTGAATTTTAATAAAGATTTTGGTCGTCATAGCATCAATGCAATGCTGGGTAGTTCGATAACAACAGAAAAATACAGATGGGAAGGAGTTAGTGTAGAGGGTAAAAAAACGGTATATAAGGTTCTTGAAGGAGAGTTAAACTCAAGTGATGAACCATCGGGATTCCTCGATCCTAGTTTCCCTACAATTGATGCTGGTGCAGGTGGGACTTTCTCTGGAGAAGGTAGTTTTTGGAAATACAATAGAGCTTCGTTCTTTGGTAGAATCAACTACAACTATGCTGATCGCTACTTAGCACAAATAACCATGCGTTATGATGGTTCTTCTAAATTTGGTTCGGATGAACGTTGGGGTTCATTCCCTTCAGTTGCTTTGGGCTGGAGAATTTCTGAAGAAGCATTCTTTCCAAAAGATATTGCTTTGAATAATTTAAAATTAAGATTCAGCTGGGGACGTTTAGGTAATGAAAATGCTCTTGGTAAATATGATTTCTTAGCTCTAATTACCTCTTCAAATTGGTTGGGTTTAGGTTATGTAAAGGGTAATGGTGCAAACCCATGGCCAGCAAGTATTGCCACTGGTCTTGAAAATAGATCCTTAAAATGGGAAACAACCGATACAAAAAATATTGGTGTAGACTTTGGCTTTTTTAATAATAAGCTAAGTGGTGCCTTGAACTATTACCAGAATAATACAAAAGACTTATTGATAACAAAGGTATTACCTCCATCGGCAGGCTTAAATAGCCCTATTCTAAATGTAGGGGAGATAGAAAATAATGGATTTGAGTTCGAGTTAAATTGGAACGATAACATAGGCGACTTCAATTATAATGTAGGCTTTAATATGTTTACCACTCGTAACCGAGTAACTTCACTAGCAGATAAAGGTCAGGTTCTTTATGGAGAAGGTTTGAAGTATGGAGAAGAACATTTCCCTACTCAAACGAAAGTGGGTAAACCTATTGGTGCATTTTATCTTTATGAAGCCAATGGCATTTTTAAATCTCAGGATGAGGTGGATGCTTATGTGAATGCGGATGGTAAAAAAATACAATCCAAAGCTGCTCCTGGTGATATTCGTTTTAGAGATGTAAATGGAGATGGTACGATTAATGAAGATGATAAAGTGTATGCTGGTTCAGGGATACCTAAAGTAGAAGCTAATCTAAACTTAGGTGGTTCTTATAAAGGCTTCGATTTTTCTGTCGTTTTAGGAAGTGCATTTGGTCATAAGATTTACAATGCCAATAAATACTTTTATGAAGGAATGAATTCGAGTTCTAACTTTTTACATTCTTCATTAAATGCTTGGACTCCAGAGAATCCAAATACAAGTGTGCCTAGAGCTATCTTTCAAGATCCAAATGGTAACTTAAAAGAATCAACAAGGTTTTTAGAGAAAGGTGATTTTCTACGCTTACGTCAGCTACAGTTTGGATATACTCTACCAAAGGCTTTAACGATGAAAGCTTATATTGAACATCTGAGATTCTATGTGAGTGGGGAAAATCTATTTACAATTACGGGCTATGATGGTATTGATCCTGAATTCTCTAGAGGCGTATTGAATACAGGTATAGATAGACATATCTATCCATTTACGCGTTCATTTACTGTTGGAGCTCAACTATCATTTTAATTCTAAATTTTAATACTCATGAAAAAGATTATATATATATGTGCTTTTATTTTGACTGGAGCACTTGCATCATGTAATGATTTCTTGGAGCAATCTTCCCCAGATAAATTAACTTCTGATTCTTTTTGGAGAAATAAGGAAGATGCGGAAGCAGGGATATCTGCAGTATATTCTCAGTTAGAATATGCTATTGATACATACGGGTTTGCTGAGGTAAAATGGCCAGTAGAAGCTTATCGAGAAGATATTGTAAAGTTGGGTAGTGATGCAATGAATTATCCAAACTGGGTGGAATTATCTACTTTTACTTATACTAATGGTAATTCTCAGTTTAGTAGTTATTGGTCTAATAATTACAGAGGGGTTAGTTATGCTAATCAAGTGCTAGAAAAAGCAGTCACTATTCCAGAGGGAAATATTGATGAAAATTACCGTAAACAAGTTTTGAATGAGGCTCATTTCTTAAGAGCTTACTATAATTTAAAACTTATTTTAAATTGGGAACAAATTATCATTCGTGATAAGTATATCACTTCTCAGGCAGATATGAATAAAGCAATATCTCCACGTATTGATTCTTGGAACTTCATCGTAGAAGATTTGAAAAAAGCGACTGAATTGCCAGACAAATATGATGCTGATAACGTAGGTAGAGCAACAAGGGGTGCAGCTTATGCATATTTGGGACTTACATATCTGACAAGAGCGTATGAAGAGGCTGATCAAAAGCAAGATTATCTAAACAAAGCTGTTGAGGCTTTTAATAATGTGAAAGGATATGAATTAGTTGCTGATTTTCAAAGTATGTTCAAAGGAGAAAAGAAGAATTGTCCAGAATCTATTTTTGAACTGCAATTTTCTATGAATGATGCAAGTGGTGCTTTCTACAAAAATGCACTACATAATTGGATTGCTTGCTCAGAGTTAGGTGGTTGGGATGAAATAATTCCAAGTGATATTCTGATGACTACATTTAAGTCTGAAGGAAAAATAGCAAAAGATGGATTGTATGACAAACGTTTGTATCATTCAATCTATTTTGATGATGAATACTTTAATGATGGTTCTGGTAAAATATATGGATATGATTATCAGGAATTATTTAAGGAGAATAGGGGTAAGAGTGCTTTTCATAAATTCCTTCCTCCAACTTTAGAGCAAATGGAAGATTGGGCATCTGCTATTAATATTCCTTTAATGCGCTATGCTAATGTTTTATTAATGAAAGCTGAGGCTTTGAATGAACTAGGAAAAACAGCAGAAGCTATTTCTTTGATTAATCAAGTTCGTGATGTTCATGGAAATATGCCTGCAATGAAAGGTTCATCCAAAGAAGATGTTAAAAAACAGATTGAACATGAGAGAATTGTTGAATTCCCTCTTGAGAACTGGCGTTGGTATGATTTACGTCGTTGGGGTAAGTTGGAGCAAGCGATGAAAGATGCTGGTAGAACTAGTTTTGAATTATCAAAACACGCTTTTTATCCAATACCTTTAAGTGAAATTAATGCAAATGATTTAGTCAATTAATTACTATACTATTATATCTCAGGAGATGGGAATAGATTATTCAAAATCTCATCTCCTGATTTTTTTATTGTGGCTGTTTGATTTAATCTATCTCTTGTTATGGAGTTAGTTTTAAAAAGAATATAATATGAAGAATACGTTTTTTCCTTTACTTTTTTTATTAGGTGCAGTACTCTCTTTGGCAAAAGCCTCAGCGCAAGATAATGTACCTTGGCAAAATGCAGAAATCAATGAAATAAATAGAGAGCCTATGCGAGCTCACTTCACTCCCTATTTAACAGAAAAATTGGGAATGGAGCAGTTTAGTAAGCCTATTCTAGAGCGATTGAAAGTGAATTCCTCAGTAGAGAGAAGGATTAGCTTGAATGGAACTTGGCAATTTAAATATGCAAAGAATCCAGCTGAAGCTCCATCTGAGTTTTGGAAGGAGAGTTTTGATACTTCTAATTGGGATCCTATTCAGGTTCCTGGTAGTTGGGAATTACAAGGTTTTGATGCTCCAATCTATACAGATGTGAGTTATCCTTTCCCTCCAAATCCTCCCTATGTTCCTACAGATTATAATCCAGTAGGATCTTATGTTCACGAGTTTTCTATCCCTTCTAATTGGAACGATATGGATGTCTTTATCGATTTTGAAGGAGTAGAGAGTGCTTATTATGTTTGGGTAAATGGACAAGAAGTGGGTTATAGTGAAGATAGCCGTTTACCTGCTCATTTTGATATTACTAAGTATTTGAAGTCTGGAAAAAACAAACTGGCTGTTAAGGTCTTTCGTTATAGTGATGGCTCTTATCTAGAGGATCAAGATTATTGGAAATACAGCGGTATTGAACGGAATGTATATGTGTATGCTCGTCCTCAAACAAGAGTAAATGATTTTCATTTACTAGCTGAGTTAACCAATGAATATGTTGATGGAGATTTTAAATTAGCAGTAGATTTAGATAATCCAAAGACTGGTTATACACTTGATGTAAAAGTCTTAGAGGATAATGATCCTATTTTCAATAGAACAATAAATACTACGGCTGATAAGCAATATAGAATAGATGAGGTTTTCCCACAAATTAAGAGTTGGAATGCTGAAACTCCCAATTTATACACGTTGGTACTAACTCTTAAAGATGAAAGGGGAAGTGATATGGAATCTATTATCCATCCTTTTGGCTTTAGAAAAGTAGAAATGCGTAATGGACAGATTTTAGTTAACAACACTCCTATACTATTTAAAGGTGTAAACAGACACGAACATGATCCTCAGAATGGACGTACTATTACCGTGGAGAGCATGGCAAAAGATATTGAGATCATGAAGCATTTTAATTTAAATGCTGTGCGTTGTAGTCATTATCCTAATAATCCAGAATGGTATGCCTTATGTGATTATTACGGATTATACCTAATTGATGAAGCTAATATTGAAAGCCATGGTATGATGCATCATAAAGATTATACATTGGCAAATTATCCAGATTGGGCAAATGCTTTTCAGCAGAGAATGGAAAGAATGGTACGCAGAGATAGAAACTTTACATCTATTGTCACATGGTCTTTAGGTAATGAATCTGGATATGGTAAACATTTTGAGACTATTTATCATTGGACTAAAGAATTCGACTCTTCACGCCCTGTTCAATATGAAGGGGGAGGCTTTGAAGGTTTGTCTGATATTTATTGCCCAATGTACGGACGTATATGGCTATTAAGGCAGTTTGTAAATCAGCGTCAACCTCGTCCTATGATTCTTTGTGAATATGCACATGCTATGGGAAATAGTGTGGGGAACTTGAAAGATTACTGGGATGTGATTTACCAATATGATCAGTTACAAGGTGGTTTTATTTGGGACTGGGTTGATCAAGCTATTGAGCATAAAGATGAAAAAGGAAATAAAATTTGGGCTTATGGTGGAGATCTTGGTTTCGTAGGTGTTCCTAATGATTCCAACTTCTGTGCTAACGGCTTGATAGCTGCTGATAGGACTGTCAATCCTCATACCTGGGAAGTAAAAAAAGTGTATCAATATGTCCATTTTGAACCAGCTTCTTTCATTGATCAAGGAGTGAAAATTACGAATAGGCATGATTTTATTGATTTATCAAAATATGACTTTACTTGGACAGTAGAAAGTGATGGTCAAGTTGTTGAAGAAGGACAACTGAGCTTACCACAAATACTACCTTGGAATAGCTATGAAATATCTGTTCCGTATTCAAAGTCAAAATTTGAACCTACTAAAGAGTATTTCTTGAAGATAGAAGCTCACACCAATGTGGATGAAAAATTAGTGAAGAAAAATCATTTAGCCGCTTACGAGCAATGGTTATTGCCCAATGAGGCAGTAGCTAAAAGAGTAGTTCAATCTACTTCAGGAAAAATGAAACTGAAAACTAAGAAAGGATTAGTAACTTATTCGGGAAACAATTTTTCAGTCATATTTAATTCTGAATCGGGTGAATTAGTAGATTATCAAGTGCATTCCAAATCAATGATCAAAGAGGGCTTACGTCCAAATTTCTGGAGAGCATTAACAGATAATGATGTTGCAAATGGTACAACTAGCCGTTGTGGTATTTGGAAAACAATTTGGGATGATATGTCTTTAACTAAATTTGAAACGCTTATTGATAAAGAGGGTAAGCTAGGAACTGTATTAGCCTCTTATAATCATAAAGATGCGATGCTTCAAGTAGAGATGAGATACGCTATTCGTCCTGAAGGAATTATTCAAGTTTCTATGAATTTTACTCCTGGTGTAAAACCTCTTCCAGAAGTACCTCGCCTAGGAATGAAGATGATACTTCCTGCTGAATATGATCAAATGACATGGTTGGGTAGAGGTCCCCATGAAAACTATGCAGACCGTAAAACATCCGCTATGGTTGGGGAATACACCTCAACTGTATGGGATCAATTCCACCCTTATATTCGCCCTCAAGAAACAGCAAATAAGTCGGATGTTCGTTGGGTGGCTCTTCAAAATAAGGCTAAAGAAGGTTTGCTCTTTATTGGCGAAACTCCATTAAGTGTTAGTGCATGGAATTTTACACAAGAAGATATAGGTTATATACCTTTTAATATCGAGCGAAAACATGGTGGTAGTATTATGAAAAGAGACTTTGTTTGGTTAAATATAGATTATAAGCAAATGGGTGTTGGTGGAGATAATACCTGGGGTGCTCAAGTTCATCCAGAATACACTATTACACCCGAAAAACAATCTTATTCATTTACAATCCTACCTTTGACTGGTAAAGAAAGTATCGTAGATGAATCTCATAAAGTCTGGTTCTAGAAAATCTCAAATTATGAAGAAATTTAAATATATATGCATTTTAACTCTACTTGCAGGATTTATTTCCTGCAAGTCAGATGAGAAGGTCCAAACGAGCCATAATACGCGAGAGCATTTAAATCAAATAATTGATATTTCTTATACACCCTCGGAGAGTTCTAGATGTATTGGATGGTTTGTAGACCAAGGATCTTGGATGGGGTTTACTCCTGCACAGAAAGATAACTGGGTAAATGGAGTTTGTGGCCCTTATAGCTTAGATAGCAGATTATGGCTTGCCAAATCTGCTGTAACAATTGAAGCAAAAGCACAACCTTCATTCCAAGCTGACTCTGTAAACTACTATCCTGGAGGATTATTTATTCAAGGTAGTAATGGAAAAGTAGCAGTTAGTCAAAGACTGGTTTTTGCTGATGCTACAACTGCTATATTACATATAAAAACAGATGGTAAAAGTACTCCCGAATTAATACTAAAAGGCGATGGGTGGATGCCTGGCTCTACCTTTAGTAAAGACAGAGACAAAGTGATTGTAAATCATCCTAACGGAGAAATTACTACCCTTTGCTTTAACCCTGAAATTAAGCTAGAAGTAGAAAGTGATAATTATAAAGCAATCACTGATAAACAATCTTTTTATGTTGCTATTTCTTACTTTGTTAACCATAAAGAGAAATTAGCGGGTATCCAAAAGGCTCAAATTCACTTAGAAGATGCAGAGTTGGTTTTCGCAGATAATGTAAAGCGTTGGAATAAATATCTAGATACCATTCTTCGTGATGATATGCCTGACAAATATGATCGAGTAGCTGCCAAATCTTTAGTTACTCTGATATCTAATTGGAAAGTAAGTAGAGGTGGATTACTGCATGAAGGAATGGTTCCTAGTCATGCTGTAGGGTATTTTATGGGATACTGGGCTTGGGATACTTGGAAGTTTGCAGTTCCATTGGCAAAGGTGACGCCTGAGTTAGCCAAAAATATGATTCGTTCTATGTTTGATTATCAGCTTGAAGATGGTATGATTATCGATTGTATCTATGCAGATAGTTCTGAAAACAATGCAAGAGATAGTAAACCTCCATTAGCTGGTTGGGCTATAGCAGAAGTATTCAAACAAACGAATGATACAGCTTTTCTTAAAGAAATGTACCCACAACTTCTTTCTTATCATCAGTGGTGGTATGAGAAAAGAGATCATGATAAAAACGGAATCTGTGAATTTGGTTCAACTGATGGTACTGTTGAGGCTGCTGCATGGGAAAGTGGAATGGACAATGCTATTCGTTTTGATAACTCCAAGATGGTACAAAATGGTCCTGATGCATGGAGCTTTGATCAAGAAAGTGTTGATTTGAATGCTTATTTAGCCTATGAGTATAGACTGTTAAAAGAATTTGCTAGCATTCTGAATGTTCCATTTGTAGAAAAAAATTATACAGCCGAAGTGGCTCAATATTTCTTTGACTATGATACAGGCTTCTATTACGATAGAAAGTTATCCGATAAAAGCTTTATTAAAGAACAAGGTAGCGAAGCATATATCCCTTTTTGGACATCGATTGCTACAAAAGATCAAATGAATAGGGCTATGGTTCACTTGACAGATACAACTAAGTTTTCAACTTATATACCATTCCCTACGATTGCTGCGGATAATCCGAAGTATATGTCAAGAGGATATTGGAGAGGTCCTATTTGGTTAGATCAAACTTATTTTGCAATTAAGGGGTTGCGTAATTATGGTTATAATGATTTAGCTGATAAATATACTGAACAAGTATTTGAACGATTAAATGGATTGATTGGTGATCAGCCTATTCATGAAAATTACGATAGTCATACTGGGGAACGCTTGAAAGCTCCACACTTTAGTTGGAGTTCTTCGCACTTGCTTTTGCTGTATGAAGAATATGGAAAATAATTAAATTAATATAAGGAGAGAATGATTAGTTCTCTCTTTATATTTAAAAGGAATAAGAAGAAAGAAAAATAGAGATCTAAAGAGAACAAGAAAATGTCTTTGAAAAACAATATCTTTGTATTTCAAAAGTAAAATAAGAATGGAAGTACATAGATATTTTATTTATCTATCATACGATGGTAGTAATTATCATGGTTGGCAGATTCAGCCCAATGGAAGCAGTGTCCAAGAGTGTTTGATGGATGCGTTGAAAATGTTTTTAAGAAAAGAGATAGAGGTTGTCGGTGCTGGTAGGACAGATGCTGGTGTTCATGCCAAACAAATGATTGCACATTTTGATTTTGAGCGAAAACTAGATGTCGATAAAGTTTGTGATAAACTTAATAGAATTCTTCCACACGACATAGCCATCCATAAAGTAATAGAAGTCAATAAAGAGGCACATGCTCGATTTGATGCTACGGCTCGTACTTATCAATATTATATAACTACTAGAAAAGATCCCTTTCGTAGAAATTACGCTTATCGCCTTTATCAATCTTTGGATATCTTAAAGATGAACGAAGCTGCTCAAATTCTTTTTGAATTTGAGGATTTTACGAGTTTTAGCAAACTGCATAGTGATACGAGAACAAATCTATGTACTATTATGCAGGCTGAATGGACTGAAGTTGATGAGCACACCCTCGTTTTTACAATACAAGCAAATCGCTTTTTGAGAAATATGGTAAGAGCCATTGTGGGAACACTCATAGAAGTGGGAAGGGGTAAAATATCTTTAGAAGAGTTTAGAAAGATTATTGAAGAACAAGATAGAGGATTGGCAGGAGCATCTGTTCCTGGTCAAGCATTGTTCTTAATTGCTGTAGAGTACCCAGAATCAATATTTAATTTATAAATCCGTTTCATTCTAAAATAATATAAATAGATGTGGTTATTATTAGCCTTCTTTTCTGCTGCATTTCTTGGGTTTTATGATGTTTTTAAGAAAATGTCTTTAAAAGAGAATGCCGTTCTTCCCGTTCTTTTCTTAAATACCGTATTCTGTGGGTTGATTTTTTTACCCTTTATTCTGATTTCTTATGGTAGTCCTGAACTTTTGCAAGATACGTTATTCTACGTGCCTTCAGTAGGTCTGAAAAGTCATGGATTAATCTTTCTAAAATCTATAATTGTTCTTTCTTCTTGGGTTTTTGGATACTATGGCATAAAGCATTTACCTATTACAATTGTAGGCCCTATAAATGCCACAAGACCAGTAATGGTCCTTGTGGGAGCTATGCTAATCTTTGGTGAGCGTTTAAATTTATATCAATGGATAGGGGTGCTTCTAGCTATATCCTCTTTGTATATGTTGAGCCGTTCGGGAAAGAAAGAGGGAATTAACTTTGTGCATAATAAGTGGATCTTTTTTGTTGCTATGGCTGCAATAGCAGGTGCGGCAAGTGGATTGTACGATAGATACTTATTAAGAATCGTTGAGCCAATGGTGGTGCAATCTTGGTTTAATATTTATCAGATTTTTATAATGGGTTCCATTCTTTTATTTATATGGTTTCCACGGCGTAAAGAAAATACTCCATTTAAATGGAGATGGACAATATTATTTATATCTCTATTTTTATCGGTAGCTGATTTTGCTTATTTTTATGCTTTGAGTTTTGAAGACTCTATGATCTCTATAGTATCTATGGTTCGAAGGGGTAGTGTGATAGTGTCCTTCTTATTTGGTGCTTTAGTTTTTAAAGAGAGAAACTTGAAAAGTAAAGCTATTGATTTAGCTTTTGTTTTAATAGGTATGATATTCCTATATTGGGGAACAAAATAATGAATATGAAAAAAATAAGTTTACTACTATTTATACTTTGTTGTGGACAGTGGGGTATGGCCCAAAATATAAGGTCTCTTTTTTTAGATATGCCCGAAACTTTTACTCCTTTGCTTACTTCTGTAAATAAAGCAGATTTTATAGATTTTATAGATAGTAAGATGAAAGCAAAGATTATGAATAAGTTTAATAAGACTTCAGAAATGAAAATCTTATCTGACTCTTATATCCTTATTCAAATGAGTGAAAACACAACTTGGCAGATGAAAGTTTTACCTACTTCAAATTCCTTTGTTATTGCTATTATTAAGACAGTTAAAGGTCCTGCTGCCGATAGTTCCATCTCTTTTTATTCTAGTGATTGGAAAGAACTATCTGTTTCAAGCTTTTATGAACAGCCTTCTATTGCTTCTTTTTTGAAGGATGAGAAAGCTTCTTTTAAACTAAATAACGATTTACAAGCATTAGATATGTCGTTGATTCGCCTAGATTTCAATGCAGATAATAATGAACTAATAGCTTCATTATCAACTATCGATTATCTGAATAAAGAGACACGTGAAAAAGTTGAACCCTACTTTAATAAAGAACTTGTTTTATCATGGGAGGGTGGTAAGTATTTGATGAAGTAATTCATTTCCTTTGTTTTATTGTTATCCCTAAAATCAGCAGATCTGTTAATTATGGATTAACATAAATCATGTTTTTTAACTATAAAACTTCTTCAACTGTTCTCTGTTAGGCTAAAACTGACTATCTTTGCATAAAAACTGCAAGAATATGTCTAAATTTTCTGTAATTGGCTTTATGGCTTTAGGTGTCTTGATGGGATATCTATTTAGGAATACCAAAATTACTTGGATTCAAAAAGTCATTACTTTTTTTATATGGTTACTCCTCTTTTTACTTGGTGTAGATGCAGGTAGTGATGATGATGTAATACAAAGCTTTCCTTTTATAGGGATGGATGCATTGATTATAACTGCTGCAGCCGTATTGGGTAGTGTCATTTGTGCTAAGTTATTGTGGAACTATTTGAAAAAATCTAAAAGAGAAGAGTAATGCTAGGAAGTTTAATTATTGTAGGATTCTTTGTCCTAGGAGTTATATTGGCTTATTTTGGCTTCATTCCAGAGTTTTTAGCAGGTAGCCATTTTAGTTTTTATGCCTTATGTGCACTCATGTTTTGTGTAGGATTTAGTATTGGAAATGATACAAAGACATTAAGAAGTTTTAGGAATCTCAATCCTCGTTTATTGCTATTACCTATAATGACTATCGTGGGGACACTTGTAGGTACTTTTTTAATCAGTTTTGTATTGCCACATCGTTCCCCTTCTGATTGTATGGCTGTTGGCTCGGGATTTGCTTATTACTCGTTATCTAGTATTATTATATCAGATACCAAAGGGGCAGAACTGGGAGTAATCGCTTTGATGTCTAATATCATAAGAGAGCTTTCTGCTTTATTACTAGCACCATTATTTGTGAAATATTTCGGAAAACTAGCACCTATATCTGTAGGTGGAGCTACATCGATGGATACCACATTACCTATTATTACGAAGTATTCAGGAAATGAGTTTATTGTTACTTCAATATTCCATGGTATGGTGGTAGATTTTAGTGTGATCTTCTTAGTTACATTATTCTGTTCTTTCTAACAAATAAATAAAATATAATATTCAAGCGATCTTATTTTAGGTCGCTTTTTTTATGCCTTAGCTAGGAGTGTTGTTTCATATAAACAGCTTGTCAGTTTATAAGTTGAAATTCTTATAGTTGTATAAAAACGATCCATTTTATCCGCTGAAAGAATCTCTTAGCTAACTTGAGTCGAATAGAAGGTCTTTGTTTCTTTATCACGTTTTATTGTGCGAGTATTATGTTATTATTCTAACACCGATAAGATAGTGCTTTGACACCGACATGTTATCATCATGTCGGTGTCATAATAATTTATGTACTTGTAAACATGTAGATTATAACTTTTGTAAGTGCATAAAAAAGGACTGTTTAATTGATTTGAGGGCACTGAAAAAGTCTCCGTTTTAGATGGGTACTAACAAAAGAATAATCTGGTAAAAGAAAATATACTTTCTTTTGCCAGATTTTCTTTTAAAAGCTCACGGATTGTTTTTGGAACACAAAACAGTCTTTTATTTAGGCTATAATAGGTTCTATTTACGATAAAAAAGCACTACTCCTTAGTAAATCACATATTCAATTTGAGTATTCGCTTTAAATTCACAACGAAAATAGCCATCGCTCCTTGCATTTGCATATTTTTAATGCCATAGGAAGAGGCTCTGCCATATCCGTGTACATTTTTCAGTTCACTATTCTTAGCTTCAACTTTATATCTGTGTTTTGACTTCTCTCTAAAGTAATCTGATTCCTGAAAAGTCATTTGATCTCTGTGCTCATCAGATTTAATGGTTACAGCATAAGTTTTAGACTTTGCCCCAGGCTTATAACAACCATCTTTAAGAGCACAAGTTTTACATTTTTCAATATCAAAAAGGTATGTATAAGTTTGATTTTTACCACTGTTCTTTTTCCCTTGACGTGCTTTTCTAATAGCTAAGTGACCAGCTGGGCATACGAACATTCCTGCATCCTTATTGTAGTCAAACTTATCTTCTTGCTTCCTATGACCTTGAGTAATCCCTGGATTCAATTTGGCAACAACTTTTATACCTTGTTCATTTGCTAATTTTAAATTTTCCTTTCCTGAATATGCGGTATCACCAATAATTGTGTTGACTTGAATTCCATTTTGCTTGCTTATCTTTAATAATTCTGGAAGCTGGGGACCATCTCCCTTTTCTGCTGAGGTGATGGTTGCTGCCGTAATAATTCGTTCTTCTGTTATAGCTATATGAGTTTTGAATCCAAAGAATGAGGAGTCAGAACTTTTATGACCTGTCCGTGCATCAGTATCTTTAGATAACGTATAATGATCTTTTGTGTCTTCAATTGCTTCTTTTAATAGATTGAGCTTCTCCTTAACCTTGGGCAATGAGCTCAATGCAAGATCTGATCCTATTTCCTTTTCAAGCTTATCACAATAATCAAGTTCACTTGATAAATCATTGTTTTCATTCTTTGGGGGTAAACTTCCTTGCTTTACTTGATTTACGGAATAAACGACCTTACGAACTTGTTTAGCTCGTTCTTTAAGAACATCTATTGGTGAGATTGGATTGGAGCGGGAAAGTGTATGGGTAGCGTCTACAATAATGGACTTAGATTGAATAATACCTTTTTCAATAGCTATGGAAACAGTCTTGCTTATCAATAAATTGAGTAGGTCTGTATCTTTTAAACGAAGCTTCCTAAATTTAGTAAGCGAGCTGGGATTGATAACTTCATCCTCTGGAGTCATTTCTAGAAAGTATTTAAAGGACATATCATAACCAGAGCGTTCTACTACATCGACATCAGAGATATTATAGATAGTTTTGAGTAGTAAGTATTTGAACATACGGATGGGACTTTCCGCATTTCTACCATTATTATGGCAATACTTTTCGACTAGCTCATCATATACAAAAGTAAAATCGATTAGCTCATTTATTTTACGAAGTAAATTGTCTTTAGGAATTACTAAATCGTACAAATCTGAATATGAGCTTAGCTGAAGTTTTTGTTGTTGTACTAACATATAAGTGCTTGAATATTACACTTAAAGATACAAAAAAACAGCAGATAACTGGTAATCAAACCAATGTATTTGCTGCTTTTTTAAAGAATTAATTCATAAGGACTTTTTCAGTGCCCTCATTGATTTTAAACAGTCCTTTTAATGTTAAATAGAATATTGAATTTATTGAGGAATAATAGTAAATCCCCACTGATACTCTTGGTTTGCAGGGAGAGTATGTTCGGGTTCTGGACGATCTCCCCAGCTGTCATAACCTGCAACACCTTGTTGTCTTAAGTCCAAGCAAACTTCAATAAAATTTCTAGGAGTAATATCGTTAATATGGTGCATTCTTCTTAGCACATTTTTAGCTTTATTTTCATCCTTGTTTGCGATCTCTTCTGCAGAAAAATTATTCCACTGGTAAGGGTGTTGTATGGCTTCTTCTGAATCAAAATCCTCAATAGAATTGCGTAGAGCATTGAACCCAAAAGTAGCTTCAGCATTTATTCTTATTTTTTGATTATTCTTATTTTTAAGCTCTAGCCAACGAGTATCTGTGTGATGTCCATTTTCTTGTGGTCGCACATAAGGATAATACATCTCTTCAACTTTAGTTTGATACAACCCTACAAAAGCAGAAGCATTTCTATCAGTATAATTCTCGTGAGGTCCACGGCCAAAGTATTGAATTAAATTCATTTCTTGAGGAACTCTAAAACGAATACCTATTCTAGGAACTTCTAAATTTGTAGAATTTTTTCTCAAAGCCTCATTTCCTGGTGTAAATGTAGCTGTACGTGTGGCTTCAGAAATTTCTATTTCATTAGGCTTGGCATCAGTAGAAGTAAATGTAATATGTGTTTGTAGAACACCCGATGGGTAAATCTTATAGTTTATAATATATAAATTACCAGCTGGTAAAAGGTAGTTTACGCTCAGGAGAATATGGTCTTTCTCTTCTGATATTTGGGTGTCAACCACATTAAAGTCCTTACTAGCCTCTTTCCATATTTGTAAGCGTTTAGGAGCACCATTTCCATAATCATTATCATTTGGAGCTCTCCAAAAGTTGGGTTGAATACCAAAGCCTTCATGAAAATACTCTTTTCCATTTATTTGATACGATGATACTATACCTGTTGTTTTGTTAAATATGAACTGTATTTTACTTGATCTAACAATAATACTTTTTTCACTGTTGTCAACAGAAAGTTTTGGACCTTTTGTATTCAGAGGTTGAGCTGTTTTCTGAGTAGGAATTTTAAACTGATCAGTTGCTACAATAAAATTGCTAGGAACTAAAATTTCAGCGTTTTTTGTTGTAACAATGAAGTTTACAAAATACTCTGATACAGTATTATTCTTTACATCACTTGTTCCATAAGTATTTACAATAGTAGATTCTTGTGGGTTGAGAGATACTTTAATCTCTTTTTGTTTTATTACTTTTCCTTCTTGAGTGAGCTGTGCTATAATTTTATAATTATCTAGAGTTGAAAAGTAATGTCTATTAGTTATTTCTACTTCTCCTCTTTCAGGATTTATCACTTTGAAGCCTATGTTTTGATGAACATACTTTACTTCTGCTAATGCAGGATGTGGAGTTCGATCAGGATTAACAAGTCCATTGCATAAAAAATTACCATCACTAGGCATATCTACTCCATAATCCCCACCATAAGTCCAATAGGGTTTTCCATCTAGATCATATTCTTGAATGCCTTGATCTACCCAATCCCAGATGTATCCACCTTGTAAATTGGGATATTTATAAATAGCCTCCCATTGATCCGAAAGATTCCCATTTGAGTTTCCCATAGCATGAGAATACTCTGAAGGAACAACGGGTCGATCACTTCCTTTTTCTCCAATAGCATTTAACCACTTAGCACTTGGATATTGAGGTACATACATATCTGTATTCCACTCCCATAAAGCACGCTCATAGTTTACTGGTCGATTCATCCACTCTTTATCTGCATTTTTCATCCATAGGTAAGTTTGGTAAAAATTGTACCCATTACCTGCTTCATTTCCTAACGACCAAATTGTTAAACTAGGGTAGTTCTTATTCCTTTCGTACATATTAATCGTACGGTCCAAGTGAGGTTTAAGCCATTCTGGATTATTTCCGAGAGTTCCACCTTTTTTTAAGTCATAGTATATACCATGACTTTCTATATTGGCTTCATCATATACGTATAAACCATATTCGTCGCATAACTCATAGAAACGTCTGCTTTGAGGGTAGTGACAGAGGCGCACAGTATTGATGTTATGTTGTTTCATCAACTCAAAATCTTTTCTCATGAGTTCTTCAGTTACATAATGTCCTGTTTTGGGATTGTGTTCATGAATATTTACTCCCTTTAACTTGATAGGTTGGCCATTGACAAGAAATAAGTTGTGCTTTTTACCATCAACTACTATATCTTTTATTTCAATCTTTCTAAAACCAACGTTGAAGGGTATTACCTCTGTTACAATGCCATTCTCTTTAACTGATAATAATAATTTGTAAAGATTAGGAGATTCGGATGTCCAAGTTTTCACTAGTGGAATTTCTTTAGTGAATATCACTTTTTCTGCTTTTTCTACCCAAGTAGTTTTTTCGTCAGATGCAATCGTTTTTCCTTTATCATCGATTAACTCATACAAAACCTCAACTTTTTGAGATTGGTTTTTGCTATTTCTAAGGTCTACTTGAATCTTAAAATCTCCATTCTTGTAATCGTCGCTAAGTGAAGACTTAACATAAAAGTCCCTAATAGAGGTCTTGGGTTGTGAAAAGAGATATACATCTCTTTCGATACCACTAATTCTCCAAAAATCTTGACACTCCAAATATGAACCTGTACTCCATCGGAATATTTTCAGAGTTAAAATGTTCTTTCCTGTTTTAAGATAATCGTTGATTAAAAATTCGGCAGGGTTTTTAGAATCTTCACTATAACCCACTTCTTTCCCATTGACATAAACATATAGTCCAGATTTAGCTCCTGCAATGTGTAGAAAGATATCTCGATTGTCCCAGTTTGAGGGGATATCAAAATCTCTTCTATAGACTCCTACTGGAGTTCCTTCAGGAAGTAGGGGTGGTTGAGGATTTCTGGGTTGAAATTCATAGCCATGATTGGTATAAATAGCTGTTCCATGACCTTGAACTTCCCAGTTACCAGGGACAGTAATATCGCTCCAGTCGTTTGTGCTGATATTTGTATCTGTTATGTTTTTAGGTAAATTTTTGTATGAATCTACATAATAAAACTTCCAAGTTCCGTTGAGTAGTTTGACAAAAGGACTATCCATAAAGGAGCTTGATAGAGCTTCTTTTTTATTATCATAGCTCATAAAAGATGTTCTAGGGTACTCTTTATGAATTGACACAGTTTGAATGTCCTTCCAAAAGGGAATTTCTGGATTATTCTGAGCAAACGCTATGGAAGGTTTTACTATAACTAGGAATAGGAAGAATAAAATATGCCTTCTTAGAAAAGTTGATTTCATGTGTTTGTAGTTAATAGATTATTTTAGTTGTCTTTATATTAATACGGTAAACGCAGTCTATATACTAATTAATTCATATATAAACTGCGTTTTATTAATATCTTTTAAGATGTTATTTATTATTTTGCAAAAGCGTGAGTATAACCTTGAATTTTATTCCAACCACCTCTGGTAAAGTCGGGAACTTCAACTGGAGCCGAGTTGTTTTCAATAGAGATAGACGTTAGTTCTCCTAGAGAGCACCATTCTGCTAAATCGTAAACATCCATATCTAGCGGTAGACCATTTCTTAAGCAATAAACTAATCTATAATCCATTATGAAATCCATGCCACCATGTCCACCCACTTTCTTTGCTGTTTCTTCTAATTCTTTATGGATAGGGTGTTTGTATTTGTTCATTAATGCTTCTTTTACTTTTTCTGGTACAAAACCATGTGCATTTAAATCCTCATGATTAGGAGCAACATCGCTATCTACTTGCTCTGGTTCTAATACATAACCTTCAACGGGATATTTATTAGCAAATCCTTTTGTTCCAGTTAATTGATACATACGGCTATAGGGGCGAGGTGTCATAACATTGTGCTGAATATGGATTGTTTTCTCTTGCTCAGTACGGATAAGAGTCAGTGTGTGATCTCCATTTTTAAAATCTGGAGCATCATCGTCTTGAAGTTTTTTTACATTCTTACGACCATTAACTGATTTAGTATCCATAGCTACTAGGTAGTTCATTTTATCACCACGATGAATATTTAATAATTGGCAAGCTGGGCCCATACCATGAGTAGCATACACATCACCTCTGTGTTTTCTGTTGTAATCAAGTCTCCAGTTGTTCCAATAGTAAGGCCAGAATTCTTCTAAGTTGTGAATATATGAACCTTCCACATGCAGAATTTCTCCAAATATGCCTTGTTGAGCCATATTTAAAGTAGTTAGTTCAAAGAAATCGTACACACAGTTTTCAAGTTGCATACAATGTTTTCTTGTTTTTTCTGAAGTGTTTATAAGTGCCCAAATATCTTCTAAACTCATAGCAGCAGGTACTTCAATAGCAGTGTGTTTACCATGTTCCATAGCATATAGCCCCATTGGTACGTGGTTTACCCAATCTGTAGCAATATAAACTAGATCAATATCATCTCGTTCACATAGTGCTTTCCAAGAATCTTCTTCACCAGAATATTCTGCTGCTTGTGGTAAGCCTGCCTCTATTAGAATTTCTTGGCATTTACTGACACGTTCTGGGCGAATATCGCATAGAGCTACTACTTTTGTACCTGGAATATGTGTAAATCGCTCTACAGCACTAGGTCCTCTCATACCTAACCCAATAAACCCCACTCTTACAGTGTCTAGTTTAGGAGCCGTTAGTCCCAAAACATCTTCTTGACCTGCTGGTCTTTTAGGAACTTCCGTTTTTATAGGTGTGAACTTTTTAGTGGCTTGTTTCGTTTCTGAAGAGTTGCAAGCCGCAAAGGAAATAAAAATGGCAACAAGACAAATTGCTTTAAAATGTTTTATCATAGCATTATATAATTATAATTATTAATAGACTTCAATGTAGTGTTTATTAATAAAAAAGAGAATAATGAGATAAAGTGTTTTTATAAATCTTCTATTCCTTTAAAATGGTTAAATGAATCTTTAATATTACTTACTCAAAGATAAAACATCTTTTTAATTGTTATCTATATTTAATAGATATATTAAAGAATGTGATACTAGGCTTACTTCTAGGAAATATTTGATGTGTATACTATTTATAACTAGAATAAAAATTGTATTTTTGCACCAACTTAAAAAAATACAAAGCCAGTTATGGATAGGATAAGAGTAAAAGATAAGGAATTTGAAGTATCTATTCCCGAAGAAAAAATAGCTAAAGAAGTTGAAAGGGTTGCTAATGAGATTAATACAGAATTAGCAGGTAAAGATCCCTTATTTATTAGCGTTTTAAATGGTGCATTCATGTTTACATCAGATTTAATGAAGCACATCACTATACCATGTCAAATTTCATTTGTAAAGCTAGCCTCTTATCAAGGTGTTGCATCAACTGGCAAAGTAAAAGAAGTTATTGGGCTTAATGAGGATATTGCAGGTAGAACTATCGTTATCGTTGAAGATATTGTAGATACAGGTTTAACTATGCAACGTTTACTTGAAACATTAGGTACTCGTAATCCGAAAGAAATTTATATCGCATCGTTGTTGGTAAAACCAGAAAAGTTGAAAGTGGATTTAGATATTAATTTTATTGCTTTCAATATACCTAATGATTTTATTTTAGGATACGGATTAGATTATGATGGTTATGCAAGAAACTTGCGTCAAATCTATACAGTTGTAGAATAAAACTATAAAACATACATACACATTTATCATGTTAAATATCGTAATTTTTGGTGCTCCAGGTTCTGGAAAAGGAACACAAAGTGAACGCATCGTAGAGAAGTATGGACTTAACCATATTTCCACTGGAGACGTATTGAGAAATGAAATAAAAAATGATACAGAACTAGGCAAAACTGCAAAGGGATTTATTGATCAGGGTCAGTTAATTCCTGATTCTTTAATGATTGATATCTTAGCCCAAGTTTTTGATAGCTTTAAAGATAGTAAAGGTGTTATTTTTGATGGATTTCCAAGAACAATTCCTCAAGCAGAAGCATTAAAAGATATGTTAAAGGAACGTGGTCAGAGTATTTCTACCATGTTAGAATTAGATGTTCCAGAAAATGAATTGATGGAGCGTTTGATTAAAAGAGGAAAAGACTCTGGTCGTGCTGATGATAATGAAGAAACAATTAAAAAGCGTTTGAAGGTATATCACTCTCAAACAGCTCCATTGATTGACTGGTATGAAAAAGAAAATTTACATGCTCATATCAATGGCTTAGGTACTATGGATGAAATATTCAATAGTATCGTAAAAACAATTGATAACTTATAATACGAAAGTATATTTAGTGCGGCCATATATGTAGAGAAATAGTCTACTATATTGTCGCACTTATTTTTGATAACTAATTAAAGTAATAAATATGGCTGAATCTAACTTTGTTGATTATGTAAAGATCTATTGTCGCTCTGGTAAGGGTGGTAGAGGATCCACACACATGAGGCGTGAAAAATATGTACCCAAAGGTGGTCCAGATGGTGGTGATGGAGGAAGAGGTGGCCATGTTATATTGCGTGGTAATCGAAATTACTGGACATTATTGCACCTAAGATATGAACGTCATGTCTTTGCTGATCATGGAGAATCTGGTGGTGCAAAGAAGTGTTTTGGTAAAGATGGCGCGGATCGTGTTATTGAAGTACCTTGTGGAACGGTTGTCTTTAATGGCGAAACAGGTGAATATATCTGTGATATAACAGATCATGACCAAGAAGTTATTTTACTTCAAGGTGGTCGTGGCGGCTTAGGTAATGTGAACTTTAAAACATCTACCAATCAAGCGCCTCGCTATGCTCAGCCTGGAGAGCCTATGCAAGAAATGACAGTTATTTTAGAGTTGAAATTATTGGCAGATGTGGGTTTAGTTGGCTTTCCTAATGCAGGGAAATCTACATTACTATCTGCTGTATCTGCAGCAAAACCTAAAATTGCTAATTATCCGTTTACAACCTTAGAGCCGAACTTAGGTATTGTGTCTTATAGAGATAATAAGTCTTTTGTAATGGCAGATATTCCAGGTATTATAGAAGGTGCTAGTGAAGGAAAGGGCTTGGGACTACGATTCTTACGTCATATAGAACGTAACTCGCTATTACTATTTGTTATTCCAGCAGATACAGAAGATATAAAGAAAGAGTATGAAATTCTTTTGAATGAGCTAAAGACTTTTAATCCTGAGATGCTCGATAAACAGAGAGTTCTAGCTATAACCAAATCTGATGTTTTGGATGAAGAGCTTATGGAATTATTAGAGCCTACTTTACCTGAAAACATACCACACTTATTTATTTCTGCTGTTACAAACTATAATATTGCTCAACTAAAAGATATTATCTGGGAAGAGTTAAATAAAGAAAGTAACAAAATCGAAATGGTTCATGCTCCATTATCAATAGAGAGTCGTGAAAGCGAAGACGATGATTATGAATTTGATTATTCGTACGAGGATATAGACGACGAAGAAATTGATGATATGGATGATGTGGACTTTGAGTATGAAGATGAAGAGGATATAGAAGAATAGAAATGTATTATCTATCAAAATATAATGAAATGTTGGGGTTTAATTCTTTAAAGGATTACCCCAACATTTTTAATTTTACTACTACTCGTTCTGGTGGAGTGAGTAAGGGAGATTATGCTTCCCTTAATGGTTCATACTATTCTGGCGATGAACTTCAAAATGTAAAAGAGAACTGGGAAACTATTTTATCTTATACCAGTGAAAAGCCTAGTTATACAGCAATACCCTATCAAATCCATAGAGATGAAATAAGAATCATAGACCAAAGCTTTTTGTCTTTGCTTCCAGACGCTCAAAAGAATAGTTTGAATGGAGTAGATGCCTTAATAACCGCAGAGAAGGGAGTGTTAATAACCGTTGCAACGGCTGACTGTGTTCCTATTACTCTTTATGATCCTAGAAAGCAAGTTGTAGCTGTAGTGCACTCAGGTTGGAGAGGGACAGTTAAGAATATAGTAGGCAAAACGATAAACACGATGAGTTTAGTTTTTGGGTCTTCTGTATCTGACATAATTGCTTGTATTGGTCCGAGTATTTCTGTAAAAGCTTTTGAAGTTGGAGATGAAGTAGTTGAACAGTTTGCTCATTCAGGCTTTGATATGGAGTCTATTGCTCAATTTAATTCTATTTCTCAAAAATATCATATAGATTTGTGGAAAGCCAATAAAAGATTGATGCTTCAGGTAGGAGTAATGTCCAATAAGATTAGTTGTGCATCTATTTGTACATATACAAGACACAAGGAGTTTTTCTCTGCCCGTAGACTTGGAATTCATTCAGGTCGTATTATAACGGGTATTATGCTAAAACACGAATTATAATTATGCGATTTAATATAACTGTATCTCAAGAGTTAAAAGAAGTTGCTCCAGAGTTTAAGGGAGCGGCAATAACAGCAAGAGTTTCAAACACTCCCTATTGTGAATCATTGTGGGATGAAATTAAAGAATTTGGTAATCAACTTAAGAAAACGTTAGAAATTGCAGATATAAAAAAGTTGAAAACAATTGATGCTACTCGTACTGTATATAAGAAGTGTAAGAAAGATCCGAATCGTTATCGTCCGGCGGCAGAAGCTCTTCGCCGTAGAATATTAAAAGGGCAGTCTTTATATCAAATTGATACTCTTGTTGATTTAGTTAATTTGGTTTCTATTGCAACAGGATACTCAATGGGTGGATTTGATGCGGATCATATTGAGGGTAATCAGCTCGTATTAGGAGTTGGGAAAAAAGATGAACCATTCGAGGGTATTGGTAGAGGGATATTAAATATTGAGGGTCTTCCTGTATATAGAGACTCAAGAGGAGGAATAGGAACTCCAACTAGTGATGAAGAACGAACTAAAATGTCTCTTGAAACTCAAAATCTTTTGATTCTCATTAATGGGTACAGTGGTATAGAAGGATTACAAGAAGCAGTTGAATACTCTCTAAATCTGCTAGAAAAATATGTGGCTGCAAAAGATGTAGAATATGTTTTTTATTCCTAATAAATTCAACTGTTCATTCTGAATATTGTTAATCTCAAGAAGGAGAAAAAGTTATGATGTCAACAAAAGAATTAGAAGTAAGATTGAAAGAGCGTAATATACGTCCTACAGCAGTTCGATTGTTAGTGCTAAGGGAAATGATGTCTATGGAAGAACATCAAGCTTTCAGCTTACTAGACTTGGAAAACAGGCTAGATACTGTTGATAAATCCACACTATATCGTACAATAACTCATTTTCATGAAAACTTATTGATTCATAGCATAGATGATGGCTCTGGATCTATTAAATATTCTGTGTGTAGGAGAGGGTGTGACTGTTCAGTACCTCAATCTCATGTTCATTTTTCTTGTACAGAATGTAACCGTACCTTCTGTTTAGACAATATAGCCATACCTAAAGTCGGCTTACCTTCAGGCTTTTCTTATGAGAGTGCTAACTTCGTATTCAAAGGAATTTGTTCTGATTGCTCCAAACGGCATAACTAAGTTTGCAACTTAGTTGCATAAACTATATTGTATCTTTGATATATCGATTAATAGAGAATAATATTAAGAAGTAAAAGATATGTCAAAAGATATAGATACCCACAATTCTGCTTCCTATCAAGGAGCAGAACCTATTCATAGTCGTAGCTATGCCTTAAATAGTGAAAACGAAAACAAGCAAAATAAAATCTCTTGTTCAGGTTGTTCTCATGAGCATAATCACTCAGGGGCTTTAGATGTAAAAGAACTTGCTCCTATAATTTTTAGTACAGTATTATTGGTATTAGGGTTGATTCTTGAGCACACTGTTTGGGGAGCATCATTCCCTTCCTATGTCTATCCTATTTTTTATATTCTAGCTTATATTCCCGTAGCTTTTCCTGTTTTAAGAGAAGCGGTTGAAGCCGTTATTCACGAGAAAGATTTTTTCAATGAATTCTCTTTGATGGGAATTGCAACTATTGGGGCCTTATCTCTAGGAGAATATCCTGAGGCTGTTGCAGTAATGCTTTTGTATTCTATAGGAGAGTTATTTCAATCTATGGCTGTTGGTAAAGCTACTAAGAATATAGAATCTCTATTAGATGTACGAGTAGAGGAAGCGAGAAGAATTACACCCACAGGTATAGATATAATTCCTTCAGAAGAAGTAAAGATAGGAGATCGGATTCAGTTAAGGGTAGGAGATAAATTACCAGTAGATGGTGTTTTGTTTTCGGATAAAGCTAGCTTTAATACAGTAGCTCTAACAGGAGAGAGTGTCCCTCAAACCAAAAGAAGGGGCGAGCCTGTTTTAGCTGGTATGATAAACCTAGATGGAGTTATAGAGATAGAGTCTTCTAAAGTATATAAGGACAGTGCATTGTCCAAGATACTAGAGATGGTACAAGAAGCTACCGAACGTAAAGCAAAAACAGAACTTTTAATGCGGAAGTTTGCTCGCTGGTATACTCCTGCTGTTTTTTGGTTAGCCGTAGTGTTAGCCTTCCTTCCTGCTTTATTGGTTAGCGATTATGTGTTTACTGAATGGTTATATAGAGCATTGGTCTTTTTGGTAATCTCTTGTCCATGTGCTTTAGTTATCTCTATTCCTTTGGGTTATTTTGGAGGTATTGGAGCTGCTTCCCGTAAAGGTATCTTGTTTAAAGGAGCCAACTATCTTGATCAGATGTCTCATGTAAATACGGTGGTAGTAGATAAAACAGGAACAATGACAGAAGGTGTGTTTGAAGTACAAGAAGTGTTTGCAGAAGGAGACCGTCAAAGTTTTCTTGATATAACATCTGCTGTAGAAAGCTTCTCTTCCCATCCCATTGCTCAGGCGATACTAGCTTATCATAACGCCAATCAGGCAATCATAGATAGAATTGAAAATATCGAAGAGGTGGCTGGACATGGTGTGAAATGTGAGCTAGACGGAGATATTTTATTAGTAGGAAATTATAAACTATTAGATAAGTTTGGGGTGTCCTATGATTCTAAGGTGAAAGAGATAGTAGGCACAACTATATTAGTGAGTAAAGGAAATCAATACTTAGGAGCTATTCATATTGCTGATAAAATTAAGGAAGATGCAGAAGAAGCTGTTTTATCATTGCATCAAAGTGGTGTAAAAAACATTATTATGCTGAGTGGAGATAATCCAGCTATTACTCAAGAAGTAGGAGATAAGATTGGTATAGATAAGGCTATTGGAGGGTTACTTCCCCAAGAGAAAGTAGCTTATGTTGAAGATCTAAAAAAGAATCCTAAAAACGTGATTTGTTTTGTAGGCGACGGAATTAACGACGCACCTTCTTTGGCACTAAGTGATATAGGTATTGCTATGGGCGCTATGGGGGCTGATGCAGCCATTGAGGTTGCAGATGTAGTAATTCAAACTGATCAGCCTTCAAAGATAAGTAAGGCTATAAAAATAGCTAAAGCTACTCGGAAAATAGTATTCCAAAATATAGCTTTAGCCTTTAGTATTAAACTCTTTGTACTGCTATTGGGAGCACTAGGTATTGCTACTATGTGGGAAGCCGTTATAGCAGATGTCGGAGTTACTATATTGGCAGTATTGAATGCTGTACGTATTTTATATAAAAAGGATTTCTAATTTAGAATATCCCAAAAACTACGAGGTAAGTATACATTATCTAAAGAGGTAGCTTCTCTAAATAGTGGGGCTATCTCTTTGGGTGTAAATCCTGCTATGCCACATCCAATAGGTGTAACAAGAAATATTAATTCTTGGTGCTTTTTTGCAAATTCTATGAAGTCGTTAACGTAGGGTTCTACCGTTTCTATGTCACCTTGCATGGTTGGTATGGCATAAGTTTGACCTTGCAGACCTACTCCTTGTCCCCATACTGCTCCCCATTTATTGTGTGCTACGTTGGCTGCACCTCCAACATGTAATCCTGGTAAATTACTACCGAATACAAAAACTTCACATTCCTCCAATTCATTAATATATTTTGGAGTAACTCTATTATCAATATCTATTTCCATAAGTTAAACGTTGGTTATGTCCTAAATATAACAAAAATAAATGACATAATAAAAAAGTATTAAATTCGCTAGTTTTATTCCTCCTTTTTTCGTAAACTAAAAGTTAATTTGTTTTTAAAAGTACGACGTCTTTGCTAAATATTTTATATAGAATAGGTTAAATACCTAACTGTAGTTAATCATTGAAGCATTTAGTTGTATTGAAGGTATAAATGTATATATATTTGCAAATCATTTGTTATGAAAAAATTAATTAAGACATATAATCCTGCCTTTTGGTGAATTAATCTGTGTATAAAATAGGTTCAATCAAAGGCTTATGCTGAGTATTTACTTAGCATGAGTATTATATACAATTATTTTTATAATAAAAACAAATGAAATTACATATAGATTTAGATTCAAGCTATCCAGCATATGAGTGGCTCGAAAAACAAGCAGATAAAATTGGTGCTAGAGGGCATTTTGGCACACATATAGATTGTTACTCTAAGACTCCGAGTGAAAACAATTACAATTTACCCGTATTTATTTTAGATTGTAGAGAAGGTATGCCTACACTCAATGAGGCTAAAAAACTACCCTCTTTGGAAGGACAAGCTCTTTTACTCTATACCGATAATTTGAATCAAAATGATTACGGTTCTAAGGCTTATTTTAACGATATGGATACTTCTCTAAGTATGGATATTTTAGAAGAAATATTGAAAGCCAATCCACAATTGATATTGATAGATTCTTATGGTATTGGAAGACATGGAGAGCATCATCAAAGTTTGGATGTTCGATGTGAGCAGTCTGATTGTTTTGTAATTGAAAATATCCTTGTCAAACCAGAGATGATTTCAGAGATAAGGCAAATTCAAGTGAGTTTTGACTTAGATTATCCTTCAACAGGAAAACCTTGTGAAGTGACTTATTCTAAATAATAGAAATAGTAAAGGGGGAAATTTCCCCCTTTTTTATTTCGTAATAAAGAACAATACCTCAGTGTGAGAACTTGTTTTATTCGTTAATTTCATCTTTTTCTAAAAATTCTAGAGAGTTGACTTTTATTCTATCAAGTAAGAGGAGTAGATAGTCTTGTTCTTCTTTACTTAGCCCTTTCATAGAAATGTTAACAGACTTCATCCAGCAGTCATTTAATCTTTCTTCGAGTATTCTCGCTTCCTTAGTAGCGTACACAATAACACTACGTCCATCTTCTTTGCTATGTTCTTTAATAACATACCCCAACTTTACTAGCTTATTAATAATCCGAGTGACATTAGCAAAATCTTTATTAGAGTTTTTAACTAACTCGCTAATTGTTTGACCATCGTTTTCCCAAATATAGCTGAGTACAATCCATTGATCAGGCGTGATATTAATATTTTGTTTGGATAATATTCTAAAGATTTGCCTTTTCAGCAGGCTGGCAACAACAAAAATATTATACCCGACGTATTCGTCTAATTTAGTTTTCATATTTAATTTTTCTTCGTATCAAAGATAATTAATATCTTAGGATAAGGAGGAATGAGCTATGGATATTAAGAGTTTCATATTAAACTATAAAGAGGCCTTTTCAGAAAGAGCTGAGTTGCCTATTGCTTTTTGGTACTCTGCTGAGGCTATTGCCGAAACGGATAAAATAAATGGTTGTTTATTTAAAGGACTGAAATTGGTTAGAGATGGAATTCCTATTAGTTTAAATGAAGCGAATATAGGTTGTGGGGGAGGGAAGTTTTACACAGGATTTGCCGAGATGAATGATTATATTCCTCAGTTCGTTTCGTTGAAAGAACGATATAAACAGACACCAGAAATGGTATGTAGTTTTATTGACAAAATGCAAGTTCCTAAGGCTAAAGGAGCTTATCTTAACTTTGCTCGGTTAGATTTAATTGATTCTTTTGATCTTATTGAAGGATTGTTATTTTTGGTTACTCCAGATATCTTATCGGGGTTAGCAACTTGGGCATATTTTGATAATAACTCCGATTCAGCAGTGCAATCTTTATTCGGCTCTGGGTGTAGTACAGTTGTAACTAGAGCTGTTTTAGAAAATAAGAAGCAAGGACGCTCAACTTTTATCGGTTTCTTTGATCCCTCTGTTAGACCTTATTTTGAGGAAAATATTTTAAGTTTCGTTATTCCTTTTTCCCGTTTTAAAGAAATGTATCACACCATGCGTCAAAGTTGTCTTTTCGACACTCATGCTTGGAGTAAGATAAGAGATAGGATTCAGACATAAAAGATGCGTGAATCCTATACAATTATTTTTTGATAGTTTGTGATATTTTCTCAATATTGAGGCTTCTTACCATAGAGTCAAATATCTGAGAATAGGTGCCTCCCATTTGATAAATTTCTTCATGTGATCCACATTCTGCTATTCGACCTTTATTCATAGAATAAATGGTGTCGGAATCTATGATTTGAGATATGCTGTGAGAAATTATAATCACAGTGCGGTTTTGCTTAATAGCATCAATACTGTTTTTTATCTGCTCAGTAGCAATAGCATCAAGGCTGGCTGTGGGTTCATCTAAAAAGATAATAGGTGGATTTTTTAGAAACAATCTGGCTATAGCAATACGTTGTTGCTGCCCTCCTGATAAATTAAGAGCTTTTGTATTATACTTATCCGGCATCTCCATAATTTGCTCATGAATGTGTGCTTTTTTAGCAGCATCTATCACCTCTTCAAATGGAGCAGTAGGGTTGCCATATCTTATGTTTTCTTCGATAGAACCATTGAATATGTGATTCTTTTGTAACACAAGCCCTATATTTTCTCTTAAAAAGTGAGTATCGTAGTCTTGTAATGGAACACCATCTAATAAAATTTGTCCTGAACTAGGTTCGTAAAAACGATCTAAAAGATTGACTATCGTCGTCTTTCCTGCTCCTGATAGACCAACTAAAGCTGTAATCTCTTGAGGTTCAATTGTTATATTGATATTCTTAAGTGCTTCTGTTCCATTTGGATAAGTAAAGCTAACGTTCTTTATTTCAAATTTACCTTTTAATTTTTCGGGGATATAACTACCCGATTGTTCTTTCTGGGAGTCGGCTTCTAATATCTCGAAGTAACTTTCAGAATAGATTAAAGCATCGTGCATCTCTCCATAGATACGATGAAATTGTCTAATTGGAGCAGCTACATTATTGAAAAGCATGATGTTAAACATGATTGCTCCAATAGTCATTTGCCCATTGATAATGAAATAGGTGGTAATAAGAATAATGAGAGTCAGTCCGAGTTGTTCTATGATGTCTTTAGAGGCCTCAAAAAGAGTTCTTATTTTGCGAATACTAATTTGAGCAAAAGTTAGATTATTTTGAAGCTGAAGTTGCTTTTCTTCCTCTATATCTTCTCTTACAAAAGATTTTATGACTAAGATCGACTCTAAAATAGTGATAATACCATGACTCTTTTCTTCTCTAAACTTTTTGATGTATTGACGAGATCCTTTCAGTCTTTGCGCTTGCTTTGTGCTTGCATAAAAGTAAATGGGAATAACGCATAGACCGATAACTCCTATGATCCAGTTGGAGTAAAACATCATTAACAAGGCAACTAAAGCAGTGGCAAAGAGAGGTAATATATCAATAAAAAAGTTTTGTACAAGTCGGGTTAAGCTATCTACCCCTTTATCAATACGAGTTTGCAGTTTGCCTGATTGATTGTCGTCACTAGTAAAGAAGGAGACATTATACGTTAAAATTTTATTGATAATCGTTTGTGCTAAGTCCTTAGAAATAAAAATTCTTAGCTTTTCGCCATAAAACTTTTGACCAATCTGTATAAATACATGGATTAGCTCTTTGCCAATGAAAGCTGTTCCTACAAAGAGTAATAGCAAAAATCCGTTGCGTACTGTTTCTTGGTGAGTGATGTAATCGCTTATACCATCTACCGTGTACTTCATAATGAATGCATTGACTTGTCCTACGAAAGATCCCAATGCTGTGAAAAATAGTGTGATACCAATAATCCAACGATAAGGTCGGACGTAAGGTTTTAATTTTTTATATAATTGATAAAAAGTCATTCTAATTGTGTTATAAGGGAATCTTTGTATTTATTCCTGTAAGTTATTAAATCGGCGATAGATATTATTTTAAAATCATACTTATCAGCAAATTTTATTAAATCGGGCATCCTAGACATGGAGCCATCTTCATTTTTTATTTCTATAAGTACACCTATTGGTTTCAGTTTTGCTAATTTCATCAGATCAACTACAGCCTCTGTATGTCCTGCTCTTTCCAATACTCCGTTTGCTTTAGCTCTTAAGGGAAAAACATGACCAGGCCTACCAAAGTCTTCGGGCATGGTATCATGCTAGGTGAGTGCTAATATAGTTTGAGCCCTATCATAGGCAGATATACCTGTTGTACATCCTCTTTTTTTGTAGTCAATAGAGATGGTAAAGGGTGTTTCCTGTTCAGATGTATTGCTGTAAGTCATCATAGGCAGTTGCAGCTCTTGACACCTTGTTTTTGTCATAGGAGTACAAATTAATCCTCTGGCTTTTTGTTCCATGAAATTAACTTTCTCAGTAGTTATCATTTCTGCAGCAATAATTAAATCGCCTTCATTTTCTCTGTTTTTATCATCTACTACGATGAGAAAATTACCTTTTGTAATTCTTTAATTCCTGTTTCTATGGAGCATATTACTTGTTTCATTTTGTTTGTTTTTTATGAATAAGATTTGATATTTTATGATTGAATTGAATTGCAAGACTCAATAGAGCTATTATTACTATAAGATAAAGTTGCCTTGTTTCTGCTTGTATGGTTAAGAATATTAGAACAGCAATGACCGAAAGAGCAAAACTAGCTCTATAAGTCTTCATAAGTAAGTGATAAGCTAGTTTCCGAGTATAAATAAACCGATGTACTTGATGCTTTAAACTGTATAATATTGCACCACTGAGTGCACCACTTAATGCTCCCATTTCTAAAATTTCATAAGGTTTTGTTGTTAATATAGTACCTATACTTATGCCGCAATAAAGAGTAAAAAGTAATGTAATATGGTCTTTTAATTGGTGCATTTGGGTCCCTATAATAGCACAAAGTAGATATAGAGTGATCAGTACAAAAGTGGAATTTATTTGTGGTAACAAAATGGTTTTTTGAGGGAAAACTAGAGCTATAAATAATATTTGTATCGTATAAAACAGAGTGATAAAGAGCAGTTGAATTAGCTCTTCTTGTTTTAATCTCTTGAGTCTATCTATGTGATTTTTAATTTGTTTCATCTTTCAATTTGTTGGTGATTGCAAAATTAGAAGTATGAAAACTCTAAATCATTGACATTTGTCAAAATAGTACTTGATCTACTTATAGCTTTGATTTCAGACGGCTCAATGTTTCTTGTGATATGCTGAGGTAAGAGGCCACAATTTTATTGGATAACCTACGTACAATAACAGGATTTTGGTTGAGCAGTAATTTGTATCGCTTTAGAGCAGATAACGTAATGAAAGACTCTAGTCGGCTAGTGTTGGTTACATACGCATATTCTAAGTACTTTCTATAAAATATTTCCCAACAAGGAATAGTTTCTAACAACCTAAAGAAATCTTTTTTGAGAATATAATTGACATCACAATTTTCTAATGCTTGGATGTATTCCAAGCTAGGTAAGTCAGTGATGAAGTTGGTTAGAGTAGTAGCGAAATGATTTTCAAAAATGAGGTGTCGGGTAGATTCAATGCCTTCTTTATTGACAAAGAATATTCTTAAACAGCCTTGTCGCACAAAAAACATCTTTTGATTTTGCTCTTGTTCTGAAAAAATGAGAAATTCATCTTTTTTGAAACGGGCAGATTTAAATTTACTGAGAATAAGTTGTAACTCATCATCAGTAACCTTTGTCATTTCTTTTATCTTGTTACTTAGAAGGTTCATGTATATATTCGGCTAGATGGAAGATAAAGATACAAAAGTATCCTTTAAGTGAAGAAGCCTATAAGAGGTTTTGCTACTTGTGGTAAGATGAGATTTATAACGTAATATTGAGATGAATATTTATAAGATACTAAAAGGATGTTTATACATGTATTTTAATAAAAAAAGAGTCATAAAGTTTTAACACCGACATCGTCATGACATGACACCGACATGTTAGTCTTTTTACCCTGATCGAGCGCACTTATAACTAAGTCATGTAAAACCTCTTTCTGAAAATGTATTTTTATTCGAATTCTGTAAAATGAAATTCCTATAAATTAGTTTGTTGAATTAAACTCAAGTGGGAGATAGATATAAAAAAAGGACTACCTCATTTAGAGATAGTCCTTCCGTTTTAGTTTCTTAATATACATTGACTTCATCTATGAAGAACCAAGCAGGATGTCCTACACCGTAGTGCCAAGTAGGGCATAACCCGATAGTGCCTACTTTTATACGGATGTATCTCGCAGTCACTTTTTGATTGCTACGGATAGGAAAAGTTACAAATTTCACTTCAATATCTTTATCTTCAGGTATCTCTATAGATCCCATTTCTGTGTATTTCTTGTTGTCAATTGATGTAGAAACTTGTATGTTTTTAGGTAATAATACCCAAGAACCTAGTTTGTGCAAGAAATCAGTTTCAACCGATTGAATATCCTTTGTTTCTCCAAGGTCGATAATGAATTCCCCATCTCTACCTTCCCAGCCTACCCAGCCATCATTAAATGTAGCGCCACCGTATAGTCCGTCGGTAAGTGCTACTTTCATTTCATCGTAGGGCTTATTGGGTGCATCTACAAATAGGATATCTGCACCTAATGCTAGGCTTTGTTTTGTTGCAGGTAAATTTCTTTCGATATATTGTTTACAATAGTCTTCAATAAAATTTCTACGCTCATTTAAGCTCACTACACCATATTCTGCTGCTCTATTTCTGAATAGTTCTACTTTTTCGCCTAGATTAGATTTGTCAAGATCGTTTCTTGTTCTGATGATTTCTAATTCAGAATATTGAAGAGGAAGTCTTTCTTCTCTTACTCGGGCTAAATAGATAGGATCATTTTTCACAGCATCTTCAGCTTTGTCAAACAACTGATTATATCTTCTCATCAGCTGATCATTTAACATACCCTCTTTATGTGTAACAGGAGTATCGTAGATCCACAAAGGTATCTGACTACCTAGTAAAGCACCTTCTCTTAGTTTGATATAATCATAAATATATGGAGCTGCAGCTTCGCCATAAAAGTCTTTTAAAAATCCCTTCATTATGGATTCCACATCAGCATTTACATTCCATAAAAGCTTACTTACAATATAGCTTCTCAACTCTGAAAAATCTCCACCTTTTGAGCCTGCAATTTGTGAGAAATGTCTTGTCGCACCATTTTTTTTGAAAAGCTTCATATTGGGTTGTAAGATATGGAAGTTAGGGAAGGGCGCTACATAATTATCAAAGTTGATACCATAATCCCATACGTAGATGTTATTTGTAATTTTAGACCATGCCTCCATCTCTTTTACAAACTCTTGACCAGAAGGATTCTCTGTTAATGTAACCTCTCTATAAGCATCAATGTCACATAGCATAATGTTTACATTAGGCAATGGTTTGATGTATTTTGGAGCGGGTACAGAAAAGAGATAGGCTAAGGTAGAAAATTCTTTGTCTGGATATTTTTGAGCTAACTTATTCAAAAAGTAAATGATAGGACCAGCAGGTGTTCCTTCTTTATCGATGATAGCCTTGCATTTTTCACATTGACAGTAAATCTGACTATCATTTTGGCTAACAGAAATGATGTGTTTATCAGGGTTTGCTTTGAATATAGAATCAATACGGTTTACTACGATATCAAATACTTCATCATTAGTTAAACACCATTGACTAACAGTACCTGGATGTCTTTGACCATTCAAAAAGGCATAATACTCAGGGTGCTCTTCGCCATATTCTGCAGCAGGTAATAGTTTGTTAAAGGTATGAACCCAGTAGCCAGCAGCAAACTCTTCTTGAGGTTCTTCTAGTCTGTGCCATATTTTATAAATAGGATCAGTATGTGTACTATATGCTTGAGTTTGTCTGTACTTAAAAGAAGGATTCTCTAGTTGAATAATATTTTCGGGGAAAGAAACATCTGATGATGGAGTAAGGGTATAAGCCTGTTCTTTTAAATAGCGAATACCTTGATAGTCTTCTAATAGAGAAACTACTCCGTAAAGAGCTCCTTTACCTTGATCACCTATAATCGATAGGTTGTTGGAGTTGGATTGAATAAGAAAACCATCTTCAGTGATATCTTTAATCAAATCGGAATTCTCAGGAGTTTTTAATCCAATTAAGATGTCTCCTTTTTTAATCTTTGTAGATTCAGACACGATACTAAGTTCTGTTCCTCATATTTCCTTTAAAAAGTGGTTAAGTAAATTTGAGGCCTCTTGGTTGATGGGCTCAGATTGGTTAATAATAATTCGTCCTTTCGGTTTTCCTTTTTCAATAACACTAATTTGGGCATTCAAATTAGTAGATAATAATAGAATAGTTAATAGGTAAAAAATCTTTTTCATGTTGATTGTGTGTTTTGCCCTCTAAGATAAGTAAATGCTAAGGTTTATAACGAATATGCACTTTAGTAAATTCTCTATTTATTAATTCCTTACCAGCTTTTAAGGGGTCAGTCCGTATTCTTGGGGATTTAACAATTAGGCGTATAGCATCATCACTCTATACAGATAGAATTTTACATCATCTACTCCTCTGAATGTAGCTCTGAAAGATTTAAGTTTGGCATTGAAAGATTCAGCTGAAGCATTGGTAAGTCTGTTTTCAAAGAAATTTAATATCCTATCATTGTGATTTTTAAAGGTTTCTATTACCGTATTGAACTGAGGGTAATTCCACTGCTCTACCTTATTGAACCACAGTGCAAGCTTTACCCTGGCAACATTTTTATCGTAGTTATGTGAGTATATCTGTCCAAGTTGTAAAGTCAAATAATAGAATTGTTTTATGTCGTCAAACTGCTTAAAGAGTATCTCAGCCCTTATTCTTTGGGAGTCTGTCCATTTATCAGGACTTTTGAATAGTAGATATCTGCTGCGTACAAGAAGCTGTCTTATGGTATCCCCGTTATCAAAACATGGAGGTATATATTTTCTCTTTTCTTTCCTTGCTCTTTTTATGTTTGAGTTCTCCTGCTCAATAGCTTGCCAGCGGTATTGCACGCGCAGCTCCTGCAATGCATCCTGCATCAACTTTTGTACATGAAACGGTCTATGATCTGTGTAGCGTAAGGAAAGCATCTCTTGGCTATCTGCCTCATACTTCCGGCCATGTCAAGAGTCACGTTCTTGACCATCCTACGTTTTCCTTCTGGTAACTTCATCAGATATCTACATACATCGTCAGCCTTTGTTCCCTTTATCATAGCTATAATCGTACCATGCTTACCATGACCAGCCTTACCCGTTACAATGGTGTATAACTCTCCGTTGCTTAGGGCTGTTTCGTCAATAGATATGTTCTCACCTAAATTGTCTTTAAAATACATGTACTGATCAGCATGAGAGAGCTGATTCCAAGAACGATAACCACTTAGATGTTCCTTGTAGTAATCGTTAAGTGTCTTCGACTTCAGATGGCAGAAGTCAGCTACTACTTTTATGCTAACTTCATGATTGTCAATGTAACTCTTTTAAAAAAGAACCAAACTCGGCTGTTATCCTAGTCCCGTCTGCAACCAATTTCCAGTCTCTGCTGTATGTCTTACCAGTTTGCTTATCCTCCCATCTGCGACGTCTAACTTTCAAGTATACAGTGCGGTCGCGAACAGGAAAATCTGTAACTGTTATTGTTGGATAAAAACCTTTGGAAACTAGTGGAAGACTTGAATGCTCGTCTGGTATACTATTTTTCTCTTCAAGAGAGAATATATAATAATCACCCATGTCTGAATAGTCGGTAAAATCAAAATAGTCAAGCATGCCTTTAGGAAGGAACATGGACAATATATCCTTATAATCGATTGCTTTCTTTTTCATGGATCAAAAGTAATATTTTATAAGGGAAGTAGAAATGGACTAATTGTTAAATCCCCAACTTTACGGACTGACCCCTTTTAAGCTATCAAAAAGGATAATACTTGCTTTAAAAATTGGTTGTGATAGAGAGAGGTAAGGAATAAGGGGCAGGAGAGATTAAGTTTTAAAGTGGTAATACTTATAAACAAAAAAGCCTCGAAGAATTCTTCGAGGCTTTTTTGTGGTACCACCTGGAATCGAACCAGGGACACAAGGATTTTCAGTCCTTTGCTCTACCAACTGAGCTATGGCACCAATTGCTTTGCTTTTGCGATTGCAAATATAGGTAAATAAATTTGATCTACAAATAAATTTAAAAAGAAAGGAGTAGAAAATGTTGACATTTATTTTCTACTCCTTTTAATTATAGTATAACTATTTGTTTATTAAAGGGTTCCATCCTTGTGCTTGGAGCTCTAATTCTTTGCCATCTTTTGTGATTAAAGCGGCACTTAAGTCTTTTTTAGTAATATGACCTAGTAATTTAACTCCAGGAATAGAACTTATCTTTTCGTGATTAGCTAGAGGCACAGTGAATAACAACTCGTAATCTTCTCCTCCATTAAGAGCAGCTGTCATAGGGCTCATCTGTAACTCTTCTGCCATAACTGCTGTTTGATAATCTATAGGAATATTTTCTTCATAGATTCTACAGCCTACTTGGCTTTGGTTGCAAATGTGTAGTAATTCAGAAGATAATCCGTCTGATATGTCCATCATAGAGGTAGGTATAATTCCAGCTTTATCAAGAGCTTCAATAATATCTTTTCGAGCTTCAGGTTTGAGTTGTCGCTCTAGGATATATTCTTTACCCGCAAAATCAGGTTGAATATCATCTGCTTTACTTGTTCTAAATACTGCTTTTTCTCTTTCTAGAAGCTGTAAACCCATATAAGATGCGCCTAGGTTTCCTGTAACACATACAAGGTCTGTTTCTTTTGCTCCATCGCGGCATACGATTTTATCTTTGTCTACTTCTCCGATACAGGTAATGCTAATTGCAAAACCAGTAAGAGATGACGTAGTGTCGCCACCTACAATATCTACTCCATAGTTTTCACAAGCCAATTTGATTCCACTAAAGAATTCATCTATATGCTCTATTTCAAAGCGTTTAGAGATTGCAATAGAAACAGTAATCTGCTTAGGAGTACCGTTCATAGCATAGATATCCGAGAAATTGACTACAGCAGATTTATATCCCAAATGTCTGAGGGGAGTGTACACTAAATCAAAGTGAACACCTTCCATTAGCATGTCTGTAGTAACTAAAATCCGTTTGTCAGATGGATAAGAAAGAACAGCAGCATCATCACCCACTCCTTTAATAGAAGATGAGTTAACTAGTTTTATGTCTTCTGTAAGCCTCTTAATCAGTCCAAATTCACCGATAGTTGATATTTCTGTTCCCATTCGTTATTTAAGCTCTGTTGATAAGTTCACGCATAATAGCTGTCATTTTTGGCTGAGCAGCATCAGCAGCAATCTGTACTTCTTCGTGAGAAGCTTCAACGATCTTTCCTTCAACACCTAAGTCTGTAATTACTGAGCAACCAAATACACGGATACCAGCATGGTTTGCTACTATAACTTCAGGAACAGTTGACATACCTACTGCATCAGCACCCCAGATGTGGAACATTTTGTATTCAGCAGGAGATTCAAATGTAGGTCCTTGTGTACCTAGATAAATTCCTTCTTTGACAGTAATCTTCATTTCTTTAGCTATTTCTTTAGCTTGGTTAATAAGACCTTTGTCATAAGCTTGGCTCATATCTGGGAAACGATCGCCATATATGTTCTTACCTCTTAGTGGATGTTCTGGGAAGAAATTGATGTGATCTGTAATAATCATTAAGTCGCCAATTTCAAAATTAGGATTCATTCCACCGCATGCATTCGATACAAATAGAGTTTTGATACCTAGTTCTTTCATTACTCTTACAGGGAAAGTAACTTCCTTCATAGAGTAGCCCTCATAGTAGTGGAAACGGCCTTGCATAGCCATAATATCTTTACCACCAAGTTGTCCAAAAATAAGTTTTCCGCTATGACCTTCTACTGTTGAAACAGGGAAATTAGGGATTTCAGTATATGAAATTTCATATTTGTTTTCAATCTCATTCACAAGGCTTCCTAAGCCAGTACCTAAAATAATTGCAGTTTCAGGTTTTGTAGTCATCTTGTTTTTAAGGAAACTAGCAGTTTCTTTTATCTTCTCTAACATAGTCTAAAATATTTTGATTAAATACTGATTGTTTTTCTTGTAATATTTCTATCTCAATAGGGATAGCATATATACAATCTTTTATATTTGAGCTGAGATGAGGATTACTTAATAATCTCATCGCATCTTTTTCTGTAGTTATTATGAGCTTATTATCACCTGATAATGATGAAAATTTATCTTCAATATCTTTAATATCTCTAGTTGTAAAATCGTGATGATCTTTATAGCTCTGATATGTAATCGTATCGGAATACTTTTTTAATTCGTCTTGAAGGTAGATTGGGTTGGCAATACCAGTTAATAATAAAAGACTATCATAGGAGCTAAGACTTTCTAAGTCTATCTTTTGGGCTTTATCTTCCTTAAATACAGGATATAAATTTCCATACTTAAAGGTAGAAAAGTATAATTTTTGAAAAGGGTATAAATCTAGTCTTTTCCCTATAATATTAAAGTCTATTGGCTTTATATCGTCTGGGCATTTGGTAACAATAACTATATTTGCTCTTGTTTTGCCAGATATTGGTTCTCTTAGCAAACCAGAGGGTAAAAGTTTGTCATCGCAGATTAATCGATGATAATCTGTAAGCAATATATTTAAACCCGCTTTTACATACCGATGTTGGAAGGCATCATCTAGCAAAATGGCTTCGACTATTGGATCTTTACTCTTTATTAAATGTTCAATACCTCTTCTTCTATCTGCATCAACAGCTATCGTTGCATTTGGGAATTTTTGCTTAATCTGAAAAGGTTCATCTCCTATGTCTTCAGCAGTGCTTTTGGCAGATGCTAATACAAATCCTTTTGTTTTTCGTTTATAGCCTCTACTCAATACTGCTGTGTTATGTTTTTCAGATAACAAAGACAGAATATATTCTGTATGGGGTGTTTTACCTGTTCCACCTACAGTGATGTTGCCAATACATATTATAGGTAGCTTATAGGTTTGCTGTTTTAAAATATTCCAGTCGAAGAGTTTATTACGTAGCCTAACACCTATTCCGTATAAAAACGAAATAGGACTAAGCCATTTTTTTATTTGTATGTGATGATTCTGATTGTTCATCTAAAAGATTATTCTTGTTATATGCTTATTGAAAATTTAGAATATAGGGGAGTCTTGCTTGTAAGAAAGAATCTTCTGAAAGACGTTCTATATATTCAGCTTGATTAAATAAGTCTTTAAATTTACTGTTTTCTATGTAAGTTTTCACCATATCTTGTGAAGTCATTTGCAGAAGTTGTTCAAAGAAGTCTGGTTGTGTAGGGTAAGTTCTTACATTATAGGTAGTAAGACCTGCCTTAGAGGCTGCATATTCTAAAGCATCATTTAGTCCTCCTAGTTCATCTATAAGTCCGATTTCTTTAGCTTTAGCACCGGTCCATACTCTACCTTCAGCAATTTTGCGAATTTCTTCTTCTGAGATACCTCTACCATCAGCACATCTTTTTATGAATAGACCATAGCCTTCTTCAATATAAAACTGTAGTAGTTGTCTTTCATCTGCATTGAAATTTCTGAAGATGCTACCAAAATCTGCATGTTTATTAGTTTTGACTACATCAAAGTTGAGTCCTACTTTATTTGCTACTTTTTCAAAGCTAGGAATCATGGCAAAAATACCGATTGATCCTGTTAAGGTAGTAGGTTCTGCTATAATATGGTCGGCAGCTGCAGATATATAGTATCCACCCGAAGCTGCATAATCACCCATAGAAACAATTACTGGCTTTTTAGCTTTAAGATCTACTACAGCTTTCCATATTTGTTCAGAAGCATAAGCACTGCCTCCTGGGGAGTTGACTCTAAGTACAACAGCTTTGATGTTTTCGTTTTCCTCTAATTTCTTTAAATCTTTTACAACAGATTCACCAACAATAGCAGAAGCAAACTTGTTACTTGCATCTACAATATCTCCTTCAGCATAATATATAGCGATGTTTCCATCTTTCTTTTTTGTTTGATCTTTCGGGATGAATACATGTTTCATTTTTTTGAATGAAATGTAATTTGCTTTTTCTCCATTAAGTTTTTCTTTTATAGCATTCTGAACATCATAGCGGTATGAAAGCTTATCTACCAAATGATTGTTTAAAGCAAACTCTGTGGGCTGAAAAAGTACCATCTTATCAGCATATTCTTGAAGTTTTTCTTGTGAGATATTACGAGCAGTAGATACTCCTGATACAATATGTGACCAAATATCATTTAGAAAAACAGAAACTTGTTCTTTGTTGGCTTGGCTCATTTTTGTTTCTGTATAAGGCTCTACAGCAGATTTATAGGTACCCACTTTAAAAATCTGCATATCTACACCTATGTTTTTTAAAAGAGTAGTATAAAACATAGGTTGTGCAGCCAATCCTGCCCATAGAAGTCCTCCTTTAGGGTTTAGATGTACCTCATCAGCTACTGAAGCCAAATAATAAAGTCCTTGTGTGTATTGATCTGCGTATGAAATAATAAATTTTCCTGATTCTTTAAAATCGATAAGTGCTTTTCGAATTGCTTCGAGTGAGGCAAAAGAAGCACTCAAGTTTTTTGCTTCAATATATATACCTTTGATATTAGAATGATTTTTTGCTTTCTTTATTGAACTTAATAGATCATTTAGTCCCACAGAACTTTGACTAGAATTAAGTGGATTTATGTCAAAAAGATCAGCTAGAGGGTTTTCTAATGCTCTTTCACTAAGACTCCCTTCTAGTTTTAGCTCAAGAACAGATGATTCTTTTACAATTACGTCTTTGTCTGAAGACGAAATAATACTACCTATTACTACAGAAAACAGGAAAAAGAACAGTAAAACTCCAGTAAGGAATAATCCTGTTATTGTGGCTAATGTGTATTTAAGAAAATCTTTCATAGTATATTATTTTGAACAAATATTTTCAATATAAGCAAAGATAAAGAAAGGGTATGACTTTTTCTATAAAAAGGAATCGATTTTGTAACAATTCGCTAGTATATTAATCCTAAAAGCTCAATAGATGTCAGTCATCAATCCTTAATAATTAAGATAAATGATTATTTCATGTTTTTTTGATCCTTTAAGAAGATTCCTATTAGATTTGTTTTTTTTGATAGGATTGTTTCATCAACACTTGTTCTTCTAGGAGTTGAATATTATTTTTTATTCAGATAATACTAATGAGTTTTATTTGATTTTTAAATTATAGGGATACTAATATGATAAAGACATATCGGTGTCATCGTATCATCATGTCGGTGTCATGATGATACGATGACACCGACATGATATTCTCATACACCTATGTGTTTACACTGTTTTAGCAGCAAGATTTACTCTAAAATACAAAGAGGATAGCAAGATTCAATATCTTACTATCCTCTTTATTTATGAATTTTAAATCAATAAAATTATTTAGTAATTTTTTCAAAGCTAAAGTTATATATACCTGATTTTGTTGGCTCAGTTGGAGTCGAATCTTCTTTTGCTTCTGGTTCGGCAGGAGTGACTTTTTCTGCTTTATAAGATAATTTGAATGTGATTTTTTCAGTATTTTCACTTTTAGCATAAAGACCTAACTCTTCATTATCATCTAGTGCAATTTTAATAATCACACCATTTTCCAAAGGTATTTCAATATCTTCAGTGTCAACATCAAATTTAATTTGTTGTTCCTCTTCTAATATTTCTTTCGTTTCAAAAGAAAAGTTCTTTTCTAAATTACCTATTTCTTCAAGAACAGCATCAGCTTCTTCTGCTGTTTCATATAAACTATATATGATATCTTTAATTGGGAAATTGTTAAATTTTAGTTCTTTATCTTTTGTAACAACGAGTGTTAGATCTTTAGCTGGTTGTTCAGATTCGTCAGCTCGTGGAGTTAGAACCGTTACAGATCCGTTATAAGTACCTGGCATACCCATTAATTCTTCAATACCCGGAGCTACTGGATCATCATCGTCATCAGAGCATGATGCAAATCCTACACTTAAACAAAGTACAGCTACAGCAAATAGAGTTTTATGAAAATTTTTTAAAGATTTCATTTTTGTAATTTTTATGGTTTAAGAAAATTTTTGTGAGCTGAATTCAGTTCTGTATTTTAAATCGATTTCAATAGTAAAATGCATTCGGATGATAATTACTGCATCTAAATAAGAAAAAAAATATAAAAAATATAATGTATAAGTCTGTAATATATCTTGTTTCTATTTTAATACGTTGATTATTAGTTGTATATGTATTGTTGGTATCTTTAAAATAGTTGATGTGAAAAAAGATTAATCAATTATTATTCACACTGATGAATAATAATTGACTGTGAGGATCTGGAATAAAAAAAGGGATATTCCATGGAATATCCCTTTTACATATCTATATAATGAATAAATTCTTATAAGTGTGTAGCAACGTCTACTGCAACAGCAACAGTACATCCTACCATTGGGTTGTTACCCATACCTAAGAATCCCATCATTTCTACGTGAGCAGGTACAGAAGAAGAACCAGCAAACTGAGCATCAGAGTGCATACGTCCCATAGTATCTGTCATACCGTATGATGCAGGACCTGCAGCCATGTTGTCTGGGTGAAGAGTACGGCCAGTACCACCACCAGAAGCTACAGAGAAGTATTTCTTACCTAACTCCATACATTCTTTTTTGTATGTTCCAGCAACAGGGTGTTGGAAACGAGTTGGGTTAGTTGAGTTACCTGTAATAGAAACGTCAACACCTTCGTGATGCATAATAGCTACACCTTCTCTTACATCGTCAGCACCGAAGCATCTAACTTTTGCACGAGCGCCGTTAGAGTATGCGATTTCTTTAACTACTGTAAGTTCTGAAGTATAGTAATTAAATTCAGTTTCAACATAAGTGAAGCCATTAATACGAGAGATGATTTGAGCTGCATCTTTACCAAGACCGTTAAGAATACAACGAAGTGGTTCTTTACGTACTTTGTCTGCTTTTGCAGCAATTTTAATTGCACCTTCAGCTGCTGCGAATGATTCGTGACCAGCTAAGAATGCAAAACATTTAGTTTCTTCGCGAAGAAGACGAGCTGCTAGGTTACCATGACCGATACCTACTTTACGATCTTCTGCAACAGATCCAGGGATACAGAATGCTTGAAGACCAATACCAATAGCTTCAGCAACTTCTGCAGCATCTTTGCAACCTTTTTTGATTGCTATAGCAGCACCTACTACGTATGCCCATTTAGCATTTTCAAAGCAGATAGGTTGAGTTTCTTCACAAGTTTTGTATGGATCGATACCAATACCAGCACAAATAGCTTTAGCTTCTTCGATATCTTTAATTCCGTTAGCGTTTAACGCTGCGTTTATTTTTTCGATACGACGATCGTAACTTTCAAATAATGCCATAATTGTTTTCCTCCTTAATTGATTAGTCTTGACGTGGGTCGATGAATTTAACTGCACCAGTTTCTTCAGTGAAGCGACCGTATGTACCGGTAACTTTTTTCAAAGCTTCGTTAGCATCTGTGCCTTTTCTAATCTCATCCATGAATTTGCCCATGTGTACAAATTCGTATCCGCAGATTTCATCATTTTCATCTAATGCGATAGTCTTGATGTAGCCTTCAGCCATTTCAAGGTAACGAGGACCTTTAGCTAATGTACCATATAAAGTACCAACTTGGCTACGTAGACCTTTACCTAAGTCTTCTAGACCTGCACCAATTGTTAGACCGCCTTCAGAGAATGCTGATTGGGTACGACCATAAACAATTTGTAGGAAAAGTTCACGCATTGCAGTATTGATAGCATCACAAACTAAGTCTGTGTTTAATGCTTCAAGAATAGTTTTTCCAGGAAGGATTTCTGAAGCCATAGCTGCAGAGTGAGTCATACCAGAGCAACCTATTGTTTCAATAAGTGCTTCTTGAATGATTCCCTCTTTAACATTTAATGTAAGTTTACATGCACCTTGTTGAGGAGCACACCAACCCACACCGTGAGTTAAACCTGAAATGTCAACAATTTCTTTTGATTTTACCCATTTACCTTCTTCAGGAATTGGAGCTGGTCCGTGGTTTGGACCTTGTTTTACAACACACATGTGTTCCACTTCGTGTGAATAAGTCATAATTAACTCTATTTATAATTATATATTAAAAATATGTAGCCTGTTTTAATATGTCGTTTTGAATGGAACACAAAGGTAGTTGTTTTATTTTTCAATACAAATTGAGAAAAGATACTTTTTTGAAACGTTAAACCTTCAAGCCTATAAGACTTTAATATTGTAATATAGAGTTGCCAATTATGGCTTGTTAGCATATTAATTTACACTCTTTTTATTTGAAAATAGGAGACAATGACTTGAAAAACATTTATCTTTGCTACAAAATAGAAATAAATATGGTTGAAATAAAAGAGAAGGATATTCAGAAAGCTGCAGCTGAGGGTATGGATAGCTTTTTGAGAATTTTTACGGATAGCTATAAAGCTGCTCTTTTAGGAGAATTAACCTCTGATAAAATGGGTGCTTTAAATGGAGATCAGCATACCTTATTGGCTTATCATTACTTTTTAGATGAGGTTATGGTTGGAGGATTTTGTCAGCTGATTCAAAATGGATATGGACCTTATATCTTTGAGAATCCTTTTGCTAAAGCAATGCGTCTTTGGGGATTGAAAGATTTTTCAAAGTTAATATATAGGGCTAAAGAAATTTATGACGTTCATAAAGTAGATTTGGTAAAAGAAAGAACTGAAGAAGAATTTATGGCGATGTATGAAGAATATGAAGCTTTTGATGAAATAGAAGAAACGTTTTTTGAAGAGGAAGAATTAATTACTACACTCATAGCGAGCTATGTAGATGATCATATTGAAGATTTTGCAACTATAGTTAAAGAATAGATGCAGTATTTAAGTTCTCTTATCATTTAATAATTATAGAACCTTGAAAAAGGGGAAGTAAGTATTAAAAATATAATTGAATTTAAATATCGTGTATCATGAAAAAAACTAGTATTCTTCTTACTCTAGCACTTAGCTTCTTATTAATATTTACAACGTCTTGCTTTGATTCCAATAGTGGTGGGACAAGTATAGATGGGGGTGAATTTATGACAATAGTCAACAATGGCCTTTATGTTGAAGACTTGTTAGGAGATAGCGGTAATAGGTATTCTGCTATTAACTCGGAAGTGCTTCAATTAAAAAATGAAGCTGGAGAAACAGTTATTCCAGAAAGAGCTATCATTTATTTTTCTTATGTGGATGAAGTGCAAAAGACTAGAAAAACAACTCAAATTAAAATTGAGCAATTTCAGTTGATCCCTGTATTGGATTTTAATTTAAAGTCAGATACATTGGATCTAAATGAAGGTGATTTTACTCCTTTTGCAGATGTAGTAAAACCATGGGGTATTCATAATTATATCACTGTTGGTGTAAGTTTCTACTATGATAATATTAACGCTCCTGTTATGAAGGATTTTTCGTTATTCATTGAAGAAGCTAAAGATAATACCTTAGATTTGCGTCTTGTAGATACTAGAAAAGAGGTAAATGGAAGTATTGGTTCTAATCAGTTATCTATGAACCTTAGTTATCGAGTACCCAGAGAGTATCTTATGACTAAATATCCTGATTTAGACTTGTCAGACTCTATCAGTGTAAAAATTAAAACAAATAAACTTGGCGAAGGAGACAAGGATTTGCCAGAGTTTAAGATAAAAATAGATTAATTTTGGACTATAAGAATTTATTTAAACGTATTCTATTATTATTAACCAAACCTATTCAGGCTTGGAAAGAAATTAAAAGTGAGGGTAAACAAGAGGTGTTGACATCTTTTGTTTACCCTTTGCTTGCTATATCTAGTTTATCCGTATTTCTGGGTAGGCTATTTAGTAGTGATGCTGAGAAAGCATATGGAGTGTTTCAAGATGCTTTAACTTATTGTTGTACCATCATTATCGCTTTATTTGGTGGAGTATATTTGTCGTGCTTTATAGTAGAAAAAATACTTTCAAATGCATTCTCTATTGAAGTAGATAGAACGATTAGTTTAAAACTAATTGGTTATAGCTTTGTTTTAATATTTTTACAGACTATAATAGTAGGAGTTCTTCCTGAATTAAGGTTGATAGCTTATATGATGCAATTTTATGCCGTGTATATTTTATGGGAGGGAATACCTTTATATATCAAGCATAAAGAAGAACTAAGGTTGAAAATCACATTGATCTTTTTCTTTTCAATTTTCTTTGCTCCTATTCTAATCCAATTGGTGTTTGGAAAGTTGATGAACTTTATGAATTAAGAATAGAATAAATCGAATGAAACAAAGTAATATAAATATAAAGAACAGGAGAGCTACTTTTGATTATGAAGTACTCGATACATATACCGCAGGGATCGTACTGACTGGAACAGAGATAAAGTCTATTCGTAATGGTAAAGCTAGTCTTGTTGATACTTTCTGTGTTTTTTACGAAGATGAACTGTGGGTTAAAAATATGCATGTAACTGAATACTTTTATGGTTCATTTAATAACCATCAGGTGCGTAGAGACAGAAAGCTCTTGTTAAATAAGAAAGAGCTTGAAAAACTGCAACGAGGAACAAAAGAAACTGGTAATACTATCGTGCCACTTCGCCTTTTTATCAATGAAAAAGGATTAGCCAAATTGGTCATTGCATTAGCTCGTGGTAAAAAGCAATATGATAAACGAGAGTCTTTGAAAGAAAAGGATGCCCGCAGAGAGATAGATAGAATGTTTAAGCAATAGAGCACCATAGATTATGAATCAAATAATTCAGAGACTCAAAAAAAGTGTCATTGATTCTCTTCCAAGATCGTATAAAACATGTGTTTGGTTATTGAAGATTATGTTGCCTATTTCTCTTGGCGTACGTATTCTTGATTATTATGGATTCATTGAATATCTATCTACCTATTTACATCCATTATTCAATTTAATAGGGCTACCTGGTAGCCTTGCTATCATTTTTGTCACTAGTATTTTTGTTCCTCTGTACGGCTCAATTGCTGTGATGGCTTCTTTGAGTATGACACTTCGGGAAGCTACAATTATATCTATCATGTGCTTAATCGCACATAACCTTTTTGTAGAATGCGCTGTAACCAAGAAAACAGGGTCTTCTTTTTCTTGGATGATGACATTACGTATCTCAATGGCTTTTGTAGTAGCTTATGTTTTGAATAAAGTACTTCCTGTGAATGATGCACCTTTTTTACTTTCTCAGCATGTAGAAGAGTATTTAAGTTTAACTGATGTTTTTAGCAGTTGGTTTTATTCATCCATTCAGCTTACTATTATTCTAGTAACAATCGTTACAGCTCTAATGATATTACAGAGAATTTTAATCGAGTTTAATTGGATAGAAAGAATCAGTAAACCTTTAGTTCCATTGATGCGTATTTTTGGACTATCAGATAATGCACCATTCCTATGGATTGTAGGTAATGTCGTAGGTTTAGCATATGGTGGAGCTGTTATGGTCGAGATGATTGAAGATGGTAAGGTGACAAAAAAAGAAGCTGACATGGTGAATCATCACATGGCAATATCTCATTCTCTTCTTGAGGATACTGTGTTGTTTGTGGCTTTAGGAATCAATATATGGGTTATAATCATAACAAGAGTGAGCTTCGCTATTATAGTAGTTTGGAGTAAACGATTATTTGATATTCTAAGAAAAGGGAAACTGAATAAAAGCTAGATGGGTACTTTCTGTTTGTATATCTCATACCGTGCTGTAATATCTCTAACAAAATTATAAGTTTCTATTCCACGAAAATATCCATATTTACAAACAGGGTCCGAAAAATATTCTCTATTACTTTTCAATAATATATAGTTTTCTACATTATCAAACCATACATATTTATTTTTCTCATACTTTTCAGCAAGGGCCATAGCGTCGAATACGTGTCCCATACCTGCATTGTACGAAGCTAGAACAAACTTTATTCGCTCGCTTTTGTCTTTAATTTGTATGAACGACTGTTCTGTGAGTCCAATATATTTTACAGCTCCTTTTATATTTTCATTGACGTCCATTTCTTTCCCTGCCGGTATGCCCATCGCTCTCGCTGTTCGTGGCATTAATTGCATGAGTCCTACTGCTCCTGCCCATGATACAACAGATTTATTAAAGTTAGATTCAGTATAAGCTAAAGAAGCTAGTAATCTCCAATCCCAATCTATACTTTGAGCATGAACTTTAAAATATTGATCGTAGGGAGAAATAATGCCTTTTTCTATTGACTGTATAGGTGAGTGAATGTAACTGTTTTTACTGATTTCAAAATATCTTTTGAGACTCGCTTTGTATTGTGGTGATTGATTGTTGTTTTGATACCAATTGTCTATAGCCTCTTTGAGCTTAGGTGTGTTCTTATTTATTGCCCAAGATGATTTTTGATCAAAACTTATAGATAACTTTATATTTAAGTTGGGATAATAGGTTTTGTTTAATTGTGCTATGGAGTTATCTGCAACAGTGTATTCTATCTTGCCTTCTGCAACTTGAGTTATGAGATCTTCCAACGTGATTGAATCTGTATCTATCTTATGAATAATTAAACCACCACCTAGCTCTTCATTTAGGTTTAGCAATCTATCATAATATTTACCTGGCTGTACATAAATTTCTTTACCTATAAGTTCTGTAACGTCTTTGATAGGTTCTTTCCCTTTTATGTTTTGTTGAATTAATACTTGGTGTGTCTGAACCTCTACCCCACAGTATTCAAGACTGTCTTTTAGGCTTTTAGTAATAGGTAGGTTGTAGGCAATTAAATCAGCCTCTCCCTTTAAAAGCTTTTCAGTTAATTCCGATTCACTATTTGCAACAAGTACCTTTAGGTTTACTCCAAGGGAATTTGCAAATTGCTTACTTAACTCATATTGTAATCCCATATTTTGTCCTCGATATTTAAAATAATCGACAGAGCTATACATCGTTAAAATTTTGAGCTCTCCTTTTTCAATAATATCTGGAAGGTCCAATATCTCTATATCATTCCCCTCGCTAGGTTTGGTTGAGGTTTTGCATGAGGATAAAAAAAATAAGGATAGTATAATAAAAGATAAGGTATAGGTTAAGCGCATATAGTTTGATTTTTACTCTTCAGGCCATGTAAGGTGTTTGGTAATAAACATAGTAAGAATATCTACAGCTATTTGATTACTTCCTCCTTCAGGAACGATTAAGTCGGCATAGCGTTTACAAGGTTCTATAAATTGTAAGTGCATTGGTTTTAATACTTTAGTATATCTTTCCATCACTGCCTCAGCTGTTCTACCTCTTTCAATTACATCTCTTTGGATAACACGAATTAATCTTTCGTCAGGGTCTGCATCAACAAAAACTCTTAAATCCATCATGTCCCTTAATTTTTTATTACTTAAGGCAAGAATTCCTTCAATAATTACTACATTACGGGGCTCAATATGAATCGTTTCTGCTTGGCGAGTACAAGTAAGATAAGAGTAAGTAGGCTGCTCTATGGCTTTACCTTCTTTGAGTATACCAACATGTTTTGCTAAAAGAGACCACTCGAATGCATCAGGATGATCAAAGTTTATGTTCTGTCTTTCAGAAACAGGTACATGACTACTATCTTTATAGTATGAATCTAGGGGTAATAGAACAACTTCACCCGCAGGTAAACTCTCGATTATTTTTCTGACGACAGTTGTTTTACCTGAACCCGTGCCGCCTGCTATTCCTATTATTAACATTTGATAAGTCTTGTATTTAGAAACAAATAAAGTACATTTGTGTTTATTAGAGCAGTTTTCGGGAAACAAATATAATCACATTTAATTAATATATCAACGTTATGGTAAAACACATTGTTTTGTTTAAATTGAAAGAGGATGCTCCTCTTAATGAAAAAAAAGAAGTAATGAATCAATTCAAAAAAGCCATTGAGGCTCTTCCTGCAAAGATTTCTTTTATTAGAAAGGTGGAGGTAGGTCTTAATATAAATGGCGATGAGACATGGGATATAGCCCTATATAGTGAATTTGATTCTTTGGAAGATGTAAAAGCCTATGCTGTACATCCTGAGCATGTTGCTGCTGCTAAACTGTTAGCAAATTTAAAAGAGAGCAGAGCATGTGTAGACTATGAGATTTAATATTTATTAATCAAATATCTATAATAATGAAAAAGTTTTTAACCTTAATCCTGTTGTTTACGCTAACCAGCTTTACGTGGGTTAGTGCACAAATGAAAGATCCAGTTCATTTTGAAACTAGTTTTAATAAAATCTCCAATACTGAAGGAGAGCTAGTTTTTATAGCTACTATTGATGCTGGATGGCATGTTTACTCTACTGACTTAGGTAGTACTGGTCCTACTGAAGCTGCTTTTCATTTAGAGAAAAATGCCGGTATAGAATTATTGGGCCAATTAAAAGCCGAAGGTAAAGAAATAGAGCAATTTGATAATGCTTTTCAAGCTGTATTGCGCTATTATGAGAAATCGGTAAAATTCATTCAAAAAGTAAAAATTACAAATCCAGAATACTATATTGAAGGGTATTTGGAATATGGAGCTTGTGATGATCAATCTTGTTTACCACCTTCCCAGGTTGATGTTAAATATGGAAATTTAGAGAAAGCAACTGCAGCACAACCTTCTAATTCAGCTGTAGACAACTCTACTCCAGCATCTCCAATACAAGAGTCTAGTATTGATAACTCGCAAGATGCAGAGGGTGTAAGTCAAGCTGTACCATCTGCTATTCAAGGCAATTCAGGTAGTATTGATTTATGGAAACCTGTAATCAAAGAATTAAATGCATTTAGCGATCATGATAGTGCCAAGGATAGAACTCTCTTTTATATTTTTATTTATGGATTTCTGGGAGGTCTAATTGCTTTACTAACTCCTTGTGTATGGCCTATTATTCCAATGACTGTTAGTTTCTTTTTAAAGAGAAATAAAGATAAGAAGAAGGGAATTAGAGATGCTGTTATTTATGGGATATCTATTATTGTTATTTATCTCACATTAGGTCTCGCTATTACTTTGATTTTTGGTCCAAGTGCATTAAATGCGTTATCTACTAATGCTGTGTTTAATATTTTATTTTTCTTGATGTTGGTTGTTTTTGCAGCATCCTTCTTTGGTGCTTTTGAACTTCGTTTACCATCCAAGTGGAGTACAGCTGTAGATAGTAAAGCCGATCAAACAACAGGCTTATTAAGTATTTTCTTAATGGCTTTTACATTAGCACTAGTTTCTTTCTCTTGTACTGGTCCTATAATTGGTCTGTTACTTGTTGAAGTAAGTACTACGGGTAGTGTAGTTGGACCAGCTGTAGGTATGTTTGCCTTTGCTTTGGCATTAGCCTTACCTTTTACTTTGTTTGCTTTATTCCCTTCTTGGTTAAATACTTTACCAAAGTCGGGAGGGTGGATGAATGTGGTGAAAGTTTCATTAGGTTTTGCGGAGTTAGCTTTAGCTTTGAAATTCCTATCCGTAGCAGACTTGGCGTATGGCTGGAGAATTTTAGATAGAGAGGTATTTATCGCTCTTTGGATTGTGATATTTGCTTTATTTGGAATGTATCTATTGGGTAAATTAAAGTTTGCTCATGATGATGACAACAACAAAGTAGGTGTATCACGATTCTTTATGGCATTAGTACCTTTAGCTTTTTCTGTTTATATGATACCTGGTTTATGGGGCGCTCCATTGAAGGCTATTAGTGCTTTTGCTCCTCCAATGCATACTCAAGATTTTAATCTGTATGATGGTGGTGTTGAGGCTAAATTTGATGATTATAATCAAGGAATGGAGTATGCTCGTCAACAAGGTAAACCTGTTATGCTCGACTTTACGGGATATGGTTGTGTAAACTGTCGTAAAATGGAGTTGGCTGTATGGACTGATCCTACAGTAAATCATTTAATACAAGATGAATATGTTTTGATAACCTTATATGTTGATAATAAAACGAATCTATCAGAACCAATAGAAGTTGTTGAAAACGGTAAGACTAGAAAATTAAGAACGGTAGGAGATAAGTGGAGTTACTTACAGAGGGTTAAGTTTGGCTCAAACTCTCAGCCTTTCTATGTGTTGATTGATAACGATGGCAACCCATTGAATAGCTCTTATGCATATAATGAAGATGTTGATGCTTACGTTAATTTCTTGCAAGTAGGATTGAAAAACTATAAGAAAAACAAGTAATACTATTTAAGATCTGCTAGCAGATTGATAAATATAGAAGTTAGGAAGAGGCTGTATCTTAGGGTGCAGTCTCTTTTTTGTTTTGGCTTAAATAGAATTACCTCTGTAGATTTTGGCGAAGTTATGTTGCTATCATAACACCGACAAGTATATACTTTGACACCGACATGTCATCATCATGTCGGTGTCAGAATAAATTTTATTTTCCTAGAAATAGGACTTCATAAGGTGATGAGAAATAAAAAACACAGGGAGAGCTTCTTCAATATGAGGAGTTCTCCCTGTGTCATTTGGTGTAACTATCTATAAAAAGTATGTTGAGATACTTCTATTTCATTCTCACTAAAAAGGTGAGATATATAGTTAATTAAAACGCTAAGCTTTATAAAAAAGGTATTAGGTTAAAATATTAGAGTGAGCTATTGTTTTAATTTATTTTTCGTTACCAAAAAAACGGTTGTAAAGACCTTCGAATGCTTTACCATGACGAGCTTCATCTTTACACATTTCGTGTACTGTATCGTGGATAGCATCTAGATTTAATTGTTTTGCACGTGTAGCAATTCTTTTTTTGTCTGCACAAGCACCTTGTTCTGCATCCATACGTTTTTTAAGATTTGTTTTTGTATCCCAAACAACGTCACCTAGTAGTTCTGCAAACTTAGAAGCGTGTTCAGCTTCTTCCCAAGCAATACGTTTGTAAGCTTCTGCAATTTCAGGGTATCCTTCACGGTCAGCTTGACGGCTCATAGCGATGTACATACCTACTTCAGTACATTCACCCATGAAGTGGCTGTTTAGGTCTTTGATCATTTCTTCATCACAACCTTTTGCTACACCGATAACGTGTTCGTCAGCAAAAGTTAATGCGCCTTCTTGTTCTACTACTTCTTCAAATTTGCTAGCAGGTGCTTTACATAATGGACATTTTTCTGGAGCTGTTTCACCTTCGTGGATGTAACCACAAACAATACATCTAAATTTTTTCATTTTTATTATTTAATTAGTTTCTATTTCTTAGTCACATGGTGTGACTTTAAACATGATTTGCAAATACCCTTATAATAGAAGTGTGTTTCTGTAATCATATTTCCATTGATAAATGAATTATCTTTTAAATTAGGAAGTACATCACTCAAGTCTTCTATCTTTTTACATTCCTTACAGAAAAAATGTGCATGAGGAGAAGTATCAATGTCAAAGCATGAGTTCTTTTCATCTATTGTCAACATTTTTACAGCATTATGTTCTTCAAAGAGTTTAAGTGTATTATATACTGTTGTCTTTGAAAGTGTAGGCATGGCAGGGGATAAAGCTGTGAAAATTTCATCAACGCTAGGATGAGTACGATTCTCTATTAAGTACTTCATGATTGATATGCGTTGCATTGAGGGCTTAATCTCATGTTTTTCTAACCTTTCTAATGCTTCCATAATTGAATTGTTATAAAATTGTAATCATTACAATTTTAAATGCATTGCAAATGTAAAAAATAGAATACCTATTAAGCAAATATATCAGAGAAAAAATGACATAATAAAATATCGAAATTAATATTTGATTAAATTTGTAGATGACTCTATAAAAATGTAATATTCACGATTGATTTATATAAAGAACAAAAGAATGCCAAATAAAGGATTTATCCGTGTTGCTGCAGCAGTACCAGAGGTCAAAGTTGCAGATTGTATGTATAATGCTAAAGAGATTATTAATATTATCAACGGTGCTAGTGAGAAAGACGTTTCCTTGATTGTTTTTCCAGAGTTGGCACTTACTTCAGCTAGTTGTGGGGATTTGTATGGTAGCGATATCCTTTGTAATAGTGCGCAAGATGCTCTTTTATATGTACTAGATGAAACTTATGAGGCAGAATCTATCAGTATAATAGGTATGCCGTTAAAATATGGCAACTCGATACTAAATGTTGCAGCTGTAGTTCATAAAGGAGCTGTAAGAGCTTTTGTTCCAAAGGTGGGTCAGTCTGAAAATCGTTTCTTTAGTTCAGTAAAAGGCTGTCTTGATTTAGAGATTAGTTTTAATGATGATCTGATACCTCTTACCAATCAATTAAATTTCTCTGGTTTTGATTTTTCTTTTGCTGTTAAATTTGAAAATCAATTGGCAAACTTAAACTCTACCAATACAGATGTGGTGTGCTTCTTGTCTAATAAACCCGAAATTGTGGGTAGAAATAAACAGTTGAAAGGACTCTTGACAGTGAAGTCTGCTTTAAATAATCAAGCCTATATCTATGCAGCACCGGGGTTTGGGGAATCAAGCACAGACGATGTGTTTGCAGGAAATGCTTTTGTGGTAGAGTGTGGCTCTGTACTTGCTGAGAGTGACTTATTCCACTTAAAGTCATCTTATATTTATAATGATATTGATTTAGCAAAAACATCAGTATTTAGTAGCCAGCTGAATGTGCTGGATGAAGATGAGGGTGAAAACGTCTTTTTCCCTATGATGAGTGCTGTTTACGATAGTAATAAAATAGTAAGGCACATAGATCGCTTTCCTTTTTTAGCGCTTGATGAAAATAGAGATATTTACTATAATGAAGCTTTTAATATTCAAGTATTGGGTTTAGTTAAAAGATTAATTCATATCAATTGTAAGAAAGTTATTCTAGGGATTTCAGGAGGATTAGATTCTACTTTAGCTCTACTTGTTTGTCTGAGAGCAATGGATAAGATGGGGTTACCTCATGAAAATATATTAGGCATTACTATGCCCGGATTTGGGACATCAGGTCGAACCTATAAAAATGCTCAAATCCTGATGACAAAGATGGGTATTACATCAAGAGAAATAAGTATAAAAGAAGCTTGTATTCAGCATTTTAAGGATATAAATCATGATATTGATGTGCAAGATGTTACTTATGAAAATAGTCAAGCACGTGAACGTACTCAAATATTGATGGACATTGCCAACAAAGAAAATGCTTTAGTTATTGGTACAGGTGACCTTTCTGAATTAGCTTTAGGATGGGCTACTTATAATGGCGATCACATGTCTATGTATGCAATGAACGCCTCTGTTCCTAAAACATTGGTGCAAGACTTAGTCAGATGGGCTGCAGAGAAAGAAACAAATGAAGAGTTAAGTAAAACTCTTTTAGATATTCTAGATACTCCTATTAGTCCAGAATTGAAACCTGCATCAGAAGATGATGAAATTAAACAAAAGACAGAAGATTTAGTAGGGCCTTATGAGTTGCATGACTTCTTCTTATACTATACCTTAAAATATCAATATTCACCTTTAACTCTATTTTTGAGAGCTGAAATTGCTTTTGGTGATAAGTATAGTTTTGATGAACTTAAACATTGGATGAAGACATTCTTTAGAAGATTTTTCTCTCAGCAATTTAAGCGCTCTTGTATGCCTGATGGTCCAAATGTAACTGGCTTATCATTAAGTCCAAGAGGTGCTTGGAATATGCCTAGTGATGGTGCTTCCTCTGCTTGGCTTCGTGCAATAGAAAGTATTGAAAAAGGGGATTATACTAGCGATAGATGTGGTGGATTTGACAAACATTAAAAATAGATTACTAAAAAAGGCAGGATTCCCTGCCTTTTTTGTTTTATTCTTCTGTTTCACATTCTGTGAAGTAATATTCTTCTCTAGCTTTTTCTTGTGGTACTGTGAAGTAGGTACAAAGAGCTTGTGTACACACTTCTCCGATCTCATTGTAAATTTCTGCTTCTATGAATAGTACATGGCGTTTTTCTTGCTTTAATCTAGCTTTTATAGTTATATGATCTACTAAAGTGCTGATTGGCTTTAAGTACTTAGTTTCCATTTTAAAGGTAACGCCTGTCGTCTGTTTTTTTCTGATAACTACCCAAGCACAAATTTCATCTAATAAAACAGCTTGAATTCCACCATGCAGCGTATTTAACCAACCTTGATACTCTGCTCTAGGTTTCCACAAGCTCACAATATCATCGCCATCTTCAAAGAATTCCATTTTTACTCCTGTTGGATTATTGGGTGCACACCCAAAACAGTTGTATTCTTTTAATCCTTCCCATGGATTTGTTAGTTTTTTCATACGCTTATTTTTTATCTTACTTTAATTTGACAATGTGATAAATCATCAATAATAGCCAATGATTCTACTCTTACACCTCTTTCTTCTAGTTTCTTACGTCCTTCTTGAAACGATTTTTCAATGATAAAACCCATTCCAACTAAATTTGCTCCAGATTTTTCAATCAAGTCTATAATACCTAAGGCAGCATTACCATACGCTAGGAAATCGTCAACAAAGAGAACATTGTCATTAGGGGTAAGATAGTCCTTACTTATAATGATGTCATACTCCCTATCTTTAGTGAAAGAGTGAACTTTAGTAGTAAGAATATTTTCAATGGTTTTTGGAGATTTCTTTTTTGCAAATACTACAGGTAAGTCCATTAGATAACCAGTCATAATTGCTGGAGCAATACCACTAGCTTCTATAGTCATTATTTTATTAACATTTGTAGCTGCAAATTTTCGTACGAATTCTACGCCAATAGATTTCATTAGAACTGGATCCATTTGGTGATTAATAAAACTATCCACTTTTAAAATACCACCTTCAAAACATTTACCGTCTTGTAAAATTCTCTTCTTAAGTAAGTCCATTAGTTATCTCCTAATTTATAAATTTTTCGTTGGTTTAATGCTCTCCAATATTTACGTGCATTAACCATATGATCATTTAAGTTTGTTGCAAAATTATGTTTTCCTGAGAAGTCTTCTTTTGCACACATATATAAATAGTTGTGTTTGCTGTAATTCAATACACTTTCAAGTCCTTGTATAGAGGCAAATCGGATTGGTCCAGGGGGCAATCCCGTATGAATATATGTATTATAGGGTGAATCTACCTCCAAGTCTTTATTTGTAATACGCTTTATAGCAAAATCTTGTAAGGCAAACTTTATAGTTGGGTCGGCTTGCAAAGGCATACCTCTCTTTAATCTGTTCATGTAAAGACCTGCAACCATTGGTTTCTCGTCATTCGCATTGGTTTCTTCTTCCACAATAGAGGCTAGTGTCGCTACTTCAATCGCAGATAACCCTATTTCTTGAGCTAGTTTTGTACGTTCCTCATTCCAAAAACGCAAATGTTCCTTTCCCATTCTTTTGAAGAAATCTTCAACTTCTATATTCCAATATACTTCGTATGTATTGGGGATAAAAAGTGCAGGAAGTGTTTCTTTAGTATAGCCAAGACTATCTAGAAACTGAATATCATCGAAATAGTGTTGTATCTCAAATGATTCTATCATAAGCTGATCTCCTACTTTTTGCGCTAATTGGTCAAGCGTTCTTACGTTGTTGATAACAAGTTTAGTCGGAGTTTGGTTTCCTCGAAATAGCTTTAAAAAGAGAGAATAACTTGTATCCTGATTGGTTATAGTATATTTTCCCGTGTGTATTTGTTTAGGATACTTTTTGTATGTACTGAGTAGTTTAAAGCCATAAGGAATGGGCTTTTGTAAGCTTTCTTGCAGATGAATATATACTGAATCCATATTATCATCTCTATTGATATAGAAAGTAGTTGATTCAAGTTTGATGTTGATTGGCTTTAAGAACATGAAATAGACCGTGGTAAATAGGGTACATCCAAGCACTAGTAGGATAAGTAGAAGAGATGCAAATACCTTTTTCCTTTTATTTAGAATTGCCATAAGGATTATTTCAAAAAATTATTGTTGCAAATATACTAAGAACTATCTGAATAGCTTGAAGCTTGAGAAATTAAAAAACACTTACAGAGGTGCATACATCTCTATAATAATCTTGTGATTATTAAGAATGCTTAAAATCTAGTTTTAAGTAAGCGTAGTAAAGTTTGAATCTCTATTTTAAATGAATTGAATATAACTCGTTTTTATGAGGGTGTTTTAGGCTTCTCTTGAGTAGTTATCAATAACTAATACCTCCTAGTTAAACTAGCTTAGGTACAATCAAATCAATTTTGTTTTGAAAAATTAACAAAAAGGTATTGGTAACATTTTAAATAGGGTTGTATTATATTAAAACCAATATTGATTTAAGGGCAATTTTATTGATAAAATACTTATTAATAAAGGCTCTGTCGTAATCCTTTTAATTTATATATGATGAAAAATGCATTGTTCTTTTTCCTTTTTTTATGGGGCTCTATCCTATGTGATTTTAGCGTACAGGCTAAAGACCTTATAAAAGTTCACGAAACTCAGATTCCTATTCTTATTGAAAGAGTTGATAATGTTTTGTATATGCTTCGTGTAGAAGCTGATTCTGCTAAAAAGCTCGATGCCATATCTGTTTGCCTAGATGAGAATGTAGATCTTTCACAAATCGAATCGTTAAAATTATATTACTCGGGTACAGAAGCTCTGCAAGATGTGAAATTAAATAGAATGCAACCTGTGGAATATGTTTCTGCTCATGATCGAGGAAATACACTAAAGGCAAATCCATCATATTCTATTTTAGTAGATAAGCAGCATGTTGATAAAAGGAAAATACTTCTTAAGGCGAATAAAAAGCTTTTCCCTGGTGTTAATTTCTTTTGGATTAGTGTACAAATGAAAGAGAATGCTTCTGTGTTGACTCAGTTTTCTTCTAAAATAGACTTTATAACATTAGATAAGCAGAATGTAGATTTTGAGATGAAATCAAATTCAGCGATAGTACATCGTGTAGGAGTGGGTGTTCGTAAAGCAGGAGATGACTCAGTTGCAGCATATCGTATTCCTGGTTTAGTGACTACTAATAAAGGTACACTGCTAGGTGTTTATGATGTACGCTATAATAATAGTGTAGATTTGCAAGAACATGTAGATGTAGGCTTAAGTAGAAGTGAAGATGGAGGACAAACTTGGGAAAAAATGCGTTTACCCCTAGCCTTTAATGAATATGAGGGATTGCCTAAAGCTCAAAATGGTGTGGGAGATCCGTCCATTCTTGTGGATACAAAAACAAATACCTCTTGGGTTATTGCTGCTTGGACTCATGGAATGGGCAACCAAAGAGCTTGGTTTAGTTCTCAACAGGGGATGGATATTAATAGAACTGCTCAATTGGTTTTGTCTAAGAGTACCGATGATGGTAAAACATGGTCTGAACCGATTAATATAACTCATCAAGTAAAAGATCCTTCTTGGTTCTTTTTATTACAAGGTCCAGGTAGAGGAATAACTATGGAAGATGGAACTTTGGTTTTTCCTATCCAATATATAGACTCTACTCGTATTCCGAATGCAGGTATTATGTATAGTAAAGATGGAGGTAATCATTGGGCTATTCATAATCATGCTCGAACAAATACTACTGAAGCTCAAGTAGTAGAAGTAGAACCAGGTGTTTTGATGTTAAATATGAGAGATAATAGAGGTGGAAGTAGAGCTGTTTATACAACTACCGATTTAGGTAAAACATGGAAAGAGCATGAGTCCTCTCGTACAGCTTTGCGTGAACCTGTTTGTATGGCAAGTCTAATAGCTGTAAAGGCCGAAGATAATTGCTTAAACAAAGATCTATTGTTCTTTTCGAATCCTAATACGACTGAAGGTCGAGATCATATTACTATAAAAATGAGCCTAGATGGAGGCTACACATGGAAAGAATCTAATCAGATTCTGGTAGACGAGGGTCATAGCTGGGGGTATTCTTGCTTAACTATGATTGATGAGGAAACTGTGGGAATCCTCTATGAAAGCAGTGTGGCTCATATGACTTTTCAAGCAATAAAATTGTCTGATTTCTTAGAATAAGAAAGAGTTATTAATCTAGGTATAGCGTTTTGAACGTTTCATTATCTTAATTTGAATTTAAGCAGGATATGAAAGAAAAGGTATATGCTTTTATTAGTACCTTTGACGATGAAAATTTAAAAACAAAGTAATGATTTTATCAACTTTAGAAAATAGTGCTCGCATTGAGAGCTTACATCCTCTTTTTAAAATTGCATTCAATTATATAAAAACTCAAGATCTGTTAAATACTGATTTAGGAAGAATTGAGCTGGATGGAGATAATCTATTTATCAATAACTCAGAAGTAGATGGGCTTCGAAAGGAAGATCAAATTTTAGAAGTTCATCAAAAGTATATTGATATTCATGTCCTTTTAAGTGGTGAGGAAACAGTGGGGTGGTTGCCTACATCAGAACTTCAGACTCTAAAGACCTCGTATCAAGACGATAAAGATTATGCTTTTTATAGTGACAAACCTGCTACATATGTGACAATGCGACCTGGTGATTTTTTAATTGTTTATCCAGAAGATGCTCATGCCCCCATTATTAGCAGTGGAAAAATAAGAAAAGCAATAGTAAAAGTAAAGTTGTAAAATAGAGTATATACATACTTAATAGCCTAGAAGAAAATAGATTGCTTCTAGGCTATTTTTTGTTTTATAGATTGTTGATAATTACTAAAAGTTAAAAGTTTATTCTTACTCCGATGACTTATTCCTAATATAAGTTGTACTTTTGTAGCCAATTATGGGAAGAATTTTAGCAATAGACTACGGACGTAAAAGAACAGGTATCGCTGTAACAGACCCTATGCAGATTATAGCGAATGGCTTAACCACAGTTCGTACACACGATTTGATGGATTTTCTAACAGATTATACTCAAAAGGAAAGTGTGGAGAAAATTATAATAGGATTGCCTAAACAGATGGATAATACTCCATCTGAAAGCATGAAATATATTGAACCGTTTGTGCGCAATTTCCAAAAGAAGTTCCCCGACATGCCTCTTGAGTATGTTGACGAGAGATTTACCTCCGTTATTGCACAACGTACTATAATTGAAGCTGGTTTAAAAAAGAAAGATCGTCAAAACAAAGCTTTAGTAGATGAAGTTAGTGCTACTATAATTCTTCAAACTTATTTGGAAAATAAACGTTTATTTTAAAAGTAATTAGAAAGTTAGATATATGATATTACCAATTTATGTATATGGTCAGCCTGTATTAAGAGAGGTTGCAAAAGATATTACACCCGAATACCCTAATTTAAAGGAGCTGATTCAAAATATGTTTGAAACAATGGAACATGCCGATGGTATTGGCCTTGCTGCTCCACAAATTGGCTTATCTATTCGTTTGGTTGTAATGGATCTAGATGTGTTATCCGAAGATTTTCCTGAATTAAAAGGATTTCGCAAGGTCTTTATTAACCCTTATATTGAGGAAGTGGATGGGGATGATATAACTATGGGTGAGGGTTGTTTAAGTTTACCAGGTATTGGAGAAGATGTAACACGCCCTGATGTTGTTTACGTTACTTATCAAGATGAGAATTTTGAAAAACATACAGAAAAAGTAGAAGGCTATTTAGCTAGAGTGATGCAGCATGAGTTTGATCATTTGGACGGAATTATGTTTATTGATCATATCTCTCCACTCAGAAAGCAAATGATTCGTAGCAAACTGAACAAAATGGTTAAAGGAACTGCTCGAACTCACTACAAAATCAAAAGTGTAAAAGCGAAATAAGTAGAAAGCCTATCTCGATGATAGGCTTTTTTTATATAAATCAAGTTCTATTCTGCTATCTAGATAAAAAAGGACTATAACTTATGCCTTAAACTTCATCATTAGTATGAATTTATAACACCGACATGAGGACAGCTTAACACCGACATGATGATACTATGACACCGACATGTCATTCTCATAACCCTGATGATTTCTTCTTAAACCTAGAACTAAACACGCATGATTTCTGTGTTTCTATGCAAGTAGAGCCTTTTTTTGTGTATAAAAGACATGAGGTAGAAAGTGAAAGATTTTGCGACTAGTGAAATGAGCATTTTATGAGATAATTAAGTTCTTTCACTACAATGAACAAAAAATAATATAATTGTATTAAAGCTTTGTGATAATCATTCCTCAATAGATAGCAAGATTTATTACATTTGTTGTTAATCCTTTTATCAAGTAGTAAACTGTTATTATGAAAAGAAAGTTTTTGACCATATTACTCTTACTGCCAACATTACTATTTGGCCAAATCAATACCGATAGGGTAATGATTATAGGTCGTAATGCGTTATATTTTGAAGACTATATTCTCTCTATACAATACTTTAATCAAGTAATTAATGCAAAACCCTATTTGCATTTACCTTATTTCTTTCGTTCCCTCGCTAAATTAAATCTAGATGATTTCAAAGGAGCTGAAGATGATTGCTCTAAAGTGTTGATGAGAAATCCTTTTTTTGTAGCAGGGTATCAAGTCCGAGGTCTTGCTCGTGTTCAACAAGGTAAATATAAAGAAGCCATTGAAGACTATTATGAAGCTTTAAAATATGATCCTGAAGATGTGCCTGTTTGGAATAACTTAGCACTTTGTTATATAAACGAAGAAAATTATGAAAAAGCGAAAGAATCCTTACAAGAACTAAGTCGTATTTCTCCTAAATATACACCAGCTTATTTAATGAAAGGAGATGTAGCATTAAGAGAGAAAGACACAGTGTCAGCAATGGGGTATTTAGACGAAGCTATTGCTCTTGATAAATATGACGCTAATACGTGGGGCGCTAGAGCGATGCTCTACTTGATGCAAGAAAAATATCCTGAAGCAGAAAAAGATTTAGATGAGGCTACTTATCTGAGTGGACAAGATCCTATGCATTATATTAATAGAGCTTTAGCTCGCTTTCATCAAAATAATTTGAGAGGAGCAATGAGTGATTATGATTTAGCCCTAGATATTGATCCTCAAAATTTTATAGGTCATTATAATAGAGGGCTACTTCGTGCTAGAGTGGGAGATTATAATAGAGCCTTAGAAGACTTTGATTTTGTACTAAATATAGACCCAGATAACCTTATGGCTACATTTAATAGAGGGTTATTGCGTTCTCGAACAGGTGATTTCTCTGGTGCTGAAGCAGATTATACTAAGGTAATCGATGTTTATCCCGCGTTCTATGCCGGTTATCACTATAGAGCTGAAGCACGTAAGATGCTAGGTGATGCAAAAGGTTATGAACAAGATGAGTTAACAATGCTGAAAATGCAGATGGAAAAACCAACAGCTGGTCAAAATCAAAAATCCAAGAGTGATGAAACGCGTAAGCGTTCTGATAAAAATATGGAGAACTACAAAAAACTAGTAGTCGCTGATAAGGATGATATCAGTAGAAATTATAAGAGCGAATATCGAGGTAGAATTCAAAATAAGAAAGTTCAAGTTAAATCTGAACCCTATTTCACTTTATCTTATTATGAAAAATCAAATGAAGTAAGACAGATTATTCACTATCATAAGTTTATGGATGAACTGAATAATAAACACATCTTACCTTATCCTTTAGTAATAACGAATAGAGAGAAGCCTCTGTCACAAGAGGAAGCTGACAAACATTTTGCCTTGGTTGATGTTCATACAGCAGGTATGGCTAAGCAGCCTAATAGTGTAGAATATCGTTTTGCTAGAGGATTAGATTTCTTTTTGGTGCAAGATATTGATAATGCTATTGATGATTTCAGTGCTGCGATTCAAATAGATAAGACTTTTTATCCAGCTTATTTTATGCGCTCATTAGCTAAAATTAAGCAATTGGATTATGAAAGAGCAGAAAGTGGGCAAGATATAAGTAAAGACAAATCAACAGTTATTGATTATGAATTAGTACTCAATGATCTATCTACGGTTATAAAACTGGCACCCGATTTTGTTTATGCTTATTACAATAGAGCTCATTTGTACTTTGAGCTAAAAGACTTCCCAGCTGCATTAAGTGATTATACTGAAGCTATCAAAATTAACCCAGAATTTGCTGAAGCTTATTTTAATAGAGGTATTATTCATATCTTCTTAGGAAATAATAAAGATGGCGTTTCCGATCTAAGTAAAGCAGGAGAATTAGGAATTGCTGCTTCTTATAACATAATCAAGCGGTTTAGAGATGCTAAATAGTGCTTTTTTTGTAAAAAAGCACCGTTATTAGAATAGAATTAATTAATTTTGTCGACTATATATTATAGTAACAGGTAATAAAATAATATGATGATTAAGATTACATTCCCCGATGACTCTATTCGTGAATATGAAAAGGGTGTAACTGGTCTGCAGATAGCAGAAAGTATCAGTCCTCGTTTGGCCAAAGAAGTGCTAGCATGTGGAGTGAATGGAGAAACGTATGACTTAACTCGTCCAATTGAAGAAGACGCAAAAGTTGTACTTTACAAATGGGAAGATGAAGAAGGAAAGCATGCTTTTTGGCATACAAGTGCTCACCTTCTAGCTGAAGCTTTACAAGCTTTATACCCCGGTATACAATTTGGAATAGGTCCTGCAATCGAACAAGGATTCTATTATGACGTAGATCCAGGAACGGCAACGATCAAAGAATCAGATTTACCTACCATTGAAGCTAAAATGCAAGAATTTGCTTCAATGAAAGAACCTTTAGTTCGTAAAAGTATCTCAAAAGCAGATGCTCTAAAATATTTCGCAGATAGGGATGAAACTTATAAATGTGAACTTATTAGCGAACTAGAAGATGGTCATATTACAACCTACACACAAGGTGGTTTTACTGACTTATGTAGAGGTCCTCACTTGCCTTCTACCGCACCCATCAAAGCTATAAAGTTAACAACCGTAGCAGGTGCATATTGGAGAGGTCAAGAGGATAAGAAGATGTTAACTCGTATTTACGGTATCACATTCCCTAAGAAGAAACTTCTTACAGAATACCTAGAAATGATGGAAGAGGCTAAAAAGCGTGATCATCGTAAGATAGGTAAAGAAATGGAACTGTTTATGTTCTCTGAAACTGTAGGTAAGGGTCTGCCTATGTGGTTACCAAAAGGTACTGCTCTACGTTTACGTCTAGAAGACTTCCTAAAGAAAATCCAAAAAGAATTTGGTTACGAACAAGTAATCACTCCACATATCGGTAATAAATTACTTTACGTTACTTCTGGTCACTATGCAAAATATGGTAAGGATTCATTCCAACCTATTCATACTCCAGAAGAAGGTGAAGAGTATTTATTGAAACCAATGAACTGCCCTCATCACTGTGAGATTTATAAATGGACTCCTCGTTCATACAGAGAACTTCCATTACGTCTTGCTGAATTTGGTACAGTATATCGTTACGAGCAAAGTGGAGAATTACATGGTCTAACTCGTGTTCGTGGATTTACCCAAGATGATGCTCACATTTTCTGTCGTCCAGATCAAGTGAAAGAAGAATTCTTGAGTGTAATGGATATCATCTTCATTATTTTTAAAGCTCTTAACTTTGAAAACTTTGAGGCACAAATCTCTCTAAGAGATCCTGTCAATCGCGAAAAGTATATTGGTAGCGATGAAAACTGGGAAAAAGCTGAAAATGCAATTGTTGAGGCTTGTAAAGAAAAAGGTCTTAAGGCGAAAATTGAATATGGTGAAGCTGCATTCTATGGTCCTAAATTAGACTTTATGGTTCGTGATGCACTAGGTCGTAAATGGCAATTGGGTACTATTCAGGTAGATTACAACTTGCCAGAAAGATTCAATCTAGAATATACTGGTGCTGATAACTTAAAGCATAGACCAGTTATGATTCACCGTGCTCCATTTGGATCTATGGAACGATTTGTAGCTGTTCTTATAGAGCATACTGCAGGTAAATTCCCATTGTGGCTAACTCCAGATCAGGTTGCTATTCTTCCTATTAGTGAACGTTTCAATGACTACGCACACGAAGTGAAAAAATATCTTGATAAAAATGATATTCGCGCAAGTGTAGATGATAGAAACGAAAAAATTGGTAGAAAGATTCGTGATAATGAAGTGAAACGTATTCCTTACATGCTTATTGTAGGTGAGAAAGAAGCTGAAAATCGTGAAGTTTCTGTACGTAAGCAGGGCGAAGGAGATCAGGGTGTTATCAAGCTTGAAGATTTTGCTAAAAAATTGAACGAAGAAGTTCAAAATATGATAAATAAGTGGTAACTTTGCAAACGAATAGAAAGCATAACATTAAAACAATGTTCTAAAGTAAGCTTTCTATAGAAAATAGAATTAATAATTTGGGCATAATAAACAAGAAACAGAACAGAGGCAGACGTTTTTATATGAAGAAAGATAGTTTAAAAGATCAATATCGAATTAATGGGCAAATTCGTGTTAGAGAAGTTCGTGTCGTTGGAGACGATATCGAGCCCCAAGTCTATCCGATAGATCAGGCTTTAAAAATGGCAGAAGACCGCGGTTTGGATCTTGTGGAGATTTCCCCAAAAGCTAAACCTCCTGTTTGTCGAATTACCGATTTTTCTAAGTTTATTTATCAACTTAAGAAAAGACAAAAAGAACAAAAGGCAAAACAAGCTAAAGTTAATGTTAAAGAAATCCGTTTTGGTCCACAAACTGATGATCACGACTACAACTTTAAATTAAAACATGCTATCAGCTTTTTAGAAGATGGCGATAAGGTGAAAGCTTTCGTATTCTTCAGAGGTCGTTCAATTGTTTTTAAAGAACAAGGAGAAGTTTTATTACTTCGTTTTGCAAATGATTTAGAAGAATATGCTAAAGTAGACCAACTTCCTGTATTAGAAGGTAAGCGTATGATTCTTCTTCTATCACCAAAGAAAAAATAAGCAATTAGCTATATAAAAAAACTATGCGTAACGCAGGTATAGTGCGTTACCATGTTTTATTAATAATTTTAAAATCAAACAACAAATGCCAAAGATGAAAACTAATTCCGGTGCAAAAAAGAGATTTACTCTTACCGGAACAGGGAAAATCAAAAGAAAGCATGCTTATCATAGTCACATCTTGACTAAGAAAAGTAAAAAGCGCAAAGAGAGATTAGTTAAGACTGGTTTGGTTCATCCTAATGATGAAAAACAAATTTTAGAACTTTTAGCTTTAAAATAAGTAACAAAATCTCAATTTAATTACTAACCGAGTGTTTAGCAAAAAAGTCCGAAAAATAGTTGCGGCGCTAACATTCAAAAGATTAATAAACTATGCCAAGATCAGTAAATCATGTTGCTTCTAGAGCAAGAAGAAAGAGAGTCCTTAAGCAAACCAAAGGTTACTTTGGAGCTAGAAAAAATGTGTGGACAGTAGCAAAAAATGCATGGGAAAAAGGTTTAACTTATGCATACCGTGACCGTAAGAGCAAAAAGAGAAACTTCCGTGCTCTTTGGATTCAACGTATCAACGCTGCTGCACGTTTAGAAGGAATGACTTACTCAAGATTAATGGGTGGTCTAAAGAAAGCTGGTATTGAAATTAACCGTAAAGTCCTTGCTGACTTAGCAGTTAATCATCCAGAAGCTTTCAAAGCAATCGTAGCGAAGGCTAAAGCTTAAATTTTAAGCAATAGATAAAATAATAAAGGCGTTCTAATCAATTAGTTCGCCTTTGTTTTTATCAAAATATTCTAAGGGGATACGAACAAAATGGATTTATCCCTTGTTTATATAGTAGAAAGCAGTTATATTTGCTGTATAACAAAGATAGTTATTGGCCGCATTGATCGACTGGGTAACTCATCAAGTAATTAAGAAAACCGAGACACGCTTCCGTATTTAATGGCGGGCCACAACCTTCGGGTATTCGTATTACGGATCAGTGGATTACAAAGAGTTCGGGGCACTCAAATCATGTCAATCGGAGTTTCATCGCATCAATCAGTGCGGCTTCCCATAATAGAAAAAGGAGATACAAATGTATCTCCTTTCTGTTTTTTATGCTATTAGCTGTTTTTTAAGGGTCAGTCCGTAAAGTTGGGGATCACCTGCAAAAGCAGGGGGGGAACATCAAAAAGATTATCTTTGTAGAAAAAACAAAAGCTATGCAAGATTCTCAAATGTTACTCGAAGTAGTTCGCTTAATTTTACCAGAAGAGTTCCTTACTTATTTCAAGATTACCAAAGTGACTAAAGTAAAAGATGTTATTACCATTTTTATGGATGAGTTTGACTCTTTACCAGCTGATCGTAAAGGTCATAAAGTAGAATCAAAAGGCTTTCTAGACCCCATAACTATCCAAGACTTTCCCGTTCGTTTTAAGAAGGTTACTCTCAAAGTACGTCGTCGTAAGTGGTATGATTCTACAACGAAAGAATACTTGACTAACAAATATGACTTACTAGCAAAAGGAACGCATTACTCGAAGGAGTTTGCGGCTTTTTTAAAAGAATTACCTAGAGACATACCCCGTATCGGCCCGCTCTCTTGAGCCTATTTGCCATATTAATGGAGATTCTTTAGAGCGACATTATAAAGAGCACTTGAGTTCATATAAGAATTGGCAAATGAAAGATCATGCTATAGAGTGGCTTTTGTTTCCAGAGAACATTTCTCCACGGCTCTGTATCGATGAAACCTCTATGACCAATGGAGACTTATATACTATATTAAGTAATCCCAATAATAAAGGGAAACAGGGCACCATAGTCGCTATTATTGCTGGTGTTCAATCAGATAAAATTATCCAGGTATTAATGAAGATGCCTGAGAGTTTAAGACAGCAAGTCAAGGAGATCACATTAGATATGGCTAATAGTATGAATAAAATAGCTCGAGTGTGTTTTCCTAAAGCCTGTCGAGTAATTGACCGATTCCATCTGCAGAAATTAGCCAATGAAGCGGTGCAAGAGGTACGAGTAAAACACAGATGGGAAGCCATAGAAGAAGAAAATCAAGCGATTAAACAAGCTAAATGGGAAGGTAAGACCTATAAACCTCTAACTTTTAGTAATGGAGACACAAAGAAACAATTACTAGCAAGAGGACGATATCTTCTTTTTAAATCTGCAGACAAATGGTCTGATAAGCAAAAAGAAAGAGCTAAGATTCTTTTCGCACAATACCCTTCATTAAAAGAAGCCTATAGCCTATCACAAGGGCTTCGCTCTATTTTTAATCGTAAAACAATTAAAGATGCAGCAAGACTTTCTCTTGCCAAATGGTATAATAGAGTAGAGCAAACTGCTTTTCAATCCTTTAAGAGTATTGCAGGAACCATCTATTCACATTATGATGAAATATTAAACTTCTTCAACAATCGATCAACAAATGCTTTTGCAGAGAGTTTTAACGCTAAACTAAAAGCCTTTAGGACTCAACTAAGAGGGGTTACAGATATTAGTTTCTTTCTATTTAGGGTTACTAAATTATTTGCTTAATAAGTTATCCCCCCTAGTTTTGCAGGTGATCCAAAGTTGGGGATTTAACAATTAGTCCATTTCTACTTCCCTTATAAAATATTACTTTTGATCCATGAAAAAGAAAGCAATCGATTATAAGGATATATTGTCCATGTTCCTTCCTAAAGGCATGCTTGACTATTTTGATTTTACCGACTATTCAGACATGGGTGATTATTATATATTCTCTCTTGAAGAGAAAAATAGTATACCAGACGAGCATTCAAGTCTTCCACTAGTTTCCAAAGGTTTTTATCCAACAATAACAGTTACAGATTTTCCTGTTCGCGACCGCACTGTATACTTGAAAGTTAGACGTCGCAGATGGGAGGATAAGCAAACTGGTAAGACATACAGCAGAGACTGGAAATTGGTTGCAGACGGGACTAGGATAACAGCCGAGTTTGGTTCTTTTTTAAAAGAGTTACATTGACAATCATGAAGTTAGCATAAAAGTAGTAGCTGACTTCTGCCATCTGAAGTCGAAGACACTTAACGATTACTACAAGGAACATCTAAGTGGTTATCGTTCTTGGAATCAGCTCTCTCATGCTGATCAGTACATGTATTTTAAAGACAATTTAGGTGAGAACATATCTATTGACGAAACAGCCCTAAGCAACGGAGAGTTATACACCATTGTAACGGGTAAGGCTGGTCATGGTAAGCATGGTACGATTATAGCTATGATAAAGGGAACAAAGGCTGACGATGTATGTAGATATCTGATGAAGTTACCAGAAGGAAAACGTAGGATGGTCAAGAACGTGACTCTTGACATGGCCGGAAGTATGAGGCAGATAGCCAAGAGATGCTTTCCTTACGCTACACAGATCATAGACCGTTTCATGTACAAAAGTTGATGCAGGATGCATTGCAGGAGCTGCGCGTGCAATACCGCTGGCAAGCTATTGAGCAGGAGAACTCAAACATAAAAAGAGCAAGGAAAGAAAAGAGAAAATATATACCTCCATGTTTTGATAACGGGGATACCATAAGACAGCTTCTTGTACGCAGCAGATATCTACTATTCAAAAGTCCTGATAAATGGACAGACTCCCAAAGAATAAGGGCTGAGATACTCTTTAAGCAGTTTGACGACATAAAACAATTCTATTATTTGACTTTACAACTTGGACAGATATACTCACATAACTACGATAAAAATGTTGCCAGGGTAAAGCTTGCACTGTGGTTCAATAAGGTAGAGCAGTGGAATTACCCTCAGTTCAATACGGTAATAGAAACCTTTAAAAATCACAATGATAGGATATTAAATTTCTTTGAAAACAGACTTACCAATGCTTCAGCTGAATCTTTCAATGCCAAACTTAAATCTTTCAGAGCTACATTCAGAGGAGTAGATGATGTAAAATTCTATCTGTATAGAGTGATGATGCTATACGCCTAATTGTTAAATCCCCAAGAATACGGACTGACCCTTTTTTAATCAAAAACTTCTTGATCTTCGTTTATCACCATTCCCTTATACTCCTCGACTAGTCCCGATTCCACAATAGAATAAGCTTCGTTTAGAGCGCTTTTAATATCTTTAGGCGTTTGACCTTGATGGGGGATGGGTTTGTGTATGGTGAGTGACATTCTATGCCATTTCGGGAGTAAGCCTGTCCTAGGTAGTACATTAAAAGACCCATTGATGGTGAGAGGTACAATATCTAACTTTAAATCGCTAGCAAGTTGAAAAGCTCCTCTTTTAAAGTATCCCATGTGCCCAGTAAATGTACGTGCTCCTTCAGGGAACACAACAAGAGACACTCCATGTACTAGTATTTCTCCAGCTTCAGCGATGGTTCTTTTTATCTTTTTAGGTCCTGAACGATCTACAAAGATGTGTCCAGCACTTTCACAAGCTTTACCTACTAATGGAATATGGCGAAGACTCTTTTTCATCATCCATCTAAAGTTTCTATGAATGTAGCCATAGATAAGAAATATATCGAATGCCCCTTGATGATTGGCTACAAAGACGTATGATCTATTTTTATCTAGATTTTCTCTTCCTGTCACTTTTACAGGAAGAAGTAATATGCTACATATAAATTTAGCCCAATACTTCCCAGGAATATAGCCCCAATACTTTGCGTTGCCTACTACTGAGCCAAAAGTAGTAGTTAAAGCTGTAATAATTGTAGCTAAGAGTAATAATGGTATCGCAATTAAAATCACATAGCAGATATATATTATACGCATATTATATAGGTTTGTTGTTATAACAAATGTAAATAAAAAAATATTGTTTTGTACCAATTAATATGTAACTTTAAAGAAACAATGCTCCTATGATATCTATATTACACACGGCAGACTGGCACTTAGGTCAGACATTCTTTAGCTATGATCGGGTTAAAGAACATACTCATTTTTTAGACTGGTTGAAGCAAACTATTTTAAAAGAAGATATTGATGTACTCCTTATCTCTGGAGATATATTTGATGTGTCGAATCCTTCTGCCCAAGCTCAAAATCAATTCTATAGATTTATTCAAGAGATAACAACTTTGAAAAATAATATTCAGATTGTTGTGACTGCTGGAAATCATGATTCAGCTTCTCGATTAGAAGCACCTTTACCTTTAGTACAAGATAAAAACACTTTCATAAAAGGTCTTGTACCTAAAGTAAATTCGGAAATTGATTATGATCAGTTGATTATACCTTTATATAACCAACAAAAAGAAATTGAGGGTTTCTGTCTTGCTGTTCCTTTTCTTCGTCAGGGTGATTACCCTAAGGTCGATTCGGAAAATCCTCATGCAGCAGGTATACAAGAGCTTTACATGCAACTAATACAAAGAGTGAATGAGAAAAGGAGAGAAGATCAATCTGTAGTGGCAATGGGGCATTTGCAAGCGATTGGGTCGGATATAGCTAAGAATGATTATAGTGAAAAGTTAATAATAGGGGGATTGGAATCTGTATCTCCTAACTTATTTAAAGATATCAATTATACAGCTCTTGGACATATACACAAAGCACAGAAGTTAGCAGGATGTGAGCATATTAGATATTCAGGAAGTCCGCTACCTATGTCTTTTGCTGAAAAATATTACAAGCATGGTGTTGTTAAAGTAGTCCTCGATAAAGGGAAAACAGTCTCAATTGACAAGATAGAATACTCTCCTTTGGTAAAGCTGATCAGTATTCCTGATAAAGGGGCGGCGCTACCTCAAGACGTGCTAGATAGTTTAAGTAATTTGCCTATAGCGAGAGATGGTGATGATACATCTCTATATCCTTATCTTGAAGTGAGAGTTTTGTTAGAAGAACCCGAACCGATGCTAGTTCAAAAGATAAGTGTAGCTCTTGAAGATAAAGCTGTACGTCTTACTCGCATACCCAATGAATACCGTACTAAGAATGTTATAACACAAGAATATGATTCTTTAGATGGATTGCAGTCACTTGAACCTATAGATCTTGCTAAAAAAGTTTTTTTAGATACTTATAAGGTAGATATGTCTGATTCGTTATTAGAATTATTCCAAGAAGTGTACTATAAAATAGAGGAAGAAGAAAAATGAAAATAACTCGAATTGAATTGTGTAATTTAGCCTCGATTGAGAGTGAAGCTGTTATCGATTTTGAAAAAGAACCTCTATTGTCCGCAGGAATCTTTGCTATTTCTGGACCAACGGGTTCAGGTAAATCTACCATCTTAGATGCTCTATGTTTAGCTCTCTATGATAAGATTCCTAGATTTGAGATATCTGCAGGAACAACCAAAGTGAGTGATGGGGGTGATTCTGAAATTAGTCAAAATGATGTGAGGAATATCTTACGAAGAGGGATGGCAAATGGTTATGCTGAAGTAGACTTTATCGGTATTAATGAAATTAGATATCGATCAAGGTGGACAGTGAAGCGTTCTTATAATAAACCAGATGGTAAATTACAAGCACAAACTCTTGTTGTTTATGATTTAACTAATGGTGTAGAACTACAAGGCACTAAAACAGAATTGCTGCAGAAGTTATCGCAAGCAATAGGTTTGAGTTATGAACAGTTTACAAGAACGGTTTTATTAGCTCAGAATGATTTTGCCACATTCTTAAAATCAAATGAAAAAGATAAAGCCGAGCTACTAGAGAAACTTACCGGTACAGAAATTTATTCTAAAATATCTCAATTAATTTATGCTCGAAATAAGGAAGAGCAAGGTCTTATCAAGAAAATTGAGACACAGATGGAAGTAGTACAAATACTGCCACCAGAAAAAGTAGAGAGCATTCAAACTAGATATGAGGGAGTAAAGCAGGAATCTGTTAAGTTAAGAGACCAATTGCAAACTTGTACAAAACGAGATGAAGCCTTCAAGAAAAAATTTGATATAGAAAAGAGCATTGCTCAAACTAGGGATAAAATCAAGGAAAATAATAAGAAGAAAGAGAGTAGTCTTCTTCGAAAGGAAGAATCAAAAAAACAGAAAGAAGTATTTGAGAATGATTGGGAATTGCTAGAACCTCAGATTGAACTAGCTATTTCTCTAGATACTAAAATTAGTACAAAAAAGGAACAACTTACTACTCTTCGTCACAGATTTGATTCAAGTTCTAAAGAGCTAGAGTCTAAGCAGCGCAGAGATAAGATAGTAACAGACCGATTAAATAATTCGATAAGTGCTTTAAAGAATCTCTATGAAGAGCTTCGAATACCTGAAAGTGTAGGAAAGAAAGTTGCAGATGTTATTGGGTATCTTCAAGCTCAAGTACATAACTATACTCTTAAACAAGCTGAATATAATAAAGAATTACAATCTTTAAAGATTGAAAAAGTCTATGACAAACAAAAAGAGATCAATTTGTCTAAAGTCAATCTTAATAAACTAAGTAGTGATTTTCGTGAGTTTAATAGAGTCTTAAAAGAGCGTGAAACTCTAGAAAAAGAATTGGAAACCCTTACTAAAACCAAAAAATCTAAAGACGAAGAATTGACAAACTATGCTCAATCGTTAGAGAAAACTCAAATTCAATTTAATCATTCTGCAGATTTATATAGAAAATCTCAAATTAGGGTAAGTAATAATGTGATAAGTTTACGAGAACTTTTAGAGCCAGGTAAGGAGTGTCCTGTATGTGGTAGTACCCAGCATTTCTTCCATACAGCTACTATTAAAAGTGATTTCAGTGTGTTAGAGCAATCTTATAAAGAACTAACTACAAAAGTAAATATTCTACAGACGAAGAAAGTAGGGGTTGAAAAAGAATTAGATCATCTAGCTAAAGATTTAGCTAAAGTGAAAAAAGATCTAGCGGATAAAAAGGATCATTTAGAAGCCTTACAAAGTCTGTATGAAAAGAGTGTTTTTAGTGAGGCATATATAGAAAAACAGACTGAGGAATTGAGTATTGCAGAAAGTAAGATAAACTCTGTGATTTTGAATTACAATAAAGTAATTGAAGAGAGAGATAAAATTATCCAAGCAAAGGAGCAAATTTATAAAGATCAATCTCGATTAAATGATAGTTTTAATGCATATAAAGAAGCAAAATCGGAGAGCACTTTAGCAAAAAAAGAAGTTGAGGCGTCGAGTAAATTACTGACTGAAATAAAAGAAGAATTAGATAAAGAACAAGCTATTTTATCTTCTCAAACGAAAGAAAGGAAATCTCTATTAAGAGGTAAAACTGTTGAGGAAATTAAGAGAGATTATAAAGCTAAAACAGAAAAATTTAAAGTTGTTTTTGAAGCATTTCAGAAAGAAGAATCTGATTTACTTACTGAAAGAGCTACAATAGAAGGACAATTATTAGAGTTGGATCAAAATCTACTTGCGTATAAGTCTCAGTTAAAAGATATATCAGAAAAAGAGAATAGTACTACTCTTAAAGAGTTAAGCAATCAGATAGAATTGATTGATAAAGAATTAAACAATTGTTATCATTTACTTCAGCAAGATAAGGAGAATAGAAAAAAGTTTGATGTACTGTTGAAGCAGAAAGAGAAACAACTAGTTATTGCAGAAGAATGGGGTAGATTAAATACTTTGTTAGGAAGCTCTGATGGGGCTAAATTTAAAGTAATTGCTCAAAGTTATACGCTGAAAATATTATTACTTCATGCCAATAAGCATCTATCTTATTTAGCTCGAAGATATCGCTTAGAACAAGTAGGAGATAGTTTGTCTTTACAAGTTATTGATTGTGATATGTGTGATGAAGTACGAACTGTACTTTCTTTGTCGGGGGGTGAGTCCTTTTTAATTTCTTTGGCTTTAGCATTAGGTTTATCTTCTTTGTCAAGCAATAATTTGAAGGTTGAGTCTCTTTTTATAGATGAAGGTTTTGGTTCACTAGATGCTGACAGCCTACGTACGGCAATGGATGCTCTTGAACAATTACAAATGCAAGGTCGAAAAATAGGCGTAATATCTCACGTTCAAGAAATGAGTGAGAGAATAGCGATTCAAATAAGGTTGGAAAAAGAAGCTAGTGGCAAAAGTAAAATAATGATTAATTGATAGACTTGTGTTTTAATGTGATTATGGTGATTTCGGGCCATGCCCCTAAACGGAAAGGTATTCCTATTTCTCCAGCTCCTATATTAACATATAAAGCCCTGTTTCCATAATAATATGCCCCAGACCATTCTTTATATTTAAGAGAGGCTAGTGAGCGATGAAATAATTCAAGTTGCATGGCATGTGTATGACCAGCAAGCATGATATCTATATTGCTCTCTGGCAGTACCTCCCTTTTCCAATGGGTTGGATTATGGCTTAGTAAAATTTGAAAATAGTTATCAGTTCCTTTCATTGCTTTTTGTAGATCTGCAAATTGAGAGAAAGGAGGTTCTCCATCATTTTCAACTCCGATAAGGGCTATACTATCTTTATCTCTTTGGAGGAATGTATGTTCATTATTGAGGAGTTTCCATCCCATCTTTCGCTGAATATCTTGTAGCACTAGTAAGTTGTTGACTTCTTCGCTTGAGTCTCTCCAATATCTATAATAGCTACCATAGTCATGATTCCCTAAAATAGAATAAACACCATCGGGGCTGTTTAACTCTGATAGAATAACATCAAAGCCTTTTAATTCTACTGCTCTCTGATTTACTAAATCTCCTGTAAATACTATTACATCAGCATTTTGGTGATTTACTAAGGAGACAAATCTTTTTAATGCAGCTTTATTTCCTATCCATCCTCCCATGTGAAGGTCTGAAATCTGTGCTATTTTATAGTTATCAAAAGCTTGTGGAATGTGTGGCGACTCATAAACAAATTGTTTTACTTCAAATTGATTTCTTCCTATAAATATGCCATAGATAAGTCCACCTTCTACTATAAAAGAAAGTATAGCAGCTACTATAAGTAAGGGTCTAGTTAATCCTTTATAAAAATAATGGAAGGGTAAACTAATAAGTAGTATGATGCTTAATATAAACCGAGGAATTACAAGTCCAAAGTAAAGCATCACTAGCCACCCCATGATAACATCGTTATCATTTAAGAGTTTACCACTAGCTATAAAAGTGAGATAGACTAAACCTAGTGTAATGAAAAGAGGTGGAAGCCAAAAGTAACGTTTCAGTAGTTTACGTGCGTTCTTTATATTTAGTCTAGAATAAATAAAGACAGATGGTAATACAGCAACGAGCGTAAAAACTAAAAAAATCTTGATTAATAGCATATAATATAATGCTTGAACATAGTTTTACATAATAATAGCACATTGAGCAGAAAGAGGAAGTAAATCTCCATCTTTACTAATTGACACACCTATTTTTTTGAAATCTAGAAGTTCATCTAATTGTTTCCATAAATCAGGTTTACGGGTGCGTGGATCAATAGCAAAACTATGAAGATTTTCATCTATTTGCTCTCTTGAAGCTACAATACCTGCTTCTACTAAGCGATTCGTAATAGATTGTACTATCTTTCTATTATGTTCATCGTTTTCGTAAAGCAAATCTATTTCTGGATCAGCTGCTGCCACCATTAGTGTATATGGTACATACGCAGGTTCAAGAGCTACTAGTTCTTGTAGTTTTGCAGGTAGTGCAGGAGTAGATTTATGTAGAGTTGTTATTTCATATTCTTTATCTAGTTGCTGTAAAATACGATAGGCTTCTTTCAATAATTGCATAGCTTCTGAGGCTTTAGCTCTGTCTTTCTCTTCGAAATCAGTGAGCCAAGAGGCACGTACTACATCGCAACCTTGAAGATTGGCTATTGAAGCGAAGCGTTTATGAAATTTCCATTCTATAAAAAATGCTTCCCAGTTTATTTTTGAAATAAGATCTCTTATTGTATGCTTTATAATCATATAAATTTTAATTGCTGCCCATGGTAACTTTTATCTACTTCTCCATTATCATAAACAAGATTACCATTGACAAATGTTTTTTTGACTTTCCAGTTGAATTGCTCTTTTTCGAAGGGGCTCCATTTACAAGAACTTTGAATTAACGGTTGAGTAACAATCCATGGATCATTTTTTTGTACTAGTACTAAGTCGGCTTGATATCCTTCACGTATGTATCCTCTATTATTTATTTTATAAATAGCTGAGGGGGCATGAGCCATCTTTTGCACAATTTGTTCAATTGAAAATACTCCTTGATTTACTAGTTCCAACATACTCACTAAGGAGAATTGAATCATAGGAATACCTGAGGCTGCTTTTAAAGCCCCACCATCTTTATCTGATAGTAAATGAGGTGCATGATCTGTTGCAATAACATCAATAATTCCATCACTTACTGCTTTACGTAACGTATTTCTATCTTCTAATGTTTTAATAGCAGGATTACATTTAATTCTTGTTCCAAACTTTTCATAATCGTTATCAGAAAACTGGAGGTGTCCTATACAAGCTTCTGCTGTGATTTGTTTTTCAGCCAAGGGCTTGTTATCGAATAGACTAAGTTCTCTAGCAGTCGAAATATGTAAAATATGTAGTCGAGCTCCACTCTCTTTTGCTAATCTAACAGCAAGTGATGAAGACTGGAAACAGGCTTCTTCCGAGCGAATGATTGGATGGTATTTAAGAGGTAAGTCATCGGGGTTACCATTCTGTTGTTTATAGTGCTGAGTATTTTGGCGAATCAAATCTTGATTTTCACAATGCGTGGCAATCAGTAAGTTGGTATTGTTAAATATAGCTTCTAAGCTTTTTAATCTATCTACGAGCATATTGCCTGTGCTTGCACCCATAAAAACCTTAACACCACAAATGTTATGTCTATCTAATTGAGGTAAAATATCCACATTTTGATTAGTCGCTCCAAAGTAACAAGAATAGTTGGTATGGCATTTGTTTGCCATAAGTTTGAGTTTTTCCTCTAGAGCTTCTAATGAAGTAGTTTGTGGAGTGGTGTTTGGCATATCCATAATGGAGGTAACTCCACCTGCAACTGCCGCACAACTTTCAGACGAAATATCTCCTTTTTGTGTTAGTCCTGGGTCTCTAAAGTGAACATGGTCATCTATTATACCTGGTAATAGATATTGGTTTGAACCATCAATTACAGTATCAAACTCCTCATCAGAACACTCTTCATGGGTTACTATCTTTTTTATGATTTCTCCATCAATGGTTACAGAGGCCTTGTACTGCTTGCCTTCATTTACTACTATTACATTCTTAATTAGAGTCTTTTTCATGTTGTTGAGGATATTTCTTAAATAAGCTATCAAGCTTAAGTTTTATGACACCAAATACTGCTTCTCCAAAAATACTACTATTCATTTTGGATGTACCATGTTTTCGGTTTATAAAGATGACAGGAACTTCTTCAATCTTAAAACCGTGTAAATAAGATTTGAACTTCATCTCTATTTGAAATGCGTATCCTTTAAAAGATATATTATCTAAGTCGATAGTTTCTAATACCTTTCTTCTATAACATACAAACCCTGCTGTGGTATCATGAATGGGTAGTCCTGTTATTATGCGCACATATTTTGAAGCAAAATAAGACATTAACACCCTTCCCATAGGCCAGTTTACAACATTTACACCACTTACATAGCGTGAGCCTATTGAGACATCAGCTCCTTTTGTTGCACAAGCTTCGTATAGCCTGGGCACATCTTTGGGAGCATGACTAAAGTCTGCATCCATTTCAAAAATAAACTCATAAGGGCGTGCAAGACACCATTTAAATCCTTCGATATAAGCTGTGCCTAAACCTAGTTTTCCCTTCCTCTCTTTTATAAACAGACGTTCGGGAAATTCTTCTTGTAAAGTCTTGACTATTGAGGCAGTACCATCAGGAGAATTATCATCAATAACTAAAATATGAAATACTTTGTCCAAATCAAAGATAGCTCTAATGATATTTTCTATATTCTCCTTTTCGTTGTACGTTGGGATAATTATGATGCTGTCTGAGTTGTGCATATACTTTTTTCTTCTTTAGATAGGGGGTTATATACAAATGTAGCTCTTTTATAATTCTTAAGAAAAGTCCTATATTAAAAACTGAGTAAAATTTTGTACTTTTGCAGTTCATAAGCAATTGAATATGACATTATCAGAGATACAAAGAGAATATAGCGCCCATTCTCAAATTAAAGCATTATCCAAAGGTTTAGAAGATATTAAGTCGCAGGTAATCCATTGTTCTGGATTAGTAGCTTCTGCATCTCCCTTTCTCTTTTCTAGTTTAATAGCACAAAAGAAAAACCCGTATTTATTTATTTTAAATGATTTAGAAGATGCAGGCTATTTCTATCATGATTTATGCCAGATCTTAGGTGATAAAAACGTGTTGTTTTTCCCCTCTTCTTATCGAAGAGCTATTAAGTATGGGCAGAAGGATGCAGCTAATGAAATTCTTCGAACAGAGGTGCTTAGTAGGTTGAGTAAAAGTGTCGATGCTCTTTGTATTGTAACTTATCCCGATGCCTTAGCTGAAAAAGTTGTATCAGAATCGGATCTGAATGATAAAACGCTAAAGATTGCTAAAGGAGATAGGGTTGAATTATCCCAAATCACAGAGCGTCTTCGTGATTTGGGCTTTGAATATACTGACTATGTGTATGAGCCAGGTCAGTTTGCGATACGAGGAAGTTTGATTGACGTTTTTTCTTATTCGTCTGAATATCCTTATCGTATTGATTTCTTTGGAGATGAAATAGATAGTATTCGCTCCTTTGAAGTAGAATCTCAACTTTCTAAAGAAATATTAGAAAAGATAGCTATTGTCCCTACTTTGGGCGTTGTAGGGGCAAAGAATGTATCTTTCTTAGAATTCTTTTCTTCTGATTGTGTTGTAGCAGCACGTGATTTTTTTTGGATAAAAGAGCGTGTGGAATTTGTTGCTAATGAAGCTATCTCTAGTCAGGCTATTATAGCTAAAGAAGAGGAAGAAGATGAAAAATATATTCCTCCCGTATTGCTTGATAAAGGGGAATTGAGTTCTGTCTTAAAGCAATTTAAATTATTGGAATTTGGTTCAGCTACTAGTTCCTTTGACAAAGTTGATGCTACTATTCCTTTTGATACTACTGCACAACCCATTTTCCATAAAAACTTTGATCTTGTTGCTAATTCACTCAAAGATTATCAGTCTCGCGGTTATGCTATCTATATTTGCAGTGATAGCTTAAAGCAGACAGAGCGTATTAAAGCTATTTTTGATGATAGGGGTGATGATATTACTTTTACAGCAGTAGAAAAAACTATTCATGCGGGGTTTGTCGATAATCAGTTGAGGGCTTGTTTTTTTACAGATCATCAGATTTTTGATAGGTATCATAAGTACAATTTAAAAAGTGATAAGGCTCGTTCGGGTAAGGTAGCTTTATCATTAAAGGAGATAAATGAATTTAAGATAGGCGATTATATTGTCCACACCGATCATGGTATTGGTCGTTTTGAAGGCTTAATGCGTATTCCTAATGGAGATACAACTCAAGAAGTTATTAAATTAGTTTATCAAAATGAAGATGTTGTCTTTGTTTCAATTCATTCTTTACATAAAGTATCCAAGTATAAAGGAAAAGAAGGACAGGCTCCTCGTCTAAACAAATTGGGTACTGGAGCTTGGCAGAAGATAAAGGATAAAACAAAAGATAAGATTAAAGACATAGCTCGTGATCTGATTAAATTATATGCTAAACGTAGGGAGGAGAAAGGTTTTGCCTTTAGTCCAGATAGTTTCCTCCAAAAAGAGCTTGAGGCCTCTTTTATCTATGAAGACACCCCTGATCAAAGTAAATCAACTCAAGATGTGAAACAAGACATGGAGAGCAATATGCCTATGGATAGGTTGGTTTGTGGAGATGTAGGATTTGGAAAAACCGAAATAGCTATACGTGCGGCTTTTAAAGCTGTAACCGATAATAAACAAGTGGCAGTATTAGTTCCTACCACTGTATTAGCTTATCAGCATTTTCAAACTTTTAAAGAACGCCTAAAAGAGTTTCCTTGTACTGTTGAATACTTAACTCGTGCTAGAACTACAAATCATACGAAACAGGTTTTAAAGAGTTTGAGTGAAGGTAAAGTCGATATTCTAATAGGAACACATAAGATACTAGGAAAGAACGTTAAGTTTAAAGATCTGGGCTTACTGATCATTGATGAAGAACAAAAGTTTGGTGTTTCAGTGAAAGAGAAACTTCGACAGATGAAAGTGAATGTAGATACTTTAACGCTTACAGCTACTCCTATACCTAGAACTTTACAATTTTCATTAATGGGAGCAAGAGATTTGAGTATCATCTCTACGCCACCGCCAAATCGTTATCCTATTCAAACAGAGGTTCATACTTTTAATGAAGAAATTATTACCGATGCCATCAACTTTGAGATGAGCCGTAATGGGCAGGTCTTTTTTGTGAATAATCGTATTGCAAACTTGATTGATTTGAAATTGATGATTCAAAAGAATATTCCTGATTGTCGAGTGTGTATAGGTCATGGTCAGATGGATCCGAAGGAGATGGAAGAAACAATTTTGGCTTTTGCTAATTACGATTATGATGTTCTTTTATCTACTACAATTATAGAGAGTGGTATAGATATACCCAATGCTAATACTATTATAATAAATCAAGCTCAAAACTTTGGACTAAGTGATCTACACCAGATGCGTGGTCGGGTTGGGCGTAGTAATAAAAAAGCTTTCTGTTATTTATTAGCGCCACCTCTCAGTAGTCTTACAGATGAGGCTAGAAGAAGATTGCAGGCTATTGAGAATTTTAGTGATTTGGGTAGTGGTATTCATATTGCGATGCAAGATTTAGATATTCGTGGAGCAGGAAATTTACTAGGTGCTGAGCAAAGTGGTTTTATTGCTGATTTAGGATATGAAACTTATCAGAAGATATTAAGTGAAGCAGTTCATGAGTTGAAACAAGATGAATTCTCTGAATTGTATCTAGAAGATAAAACTGAAGATGGTACAATTAGTGGAGAACAATTTGTTCTAGAATCTCAACTGGAAAGTGATTTAGAGTTATTGCTTCCTAATAATTATGTGACTGGAAGTAGTGAGCGAATGCTCCTTTATAGAGAACTTGATAACTTAAAACTAGATGAAGAGGTTGAAGCCTTTAAAAAGCGCTTAATAGATAGATTTGGCCCTATACCTTCCGAAACAGAAGAGTTATTACGTGTAGTTCCTTTGCGTAGAATAGCTGCCCGTTTGGGTGTTGAGCGTATTTTCTTGAAAGCAGGAAGAATGACCTTATTCTTTGTGACAGATAGTGCTAGTCCTTATTTCCAAAGTGAAATGTTTGGTAGGATGATTAATTATATGATGCGTTATACTCGACGCTGTGACTTGAGAGAGAAGAATGGTAAACGATCTATGTTAGTAAAAGAAGTAACCTCAGTCGAGGAGGCTATAAGTATCTTACAAGAGATAATAGCTACTCCAAGCAACTGAGGTTAAATAGAAAATATTTGGGAGGGTCTTAATAGAGTTTATCTATAAGATCCTCTCTTTTTATCTTTTTAAGTTCCCTAATAATACTCGCTTTTGCTTTAGGTTGATACCAGAAGAAAAACTGTCTTTGAGCTAATTTTTGTTCCTTTGTTTTCGCACTATAAACTGGTTCTAGGGTATAGGGATGATAGCCAGTATACCAAGCTTCAGTAGCTACAGTCATCGGCGTGGGTGTAAAATCTTGTACTTGTTCTAAATGGAAGTCAAGTTGTTTTGTCTTTACAGCTAGCTCAGCCATATCCTCTTCTCTACATCCTGGATGGCTACTAATAAAATAGGGGATAAGTTGCTGTCTTAATCCAGTTTCTCTATTTACTTGATCAAATATCTTTTTGAATTCATAGAATTGGCTAAATGAGGGTTTTCTCATAATGCTGAGTACGCTATCACTCGTATGTTCAGGAGCAATTTTCAAACGGCCACTCACATGCTTTTCTATTAATTCTCGTGTATATTCTCTATTGATTTTATTTACTTTTTTATCTTTAGACTCATGCAGAAGTAAGTCATAACGTACACCACTACTTACGAAACTTTTTTTAATTCCTGGAAGAGCATCTACAGTACGATAAATATCTAATAATGCGCTATGGTCTGTATTTAAATTAGGACACACCTTTGGGTGAATACAAGATGGGCGTTTACACTTTTTACAGATCTCTAGATCCTTGCCATGCATCTTGTACATATTGGCAGAGGGACCACCTAAATCACTCAAGTATCCTTTAAACTCTGGATGCTGAATAATTTCTTTGACTTCATTTATAATGCTTTTCTTTGATCTATTTGCTATAAATTTGCCTTGATGTGCCGATATGGTACAGAATGAACAACCACCAAAGCAGCCTCTATGCAGATTGACAGAAAACTTAATCATTTCATAGGCAGGAATGCGTTTGTTTTTATACTTCGGATGGGGCATACGCATATAAGGTAGATCAAATGATCTATCTAGTTGTTCCTCTGTCATTGGAGGATAAGGTGGATTGACAACCACAGTTCGTCCATCTACTTTTTGAATAATACGATTAGCTTCATAACTGTTGCTTTGAACTTCAATGTGTTTGAAGTTGGACGCTTGCTTCTTTTTGTCTTGCAAACACTCCTCATGGCTATAAAGCTCAATATCATCGGGTAGAGTTTCGTAATTGTTGGTTATATATGCAGATTGAAGCATGGCACTTCCATCTATCATATCTCGGGTTGCGTATGATTGTTCTGGATTTTGATTTAGTTTTTCCTCTATCTGCTTTGCTAAGTCTACAATAGGAAGTTCTCCCATGCCGTAGATTAATAGATCTGCTTTGCTATCGCATAAAATACTTTTACGAACTCTGTCTTCCCAATAATCATAATGAGTAAGACGTCTCATACTAGCTTCAATACTTCCAATAACAATTGGACTATCAGGATAAAGTTTTCTTAATATAGTACTATAAACAATGGTTGGATATTCTGGTCTCATATCTGGGCGGCCATCAGGAGTATAGGCATCCTCACTTCTAAGACGTTTGTTTGCAGTATATTTATTGACCATAGAATCCATACAGCCTGCACTTACTGCAAAAAACAGTCTGGGTTTACCTAGCTTCTTAAAGTCACGTAAGTCATCCCTCCAATTGGGTTGAGGAACAATCGCAACTTTTAAACCTTCAGCTTCAAGAACACGTCCAAGTACAGCAGCTCCGAAAGATGGATGATCAACATATGCATCTCCACTAAAGAAAATGATATCCAATTCATCCCACCCACGTAGTTTAACTTCTTTCTTGGTTGTTGGTAACCAGTCTTTTAAATCCTGTTTTCTCATGGTGCAAAGATACGCAATAAAACTGAGGTGAAATTCTAAATTAATTTAAGATAGTGGTTGCCAGAGTGATTTATAAATCATTTTAACATTTCCTAAAGAACGAATAGGAGGGATGTGTTTTAAGAAAAACGAGGAGTTGATTGTTTAGTTTTCATTTTATATTTTACCTATTCAAAATGATTTTAGATAGGAATATTGATGGTGTTTGAACTAAGTTATGTTATCATCTTAACACCGACAAGAGAATGCTTTGACACCGACATGCTATCATCATGTCGGTGTCAAACAGATGATCTATTTTTGTGTGTTACTAATTATATTCAATAAAAAAAGCCTATCTGGTTCTCCAAATAGGCTTTTAAAAGATATGTTTATAACTCAAATTCTTTTAATAATAGCGATAAAGTCTTCATTCGTTAGTCCAAAGTCTTGCTCTTTAAATTGAACAAAATCCTCTAAATAATCACTAGCGATATCGTCTAAAATAGTTTGTCCATTAGCTCCACCTTCATCGAGCATAAAACGGATCATACCTTGATATGCTTTTATTGTATTTAATCTCTGTTGAGCTGCAGGAACATTGTTCATTTGTGCTTGATGCTCATTGCGAGCAATTAAATAGACAGTAGCATAAAATCGGTCTAGACTACCATATTTTTCACTAATTGTTTGCTTTAGTTCCTTAGGGAATTTTGTTAAATCTTTTTTTACTTGGCTCATTAAACTTTAAATTGTAATGTTATTTTATCTTCGTCGTATATTTCTCTAAAACCGATTTCCTTATCAATTAGATAAGCTTTTGTTTCTTTAAAAATATCTTTGCTATCTGTTATTATTTCTAAAGAGGTTCCTTTAGCTGATAATAAAATAGCTTCCATTATTATTATTAGTGGGTTATATTTTCCTTTTATACGTGTATCTATCGTTTTCATGTTTATTCTTCTTCTATTTCTTCTTTTTCAGGATTTTGTTTTATCCAATCTGAATAAAGGAGATATAATTGATTTAATCCAAATGCCTTCATGTCTTTGTGGTATATCACATCAATACATAAATCGAGTAAATCTTTGCTATCTTCTTCCTGAGAAGCAATAAGTGAACGAATAGTTAATCTTAATTTTTCTAAGACATCTTCATCTATAATACCGTGGCTAGATGCCAGCTGTCTAAAGAGATTGTATTTTTGTATAGTGGATAGATGTTCATCAGAGATTTCAATAAATCTTGTACCTCTATTGTTTGCTTGTATTGTCTGCATAATTTTTTGTATTTAAGGTTCGTAAAAACAAAGATAATAGAATAAATTTGTTCACATTAAGTTAGTTATAATTTCATTAAAAAATGCAAGATTGAAGCCATTATATTTGCTCTATTTTTTGCAGTGTCGATGCTTTCAAAGGGAAATCCCATGATAAGTGTTTTATAATTACCACTATAAGCAATGCCAGCAGAGTGATTTACACCTTGATAGGCAAATACAGGAAAAGCTCCCGATGTAGGTTCTATAACCTCAGGTTGTGAAACAGTGTATTTCAACTCATTCAATAATCTTGGAATTTGGAAGCTTCTACCTAATCCTTGCACAGATTGAATACTTTTATCTTGAATAGAATAACTATAATTATATTTTAAAATGTCTTGAGTAAAAGTTCTTTCGGCTTCAGAATAATTCATATCACTACCTAGATAAGAGCCACTAACTAGTAGGCTCCCTCCATTTTGACAGTAATTAGAAATTCTGTTTTGCAATTGAGGTGAAAAGGTTTTATAATGTCTGTTACTATGGGGATTGTAAGATTCTTCTTTTTGTAGCCCCATAATCAAATCGATCATTGGATAGTTTTCTAATCTTACTTTCCCTCTTTCAACCGATTCCCTACTTGCCGAAGCAAAACTGATTCCAGGAGTGGCTTGAATAGCTCTTCCATGAATGTAAGGGTAATCAAAGGTGTTTCCTGCTAGAGTCATGCCTTCAAGTTCATCGGTGCTGTAACCTAAACCCTGACTATTTTCTTTGCCTGCTCCTGTTCTTTTAAATGATTGCTGACTACCAGATAGTGAAATATCATATAAATAGGGAACGCCTGGATCGGAATAAAGATCAAATCCTGCATCAAAATCTGTACTGATCAATTGAGGCCCACTTATTCTTTGAAATCCATTAACAATCAAGATTCTTTTTTTCTCTTTTGGTGCTTTATAAATAGAGAGTATTTCGGAAGGAAAACTTTCTCCCCCTCTATTTACAGCAGATATTTTAAATGAATAGATTAATCCAGGCTCTAAATCTGTAATGTAATCTGTACCATATACCATTGTTCCATTATCAAAACCTCCATTACCTATTCTTTTATAAACAATGTAACTGTTTGCATTGGCACTAGGTTCAAATGGGTCAGTAGTTGGTTCCCAACTTAAATAAGCTTTGTTTTTATCTGTATGTTCAATCGCGAAATTTTGTATAGGTAGTGGCTGAACTATAAAATCTTTTCTATTTTGATCGCTTAAAAACTTTAAGACAGATTTATAAATAGATCTCGACACGACAAATTTAAAGTAAGGATCATGTCCCAATCTCATATCTGCAAAATTTTGATGAGAGAGTAACTCTATGATGATAGAAGGGATTTGAGGAAGTCTAGTTTCACTATAATTCTTATCCCACATACTTCTGCGTGTCCACTGAACATCAAAGTTGGAGTGTATATCTCTTTCTAATTGTGTGAGTACGATATCGGCAAAATCTCTAGAACTAATTCTTTCTTTTCCCGACCCCAAAGGTGTACTATTTGCTTCTGTAGTGTAAATTCCAAGTGTTCCAAAAATACTATCATCTCTGTAATAACCAGCATCACTATGTAAAGCTAGGTTGAGTTCAAATGGCACTCCTAAACCTCTTTGATTGGGGTTGAAAGGAGATCTACCAGATAAATAGTTGATCACATTACTTCTAGTGTTTATGTCATCAATGTAATCGTTTTCTCCCTTTTTCCCGCTATAGATATCTTGAGGCATACCATACCATTGAGCAGAATATCTAGCACCTTCTAAGTATCTCGGTAGTCCACTTGTTGAGTTCCCTCGAACGATATTGCCCATACCTCCCCCAAATCGAACAGCATCTGCTGAGACAACTCCATTCTCTTTGCTTTGGTTTGTAAGTACAACCATTCCTAAAGGACTATTTCCTTTGGCAAATTCAAATGTTCCTAGATATACCCAAGTACTTCCTCCTATTTTTTGATTGACAGTAAACTCTGTTACTCCACCTTTGTGAAATACAATATACTGTGCATCCGAAACACTATTTGGAGTTGATTGATAACTTACATATACAGCATATTTACCAGCTGCAGGAATAGTTGGAACCCATTGTGCAAAAGCTTTGGCTTTGGATCTTTTTGTTTCAACAATTCGACTTGTTCCTCTAAGAAAGGGGTTTTCTCCCTCATAGTATAAGTTTTTACTTGGAGCAAATCCTGGTCCATCGTATCTATCCCATCTTTGTTTTCGCTTACCTTCTTCTATGTATAGTGAACCTGTTTTAATATCGTTATCAACAACAACTTCATTTTTCTGGATATCTCTTTCTCGGGGTGTAAATACATTTGCTCCTGCATTTTCTAACATAGGAATAAGAAAAGGGATAATAAAGGATTGTGTAAACTGGTCTTCAGTGGTACAAAAGAGGCGTGGACGCTGCCAACCCCATTTGTTTAACTTGTTAATATAGTATTTACCATGGCTCTGCCAGAGAGAAATATGTCGCCCATCCAATCCTTTAGTTATTCGGTAGGGCTTAGACTTATTGGTAACCCAAGGGGTAACATTATTTCGTATAGGTTCGTATATCCTATTCTTATCTAATTTACCAGAACGGTAAAAGTTGGGAATTAAATCCTCTATGCTTTTTGAGTTTACAAAGATTTTGATGTCGTAATTGGCTACGGGTCCAGGTAGTATTTGACTGAGATGTCTATAAATACCTTGTGTGTTTTCTTCTCTAAAAGGTTGGTATGCAAAACGTTGGTCTGCATAAATATTTAGAGTTCTTTTTCTATGGTCAATTTTTATGTCTTCAAGTTTGCATCTTCCTATATTCACATAGGCACTTTTATACTCTTTAAAAAAACGATCCAATCTTTCTCTTACTGCTCGGTCAACATCTTGACCAGATGTAATGGGCATAAACCCGAGTAAAAAAATAAAAAGTAGTAGTTTTCTGGGCATAGTTTATGTTTTATGTAGTCAAACGCTTTGAAGGCCTTCTATGTTTACTCAGAAAGCCGAGCTATGGTGTCTTTTACTCTTTTTGCAGTTGTTATAGGCCGGCTAAATTCATCTATGTTTATTGCACCTCCCATGGGAACTCTCTCTTTACGAAAGGTCATTTGGCTAGGGATAACTTCTCTTGCCGAAAAATGAAATTCTGTGATTCCTGTTTCTTGGGCTATCTTCTTAATGTTAGACTCATTAACTCCACAACCAGCTAAAAGTTTGATTCTTCCTATACTTAGTTTTTGTAGTTCTTTTAGTAAAGGGATCCCTAACTCTGCATTAACTTCTTGTCCAGAGGTGAGAATTCGTTCACAACCTAGATTTATAATTTGATCAAGAGCTTTTCTTGGATTATTACAAACATCGAAAGCTCTGTGGAAAGTGACTGATAAACCTTGGGCTGCATCCATTAATTGTTTCATAGCTATTGTGTTTATAGAACCATCTGAGTTCAAGCAACCAAATACTACTCCATCTACTTTTAACTCTTGGCATAGTTCTATGTCCTTTATCATTGTTTCTATTTCTAGGGGGGTATAAAGGAAGTCACCACCTCTGGGGCGAATAATAACATGGAGTTTGGTCTTCTTTAGGTGCTTTTGTGCCATTTTGATTTCTCCGTATGAAGGAGTGGTTCCACCTTCAGGAATTCCTGCGCATAGTTCTACACGGTGTGCCCCTCCCTTTTCGGCAGCAATGCAACTTTCTACTGAGTTCGTGCAGACTTCAAAGGTATATGTTTTCATAAATTAGTGTGTTTAAAAAAAGGACGATGTGTTCATCGTCCTTTAATTTATATATAGAATATTATTCTAGTGTTTATTTTGCAAAACTTACAGAACGAGTTTCTCTAATTACAGTAATCTTAACTTGTCCTGGGTAAGTCATTTCATCTTGAATCTTTTGAGCTATTTCTTCAGATAGTTTTTCTGTATCTCTATCATCAATCCTATCTGCTCCAACAATAACTCTAAGTTCTCTACCTGCTTGGATAGCATAGGTCTTAGTTACTCCTGGGTAAGAAGATGCTAATTGTTCAAGGTCATTTAATCGTTTGATATAAGCTTCTACAATCTCTCTACGTGCTCCTGGTCTTGATCCAGAGATAGCATCACATACTTGCACAATAGGAGCGATAAGGCTAGTCATTTCTACTTCATCGTGGTGTGAGCCTATAGCATTACAGATGTCTGCTTTTTCTTTGTACTTCTCAGCGAGCTTCATACCTAGTAATGCGTGTGGTAATTCTGGTTCCTCATCAGGTACTTTACCTATATCGTGAAGTAATCCAGCTCTTTTCGCTTTCTTAGGATTCAGTCCAAGTTCTGATGCCATTATAGCGCATAGATTGGCTGTTTCTCTAGAGTGTTGAAGTAAGTTTTGTCCGTAAGATGAACGATATTTCATTTTACCTACCATGCGAATGAGTTCTGGGTGTAGGCCATGAATACCTAAATCTATTGTAGTACGTTTACCTGTTTCAATAATTTCTTCTTCCACTTGTTTGCGCACTTTAGAAACAACTTCCTCAATACGTGCTGGGTGGATACGACCATCGGTTACTAGTTGATGTAGAGCTAACCTAGCTATTTCTCGACGAACAGGGTCGAAAGCAGAAAGCACTATTGCTTCTGGTGTATCATCCACAACTATTTCCACACCTGTAGCAGCTTCAAGGGCACGGATATTACGACCCTCGCGACCGATAATACGTCCTTTTATCTCGTCAGACTCAATATGGAATACTGTAACGGAGTTCTCAATAGCTGTTTCAGTAGCTACGCGCTGTATCGATTGGACAACAATCTTTTTAGCTTCACGATTAGCTGTCATCTTAGCTTCATCCATGATGTCATTGATATAGGATTGAGCTTCTGTTTTGGCTACTTCTTTAAGAGATTCGACAAGTTGATTTTTAGCTTCATCCGCAGAGAGACCTGATAAGTTTTCCAACATTTCAATTTTTTGAAACTTAACTTTATCTAGTTCTTCTTGTTTCTTTTCGACGATGCTTAATTGATTGTCTAGATTTTCGCGAATAGCATCTACTTCTGCTTGCTTTTTGTGAAGATCTTCATGTCTTTGTTTGATGTTAAGCTCTCTTTGTTTTAGCTTACTTTCTACTCTTTGTATCTTTTGATTGCGTATAGCTACTTCTTTTTCTAGATCCGCTTTTTTATTTAAAAACTTCTCTTTTACCTCTAGTAATTTGTCTTTTTTAATTACTTCAGCTTCAATTTCAGCTTCCTTCAGCATATTCTTTGCTTTGTCATCGGCTTCTTGAAGAGTTAACTCACTCTTCTTTTTGAGTGCTGTCTTATTTAAAAGGAAGACAACGCCACCGCCTACGAGAAAGCAGATTATTCCTACCACTATTAATTGTATCATTGTACTAAATTAGTTTATATAAAAAAATAACGCACTGTTATACTCTTTTACTATAAAGTTAAGAGTAACAGTGCGTGAATATTTAATGTCTCAAAAATATATAGAGAGGGATATTATCCTTCTTTATCTTTATTATCCAAGAATGCCAGATTATTATCCGTATAATCAGCCAATAGCTTATTTTCTAGTAAACTATCCCATTCCTTGATCTTGTCAATACATGGAGTGGTATCCCCTTTTTGTTCAGCTCGAATATATGATAAAGCAAATTGAAAAGAAACCATTGTAAGTAATCTATTTTCTCCTAATTCGCCATTGTCAAAATATTGCTTAGCAGAGCTAAGGTAATCGTTTACTTTTTTTGCAGCAGCACGAACATCCTCTTCCTCATCTCGATTGATAGTCATCGGATAGTACTGCTCATTCAAGTATAAATTTATTTTTATTTTATTATCGTCCATACATGCTTTTCAATACAATCTAGATATTGAAATTTAAAAACCAGCTTATATATTAAGTAAAGCAATGCACTTATCGACTTCACGCACTAATTTTGATAATCGATCCTTAGTATCTTTAATATCTTTCCTGTTTGGATTGATTATCAAAGCTGTTTTTAAATGGGTGTAATCACCGTGTAAGCTTCTATATTTGTTTTCGAGTTCGAGAGTTTTCTTTTTCTCATCCTCGAGTAGCTCTTGTAATTTAATGTTTTCTTTTTTTACCTTTTCATATAGAAAAAGTAAGTGACGCAGTTTCGCCTCAAATGATTTTACTAGTTCTTTGTCTTGGTTTGTCATTACTACACCACATTTATGTACAAAAATACAATTTCCCTATAAATTTCAAAAGCTTTTTGATTATAAATTGATACGAAATAAGACGAATTGTAGTCTTCTCTACTCAAAAAGAATGATTTTTTGACTTTTGTATTTTTAAAGACTCTTTAAAAAGATACCTTTGGAGTATAGTTATTCAAAATTTAAGAAATAGAATGAAAGTAATAAAACTATTGACTCTATCTTTTTTTGTGCTCTTATCCATTTCTGGGTTTTCTCAAGAGCGTAAGTATTCTACTTTTTATGAGCAGAGGGCTTCTTTGTTTGATGAATTAAAGGTGGAGCAATCTGATATTATATTCCTCGGTAATAGTATTACTAATGGTGCTGAATGGGCTGAATTATTTAATAATTATTTAGTGAAGAATAGAGGAATTAGTGGCGATACTTGTGAGGGTGTTTATGATCGTTTAGAATCAATATTGAGAGGGCATCCAAGAAAAGTCTTTTTACTAATTGGTATCAATGATTTGGGAAGGGGTTCTTCGTCTGACTTTGTGGTAAAAGGTATAAAGAAAATAGTGTGTAAAATAATTGAGGATTCTCCTAATACTGAAGTTTACATACAAAGTTTATTGCCTGTCAATAATAGATTTAATCTATTTTCAGGACATACATCTAAAGGGGAAGATATTTTGAAGATTAATAAGGCTTTAATATCATTATCTGATGAATTGGATTTAACTTACATCGATTTGTATTCGTTTTTTGTAAATCAAGAAGGAATGCTTGATGAAAAATACACAAACGATGGTTTGCATCTTTTAGGCAAAGGTTATAAGTTGTGGGTGGACATTGTTAAACGTTACATATAAGATAAAATGGAAGATAAAAGAATATTGGTCACTTTCGCTGTGCCCGAAGAACTAGTAGATATCAAGTGGTCTGGTGTCGAATGCTTTTACCTCAGAACAGGAATTGGTAAAATGAAATCAACTTTTCATTTATCACAGGCAATAGATGGCTTTCAACCCGATTTGGTCTTGAACATTGGTACAGCAGGTAGTATTCAACATAAGGAAGGAGATGTTTTTTACTGTACTCAGTTTGTTGATCGTGATTTGGAAAAAGTAAAGCATTTGGGTCTCAGTTATCGAGTTGATATGACGGTTCCTTTACTTGAGAAGCAATTTGCTCAGACATGGTACAATGAGGGAACCTGCAATACAGGTTATTGTTTTGTTACCGATGATACTCAGTTAGAAGGTGACGTGATTGATATGGAAGCTTTCGCACAAGCTTGGGTTTGTGAGCAAAAAGGTATTCCTTTTGTTTCTATTAAATATATTACTGATGTTGTTGGTAAAAATTCAGTTAAAGTGTGGAAAGAAAAATTGACAGAAGCTAAAGCAGGACTCAATAAATACATTCACGAAACATTGGGTGGAGTAAAATAAATATTCATAAGTAAAATATACAATAAAGGCCAAAATAATTCAGTTAAGGCCTTTTTTTATGTTTAATAACAAGTTTCATTCTTTATATTTCTAGATTCATTATTGTACATTTGCTTGTACCAAAGGCCTCTTTATAAGAGGGGCGTTAAATAATTCTTACAACTACAAAATAATACTTATGAAAATTGGATTGTTTATTCCATGTTATGTGAATGCTATTTACCCTAATGTAGGAGTAGCATCATATAAGTTACTAGAAAGTCTTGGATTAGATGTTGATTACCCTTTAGATCAAACTTGTTGCGGCCAGCCTATGGCGAATGCAGGGTTTGAAGGTGAAGCTGTAGATGTGGCAAAAAAATTTGATACACTTTTTGAAAAGTATGATTACATTGTTGGTCCATCAGCGAGTTGCGTTTCTTTTGTTAAAGAGAACCATCCTCATATTTTAGAAAAGGAAGGTCATAAATGTCAAAGTGCAGGGAAAATTTACGATATATGTGAGTTTATTCACGATGTGGTTAAACCTAAAAAATTGGCTGCTAAGTTCCCTCATACTGTTAGTATTCATAATAGCTGTCATGGCGTTCGTGAATTAGGTCTTTCCTCTCCAAGTGAAAAGAATATTCCTTATAAAAATAAACTTCGTGATTTGTTAGAAATGGTCGAAGGCATTGATATCAAAGAACCAAAGCATATTGATGAATGCTGTGGTTTTGGTGGAATGTTTGCTGTGGAAGAACAGGCCGTATCTACACAGATGGGTGTTGATAAAGTTAAGGACCATATGAGTACAGGTGCTACTTATATTACTGGTCCTGATAGTTCTTGCTTAATGCATATGCAGGGTGTTATCAAAAGAGAGAAATATCCTATTGAAATAATTCACATTGTTGAAATTTTAGCTTCAGGATTATGAGTACAAAACATTCGATAGCTGCTGAAAAATTTTTAGAAAATAAAGATCAAGCGCAATGGCATAACGAAACTCTTTGGTTGGTTCGTTCAAAGCGTGATAATTTGAGTAAGCAAATTCCCGAATGGGAACAATTAAGAGATAAAGCTCAAGCCATTAAAAGATATACAAATAGCCACCTAGATGAACTACTTGTACAGTTTGAGGAAAACGCAACTCAAAATGGTGCAATTGTACACTGGGCAAAAGACGATGAAGAGTATCGTAGTATTGTATATGGAATATTAAAAGAGCATAATGTTACCAAGTTTGTAAAAAGTAAATCTATGCTAGCAGAAGAATGTGAGTTGAATCCATTCTTAATTAGCAAGGGCATTGATGTGGTTGAAACAGACTTAGGTGAACGTATTTTACAATTAATGAATTTGCCTCCTAGTCATATTGTTCTTCCTGCAATTCACATCAAACGTGAAGAAGTAGGTAAACAGTTTGAGAAAGATTTAGGTACAGAAAAGGGAAACTCAGATCCTACTTATTTAACTCATGCTGCTCGAAAAAGTTTAAGAGATAAGTTTTTGCATGCTGAGGCTTCAATGACTGGAGCTAATTTTGTTGTGGCATCTACAGGAGATATTGTGGTTTGCACCAACGAGGGTAACGCTGATATGGGTACATCTTGTCCTAAACTGAACATTGCTGCTTTTGGGTTAGAAAAGATTGTTCCAAATTTAGAGTCTTTAGGCGTGTTTACTCGCTTATTAGCTCGTTCAGCAACAGGACAACCTATCACTTCTTATACTTCTCATTATCGTAAGCCAAGAGAAGGAGGTGAATATCACATTATAATTGTTGACAACGGACGAAGTAAGATGTTGGCAGATAAAGATCATGTTGATTTATTAAATTGTTTACGTTGCGCTGCTTGCATGAATACTTGCCCTGTATATCGTCGTAGCGGTGGTTATTCTTATACTTACTTTATTCCTGGTCCTATTGGGGTAAACTTGTCTATGGCCAAAGATTCTGCGAAGTATTATGATAATGTATCTGCTTGTTCTTTGTGTCTGTCATGTTCCAATGTTTGTCCTGCTAAAATTGATTTAGGAGAGCAAATCTATAAATGGCGTCAGACATTAGATTCTATTGGAAAAGCTAGTTCAAGCAAAAAAGTAATATCTAAAGGTCTGCAGTATGTTATTGAAAGACCTAAACTATTCAATACAGCACTTAAATTTGCTCCTATAGTAAATAGCTTACCTCGTTTTATGAAGTATAACGGACTGAATGATTGGGGTAAAGGAAGAGAGCTTCCAGAGTTTGCAAAAGAGAGTTTTAATACTTTATGGAAAAAGAATAAAGTTCAGAAGGAGGTAAGAAAATGAGTAGTAAAGATTCAATACTTCAAAGTATAAAGAAAAACACATTGGCTAAGCATGAAATGCCTAGTTTGAAAATAGATAACCCACTTCAATATGAAGATAAAATACAGGCATTTTGCGATATGAGTCGCACTGTAGGTGGAGATTATCACATCCTTCAGCAGGGTGAAAATATTAATGAGGTTATATTAAAACATTATCCTGATGCTAAACGCATTGGATCGGCTTTGCCAGAGGTGAGCTGTGCAACCTTTAACCCTAATGATGTGGAAACAGCTCAGGAGTTAAATGGTACTGATGTTGCTGTTGTTCAAGGCACAGTAGGTGTAGCCGAAAATGCTGCTGTATGGATACCTCAGATAGAAAAGCATAAAGCTCTTTATTTTATATCAGAAGCTTTGGTTATTCTTGTATCCAAGAAAAACATTCTAACTAATATGCATGAAGCTTATCAATGGTTAGAAAATCAAACTTATAAATTTGGTGTATTTATTTCTGGTCCATCCAAAACCGCTGATATTGAACAAGCTTTAGTTTTTGGAGCTCATGGAGCACGAAATGTGTTGGTAATTATTACTGACTAAGTAAATATTTAAGTATAAATAAAAAGCCTGTTGATCATTGATCAACAGGCTTTTTTGCACTTGCACGGGCGGAGAGGCTCGAACTCCCGACACCTAGTTTTGGAGACTAGTGCTCTACCAACTGAACTACACCCGTAATTGCGTGTGCAAAGATAGTGGTTAATTTGATACTACCAAATACTTATTAAAAAAATGAGTTATTTAAATTCATTTTCCCACTCTTCTTCTTTAAATCCAACTAAAACGGTCCCTTTAGTAATTAATAGTGGACGTTTAATTAATTTACCATTACTCGCTAGTAATTGAATCTGTTCTTCTTCGGATAGGGTAGGCAGTTTGTCTTTTAGGTTGAGTTCACGGTAAACCATTCCACTTGTATTAAAGAATCTCTTTAGTGGTAACCCACTTTTTTTATAAAACTCAGTTAATTCTGCACGAGTAGGTGTGTTTTCTACAATATGCCTTTCAGTAAAAGGTATCTTATTTTCAGTAAGCCATTTCTTCGCTTTTCTACAAGTTCCGCAGGCTGGATATTGAATAAATGTAACGTTCATAAATCTGTATTTTTAAGTTTGTAATACTCTTGATATGCAATTCTATATAACTCTGCCTTTTTCTCTACCTTGAGCGGGTATGCTCTTGAAGAAGAAGGCATACGGTATAACCTTAAATTTCTTGTATTATACGTAAAAGAAACAAACTCTCCTATTTTGGGAGCTTGATCTATATCTAGTTGTTCTTGTAATGTTGAAGTAGCTTTTTCTCCTGTGGTGATTATCGCTTGACATTCAGGTATCTGGTCTAGCAGTCTTTTTATGTCTGTGGGTTCTACTACTTCCAAGAACTTGTCAGACGCATTGTCTTGTAATCTTCTTATAGAAGTTGCTGTATCATAGATGCCTATTCCTTCTGAATTCAAGAATTCAATAATCTCTTCTTTGTAAAAGGTCTTGTTCTTTTGATCAACAAATTGCATTTTATTGTTGAAAAACAAAATACCCAATATTCGCCACATATCATTATTGAAATTTGGGTAATAGAAATGAATACACCATCTTTTTTGTTGAGGAGGAAAACTACCTAGCATAAGTAGTTTTGTATGTTTAGGTAAGAAAGGCTGGAGAGGGTGATTTTCAATGGATTTATCGTTCATGGTATAATTTTACTATTAAAATATGTTACGTATCTGATAAAATTAATTAATTTTGCGGCTTAATTCAAAATACTTAAAGAATGAAACGATTATTTCTATCACTTTGTTTAATTATTTCGTTTGGTACTTTAGCTGCCCAAAACATTCAGCTGCATTATGATTTCGGTAGGTCACTGTATAATGAGCTAGATGGTAGACCTTTAATGACTTCTACAATAGAGCATTTTCATCCAGATTCATGGGGGAATACTTTTTTCTTTGTAGATATGAACTATACGAGTAACGGTGTTTCTTCTGCTTATATGGAAATTTTCCGTCAAATTAGCTTTTCTTCTAAATGCCCTATTAATTTGCATTTTGAGTACAATGGGGGTGTTATAAAAAATGGGTCATTGAATAATGCCTATTTAACGGGTCTAACTTATAATTATAATTCAAAAGACTTTTTGAAAGGAATTTCTTTTAGTGTCCTTTATAAGTACTTACAGAAAAATTCTTCACCTCAGAGTTTTCAGTTTACTACTTCTTGGTATTATAACTTTAGCGATGGTCTGTTTACTTGTTGTGGGTTTGCCGACTTATGGAGAGAAAAAACAAATTATGGTTTAATGATATTTCTTACAGAACCTCAGTTTTGGGTAAATCTAAATAAAATAAAAGGTATAAATGACCGTTTTAATTTAAGTGTAGGTTCAGAGGTTAAATTAAGTCATAATTTTGAAGGTAGAGATGGCTTTTATTGTATTCCTACATTAGCAATGAAATGGACTTTATAATTCATCCTGTTTTTTGATAATAATATTCAGTAAAAGGCTCAATTGAGCCTTTTTTTTGTGCTTATAGTAATAATGGTATTCCATAATTAAGTGATGTACTATTAATTAGGATAGATGGATGGGTAGAAGCTTGATAGGGTAATACAACGATGTATAATAAAGATGAAAAACACAAACACTTCATTGAATGAAAGAATATAGAGTAAATCTTGATCTTTGCATAACACCGATATGGTGATACTTTGACACCGACATGATAATGCTTTGACACCGACATGACGTTTTTTTAACCCTTTGATGATAGCCTTATTCTAATGATTTAAAACAGACGCACTTCTTGTGTTTATACACATTGTTGGAAGATGATTGTTTGTTATATGGGTATGTGCATAAAAAAAGAGACTGCCTAGACAGTCTCCTCATGTTATATCAGAAATGATAATTTTCTATTTATTTTTTATCTATTTGCTCTCCTTTTTTCTTATTTTTTTTAGCATCTTTTTTGGCTAATAATAAGATCGCAAATACAAACTCGGTCATCCATTGCTCTGAAAAACCTAGGCGTTCCTTTAAGGTTCTTACACTAGATGCTGTTTTATGGATTTCATCTTTTTTCCAAATCATTTTCGTGCTAATATCATGCACTGTTTTTTCAGTCATGGTATAGAGTGTTTTCTTGAATGCACTAGGAATACGAATTTTCCATTGCATTAAGTTTCCGATTAGCATCATCAAGTCTTGAGTAAAGCCTTGAAACTGGAAGCCATAAGTTTGTACATCTTGTGGTTTACGGCAGTTCTTTTTGATTGATGAATCTATTTCTGTGAAGAAGTTTTCGCTTATGTTATAATCTTCCATAAGCATCTTTTTTGCAGCTGATTTTTCAGCTAATCCTAGTCGGCCTTTTTGTGTTGGTATTTTGAATAAACGCTTGAAGTTGGCTACATCAGGAATGGCTCTAATATTAGTGATACCATTATTGATAGCCATGATAGATTGAAAGTATACTTGTACTAAAGACATAAAGTCTTCTGCACTACCTTTAGCTTCTTCAGAACCTTTATTAAATAGCTTTGAAAAAAATCCCATATTAATATTTTATTCTGTTTTATTAGTTTTAAGTCAAAAAGTTGAGATGACAAATTTAGTCAAATTATTATTGCTTATTGATATAGAGGAACATCTTTATTTAACTAAAGTAATCGATATACAAAATTTCGATCTTTGAATTGAGGCTCAATGATCCCAAATAAAATAAACTTGGTAAGTAGTCTGATTACTCTGTATCTCGGCATCTGAGTTGTTTTGATGAATTGGTTTAGAGTAAGCTCTTCTTTATCTTCTAATATTTTCAAGAATAGCTTTTCTTCTTGTGTGTAGCTTACAAATTCACCTTTTGGCTTTTTTTTATGCTTCCATACTTCTAAGTGTACTTTGCTAGCTAGAATATTTTCATCTTTAATGCGCACATAAGCCCACATTTTCCCTTTCTCATCTTTTGCTAATACAGGTTTTTGTTTAGCTTGGGGTATTTGAATGACTAGGATGCTTTTCCCATCAATTTCATACTCTTCAACATCATATGCTACTTTGGGTGTGCAATATAAGTCTGCTGCAGCTTCTATCATATACAATTCTTCTTCTGATTGTATTCCTGCAATTTTTCCGTTATCCTTCACTCCTATAAGTAGTCTGCCTCCGTCGGTATTAGCAAAGGCAGATAGAGATTTAGCTATTTTCTTGGCATTAGATATTTCAAATTTAAAATCTTGTTGTTGATGCTCTCCTTCCGAAATGAGTAAATCTATAAAATGTCTATTTGTTGAAATTTTCATATAATAATAGTGCTATATTGCCCTGTGTGTGCTATTTTAAGGTAATATTCTAGTAAAGAATAAGAAAAAAATACATTTATCCACTGTTATTTCAAGAAAGAATGTATTTTTGCTCATGTTATTAACGATGTAATAAAATAATTATGAAAGAATTAGTAGAAAAAGTAGCAGATCTTGTTGCTCAATTTAACAAAGATGCAAATGCACAAATTGAAAATGGTAATAAAGCTGCTGGTGTAAGAGCTCGTAAAGCTTCTCTTGAGATTGAAAAAATCATGAAGGACTTCCGTAAAGCTTCACTAGACGCTTCTAAGCAATAAGATACTTAAACGTATTGTGAGCCACTACCCTGTTGGGATAGTGGCTTTTTTTATTTTAATCTACTATCCAGTTTTTATTGTGGATAGGTGTATGTTTAGGGTTGTATGTTAAACTTTCTGTAGTGGGTATAGATATAATGTAGGTCCTTCCACTTTTATTCTCTAAATTTCTGCCTCTAAGCCATGGATTAGCTTCTTTAAGCTGAGCATAATTAATATTATACTTCTTTGCAAACTCTACTAAATCACTGATAGGGTAGGTTATTGAAACATATTTGTAATGTATTGGAGGATAGAGATGTTCTCTTTTTAGGAAGAAACCGAACTGCTTTGGGTTTTCTAAAAACTGTTTGGCAGCTAATAATCGGAACATATATCGAGATGTTTCTTGAACTAACCATAAGTCGGCAGCATGATCCACGTCTTGGCGAGACAATTCATTGGTTATCCTGCCTTGCCCAGCGTTGTAGGACGCAGCAGCCGTAATCCAATCACCATACTTTTTATAAGCATCAAGAAGATAAGAGCAAGCTGCTTTTGTTGATTTCTCTATATTATATCTTTCATCAATATTATTATTAACCTCTAGTCCATAATCTCGTCCCGTTCCTTTCATAAATTGCCAAAAACCAGCGGCACCAGCAGGGGACATAGCTAGCGGGTTGAGGCTACTTTCAATAACCATCAGGTATTTTAAATCATCAGGTATTTTATTTGCTTTTAATATTGGCTCAATAACAGGGAAATAGCGGTTTGCTCTCTTTACCATAAGGATAGAAGAGGTATGCATATAACTAAAAGCCATAAGTTCTCTATCCATTCTTTCTCTTAGATCCATCCTTCTTAAATCCACTGTTTCACCCGCAAAGTTTGCTTGATCGGGCACACTAGGTGGTGTTATACCTTGGCTTTGCAAAGTTTGATCTTCTTTGTTGAACTGCACAGTACTGCCTATTAATACAGGAGTTGCAATGAGTAAAGTTACTAATGTGAAGGAGATAATACCTTGTTTTTTATTTATTTTCATAATAATCAAGTTGATGCAATTAGCGATTATATACAAAGTTATACAATCCATATTGGCTTACAAAGTGAGTGTAATACTTTGAATAGTTCTTTATTATAAAACAAAAGAAAGACATTGCTGTTTTTATAATAGAATATAAAGATTATAAAGTATGGATATTAAAGTAGAACACTTCCCAGAGAAAAATAGATTTGAAGCTCACTTTGAAGATAATCAGGTGGCTTTTGTAGAATATGCTCTTAATAATAATGTTTTTGATATTTTACATACCATAGTTCCTTCATCTCTTGAAGGACAAGGTATAGCAGGGCAAATTGTAAAAACAGCTTATGCCTATGCTAAGTCTAAGGGATATGATTTAAGAGGTTCTTGTTCTTATGCTAATGTTTGGTTGAAGAGACATCCCCTATAATTCCTTGTTTTTTATAGGTAATCTTTTCCATAAGCATGCAGGTATAAGTTTCCAGAAGAAGACCAATATTTTGTATCTCCAGTCTATCACAATTCTTCTTGTATGTGTAACTAAGGCTTTGTCTATTATTTGCGCCACTTTTTGTGGATGCATTAACAAGGGATAGCTACCACTTCCCTTTAATAAATCTGTCTGTACAAATCCTGGACGAATGTCTGTAAAGATAATGTTGCCTTTTGATAGAAAGTTCAACTGCTCAAGGGCATCTATATAGGTATTTTGAAAGCGTTTTGTTGCGGAATAGGCTGGTGCAACACCTAGTCCTTTAGTTCCTGCAATGGAGCTAATGATTGCAATATGCCCTTTGCCTTGTTCTTTAAAAAAGTGGTAAGCTGTGTTTACCATTTGAGTAAAACCATAGACGTTGGTCTGTATCGTGTTGAGTTCGATATCAGATTTTAGCTTTGGGTTTTGAAACCCTATTCCCGAACTATGAAAATACAGATCCATTCCACCTAGCTTTTGAATAAGTGATTGAAGGTGAGTAGGAGCTTCAGAGTCTATGATATCAATGACTTCATACTCCACTTGTTGTGGATATTTCTTCTTGATAGAAGAAAGTAGATGTTCTCTGCGTCCAGCAACACCTACTTTCCATCCTTTATCAATATAGATCTTAGTGAGCTCTAAACCTATTCCAGAGGTTGCTCCTACAATAACTATTCGTTTCATACTAACTTCGTTGTTTTAGGACTTTATTTTCTATGTAAAGTTAGTTAGATTTAGTGATAGAATAGCTTATTTATTTTGTTTTACTTGAATTGTATAATCTTGTACTCCACCGATAATGGCTTTAGCTGATATTTTTATTTCATTCTTGTTATTAATTAGATTTTGAATATTATCAAGAGGGAAACTGATTACGCCATTTACATTTCTATTACCTTTATCGTCTTTTGCATCATGCGTAAGAATAAGCTCTAAAGTAGTACTTGATCGTGTTTCTTCTGATATCTCTTTGGTTGCATATATTGATATGTCGTGTTCTTTACTATCCACTCTTCCACCTTTATAGGTGTATTTTAAGTTTAGAAAATTATTAACAACATATGCTTCAACGATATTGATAGCATCACTAGATTCGAGAAGATCTTCAGTTTGTTCTTCGTTCTCTACAAACTTGATGGTTTCTGTTCTTAGCTTCTGTACTATTTGTATGTTTGCATATAAATCATACTTTTCATGATTTTCTTCTAAATCGGTAAATTGAACAAACACTCTGTCTTTATCTTGTAAATCCAAACTAGCTACAGCACCAGGATTTTTAGGATATAATGCTTGGTTACTGTCAAGCAAGAAGAATAAACTACCTTGATCGGCATTGTCCAACATTTGTACCGTACCAAATTGTACATACTCATAATTGTCGTCGCTGTTTAAACAACTTTGTGTTAAGATTATTATAAACAGAAAAATAAAACTTTTTGCATATTTAATAGAATTTTTCATAATTTATTCCTTTTATTGGTAAAACGTGATTACCTTCGATTTACTGCATTTGATTTATATTATTTTTTTATTTGTAATCTCATGCAGTATATTAAGAGGTCATGCATTTAATTAATAAACACGTGTTCATAGATGGAAGAATTAGAGCTTAGCAATCTTTGCAAAAAGCGGGATGCTCGAGCGCAGAAGGAGCTTTATGAGCTTTATGCAAATAGGCTTTATGCTATTTGTATAAGATATTCTGGCGACCGCGATACAGCACAAGATTTACTACACGACGGTTTTATTAAAATTTTATGTTCATTTGAAAAGTTCACATGGAGGGGTGAAGGTTCACTTCGTGCGTGGATGGATCGAATAATGGTAAACACATCACTTCAATATTTGCGAGACAAGAAAAAAATAGGACAGGAAATTGAATTAGAACAAATTCCAGATCCTGAAAATGATGAACCTAATGATAATGATATAGATTCTATACCTCAAAAAGTGTTATTCCAGTTTATAAAGGATTTGCCTGATGGATATAGAACTGTATTTAACCTTTATGTACTTGAAAAAAAATCACATAGAGAGATAGGTGAAATTTTAGGTATTAATGAGCGGTCATCTGCCTCACAGCTTTTTAGAGCTAAAAAGACCTTGGCAGAGCGCATAAATGAGTGGATGGATGAACAAGGGAAATAAAATCCGTTTCATTGTTTTAAAGAAGAATGTGTAGATTATGGATAGAAAAGATAAATGGTTAGATAAATTAGCCGATAAAATAGATGCTTATGAGGAGCAAGCTCCTGCTTTTATCTGGGAGGAGATAGAGTCTGATCTTGCAGAGGATATGGTGCAACACAAGGAGAAAGTTGTTCCTATGTATCCTTATATGAAATGGTGGGCTATGGCTGCCGCATTATTGGCAGGAGTACTTTCTTATGGGGTTTTCTTGATAACCACACAAGATGGTGAAATGGATAATGAATTATCTTATGTAGCACAAGAAGTAAAAATAGATAATCCTTTGGAATATTCGGAGGAAGAGGAATCGCTCACAGCTAAATCTGTTCCTTCTGATAAGGAAGTAGAAGCGATAGTTACTCCAAAAAACACTTTATCAGCTGGTACTCAAAAAGCAAAAACTGCGAAAGTGAAACAGAATACTCCTGTTTTGATGGCTTCAGCTTTGACACAAGAAGATATAAAAGCAATGCAGAAGTCTGCTGATACAGAAACTGTAGAAAGTACTTCAGTAATAGATTCTGAGGATAAAGTGACTGATGAAGTAAATGAAAATAAGCAGGTAGAGAATCAGTCAGAAACTACAGATGTTAAGCCTCGAAAATATGATAACTTATATGAAAATGTAGATTATAGTGCATTTATTAAAACTAAAAAAGATTATCATTCTAATTCGGATGTACGAATAGGTGTAGGTAGTGGTGGAAACATTGGTGGTGTTAATGGAGAAGGAACAACTCGTGTATTGCAAGAAGTAAGTATAGAAAGCTTTGCAACGTCTTCTTCTTTGCAGCGTGAAAATGGTAACAAATATAAAATTGTGAATGGAGTTCCGTATGCCGAAAAAGAGGTTAAAACGAAAGAATACAAACATAATCAACCAATCTCCGTAGGGTTGAGTTTTCGTAAGGGAATTGCCAAGAATCTTGCTTTGGAGTCGGGGCTAATGTATACATATCTATCATCTAGTGTTTCCGAAGTAAATACGCTACGTTCTTATAAACAAAAGTTCCACTATCTTGGAGTCCCTATAAAGTTAAATTGGACATTTTGGGAACAAAATAGATTCTCCCTATATGCAGTGGGAGGTGGCGCTATTGAGCTGTGTGTATCGGGTACAGTTGATGGAGAGAGCCAAAGACCTACTAGACCACAGTTTTCATTACAAGGTGGATTAGGTGGACAAGTAGCCATAACTAAGAATTTTGGCTTTTATTTAGAGCCAGGTGTTTCTTATTATTTTAAGGATGGTACAGATTATGAAACCATTCGAAGTGAGAAACCTTTTAATTTCAATTTAAATACAGGGTTTAGATTGACATTTTAAAATATGCTCAAGAGTTAAGCAATACATTTGGTGTGTTCTTAAATAGATACAAAGTACAAAGGAGAAGCTAGAATAGGCATCTCCTTTTTACTTTGGTATTGATTACGAGTTTCATCACTTTTTGACACTGTATCACTAAGTGTGTAAGTTAAAATAGCTTGGGTTGGATTATCTTTATAATCTGACCCTTTCTTTGTAAATAATTAGGAACTGATTTAAAATAATACCCCAGTTCTTTATGGGCATTGACCACTTCTTAGTGGCCTCCCTAACGGCTAAATATACTGATTTCATCACAGAGTCATCCGTAGGGAACGATAATTTATTCTTGGTATACTTTCTAATCTTACCATTGAGGTTCTCAATTAGGTTGGTAGTATAGACAACTTTTCTTATTTCTAGAGGAAATTCAAAGAAGACAGTAAGTTCGTCCCAGTTCTTTCTCCAACTCTGTATAGCATAAGAATACTTGGATTCCCACTTTCTACTGATAAATCTTCTAAAGCAGCTGCTGCAGCCTCCTTATTAGCGTATTATAGATATTCTTCATATCTGTTGTAAACTGTTTCTTATCCTTCCAAACTACGTATTTGCAAGCATTACGCACTTGGTGCACGATGCAGATTTGTGTCTTAGATTCAGGGAAAACGGTACGAATCGTATCGGTAAATCCATTTAAGTTATCCGTTGCAGTAATTAAAACATCTTCAGTTCCACGAGCTTTTAGGTCTGTTAGGACACTCATCCAAAAAGACGAAGACTCATTCTTTCCAAGCCATAAACCTAATACCTCTTTAAGTCCATCACGTCTTAAGCCTACTGCAATATAAATAGTTTTATTAATCACCTTAGAACCTTCTCGTACTTTAAAGACTATACCGTCCATCCAAACGATAAGATATACGGGTTCCAATGGTCGATTCTGCCAAGCTACAATATCAGCTGTTACGGCATCTGTGATACGAGAGATTGTCGCCCCAGAGACATCAAAATTGTACACCTCTCTAATTTGTTCTTCTATATCAGAAACACTCATACCCTTAGCATAAAGAGATACAATAACGTGTTCTAAGCCTTCAACCATACTTTTTCGTTTAGGGATAATCATTGGGTTATAGCTCGCATCTCGATCTCTTGGGACTTTGATTTGATCATTACCATAACTAGTCTTAATGGTCTTTGTAGAGTAGCCATTACGACTGTTTTCTTCTTTTCTGTGGCTATGCTTGTCATAATCTAAATGAGCATCTAGCTCTGCTTCAAGCATCTTTTCGATTCCACGCTTTTGAATAGACTTCAGGAAATTTTGGAGTTCTTCTCCTGTTTTAAATTGTTTGAAAAACTCATCAGGGATTAAATCTTCGGTTTTCATAAATGTTTAAGTTTTTTATTAAACAACAACGGCTTGAGTTATTTTGTTACCCAAGCCGGTTGTTTTAACTTACACACTTTATGAGAGGGTGTCCACTTTTTCTTTTTTGAATTCTTACGTTCCTTATTGTACTTTATTTGATATGCCATTAAAACAATAGAACCAATAATGTATAATAAGATAAATACAAATAGTTTCATGATTATTGATTTTAAAGGTTTAGTAAAATTATACTTTATACTTTATTGCAACGGAATAGGATGAATGCTAGCAAGGCCTATGATATTCTTGGCAAATCTATATACTATTAAGAATAGGGCTGTAGAGCTTATTTTAAGAGAGCTTCAATATCATACGTTCATCTAGTTATGGTGATATTCTGACACCGATATGTTCTTATCATATCGGTGTCAAAGTATTCTCTTGTCGGTGTCATGATGATAACATACCTTAGTCATAGAAACAGTCTAATATCTACTTGAGCTAAGTAGCATATATCATCAAGTGTGTTTTATTGCAATAAATATCCACTACTAAGTTTATTACAGATCTGTTATAACCATCCATCAAATTTCTTAATATACCACTGTTTTACTAACTGTGTTAGTACACAATAAGCTATCAAGATAGCTATCAACCATGGGAAATAGCTCCAGGGTAGAGGAACTAGTCCTATGCTTGATCCTATGCCTGTGAATGGGAGAATTACTCCGATGCCCATGATAAAGAATGTCAAGCTAGTAACAGGCCATGATGCATTACTTTGTATAAATGGAATTTTACGAGTACGTATCATATGTACGATTAATGTTTGTGATAATAGTCCTTCAACAAACCATCCAGATTGGAAAAAGGCTTGAGAGTCGGGAGAATTGTATGCAAATACGTACCATAAAAGAGCAAAGGTTAAAATGTCAAAGATTGAACTGATAGGTCCAATGTACAACATGAATTTTTTAAGATCTGATGCATCCCATTTTCTAGGTGTTCTTAAGTATTCCGAGTCCATCGTGTCAAAGGGAATAGTAGTTTGCGATATATCATAAAGCAGGTTTTGAACAAGTAGATGAATGGGTAGCATAGGAAGAAATGGTAAAAATGCACTTGCAGCCATTACACTAAACATATTCCCAAAATTAGAGCTAGCCGTCATTTTAATATACTTCATAATATTACCAAAAGTTTTTCTTCCTTCGATAACTCCATCTTCTAGAACCATTAGATCTTTTTCTAATAGAATAATATCAGCACTTTCCTTTGCTATATCTACTGCATTTTCAACAGATATTCCTACATCTGATTGTCTTAATGCCGCTGCGTCATTAATGCCATCTCCTAAAAAACCCACTGTATTTCCTTCTTCTTGTAGCAGTTTTATAATTCTTGTTTTCTGCATGGGGGTTAGCTTAGAGAAAATGGTTGTAACTTCCAACTTGTCTTTTAACTCATTGTCTGTTAGTTTTTCTACCTCCAAGCCATTTAAGGAATAAGTGGTATCTATTCCTACTTGTCTACATATTGTTTTTACTACAGCCTCGTTGTCTCCTGATAAAACTTTAACTTCTACTCCATGCTTATGAAGTTTTTCTATGGCTTCTACAGTAGAAGGTTTAGGAGGATCAAGAAAAGCTAGAAAGCCTATAAGTACCATTTCATTTTCATCTTCTACGGCGAAATCATGATCTTTAGTTACCCAGCTTTTTTGTGCCACAGCAAGAACCCTCATTCCTTCATAGTTGAGCTCTTTACATACTTTTAAGGCTTCTATTTTTAAATCTTCAGAAAAATCACAAATCTGTCCCTTAAATTCCACGTGTGAGCAGATAGACAACATTTCCTCAATAGCTCCTTTTGTTATAATTTGTCGCTTACCTGTTTTATCTTCTATGATGACAGATAGTCTCCTTCTTACAAAATCAAAAGGTATTTCATCTACTTTTTTATAATTGTCTTTTGCATAGTGAAGTTTAAGCTCTTCTACATGCGATAAAATAGCTCTATCTATCAGATTGCGTAACCCAGTTTGGAAGTAGCTATTAAAATAAGCATGTCTCAAAACTCTTTCATCAATATCATTACTACCATCTACACACAAGTGTTTTTCTAAAACAATCTGATCTCTCGTTAGCGTACCTGTTTTGTCTGTGCAGAGGATATTCATTGCACCAAAATTCTGAATAGAGTTCAGGTTTTTAACAATGGTTTTTTTCTTAGCCATAGTCACTGCCCCTTTCGATAAATTGGCTGTTACAATCATGGGTAACATTTCGGGTGTTAAGCCTACAGCAATAGATATGGCAAATAAGAAAGCATCAAACCAGTCTCCTTTCGTAATACCATTAACTAGAAATACAAAAGGTACCATCACAATCATAAATCGAATCAATAAGAAGCTTACGTTATTAACCCCTTTGTCGAAGGCAGTTTGTGCTCTTATTCCAGTAATCGTTTTTGCTAGGGTACCTAGGTATGTGTCATTTCCTGTTTGAATAACAATTGCTTTAGCATACCCACTGATAACATTTGATCCCATAAAGCAAATATTATCGAGATCAATAACACTTCCTCTTTTGGTTGTATCCTCTTGAAAAATGGCATGCTTTTCTACAGCATTTGACTCTCCAGTGAGTGACGACTGACTAACAAAAAGGTCTTTACACTCTATTATTCGTACATCTGCAGGTATCATATCACCCGCAGAAAGGTAAATAACATCCCCAGGTACCAGCATTTTCATATCTACCTCTTGGCTTTGTGTTGCACCATTACGATACACCGAAGCTGTATTGGTAACCATTTTTCGCAGTGCCTCAGAGGCTCTAGTGGATTTCCATTCTTGTGAGAACTTCAGAATTACACTAAGCATTACCATCGTTGTAATGACGATAACACTTGTCCAATCTTGCTCTGCAGAATCAGCTAAGATGACATCTATGATCATAGATATAATGGCCAATACCATCAATACACCAATAAAAGGATTGATGAAAGCTCTGATGAATAATATTAATGGGTGAGTAGGCTTTTCATTGGCTATTTCATTTCCGCCATATATTTTTAGGCGAATATCAACATCTTCTCTGTCCAAACCATAGGGGTGAGTCTTAAAGTAGTTATAAGCCTCCTGCAATGGTTGAGCAGAAGCTAGAAAAACTTTCTCAGCATTGAAGCGAGATGTTTTTGCTTGTTTTTTCAATCTTTTCCACATCTTTACTCACTTTAAATGGTTAATACTTTGGATTGAATCAAAGGTACAATTAACCAAAAGGGAAGGGTAAAGATCCTTATTAGAAAGATATTAGAATTGATGTAGGATGTTAAATATGAGGTATCTCAATAAGATAAGTTGTGCCTACTCCTTCTTCTGAGTTTATTTGAAGTTGGCCTTTATGTATTTGTACAATTTGCTGGCAGAGTGTCATTCCAATACCATAGCCTTTGGCATAATTTTTATTTTTTCCTCTGTAAAAAGGTATAAATAAGTGTTCTAGGTCTGATGGCGAAATACCAATACCTGTGTCTGATAAACGCACGATGGACATATTATTCCAATATGTTATCTGTACCATAGAACTTTTGTTTTTTGAGAATTTGCAATTGTTTTCCATAAGGTTTACAAGTGCTGTTTTGAGCAGGTAACTATTACCGTAAACTGTTATGAAACGTTCATCTTCGGGAATCTGCTCAAAAATAAGTTCTACTTTATAGTCCGGATTGGCTTTGATAACTAAGTTTCGAGCATCCAAAAGGAGTTCATCGAAACGTACATTGGACATTTTAATTTGTTCGGGTTGATAGCTAGCCTTAGCTAAATCGAGTAATCCTGATGATAACTTTGTAATTTCCTTGGTGTCATTTAAAGCGTATTCTATCGCTTTTTTGTACTCATCCGTATTCCTTTCTTTCAATAGAGCTATTTCGAGTTCGGCAGTTAGTGCAGCCATAGGTGTACGCAATTCGTGAGATACGTTACTAATAAATTGCCTTTGGGATTCAAATGCTTGTTCTAGTCGATCTAGCATGTTGTTGAAGGTCATTGATAGCTCTCCAAGCTCATCTTTAGGATTATTTACTGGTATTCTTAAATCAAGATTTGAAGCAGTGATACGCTCTGCTTCTTCTACTATTTTAGAGACTGGAGCTAAGGCGTTTTTTGCAAATATATATCCTAAGATAAGCAATAGTCCTAGTCCTATGAAGGCAGAGATAAGTAAAATGAGTTGTAATGAAGCTTGTTTGGAATGGCCATAGCCGTCATAAGCCGCAGCTGTAATGATGTAGTCTTTGTTGTTAAAAGAGTAGACAAGACCTACGGCTTCATATTTGTTTTCGTTGAATTTAAGCTCTTTGTTTTCTATAATTTGTTGTATCATAGAAGTGGTTTCCTTTACAATATCAATTTCAATAGCATCGTGATATAAAAGCTTTCCTTCCTTGCTGTAGATGGCAACTTCTACTTCATTGATAAACTCTCTGTTATTGAGATAGATAGATTGCATAGTTTTAGCATCCACTCTATTGTCAAGAAAAAGATTCGCTTTGGTTATAGCTTCTCTTTTTAAATCTCTATAGAACTCTTTATATCTACTTTGTTCTGAAAAGAAGTAAATGGAGCCTAATATAATAAGTAAAACAATAGCTGTAGCACTTGTAAATCTAAGTGCAAGAATATTTCTTATCTTCATAGTTTATCAGTAAAAATGAAACCCATACCTGGTTTGGTGTGTATCAGATTAGTATCAAAAGGCTTATCTATCTTGTTTCTCAGATAATTGATATAAACATCTATGAAATTAGTACCTGTATCAAAATGTGTATCCCATACTTTTTCGGCAATTTCAATGCGAGATAAAACCCGTTCTGGGTTTTTAATCATAAAAAGTAATAAGTTGTATTCTTTCGGAGATAGCTTAATTAGTTTTCCTTTTCTTGAGGCTTCTTTCGTATTTAAATTGATGGTTAAATCAGAGTAGGATATTTCTGATGGTTGACTACTTCCTTTCTCTAATCCTCTTTTTAACAATACTTTGATGCGGGCATCTAGTTCTCTAAAATCAAATGGCTTGACCATATAATCATCTGCTCCTGCATCAAAACCTTCTAATTTATCATCGGTAGTTCCTAGTGCTGTAAGCATTAAAATAGGGATATTTTTATCTATGAGTCTGATTTTTTGACATAGTTCAAAGCCACTTATGTGAGGGAGAATTATATCTGATATAATCATATGATAAGAATTGTTCTGAAATAAATTTAAACCTTGTTGTCCATCATAAGCTGCATCTACTTTATATCCGACTTCTTCTAGCCCTCTCTTTATAAGATCGGCTACTCTAACTTCATCTTCAACAACTAAAATCTTTATCATAGGAATATTTCTGTCAATGTGATAACTAAAGGGTTTTAACAAAGGTACTAATTAATATTTTGTCAGTTCTATGAGTTCTGGCATAGGTTTTGCACCTATTAAAGAGAATTTAGGGTTATAAATAATATGAAAGAATAACTTTTTAAGTTGATAAATTGATAACTATATATCCTGTATTATTTAAATATGGCTTTATTTATGGGGGTTTTTAAGAAATAAAGAATAAAGATTTTAATAAATTTCCATAAATAGCGATTAAGTTCTGTTAATTAGGTTTGGTAATCTGTTAAAAGGTAGTAAATTAACCTTGTTATTACAACAGCCATTAAAAAAGAATTGTTTGTTTAACTGTTAAATGTTAAATTGAAGTTTATTATTAACATATAAAGCTATTGATATATGAAACGAATATTTAAAAATCTTTTAGGTGTAAGTGCTATTGTACTTTTGAGTGCTGGAGTAGCTGGCATTACTACTTATAAAGTAATGGATAAATCTTCACAAAACTCAATAAGTCGGAGTACTAATTTTAATGATGTTTTTGAAAATAGTCCAACAGTGCGTATGGCGTCTTATAATAATGCTGCCGCACAGCCAGTTGACTTAACAGTTGCTGCTGAAAACTCTCTTCATGCAGTGGTTCATATTAAATCAATTCAGCATTCCAAGGTTCAAACCTATAAGCGAGCTCCTGATATTTTTGATTTTTTCTTTGGTTATGATGAAAGAGGAAGCAAGCAAAGAGTTCAAACTCCGTCACGTGTAGGTTTTGGTTCTGGAGTTATCATCTCTTCTGATGGTTATATTGTAACTAATAATCACGTAATTGACGGAGCTGATGAAATCAGTGTCAAGTTAAATGATAATCGTGATTTTCTAGGACGAGTTATTGGAACAGATCCTAGAACAGATTTAGCTTTAGTGAAAATTGAAGGTGAAGATTTACCCACTTTACCTGTTGGTGATTCTGATGCTCTAAAGGTAGGAGAATGGGTGCTTGCTGTGGGTAATCCTTTTAACTTAACATCTACGGTAACGGCTGGTATTGTAAGTGCTAAAGCCCGTACACTTGGTGTTTATCAACAAGGAATAGAGTCTTTCATCCAAACAGATGCTGCGATCAATGAAGGTAATAGTGGAGGAGCTTTAGTTAATGTAAGAGGTGAACTGATAGGTATTAATGCTGTGCTTTCATCTCCAACAGGAGCTTATGCGGGTTATGGTTTTGCTATTCCTACAAGTATAATGACAAAAGTGGTTGCCGATTTAAAACAATATGGTACTGTTCAACGTGCTGTTCTTGGTGTTATGGGTAACTCTCCATCAGAAATTCGCTTTGTGGATGAAGAAGTGAGCAAAGAAATTAAGAAGAAAATGGATGAACTAGGAGTCGTTGATGGTGTACTAGTTGTTGAGGTTTTAGAAAATAGTTCTGCTTCTGCTGCAGGAATCAAAGTTGATGATGTGATTACTGGCATTGAGGGCAAAAAAGTTACAAATATGGCTGGACTTCAAGAAGAGTTAGCTAAACATCGCCCTGGAGATAAAGTTACTATCAAATTAATCCGAAATAAAAAAGAACAAAACATATCTGTGGAATTAAAAAATGAACAAGGAACCACTAAGGTTGTTAAAAAGTCGGGTATGGAAATTTTAGGAGCTGCATTCCGTGAATTACCAGACGATTTAAAACAACAGCTTCGACTACGTAGTGGAATCCAAGTAACTGGAGTTTCATCGGGTAAAATGAAAGAAGCAGGTATTCGTCAAGGCTTTATTATTCTAACAGCGAATGGTGTTCGTATGAATAAGGTAGAAGACTTAGAAGGTGTTCTACAACAAGCTGTAAAAACCCCTGAACAAGTTATATTCTTAACTGGTATGTTCCCTTCAGGAAAACGTGTAAACTATGCAGTTAACTTATCTGAAGAATAAAAAAACGAGTAAAGCATAGATTTATGTTAATAAATAGGGCCAACAGTCAACCTGTTGGCTTTATTATTGTTATAGAGATTAGAATGTTCAACAAAAAGATATAGATTCAAAATTTTATTTATAAATTTATAGTTTATATCTTTGCACCCCAAATCTGTTTTATAAGAATGAGACAATTAAAGATAACTAAAAGTATTACTAATAGGGAGAGTGCTTCGCTAGATAAGTACTTACAGGAGATTGGTCGTGAAGACTTGATCACTGTAGAGGAAGAAGTGGAGTTAGCTCAACGTATTAAAAAAGGTGACCGAGTAGCACTTGAAAAATTGACTAAGGCAAATTTACGTTTTGTTGTTTCTGTTGCTAAGCAATATCAGAATCAAGGACTAAGTTTACCCGACTTAATAAATGAAGGTAACTTAGGTCTAATCAAAGCTGCTGAAAAGTTTGATGAAACTCGTGGTTTTAAATTTATTAGTTATGCTGTATGGTGGATTCGTCAATCTATCTTACAGGCACTAGCTGAACAATCACGTATTGTACGTTTACCACTAAACCAGGTAGGTTCATTGAACAAAATAAGCAAAGCATTTGCTAAGTTTGAACAAGAGTACGAACGTAGACCTTCTCCTCAGGAATTGGCTGATGAACTTGAGATGCCTGTGGATAAAGTAACAGATACATTAAAAGTATCTGGTAGACACATTTCTGTTGATGCCCCCTTTGTTGAAGGTGAAGACAATAGTTTGTTAGATGTTCTAGTCAATGATGATTCTCCAATGGCGGATCGTTCATTAGTAAATGAATCGTTAAGTGAAGAAATAGATAGAGCTTTGTCTACGTTAGAAGATCGTGAAAAACAAATTATCAAAATGTTCTTCGGAATAGGTTGTCAGGAAATGACACTTGAAGAAATTGGTGATAAGTTTGGTTTAACACGTGAACGTGTGCGTCAGATCAAGGAAAAAGCAATTCGTCGTCTTCGTCAAAATAATAGAAGTAAATTACTTAAATCGTACCTAGGATAAGTATCGGTTTGATAAAGAAATATAAAAGCTGGTTTCATTGAGAGCCAGCTTTTTTTATTTATATTTGTCATAAATAATAATAATATGAAACTATTAAAAACATTTGTAGCTGTTGCATTGGTGTTGGTATTATCTTCAGCTACTATAGTGAGAGAAAAAGATAGGGGAGTGTACTTATTTGGAATATCCTCTTCTTTCATGGATACAATAGCTTACTTTACCACTATACAACAACTCGACACAGTGCAGTTGACAAAAGGAGGGGTGTTACCTTTTCTTCCTAACTATAGTTCTCAATTGGAGAATTATGTTGAAGTGATGAAATCTAATCCCAATCAAACAGGAACTGTTATTTATTCTACTAGCAAGAAGAAGATAGAGAAAGATAGAACTAAATTACTGAATAGATATAAGAAAAAGATGAGTCATCAGATATCTATTATTCCTATAGAGGAATTTACCTTTTCTCCTATAAATCCTGAATAAAGAAATGTTTTTATACTCAATATGATGAAAGATGCAAAACAACCTTGCATCTTTTGTTGTTAGACACCTACTAACCTTAATAATTATGAAAGTTAGATTTAGAAATTTAATATGCTTTGTAGCTGCTCTCTTTTTCTTGTTGGCTTGTAGTGATAGCGATGAGAAAGTGGAGATTCCACCTAAAAGTGCGGATCGCACCGTGTTGGTGTATATGGCTGCCTCAAATAGTTTACTATCTTTTTCTAGGGATGATATAGAAGAAATAGAAGAAGGTTTCCTTTCGTTGGCAGATCATTCTACTTGTAATTTGCTACTTTACCTTGAACAGGGAAAAGAAACTAATCCTATTAATAATGCCTATGAAAGAGTTCAGCCTAGCTTGATGAGGCTTACTCTTAATAAAGGAAAGCTGACGTGGGTAGAGGTAAAAAAATACCCAGCTCAACTCTCAACTGATTATAAAGTAATGGGAGAGGTGTTTCGTGATGCTTTTACATTATTTCCTGCAGAAAAGAAAGGTTTGATACTATGGTCTCATGCAGATGGCTGGATACCTTCAAAAGGATATAAACCCGAGACCAGGTGGTTTGGAGAAGATAAACTGAATGGGGTATCTCATTATACAGAAATACTAGATTTAAAAAAAGCGTTAGATAAAGCGCCCTTTTTAGATTTTATCTTGTTTGATGCTTGTTTGATGCAATCTGTAGAGGTGGCTTATGAGTTTAGGCAAAACACTCACTATATGTTAGGTTCTCCTATGGAAATACCTGGTCCAGGTGCACCTTATCAAGAAGTAGTTCCTGTTTTATATAGTAAAAAGAAAGATATTGCTCAAGATGTAGCTGATGCTTATTACGGGTTTTATGAGCAAACATATTCGGGGCATAGCCATGGTAATGATCCTTGGTATGGTGGTGTGTCAATGACTGTATTGGACTTAACTAAAGTTGAGCACTTTTTTCAGGAGACAAAATCACTATTACATAATAATGAGTTAGATTATTTGAGCTTAGATTCAAAAGATGTATTTTACTATGATTTTCGTGAAATTTCCGAAATCTACTATAGAGATGTTTTAGGCTTGATGAAGAAAAACTTCAACTCTAATTTAACGTCTGCGTGGTTGTCTAGTTATAATGGCTTGATACCTTACTATAAAACGACAAAAACTAATTATAGTGGAGTGATTGGCCAAGATGTTAGTATGCAAGGATCTCATGGAGTTTCTATGTATGTACCGGTCAAATCAAAAAAATATGATATTGTCAATGAGTATTATAGTCAGATGTCTTGGTATAGAGATATGGTAAAGGAATAGAATTACTCTAGGAACAATAAAATTATAAATATCGCTCTATAATAAAGTTACCGAGCGATATTTTTTTGTTAATACCGAACAAAAAATAAATTTGTTTGTTATATATTATGGTGTTAAAGGATACATAGCCAATAACTATCTTTTTATTATTGGTTTTTGTTTAACCTATAAATATAAGATTTATAGGCGGTTGCTATATATTCCAAAATATATTCAGAAATAAAGTATTAATATATTTGGAGCGAAGCTAAAAAGCGCTTACTTTTGCACCCGCTTTGTAAGAGTAACAGAGCATACAAAAATTGACATATTGGACTGAAGGTTTACTAGCGAAAAAGTTTTGGCAAAAAGGTTTGGAGGATCCGGAATAGTTTTCTTATCTTTGCAAACTGAAATCTAAAACATACGGGCTAAGGAAGACACTCTGATAAGAAATAAAGAAATAAAAAGATCACTTTTTATTTTGATATTAAATTTAGAGTTTATACCTTTGCACTCGCTTCTAAAACGAAGCCGATTTAAGATAAGCGATCTTTGAAAATTTTACATAAACAATACAAGTAGTACAAGAACAGATAATAAATTATTATCATGGTAAATAACCGTCATTCTTGAAAATTTGGATATCCTGAACAGAATTATAAAGATTTTTCTACAATGAAGAGTTTGATCCTGGCTCAGGATGAACGCTAGCTATAGGCTTAACACATGCAAGTCGAGGGGTAACAAGGAGAGAGCTTGCTCTTTCTGTTGACGACCGGCGCACGGGTGAGTAACACGTATCCAACCTACCGTATACACTAGGATAGCTCTTCGAAAGAAGGATTAATACTAGATGTTAAGATATTCTCGCCTGGGAATATCTTCAAAGATTTATCGGTATACGATGGGGATGCGTTCCATTAGACAGTTGGTGAGGTAACGGCTCACCAAATCGACGATGGATAGGGGTTCTGAGAGGAAGATCCCCCACATTGGAACTGAGACACGGTCCAAACTCCTACGGGAGGCAGCAGTGAGGAATATTGGTCAATGGACGCGAGTCTGAACCAGCCAAGTAGCGTGAAGGAAGACTGCCCTATGGGTTGTAAACTTCTTTTGTTAGGGAATAAAGTGCGCCACGTGTGGTGTTTTGTATGTACCTAACGAATAAGGATCGGCTAACTCCGTGCCAGCAGCCGCGGTAATACGGAGGATCCGAGCGTTATCCGGATTTATTGGGTTTAAAGGGTGCGTAGGCGGACTAGTAAGTCAGCTGTGAAAGTTAGTGGCTCAACCACTAAATTGCAGTTGAAACTGTTGGTCTTGAGTATACATGAGGTGAGCGGAATTTGTGGTGTAGCGGTGAAATGCATAGATATCACAAGGAACTCCAATTGCGAAGGCAGCTCACTGGGGTATAACTGACGCTGAGGCACGAAGGTGCGGGTATCAAACAGGATTAGATACCCTGGTAGTCCGCACAGTAAACGATGAATACTCGCTGTTTGCGATATACAGTAAGCGGCCAAGCGAAAGCATTAAGTATTCCACCTGGGGAGTACGCCGGCAACGGTGAAACTCAAAGGAATTGACGGGGGCCCGCACAAGCGGAGGAACATGTGGTTTAATTCGATGATACGCGAGGAACCTTACCTGGGCTTAAATTGCAATTGACAGAGGCCGAAACGCCTCTTTCTTCGGACAATTGTGAAGGTGCTGCATGGTTGTCGTCAGCTCGTGCCGTGAGGTGTCGGCTTAAGTGCCATAACGAGCGCAACCCTCATTATTAGTTACTAACAGGTTAAGCTGAGGACTCTAATAAGACTGCCGTCGTAAGATGTGAGGAAGGTGGGGATGACGTCAAATCAGCACGGCCCTTACGTCCAGGGCCACACACGTGTTACAATGGGTGAAACAGAGGGCAGCTACCTAGCGATAGGATGCTAATCCCATAAAATCACTCTCAGTTCGGATTGAAGTCTGCAACTCGACTTCATGAAGCTGGATTCGCTAGTAATCGCGCATCAGCCACGGCGCGGTGAATACGTTCCCGGGCCTTGTACACACCGCCCGTCAAGCCATGGGAGCTGGGGGTACCTGAAGTACGTAACCGCAAGGAGCGTCCTAGGGTAAATCTGGTGACTGGGGCTAAGTCGTAACAAGGTAGCCGTACCGGAAGGTGCGGCTGGAACACCTCCTTTCTGGAGAGATATCCAAAACGATTTTGAAGAAAAAGGTTATATACTTTTTTCTTGTACTACTCTGTACTTGTTTATTTAAATGATATAAACAAGAGAAAGATGAAGCCGAGCCGAAAGGTAAGGTTGAACGTTAGTCCTATAGCTCAGTTGGTTAGAGCGCTACACTGATAATGTAGAGGTCGGCAGTTCAACTCTGCCTGGGACTACGAACCTCTTGAAGGGGGATTAGCTCAGCTGGCTAGAGCACCTGCCTTGCACGCAGGGGGTCAACGGTTCGAATCCGTTATTCTCCACAACATAACGTAAGTTATATCGATATTTGACATAATGGACACAAAGAAATAGTAATATAATTTAGTATAGAGCTAAAAGTATATATCGACCTTTATAAGGCGAAAAAGAAAGTAAGAAAGAGCGTATGGCGGATGCCTAGGCTCTCGGAGGCGAAGAAGGACGTGATAAGCTGCGAAAAGTCTTGGGTAGGTGCAAATAACCGTTAATCCAAGAATATCCGAATGGGACAACCTAATATCTTGAAGAGATATTATCCTGACGTAAGTTAGGAAGCTAACGCAGGGAACTGAAACATCTAAGTACCTGTAGGAAGAGAAAATAAATAATGATTCCGCAAGTAGTGGCGAGCGAACGCGGAATAGCCCAAACCAATATTGTTACGGCATTATTGGGGTTGTAGGACCACGGCATGGAAAATTAAGCGTGAGTAGAAGCATCTGGAAAGTTGCATGAAACAGGGTGATAATCCCGTATACGAAGCGCTTAATGACCTAGTGGTATCCTGAGTAGCACGGAGCACGAGAAATTCTGTGTGAATCTGCCGGGACCATCCGGTAAGGCTAAATACTCCCGAGAGACCGATAGTGAACCAGTACCGTGAGGGAAAGGTGAAAAGTACTTCGAATAGAAGAGTGAAATAGCCCCTGAAACCATACGCTTACAAGCGGTCGGAGCAGCCTTGAGCTGTGACGGCGTGCCTTTTGCATAATGAACCTACGAGTTACTATTACTGGCAAGGTTAAGGAATTCAGTTCTGGAACCGAAGCGAAAGCGAGTCTGAATAGGGCGTATAGTCAGTAGGAGTAGACGCGAAACCATGTGATCTACCCTTGACCAGGTTGAAGTTTAGGTAACACTAAATGGAGGACCGAACCGATAAGCGTTGAAAAGCTTCCGGATGAGTTGAGGGTAGGGGTGAAAGGCTAATCAAACTTGGAGATAGCTCGTACTCCCCGAAATGCATTTAGGTGCAGCCTTGTAAGTTACTAATGTGAGGTAGAGCGACTGATAAGATGCGAGGGCTTCACCGCCTATCAAGTCTTGACAAACTCCGAATGCGCATTAGTTTAATTACAGGAGTGAGGGCATGGGTGCTAAGGTCCATGTCCGAAAGGAGAAGAATCCGGACCACCAGCTAAGGTCCCCAAATAATTGTTAAGTTGAACTAACGAAGTCAGATTGCAAAGACAGCTAGGATGTTGGCTTGGAAGCAGCCATTCATTTAAAGAGTGCGTAACAGCTCACTAGTCGAGGAGTTTGGCGTGGATAATAATCGGGCATAAACAATTTACCGAAGCTGTGGGATACGCAAGTATCGGTAGGGGAGCATTCCAAAATAGCGTAGAAGGTTTGATGTGAGTCAAGCTGGAGCATTTGGAAAAGAAAATGTAGGTATAAGTAACGATAAAGGGAGTGAGAAACTCCCTCGCCGAAAGACTAAGGATTCCTGATCAACGCTAATCGGATCAGGGTAAGTCGGGACCTAAGACTCCGCCTAAAGGCCAAGTCGATGGATGAAATGGTTAAAATTCCATTACTAGCTTAATGAAGTGATGTGGTGACGAAGTAGTGATAGTACCGCGAACTGACGGAAATGTTCGTTAAAGAGTGTAGACGTTGATTGTTGTAGGCAAATCCGCAGCGAGAGTCGACCTTGATAGTATGGAGAGCTCCTTGGAGCGATCCAATAGAGTATGTAAGCAGACTTCCAAGAAAAACCGCTAAACGTTAATCATTAAGGTACCCGTACCGTAAACGGACACACGTAGTCGGGTTGAATATACTAAGGCGCTTGAGTGATTCATGGTTAAGGAACTAGGCAAATTGACCCTGTAACTTCGGGAGAAAGGGTCCCTACAGCGATGTAGGGCGCAGAGAATAGGCCCATGCAACTGTTTAGCAAAAACACAGAGCTGTGCGAAATAGAAATATACAGTATACAGCTTGACACCTGCCCGGTGCTGGAAGGTTAAGAGGAGGAGTTATCTTCGGAGAAGCTCTGAATTGAAGCCCCAGTAAACGGCGGCCGTAACTATAACGGTCCTAAGGTAGCGAAATTCCTTGTCGGGTAAGTTCCGACCTGCACGAATGGTGTAATGATGTGGGCACTGTCTCGACCATGAGCTCAGTGAAATTGAAGTATCGGTGAAGATGCCGATTACCCGCGATGGGACGAAAAGACCCCGTGAACCTTTACTATAGCTTAACATTGAATCTGGGTGATTGATGTGTAGGATAGGCCGGAGACTATGAAGTGGGTGCGCAAGTGCTCATGGAGTCGTTGGTGAAATACGGCCCTTTACTCATTTGGCTTCTAACTTGTTGAACAAGGACACTGTTTGGTGGGTAGTTTGACTGGGGTGGTCGCCTCCAAAAGTGTAACGGAGGCTTCTAAAGGTACCCTCAGAACGATTGGTAACCGTTCGTAGAGTGTAATGGCAAAAGGGTGCTTGACTGTGAGACTAACAAGTCGACCAGGTAGGAAACTAGAGCATAGTGATCCGGTGTTTCTGAATGGAAAGGACATCGCTCAAAGGATAAAAGGTACTCCGGGGATAACAGGCTGATCCCTCCCAAGAGCTCATATCGACGGAGGGGTTTGGCACCTCGATGTCGGCTCGTCACATCCTGGGGCTGGAGAAGGTCCCAAGGGTTGGGCTGTTCGCCCATTAAAGTGGCACGCGAGCTGGGTTCAGAACGTCGTGAGACAGTTCGGTCTCTATCTATCGTGGGCGTATGAAATTTGCGTGGTACTGACACTAGTACGAGAGGACCGTGTTGGACTGACCGCTGGTTTGCCTGTTGTGCCGCCAGGTGCATTGCAGGGTAGCTACGTCGGGATTGGATAAGTGCTGAAAGCATCTAAGCACGAAGCCAGCCACAAGATAAGATTTCTTAGGGTCGTTGTAGACTACGACGTTGATAGGCTGCAGGTGTAAAGGTAGCGATACCAAAGCCGAGCAGTACTAATTGCCCGTCAACTTGATTTTCGCCATAAAGGTTTGTATAGACTTTTAGTTGTTGAGCTAATATGATATTATTATTTCGTTCATTATGTCTACCTTATTTAAGGTGACTATAGCACAAGGGTTCCACCTCTTCCCATTCCGAACAGAGAAGTTAAGCCTTGTCACGCCGATGGTACTGCATAACCGTGGGAGAGTAGGTAGTCGCCGTTTTACAGAAAGCCTCTGAAGAGTAATCTTTAGAGGCTTTTTTTGTTGATACTATTTAGAGCAGTAACTATGGATGTTTGCTTGTATTCTTAGAGATTTCATAAAAATAGATATCTTTGTGTTATGATGAATAAGAACTTATCTATAGGTTATATTGATATTAGTACCTATCTATCTTCAAATCGATAAATTCTATTAACTTTTGTGCAGAGAATGAATTTTTTCATTTTGAACTTATTGATAATATTTTAGATCTATTTTTCTCTTAACTACACGCTTTTTAGCTTCCTACTGCACACATCATTTAGTCTTCTTTCTTGGTTTATCTGCTTTATATTCTTAAGTTAGTGCGAAGCAGTGATTTTATTATACTATTAGTCCTAGTTGCATAAGTTTTATCGTAATAAAGCTTTGTAGAATGTTTATATTTATTAAATTTGAGGAACCGATTGAAAAAATATATATAAATATTATATAGTCTCTAACATATGGAAAACAAAATTCAAGAGTTAACGGATAAAATCTATCGTGAAGGTGTTGAAAAGGCGAATACACAAGCTGATAGTTTACTCCAAGAAGCTCAGAAAAAGGCCAAAAAAATAATTGATGAAGCGTCGGAAAAGGCTGACTCAATTATGAAAGACTCTGAGCGCAAGTCTGAGGAGTTGATTGAGAATACAAAATCTGAACTTAAATTGTTCGCAGATCAATCTGTAAATGCTTTAAAGTCTGAAGTTACAAATCTATTATTGGATGAAGTTGTATCTGATGCTGTGAAGACTACTACTGTGAATAAAGATTTTCTCAATGAATTTATGCTAAAGTTGGCTGAGAAATGGTCAACACAAGAAGATATCATTATTTCTACTGCCGATGAAAAGGCATTGACAGATTATTTTAGTGTTCATGCTAAACAACTTTTAGATAAGGGTGTGTCAATTAAACAAGTTAATGGATTGAAGACTCACTTCTCTATATCTCCTAAAGATGCTTCTTATAAAATAGATTTTGGTGATGATGAATTTATTAGTTACTTCAAATCATTTTTACGTCCCAAATTAATAGCAATGCTTTTTGGTGACAAATAATAAATCATTGAATTAAATGAGTAACTATGAGTAAATACTATTATCTAATTGCTGGATTACCTGAACTTTCTCTCGAAGACAATAAGCTAAATTATACAATGGCTAGTTTTCGAGAAGAATTATATCCTGAGTTATCAAAGAATGACAGAGAGATTGTTGATCTTTTATATTTAAAGTTTGACAACAAAAATCTCTTAATACTTTTAAAGGATAAAAGTGCAGAATTACTTCAGTTAGGGTTATACACTAAAAATGAGCTTTTATCTCTTATCGATACAGTAAAGTTTGGTGAAGAGAAAGCTAAAGGTTACGTTCCTTATTTAATTACCTTCCTAGATAATTATTTCGCAGAGAAATACGAAGACCAAGTACTACTTGAAGATGTTTTGACAGGTATGTATTATGAATATGCAACGCAAAGTTCAAATGAATTTGTGAAAAGTTGGTTTGAATACAATCAAATTATAAACAACTTATTAATTGCTCTAGCTGGTCGTAAGCATCAAATCAAATACCAAGATCATATATTAGGCTCTGATAGCATATCTAAACAGATAAGAAACTCTAGTGCACGTGATTTTGGATTATCTACTGTTCTTGATTATCTCAATTCATTGATACGATTAAGTGATGAGGAAGATTTAGTACAGCGTGAAAAACGTATTGATCAAATGAGGTGGAAATGGATGGAAGAGAATACTTTCTTCAATTATTTTACTATTGAAAGAATATTTGTATTTCTTCTTCAAGTTGAGATGATTGAGAGATGGTTATCTCTAGATAAAGATGAGGGTAATAAATATTTTAGAGAAATAATAAGCTCATTACAAAATGAAGTTCAAATTCCTGCAGAATTTAGACAAAATAAATAATAAAATATATGGCGACAAAAGGAACTGTTAATGGGATTATAGCCAATATGGTAACCATCGTTGTTGATGGCCCTGTTGCTCAAAATGAGATTTGCTATATTACCACTGGTAGCGATAGATTAATGGCCGAAGTAATTAAAGTGGAAGGTTCCAATGCTTATGTTCAGGTCTTTGAGAGTACTCGAGGTCTGAAAATTGGTGCTCCTGCTGAATTTACAGGTCATATGCTAGAGGTTACTTTGGGACCTGGCATGCTTTCAAAGAATTATGATGGATTACAAAATGATCTTGATAAGATGGATGGAATATTCCTTAAGAGAGGTCAGTATACCTATCCTTTAGATAAAGAGAGTTTATGGGAATTTAAACCTTTAGCTAAAGTAGGTGATACAGTAATTGCTGCATCATGGTTAGGTGAAGTATTAGAAAACTTCCAAAGATTAAAGATTATGGCTCCCTTCAGGTTAGAAGGTGAATATAAAGTAAAATCAATTGTTTCGGAAGGTCAATATAAAATTGATAAGATAATAGCAGTATTAACTAATGAAGCAGGTGATGAGGTTAATGTAAGTATGATACAACGTTGGCCAGTAAAGATCCCTATGCTCAATTACGATGAAAAACCAAGACCATTTAAGATTCTAGAAACAGGAGTTCGTGTTATCGATACACTAAATCCTATAGTGGAAGGTGGTACAGGATTTATTCCTGGTCCATTTGGTACCGGTAAAACAGTGCTTCAACATGCTATTTCCAAACAAGCTGAAGCTGATATTGTAATTATTGCAGCTTGTGGTGAGCGTGCAAATGAAGTAGTTGAAATCTTTACTGAGTTTCCAGAGTTGATTGATCCTCATACAGGACGTCAATTGATGGAGCGTACCATTATTATTGCGAATACTTCAAATATGCCAGTAGCTGCTCGTGAAGCATCTGTATATACTGCTATGACAATTGCTGAATACTATAGAGCAATGGGTTTGAAAGTGTTATTAATGGCAGACTCTACTTCTCGCTGGGCTCAGGCATTACGTGAAATGTCTAACCGTATGGAAGAACTGCCTGGACCTGATGCATTCCCTATGGATATTTCTGCAATTATATCAAACTTTTATGGGCGTGCAGGTTATGTAACTCTTAAAAATGGAAAGACAGGTTCCATAACCTTTATAGGTACTGTATCTCCAGCAGGGGGTAACTTGAAAGAACCCGTTACAGAGAATACGAAAAAAGTAGCACGTTGCTTTTATGCTTTAGAGCAAGAAAGAGCAGATAGAAAACGTTATCCAGCAGTAAATCCCATTGATTCTTATTCTAAATATATAGAGTATCCAGAATTCCGAAAATATATTTCGAAAAAAATCAATGATAAATGGATCGGTAAGGTTGATGAAATAAAGAATCGTTTGCAGCGAGGAAAAGAAATTTCAGAGCAAATTAATATCCTTGGTGATGATGGAGTGCCTGCTGAATATCATGTAGTTTTCTGGAAATCTGAACTTATAGACTTTGTGATTCTTCAGCAAGATGCTTTTGATGAGGTTGATGCTGTGACTTCGCTAGAACGTCAAGAGTCTATTTTGGATATGATTATAGATATATGTCATACAGAATTCAACTTTGATACATTCTCTGAAGTGATGGATTATTTTAAACGTATGATTAATATATGTAAGCAGATGAATTATGCTAAGTTTAAATCAGACGATTACTATAAATTCCAAAAAGAGTTAGAAGAATTAATTGCTGAACGTAAAGTAGCAGAACATAAATAAACTAAGATATAAAGATGGCAACAAAAGCTTTTCAAAAAATATATACTAAAATTACTCAAATAACCAAGGCTACTTGTTCGTTGAAGGCTACAGGAGTAGGCTTTGACGAATTAGCTACAGTTAATGGTAAGCTGGCTCAGGTTGTTAAAATCATGGGTGATGAAGTGACCTTACAGATATTTGAGGGAACAGAAGGTATACCTAGTAATGCTGAAGTAGTTTTTATGGGTAAAGCTCCAACAATCAAAGTGAGTGATCAATTGGCTGGACGCTTCTTCAATGCCTTTGGGATCCTATTGATGGTGGTCCAGAGATTGAAGGTACTGAAGTTGAAATAGGTGGACCTTCAGTGAATCCTGTTCGTCGTAAGCAGCCTTCTGAATTAATTGCAACAGGTATTGCTGGTATTGACTTAAATAACACATTAGTTTCTGGTCAAAAGATTCCTTTCTTTGCTGACCCCGATCAACCTTTCAACGAGGTTATGGCTAATGTAGCTCTAAGAGCTGAAACAGATAAAATTATTTTGGGAGGTATGGGGATGACTAATGATGACTACCTATACTTTAAGCATGTATTCTCAAACGCTGGTGCTTTAGATCGTATTGTGTGTTTTATGAATACAACTGAAGATCCAGCTGTAGAACGCTTGTTGATTCCAGATATGGCTTTAACATCTGCTGAGTATTTTGCAGTTGAAAAAGATGAGAGAGTACTGGTATTGTTAACAGATATGACTTCCTATGCAGATGCTTTGGCTATTGTGTCAAACCGTATGGACCAGATTCCTTCTAAAGATTCAATGCCTGGATCTCTATATTCTGATTTAGCTAAAATTTATGAGAAGGCAGTACAATTCCCTTCTGGTGGGTCTATTACTATTATTGCTGTAACTACTCTTTCTGGTGGTGATATTACACATGCTGTGCCAGATAATACTGGTTATATTACTGAGGGACAGCTATTTCTGCGTAGAGATAGTGATGTGGGTAAAGTTATTGTTGACCCATTCCGCTCTCTTTCTCGTTTGAAACAGTTAGTGATTGGTAAGAAGACAAGAAAAGATCATCCACAAGTGATGAATGCAGCTGTTAGACTATATGCAGATGCTTCTAATGCAAAAACAAAACGTGAAAATGGTTTTGATTTAACAAACTATGATGAGCGTACTATTTCTTTTGCAGATGAGTATTCTGAAAATCTTCTAGCTATTGATGTTAACTTAAATACAACTGAGATGCTAGATGAAGCTTGGACCTTATTTGGTAAATATTTCCGTCCTGAAGAAGTGAATATTCGTCACGACTTAGTGGAAGAGTTCTGGAAAGAGAGTAAGGAATAATTTACTTTAAATTTAATACGAGATGGCTATAAAATTTCAATACAATAAAACCTCATATCAGCAATTGGAGAAACAACTCCGAATGCGTCAACGTACACTCCCTATTATAAAAAGTAAGGAGAGTGCATTACGTATGGAGGTGAAGCGTTGTAAAGAAGAAGCTAAGAAACTCGCGGTTGAGTTAGAACAGCAGATTCAGAATTATGAGGCCATGTTCGCACTTTGGAAAGAATTTGATGGTTCATTGATAAGTGTAAAGGATGTTCATTTAGGAGTTAAAAAGATAGCAGGAGTTCGAATTCCTTTGCTTGAGCATGTTGACTTTGAAATACGTCCTTATAGCTTTTTTAATGCACCCAAATGGTACTTTGATGGAATTCAATTATTAAAAGAACTTGCACAAGCAGCTATTGAGCAAGAGTTTGTGTTGGCTAAGTTGAATTTATTAGAGCATGCACGTAAGAAGACAACTCAAAAAGTAAACCTCTTTGAGAAGGTGCAGATTCCAGGGTATGAGGATGCTTTATTAAAAATAAAACGCTTTATGGAGGATGAGGAAAATCTTTCAAAATCTTCACAGAAGATTCTGAAATCAATTCAAGAAAAACGAAGAAAGGAGGATGCTGAAGTATGATTACCAAAATGAAAAAGCTAACATTCTTAGTTTATTATAAGGAATATGAAGCATTTCTACAATCCCTTCGTGATGCTGGAGTTGTTCATATTGAAGAGTTAGAAAGAGGAAAAGTTGATGATCCAGAATTACATGAAAAGCTTTCTTTATCAAGACGTATTACTGATGCTATTAAGAGATTAAGTCGTTTAGGCGTTGAGCCAGCTAAGAAACAAACAGACTTGCATGGAGCAGAAGTTTTACAGAAGTTAGAAAATCTAGAAAAAAAGTTGTTAGACCTAAGACAAGAAGCCGTTAATCAAGATAAATTGATGGAAACGCTTTCTCCATGGGGCAACTTTGAACCTGAAGATATACAAAAACTAAAAAGTGCAAACTTAGAAATAAACTTTTTTATCTGTATAGAAAGTAACTTTAATGAAGAATGGATTGAAAAGTATAATGCAGTTGTGATAAGTAAAGTGGGTTCTAAAGTTCACTTTATTACATTAACTCCTCCAGGGGAGCAATTGTATTTGAATGCAGAAATAGTAAAACTACCTCCTTATTCATTGAGTACTGTAAATGAGGCTTATTGTAAAGCCCGAGATACAGCAATGGCTATAGAAGAAGAAATTGCTGAAATAGCTAAAACGGGCATAGTAAGCTTAAATAAATATTTAAAAGAGATACAAAGTAGCATTGAATTTTCAAAAGTTGTTTTAAATACTCAATCTTCGGTTGAAGATAAACTAATGGTTTTGCAGGGATGGATCCCTAAAGCCGAAGCTGAAAGTTTGACAAAAGAACTTGACAAAACGAATGCATATTATGATATATCCGATCCAAAACCTGGAGATAATGTTCCTATTCGTTTAGCGAATAAAGGGCTATTTGCATGGTTTGAACCTATCGTTAAACTCTATATGCTACCTAAGTATAATGAGTTGGATTTAACACCTTATTTTGCTCCTTTCTTTATGATATTTTTTGGTCTTTGTCTTGGTGATTCTGGGTATGGACTATTCTTGCTGTTAGGAGCTACACTTTATAAGATGTTTGCTAAAAACATAAGTTCGACAATGAAGCCTATCATGTCTTTGATTCAAGTCTTGGGAGCATCAACGTTCTTTTGTGGATTATTGACAGGTGGTTTCTTTGGTGTGAGCTTATACGATTTAGACTATCCATTTGTGCAGAAGCTAAAATCAATAGTGTTTTTAGATAACAACCAAATGTTTGCTTTAGCATTAATATTAGGGGTAATACAAATATTATTTGGAATGATCCTTAAGGCTGTTAATGAAGCTATCCAATTTGGCTTTAAATATGCTATGGGTACAATAGGTTGGGTGGTATTCTTAAGCTATACTTTCTTATTAGCAGGATTCCCTGCTTTAGGAGAAATAGGAAGCTTACCACACCTAATTGTGTCAGGTATCTGTGGAGTATTCATATTTCTATTCAATAGTCCTGATAAGAATATTTTTGTAAATATCGGATTAGGATTCTGGGATACATACAATATGGCTACTGGTCTTTTAGGAGATATTTTATCTTATGTCCGATTATTTGCATTGGGTTTATCTGGAGGAATATTAGCTAGTGTATTTAATAGCTTAGCTGAAGGAATGAGTCCCGACAATATAATATTTGGACCAATAGTAATGGTGCTAATCTTTGTGGTTGGTCATGCTATCAATATATTTATGAATGTACTTGGAGCGATGGTTCACCCTATGCGTTTGACGTTTGTTGAATTCTTCAAAAACTCAGGCTATGAAGGTGGTGGACAAGAGTACAGACCTTTTAAAAATATTAAATAATTAACGTGTAATACAAACAATAAAAAAATAGAATCAATTATGGAATTTAATTTGTTAATTGCTTATTTGGGCATAACTTTAATGCTCTCTTTATCAGGAATCGGGAGTGCTTATGGTGTAACCATTGCAGGTAATGCTGCTATTGGTGCATTAAAAAAAGACGACAGTGCTTTTGGTAACTTTCTTGTATTGACAGCTTTTCCTGGTACACAAGGGCTGTATGGTTTTGCTGGTTACTTTATGTTTGAAAAGATTTTCAATGTATTGTCTCCTGATATTACGACATTTCAAGCGGCAGCTGTTTTGGGTGCAGGTTTAACCATGGGTTTAGTCGGATTATTATCAGCTATTCGTCAAGGTCAAATTTGTGCTAATGGTATTGCAGCAATAGGTCAAGGTCACAAAGTGTTTGGTAATACTCTTATTTTAGCTGTATTCCCAGAACTTTATGCTATTGTAGCTCTTGCTGCTGTATTCTTGATTGGTGGTGCTGTTGCATAATAAAATCATTAATTCACATAGAAAAAGGTTGACAGAATTTCTGTCAACCTTTTTTTTATATAATATCACTTTATTGTAATCTAAATGCAATGATGATTTGTTATATTACTAGCGGTATTTATCTATTTTAAAGATATATAGCGTATTTAATGCTTAATTATCGGATTAAATTTTATTTTTGTTTAGGATAATCTACAAAACAACCAACCAATTATGAAAAAAAACAACAAGAAGCCTGAAATACTATTTGAAGTTAGTTGGGAAGTCTGTAACAAGGTTGGTGGAATTTATACAGTTCTATCTACTAAGGCTAAAACTCTCTACAAGGTATTAAAGGATAATTTAATTTTTATTGGTCCCGATTTATGGAAAAACAAGACTAATAAACTTTTCAAAGAAGATAAACACTTATTTAAAGAGTGGACTGATAGCTTACAAAAAGATAAGTTGCTTTCTGTTCGAGTAGGTAGGTGGAATATTCCTAGTAACCCAATAGTCATCCTTGTTGATTTCACTCCTTTTTATGAATTTAAGAATGATATTTATGCTTTTATGTGGGAACATTTTGGCGTAGATTCAATTCGTGAATATGGAGATTACAATGAATCATCCATGTTTTCTTATGCTGCAGGTAAAGTAGCCAAATCTTTTTATGAATTTAATAAGCTAGATGGTAAAGATGTAGTATATCAAGCTCATGAATGGATGACAGGTATGGGTGCTTTATATTTAAAAGTAGCAAAGCCCGAGATAGCGACTATTTTTACAACTCATGCTACTTCGGTAGGTCGCTCAATAGCTAGTAATTATAAACCTCTTTATGATTACTTACCCGGATACTTTGGAGATCAAATGGCCAATGAACTTAACGTACAGGCTAAGCACTCTGTAGAAAAAGCAATAGCTCACAATGCCGATTGCTTTACAACAGTGAGCCAGATTACAGCTTTAGAGGCTGAACAACTACTTGATAAAAAAGTAGATGTAGTATTGCCCAATGGATTTGAAAATGATTTTGTACCCAAAGGAGGACAATTTACATCTGCAAGAAATACTGCTCGTAAAAAGTTAATTGAAATAGCTCAAAAGATTTTAGGAATTGCTTTCAATGACGATACCCTTATCGTAGGTACGAGCGGACGCTATGAGTTGAAGAATAAAGGATTAGATGTATTTATCGACGCGATGAATGATTTGTCTAAGACTAATTCATGCTTAGATAAAGATATTCTAGCTTTTATCTTTGTACCTGGATGGGTAGGAGAAGCACGTCAAGATTTGCTCTATCGACTGAAACAGAATGGCGATAAGCAAGAAACCACTTCGTTAGAATTCCCTTATATAACACACTGGTTGCACCAAATGGAGAGTGATCAGATTGTTTCGATGATGCGTGATAGAGGAATGAAAAATGCGAAAGAAAATAAAGTTAAACTCATATTTGTACCCTGCTACTTAGACGGTAAAGATGGTGTGTTTAATATGGAATACTATGATTTGCTTATTGGTCAAGATCTTACTATTTATCCATCTTACTATGAACCATGGGGATATACTCCCTTAGAAAGTATAGCTTTCAAGATACCTACTGTTACCACTAATCTGTCAGGATTTGGACGTTGGGTAGAGGGTATGGACTATTTCAATAGAGGAATTACTGATGGAGTAGAAGTTTTAAAAAGAACAGATCAAAACTACTCAGAAATGGTAGAAAATGTAGCTAAGGTTGTATGTGACTATAGCACATTAAATAAGAAAGAAATCAATAGAATACGAAACAGAGCTTGCCAATTATCTGAAAAAGCTTTGTGGAGTAATTTCATCACATCTTATTATGATGCCTATGCTGTAGCACTTCGTAATAAGGATATAAGAGTAAAAGAACAATCTAAATCATAAAAAATATGATACAATCAAATCAAGCTAATAGCCCGAATTGGAAGTTGGTGAATGTCAAGTCTGACATTCCTCAGGAGTTATCAAAACTATCTGAATTAGCTCGTAATATTTGGTGGTCGTGGAATAATGAAGCTGTGGATCTTTTTGAATCATTAGATCCAGAGCTTTGGTTAGAAGTAGAACAAAACCCAGTATTACTTTTAGAGCGTATGAGTTATGACTCTTTGAAGGCTTTGGCTAATGATCCAAAAGTAATAAGTGAAGTAAATGAGATATACAATAAGTTTAGAGAATATATAGATGTAGAGCATGATAAAACCAGACCTTCAGTTGCTTATTTTAGTATGGAGTATGGACTTAATAGTGTATTAAAGATATATTCAGGCGGCTTAGGAGTCTTGGCTGGAGACTACTTAAAAGAAGCATCAGATAGTAATGTGGATATGTGTGCCATAGGATTTTTATATCGTTATGGATACTTTACTCAAACATTGACTATGGATGGTCAACAAGTAGCTAATTATGAGGCTCAAAATTTTGGAACACTTCCTCTCGAAAGAGTCCTTAATGATGTAGGTGAACCAGTTATTATTGAGGTTCCTTACTTAGATTATACCGTATATGCTTATTTGTGGAGAGTAAATGTAGGTAGAATACCATTATATCTACTTGACACAGATAATGAAATGAATAGTCAATACGATCGTCCTATAACTCATCAACTTTATGGAGGTGATTGGGAAAATCGTTTGAAGCAAGAAATTTTACTAGGTATTGGAGGTATATTGACTCTTCAGGCACTAGGAATTGAAAAAGATATCTACCATTGTAATGAGGGGCATGCAGCTCTAATCAATGTTAAACGTATTAGTGATTATGTTGCAAAAGGATTTAGTTTTGATGAAGCTTTAGAACTAGTTAAAGCCTCATCCTTATACACCGTGCATACTCCTGTTCCTGCAGGGCATGATTACTTCGATGAAGGGTTGTTTGGTAAATATATGAGTGGATATCCTGAAAAAATGGGTATATCATGGGATGATCTAATGAACTTAGGTCGTACCAATCCTGGAGATAAAAATGAAAGATTCTGCATGTCTACCTTTGCTTGCAAAACTTGTCAAGAAATTAATGGCGTTAGTAAGCTTCATGGAGCTGTATCTCAACATATGTTTGCCGGCTTATGGAAAGGTTATTTCCCCGAAGAAAATCATGTAGGATATGTTACTAATGGAGTCCACTTTCCTACTTGGTGCTCGTCTAAATGGAAAGAGTTTTATAATAAATACTTTGATCCTTCATTTATGAAAGATCAGTCCAACGAAAAGATTTGGGAGGCTATTTATAATGTATCCGATGAAGAAATTTGGGAAACTCGTCAATTTAGTAAGCAAAAATTGACAGATTATATAAAGGAAAGATTTAGTGAAGCTTGGCTAAATAATCAAGGAGATCCTTCACGTATAGTTTCTTTAGTAGAAAAAATAAATCCTAATGCACTTTTAATTGGTTTTGGCCGTAGGTTTGCTACTTATAAGAGAGCTCACTTGTTATTTATGGATTTAGATAGACTTTCTAAGATTGTAAATGATGAGGAGCATCCAGTACAGTTCTTATTTACTGGTAAAGCTCACCCAAATGATGGAGCTGGACAAGGATTAATTAAGCGAATTTTTGAAATAGCAAATCGTCCGGAATTCTTGGGTAAAATTATTTTCTTAGAAAACTATGATATGTTGTTGGCGCGCCGTTTAGTGTCTGGTGTTGATATCTGGTTAAATACCCCCACACGTCCGCTAGAGGCTTCGGGAACTTCGGGAGAAAAAGCTCTAATGAATGGTGTGCTCAATTTTTCTGTTCTTGATGGTTGGTGGTACGAAGGTTATCGTGAGAAAGCTGGTTGGGCACTTACTGATAAGAGAACGTATGAAAATCAAGATCATCAAGATCAATTAGATGCTGCAACTATCTATTCTACTCTTGAAAATGAAATTATACCTCTTTATTATGCTGATAATGAAAAAGGTTATTCACCAGAGTGGATTCAATACATCCGTAATTCTATCGCTCAAATAGCGCCTCATTATACAATGAAGAGAATGCTTGATGATTATTATGCTAAGTTCTATCATAGGTTAGCAGATCGTTTTAAGATGTTGTCTGAAGATAATTATGCTAAGACTAAAGAACTTGTAGCGTGGAAACAGCAGGTTATTAATAAATGGGATAGCATAGAAGTAGTATCTGTAGACAAGAGTGAAGACTTGATGAAGGATAATATGGAAAGTGGACGTCAATATGAAATTCGCTTTGTCGTTGATGAAAAAGGTCTTGACAATGCTATTGGTATTGATTGTGTTGTCGTTTCTACTGACGTAAATGGAGTTGATGAAATTTATACGATAAAACCATTTGAAGTAATTCAAAATGTGGGTGATCTCTATACATTCCAAGCTAATGTTAGTATCTCTAATGCTGGCAGCTTTAAGGTGGGGTACAGAATGTATCCAAAGCATCCTTACTTACCTCATAAACAAGATTTTTGTTATGTGAGATGGTTCTCATCTGTAATGAATTGATTTCTATAAATATAAGTAAGAGAGTTTATCATATGATAGATTCTCTTTTTTTTATGCATTATTAGATGTATAAATATTTGTGTATATCTAAGTTTTATTTGATTTTCTGATTTTTAGACACACTAGGATGTTTTGACACCGACATGATGATGACATGACCTAGTCATAGTGAAGTTTTGACACCGATATAGTACTAGTTTAATCCAGTCTTTTTTAAAGGTCTAATAATTGTGTATATCTATACGTTTTTTTCTGTATATAGAAAATACAAGTTTTAAAATTGAATATTTAGATAGCATAGAGGAGAGCGTTCAGAATTCAGAATGAGAGTATAAGAGATAAAGGTATAAAAAGAAAGGCATTACCGTAGTAATGCCTTTTCTATCTGTTTGAAATAAGTATTGTTCTAATTTTTATTCAGCAGTAGCTTCAGGTGTTTCTTCTGTTGCTTCTTCTGCTTGAGCCTCAGCTTTAGCTGCTTCTTCTGCTGCTTGTTTTTCAGCTTCTTCAGCTGCTTTCTTTTCTGCTAAAGCTTTAGCTTTTTCTTCGTTAGCTTTGATTTCAGCATCTAAACGAGCTTTTTCTGCTGCTTTTTCTGCTGCATCTTCTTTAGCTTTGATAGCTTCTAGACCAGATGTTTTCTTGTTTTTCCAAGCTTCGAATTTTGCTTCTGCTTCTGCTTCACCGAAAGCGCCTTTTGCAACGCCGCCAAGTAGGTGTTTTTTCATATATACACCTTCGCGAGATAGAATGTTACGAACTGTGTCAGAAGGTTGAGCGCCGTTCATAACCCATTTAACTGCACTGTCGAAATTCAAATCTACTGTAGCAGGATTGGTATTTGGATTATATGTACCAATCTTCTCAATAAATTTACCATCACGTGGTGCTCTGCTGTCTGCAATGATAATAGAGTAAAAAGCATAGCTTTTACGACCATTTCTTTGCAATCTAATTCTTGTTGCCATTTAAAAAATGTTTTTTAAAATTTATGATTTGAATTAAGCTATTAACTCGTAATAGCGCGGCAAAGATATATGATTTGTTTCTAATGACAAAGCTTTTAACCTACTTTGTCAGTTTGCTACACTATTGATAGACTATCTTTTACAACTTTATAGGAGAAGATTAACTTAGGAGTATCTCTTGGGGTATCGAAAGAGAATAGCTAGTAAAGCAATAATCCCCATCGTAAAAGGATAATATAAATAACCCACAATACTTATGGGAGATATATTAGCCAGTCCCGCAGCCATAAGTAGTTGTGCACCATAAGGAATTAATCCCTGTATAAAACAAGAAAAGGTATCTAGGATACTAGCACTCTTACGTCTATCTAGTCCAAATTTAATTGCTATATCTTTGGCGATAGGTCCTATAGTAATTATAGCAATGGTATTATTAGCTGTGCAAAGATTAGCAATACTAACTAGTCCTGCAATGCTTAGCTCTGCAGCTCTTTTAGAGTTAATATGTTTGGTGAGTTTGTGAATAATATAATCTATCCCTCCATTAAATCGGATAAGCTCAAGCATCCCACCCGCAAGTAGAGTAATTATAATAAGCTCGCCCATACCCATTATTCCATCTCCCATGGCTCCAAACCATCCAAAAAAATCAAACTGTCCCGAAATAATACCTATTAAACCAGAAGTAACAATTCCTAGAGAAAGTACGAGTACAACATGTACACCTGCTAGGGCTGTTACTAATACGACAAAGTAAGGAATTACTCTAATCCATTCTATCTTTTCGATTTGAATAGGAGCATCTATGGGTAGTCCTAAATAAACGTATAATGCTAGCACGAGTATAGCTGCAGGAATAACAATCATTGAGTTTACCTTAAACTTATCTCGCATTACGCATTCTTGTGTTCGTGTTGAAGCAATCGTCGTATCTGAGATAAAAGATAAATTATCTCCAAAGAAAGAACCTCCAACAACAACTGCAACCATAAACGGCAAGGCTATATCAACCTTGTCTGCTAACCCTACTGCTACAGGAGTTAGGGCAACAATCGTACCTACACTTGTGCCTATTGATAAGGATATAAAGCAAGCAGCTATAAATATTCCTGCGAGCAATAAATTACTGGGTAGTATATGCAGCGTAAGATCTACAGTAGCATCAATTGCACCCATACTTTTTGCACATTCAGCAAAAGCTCCTGCAAGGATAAAAATCCAAATCATCAGCATAATATTCCTATTGGCTGCACCTTTAGAGAACTGAAGTAATCTTTGTTCTATCGGTAATCCTTTGGTAATCAATACGGCATAAGCAGATGAAAGCAGGAAGGCTACAGTAATAGGAACCTTGTAGAAGTCATTGACAATAAGTGATGTAACAAGGTATATGCATAGAAAAACGAGTAAAGGACTTAGTGCTAACCATCCCGGTAGAGGTTGCTGCTCTTTAAAATTATTCATGAAGTATAATTAATTATACGATATAAATCGTGATATTTGTAGAATGTTAAGAATATAGAGTTTCTTCTTTAAATTGTTTGTATTCTCTGTATATTAAAGAATGAGCAAAGGTATAATTTCTTTTTTTAGAATGAAATATTGTTTTAGAAAGCTCTGAACATATTCTTGCATCATATTGTTTCTTCCTATTAATAAAGTTTGAAAAGATAAGTGTCGGTAAAAGTGAAAAATAGTATTCGTTATTTTCTGTTGATTCTCTTTGTGAGTTATGCAGCAGGAATAACTCTATTTACCCACTCGCATGTTATTAATGGGGTGACTATTGTTCACTCTCACCCTTATAATAAAGATGTACCACATAGTCACTCTACTGTAGAGCTGGATTTATTGCATTTGTTGAATCATTTTGTTTCAACTTCTCTAGTTGTGGTAGCTATTACCCAACTTTTTATACCTCTTTTTTCTGTCACTTTATTTTCTAAGCCTATTGATATCAGATATCATGTGCCCTATTTTGGGTTGGCTTATCTTCGTGCACCTCCAGTACTATTCTCCTAAAATGGAATCCTTATTTGCTTAAAATTTTAAGGCTAACCTCATGGTTTAGTCAAAACAGGTTACGGCTATTTCGATAGCCATGAAAATAGTATTATATGAAATTTAAATATTTATTGCTACTTCTTTTTTTAGGATGTAGCTGGGCATTGCATGCCAATGTTGAACCAACTGAAGAGAAGAAAGGTTCAGATGCAAATATCGTAGGTCATGTTGTAGATAAAAACTCCAAAGAGCACCTTTCCTATATTACAGTCGCATTGAAAGGAACTACTGTAGGAACAGTAACAGACAACACTGGTCATTACTTTTTGAAGAATTTGCCACAAGGAGAATTTGTCTTAGAGGTTTCCTCCGTAGGTTACAAAACGGTTCGAAAGAATGTGTTACTTAAAAAAGGAGTGACGCTAGAAATTGATTTTGAGATTGAAGAAGATATGGTTGCGCTAGATGGTGTTGTGGTTTCTGCCAATCGTAGTGAAACAAAAAGAAGAATGGCTCCTACATTGGTAAATGTAGTCGATTTTAAGTTGTTTGAAAACACAAACTCTGCTACTTTATCTCAGGGATTAAACTTTCAACCAGGTGTACGTGTTGAAAACAACTGTCAAAATTGTGGTTTTCAGCAAGTGCGTATAAATGGTTTAGATGGTCCTTATACTCAAATACTAATTGATTCTCGCCCTATATTTAGTGCATTAGCTGGTGTATATGGATTAGAGCAAATACCTGCAAATATGATAGAGCGAGTAGAGGTTATGCGTGGAGGTGGCTCTGCTCTTTTTGGTTCGTCAGCAATTGCTGGAACTATAAATATTATTACCAAAGAGCCTTTAAGAAATTCAGGACAACTGAGCCATACTCTTACAGGTATAGGTGGGACATCTGTATTTGATAATAATACTCAGCTAAATGCTTCTTTAGTTACTGATGATAATAAAGCAGGGCTATATATCTTTGGTCAAAATAGATATAGATCGGGTTATGATAGCGATGGAGATGGATTTACTGAATTACCTAAGTTGAAAAATCAAACTGTAGGTTTTCGCTCTTACCTAAAAACAAGTTTATATTCTAAATTGACTTTTGAATATCATCATATGGAAGAGTTTCGTAGAGGAGGTGATAAACTTAATCGTCCTCCACATGAAGCTAATATTGCTGAACAACTTCAACATTCTATTAATGGAGGTGGGTTAAAGTTTGATTATTTTAGTCCTGATGAAAAAAATAGAGTAAGTGTTTTTACCTCTGCACAGCATACTAATAGAGATAGTTACTATGGTCCAGGAGAAGATCCTATGCATGCGTATGGAAAAACTACCGATTTAACCTATATGGCTGGTTCGCAATATGTTCATAGTTTTGACAAAGCTTTTTTTATGCCGTCAGATCTTACTGCTGGGATAGAGTATAATATGGATAGGCTGGAAGATGACTTATGGGGGTATGAACGTTATACAAAACAAATAGTAAATATTGGAAGTGCATTTCTACAAAATGAATGGAAAAATGATAAATGGGGAATATTAATTGGTGGTCGTTTAGATAAGCATAGTCTATTGAAGAATGCTGTGTTTAGTCCACGTGCCAACTTGCGTTTTAACCCTACCGAAGATATCAATATTCGCATGAGCTACTCTGCTGGTTTTAGAGCCCCTCAAACTTTTGATGAAGATCTTCATGTCGATAATGTTGGAGGTATGGTATCTATGATTGAAGTAGACCCTAACCTTAAAGAAGAGAAATCTCATAGTTTAAGTACTTCAGTAGATTTTTATCATAGAGTAGGAGCATTTCAATTTAACTTATTGGCAGAAGGTTTCTTTACTAAACTATCAGATGTCTTTGTTCTTGAAAATAAAGGAGTAAATAGTGATAATATTTTAATTAAAGAGCGTAGAAATGGTTCGGGTGCTAAAGTTATGGGTATGAACTTGGAGGGGAAAATGGCTTACTTAAACTATCTACAGATACAAGGTGGTATGACCTGGCAAAAAAGTAGATATAATAAAGCTGAGAAGTGGAGTGAAACAGAACCTGCACAACGTCGTATCTTTAGAACTCCAGACGTATATGGTTACCTTACAGCTACTTATACTCCAATAAAACCTTTGAGTATTTCGTTATCAGGTACCTATACTGGACCTATGTATGTGCAACATCTTAAAGGTGTAATAGACAAGGATAGAATAGAGCATACGAGAAGTTTTATTGATGTAGGAGCTAAAATAGCTTATGATTTCAAGCTGATGACAGCTGTTACCCTACAATTAAATATGGGTGTTGATAACCTATTTAATGAATATCAAAAAGACTTTGATAAGGGGGCTGACCGTGATTCTAATTATATCTATGGACCAGGGATGCCTAGAAGTTATTTTGCTGGAGTAAAAATCAGCTATTAAGTTATTTAATTAGTTTAATTAAAAGACCTTCATCATTTTATGTTGAGGGTCTTTTTTATAGGTGCGAAACAATATTTATTAAAGAAGCCTTATGACGAAAGCTCTCCGTATTAGAAAAATCTTATATCTTTAGATATGGTTAGACCGAATAAAATTGATAGAATTGACAATAAAACAGAATGAATAAACATATTAGACACTTGTTTTTTCTAATGGGACTGGCTGCTATTATTTTTATGATGGTTGGCTTTGACTTGACTCTATCTTCCTTGTTTGCACTAATAAAACAAGCGGGTTTTTATTTTCCTATTGTATTGTTACTGTGGATATTGATATATGCTATAAATACTTGTTCCTGGCGACAAATACTGAGTAGTCTTGCCGGGAATAAAGTACCTTGGAATAAACTTTATAAATTTACAGTATCGGGATTTGCTCTAAACTATGTTACTCCAGGAGGCCTAAATGGAGGAGAGCCTTATCGTATTTTAGAACTTAAAGAATATGTAGGTGTGGCACGAGCCACATCTTCAACTATGCTTTATGTGATCGTTCATATAGGTTCACATCTCTTATTTTGGGCTTTAGGAGCGTTCTTGTTCCTTTTCTACCCTACTCCTAGGGGTTATCTCATTGTGGCGGTTGTGGTGCTTATTACAACACTCATCATTCTTTTCTTGTTCCATAAAATGATGCACAAAGGTATGGCTCAATTATTTGCCTTTTTATTAATAAAAATCCCATGGATAGGTAAATACATTAAAAAATTTGAAGAGAGTCACCATGATGTAATTGAGAAGATTGACAATGAAGTACGAACTGTTTATGTAAATCATTCTCAAAACTTTTATAAAGCATTGGGGCTGGAGCTTACTGCAAGAGTTCTAGGATGCGTAGAGATTTGGCTATTGATTGTTCCATTGATGGGATATAGCAATTTTATTCTTTCTTATTTCATTATGGCTATATCATCATTAATGGCTAATATATTATTTTTTATGCCGATGCAATTGGGTGGCAGAGAAGGTGGGTTTACGCTTGCCTTCACAGTATTAGGTTTGTCACCTCAATATGGGTTGTTTGTGGGTTTACTCGTGCGTATAAGAGAGTTAGTCTGGATTGCTATAGGAATACTCTTAATACAAGTGGGTAGGTCAAAAAACAAAAAAGGATAACTGGTCAGTTATCCTTTTTTGTTTAAATCTTAGTTTCTATTTCTTCTTTCATATCCAATTCTTCTCCATCAGCATCATAAAACAAATATTCTAAAAATGCTAATTTCTGACTCGGTATGATTTTGATGCCAAATCCGTATTTCATTTGCCATCTTCTCTTAAGAGAAATGACACCTTGATTGATATAGGCCGCTACATACGGATGGACGTGTAATGAAAATCGCTTTTTCTTTAATTTGTGGACTAAGTAATCAATTTTATTCTCTAGTGTGTCCGTAAACAAAATGGAAGATTTGATACTTCCTTTTCCAAAGCAGGTTGGGCAGGTTTCTAGTGTGTTAACATCCATGGCTGGACGAACTCTTTGGCGGGTTATTTGCATTAACCCAAATTTGCTTAAAGGTAGGATATTATGACGTGCTCTATCTTTTTGCATATTAGCACACATTCTTTCATATATCTTTTGTCTATTGGCTGATTCATTCATATCAATGAAGTCAATGACAATAATTCCACCCATATCCCTTAGGCGTAATTGACGTGCAATCTCATCTGCTGCTCCTAGGTTCACTTCCACTGCATTGGCTTCTTGACCATTAGCATTTTTGGTTCGATTTCCACTATTGACATCTACAACATGTAGTGCTTCAGTGTGTTCGATAATGAGATAAGCTCCACGTTTATATGAAACAGTTTTACCAAACGAAGATTTAATTTGTTTGGTAATGTCAAAGTTGTCAAATATTGGCAGTTGCCCTTTGTAACGCTTAACTATGTTTTCTTTATCAGGAGCGATAAGTTTAACATAGTCTCTAATTTCGTTGTACACCACTTCATCATTAATATATATATTTTTGAATGAAGGGTTAAATAAATCTCTTAATAGAGCTACAGCTCTACTTGTTTCTTCGAAAATCAAAGTAGGAAACTTTGTTGCACGCTGAACTTTTTTAATAGATTCATCCCAGCGTTTTAATAAAAGCTTTAGCTCAGCATCTAATTCAGCCACTCTTTTATCTTCGGCTACTGTACGTACAATAACACCAAAGTTCTTTGGCTTGATACTTCTAAGAAGTTGCTTTAAACGAGCTCTTTCTTTACTTGATTTGATTTTTTGAGAAACAGATACCTTATCATTGAAAGGGATAAGGACTAAATATCTACCTGCAAAAGATAGTTCAGATGTTAATCTGGGACCTTTTGTGGAAATAGGTTCTTTAGCTATCTGAACAACTACTTCTTGTCCAACTTTTAGTACATCAGAAATACTACCATCTTTGTCTATATCTGGAAGCATATTTGCTTTTGACATAGGAGGTAATTTTTTACGATTACTTAAAGTTTGTTTGACATACTTTCCTAGAGAATTAAATTGAGGTCCTAAATCTAAATAGTGTAAAAAAGCATCTTTTTCATAACCGACATCGACAAAGCAGGCATTTAGCCCTGGCATTAATTTCTTAACGCGACCTAAGTACATATTCCCAACAGAAAAGGATATATTAACTCCTTCACTTTGAAGTTCCACAAGACTTTTGTCCTCTAAAAGAGCTAAGGAAACTTCTTTGGGTTGTACATCTACTACTAATTCGCTTGTCACAGTTATTTTACTATTTATTATAAATACATTAATAGTGAACGATTGAATAACCCCATTTGTTCACAATCTTTACTTAAACAAAGAACAAACTAGAAAGATATTTAATCTTTGCAAGTTTGTTCTTTGCTTTGATGTACAGACTACAAAAATTATTTTTTGCTTTTATGTCTGTTCTTTCTTAATCTTTTTTTACGCTTGTGAGTAGACATTTTATGTCTTTTTTTCTTCTTTCCGCTTGGCATAGCTTCAAAATTTTATGGTTAATACTCTTATTTATTATGTTTTTTTACAGCTTCAGTAAAAGTTTTAGAAGGCTTGAATGCAGGAATGTTATGCTCAGGAATAATAATAGTCGTATTCTTTGAGATATTTCTTGCTGTTTTTTGCGCTCTTTTTTTCACAATAAAGCTTCCAAAACCACGAAGGTACACATTTTCATCGTTAACTAACGAATCTTTTACAACATCCATGAATGCCTCAATGGTATTTAAAGCTGTAACTTTATCAATTCCAGTCTTTTTAGTAATCTCGTTTACAATATCCGCTTTTGTCATTTCTTAAAAAAATAATATTACTATGTGATTCTAATTTTTTGGTTTGCAAATATATAGGTTTTTAATGACGCAAAAAAATAATTTATACCTAAATTTCCGTAAAATAGTCATATCCTTGATCTTACTAATTTAGGAATCATATAATTAATGATTATTTTTGCTTTTATAAAATAGAAAGAATATTGGAATTTTTTGGAAAAGAGATAGAAAAGTGGTTTGATGAATATGGTCGAGATCTGCCTTGGCGTAAGACAAAAGACCCTTATTTAATATGGATATCAGAAGTTATTTTACAGCAGACTAGAGTTGTACAAGGCTTTGATTATTATATGAAATTTAAAACGAGGTTCCCTAATGTTGAGGCTTTGGCTTCTGCAGAAGAAGATGAGGTTTTAAAATACTGGCAAGGTTTAGGCTATTATTCTCGTGCACGAAATCTGCATGCTGCTGCTAAGAGTATTCAAGGTGATTTCCCTTCTACATATAAAGAAGTATTAGCGCTGAAAGGGGTAGGTGCGTATACAGCAGCTGCTATCTGTTCATTTGCTTATGATATGCCTTATGCTGTTGTTGATGGTAATGTATATCGAGTCTTGTCTCGATACTTAGGAATTAGTACTCCAATAGATAGCTCTTTAGGTAAAAAAGAATTCTCTGATATTGCTCAAGAATTGCTTGATAAGAATAATCCTGCTAAATACAATCAGGCTATTATGGATTTTGGAGCTATTCAATGTGTGCCTAAAAATCCAGCTTGTGAAGATTGCCCTTTAGTGGATTCTTGTTATGCGTATGCTCATCAAATGGTGAGTGATTTACCTGTTAAGAAAGGAATGGTAAAAGTACGTGATAGATATCTAAACTTTTTTTATATTGTACAAGGAGATTATACTTATATTGAGAAAAGAGTTGGAAAAGATATCTGGCAAAATTTATATCAGCTTCCTTTAATTGAATCCGATCGCTCTTTACCTTTAATTGAATTGTTAGAGAAGTATAAAACGTCAGATATTTTCCTAAAGATGTCTCGTCCTAGTATTAAATTGATTGTGGACGACTATAAACATATATTGTCACATCAGCATTTACATACTACTTTTTATCAAATAGAAGTAGATGATAATTATCAATTAGCAGATGGTTATCTTAAAATAAAACGTGCTGATTTAGATGAATATGCAATTCCTAGGTTAATTCACCTCTTTTTGGAAAAATACATAGTATTTGAATGAATAAAAATATTCATTTGTTGTATAATATTCATATTCTAATTAAATTTGAATTTAAACTAATTATAGATTTTATATGTCAGTTAATAAAGTAATTTTACTAGGTAACGTTGGTAAAGATCCCGACGTTCGTTATCTTGATTCAGGAATAGCTGTGGCTTCTTTTCCTTTAGCTACATCAGAACGTGCTTATACCTTAGCCAATGGTACTCATGTGCCTGAACGCACAGAATGGCATAATCTAGTTTTATGGAGAGGTTTAGCAGAAATTGCTGAAAAATATGTTCACAAAGGAGATAAGCTATACATTGAAGGCAAAATTAAAACAAGATCTTACGATGATCAGAATGGCGTTAAACGTTATATAACAGAAATCTTTGTCGATCAAATGGAAATGCTGTCTCCCAAAAACAGTAGTACAAATGCTCCTCAAGTGGCAGCGCCACAACAATCAGCAGCACCTCAGCAATCAGCAGCACCTCAAGAGCCTGAAGATTCTTTAGATGACCTGCCGTTTTAATAAACGTACATCAAGAATATAAAAATTCTTTTTGTACCATGTTTCACTAAATAAAAACCCTTTTGGAATCAGACACGTTTTTGTATCAATTAGCATCAATCACAGATGGAATTATTATAAATAATCCTTCTTTGCCCGCTATAATATCTATTGTTTTAGCGGGGTTGCTATTGATTGTATCAGGATTTGCATCGGCTTCTGAAATAGCATTCTTTTCATTAAGTCCTTCAGACTTAAATACAATTCAAGAAAAAGAACATCCATCAGATCTTATTATAAGTAAATTACTAGAACAATCTGAACGATTGCTTGCTACCATTCTTATCACAAACAACTTCGTAAATGTTACAATCATTTTGCTTTGTAATTTCTTCTTTATGAATGTGTTTGAATTTACTTCGCGAGTAGCAGAATTTTTTATAATAACCGTAGTTCTAACTTTTTTATTATTGTTATTTGGAGAAATAATACCTAAAATTTACTCTGCCCAGAAAACTCTTGCTTTTTGCAGGTTTGCTGCCCCAGGAATTGCATTCTTTAAAAAAGTATTTAGACCAATAGCTTCTGTATTGGTTCGTTCATCAAACTTTATGAGTAAACGTTTACATACGAAAGCAAATTATAATATCTCTGTTGATGAGCTTTCCCATGCTTTGGAGCTAACTGATAAAACTGAAATATCGGAAGAAAATACAATTCTTGAGGGTATTATTCGTTTTGGAGGGGAAACTGCTAAAGAGGTTATGACTTCTAGATTAGATATGGTAGATTTAGAAATAAAAACCCCTTATCAAGAAGTATTAAAATGCATTATTGAAAATGTTTATTCTCGTATTCCTATTTATAACGATAATCGCGATAATATTTGTGGGGTTTTGTATATAAAAGACCTTCTACCTCATTTAAATAAAGGGGATAATTTTCGTTGGCAATCTATTATAAGACCAGCCTATTTTGTGCCAGAAACTAAAATGATAGATGATTTATTACGAGATTTTCAGGCAAATAAAGTACACATTGCTATTGTTGTCGATGAGTTTGGTGGTACGTCTGGACTGATAACTATGGAAGATATCATTGAGGAGATTGTAGGGGAAATCCAAGATGAATACGATGAAGATGAAAGTACATTCAGGAAAATAAGTGATAATAGCTGGGTGTTTGAAGCGAAGACACAATTATCCGATTTTTATAAAGAAACTCATATTGATGAGGAAGAGTTCGATAAGATAGTAGGAGGAGCCGATACAATCGGTGGTTTACTACTAGAAATAAAAGGGGAGTTCCCTGCTCTTCATGAAAAAGTAGTTTATAAAAATTATGAATTTGAAGTATTGGCTAAAGATAATCGTAGAATTCTTAAAGTAAAACTAACTATTCATCCTCCTGTAGATGAGGAGAGCGATAATGATGATGAGTAATGGCTCTTTTTTTTAAACAGCAATCAGAAGATACAATATTAGGCGTATGGAAAATGAGTGAATCTCTTGAGGAAATTCAGCAGCATCCATATGCTTTTCCTTTTGTAGAACAGGCAAAGGATTTTAAGTCAGAGAATAGACAAAAGGAATGGCTTTCTGTTAGAGTTTTGATACATACACTTCTTGATGAGAAGAAAGAAATAGAATATGATGCTTTAGGAGCCCCTTATTTGGCTGATCGCTCTTATCATATAGGGATAACTCATACTGTCGGTTTCGTTGCTGTAATTCTGGCTAAAACAAGTCGTGTTGCTATAGATATAGAGCTTATAAGTGATAGAGTACATCGTTTAGCCCATCGTGTATTCCATTCCGATGAGTTTTTTTACCCAACAAATGATTTTTTATATTATGAACTGCTTATTTGGTGTGCTAAAGAAACCCAATTTAAATTACTCGGATTATCGGAGATAGACTTTAAATCTCATATTAGAGTTTGTCCTTTCTCTATTGCTGATGGAGAATACTTTTATGTTCAAGAGTTTAAAACTGCAATATCTCAGAAAGTTAAAATTCAATATCGTATTACTGATCAATATGTTTTAACATATGCTAAGGCATAAAAAATGTCCAGACGAATTCACATCGGCTGGACATTCTAAATAAACTTGGCAGAGTTTATTTTCTACTTTTCGTGAATAAAATCTGGAAAATAAATGCACACTATATGGAAACTATAATGACATTTTGATTCAGAACTTTTTCCTCGAAAGAAATGAAAATACAGATTACAATAGCAGGTCTTCTGACTTATCTCAGTAAATAGACGCCTTCCCAGAATAATCCAGTGGCTTTTTAAAGTCATTCTTTTGTCTATCACCAATAATGAGAATTACAGCAGCGGGACTGTCTAGGATTTTCACCTAATTCCCTCTTATTACTTTTCTAGTGGCAGCAGAAAAGTAAACTATTGTATTACAAATATAAAAGAATTTATTCTGTAGAACAAATAACTTGAAAGGAATGAATTCTATATTTGCTCTAAAGTTGCTAATATTTCTTCAAGAGCTTTGTCTTTCAGTATCACCTTTTTATCTTTATCTAAAAGATAGAGTGATGGTGTAGCTCTTAAATCATACAGACGATTTAATGTGATTGTTAAATCTTTGTCATATCCACTTATCCACTCTTTTGGAAAATCTTTAGAGTGTTCTTTCCACTCTTCAAAATTATCCTCTGGATTAATAGATACTATCTGGAGTATTTTATTTTGGATGAGCTTATTTACTAAAGGCGATTCTTTTAATACTTCTACTGTATGTGCACAAACATTGCAGCTTGGATCGTTAAAGAATAGAAGGATATATTTATTAGATTGGACTTGTGATAACTGACCTTTCTTTCCTGTTAACGTAGTAAATGTAAAATCTTGTACCTTTTCGCCTTCATTGTTCTTTTGAATAACTTCATATATAAAGTTGATATGTTCTTTTTCTGTGTCCGATAAATTTTTACTAGCTAATAAAACCTCACAAATAGGAATATAAAGCTTGTCATTACGTAGTGGAGAATTAGCAAAGTAGAGGTATTTATCTGCTAGTTCATAAAATTGCCTGAAGGCCGTACTATCTTGAGTGTCTAACTGGGTGTAAAAGTTTTTTAGTAGAGAAGTGTAGTCTTCTCTTTTAGGATTAAATTGTTGCATCAAATCAATCCAGTTGACCCAACTTTGCTCAATCATGTCTTGGTTATATTGTACAGAAGAATCTCCGAAATTTAGATTATCCCAATAATGCTCTGATAAGAATTTTCCTCTATCTTCTGCTTGGGTATATATAATTGGTATTTCAGGGTAAGGAAATTCCGTAATTAATACTTCACTTTTTGTATTAGTAGATTTATTCTCTTGTGGTATTTTTGATGTTTTAGTATTGCCACATGCAGTTAATATAAATAAAAATATAAAGCTGGAATAAAAAATAGTTCTTTTCATAAGGCTTAAAGTTATTCAGTAATTTTTGGTAGAGTGAAGACAAATTCAATTCCTTTGCCTTCACTACTTTTTACAAGGATGCTTCCTTGATGTAAGAGAATTGAATTCTTAACAATAGCTAGTCCAAGTCCTGTTCCACCCAATTTACGAGATCGTCCTTTATCTACCCTGTAAAATCTTTCAAATAAACGGTTTAGATGTTCACTTGGTATTCCTACACCTGTATCACGATAGCTAAAGAAATAATATTCATCTGTTTCCTTAAAGCAAGATAAAAAGATTTCAATATGTTCTCCTGCATGGGCGATAGAGTTATCTAATAGGTTTCTAAATATGGAATAGAGTAGAGAGTAGTTGCCCTTAACATGTATAGGAGAAGGTAATTCATTGTGGACTATGATATTTTTTTTGCGAAGATCTAGTTCAATTTCCTCTAGAATCGTTTGAACAAGAAGATTTATATCCATATCCTGATTGTCATACATATCACTAGATTCCTCTATACGTGTTAGTATAGATAAATCTTGCAATAGTCTAGCCAGTCTATTACTTTGAGCAAAACAGCGTTGTAAAAAGCTTATTCTCTTTTCCTCAGATAGGTTTGGATGTTCTACAATTGTCTCTAGATATCCTTGAATACTACTTACAGGAGTCTTTAGTTCATGAGCTATATTTTGAGTTAATTGTTTCTTAAGTTGAATTTTTTCTTCTTCTTTGGTTACATCATTGATGGAAAACTCGAAACTCATATCATCAAATACGATGCATTCAATAATAAATGTTTTTCCATTTTTTTCTATAGATATATTTCTGCGTCTATCTTTTATTTGTGAAGGAGATTGTTGCACTTCATTGATGAACTGAATTATAGGTTCGAATTCTTTTATTTGGAAAACCTCTTCACTGTTTTTTAGATTGATATCTGATATATGGTTGCAATAGCGAAGAAATAATTTATTGACAAGAATTTCGGTTCTATTAGCAGAGAAAATACCTAATCCTTCTCGAGAGAATTGTAAGTGAGCAAAAAGTTTGTCTTTCTCTATGCTTAAAGCCTCTTTTGTGTCTTGTAGTTTACGATAGACATTGATGATATGTCTTGTTACTTCACCCATCTCTCCGCTAGAGTATGGAGCTTCACTTTCCCATTGTATATACTTATCTTCCTCGGCTCGTTGAGTAAATTTTCTTAATTTCCTTATTGCTTGACCTAGTTTGGCTGTATAGCTGTAAAAAAGAGAAATTAGAAGAACAGAGATAATAAAACTAAAAGTTAGATAGCGAGTGTCACTTTGTAGGGTGCTCTTTAACATACTATCATAGGGAACAGCTGTGCGGATTATATAGTTTGGATAAATAGTAGCTGAGAAAAAGTAAGGGGTAGAGGTAGAGTGGTCTTTCCTAATTTGATAACCACTTCCTTTTTCTAATGCTTGTTTAATTTCTTCATTATCCCAATATCCCATTTGAATAATAGTAGCATCTGGAGCATAAGAGTCGAAAACGATTTGTCTTCCTTTCTTTATGATTGTAAGTTTAATATTGGGTAGATCTACTAGGTATTTATCGATATAGAATTGTATCTGTTCTTTGTTGTCAAGATTGGGTAAAAGTGTGTACATTCTATTGTTAATACCTTGAAGTTTGGTATTAAACAACTCAACACGATACACCTTCTCTCTTTGGTACTGATATACAATAAAACTTCCCGCAAAGAGAAGGAATAGTAGTAATACAGTCAAGAATAAGCGATTGTGAAATTGGATAAAATGCTTTTTCTTGTTCATTAGCATTATTTAGTTTCAAAACAATACCCGTAACCAAGTCTAGTAACTAAGTTTTTATCATAATGTCCAATCTTCTTTCTGATACGAGTAATGTTTACGTCCACAGTTCTGTCTGAAATATCTTCTTCATTCACCCATACTTTATCCAGAATTTCTTGTCTAGAGAAAACTCTATCTTTTTGTTCCAGTAATAGCTGTAATATTTCAAATTCTCTTTTAGTTAAAGATATGTCTTCACCATCAATAGTTACTTTCTTTTGTTCTAAGTCTATAACAAGTGTATTATAAACTAATTTGGCTGTAGATTTAACTTTACCACCTTCATTTGTTCTCTTTAGTACAGCTTTGATGCGTATTAACACTTCTCGGAGGGAGAATGGTTTAGATATATAGTCATCTGCGCCTGCATTGAAACCTGCAACCATGTCGTTTTCTGTATCTTTTGCTGTTAAGAAAATAATGGGTGTTTTTTCGGTTTCTTTCTGTTCTCTAAGCATTGAAGCTAATCGGTATCCTGATATTTCTCCCATCATAACATCTAGTAGAAATAGATCATATTTACTTAAGTCCATAGCTAAAGCTTCTTCGGCAGAGTTTGCTGCATCTACAGAGTAACCTGCATCTTCTAAATTGAATTGTAAGATGTCGCATAGATCTTCTTCATCATCAACGACTAGTATGTGGAAACGATTCATAATCTTATTGTTTTATGCTAAGTTAATTAACTTAATTGATATGTTATTAATATAACAAATAAAAATATTTTACGGTTTGTCTATTCTGTAAGAATTTTTAAAGAATCTATTTTATTTTCAGTTGAATCTTTACTTTCAATCAGAGCTTCTGTTTTCGTATATTCTTTTTGATCTAGATATACATTGGGCCTTAGTACTCTAATTCCTGTCCAATTTTTATTCCTTTGGAGCATTGTGCTTAGGGGTATAGGCTCTATTATTACTTTTCCCTTAGCCGATGAAGCATGTAGTAAATGTAATTGACCGCCTTGGTATATTGCAAAACCGACATGACTGATATCTAATCCGTAGATGCCTACTGTTAGCGCAATAATATCTCCATTCTTAATCCAAGGCAATCCCTCTGTAGGTAGTTTTTGTTCAGGTAGCCATTTAATAATTGTTCCCGATATACTTTTCTCTACTTCCGCTATTTCTTCCCTGTTTTGAGAAGAATTACTCAAGTGTTTATAATATTGTGGGTGTGTAGACATGTAGGATAAGGCTATGTACATACTATCAGTAGCCTCTAGAGCAGTAATGTCAGTGATGAATTTATTTTTTTCACCTTCTTGGATCCATTCTGAAAAATAATGAAGTCGGGACGTATATCCATTAATAATGCCGTCTCTATATCTTATTTTTTGAAGAAAAGTTTTTTCTGATTGTTTATTGATACTGTCAAGTTGAGCTAAACTTTGAGCTAATACATACTCTACAAAAGTAGTGCAATCTACAGCCTTTTTGTTTTCTACTAATTTTTCTTGGTGTCCAAACTCTAGTGTGTGAGCTCTATAAGGGGTACCAATATACTGTAATGCATTCTTGATTATGAGGTTTTGATTCTCTTGAGCATTGCCTGATAGAAAAAAAAGAATAGAGAAAAAGAAGAATACTTTTTTCATAGATTGAGAATTTAAAAAGGAGAGCTAGAAAGCTCTCCTTCACTATATGTACATCAAAAAGCTATTTCAATTTAACATTTTTGGTTGCTTTGATAAAGTAACAGATAAGTAGTGCGTATGCTACTAATGAAGCAGCTTCAGATAGGCTGTTTTGTAACCATTCATTATTGATTAGGTTAATATCTGCAAAACGTAATCCTGCACTTACTACACCCATTAATGCACCCCCTGCAATGAATCCCGAAGCTAATAACGTTCCTTTTTCAGAACGAGCTGTATTAAGTTCTTGATTTTTTCCTCTTGTTACGTACCAGTTTATTGCCCCACCAATAAACAAAGGAATATTTAGTTGGATAGGTATAAACATACCTAATGCAAAAGGGAGAGCTGGTATCTTACATAGAGTAAGTACTACTGCTAAAGCCGCACCAATACCATATAATAACCATGGAGCTCCTACACCACTCATTAATGGCTCAATTACAGCTGCCATAGCATTTGCTTGAGGAGCTGCAAGCTCGCCAGTTGTGAATCCATAAGTTTTATTTAGGATAATCATTACTCCACCTACAGTAGCTGCGGAAACAATTGTTCCTAAGAACTTCCACATTTCTTGTTTGACGGGTGTTGTGCCTAACCAATATCCAATTTTTAAGTCGGTAATAAAACCTCCTGCCATTGACAGAGCTGTACACACGACACTACCCATAATTAAGGCAGCAACCATACCTGATGTTCCTTTTAACCCAACAAAGACCATCACTACAGAAGCAATGATTAGAGTCATTAGTGTCATACCAGATACTGGGTTACTTCCAACAATTGCAATTGCATTGGCTGCAACGGTTGTAAATAAGAATGCTATGATAGCTACAAGGAGGATAGCAACAGCTGTATGAACGATATTTCCTTGCATTACATCAAAGTAGAAGAATAATGCTGTAACAGTAAGTGTTATAATAGAGCCTATCGCTATAATCTTCATGGGGATATCTCTTTGAGTACGAGGAACATTTGCTTCTGCTCCTTTTTCTTTCCCAGAAAGCTCTTTTGCTGCTAATCCTACTGCACTTTTAACAATACCCCAAGATTTAATAATACCAATAACTCCAGCCATAGCAATAGCGCCAATACCTAAACTTTTGCCGTAGTTTGCAAAGATATCTTCGGCACTCATAGCTCCTACTGTCTGAGTGATTTCAGGGTTCCACATATTTAAAATAGTGTCTCCCCATATAGCAGACATACTTGGTACTACTATCCACCATACAGCTAATGAACCAGCACATATAATAGTCGCATATTTTAATCCAATGATATATCCTAAACCTAATACTGCTGCTCCCGTGTTGACCTTAAATACAACCTTGGTTTTGTCTGCCAACATAGCTCCCCAAGATACCATACGAGTAGTTACTACTTCATTCCACCAACCAAAGGTTGCTACGATAAAGTCATATAACCCTCCAACAATAGCTGCTATTAGTAGTGGTTTTGCTTGGCTACCACCCTTTGCTCCCGATACTAAAACTTGAGTAGTTGCAGTTGCTTCAGGGAAAGGGTATTCTCCATGCATATCTTGAACAAAGTACTTACGAAATGGAATTAAGAAAAGAATACCCAAAACACCACCAAGCAGTGAACTAATGAATATTTGAGAAAAATGGATAGTAATTTCATCAGGATATTTGTCTTGAAGAATGTAAAGAGCAGGTAATGTAAAAATTGCTCCCGCTACAATTACTCCAGAGCTTGCGCCGATAGATTGGATAATGACATTTTCTCCGAGTGCATTTTTTCTTTTTGTTGCACTCGATATTCCTACTGCTATAATTGCAATTGGAATGGCTGCTTCAAAGACTTGTCCAACTTTTAATCCTAAATATGCTGCAGCTGCTGAGAAAAGGATTGCCATAAGGATCCCCCATGTTACAGACCATGCATTTACTTCAGGGTAAGCTTTGTTGGGACTCATAATGGGATTGTAAATCTCACCTGATTTTAATTTCCGAAAGGCATTTTCGGGCAGAGTTATTTTATCCTGCTCCATCTCTTTCATGTTCTTGTAGTTTAGTTATTTAAAATATGTTTATTTTGTTCTTAATAGTCAAAGAAACTAAAAAAAACGGAGAATCTGAAAAGACCCTCCGTTTTATATTTAATATAAATATTTGTTTTATAGCTTATTCTGTCATGGTACCTTCAATAAATAAGCGAGTAGTAGGTGTTTTAGCATTACTACGTACTATGATAGATTTTTTGAAGAAGCCAAGAGGCTTATCAGTCCCATTATAAACTACTTTAATAGAACCTGTTTTACCTGGTTGAACAGGCTCTTTTGAAAATTCAGGAACAGTACATCCACAAGAAGCAACTACTTGATGAATAACTAAAGGAGCATCTCCAATGTTAGTGAAAGTATAAGTAGCAGTAGCAACTGGTTCTTTTTCTGAAAAAGTACCTAGGTTTTGTGATGTCTTCTCAAATTTTATATCGGCATTCTTGGATTGAGCATTGATTAATCCAACACTCATAATCATTAAAAGCGATAGCAAAACTAATTTTTTCATGATTTGAATTTATTTGTTTCGGCTTCAAAGTTAATCATTTAGAGAAAAAATAGAAAATTAATTAGCTTTTTCTAACTGAATTCCTATTTTCATACCGTCGTAGTTTTTAGCTAAAGCTCCGATTGTTTGTAGAGAGGTACTTTGAGATTTTTCACTAATAAAGGTTATTAGATCCATTAATTTATCAGCCTCAAAGAGTAAAGACATTGTTTCTAAGCTGTGATTGACATCAGCATTAAATGACATTCGCTGTGCTAGAGATATTGTCATTACTTTTTGGTCTTTTGATAATTGATAGGTTGCTGGTAGCTTTTTGTTTTTAGCTTGAATCATTAATTTGCCATCCTTTTCAAATTGAAACCTAACCATCCCTAAGCTAATTCCCAAAGAAGATAGTTGCTCATTAATCTTTTCTTCAGCGGCTATTGCGGCCATTTCGGCTGCAGCTTTTTTTAGAGCATTATCCGTTTTTAATTCTAGTGCAGTTCCTGCATATTGCCAAGTAGATCCTTCTAGTTTAAGGGGTGTCTTTATTCCTACATTAGAAGCCATTCGAGATACATTTTTCTTAGAGAATAAATTTTTCAATGATTGGGCATCTGTTGATTGTAATCCAATAAAAAGAGTACATAAAAGTAAAATTACTTTTTTCATATTAAGTTATTTCTTTAGTGTTTCGTTTATTTGTTCTATGTAGTTGAGCATTTCATCTCGTCCCATTCTTTTTTCTGATGAAGTAATAAAGTATGGAGGAAGTTCTTCCCATTGTTTTTTAAGTTCATTTAAAAATGCTTCAACGTTGCTGTCGAGTTTATTCTTTGTTAGTTTATCGCCCTTGGTAAAAACAATGGAAAATGGAATGTTGTTTTCACCCAACCATTCAATAAATTCTAAATCGATTTGTTGTGGACTTAAACGGCAATCTATTAGAACAAAGAGATTGGTCATTGCTGTTCTTTCGAGAATATAATCTTCAATGATTGTCTTTATTTGTTGTTGGCCTTTTTGATTCCTCTTGGCATAGCCGTATCCCGGTAAGTCTACGATATACCATTCTTCATTAATCAAAAAATGATTAATGAGCATCGTTTTTCCTGGCTTAGCAGATGTCATAGCTAACCCTTTACGATTAGTTAGCATATTTATCAGTGAAGATTTACCTACGTTGGATCGTCCAATAAAGGCATATTCAGGTAATCCATCTGTAGGACATTTTTTTACTTCTGTATTGCTGATGACGAAGTTTGCGCTATTTATGTGCATATATTTATAATCTTTTAGTTTCTATGTATTTGTTTGGTTTTGAAAATAATATTAATCCTGCATAAGTTAATAGTCCATTGAGCATTAATAGCTCATATCCCAATTTGTAGTTGAAGTAATAAATCATGTATTGATCTAATAAGTAACACAAAATAGGAGATGCTATAGCTATATAAGGAACAAATTGGTCTTTTGTTTTTCGTTTAGTAAATAGTCCGAAGGCAAACATGCCTAGAAGAGGTCCATAAGTATAGGATGCAATGATGTAAATAGCATCAATAACTGTTTGGCTATTCATAATATCAACAAAGCAGATACATGCTATTAGTAGTATAGACATGATAATATGTACCCAGTGTCTTTTTCGAATAGCTTTCTTTTTTTCTTCCTTTTCTATGTTAAGTAAGTCCACACATACACTGGTGGTCATAGCTGTGAGTGCAGAGTCTGAATTACTAAAAGCTGCAGCTATGATCCCTATTGTAAACAAGATTACTACTGTCTGCCCAAGATATCCATTGGTTGCTAATAAAGGTAATATATCATCTGATTTAGCTGGAAGTTCTAACGATATTTGAGAGGCTAAAGTTAGGAGTAATATACCCAGACAGAGAAATAAGAAATTGAGTGGGATGAATGCAAATCCATAGCTATACATGTTTTTTTGAGCATCTTTTATATTCTTACAGGTTAGATTCTTTTGCATCATATCTTGGTCTAGTCCAGTCATGACAATAACAATGAATATACCACTAAAAAATTGTTTGTAAAAGTTTTGTTTGCTTACCCAATCATCCCAAACAAACATTTTGCTATGTGAGTTCTCTTGTATAGTGTTCCACGCTTCTGCGAAATTTAAGTCTAATTGGGTCATCACAGAGTAAATGATAGCTAAGAGGGCTAAAACTAAGCATAAAGTCTGTAGAGCATCTGTCCACACAATTGTTTTTATACCACTTTGATGGGTGTAAACCCAAACTAAAAACACAGCTCCAGTAGCAATTGTCCAAAGCGGAATATTCCAATCTTGAAAAACAAAGTGTTGTAATATAAGACAAACTAAATAGAGTTTTGCAGCTGTTCCTAACATTCGTGATAGGAGGAAGAAAATAGATCCAGTTTTATATGCTTTTCTACCTATCCTTTGTTTTAGATAAGAATAAATGCTAGTCAGTCCGAGCTTATAATAAAGAGGAAGGAGTAGATGTGCTACTATAAGATATCCAAAGAAAAAGCCGAATACCATCTGCATGTAAGTCATATCGATATCTCTAGCCATGCCAGGTACTGATACGAAAGTAACACCTGAAATTGATGCACCAATCATGCCAAAGGCTACAATAAACCATGGAGATTTATTTTCAGCCTTAAAAAAGATTTGATTGGAGTTTCCTTTTCTACTTGTAATTTTACTTATAGCAAAAAGTAAAGAAAAGTATATTATAATTGTTATTATCACTAGCATAGTGATCGCAAATATACTACTTTTTAAAGATACAGAATCAGTTTAATTCTAAGTATCTAAATTATTTTATAAATCGTGCTACAATATTGTAAATCGTGATAAATAATAAGATATACTGATTTCCTTCTTATATTTGTAAACTGAATAAAGGGAATATCAATTTATGAATCAACAATACCCATCCGTTTTACTAGAAAAAGCTGTAGATGAATTTTCAAAGTTACCTGGAATAGGTAAAAAAACAGCTATGAGACTTGTTTTGCACTTATTGAGACAAGACAAAAGTGCTGTTGAGTCTTTCGGAAATGCGATAATAACATTGAAGAGAGAAGTTAAATATTGTCAGACTTGTCATAATATCTCAGATACAGAATCTTGTCAAATATGTTCCAATCCTCAAAGAGATCATTCACTTGTTTGCATTGTTGAGAATATTCGAGATGTAATGGCTATAGAGGCTACCCAGCAGTATAGAGGAGTATATCATGTGTTGGGAGGTATCATTTCTCCTATGGATGGTATTGGTCCAAGCGATTTGGAAATACAAAGTTTGATTGATCGAGTACAAGCAGGTGGCATAAAAGAAGTCATTTTTGCTTTGAGTACCACAATGGAAGGTGATACGACCAATTTCTATATCTATCGCAAACTAGAAAAATCGGGAGTGGATATGAGTGTTCTTTCTAGAGGGGTTTCCGTCGGTGACGAGTTAGCTTATGCGGATGAGGTTACACTAGGACGGAGTATTGTTAATAGAACAAAATTTAAAACTACATTATAACAGATAAAAGATGGAAAATAAATACGTAACAGCTACTTTAAAAAGCATTAAGAAGACTTATTATTTATTTTGGTTAATCCTTGTAGCAATAGTTGTCGTCGGAGAGATTGGAACAGACTGGAATGGTATATATGCCGATAATGGTATGTTTACTTATGTTGCAGAAACTGTGTCTATTTTAGTAACAGGTATATCAATACCTCTTGCTCTAAAATTATTTGGGAAAAAGATAAAATCTATACAGCCATCCGATTCTATCGAATATGGAAGTGCACTATACCAAAAGTGGTTTGGTTTTAGACTCTTAATATTAGGCGTTGCAGCAATTGTGTCTTTATTTACTCATTATTTAGCGATGAGCTATACAGGCTCTTTGTGTGCTATATTAGTGGGATTTGCTGCTTTGTTTTGTATTCCATCAAGGAATAAACTCTATTTTGTTCTAGAACCAATTATAAATAAAGAGATAAAGGAATAATCAAATGCAAGGTAACTCCCTTTTAGAATCGGATCAAATACTTCTTCGTCCTATTGAACCTGAAGACTTAGAATTACTTTATAGAGTAGAAAATGATGGAACTGTTTGGACTAGTTGTAATACCACTATGCCTTATTCTAAATTTTTCTTGAAAAAGTATTTAGAATCTATGCAGGGAGATATTTTTTCGGATAAACAGTTGAGGCTTGTTATTGAACAAAAGGCAAATTATCAACCAATAGGAATAATTGATTTATACGATATGGTTCCTCTTCATCAGCGTGCTGAAATCGGTATTATTATTTTGGAAGAGTTCCGTAGCTTAGGATATGGCAAAGAGGCAATCTTTTTATTGCTTGAATATGCTTTTAGCCATCTTTTCCTTCATCAAATTTATGCTTATGTTGCGGTATCCAATACTCAAAGCGTACATCTGTTTAAATCTTGTGGATTTGAAGAGGTAGCTCAGTTAAAAGATTGGATTTTTACCCAAGATGGCTTTGAAGATGTGTTACTTCTTCAGAAGGTAGCAAAAGATTAGTTTTGCGACGGTACTAAAGGATATCTAGCCCATAGTTTATACTTATAGCCCATATTGTGTAGAATGTTTTTCCACAAGAGTTTGGCTGATTGGTTTATAATATACTCTGCTGGCTCTTCCGTTACGAGCCATGTGTTAGTTTTAAGTTCATTTTGTAGTTGTTCAGGTCCCCAACCCGAATATCCTAAGAAAAATCGAAAGTCATTAGGCTCTACTTTACCTTCGAGAAGTAGTTCTTTTACGATATCAAAATCGCCATTTAAATAAAGTTTATTGGTTATGGGTAATGCTGCGGGTATATGGCTATGGCTATGTATGAAAAATAGAATATCTTCTCCCAATGGGCCACCACGATATAAGGGTATATTTTCTAATCCTTTAAGATCGGTGATAATGTCATTTAATGATTGGTGCATAGGAACATTTAATATAATTCCCATACTACTTTCTAGAGAATGGTTAACTAAGAGTACAACCGATCTACTAAAAGGATAATCCGTTAAAAAAGGCTCAGCTATTAACAGCTTACCTGTGTCAGGGATTTCCTGATTATATTTGATGCTAAATATATTTTCTGAATTCATCATATACCTAATATAAATAATACTTTTTTGTTAAAAGAATAATTCAAAATGATTAAAATTTTTTTTAGCTGGTTTTCAATGAATTAATAGGAGTGTACTAAAATAATTTTACAAAAGTGTTGCAGGGTATAAATTTATATCTATCTTTGCACCGCAATCAAGAGAGATTGTGTGAAAAACGGTGTGTTAGTTCAGCTGGTTAGAATGCCTGCCTGTCACGCAGGAGGTCACGGGTTCGAGTCCCGTACATACCGCTAGAGGCTAAGACAACAAAAGCCAAAACTAAGACAAACCCTACAATATCAGCATATTGTAGGGTTTTTTTATGCTTTGTGGCGTACCACAAAAGACATTCCAAAGACAAAAATAGACTCTATATATTTCCTAATTCGTACCCCCTTTTGATTTTTCAAAAAAGGGGTACGAATTGGCTGAATTTGGCACCCAGTTGTCGTGATTTGGCGTAGTGCATAATTCTCATTTTTAATTGTTTATGTTCAACTTTGCATTCAAGTGCAATTAACAAAATGAGTTTATGAAAAGTACATTTAGAGTGCTCTTTTTCCTCAAAAGAGACAAGCAAAAGAAAGATGGTCGTACCCCTTTAATGTGCCGTATTACAGTTGATGGTAAAGAATCGCGCTTCAACATGAAAATGGACATCCTACCAGAGCATTGGGATGTGAAAGCAAGCAAGGCAATGGGACGAGCCAAAGAAGTGGATGAGATAAATTCTCTCATTGATAATGTGAAAGCCTCCCTCTATCAAATCTATCGTGATCTTCAAGAACGTGGCAAACAAGTTACGTCTGAAATAATCAAGAACTCCTTTCTTGGTTTAGATGATAGTTTTGAAACCCTCCTCAATTTATTTGACAAACATAATGAAGATGCACGCAATTTAATTGGAAATGGCTTAGTAGCCGATACTGTGGAAAAATACGAACTCACTCGCAGACGACTGCATGAGTTTATGACCTTCAAGTATAAAATTTCGGATATTAATATCAAGGAGGTGAACAATATGTTTATTCTCGACTTCGAAACCTATATGCGAACTATTGGTAAATGTAGTGCTAACACAGCTGCCAAATACATGCGACTCTTCAAGAAAATTATTCTCCTTGCTAAAAACAATGGATTGTTGAATGCTGACCCATTTGCAAGCTATAAGATTCAATTTAAGAAGACAGACAGAGGTTATCTTACTCAATATGAATTAGAGGCTATAATGGACAAAGAATTTGAGATTGAGCGACTAGAACACGTGAGAGATATCTTCATTTTTGCGTGTTTTACGGGATTGGCATATATAGATGTTCAGAAACTTCGCAAAGAACATATCCGAGAATCTTTCGATGGCAAACCTTGGATAATGACTAAGCAACAAAAGACAAACATTAGCACCAATGTGCCCTTGCTGGATGTGCCTTTAGCCATACTGAAGAAGTATGAAGACAAGCTAACTGGCGACAAGCTCCTACCCGTTCCAAGTAATCAGAAACTAAATTCGTACCTCAAGGAAATTGCTGATTTGTGTAACGTAAAAAAGAATTTAACATTTCACATGGCGAGGCATACATTCTCGACCACTATTACCCTATCGCAAGGAGTTCCTATTGAATCTGTATCTAAGATGCTTGGACACACAAACATTAGAACGACACAAATTTATGCTCGTATTACTAATGAGAAAGTGAGTAATGATATGGATATTCTTTCGGAAAAACTTAAAGGAATGGGAATTAATCAAGCTGTAAATCAATAATTATATGGAGTTACAAATAATACAAAATAGAATTTATGAGATAAGAGGAATGCGAGTTATGTTGGATTATGACTTAGCTAAGCTCTACAACGTTGAGAACAGAGCTTTGAAACAAGCAGTTAAGCGTAATATTGATAGATTTCCAGCACCTGACTTCATGTTTGAATTGACTCGTGAAGAGAGCGATGCTGCGATAGAATTAGGGGTATCACAAAATGTGATACCTCCTGGCTATAATGTTGGCTCCTCTTTCATTATGGCTTTTCCTGAACTAGGAGTAGCCATGTTATCTTCAGTGTTGAAAAGTAAAAAAGCGATACAAGTGAACATATCTATAATGAGAGCATTCGTTACTTTGCGTCAATATTCTTTAGGATATGCTGAACTTAATCGCAAATTGGACGAATTTATGATTGAAACCAATGTCCAGTTTAGTGATATTTATGAAGCTCTCACTGAATTAGCTTCTCAAAAAGAATTGGATAACAAGCCTCGAAAAAGAGTTGGATATGTACAAGATGAAGAAAAGGAGCAATAGCTCCTTTTCCTTTTATGGGACTATCTTATAACGACTATTATTCCCAAATTCTAGATATGAATACCATGCATTAATAAGCTTCTTTGAAGGATCTTTCAGTATCTCGATTTGTCTATTCAGCCAATTCTCATAAAAGGTGAGAATATCTACATTTAGAGAATAAAAACCTGTTCCATTAATAACTCCACTATCTACCCAAATTTGTCCAGCACACTGACCTGATACAACCAATCTTAGATAATCTCCACAACCATACTCACAAACAAAGAGAGAACCAGCTAAAACCGAAGTATTATTGTATTCTTCAACGACACTCTGAACTTTTAATTGATATTCTTTATCGTTTTCAAATCGATAAATATGTTTGTCTAAGTCTTGCTCTGCATCATACAGATCCCCTAGTTCTAAATCGGTAGTAAATTGAAAGTCTTGTTTCATATCAATTTCCCATTCACTATTCTTCTCAATAGCCTCTGCTATAGAGTAAATACCATAATATGGTCCCTTATTATTTAATAAGTCTGAAGCACCACCATTCTGAATTTTAGTCAAATAAACTTTGTAGGAGTCTGGAAGTGAGATTTGTTGTGTAATCTCAATATCTTGTAATATAGATGATTCAATAATTGGATTCAAATTAATATTTAACAACTCTACTTTCTCTAAGATTCTATCTACTTGATGTTGATACATGACATTTTCATTATTTTTATTCATCCTCTCACCTCTATTATATCCCTCATATTCGTACTAGGACACTTCGACAAAAAATCTCTTCGCAAATTCCAATCTGCCTTGCCAACACCTTGAGCAGCAAGTTTAATGCAATTTGTACCATTCTTCTGATTAATGGAATCTATCATTTGCGAAATACATTTTTGCTTTTCCCTATCTCGTGGATCAAAAAGATCGTGCATATAATTCGTTTCGCTGATGATGTGTGTAAGTATAACTCCAGCTTTTTTGTACTCATAACCCTCTCTGTAAATCTCTTTCAAAGCAGAACTAGCGTGCTTGATAATTTCCATTGTATCAGCAGTAGGAAAAGAAAACTGTATCGCTTTGGATGGAAAATATTGTTGCAAATCTTCTCTATGGCGATTGGTATAAGCAAAAACAATCATGCCCTGTGCTAATGAATTTTGTTTTCTAAGCTTGACAGCACAAGCAGATGCAAAGTTTGCTACCGACTCACGTAAAGAGTCAAAGTCTGTAACCATTTCGCCAAAGCTACGAGAAGTACAAATCTGTTGTTTTTCCACTACCGAATCAGAGGTGATACAAGGTTCTCCATGAAGTTCCAGCCAAGTACGCTCTCCTACAACAGTCATTTTGCTACGCACCCACGAACGAGATTTTTGTGTTAAATCGTAAGCCGTTTTGATTCCATAATATTCTAAAGTCTTGGTTGTTTGCCTCCCTATGCCCCAAATATATCCTACTGGAGTTTTCTGTAAAGCTTTTATTCTCTTTTCATCAGAATCCATTATACAAACTTTGTTGTAGGCTGGATATCGTTTGGCGAAGCTATTAGCCAATTTGGCTAAAGTGCGTGTTGGAGCAACACCTAATGAAACAGGTATGCCCGAACTTCTAGAAGTCGTTTTTACCAATTTCTGTCCGAAATCAGACAGATTATCTATACCAGCTAAGTCCAAAAATGCTTCATCAATAGAATATACATCAATTTCGGGAACTTGGTCTGCCAAAATGGACATCACTCGCCTCGATAAATCTCCATAAAGTGTATAATTTGAAGAGAATACATTGATATTATGTTGCCTTATTAAATCTTTAATTTGGTAAAATGGGGCACCCATTTTCACAGCTAACCTCTTAGCCTCTTCACTTCTTGCAATTATTGCTCCATCATTATTCGAAAGCACAACAATAGGTTTTCCATCCAAATTTGGATTGAAAACTCGCTCGCAGGATGCGAAGAAATTATTGCAGTCGATGAGTCCTATCATACTTCTAATCTATTATTTAAATTTGGCTAAACTTTTTTGTGCAACCTTCTGAATAAAAGGATTGCTATTTTTCAATAACATTTCAATCTTAGGTATTGCTTTTTGTGCTTTATACCTACTCAAAGTGTACAATGTTTGCAATATGACAGCTTCATCGTCGAGTAAGTCAATAAGAGAGTCTTCAGCCTCCATCTTTCGTTTTGGCAATTTTGCTAAAGCCATTATAAACATTTGTCGACTAATTCCATTCTGTTTATCTTGAATAATTTCCAATATATCTTCAAAATCATTATTCTGAATTATAACTGTAAAAGCATTCCCTATAGCCCAACAATAACTTTCTATCTGAGGGCTAAAAGATTTATTGTATTTATTATATTCTTTTAGAAGAGTATAATTTGCTTTGCCTTTTGCTTCTTTTACTGTTAAAGCTCTAACAATTCCTTGTTTTATGTTGAAATCGTTAATCTCTTCTATCAATCCAATTAACACATGTATAGCTTCGGGATATGCTTCTTTTGTATTTACTAAATCATATATATTATTTACAATAATATTAGCATCTTGCAACAATTTGCTATTCACAATTTCTGAATCTGTCATAATTAATTTAAAGATTTGATTGGTGAATTTATCATTTGAAAATACGCTTTTGCTTTTCTATATCATGTGGTCAAAAGGTAGTGTAAATAATGGTTTCTCTGACGATAGGCATAAGAATTATTCCAACCTTTTTATATTCATAGCCCTTTCTATAAATCTCTTTTCATCTCCTCCTCTTATTTTGAATACAATATGTTACAATTCCCCAAATTAAGAAATCATTTTCGATTGTTACTTTTATTGGCTCATAATTCTCGTTGGCTGGTTCTAGCCAAATTACATCCTTTTCTAGTCTGATGTATTTGATAGTGAACTCACCATCAATAAAGCAAACAGCCATATCTCCATTTTGAGGCTCTAGCGATTTGTCAATCACAAGGATATCACCATCGTGTACATTGGCATCTATCATGCTATCACCTTTTACGCGTCCATAGAAAGTGGATGCAGGATGCTTTATCAACTCCTTATTCAAGTCGATAGCACTTTCCATATAGTCCTGCGCTGGACTAGGAAACCCAGCCTTGATTCCTCCATCAGCATAGGGCAAAGAGAGTTTTAGGCTTTGGACGGATGGATGTATTTTGAGGTTTGTTTTATTCATGGGGTAAAGGTAGGAAAGAATATTTTCATTCTGAATCAACTATCGCATGTGTTTTGGTTTCATGTTCTGCCCTGCACTTTTTGCTATTTCATCAATACGTTTTTGTCTGGTTTCTGGTCTTTTAGCAAGGACAATCGAGCTTAATATCATTTTCTTTACTGATTTGCTTTGACTTAGAAAATAATCTTTAGAGCCTTCATACTCTAGGAAAGCATTTTTCAAATCTTTGGGAATTATCAGTTCTTCTACTTCGTCCAAAATTGTCCAAGAGCCATTCTTCTTTGTCACTTCAACACTTTCAAAACCCGCTTTTGTCATTTTGTTGTGGTCAATCAGTTCTTGTACCTTGTCTTTGTTTATTTTTGACCAAATGCTTTTCGGCTTTCGTTTGCTAAAGAATTGCATAAACGAAAATTCGTCAATCTTCTTCTGTGTACTATCAATCCAACTAAAACATAGTGCTTCATCAACAGCCTCACGCCAAGTTAGTGAAGGATTATCTGATTTTTTTGTATAATAAATGAGCCAAATAGATTGTTTAGACTGATGGTTTTCTTCTAACCACTTTCGCCAATCTTCTTGGCTTGTAGGAGTATATGTTTCTAGTTCAAGATTGTTCATTTTGTAGTTCTAAGCATTTAAGAATTGATTGGGTCGTTTTCTTTGGTTTTTCTTATTGAATCCAATGACCACAATCCAAAGTAATCATTCTTCAGTTTGGTGTTTAGTTCAGCAGGCAAAGGTAGGCATTTGATAGACTATCTAAGATAACGCGATAAAGAATAGTTGATTTTGAAATTTATTTTCTACCTTTGTACCACTATGCGGCAGTAAATAATATAATTAGAAATACAAATTCGGGTTCTTGTGGTCATTTTACCATCAAGGATGTATTTTTTATGCGATGCATTTCTACAAAGCATCCATTATATTATTTACAAAATCAAATGAGAACTATAAATATAGGTATTCTTGCACATATTGATGCAGGAAAGACCTCCATTACAGAGAACTTGCTATTTGCGAGTGGAGCAACCATAGTACGTGGAAGTGTGGACAAAGGAAACACTACAACCGATTCGATGGATATCGAAAAACGAAGAGGTATCACAGTTAGAGCGTCTACAACATCTATTCAATGGAATGATACAAAGATTAATATCATCGACACTCCTGGACACATGGACTTTCTGGCAGAGGTAGAACGCACTTTTAGGATGCTAGATGGTGCTATACTTGTGGTGTCTGCCAAAGAGGGCATTCAAGCTCAAACAAGGTTGTTGTTCAATGTCCTGCAACAACTAGAAATACCTACAATTCTATTCGTCAACAAAATAGACAGAGAGGGAGTCAATCTAAATCAGCTTTATTTAGAGATACAAAATAGCCTTTCTAAAGATATTATCTTTATGCAATCCGTTGAAGGCAAGGAATTAACATCTAGCTGTACAATACACTACATATCAGAAAAGAACAGAGAAACAATTTTAGAGAAAGATGATCTCTTGCTTGAAAAATACTTGAGTGATACACAGCTTTCTAATTTAGATTATTGGAATTCAATGGTTCGTCTTGTTCAAGCTGCTAAATTACATCCTATCTATCATGGTTCAGCAATGTATGGCATTGGTATTGAAGATTTGCTAAACTCAATCACTACTTTTATCGAAACATCTCTACCTCAAGAGAACGCTTTGTCTGCCTATGTTTATAAAATTGAGCATAATAAGAAGGAACAGAAACGAGCCTATCTAAAGATTATAGGTGGAACCCTTAAATCTCGAAAATTATATAGCCTCAATGGCTCAGATGAGAATCTGAAGATAAGAGGTTTAAAGACCTTTTACTCAGGAGACGAAATAGATGTAGACGAAGTTTTTACAAATGATATTGCAATTGCAGATCATGCTGATAACTTAATGGTAGGAGATTATCTAGGAATAATGCCAAACTTATTCGACAAATTGAATATTCCTAGTCCTGCTCTCAAATCGTCTATACATCCTGCAAAAGTAGAGAATAGGAGTAAATTGATTTCTGCTATGAATGTATTATCAGTAGAAGATCCATCTTTGGCCTTTAGCATTAATGCTGATAATAATGAATTGGAGGTTTCGCTTTATGGAGCAACTCAACGGGAGGTGATTTTGACTTTATTGGAAGAGAGATTTTCGGTAGATGCTTACTTTGAAGAGGTGAAAACTATCTATAAAGAACGTCTTAAAACAAAATCGGAATACACCATTCATATCGAAGTGCCACCTAATCCGTATTGGGCATCTATTGGCTTGATTATAGAGCCTTTGCCAATTGGGGCGGGACTTGTAATGGAGAGTGAAATATCATTGGGATATTTGAATCGATCCTTTCAGAATGCAGTATTCGATGGAGTCAAGAAAGCCTGTGAATCGGGTTTGTACGGTTGGGAAGTAACTGACCTTAAAGTCACTTTTTCTCACGGAATCTATTATAGCCCAGTGAGTACACCTGCCGACTTTAGAAGTTTAGCACCTTATGTTTTTCGATTAGCTTTGCAACAAGCTGATGTTGAGTTATTGGAGCCAATCTTAGATTTTAAATTGCAAATTCCACTAGCTGTGAATGCTAGAGCTATTACAGACATCAACAAGATGCAAGGCGAAATATCTACTATTACTTCAGATGGTGATTGGACTACTATTTTGGGTAATATTCCTTTAGATACTAGTAAAGAATACTCAGCAGAGGTCAGTTCCTACACACAAGGCTTGGGCGTTTTTGTTACTCGATTTTCGGGTTATCGACCTACCAACAAAAAGGTAAGCAGAAGTGTAGAACTGAATGAAAAAGATAAGCTGATGTATATGTTTGAGAAGGAAAGTATCAAATAATAGCAAATATATTATTAAAAAACTTAGCGATTAATCCAATGTATTTAGGGTTAATCGCTTTTTTATATCCCCCCCTTTCTTCCCCATCCCACCTCCACCAATACTTATGTCCTCCTTATTTCGGTGTTTAGTTCATCGGGCAAAGGTATGAACGGATTTTAGCAAGCATATTCTTGAGCCTTTGGTTTTCTCCAAAATCTTCCTCTTTCCCTATGGGCGAGCGTATTTAGTAGAAAAAATATGCTCCTCTAAAATCCTATACCTGCTTGTTGCCCTTGAAACAAAAAACGACCGACCTGACGGATGACGCATGAAAAAAAATGTCGCTGTTATGAGAAAAGAAAGAATAAAATTAATGAAACAAAACTCCCTCGCCTCTGGAATCCTCATAAAATTTCTGTTGAGACTAGTTGTTGTTGGTGTGTGTGTGCTCTTCCTCTATCGGAGTGGAGTGGCTCTAGGTGTTGGCATTGGAGGGTATCTGATGGCTCGCTGTGTTCTTAAAGTGATTAGACTTTCTATTCGACTAGTCTTCACCATTCTATCTATCCTTTTTCTACTAACTACAATAGCAATTTTAACAACTATCATCTTTTAAGTCTTACAATTATGGCAAAGCAATATTTACTATTCGCAAAGAAGGAAATTGATACTAACAAGCAATCTGTATCAGTGAATCAAGTAGTACAAATGGAGGGTTACAACTATCCTAAGTATGTGGTGTACAAGGTTGAGAAAACCGATTGGGGAATTAATTATCATTTGATTGATATTAATACTCATGTGTTTAACTCTAGTACTCACATTCGTCCATTGAGTGAAAAATTTGGAATCGGCATCTATTATGATGATAAAGCCCCTCAGTATATGACAGAAAATGAGGTAGCCGAACTTTTGGCAAAAGCACTCGTAAAACAGAAGATGGAACAATACAAGGCAGAAGAAGAGAAAATCGAACGAGAAAAAGTGCGTGCAGTTGGCAGAGAATGGCTCAAAGAAAGTATTCCACAAGATGCTAAAGCTATCATTGTAGCACGTTTGAAACAAGATGATTTAGACAGCCAAACTGACTACTTTGCATCATCTGTTCAACGAACTATTATTCTAGGTTTCTCCAAACACAAACGAGATTTGTTTTCTGAAATGAGAAAGTATGCTAACAACTTTGAGGGAACAGCCTATCTAGCTGAGTATAACGAGGACTATGAGCATAGAGAAAAATACTCAATGGGCAATGGTTATTACTTGGGCAAGAGTAGTTATAGTGGTTGGATTATCGAAAAGTCAATAATCTATGATAGAGATAATACGATTGAAAACTTTGCCTATGTCGCTGGAAATCATGAGAACATCTATTTAAAGCTAGATGCTTGTAAAGAGGTAGCACCACAGACAGAACTCTTCGATAATGGCGAATTTGAAATAGTGGACTATTCGCAAAAGGCAATCGCACTTTTTGGTGATACCAAGCCCATCAAGGAGCTACTGATGGCAATGGGTGGCAAATTCAATCCACGATTGACACACAACAACGAAAAAAAAGCAGGTTGGATATTTCAACAATCCAAGCGAGAAGAACTAGAAACAATCATCAATTTAAAATCTGAATAAGTATGAAAGCAACTAACCATTTTACAAGAACAATTCTAACCTATTTGGAATTGAGAGCAGAGTCTGACACTCTTTTCGCTGAATCATTCGCCAAAGAAAACAAGAATATTGATGACTGTATAACCTACATTTTTAATGAGGTACAAAAGTCTGGTTGCATGGGTTTTGCAGATGATGAAATTTACTCAATAGCTGTACATTACTATGATTATCCTAACCTTTATAAAAACCTTACCTCTTGTACTAATCAGCTAATAATCATTGCTAATAACATCAAAAGGTAAGGTTTGTGATAGCAGGTTATTTGATGCTAATAAGTCCCATTTTGTCTACAAGATCATCCATCCGCCCTTTCCAGTTCCTTTTAATTTTATTAGATCCTTCATCATGTAGAGTTTCCAGAGCTCTGATTTCCTGCTCAGTGGTAATATCAAGGTATTTCATTGTGGTATTCAAGTTAGAATGACCAAGTAAATAACTTATCTGCACGATTTGCATACCATCATCCATCCAGTGTGTCGCTTTTGCATGTCGAAAAATATGTGCGTGCATATTATCAGGTACTTCTTTACACGATAAGCGAGCGGCATCAGCATGCTTTTTGAGCTGTTTATTGACTGCTACATCACTAAGTTTCCCATAAATACCGTGATTGCGAGAGTAAAATAGATAAGCTTCATTTGGAGATTTCACCCCATGAAACTCTCTAATGTATGCCTTCAGATGAGATATTGCTTTAGGCAGTAGATACAAAGTCCGAATTTTACCTCCTTTACCTACGACTGTTATGTACGGTTTATCCACTTCAATATGTATGTCCTCTATTTTGATTGATAGAATCTCGTTAATTCGAGCAGCTGTAGCATACATTAAAATCATCAGTACGTGGTCACGACGACCAGTCTTAGTTTTTAAATTAGGAGTGGAGATTATCTAAGATTGGTTGTATCAGGTCAGTGTGCTGGACAAATTTGGGTAGATAGTGGAGTTATTAATGGAACAGGTTTTTATTCTCTAAATGTAGATATTCTCACCTTTTATGATATTTATTGTATCTAACATGACTCAAAGATAATAAACAAATACAACTAAACAAATATGTTTAACAGATTTCATTTCATCAATAATTGTTTAAGCATTCATGACAAACCTATAATTTTTGCCAACATTCGACATTAGAGATAGTGTCTACTTAAATAAGGAATAATAATTAAACGAGTCAACTTTATACAGGTATTGTAAATCAAACAGTCAACCAGAATCAGGATAATACAAAACAAGAAATTTTAAGTGCAAGGTGCAAGTATCTATATATAGATAGACTTGCACCTTGCACTAAGTCTAAATGATTAACTATCAATAGTTATTGGAATTAAAATAAATTTAGTACATTTGAACTCGAGATTATGCAGGACAGTAGGGAGACAACGACAGCCAAGAGAGGCCAAAATAAAGATTTCCTAATTCGTACCCCCTAACCATACACTGACTGTCAACTGGGTGATATATAGACATATATAATGATATTTCACGGAGCCGTCCATACCGCAAAAAGGAGTAAGATTTTTCTTGCTCCTTTTTTTGTATCTACTATTGATGATCTCTTTGGTTGATTCTATAATTAAAATCTCTATCACTTAGTAATGTTTTATTGGTAACATAAGTGTTCTATATCCAAAAAGAGATAGAATAAAAGATGTCTTTTAATAACTTATTGATATCTAGTAAATAATAAAAAAACAGTAATGAGTAGTAATCTGTTAGAATAACTAAGAACTCATAGCTTCTAAATCATTAATATCAATTTTATGTCTTTTTTACCTCTGATAAATAAGTGTCAAAACTCTAATAATAGCTCGTTTAACTGCTGAAAAATAGTTAATAAAAAGTGTATCCTTATAAAAAAAAAGCGATATTTGCAGAATGGGAAATTTGGATAGTCTAGCTAGTATTATTCTTCAGGGACTAATAATTGGAGTGGTTGTTTCTGCACCTATGGGTCCTGTAGGAGTATTATGTATCCAGCGTACTTTAAACAAAGGGCGTTGGTATGGCTTTGTTACTGGCTTAGGTGCAGCTGTGAGTGATATTATTTATGCTGTACTCACAGGTTTTGGAATGAGTGTTATTGTTGATTTAATAGATAAGAATATTTTTTATCTTCAGCTATTTGGTAGTATACTTCTACTTGGATTTGGTGTTTATACCTTTATGTCAAATCCTGCTCGTTCATTGAGACCAGCCAATAAAAATAAGGACTCTTATATCCGAAATTTTATAACAGCATTATTAGTAACGTTATCCAATCCCCTTATTATATTCCTATTCATCACACTATTTGCCCGATTTTCTTTTGTAAAACCAGCAATGAATCTTACTCAGATAAGCATTGGTTATGCCTTTATAGCGATAGGAGCTCTTATTTGGTGGTTTGGATTGACTTATTTTGTTCATCGAGTAAGTAGTCATTTTAACCCTCGTGGAATTTGGGTTATGAATAGAATTATTGGTACTATAGTCTGTATTGTAGCTATTGCTGGAGTCGTACTTACTTTAGCAGGAAGTTCTTTATATTAAAATAAAAAAGATATGTTTAAAATAGCAAAGAAACTTAAGCAGAAGAATATTGCTGAATATCTGATATACATGTGGCAAATTGAGGATATGATTCGTGCCTATAGTTTAGATATAGATCTGATAGAAAAAGAACTCATTAATCCTTCTGTGGTATCTTTAGAAGAGCAGGAAGAGGAAAAACAATGGTATAAAGAGTTAGTAGAAATGATGTATTCTGAGGGTGTCAAGGAGAAAGGACATCTACAAATCAATCAAAATACAATTATTATTTTAACAGATTTGCACAACGAGTTAATATCTTGTACTAAGTATCCTTTCTACAATACTTCTTATTATAAAGCGTTGCCTTTCATAGTTGAATTGCGTGCAATCAATAAAGATGAAAAGAAGTCGGACATTGAAATATGTTTTGATGCCTTGTATGGAGTAATGTTGCTTCGACTTCAAAAGAAAGAGATTACTCCTGATACGGAGAAGGCTGTGAATGCTATATCTGGCTTCATCGCAACTTTAGCTCACTATTTTGAAAAAGATAAAGCAGGTGAATTAAAATTTGATTAATAATGAATATTCTGATTACTGGTGCTAATGGACAGTTGGGGTCTGAGTTTAGAGAACTATCGCCTCTTTACTCCAGCTATAATTTCTTCTTTGCTGGTTGTGATTCTCTGAATATCTGTGAAGTAGAGGCTGTACGTGAGTATATATCCGCCCATAATATTGATTTTATTATAAACTGTGCGGCATATACTGCTGTTAATGCAGCAGAAGAGAATCCAGTAGATTGTGATAAGGTAAATCATACAGCAGTATCCAATTTGGCTAAAGTAGCAGATGAGTATGATGCTGGCTTGATTCATTTTTCAACTGATTATGTATTTGATGGTTCTAAGAATACTCCTTATACAGAAGAAGATCCTACTTCAGCGCGGGCTATTTATGGTATAACAAAGCTAGCTAGTGAACGTGTGACTTTAGCTAAATGTAATAAGGCTATGGTTATAAGGACCTCTTGGGTATATTCTTTTTATGGACATAACTTTGTGAAGACTGTATTGAAGCAACTTCAGCTTAGAGGATCTATGGGAGTTGTTTATGATCAGATAGGGACTCCTACTTATGCCAAAGATTTAGCAAAGTTTGTACTTAATGTGTTGAGTACTGATTTTATACCAGGGTTATACCATTATAGTAACGAAGGTGTTTGTTCTTGGTTTGATTTTGCTAAAATGGTACAACGATTTGCTGGTCTAAAAGGGGAAATTTACCCTATTCACTCTGATCAGTATCCTGCAAAAGCTCCTAGACCTGCATATTCTGTACTAGATAAAACAAAGGTAAAAGACACCTATAACATAAAGATTCCTTACTGGGTAGATAGCCTAGAGGAGTGCATTCAGAGAATTCAAAACGATACTAATAAATAGATAAAAGAAGAGAGTGGTGTTTTGTGAAGCAACCACTCTTTATATTGAGATATACATTATGGCTAAAATTCGCGAGATAGAGAGACGTCGTACATTTGCAATTATTGCTCACCCTGATGCTGGTAAAACTACATTGACTGAGAAGTTCCTTTTGTTTGGTGGACAAATTCAAGTAGCAGGTGCTGTAAAGAGTAATAAGATAAAAAAGACTGCAACCAGTGACTGGATGGAAATCGAAAAACAACGTGGTATTTCGGTTACTACATCGGTTATGGAGTTTGATTATAAAGATTTCAAGGTTAACATTCTGGATACCCCTGGTCACCAGGATTTCGTTGAGGATACATTCCGTACGCTAACTGCTGTAGATAGTGTTATTATTGTTGTTGACGGTGCTAGAGGGGTAGAAACTCAGACAAGAAAACTGATGGAAGTTTGCCGTATGCGCAAAACTCCAGTAATTATCTTTGTAAATAAAATGGATAGAGAGGGTAGAGACCCTTTCGATTTGTTGGATGAACTTGAAGAAGAATTACAAATTGGTGTACGTCCTCTTTCTTGGCCGATAGATCAAGGTGCTCGCTTTAGAGGTGTTTATAATATTTATGAAGATAAATTAGATCTTTATCAGCCTTCTAAGCAAGTAGTAACTGAAAAAGTAGAGGTACGTGTTGATAGTGATGAGTTATTAAATTATATCGAAGAAGGTCAAGCTCAACAGCTTCGTGAGGATTTAGAACTTGTAGGCGGTGTATATCCAGATTTTAATAGAGAAGAATATTTAAATGCTGAAATGGCTCCTGTATTCTTTGGTTCTGCCTTAACTAATTTCGGTGTGAAAGAATTATTAGACTGTTTTGTAGAAATAGCTCCAAGTCCACTTCCCACTAAAGCAGAAGAGAGATTAGTAAAACCAGAAGAACCTAAGTTTACTGGCTTTGTTTTTAAAATAACAGCAAACATTGACCCTAATCACAGATCTTGTGTGGCTTTCTGTAAGATATGTTCAGGTAAGTTTGAAAGAAATGCGCCCTATTACCATGTCAGACATGATAAAACGATGCGTTTCTCATCTCCAACACAGTTTATGGCTCAAAGAAAAACTACTGTAGAAGAAGCTTGGGCAGGCGATATTATAGGGTTGCCAGATAATGGAACTTTTAAAATAGGGGATACCTTAACTGAAGGAGAAAAGTTGCACTTTAAAGGCTTACCTAGCTTCTCTCCAGAGATGTTTAAATACATCGAAAATGCCGATCCGATGAAGCAAAAACAATTAGCTAAGGGCGTTGAGCAATTGATGGACGAAGGTGTTGCTCAGTTATTTGTAAATCAGTTTAATGGTCGTAAGATTATTGGAACTGTTGGGCAGCTTCAATTTGAGGTTATTCAATATCGTTTACAAAACGAATACAATGCTTCTTGTCGCTGGGAACCTGTACGTTTGTATAAAGCTTGTTGGATAGAGAGTGATTCTAAGGAAGCTCTGGATGAGTTCAAAAAGCGTAAGTACCAGTTTATGGCAAAAGATAGAGAAGGGAGAGATGTTTTCTTAGCGGATTCATCGTATATGTTGCAAATGGCTCAAAGTGATTTTAAAGAGATTAAATTTCACTTTACTAGTGAGTTCTAATTCACATAAAAAATAGATAATCAAAGGTCTAGTTTCGAAAGATTCTAGACCTTTTTTATTGCATATAAAATTCAGTATTTACTAAAAAGTAAGGTGCTGCATAGAAGGAATATAGCGGTTGTCTATTGTACTGTGATACAACCAATAAAATAAAACGATCTAATTTATGACACCGACATCGTAACGTCATGACACCGACATGACACTCTCTTGTCCCTGATCGGGAGTTCACTTATCTTGGTTAGACGCATAGCTTCTTTAATTGTGTTTTCAAGTAAAAATGTTAGGGCTATAAAGGATAAATAAGAATACTTGATGAATGAAGTTTGGCAGAATATGACACTGTATCACTAAGTGTGTAAGTTAAAATAGCTTGGGTTGGATTATCTTTATAATCTGACCCTTTCTTTGTAAATAATTAGGAACTGATTTAAAATAATACCCCAGTTCTTTATGGGCATTGACCACTTCTTAGTGGCCTCCCTAACGGCTAAATATACTGATTTCATCACAGAGTCATCCGTAGGGAACGATAATTTATTCTTGGTATACTTTCTAATCTTACCATTGAGGTTCTCAATTAGGTTGGTAGTATAGATAACTTTTCTTATTTCTAGAGGAAATTCAAAGAAGACAGTAAGTTCGTCCCAGTTCTTTCTCCAACTCTGTATAGCATAAGAATACTTGGATTCCCATTTCACTGATAAATCTTCTAAAGCAGCTGCTGCAGCCTCCTTATTAGGCGCATTATAGATATTCTTCATATCTGTTGTAAACTGTTTCTTATCCTTCCAAACTACGTATTTGCAAGCATTACGCACTTGGTGCACGATGCAGATTTGTGTCTTAGATTCAGGGAAAACGGTACGAATCGTATCGGTAAATCCATTTAAGTTATCCGTTGCAGTAATTAAAACATCTTCAGTTCCACGAGCTTTTAGGTCTGTTAGGACACTCATCCAAAAAGACGAAGACTCATTCTTTCCAAGCCATAAACCTAATACCTCTTTAAGTCCATCACGTCTTAAGCCTACTGCAATATAAATAGTTTTATTAATCACCTTAGAACCTTCTCGTACTTTAAAGACTATACCGTCCATCCAAACGATAAGATATACGGGTTCCAATGGTCGATTCTGCCAAGCTACAATATCAGTTGTTACGGCATCTGTGATACGAGAGATTGTCGCCCCAGAGACATCAAAATTGTACACCTCTCTAATTTGTTCTTCTATATCAGAAACACTCATACCCTTAGCATAAAGAGGTACAATAACGTGTTCTAATCCTTCAACCATACTTTTTCGTTTAGGGATAATCATTGGGTTATAGCTCGCATCTCGATCTCTTGGGACTTTGATTTGATCATTACCATAACTAGTCTTAATGGTCTTTGTAGAGTAGCCATTACGACTGTTTTCTTCTTTTCTGTGGCTATGCTTGTCATAATCTAAATGAGCATCTAGCTCTGCTTCAAGCATCTTTTCGATTCCACGCTTTTGAATAGACTTCAGGAAATTTTGGAGTTCTTCTCCTGTTTTAAATTGTTTGAAAAACTCATCAGGGATTAAATCTTCGGTTTTCATAAATGTTTAAGTTTTTTATTAAACAACAACGGCTTGAGTTATTTTGTTACCCAAGCCGGTTGTTTTAACTTACACACTTTATGAGAGGGTGTCCAGAATATCTTTTATTCCTATCTTTAATCTCTTATCATTTAGTAAGAAGTTATATTTATCGCTTATTACGACTTCCTCGGTGTGACACTTTTGAGGCTTTTTGTTTTCCTATTCTAGGTCCACTTCCTGTTTTTTTAGGTTTGAATGAAGATGTACCAGAGGATGCTTGTGCTGGACTTTGACGTTTTCTGTTTTTAGTTGCAGCTCTGTTTTTAGCATTTAATCCACTCTTCCTAAAGTCCGTTTGTATATCTAGTAACTCTAACTGCTTATTGATAGATTTATTACTAACAGAACGTCCTTTGTCATCTACATGCTTATTAGAGTCTTCGAGCATATCAAAGAGAACTTCCAACTCTCCTGGGTTTAAATCTCTCCAACTTCCTAAACCTAGTCCCTCTAACTCAATATTCATTATTTGAGTACGTTCTAGCTTTAAAACTTCATAGTCAAAGTAGGCACACATACGTCTAATTTGTCTATTTAAACCTTGAATCAACTCTATTTTGAAAGTATAAGGATTAATTTTTTCTACTTCACACTTACGAGTTACACGGTCAAGAATAGGAACTCCCGTTTTCATCTTTTCAATAAACTCATCCGTGATAGGTTTATCTACTTGTACAATATAAACTTTCTTATGATTGTTCCCAGCTCTTAAAATTTTATTTACTATATCTCCATCATTAGTAAGAAGAATAAGACCTTGAGAGTCTTTATCCAATCGTCCAATGGGGAAGATTCTTTGTTCGTGACTAATATACTTTACAATATTAGCTTTTTCGTTGGGATCTGTAGTACTTACTATTCCTACAGGTTTGTTAAAAGCAATATATACAGGCTCAATGTCATTAACAATAAGTTCTCCATTGACAGTTACTTTTTGTTTAGGATAAACTCTATCGCCAATTGAAGCCTTTTTCCCATTAACTTTAACCTGACCTGCTTCGATAAGTTTGTCAGCTTCTCTTCTAGAACAGTAACCTGAGTTACTAATGTATTTATTTAATCTATACTCCATGGATGGTTTTCTTTATAGCAGATGAATAGATAATCATCAATTCACTTTTCAACTTTATACAAAGATAATGATATAATTACTCTCTCTCTATTAAGAAATACAAAAAAGGAGTCCTATTTGTATTAGAACTCCTTTTTTAACTTCCTGAAAAGTTGTTATTATTTCTTTTTACGATTACCGTAACGGCTCATAAATTTATCAACACGACCAGCAGTATCTACTAATGTCGCTTTTCCAGTGTAGAATGGGTGAGAAGTACTTGAAATTTCAAGTTTTACTAGTGGGTAAGTTTCACCTTCGAATTCAACTGTATCTTTAGTGTTACAAGTTGATTGAGATAAGAACATGTCACCATTCGACATATCTTTGAATACCACTGGACGATAGTTTTCTGGATGAATACCTTTTTTCATTTCAGATACGTTATTAAAAATTTATTATTCTATTTTACTATTTTGGTAATAAATAGTGTAATGGTTCTATTTCAAGTTGCAAAGATAAGTGTTTTAATATTAATAACCGAAATTCATCTCGTAAAAAATGGGAATATCATTTAATTTTTCGACTTTTGTTATTACTAAACACAAAGTAACATGAAAAAGATTATTATTACCTTATCTGTAGCCTTAATAGGACTCTTTTTCTTACTGTCTTGTAAGAAAAAGGCTGAAACTATTTATAGTATTGCTTTCTATAATGTTGAAAACTTATTTGATACTATTCATGATTCAGGCAAAAACGATTATGAATACCTTCCAGATGGGAGAAGAGAATGGGATAGGGAGAAATATACTAATAAACTTAAAAATATAGCTCAGGTATTAAGTGAGTTGTCAAGAGATAGAGTAAAAGAGGGTCCTGTAGTTATTGGATTAGCTGAAGTTGAAAACTTTAGAGTGCTGCAAGATTTAATTAGTGAACCTGCTCTCAAGAATGAATACCAATTTGTACATTATGAAGGTCCAGATAAGCGAGGTATAGATTGTGCACTCTTATATAATCCTAAATTATTTACACCTACTGCTAGTGTGCTAGTACCTTCTACTCCTTTTGAGGGAGATACTATTCATAAAACAAGAGGCTTTTTGGTTGTAACAGGAAATGTAGCTGATGAAGAAATGACTTTTATAGTAAATCATTGGCCATCACGTGGGGCAAAGGCTCCAGTCCGAGTTCATGCAGCCAATCAAGTAAAAGCCATAACAGATTCTCTTTATGCTGTTAATAAAAAAGCCAAAATAGTTGTCATGGGAGATTTAAATGATGATCCTATGGATGAAAGTGTTTCTGTAGCTTTTGGTGCTAAGAAATTTGTGAAGGATGTAAAAAAAGGAGGTTTCTATAATCCTTGGTGGGAAATATTAGAAGATAAAGGTGTCGGTACATTAATGTATCGTGGCGCTTGGAATTTATTTGATCAAATAATAATATCTCAACCTCTATTGAAAGCTAAAAAAGGATTGAGATATGTAGATAGTGAAGTCTTTATGAGAGATTACCTATTTCAGAAAACAGGTAAATATAAAGGCTCTCCTCTTCGTACTCATGGAGGGCAAACATGGTTAAATGGTTATAGTGATCACTTACCTACGATTATCTATGTAGAGAAGTAATTCTATATTTCTAAAGAATACTTAAGGCTGTAGATTGTAAAGAACTATCTACAGCTTTTTTTGTTATCTGATTAGTGCAAAGGTAAATACTTTGTCTCTTTATGTAATGTGCAGATAGCAAATGGGTATGAAAGAATTCTTAATTCTTAAAATATGATAATGTCCTAATTTATTTTAGGGTATATTTACTTATTGTAGCTGTACAAATTGAACAATAATGCTTACTTTTGCATGGAATTCTAAAATTCACTAACAATAAACTTTATAAAAGAATGATTAATTACAAAGATTTAGGTCTTGTAAACACCAAAGAAATGTTTGCAAAGGCTATTAAAGGTGGATATGCTATACCTGCTTACAACTTCAATAACATGGAGCAGCTACAAGCTATTATTCAAGCTGCTGCAGAAACTAAATCTCCAGTTATCTTACAAGTTTCTAAAGGTGCTCGTGCATATGCAAACCAAACTCTTCTTCGCTACATGGCAGAAGGAGCAGTAGAATATGCAAAAGAACTAGGCTTAGAAAAACCTCAAATCGTGTTACACTTAGATCACGGTGATTCTTTCGAAACATGTAAATCATGTATTGACATGGGATTCTCTTCTGTAATGATCGACGGTTCTTCTTTACCATACGATGAAAACGTAGCTCTTACTAAAAAAGTAGTTGACTATGCTCACCAATTTGACGTAACAGTTGAAGGTGAACTTGGCGTTTTAGCAGGTGTTGAAGATGACGTTGTTGCTGAAGAGCACACATATACAAAACCAGAAGAAGTTGTTGACTTCGTAACTAAAACTGGTTGCGATAGTTTAGCTATTTCTATTGGTACTTCTCACGGAGCAAACAAATTTACTCCAGAACAATGTACAAGAGATGAACATGGTCGTCTAGTTCCTCCAGCATTGAGATTTGATGTACTAGAAGGTGTTGAAAAAGAACTTCCAGGTTTCCCTATCGTTCTTCACGGATCATCTTCAGTTCCAGAAAAAGAAGTTGAAACTATCAATAAATACGGTGGTGCATTAAAAGATGCTATCGGTATTCCTGAAGAACAACTTCGTAAAGCTGCTGCTTCAGCTGTATGTAAAATCAATATCGACTCTGATAGCCGTCTAGCTATGACTGCTGCAGTACGTGAAGTATTTGCTACAAAACCAGCTGAATTTGACCCACGTAAATATCTTGGTCCAGCTCGTGAAAATATGAAGAAACTTTACGTTCACAAAATTGAAAACGTATTGGGTTCTGCAAACAAACTATAATTAGGTAATACTAATATAAAATCAAGTGGAGGTAGTTTCTATCTCCGCTTTTTTTATGTTTGAAAGAATATAGAAACAAAAAAAGCGAAGGATTTTTCCTTCGCTTTATATCTTAATTTATAATTAAATTAATTATAAACGACCTTCCACAACATCCCAATCTATAATGCTCCATAGAGCTTTTATATGATCAGCTCTTCTGTTTTGGTAATCTAGATAATAAGAGTGTTCCCAAACGTCAAATCCTAAAAGAGGTTTTAGACCTTTGCGAATAGGGTTTCCACCGTTAGTTTCTTTTGTTATCTGTAATTTACCAGCTTTATCAACTGACAACCACGCCCAACCTGAACCAAATAGTGATGTTGAAGCAGTGTTAAATTCTTCTTTGAATTTTTCAAAGCTACCAAAGTCACGATTAATAGCTTCTGCTAGTTTACCTTGTGGTTCATTATGTTTTGGTTTTGGATTAAATTGAAGGAAGTATAGAGTGTGGTTTAAAACTTGGCCAGCATTATTGTACATAGGTCCTTCAGGACAGTTTACTACAACATACTCCAAATCCTTACCTGCGAACTCTGTGCCTTCCACCAAAGTATTCAGAGTATTTACATAATTCTGTAAATGTTTACCGTAGTGGAATTCTATAGTTTGTTTACTAATTACTGGTTCTAATGCATTTTCTGCATAGGGAAGTTTCGGCATTTGAAAATTCATAGTCATAATAATTAAAGACATTAATAATGTTTTCATAAGTTCTTTTATTTAAGTTTGAACTCACTATAATAAACGTTATACATATTTGAAATGTTCTATGTATCTAAAGAATCTTTTATCTTTGTATAGAATTTAAAGAGGATTATAGCATAATGAAGCAAAACTACTTAGAAGAGCTTAATAAAAGCCAAAAAGACGCTGTATTGTACACTGAAGGTCCATCTCTTGTTATCGCAGGAGCCGGTTCTGGTAAAACTCGTGTATTGACCTATAAAATAGCTTATCTATTAGAGCAGGGTTTAGCTCCGTGGAATATATTAGCTCTTACCTTTACGAATAAAGCTGCTCGAGAGATGAAAGAGAGAATAGCTTCTATTGTGGGTAAAGAAAGAGCTGTTTATTTATGGATGGGAACTTTTCACTCTGTCTTTTCTCGAATTCTAAGGACCGAGTCTAAGGTTCTAGGTTTTACTTCTAATTTCACCATTTACGATACAAGCGATAGTAGGAGCTTAATCCGTACCATCATTAAAGAAATGGCACTAGATGATAAGTTGTATAAGCCTGCCGCTGTACAAGCACGAATATCCAATGCCAAAAATCAGCTTGTGTCGCCTTCAGCTTATGCAACCAATAAATCCTTCTTTGAAAGTGACTCCGCTGCTAAGATGCCTGCTATACGTGATATATATAGACGTTACTGGGATAGGTGTCTCCAGGCAGAAGCTATGGATTTTGATGATCTGTTGTTTTATACCTATTTACTATTTAGAGATAACCCTGATATTTTAGCTAAATATCAAGATCAGTTTAAGTTTATATTAGTGGATGAGTATCAAGACACGAACTTTGCCCAGCATTGTGTTGTGCAGCAACTAGCAAAGAAACATCAGAAACTGTGTGTTGTGGGAGATGATGCTCAAAGTATCTATTCTTTTAGAGGTGCTGATATAGATAATATCTTACAATTTACAAAGATATTTGAAGGAGCTAAAGTGTTTAAGCTAGAACAAAATTATCGTTCTACACAGAATATTGTTTCTGCAGCAAATAGCTTAATACGTAAGAATAGTCGCCAAATACCCAAAGATGTTTTTTCTGAAAATGAGCAGGGAAATAAAATTCAATTATTCCAAGCATATAGTGACATTGAGGAAGCTGAAATAGTAGCCAAAGAAATTAGAGAGTTGAATAAACTCCATAGCTATGACTACTCAGATTATGCTATTTTGTATAGAACAAATGCTCAGAGTAGAGTATTTGAAGAGGTTTTTAGGAAAAGGGCGATACCTTATAAAATTTATGGGGGCTTGTCATTCTATCAGCGTAAAGAGATAAAAGATATTATATCTTATTTCCGGTTGATAGTAAATCCTAGTGATGAAGAAGCTCTAAAACGTATCATAAATTACCCTGCCCGAGGCATTGGTGCAACTACTCTAAGCAGAGTTGCCGAAGCTGCTAGTGAATATAATACGAGTTATTGGAATATAATATCTGAACCATTAACCTTTAATGTAGATATAAATAAGGGTGTCCAACGAAAGTTGAAAGACTTTGTTGATATGATGAATGCTTTTAAGGAAAGTCTTGAGACTAAAAATGCTTATGAAATAGGTGTTCATATTATTCGTGAATCGGGAATTATGGCAGATGTAACTCAAGACAACTCCCCAGAAAGTATGTCGAGAAAAGAAAATATAGAAGAGTTAGCCAACGGTATGAGTGAATTCTGTAACTCTCGTCTAGAGGAAGGTAATGAAGATGTTTTTCTTTACAATTTTTTATCAGAAGTTTCATTGCTGACAGATCAAGATAATGATACAGAGGAAGATTTTAATAAAGTAACCTTGATGACCGTGCACTCTGCTAAAGGTTTGGAATTCAAAAATGTTTTTGTTGTGGGGCTTGAAGAGAAACTATTTCCTAGTAATATGTCTGGTGATTCTCCTCGGGCATTAGAAGAGGAGAGAAGGTTATTTTATGTAGCAATTACTAGAGCAGAAGAAAACTGTATGCTTAGTTTCTCAAAAAGCAGAATGCGTTATGGAACTCTTGAGTTTGGATCTCCCAGTAGATTTATAGCTGAAATAGATGACTCCTATGTAAAGATTCCTAGTGGCATAGCTTTAGGTAGACGGATCGATGAGGCTGCATCTAGTTTCAGAAAAGAAAATAGAGAAAGAAAATCTCCTATTTCACATCCATCCTCTAGTGCTATACCTCAGAATCAACGTACTCTTAAGAGAGTTGGTGCTCTTCCTCCTTCTCGTAAAACAAACTCTAGTCCAAGTAACTTAGAGGTTGGGCAGAAAGTTGAACATGAACGATTTGGTGTTGGATTTGTTAAGAAACTTGAAGGTGATGGTGACAATGCTAAAGCGAGTATCGAATTTGAACATGCTGGAACCAAACAATTGTTGTTGCGTTTTGCCCGTTTTAAAGTAATAGAATAATATTTATTAAAGAATGATAGATTACAACCAATTTCCCAATCCATGTTATATCATGGACGAATCTCTCTTGAGAAAAAATTTAGAAAAAATAAAAGGTGTAGCTGATACTGCAGGAATAGAAATTATCCTCGCATTCAAATCATTTGCTTTGTGGCGAACTTTCCCCATTTTTAGAGAATATATAGGACACTCTACCGCTAGCTCGAAATATGAGGCTCGTATGGCTTTAGAAACCTTCGGTAGTAAGGCTCATACTTATTCTCCTGCTTATACAGATGAAGACTTTCATGAGATAATGAGATGTAGTGATCACATTACATTCAATTCGCTAACTCAATATGAGAGATTTTATCGTAAAACGTTAGAGCATGACATTACTTGTGGACTGAGAATAAACCCAGAATACTCAGAAGTAGAAAATGATCTTTATAATCCTTGTGCTCCAGGTAGTCGCTTTGGAGTAATTCAAAGTCAAATGCCTGAAAAGTTACCTGAAGGAATTGAAGGGTTTCACTGCCATACTTTATGCGAGTCGAACTCTTATGATTTTGAAAGGACTTTAGTGTACATTGAAAGAAACTTCAGCAAATGGTTTGATCAAATTAAGTGGATCAATTTTGGTGGAGGACATTTAATGACTCAAAAAGATTATAATAGAGAACATCTTATTGGTGTGTTGAAAGGATTTAAAGCCAGATATCCTCATTTACATGTAATTATGGAACCTGGGTCTGCTTTTACTTGGCAAACAGGAGTACTTACATCTAAAGTGGTTGATATCGTAGAAAATAAAGGAATAAAAACGGCTATTGTGAATGTGAGCTTTACTTGCCATATGCCTGATACTCTTGAAATGCCTTATCAGCCAGTTATAACTGATGCTAAAATCGGTAATGATGGACCTTATATTTATCGAATTGGTGGAAATTCATGCTTAAGTGGTGATTGGATGGGAAATTGGAGTTTTAATAAAGAATTAAAAGTAGGTGATGTTGTTGTCTTTGAAGATATGATTCATTACACTACTGTAAAAACTACAATGTTTAATGGAATTCATCATCCACATATTGGATTGTGGACAAAAGATAATAAAGCTTTAGTAATGAAGCATTTTACTTATGGAGACTATTTAAACCGCATGTGTTAATGAGGGTTGTAGGGTAAATTGTTTGAAAATATATAGGCTAAAAATTTGCTTTATATAGAAAATGATTTACCTTTGCACACGCAAATAAGGAACACAACCTTTATAAATGTGTGGGGCAAATACCAGAGTGGCCAAATGGGGCAGACTGTAAATCTGCTGGCTTACGCCTTCGGTGGTTCGAATCCATCTTTGCCCACACAAAATGCGAAAGTAGCTCAGTTGGTAGAGCACAACCTTGCCAAGGTTGGGGTCGCGGGTTCGAATCCCGTCTTTCGCTCTCTTTAATTTGGAGGGGTGGCGGAATTGGTAGACGCGCTACCTTGAGGGGGTAGTGACCTATGGTCGTGTGAGTTCAAATCTCATCCTCTTCACTTATAGAACTTTTACTAGAAGGATGTATTTTTCGAAATACATCCTTTTTTTGTGCTTAAAAATGGGTTAGTCCGTAAAGGGGATCACCTGCAAAACTAGGGGGGATAACTTATTAAGCAAATAATTTAGTAACCCTAAATAGAAAGAAACTAATATCTGTAACCCCTCTTAGTTGAGTCCTAAAGGCTTTTAGTTTAGCGTTAAAACTCTCTGCAAAAGCATTTGTTGATCGATTATTGAAGAAGTTTAATATTTCATTATAATGTGAATAGATGGCTCCTGCAATACTTTTAAAGGATTGAAAAGCAGTTTGCTCTACTCTATTATACCATTTGGCAAGAGAAAGTCTTGCTGCATCTTTAATTGTTTTACGATTAAAAATAGAGCGAAGCCCTTGTGATAGGCTATAGGCTTCTTTTAATGAAGGGTATTGTGCGAAAAGAATCTTAGCTCTTTCTTTTTGCTTATCAGACCATTTGTCTGCAGATTTAAAAAGAAGATATCGTCCTCTTGCTAGTAATTGTTTCTTTGTGTCTCCATTACTAAAAGTTAGAGGTTTATAGGTCTTACCTTCCCATTTAGCTTGTTTAATCGCTTGATTTTCTTCTTCTATGGCTTCCCATCTGTGTTTTACTCGTACCTCTTGCACCGCTTCATTGGCTAATTTCTGCAGATGGAATCGGTCAATTACTCGACAGGCTTTAGGAAAACACACTCGAGCTATTTTATTCATACTATTAGCCATATCTAATGTGATCTCCTTGACTTGCTGTCTTAAACTCTCAGGCATCTTCATTAATACCTGGATAATTTTATCTGATTGAACACCAGCAATAATAGCGACTATGGTGCCCTGTTTCCCTTTATTATTGGGATTACTTAATATAGTATATAAGTCTCCATTGGTCATAGAGGTTTCATCGATACAGAGCCGTGGAGAAATGTTCTCTGGAAACAAAAGCCACTCTATAGCATGATCTTTCATTTGCCAATTCTTATATGAACTCAAGTGCTCTTTATAATGTCGCTCTAAAGAATCTCCATTAATATGGCAAATAGGCTCAAGAGAGCGGGCCGATACGGGGTATGTCTCTAGGTAATTCTTTTAAAAAAGCCGCAAACTCCTTCGAGTAATGCGTTCCTTTTGCTAGTAAGTCATATTTGTTAGTCAAGTATTCTTTCGTTGTAGAATCATACCACTTACGACGACGTACTTTGAGAGTAACCTTCTTAAAACGAACGGAAAGTCTTGGATAGTTATGGGGTCTAGAAAGCCTTTAGATTCTACTTTATGACCTTTACGATCAGCTGGTAAAGAGTCAAACTCATCCATAAAAATGGTAATAACATCTTTTACTTTAGTCACTTTGGTAATCTTGAAATAAGTAAGGAACTCTTCTGGTAAAATTAAGCGAACTACTTCGAGTAACATTTGAGAATCTTGCATAGCTTTTGTTTTTTCTACAAAGATAATCTTTTTGATGTTCCCCCCCTGCTTTTGCAGGTGATCCCGTAAAGGGATCGGATCACGGGTCAGTCCGTAAAGTTGGGGATTTAACAATTAGTCCATTTCTACTTCCCTTATAAAATATTACTTTTGATCCATGAAAAAGAAAGCAATCGATTATAAGGATATATTGTCCATGTTCCTTCCTAAAGGCATGCTTGACTATTTTGATTTTACCGACTATTCAGACATGGGTGATTATTATATATTCTCTCTTGAAGAGAAAAATAGTATACCAGACGAGCATTCAAGTCTTCCACTAGTTTCCAAAGGTTTTTATCCAACAATAACAGTTACAGATTTTCCTGTTCGCGACCGCACTGTATACTTGAAAGTTAGACGTCGCAGATGGGAGGATAAGCAAACTGGTAAGACATACAGCAGAGACTGGAAATTGGTTGCAGACGGGACTAGGATAACAGCCGAGTTTGGTTCTTTTTTAAAAGAGTTACATTGACAATCATGAAGTTAGCATAAAAGTAGTAGCTGACTTCTGCCATCTGAAGTCGAAGACACTTAACGATTACTACAAGGAACATCTAAGTGGTTATCGTTCTTGGAATCAGCTCTCTCATGCTGATCAGTACATGTATTTTAAAGACAATTTAGGTGAGAACATATCTATTGACGAAACAGCCCTAAGCAACGGAGAGTTATACACCATTGTAACGGGTAAGGCTGGTCATGGTAAGCATGGTACGATTATAGCTATGATAAAGGGAACAAAGGCTGACGATGTATGTAGATATCTGATGAAGTTACCAGAAGGAAAACGTAGGATGGTCAAGAACGTGACTCTTGACATGGCCGGAAGTATGAGGCAGATAGCCAAGAGATGCTTTCCTTACGCTACACAGATCATAGACCGTTTTCATGTACAAAAGTTGATGCAGGATGCATTGCAGGAGCTGCGCGTGCAATACCGCTGGCAAGCTATTGAGCAGGAGAACTCAAACATAAAAAGAGCAAGGAAAGAAAAGAGAAAATATATACCTCCATGTTTTGATAACGGGGATACCATAAGACAGCTTCTTGTACGCAGCAGATATCTACTATTCAAAAGTCCTGATAAATGGACAGACTCCCAAAGAATAAGGGCTGAGATACTCTTTAAGCAGTTTGACGACATAAAACAATTCTATTATTTGACTTTACAACTTGGACAGATATACTCACATAACTACGATAAAAATGTTGCCAGGGTAAAGCTTGCACTGTGGTTCAATAAGGTAGAGCAGTGGAATTACCCTCAGTTCAATACGGTAATAGAAACCTTTAAAAATCACAATGATAGGATATTAAATTTCTTTGAAAACAGACTTACCAATGCTTCAGCTGAATCTTTCAATGCCAAACTTAAATCTTTCAGAGCTACATTCAGAGGAGTAGATGATGTAAAATTCTATCTGTATAGAGTGATGATGCTATACGCCTAATTGTTAAATCCCCAAGAATACGGACTGACCCGTGATCCGTGATCCCCAATACGGACTGACCCGTGATCCGTGATCTCAACGAGCTAATAAAAAAGAGGATCTAAGTTAACTTAGATCCTCTGTAGAGCGGAAGACGGGGCTCAAACCCGCGACCCTCAGCTTGGAAGGCTAATGCTCTATCAACTGAGCTACTTCCGCAATCTTAGTGGGCAAAGATGGATTCGAACCACCGAAGGCGTAAGCCAGCAGATTTACAGTCTGCCCCATTTGGCCACTCTGGTATTTGCCCCCTTTATTTTTTGTAAGGTTTTGTTCCTTGATTGCGAGTGCAAATATATAACCTATTTTTTTAAACTCCAAAAAAATTGATCATTTTTATTGCAGTAATTGCACATTCATCTCCTTTGTTGCCTAACTTGCCACCAGAGCGGTCTATAGCTTGTTGCATATTATTGGTAGTGAGTAAACCGTAAATAACTGGCTTATTGCTTGTTCTGTTTAAATCAGTGATGCCTTGAGTTACTCCAGCACATACATAATCAAAATGTGGAGTTTCTCCTTTTATTACGCAACCTAAAATAATTACTGCGTCAACATCTGTGTTTTTTAAAAATTGGCTTGCTCCAAAAGTAAGTTCAAAACTTCCAGGTACTAGTTTGGTAATTATATTTTCATCTTTAGCACCATGTTTTTTTAGAGTTTCAATTGCACCCTCTAAGAGTCCCCCTGTGATGTTTTCATTCCATTCTGATACAACAATGCCAAATTTCATATTCGACGCATTGGGTACAGTAGTAGGATCATAATCCGATAAGTTGTGAAATGCTGTTGCCATAATTTTTTCTTATAGTTTTATAAAATTAAAAAGCCACCTCTTTTATGGAGAGGTAGCTTCTATAAATTATATTTTAATTCAAATTCATTAATTGATTTGAGCTTTAGCTCTCTCTATATATTTGTCTATATCTACAGAGATAGGTGAGTTAAAGTAGCTGTCTTTAATTTTAGTGTAATTAGTTAGAGCTTCTTTATATTTACCTGTTTTTTCAAGTAGAATACCAGCTTGGCGAAGAGCCATTGGGCTTATAGTATTATTGTCAGCTAGACTTGCTGCTTTTTCTAAAGTAGAAATAGCTTTGTCTATTTTGTCAACTTCAACGTAGCAATTACCCAAAGCTAATAAACTAGCTGGATAAAGCATTTTATCTTTCGCATTAAATTTCTCCAAATACTTAATAGCATTCTCAAATTGTCCTAGTTTTTGGAAAGAAATTCCAATGTAGTAGTTTGCTAAATTGCCTGATTTTGTGCCACTGTATTGGTCTGCAACTTTAATTAAACCATCAAAACTAATACTATCTCCATTCAAAGCCATTTCAAATTGACCTTGGTTAAAATATTCTTCACCTAGGAAAATAGCTTCTTGTGCATTCTTTTCTTTTGGTCCAGCATAAATATTCTTATAAATAAGAACTCCAGCTATGATTACGATGATAGCAATTAAACCCCCAATAAGATTTTTTTTGTTTTTAACAAGAAATGCCTCTGATGTAGTTAGAGCTTCTTCTACGTTTAATTGACCCTTTTCGTTTTTGTGCTTTGTCATTTTATATGTTTATTTTATTGATTTCAACAGTCTGTTTAGGTTAGCAAAAGTACTTTTTTTAAGTATATAAATAAAATTTTAGTTCCATCTTTTTTATACAATAGGTTTGAATGCATATTATTCTTCGTATTTTTGTGCCCTAACGCTAATTAAAATGGTTATTACGCATATATCTGTATTGAATTATAAAAATTTAGAAGAAGTGGAATTAGAATTTTCACCTAAGCTAAATTGTTTTCTTGGGGAAAATGGGATGGGTAAGACCAATATATTGGATACCATCTACTATTTGTCGTTCTGCAAAAGTTCTATTAATCCTATCGATTCTCAAAATATAAAGCATGGCGAAGATTTTTTTGTAATTCAGGGATTCTATGATTCTCTTAGTGGAGAAATAGAAGAGGTATATTGTGGCTTAAAACGGCGTAAGAAAAAACAGTTCAAGAGAAATAAGAAAGAATACACTCGTTTATCAGATCATATAGGCTTAGTCCCTTTAGTGATGGTTTCACCTGATGATGCTCGATTAATAGATGGGGGGAGTGATGAGCGACGAAAATTTATGGATATGGTTATTTCTCAATATGATAAAGACTACTTATCTGCTTTAATTCAATACAATAAAGCGATGCAGCAGAGGAATAGTTTACTAAAGAGTGAAAACCCAATAGATCCTCAGTTATTCTCTGTTTTGGAAGAACTTATGGCAGAGTCTGGTATAGTAGTTTATAAAAAACGAGCTCAATTTATAGAAGAGTTCATTCCTCTTTTTCAAGAGTATTATTCTTCTATTTCTCAAGATAAAGAATCAGTATCCTTGTCTTATGATTCCGATTTAAAAGAAAATGACTTATTAACTTTATTAAAGGAGAGTAGAGCAAGAGATCTTATTATGGGTTACTCGCTAAAAGGGATTCATAAAGATGACTTAATAATGTCTTTAGGAGATTTTTCTATAAAGAAAGAGGGTTCACAAGGGCAAAATAAAACATATTTAGTAGCGTTAAAATTAGCACAGTTTTCTTTTCTAAGAAAAATAAATAATAAGACTCCTTTATTGTTATTGGATGATATTTTTGATAAATTAGATGCTCTACGTGTTGAGCAAATTATGCACTTAGTAGCTGGGGAAGAGTTTGGTCAAATTTTTATTACAGATACCAATAGAAGCCATTTAGAAAAAATACTTCATAAAGTGAAGAGTGATTATAAGCTGTTTATGGTTAAAGGTGGTGCTGTAGATTTATTAGAGGAACATCATGAGAAGGAATAATGCAGAGAAGGTTGGAGACATTTTAAGACGCTTTCTTAGACAAGAAAGTTTGGAGTCCCCATTAAATGAGCAGCGTTTACTTGATTTATGGCCTAAAGTTTTAGGTCCAACTATGGCTCGCTACACGCGAAAGATATATATACACAATCAAATACTATATGTACACCTCACCTCGGCTGCTTTAAGACAAGAACTAATGATGGGGAGAGAATTATTAGTGAGAAAGCTGAATCAAGAAGTAGGAGCTAATGTGATAACGAATATTATATTTAGATAATCTCTTCTGGGTAGTGTGTTAAAGTAAGTACTTTGTCCATTTGAATATCTGTTTCTTCTGTAGGAATGATGCGATCCACAAGATATTGGAAGGGAAAACAGATGCCCATCTTGTAGGCTTCAATCTTGGGTAATAGTTTGTCATAATATCCCTTTCCTCTTCCTATTCTATTCCCTGAATCATCAAAAGCTACGCCAGGTACTATAACTAGATCAATCTCTTTATAATCGGTAAATAGAGTTCCACAAGGTTCCCATATACCATAACTACCTTGTTTTAAATCTTGTTCACCTGAATATACTCTTAGCTCTAAATCATCGCCAACGACTACTGGCAATATAATTTTCTTAAACTTACTCCAATATTTTACAAAACTGTGTGTATCTACTTCGTCTGGTAGCGAATAGTAGAGTAAAACTGTCTCTGCCTGAGCCATAGAAGGCTCATAGCATAGCAGTTTCATTATCTCTTTAGAATAACCATCAAGGTCTTCCTTAGAATAACCTTGTTTCAAGAATTTTATCTCACTCCGTAGAGCTTTCTTTTGATTTTTCATCACTCAAAGATTCATTAATAGGTTGAGGTAATGACTCTCCCTTATCCAAAACATCAATTGCTTTAAGAATGGTGGTATCTGTTTTATTAAGGTACTTAATATGGGCTTCCATTCCTAGTATGTTGTAAATAATATTTGCATTGAGGCTTTTCTCTAATAAACTATGAGCTTTATTTATTAGTAAATTTCTTCTTCTTACTCCTTTAGTTTCTGCAAATTGCACAAATCTATCTACGATATATTGTTTTTTAAGGAAGTTCTCAAGGTCTTTTTCTGTTTCAAATTTCGCCAGTCTGTCTCTGTTTTTGTCTGTATATTGAAAACTAAATTGGATGATTAATCCTCTTCTTAAGACATCTGTAAGGTATGTGTTTGCAGCTATGGTATCTTGAGGAACAAATATATCGGGCATAATACCGCCTCCTCCATATACAGGTCTACCATTATTGGTGTGATATAATAAATTAGGATCTAGTTTAATACTATCTTTAGAATATAATTCTCCATGTTCTATTCTGTGTATAATATCCATATCATAATCTCTGCTGTCTCCTTTTGTATAGGGTTTTTGAATAGATCTACCTGATGGAGTAAAATATCGAGCGATAGTTAATCTTAATAAAGAGCTATCATTGAATGTCATCTCTTGTTGAACCAATCCTTTTCCATACGAGCGGCGTCCTATGATGGTACCTCTATCATTATCTTGGATTGCTGCTGCAAATATTTCACTAGATGAAGCAGAACCCTCGTCAATTAACAGTACTAGAGGAATATTTTGGAATCCACCAGAGCCATTTGAGTAGATGTCCTGTCTTAACATCTTACGCCCTTCAGTAAATACAATTAATTTCTGTTTGGGTAGAAACTCATTTACAATTTTAACAACAATATCTAAATAGCCCCCTTTATTTCCTCGTAAGTCAATAATAACTCCTTCACAATTTTGATAAAGAAGTAAAGCCATCGAGTTGATTAACTCAACATACGTGGTTCTTCCAAACTTGCTTAATTGAATGTATCCAAACTTATCGTTGAGCATATAGGTGGCATCAATGGTGTTTTGAGGTATATCACCACGGGTTACCATGAAGTTAAGTAGTTCCGGTTCACCACTTCTTCTAATACCCAGTTTTACTTGAGTTCCTTTTGGTCCTTTCAACGTTCTCATAGCCGCCGAATTGGTTACTTTTTTACCGACAAAAAGGCTATCATCTACTGTAACAATTCTATCTCCTGCAATGATGCCTACTTCTTCTGCTGGTCCTTGCTTTACAACGCTATTAACATAAATTGTATCTTGTTGAATAGTAAACTGAATACCTACGCCACTAAAACTTCCTTCTAGTTCCGAACTCACTTCTTGAGCATAAACTTTGGGTACATAAATACTGTGAGGATCTAGTTCAGATATGATATGAGGTAAAGCATCTTCTACAATTTCTTGCATATCTACGGTGTCAACATAATTTTCATCAATAATACGTAACACACTATTTAGTTTGTTTGTAGGGCTTTGAGTGACAAATATGTTATTGCTGTGTGGCGATGAATAATACATGCCGACGAAAATTCCTATAATGATGCAGATAGCTGCTATAATAGGAGTAAATACTGAAAATCTTTTTTTACTCATACCTTTTGTGTTTACTATTCTTTATCTAGTTTATTTGTGATCGATAAATACAACTTCAATATTGGCTCTTTTAAGGAGTTGAATGCCATCGTCTAGCCTGTAGCTTTCAGAATAAACCACTCGTTTTATACCAGCTTGTATGATGAGTTTAGCGCATTCTATACAAGGGGCAGCAGTAACATACATGGTAGCACCATCACTACTATTGTTTGAACAGGCAATCTTTGTTATGGCATTTGCTTCTGCATGTAGAACGTATGGCTTTGTCGTGTTGTTGTCGTCTTCACAAATATTTTCAAAACCTGATGGAGTTCCATTGTATCCATCTGATATAATCATTTTATCTTTGACAATGAGAGCACCCACTTTTCTACGGATGCAATATGAATTTTCTGACCAGATAGACGCCATTCGTATATAACGAGTGTCAAGCTCTCTTTGTTTGTTTTTATTATCTAAATCTGTGTCCACCTTATTTTTTCTTTCCGATATTGATAAAACCGATATATCTATGTTTTATTTGACCAAATTTATAATAGAGAGAAATACTACGTGTATCTCCTACGTATTTATAGATGTTTGGGAAACTATTAAAAAACTCTATCGCTAATGGATCTGTTTCTCTTGGTCCATCTGTACGATTAACCTTGATTGACATAGCATTGCTTTTTCCATCGGCAGACCATGTTCCATATAATTTGGTGTTAACAATTTTTCCTTCGAAATTGCCTGAAATCCATCCGTCTTCTTCAAGTCCGTCAAAGGTGAAAGTATAGTTACCTTCCTTGTCTCTCAGTTCTATGCTCTTTTTCTTTAGTTCCTCATTACCCTCCCAGACATCAAATGGTTTTGTTTCTTTACCACGATCCTCAAAAATAAGAGTCATCTTCTTATTCTCTTTTGTGAAGATTGCAGATACATCATCAGTATCGTTGCAGCTTGTAAGAGCTGCAACGATAAGAAATAAGGGTATATAATTTAATAATCTTTTCATAAAATGCCATTACGTTTAAGTAGAGCTTTTATGCTAGGCTCTTGTCCTCTGAATTTTTTGTATAATTTCATAGGATGCTCTGTACTTCCTTTAGAGAGGATATTGTCTCTAAAAGATTGTGCTACTTCGGGATTAAAAATACCTTTCTCTTGGAATAATGAGAATGCATCAGCATCAAGTACTTCTGCCCATTTGTATCCATAGTAACCAGCTGCATAACCACCAGCAAATATGTGACCAAACTGAACACTCATACAAGCATCTTCAATCACAGGTAGAACTTGTGCATCAGCCCATGCTTTTTGTTCAAATTCGATAACGTCTCCTTCAAATGGGGTTTCTCTAGTGTACCAAGCCATATCAAGTAGTCCGAAGCTGACTTGACGAAGGCAGGCATACCCTGCATTAAAGTTTGCTGCATCAATAATCTTTTGGATTAAATCTTCAGGAAGATCTTCTCCTGTTTCGTAGTGTTTTGCAAAAGTATTTAGATACTCTTTCTCAATTAGGAAGTTTTCCATGATTTGAGAAGGTAATTCTACAAAATCTCTGTATACATTTGTTCCACTTAAAGATTCATAAGTTGAGTTGGCAAACATTCCATGAAGCGCATGGCCAAATTCATGTAAGAATGTGTTTACTTCATCAAATGTTAGTAGGGCCGGTTTATTTGCTGTTGGTTTGGTAAAGTTCATAACAATGGTGATGTGAGGACGGCTGTTTTCTCCGTTTTGATCAATCCATTGTTCTTTAAAACTTGTCATCCATGCTCCTGCTCTCTTGCCTGCTCTGGGGTGGAAATCGGTATATAAAACGGATAAGAAGCTACCGTCTTTATCGAATACATCATAAGCCTTTACATCTTTGTGGTAAACAGGAATATCTTTATTTTCTTTGAAAGTGATACCATAAAGAGTTGTAGCCAATCCAAAGACTCCTTTTTTTACATTTTCTAGTTCGAAGTAGGGGCGGAGCATTTCTTCGTTGAAGTTGAATTTTTTGTCTTTTAGCTTATTTGAATAATAGCTCCAGTCCCATGGCATAACAGTAAAGTCATTATTCTCTGTTTCTTTAGCTAGAGTAGTAACCTCATCGACTTCTTTGTTAGCAGTAGGTTTGTAAGCTTTTAATAGATCATTTAGTAGCTTGTAAACATTAGTGCTATTTTCAGCCATTCTCTTTTCTAGAGTATAATCTGCATATGATTTATAGCCTAATAATTGTGCTATTTCCATTTCTGTATTCACGATATCTTTCACAATTTGAGTATTGTTGAATTCGTTATCATGAGTACATTTAGTATTATATGCCATATAAAGTTCTTTTCTTAGATCTCTATTGTCGGCATATCTCATTAGTGGAATGTAACTTGGAGCATCCAGTGTAAAAACCCATCCTTCTTCTCCTTTTTCTTTAGCCGTTTCTTTGGCTGCTTCCAATGCACTTTCAGGTAAACCAGATAATTTTGCTTTATCAGTAACAACGAGTTTGTAGTTGTTGGTTTCTTTCAAGTTGTTTTCTCCAAATGCTAAACCTAATTGACTTAGCTTTTGAGATAACTCTCTATATTTTTCTTGATCTTTTCCTTCAAGGTTAGCTCCACTTCTTACAAATCCATCATAAACTTTATCTAGTAATACTTCTTGTTCATGATTTAGGTTTAAAGAGCTTTTTTTTGCATAAACTTCTTTTACCTTTTTAAATAAATCTTGATTTAAGCTTACGTTGTTGCTGTGTTCACTTAAAATAGGAACCATTTTTACGGCAATAGCCTGAAGTTCATCATTGGTTTCAGCACTACGTAAATTGAAGAAAACAGATAGTACTCTATCTAATAGTTTTCCTGAGTTTTCGTACGCTAAAATAGTATTCTCAAAAGTAGGAGAAGCTGTATTAGATGTTATAGCATCTATTTCAGCAGAATGTTGCTTTATACCCTCTAAGATAGCTGGTTCATAATTTTTGTTTTCGATTTTATCAAAAGGAACCGTATTATGAGGCGTATTGTATTTCTCAAAAAAAGGGTTCTGTGCATGTATCATTGTCATAATGCAAAGTGAAATTAATAATAGACTTAGTTTTCTCATAAGAATTTTTGTTTACGGTGGTTATTATACAAAAATGCAAAAAAGAAACGAGCTTTCTAATATTCCCTAGATAGTATTTGTTGTTTTAGAGCTTTTTAGAAATTTAGGAATATAAAAAAAGGATGTCCTAGGACATCCTTTTTGCTTAATCTATAATAGCTAATTATTTGTTGTATTCAGCCATGTGAGCAACAAGATCAAGTACTTTGTTAGAGTAACCGATTTCGTTGTCATACCAAGAAACAACTTTTACGAAAGTATCTGTTAAAGCGATACCTGCTTTAGCGTCAAAAATAGAAGTACGAGCATCACCTAGGAAGTCAGAAGAAACTACAGCATCTTCAGTATAACCAAGGATACCTTTTAGTTCGTTTTCTGAAGCTCTCTTCATTTCAGCACAGATTTCTTCGTATGTAGCTGGTTTTGATAAGTTAACAGTTAAGTCAACAACAGAAACGTCAAGAGTAGGAACACGCATTGACATACCTGTAAGTTTACCGTTAAGTGCAGGGAATACTTTACCTACAGCTTTAGCAGCACCTGTTGATGAAGGGATAATGTTACCTGCAGCAGCACGACCACCTCTCCAGTCTTTCAATGAAGGACCGTCAACTGTTTTTTGAGTAGCAGTTGTTGAGTGAACAGTAGTCATTAAACCGTCTGTGATACCCCATTTGTCATGAAGTACTTTAGCGATAGGAGCTAGACAGTTTGTTGTACATGATGCATTTGAAACGAATTGTTGACCTTTATATTCGTTGTGGTTTACACCGCATACGAACATAGGAGTATCATCTTTAGATGGAGCTGACATAACAACGTATTTAGCACCAGCTTCGATATGAGCTTGAGCTTTTTCTTTTGTTAGGAAAAGTCCAGTAGACTCAACTACGTAATCAGCACCTACTGCATCCCATTTAAGGTCTGCTGGGTTTCTTTCAGCTGTTACCCTAACTGCTTTACCGTTTACGATAAGTTGATTTTTTTCTACGTCTGCTTCTACAGTACCGTCGAATTGACCGTGCATTGTATCATATTTTAGCATGTAAGCTAAGTAATCTACTGGCATTAAGTCATTGATAGCAACAACTTGAATGTCATTTCTTTTTTGAGCAGCACGGAAAACAAAACGTCCGATACGGCCAAAACCGTTAATACCTACTTTAATCATTTTGTTTAAACTTTTAAGGATTTAATAAAATATTTTGTTTAAAATATAGCTCTTAACTAGTATTTAGTTATTCGATGGAGTGCAAAAATAAGTAATTGTTTTTATATTCGCACGTTAAATGACTACTAAAAAATAAAATTATGAAAAAAGGTACGTTAATTCAAGAATTTAAAGAGTTTGCAGTTAAAGGCAACGTAGTTGATATGGCTGTCGGTGTTGTAATCGGTGGTGCTTTTGGTAAAATTGTATCTTCTGTTGTGGCCGATATCATTATGCCTCCTATAGGTTTACTTGTTGGAGGAGTGAACTTTACAGAGCTAAAATGGATCATGAGAGATGCTGTAGTAGATGCCGCTGGGGAAGAAGTTACTGCCGCAGTAACACTCAATTATGGTATGTTTATTCAAAATATATTTGACTTTATAATTATCGCTTTTTCTATTTTCTTGTTTGTAAAATTAATTAACAAAATGACTCGAAAGAAACAAGAAGAAGAGAAACCTGCTGCACCTCCTGCACCAAGTAAAGAAGAGGTTTTATTAGGTGAAATAAGAGATTTGTTGAAAGAAAAAAAATAATTTCCCCTAAAATGAGTACTTTTGTACTCAAATACAATACAACTTCTAGTTATGCAAGAAAAAATAATTATTCTAGACTTTGGTTCACAAACTACTCAGCTGATAGGCAGACGTGTGCGTGAATTAAACACTTACTGTGAAATTGTACCTTATAATAAGTTTCCAAAGGATGATGACTCTATCAAAGGTGTTATTTTATCGGGAAGCCCTTTCTCTGTTTATGATGATAAGGCTTTTAAAATAGCATTAAAAGATATTTGGGGTAAATATCCTATTCTTGGTATTTGTTATGGTGCACAATTTATAGCATCTGAGTGTGGTGGAAAGGTTGAGCCTACTGCTACTCGCGAATATGGTCGTTCTAAATTATCATGGTTGAATTCTAATAATTTGTTATTGGAAGGTATATCTCAAAACTCTCAAGTTTGGATGAGTCATGGTGATACCATAACTTCTATTCCAGATAATTTTGAAAAAATTGCTTCAACGGAAGAGGTTGATATTGCTGCTTATCAAGTGAAAGGTGAGTCTATTTGGGCTGTACAATTTCATCCTGAAGTATATCACTCTGAAGATGGTACTCAATTACTAAAGAACTTCGTCTTTAATATTTGTGGTTGTCATGGTTCTTGGTCACCTGCTTCTTTTGTGGAGCATACGGTTGCCGAGTTAAAAAAACAACTTGGTGATGATAAAGTTGTATTGGCTCTTAGTGGAGGGGTTGACTCTTCTGTTGCTGCCGTATTACTGAATAAAGCTATTGGTAAAAACCTAACTTGTGTTTTTGTAGATCATGGTTTGTTACGTAAAGATGAATTTAAAAACGTACTTCATGATTATGAATGCTTAGGCTTAAATGTAATAGGTGTTGATGCTAGTAAAAAGTTTTATTCAGAACTTGCTGGAGTAACAGATCCTGAGCAAAAGAGAAAAATTATAGGAAAGGGTTTCATTGATGTATTCGATGTAGAAGCTCATAAAATACAAGATGTAAAATGGTTAGCTCAAGGCACTATCTATCCTGATGTTATTGAGTCTTTATCAATTACAGGAACAGTAATTAAGAGTCATCACAATGTGGGTGGGCTACCAGAAAAGATGGACTTAAAACTTTGCGAGCCTTTACGTCTTTTATTTAAAGATGAAGTTCGTAGAGTGGGCCGTGAGATGGGTATGCCCGAGCATCTGATTAAAAGACATCCATTTCCAGGACCTGGTCTTGGGGTACGTATATTAGGTGATATTACTCCAGAAAAAGTACGTGTATTACAAGAAGCTGATCATATTTTTATTCAAGGTTTGATTGATTGGAATCTATACGATACGGTATGGCAAGCAGGGGTGATTTTACTACCTGTACAATCTGTTGGAGTAATGGGTGATGAGAGAACTTATGAAAGTGCAGTAGCATTGCGTGCAGTAGCTTCTACTGATGCTATGACTGCCGATTGGGTTCATCTTCCTTATGAGTTTTTGGCTAAGATGTCTAATGATATTATAAATAAAGTGCGCGGTGTAAATCGTGTTACCTATGATATTAGTTCTAAGCCACCTGCAACTATTGAGTGGGAATAAATTATTACAAATAAAAGAGAAAGCGGATGTAATCCTAGTGATTATTATCCGCTTTTTTTGTGTAAATACTTTACATATCCTTATGTGCTTACTTTGGGGATTTATAGAGATAAGTACAGATCCTAAGATTGTTTCAGAATAAATTTTAAATATGCCGATTTTTAAGTGTGATAATTTTGTGCTGTAAATTTACTTTTTGTCGGAATATGATCCCTTGTTCTGTATTTATTTCTTGTTACTTGGTTGTTCAAAATACGTGTATATATGTATATAAGAATGGGAATAGGGCTAACTGTTTTTATTCCTCTTCATATACACACCCTTTTCTGTTTTCATTTTTTATATAAGATTTGTAATACTGTTGTAATATCTTACTAAGAATAAGAGTCTTTACAAGAAATAAGGGAATTGTAAATTCATGTTTACATTTAGTCTAATATAAACTTTTTTACTCCTTTTGATAAAGGAAGATTATCTTTTAGAGTAATTCGTTTACTCTGAATTTGATTACTGTCTTTAAATCTCTGTCATGATAATCATGTATTTCTAGTAATAAAATACTTAACTAGATCGGTGTACTTATCTCTTTATTATTAAGGATAATTCTAAATGTATAAAAATACGCATGAATAATTAGACTTTTTTCTGACACCGACATGAAGTCATCATGTCGGTGTCATGATGATGTTTTTACTAGGTTAAAACAGATTCATATCAGTTTTAAAGTTTTTTCTTACTTAAAGATTGATTAGATGGAATAATATACAGTCGTGATGTTATAAATAACCATTTTAGAGTTGAAATTAATATCTTTAATAGGGTAGGTTTTTGTTGTATCCTTTGTATCTAAGGATATAAAAAAAGTGCTGTATACAGCACTTTCCACTTTATCTTTTAATATAGAATTAATAATCTTCCATCTTACTAATTTCTCCAGCGAGATCCGAACTCATTAGTTTTTTTACTTTTTCATAATCATAACCATGTCCAAGTAAAAACATAAGTTTGGTTACAGCACATTCTGTAGTACTATCGTAGCCACTTATTACTCCTGAATCTAAGAGATGTATTCCTGTTTCATATCGTTGCATTTCTACTGAACCTGCTGCACATTGAGTAATATTGATAATGATTACTCCTCGTTTTGTGGCTCTTTTAATCAAGTCAATAAACCAAGGTCTTTGTGGTGCATTGCCCGACCCATAAGTGCGTAGTACGATAGCCTTTACTTTTTCATTTTCAAAAACTGGAGCAACAATATCTCTTTGAATACCAGGAAAGAGAGTAACGATAGCTACATGTGGATCATATAGATAGTGTGCTTTTAGCTTCTTATTCTTATCTACTTTTCGAATAAGGTTATATTCATATTTAATGTGAATACCTACTGTTGCAAGTGGTGGATAATTAAATGAGCTAAAAGCTCTGAAATTTTCGGCGCTGTGTTTGATAGTTCTATTACCTCTCATGAGATGGTTTTCAAAGAAAACACAAACTTCGGGTACAATGGGTTCTCCATTGGGATATTGAGCTGCTGCTATTTCAATAGCTGTGAGCAAGTTTTCTTTACCATCAGTACGTAGTTTACCTATGGGTAATTGTGAGCCAGTTAGAATAACAGGTTTGTTTATATTCTCTAGCATAAAACTTAATGCAGATGCCGTGAAAGACATAGTATCTGTACCATGAAGAATTACAAAACCTTCGTAATTATCATAATTACGGTCTATAATTTTCACCAAATCAACCCAAAAAGAAGGATCCATATCTGATGAATCGATGGGAGGGTCAAATTGAAAGGAATGAAAATTTATATTGAAGCGTTTTAATTCGGGAACATAAGTTATCAAGTGATCGAAATCAAAGTTCTCGAGAGCTCCAGTATCTGGATTTTCAATCATTCCTATCGTACCTCCGGTATATATCAGTAGGACAGAAGGACTATTAGCTTTCATAATGTAACAAGTTTGGCTATAAATATAAAAATGGAACTATCATTATCTCATTATAGCCAAATATAAGTATTAATATTTACTTTTTGTCAAAATACATCTTTAAAAATCAATATTTTATGCGATTAGATAAATCTTTTTCTTTCAGCTAAATAAGTGTTTATATCTTTATCGCCTCTACCCGAAAGAGTAACCACTACAACGTCTTCTGGCTTGAATGTTACTCTGTCTAATACAGCTAGTGCATGAGCTGATTCAAGCGCAGGGATGATGCCTTCTTTTTCTGTTAGCTCAAATGCTGCTTTTAGAGCTTCATCATCATTTATAGCAAGTACTAAAGCTCTTTTTTCGGCGGCTAAGTGCGCAGGTAGTGGTCCGATACCGGGATAATCTAGTCCAGCTGAAATAGAATAAGGTTCTTTAATCTCTCCGTTTTCATCGTACATGACTAAGGTTTTAAATCCATGCAGAATACCTTCTTTGCCAGCACTGATGCTAGCTGCCGTTTCTCCAGTTTCTACACCTTTTCCTCCAGCTTCTGCAAAAATAATATTCGCTCTTAAGTCGTCCACAAAGTGATAAACTGTGCCACTAGCATTACTTCCTCCACCAATACAAGCAATAAGATAATCAGGATAGTCACGTCCTTCTTTTTCTTCTAATTGTTGTTTGATTTCTTTACTAATTATAGATTGTAACCTGCTGACCATATCTGGGTAAGGGTGAGGTCCTACAGTTGATCCAATTAAATAATATATTTCTGATGGATTTTTTGCCCATGCTGCGATAGCCTCATCTACAGCATCTTTTAAGGTCATGCTACCAGATGTTGCAGGATGAACGGTTGCACCAAGCATTTCCATCCTTTGTACATTGACGTGTTGGCGTTCGACATCCAATTTACCCATGTAAATATGGCAATCCATACCCATCAAGGCACATACGGTAGCAGTAGCTACACCATGTTGACCCGCACCTGTTTCCGCAATTATCTTTGTTTTGCTAAGTCTTTTCGCTAAAAGAATCTGACCAATTGTATTATTGATTTTATGAGCACCCGTGTGGTTTAAGTCCTCTCTTTTAAGATAAATTTTACATCCACATTTTTGAGATAAATGTTTAGATAGGTAAAGAGGAGATGGGCGTCCCACATAGTCCTTCAATAGTGAGTAATATTCTTCTTGAAATTCAGGATCATTGAGAATCTCTAAATATTTTTCTTGTAATTCATCTATGCATGGTTTTAAGATATCAGGAATAAAAGTTCCTCCAAACTGTCCGTAAAATCCCTTCGAATCTGCTAAATAAGTTTTCATTTTTTCTAAATTAAAAGTATTGAGTTATAGTGTTGTTTGAAATTTTGATACAAAAAAACGAGCCTTGTCGCGTTGGCGACAAGGCTCGTTGTATACGTTTAATGTTCAATTAATATAATACATAAAGCAATGCTCCTTCACGACTCATCGAGTTGTAAAAGACGCCACCACCAATATGTATTTACCATTGAAAATTTCATCTGTTTTATAATTTGATAGTCGCAAATCTATGTATTAAAGTTATGTAGTGCAAATAAAACATATAAAAAATGTTGTTTTTAACATAAATCACTGTAAAAAGTAACAGAATGTAATTCAAAAATAAAGGTATTAATAACTATTTATAAGGTCGAACTGTTGTAGATAATAGATAAATTCTATTCCTTTATGATAAGAATTAAAATCTAGTAAATATGGATAACTTTATATTTCAAAACCCCGTAAAACTGATAATGGGAAAGGGGATGATCGAGCGTTTGTCTAAGGAGATACCTCATGAGAGTAGAATTCTTATAACATTTGGAGGAGGTAGTGTAAAGCGTAATGGAGTATATACCCAAGTAAAAAATGCTCTTAAAGATTATAAGTGCGTTGAGTTTTGGGGAATTGAACCCAATCCAAAAGTTGAAACATTGCGTGAAGCGGTAAAATTAGGTAAAGAGAATGATGTCAACTTTGTTTTAGCAGTAGGTGGTGGATCTGTCATTGATGGATCGAAGTTGATTTCTGCAGCATTATTGACTGATACTGATCCTTGGAATCTGGTACTAGCAGGAAAGCGTGTGCGAGAAACTGTGCCTTTGGGAACAGTATTAACTTTGCCTGCTACTGGTTCTGAAATGAATAATGGGGCTGTAATATCGAGTAAGGTGACAGAAGAGAAATTTGGATTCTATTCTAATTTTCCAAAGTTTTCAATCCTTGATCCTGAAGTAACTTTTACATTACCTACTTATCAGGTTGCTTGTGGTTTGTCGGATACCTTTGTACATGTAATGGAACAATACCTAACCACTACTCGTCAATCTAGAATTATGGACAGATGGGCGGAAGGAATCTTGCAAACATTGATTGAAATTGCTCCACAAATTAAGGCGAATCAAAAAGACTATAATTTGATGGCAGACTTTATGCTTTCTGCAACTATGGCTTTGAATGGATTTATTTCTATGGGGGTAAGTCAAGATTGGGCAACTCATATGATTGGTCATGAAATAACCGCTTTGACGGGCTTAACACATGGTCATACATTAGCTATTATATTACCTGCAACATTACGTGTTCTTAAAGATCAAAAAGCAGATAAGCTTGTCCAGTATGGAGAGCGAGTTTGGGGTATAAAAAAAGGCTCTATTGATGAACGAATTGAACAAGCAATTGTTAATACAGAAGAGTTCTTCCGTTCTTTAGGGTTGACTACTCGTCTTTCTGAAGAAAAAATAAGTGAAGACGTTATTGAGGAAGTAAAGAAGCGTTTCGATGCGCGTCATGTGGCTTATGGTGAAAATGAAAATGTGACAGGAGAAATAGCTTTTAATATCCTAAAAACTGCATTTAAATGATGAAAGGTATTAGTTATTCTTTTTTACGAGCTGTTTTTGCTTTGGTACTGGGTATTGTATTGATTGTATGGCCCAATGAAGCTTTAAATTATTTGATTATTACGATTGGTATATTATTCCTTATTCCAGGATTGATTTCTACCATCGGTTATTTTGCTAAGAAAAATGAAGAAACAGAGCTTCCTTTTCCTTTAGAAGGGATAGGTAGTATTTTATTTGGCTTGTTTCTAGTTATTATACCAAGCTTCTTTGTTGATATATTGACTATCCTATTAGGATTAGTTTTGATGATTGGAGGAATACAGCAAATTGCTTCTCTTATGCGAGCTCGAAAATGGATAACTGTACCATTTGCTTATTTTATTGTTCCAACACTTATTTTTATTGCAGGAGCAATGGCTATAGCAAATCCTTCGGGAACTGTTTCTACAGCGTTACTTATTATAGGAGTTACTTCTGTAATTTATGCTATTTTTGAATTAATAAACTGGTATAAGTTTTCTCGGCATAGAAATGTAGATGATGATACTCTCTTTATAGATGTTAGCGACGATGATAAATAAAACAAAAAGAAAGAGAAGCCAGTAAGTTTGAGCTTCTCTTTCTTTTTAATTCACACTATTTTATTTGAATTAGAACTATTTTTTATTTTATGGAAATAAAATTAGGAGGCTATTTGCCTCAGATTATCTTTACTTTGGCTACAATTCTGGTAGCAGTGGTGCTAAGAGTGATTATTTCAAAACTGATAAGTAAGTATGCATCCTTTAGTACTAAACTAAATTCACGGATAGGTCCTGTTCAGCGTATTTGTGCGATTTCTATTAATATTTTGGCTGTAACATCATTAATCACTATATGGGGTGTAGATAAGCAGAATATATTTGTAGCTCTGTCATCCATATTTGCTGTTATAGGAGTAGCTCTTTTTGCGCAATGGTCAATATTAAGCAATGTAACAGCAGGGATGATTATATTCTTCAATACTCCTTTCAAAATTGGGGACTATATTCGTATTCAAGATAAAGATTTTCCTATGGAAGCAAAAGTCGTAAATATACTTACTTTTTATACTCATCTACGAACTGATGATGGTAAGCTTCATATTTTTCCAAATAACCTGCTTCTACAAAGAGGTATATCTATAATAGGAGAAAATCCTACGTCATCTTCTGAAGAGGATATAAATTAAAGTGCTATTTATAGACATAAGAAAAGCCCAGCATCACTGCTAGGCTTTTTTATTTTCATTAAATGTGGCTACGTAATAAAAATCATGACTAATTAAATAATTCTCAACACTACAAAGATAAGGAACACTAATACGTTGTGCAATCCCTAACTTAGGGTATTAATCAGGCTGTTTAATCACTACTTTTAGCGATAAAAGTCATCTTCTTTTCTAATTAATTGGATCGTAGCTCAAAAGATATTAAAACACAATTTAAAAGGCATAAAAAAAGGAGCAACGCTTTGCTCCAATCTTGTTAACCTTAAATCTAATACTATGAAAAACACACTGCAAATGTAGTGTTTTGGTTGGTTATGGCAAGATTTGGAGCTATAAAGATGTGTTATATAACATCTATTAATATTTTGGGTTGGTAATTAATATACGTTTGCTAAAATAGAGTGTTAAAAGAGGAGTATTATTTTGAATGATAATATGTAATACTTGTAGTGGAGTTGCTTTGCATTAAGATAGGATAGTGTAGTCTTTTAAAGAAAAAGGCATAAAAAAAGGAGCAACGCCTTGCTCCAATCTTGTTAACCTTAAATCTAATACTATGAAAAACACATTGCAAAGGTAATGCTTTGGATGATTTTGACAAATTCAGAGCCTATATATGCATGTTGTATAACATATATTAATAGAATAGGCTTATAATTAAACTTTAATCACTATAAGATTATATTTTATAGATACGATGTTAAAATGTGATATATAATTTGTCTTATAATAACAAATTGTTACCTTGGTAATCTAAATTAAACCAAAACGTAAGAAATGAACTTATTTACTCATCATATTCATCATCATTTTATCCCGCCCACACAGGTGAGACTGCTGATGTTGTCTATATATGAAGAGTTCTTATTCTAAGTATTTGATTATATAATAAACAAAGTATATGTGAGCCCGCCTGTTAATTCAGGTGGGCTTTTTTTATTTAAAAAATTATGAATCTTAAAATTGCTATTCAGAAATCAGGAAGGCTTAATGAGGGATCTCTTAGCTTACTTAAAGAATGTGGAATCAAAATTGAAAATGGAAAAGATCAGTTGCTTACGTCTTCTAGTAACTTTCCTTTAGATGTGTTGTATCTAAGAAACGGTGATATTCCTCAATATTTAAAAGATGAGGTTGTTGATGTTGCCATAATAGGAGAAAATACTTTAATTGAAAAAAGTGCCGAAGACTTATCTTATTTGCAATTGGGATTTTCTAGGTGTAGATTTTCTATTGCTGTACCTCGTGAGGTGAACTTTACTTCTTTATCCGATTTGGAGGGAAAGAGAATTGCTACCTCATATCCACATACCGTTCGAGAGTTTTTAAAGAGAGAAAAAATTAAAGCTAAGATTCATGAAATTTCTGGCTCTGTAGAAATCTCTCCTAGTATTGGTTTGGCTGATGTGATTTGTGATATTGTAAGTACGGGTGGAACTTTATTCAAAAATGGATTGAAGGAGGTATATTCTATCTTTAAATTTGAAGCTGTTTTAGCTGTCAACCCTTCACTGTCCCCTGAAAAGAAAGCAATTTTAGATAAATTGATTTTTCGAATCGAGTCAGTATTACGTGCTAAGAATACAAAATACATCATGTTAAATGTTCAAAAGGACAATTTAGAAAAGATATGTTCTTTATTGCCTGGGATGAAAAGTCCAACTTTAATTCCACTGAGTGATCCTAATTGGTATTCCTTGCATTCTGTCATTCTAGAAGATGATTTTTGGAATATTATAGATCAGTTGAAACAACAAGGGGCTGAAGATATTTTAATTCTGCCTATTGAAAAAATATTAGGTTAATATGAAGACATATAAATTAATAGATAACCCTAGTAGGAAGTTGTGGGACTCTTTATGTATGCGTCCTTTACTCGATCATCAAAATTTGAAAAATCTTTGTAGAGAGGTATTTGAAAGTGTGAGTATAAAGAAAGATGTTGCACTACTAGCTTATACGGAAAAGTTTGATCAAGTGAAGCTTTCCTCTATTTATTTAGATGAAAAAGAATTGCAAAAGAATGCTTATCAAATTGATGAGCCTTTGAAGATTGCAATTAATCAGGCTTATGAGAATATTTCACAATTCCATATTGCTCAGATTCCACAAGCAGTAAAGTTAGAAACTTTTCCTGGAGTATTTTGTACTCAAGAATTTCGTGCTATTGAAAAAGTAGGGCTGTATATACCAGGAGGAAGTGCTCCATTGTTTTCAACTCTATTAATGCTTGCTATCCCTGCACAAATAGTGGGATGCAAAGAAGTGGTATTGTGTACACCGGTAAATAGGAGTGGAAAAATAGATGCGGCATTATGTTATGCTGCTCAGCTTTGTGGTATAAAGCAAATTTTAAAATTAGGAGGTGTTCAAGCAATAGCTGCTCTATCTCAGGGAACAGAAAGAACTTCTCCTGTTTATAAAATATTTGGCCCAGGAAATCAATATGTTGTGGCTGCTAAACAGTATGCGCAAGAACAGGGAGTAGCAATAGATTTACCAGCAGGACCATCCGAAGTTTTGGTCATTGCTGATGATTCAGCTAATCCCGATTTCATTGCTGCAGATCTACTTTCTCAGGCAGAGCATGGGCCAGATAGTCAAGTTGTTCTTCTTGTTACAAATGTCGATATTCTTGAACAAGTTATGCTAAAATTAGATGAACAGTTAGAATCTTTACCGCGAAGAAATATTGTAAAGCTTGCTTTATCACAATCGAGATTTATTGTTTTTGATGACTTAGATACTTGTATTGACTTCTCTAATGTTTATGCTCCAGAACACTTGATTTTATCTATTGATAAAGCGGATTCTTATTTGAGTTCGATTCAGAATGCAGGATCGGTATTTGTAGGAAATTATTCACCTGAGAGTGCTGGAGATTATGCTTCTGGAACCAATCATACATTACCAACAAACGGATATGCTAAAAGTTATAGTGGAGTAAATATTGATGCTTTCCTTAAGAAAATTACATTTCAAAAATTGACTGCTAAAGGAATAGCAAAAATAAGTCCTATTGTTGAGACGATGGCAAAGGCCGAGGGTTTGGAGGCACATGCATTGGCCTCTCGTTTACGTAGAGAATTTGTTGAAAATAAAGGAGAATAGGATGAATAACATAAACATAAAGGAACTTATAAGAGATAATATTCTCAAATTACAACCTTACTCATCTGCTCGTGTTGAATATGAAGGTGATGCAAATATTTGGTTAGATGCAAATGAGAATCCCTTTGGATTGAGATATAATAGATATCCAGATCCTTTTCAATGTGAATTAAAGAAGGTTCTTTCAACGATAAAGAATGTCAGTTCAAAGCAAATCTTTATAGGTAATGGAAGTGATGAAGTAATCGATTTATTAATCAGAGTTTTTTGTGAGCCAGGGATTGATTCTATAATTACGTTTAATCCTAGTTACACTATGTATATAACTTCGGCAACGATTAATAATGTGAGAGTGAGAGAATTCTTATTGACGGAGGAGTTTCAAATCCCCCTTACCGTGTTGAAGCAAAATAGAGAGAATACAGATAAGCTGCTTTTTATTTGTACGCCCAATAATCCCATTGGTAACCTGATTCCACTATCTGTAATCGAACAAGTCTGCCGTTTATTTACTGGAATAGTGGTTGTTGATGAGGCTTATCTTGATTTTAGTAATTCAGATTCAGCAATTAAATTATTGGATAAATACAATAATTTATTTATAGTTCAGACATTGTCTAAAGCTTATGGTATGGCAGGTTTAAGACTAGGGATAGGTATTGGGAACCCTGAAATCATAGAGATATTAAATCGCATTAAACCACCTTATAATGTTAGTCAGAGTACTCAGGATTTAGTCCTCGATAGATTGAACTATTTACCTGAAATTAAGACTCATATTCAGCTTTTAATTAAGGAAAGAAATCTTCTTTATAATGACTTAATTCAATTGTCATTTTTTAATCGTGTCTTTGAGTCGGAAGCCAATTTTATACTTGTTCAGACTCCTCATTATAAAGAACTATATGATTTTTTATGCTCTAAAGGCATTGTTGTTCGTATACGTAATATACCCCCAAGTTTACTTCATGGGTTGAGACTTACGGTTGGATTACCTGTAGAAAATAAAAAATTAATGGAGAGTTTACTTTTATTTAAAAGGAGGTTAAAATGATCTTACAAAAAAGAAAATATTTATTTATTGATAGAGATGGAACTTTAATTGATGAGCCTAAATCAAACTTTCAAGTTGACTCTTTTGATAAGCTAAAATTTAAGAAGGATGTAATTAGTGCATTAAAAGAAGTTGTTGAAAGTACAGATTATAGGTTAGTAATGGTTTCCAATCAAGACGGTCTCGGAACAGAATCTCTTCCATATTCAGATTTTAATGGGCCTCATAAGCTCATGCTTGAAATATTTAAAGGTGAAGGAGTTGTTTTTGAAGATATACTTATCGATCCAAGTTTTCCTGAAGAACACTCTATAAACCGTAAACCCCAAATAGGTTTAGTTAAGTCTTACTTAAATGACTTGTTAGATTATGACAATTCTTATGTCATCGGAGATAGACTTACAGATATACAGTTGGCTGAAAATATGGGTATAAAAAGTATATGGTATGGAACAAGTGAAGCTCCTGATAATTTATCTATCAGCTTTCAATCTGATTCGTGGAAAGAGATACAACAGTTTATTTCACAAGGGAGTAGAAGGGTTGAGTGTTCTCGAAAAACATCAGAAACGTCTATTAATATTGTCCTAGATTTGAATGGAGAAGGTAAATCTACTATTTCAACAGGAATAGAGTTTTTTAATCACATGTTGGATCAGATAGCTAGGCATGGATTAGTAGATTTAACCATTCAAACCAAAGGGGATTTACAAGTAGATGCACATCATACTATAGAAGATACTGCTCTTTTATTGGGTGAAGCATTCAATCAGGCTCTGGGTTCCAAAAAAGGAGTAGCTCGTTATGGATTTGCATTACCTATGGATGAGTGTGAAGCAAAAGTCCTATTGGATTTTGGAGGCAGGTCATATCTTGTTTGGGATGTTGATTTACAAAAAGAATATGTGGGAGATTTCCCTATTGATATGGCTAAACACTTTTTCCATTCTTTCTGTCAGACAGCCAAATGTAACTTAAATATTTCGGCTGAAGGGGAAAATACACACCATATTATTGAAGCTGTATTTAAAGCATTTGCTAGGTCTATCAAACAAGCTATTTTACAAACAGGTAATATCTTACCCTCATCGAAAGGAATCTTATGAAAAAGATTAATATAATACCTGCAATAGATATTCAAAATGGGCAGTGTGTTCGTCTGGTACAAGGAGATTATTCAGATTGTACTATTTATCATTCTAAACCGGTAGAAGTGGCACGAGCTTTTGAAGAGGCTGGTTTAGAAAGACTGCATTTAGTCGATTTAGATGGAGCAAAATCTGGGTCTATCCAAAACTTAGCGGTATTGAAAGATATTTGTCAAAACACTAGCTTAAAAGTTGATTTTAGTGGAGGTGTTAAAAGTGAAAAAGATTTAGTCAATGCTTTAGAAGGTGGAGCAAGTTATGTAGGTATTGGAAGTTTGGCTATACAGCAACCAGCATTGGTAAAAGAATGGTTACATAAATATGGAGGAGATAAAATAATAGTTAGTGCCGATGTTTGGGGTGATAAAATAGCAATTATGGGATGGACAGAACAAACTAATGAAACGATTTATCAATTTATAGATTATTATATTGATGATCTTCAGTATGTTATTTCGACAGACATCTCAAAAGATGGCATGTTAAATGGACCTTCTTTGAATTTATATCGTAACTTAAAGGAAAAGTACAAACAACTTCATCTCATTGCATCAGGTGGTGTGTCAAGATTAGAAGACCTAGATGAACTTGAGAAAATAGGTGTGTCTGAAGTAATTGTAGGTAAAGCTATTTATGAAAAAAGAATAACGTTAAACCAGTTGAAATCATGGATAAACAGGTAAAGAAAATCATTCCTTGTATTGATATCAAGGATGGTAAAGCTGTAAAAGGAATTAATTTTGCAGGAATTAAAGAAGTAGGAAATGTAGTTTCTTTAGCTCAAAAGTATGCTAATTTAGGAGCTGACGAGATTGTCTTATTAGATATTTCTGCTACAACGGAAAAACGAAAGATAAATAGGGAATGGATTAAGGAAGCTGTTGAAAAAGTGAATGTTCCCTTTATTGTAGGAGGAGGAATTTCTTCTGTTAAAGATGCTCAAGAATTGTTTGATATGGGGGTGAAAAGGATCTCTGTTGGTAGTGCAGCTATTCGTGATCCTAATTTAATAAATGAGCTAGTTAAAGAATTTGGTTCTGAGGCTATTGTTGCTGCAATAGATGCAAAAAACATAGATAAAGAATGGATGGTTTTTGAAGCTGCTGGCACCGTAAATTCTGGCAAGGAGCTAATGGCTTGGGCAGAGGAAGTTCAAAATAGAGGTGTCGGAATGGTATTATTTACTTCAATGAATCATGATGGCGAGCAGAAAGGTTACCCTCTTAATGTGTTGGCTAATTTAAAATCTATCTTATCTATACCTCTAATTGCTTCAGGTGGAGCAGGAAGTGTTCAAGATTTTTATTATGCTTTAGTTCACGGAAAAGTAGATGCTGTTTTAGCAGCTAGTGTCTTCCACTTTAATCTAATTGATATAGATGAACTCAAATTCACTCTCTGGAGAGCTGGTGTAGATGTTGACCTAACTACTATCTTTAGAAATTTAAATTATGATGATAAGGGTTTGATTCCTGCTATTATCCAAGATGTTGAATCGGGATTAAATCTAATGCTAGGCTATATGAATGCAAAATCCCTTCAGTTAACTTTAGATACTAAAAAAGTGACATTCTGGAGTCGGTCAAGAAATAAGCTTTGGGTTAAAGGAGAAGAAAGTGGACATTTCTTAAATCTATATGATATTCGTGTTGACTGTGATAGAGATGCTCTCTTGGTAAAGGCTAGACCTGTTGGTCCAACTTGTCATACAGGAAGTATTACCTGTTGGAGAGAAAAACTAAATAATCATCATTTTCTACAGTACTTAGAAGATGTGTTGAATGAGCGTAGATTAGAATCTCCTGATCAGTCTTATACAGCATATCTATATACAAAAGGCTCGGCTAAGATTGCTCAAAAAGTAGGAGAGGAGGCTGTAGAATTGGTTATTGAGGCTATGCGAGATAGAGATGACTTATTCTTAAATGAGGCTGCAGATTTACTCTATCACTATATTGTGTTACTACTTGATAGAGGTTATAGTCTTACAGATGTAGTCCAAGTTTTGCAGAAAAGACATAAAGGTGTCGATGATTAATAGACACTTATTACTTAGGAGCTAAAGCACCGCTTTGGATAAAAAAGCAGTATTTGATTTTAATAAATATAAGGAGGATGTGCCTATTGGACATGTCCTCTTTACATTTAATTGGGTATAGACTGTTATTTTAATTACAGAATTCGGGTCCCCATTCTTGATGTCCTCTATTTGGCCAACACTTATAGGCCTCTTTTATGCTGATAGCATTCCATGTATTTAGTCCTGTTTCTTCAAGAGTAATAACGGTTAATATGCCATAGAGTGAGTCATCATTCAGACCTTCTTCTTTTATGGTAATCAATTGATATTTATTCTTTTCAGAAGTAATAACTTCATAAGAATAATTCCCTTCAGCATCGGAATCTTTGGGTCTATATAATTGTGCAATCTCTTCAATTGATTTTATGTTCTTTTCTACAATCCTTTGATTCAGTAATTCAACTTTATCAGCTTCGATATCTCTATATTGAATCATTTGTTTTTGCTTACACGACCCTAAAACTAGTGAAGTGCCTAGTATGCAAATTCCTATAAATAAATTTATTTTCTTCATGACGTTGGATGTTATTACATATGAAATGTAAGAAAGTAAAAAGGATTGAATTTCTCAACAAAATGATAGAATAATAAAAGCCTGAATAACCAATTGATTATTCAGGCTTTATTATTTTATCTCTTTACTTTATTCGGTTAAAGTAAAAAACTTATACTTGAGGTGGGAAAACGAAATATTCACCATTATTATTATCAAAAATGGCACCACTAGGTAGTTTTAAGTGATTTTCATTTTTACTCCAGTCCCAAATCATAGATTCATCTTCTGTGATTTGTTTGCTTTCATGATCATATTTTTTTCCATTACCTGGATAGTATAATAATAAATCATCAGAATCTGGATGTATCGTTTTCCATACATTGTCACGAATTTGTTTATGTGTTCTAGCTGTTTTCCAGAAACGAACTTCTCGTACAAGTTCATTTAAACCACCAAGCCAGAATCCAACTAAACCATATGCACCTTCTCTTATTTCACGATCTGCAACTAATTCTCCATTAATATATACATAGTGTTTATGACCATCATAGACAAATGAAATCATATACCATTCATTAGGTTTCGCTTCAAACTTATCTTTAGGAACATCTATTTGAGAATTACCTGTCTTTATTTGTAATTGGTTAGGTTCAATAGTGACGTCACCAAAACGAGGGTAGATTTCATCATTGTTAGATGAGTTTTTCGCCAATTTAGTTCCACATATAGATCGGTTATTAGAACGATAGTTATTTCTATTTATCATAACCTCCATGGTCCACTGATCAACTTTAAAGTCATTAGGGAACATGTTCTCGTCTTCAGAACCAGATCCATTCATTCTTAAGCATTTCGTAATTATTTTTTGCTCTAGAACTAGAATGGTTTCATCTTGGCCAGGTATTATATTTGTGCAATCCCCTTTTATTTTGATAGGCAGAGCATAAGTACTATTTCCATTAAATGCTAAGTTTTTTATTTTAATAGGAAGAATTTGACTAGTATATCCTGATTCAAAAGTTAACTGATCATTAATCTCGTACATTTCAGAAGGAAGAAGAGGATAGTTAGTCCTGTTTTTTTCATTATATGCATCTAATTGATCTTGACTTCCAGCTTGAATATCGACACTTACTTGATTATTCGTTTTACGTGCTAAATTAACAATGACATCATTAATATATGTGTCTTGACCTTCAGCAACAAAGCTTTGCAATAAGTCATTGCTCTTTAAATAAATACCTTGATCGCTTTTATGATCTTCTAAGGCATCTTTATATAGCTCATTTTGACATCCTGTAAAAAGGATGAATAAGCTAAGACATGATAATATAATTTTTTTCATTTTATACACTTGTTATTTTTCAATAGGATAAACTTGATTTCCAAAGTATAAAGCTTTGCGCAGCCAATGGTATGGTCTGTTTTCAGCTTCTTCACGGTTGATATTTGCGTAATCATATTCCATATGGAAAGTACCAATACCACCAATTCGTTTACCACTTGGAAGATTTAAAGTTGCATAATCTAATATTTGTGTTCCTGGTTCTCTATTTAATTCAGGTCTCACTGTACTTCTATAATGAGTAATACCACCTGTTTTCCAAGTTTGTTCAAACTCCACAGTAATAATTGTTTTTTCTTCCCAATCTGATAGGTGTGGATGATTAATTTTACTTAAAACATAACTAGTTCTACTTTCCCAATAAGCTTGATAAATATAATGGTCTACAAGTTTTGAAGTTTCACTAGAGAGAAGGTCTGGTTGTCCATCCATAACAAGCATACGTCCTGCAGGACGGAGTCTTTCACTTAATGTTTCAATGAAAATTTGCATATTTCTATTTCCATTAGGAGATATTTCTTGACCACTGGCTAGAGTTCCTGAATGACCGTACCCTGGTTCGTAATCAATATCAAAACCATCTAAGTTATACTTTTCGATCGAGTCACAAATAGCACTTGCATAAGCTCTAACTCCATCTTCGAAAACTCCTTTACCTTTTTCTTCAACCCAATAGTCAAGAGCATCTCTTCCTATAGGTGTTAATTGATCTCCTAAGTCCTGAATAATCCAGCAGAGTATAGCTTTCCCACTTTTTACTTCTTGAAAGAATTTAAGATCCTTTTTTTGCTCAGGAGTTAAATTTCCTCTACATCCCCACAAAGAAACAAAGTCAACACTATCTGGTAGTGCTTTGAGGTAGTTTTGAGGATTGTCCCCCTTACCTGTCCAGTTACCAAACCATCCGAATCCTTTGACATGGCGAGTTTCTCTATATTCTTTAATATTTTTAAAATACTCTTGTAAGTCTAAGGTAAGATCTTCCATCGATTCTGCCTCTAAGTATGGAATACGTCTTTTTAAACCTTCTTGGTTCTCCAAAATATCTCGTTCAGTGTCTGTCCACTTACTACAAGCTTGGGGTAAGAATACCATTGTCAATACAAAAGGTATTATATGTATAAGCGTTTTTATATTTGATTTCATTGTCTTTATTTTCTTAAAATTAGCGTTGAGATGGTCTGTCTTCACGAACCCACCACATTTTAGTAGCACCTGTATCTTCTCCACCTAACAGAGATGGAATTTCATTCATATTAGGATTATTACTGTATTCGCTTGGTGAATATCTAAAACGTTCTGGTGCAAGACACTCTGTGCAACCAATTCGTTTAGGAGCTTCTCTGTCTTCAGGTGGTAGTATAAAAGGATAGCCTGTTCTACGATACTCTGTCCAAGCTTCAACAGCATTCGGATATAATGCTAAGTATTTCTGAGTCATTATTTTCTGAAATTGTTGTTCTTTTTGGCTAAGGTTAGAAGCCTGATTCATATCATTCCAGTTAGGTGATGTATTCTTTTCGGAAATTTTGGCAGAGTAGTAACCATAATGATAATTTGACATATCAATATCTGTAGGTCTTGATTTAGATTTTAGATATTGTTCTACACCCTTTACTCCATTTTCTTCAAAAGACATAGTCACACCTTCTTCATATAGCTGTTTGGGATTTTCTGAAATTAATCCAAATAATGCTGCTTCAGCTTTTAGAAACAATACTTCCGATGCACGCATCCAGTAGAGTGGAGAACCTTCATAAACATTTGGTTTAGATGCAAATTCAGGTGTATTTTTCCCCATCTCTTTACTCCTACTATTAGTAGGCGCTACAGCTAAATAATGAGCTTCATCAAAAAAAGTTCCTTTGGTAAAGTATTTAGATATACGAGGATCTTCATATCCTGTTAAATAACTCCATATACCTAGTCCCATTCTAGTTTCACCATAATCTATAGAAGCTAACAGAGAGTTTAATAATGGCATTTTGCTGGTACTTTGAACTTTAGCTTCTTCTTCAATATTCTCAATGACACCTCCGTTTGCTGGATCGAGAGCTTTTTGAATGTACTCTTGTGCTAAAGCTTGGTCTTTAAAATGTACACGTACACTCATTCTTAGCATAAGAGAATTTGCGAATTTTACCCATTTACTAGTGTTGCCATCATAAATTGCATCATAGTCATTCATTAATAATGAAGGGTAATTTTTTAGAATTTCTACTGATTCATCCAAATCTGCAAGCATTGCTCTATATACATCTTCTTGTGAGTCTAGTTTGGGAGCAATACTACCTTTTCCTGCATTAGTATATACTATAGGTCCAAAAACGTCAGTTGCTCTTAACCAACCTGCTACTTTTACAATATTAGCAAGTGCTAAAGTTGCTTTATCATTAGGTTCTTCAGATCCGTTTGCTTCTTTGTAAATATCATTCCATGATCTATATAGCTTAGAGTAAAAGTTTTCATAAGCATAAGTCATGCGGTCTTCTCTAAAGTTCCAATTTGATTCAATATTGAAGCCCCAATTGTTATTGTTTCCGAAATATCCAATATAGTTTCCAGAAGATATTAGATCTGTATTTTGAAGATCATTACCTGGATCTGTAGTTTTATCTGGAGACCCAATAGGGATAACTAATTGTTGCATTTTCATAAATGCGGAACCATATGCTAGTCCTCCCGCTTTTAACTCTGAATCTGTAACACCGTAGATATTTGAATTAATATCCTCATAGTCGGCACAAGCAGATAGTAATGCTATTAATGCTAAATATATATATTTCTTCATTTTTATAATATTAAAATTAAAGATTAGAAACCTACTTTAAGTCCAACTCCAAACGTTCTTTGACTTGGAAGCATGAAGTAGTCATAACCTTGTCCAAATGTACCTGTTGATGCAGTTAATTCTGGATCGAATGGAGCTTTATTATAAAGCATCCAAAGGTTTGTTCCATAAACTGATAATGACAAATCATTAACAATGTTATTAAACCATTTCTTAGGGAAAGAGTATGATAGACGAGCTTCTTGTAATCTTACATTTGTTGCAGAGTACACATAATATGCATCAAGATTTGAAACTGATTCATAATAGGTTTTAGGATCTACTACAAAATCACCTACTTGTACACCTCCTGCATCTCTTGCTTGTGCTGAAACCTTTGAAACTCCAAACTTGTCAAGCATAGCTTGTGTCTTGGAAATAACTTGTCCTCCAATACGAGCATTAAAGAGCATGTTAAAGCTAAAGCCTTTATAGGAAAGTGTGGTGTTCCAGCCTAAATTCCATTTAGGATTGACAGAACCAATTTTATATGGAGTAGTTGATTCGGTTAGTAATTGATCACCATCTTCTTTGTTGTAGTTAATATGATTTTCGTCATCACGTTTTAACCATTCATCTGCATACAGATCTCCAATTTGACCTCCTTCTCTCAAACGGAAACGTCCCATTTGGATGTCTGAAAGGTCTAGTATTTGTGTAGGATCTACAGGGTTTTTTACATTGTGAGCTAATTCTTTAATTTTATTTCTATTAGCTGTAGCTGTTAATACTGTATTGTATTCAAAGTCTTTGAAAGACTGGCTTAAGCCTAAGTTTATTTCAATACCTTTATTTTGTACGTTACCAGCTTGAACAAACATATAGTTATAACCAGAACCCTTTGATAATTGAGCCTTTAGCAATTGGTTATATGTATTTGATTTATATAAGGTAACACCAATTGAAAGAATATTGTTAAACCATTTAGAATCAACCCCTAATTCATATGATCTTGTTCTTTCAGCCTTTAGATCTGACACAGGATAATATTCATAAGGATCAACAGCTCCTCCTGAAATATTGTGAGTAATAGTACCTGGAGTTAAACCTGTGAATGGAATAGGTGAACCTACTTCTGTATATGAAGTTCTAACTTTCAAGAAAGAAAGAACAGGCTTAATTCTTTGTTGTAAATCATCTGACAATAGTTCTGTTACTAGAGCTGAAAGACCTATTGATGGATAGAAAATCCATTCATTTTTACTATTTACTAATTGAGATGGTTTATCCCCTCTACCTGTTAGAGTTAAATATAGAGCAGAGTTCCATGATAGCTCTGTGGAACCAAACATTGCAAAATTTCTTGTTCTACTATTTCCTCCTATTTCTGAAGGTGTACTATTGGTTGGATCAATATTTGTATATGTGAACTTATTAGGAACTAATAATAATTGTCCACCATATCCACGACCTTTTGTATCATACTCTTCAAAAGAAGAACCGATATTCGCTGTTAAGTGAAAATTAGTATTTAGATCTTTGTCTAGATTCACCATAATATCAGCATACTTTTGTTTGAAAGTAGAGTTAGAATAGGTGTATCTTCCTTTTGGTTTAGCAAATGTGTTTATAGTTGAAGCATATCTTTTATCTTCTTTTTCAGTATAAGTATTATCTAATCTGACACGGCCTGCTATATTTAACCAATTAGTTAAATCATATTTTGCTTGTCCATAAAACATATATCTGTCTTTTGCTTCTGGTCTAATGTTACGATATGCAATCCAGTAAGGGTTTTGGATATCCATACCCATGTCGCCAGGACTCCAGTATTGTTCACTATATCCAAGATTTTCATTGTATCTTTCAAAATACTTTTCTTGTTCAAAGTTTTGTCCTCTTGGGTATAGATATGCTCCTACAATAGGGTTAAAGTATGTACCAAAAGAAACCATATTATTAGCAAATTCTCTAACATAACTAGCTGATGCATCAATAGTAAGTTTGTCATTAAAGAATTTAGCTGTATTTCTAAGAGTTACATTATATCTATGATATTTGTTGTTAGGAACAACTCCTGTTGCATTGATAGCTGAAGCAGAAAAGTAAGTTTGATTTTTTTCTGTTCCTGCCGATATATTGAATGAGTTATTAAAAGTATTTCCTGTATTAAAGAAATCTTTTGGATCATAAGATGTCGGAGTTGCTAATTTATCACCCCATGATCTGGAATCACCAGATTTATTACCATAGGTATTTTGAAATTCTGGTAAAATGTATGCGTTAGCAGCTTCAAATGAAGAATTGACATTGACTCTGACTTTGCCTTCTTTACCTTTCTTTGTATTAATAAGAATTACGCCATTTGCAGCAGAAGCTCCGTAAAGAGCAGCAGCAGAAGGACCTGTAAGGACAGAAATACTTTCAATGTCGTCAGGGTTAAAATTCGAGATACCTTCTCCTGAAGTCATACCACCGAAACCTGTGCCACTTCCACTTCTGTCTGCTTGGTTACCAATTGGAATACCATCAACAACGTATAAAACGTTATTATCTCCCATGATTGATTTATTCCCTCTCATTACTACACGAGTAGAACCACCCACGCCTGCAGAGCTTCGTTGGATGTTTACACCTGCAACTTTACCAGAAATAGAGTTCATAAAGTTTGCATCTTTTATTGAAGTAAGTTCATCTCCCTTTACTTGTTGTACATTGTAGCTAAGTGCTTTTTCTGCACGTTTAATACCTAAGGCAGTAACAACTACTTCATCGAGTGTCTTAGTGTCTTCCTTTAAAACAACTTTCAGGTCTTGACCTTTTGTGATTTTAAATTTTTGAGACATATAACCGATGTATGAAACTTCTAATTCGCTACCATTGGGAACATCGATACTAAAATCGCCATCAATGTTTGTAATAGTTCCTGTTGATGAACCTTTAATAGCAATGCTAACACCGATTAAGGATTCTCCAGCTTCATCTACTACATTACCTGTTACTTTGTGTCTTGTGGTTGATTGTTGTGCTTTAGCTGTTTGTTTAGCGGATAATACAAGATGATTGTCCTTGATTGTGTAATTAACATTCGAGTTTTTTAGTAGTCTTTCAACAACAACTGATGCATCTTCGTTTGTTGCTTTAATACTATATTTTCCTTGAGTGTCTATGTCTTTGACATTATACACAATTGATAGGGATGCTTGTTGCCCTATCTCTTTGATGATTTGTTCTAATGTTGATTCTTTGAAATCTACCGTAATTTTAGAGCTCTGTGCATTAGCAAAGGTGCTCATTGATACTAATAGTAGAATCAACAACAAATATTGAAATTTGTATTTCATAGTTTGTTAATTGATAAAAAATGTATAAGTAATAGTGTTTATCTTGATAAGAGTAATTTGTTTTTCTTTGAAAAGTTTATGGAATGTGTTGTTTCATTTTTTTAGAGTGTTTATTAATTTATGTTTAGATTTCAAAAGTTATAAGTAATACAAGTTGGTTTTAAGTCTTACTAAAGAATGTTTGCGTTTTTTTATATAAATATTTTCATATATAACTTAACTATCTGTTTATTAGAGTTTTAATACTTTTGATGTTAGAGTCTTTTTAAAGGAAATTATTTTTTAGTCTGAGTCATAGATCTATCATAACACCGACATGATGATGTCTTGTCGGTGTTATGATCATAGCATGAGTTAGTCAAAAGATCTTCTTAGTTTTATTTAAGTTGGAAAAAATGAGTTCTTTTTAGTTCTATAGTTAGCTAAAGAATAAAAATCCCAAAAACATTTCTGCTTTTGGGATTTTCTTTCTTATAAATATTAATCAGCTTTATACTTCTAGTGTATAGACCTAGAGAGTTTCTTTATTTAGTATAGAATAACTTTATTATCTATTACTCTATATTTAAATTTTTCGGTGAGTGTTAGTATATTTAATATATAGTCTATATTATCATTTGTAGAGAAGGAACAAGTGTATATTTCTTCTTTTAGCTTATCATTCTCAAATTGAAAATGGATATTGAAATGCTGTTCAAGTGTTTGTGCAATCTCTTGTAATGTACTTTTATCAAAGGTTAACTCTCCTGTTCTCCAAAGTAAAATATTATGAGGTTTACTATATGTAAATAATTCAGAACTGCCATCTTTTGCATTTATAATGATGCTTTGTCCTGGCTTTAAAATGGTAGAGTCTTCTACTTTTGAACTTTTTACTTGGACTGAACCCTCTAGTAATGTAGTTATAACTTCAGCTTCACTTTCTCTGGAGCGAACATTAAACTTAGTTCCAAGCACTTTTACATCTACATCTTGAGCAGATACAATAAATGGCTTTTTTTTATTGGGTTTTACCTCTAAGTATGCTTCACCATCAAGCGCCAAAATTCTCTTTTTATTCCAAAATGATTCTGTGTATTTTACTTGTGTTGTTGCATTTAACCAAACCTTTGTTCCATCAGGTAACGTTATTTCACTTCTTTGGTTATCATCGGTTGATGCAATATAGGTAGCATTAATATTATCTTGCATAAGGAATAAGAGTATACTTGTAGTAAGGACTATTCCTGTAAAAAAGGCTGCGAGTGGTGTTGCTATCTTTCTAAAAATAGGAATAAAGCGAGTTGGTGACAGAGGAGAAGTATTATCTTTGTGAAGAGTTATTTTGCTCTTTATCCTTTCAAAACTGACATTCTCATCCGCTTTTTCGTAGGCATAAGAAGCCTTCTCTAGTTTGTAAACAGTATAAAAATCTTGCATCTTTTGTTTATGCTCTTCAGATTTATTATACCATTCTTCGACTTTTTGGGTTTCTTCAGTCGATAAACTATTGTCAATATATTTAGTGAGTGTTTTATAGTCTAGCTCCATGGTTCTTTTCAGAATGTCTGTATCTATATTTAATTTAATATATGGTTGTTGTAAAGTTAATACAATTAAGTATATATAAGTACTAAATAAAAAGAGGTTTTTTTTAAAAAATATTTTTTGATGATGTGTATCTTTTGTTGTAGGTTTGCAGTCGGAATATAAATATGGAGTGTATTGGCGTTGACAAATAGTGAAAATAGTAAAGAACTCATCCAGCAACTAAATGAAGGGAGTCATGATGCTTTTAGAAAAATTTACACTTTTTACTACAGGGGTTTAGTGGCCTTTTCTTCACAATATGTGGATTTTGAAGAAGCAGAAGAAGTTGTTCAAGAAGTAATGTTGTGGGTTTGGGAAAATAGAAACAAGATATCATATAAATTGTCTCTAAAGTCATTGCTGTTTACTATGGTCAAGAATCGGTCATTAAATAAGATAGCTCATTTAGATGTTCGTAGGCGAGCTTATGCAGAAATAATACGAGAATCTGAAGATTTAGCAACACCTGATGATTTTGTAAATGGATCTATCTTTAAGAAATATCAGCTATTACTAAAAACGATGCCCGATACTTATCGAGAGGCTTTTGAGTTAAATCGTTTGAAGAATATGACACATAAAGAAATTGCTGATTATTTAGATGTGTCTCCTCAAACGATCAATTATCGGATTAGTCAAGCTTTAAAATTCCTTCGTGGTGGTCTAAAAGAATTCCTTCCTCTACTTTTACCTCTCATTTTATTATTGAGTTTCATATAGAAATAGTATATTCTTGATTTATTGCTGTAACATAATAGTTTACTTGACCGAAAATTAGTCACTAAAAGTGTTTTAAATAAGTTGAGTGATCTATTCTATGACGATATGTTTCTATTTTGTACGTCGAATCTTTTAGAGTAAAAAATATGAATATTCGAGATATAAAATGGGTTGTAAAGTCTTTTAATGAATTAACGAGTAGAGAGCTGTATAAAATACTACATGTTAGGCAAGAGGTTTTTGTATTAGAATTACAAGGTTATTATCAGGATATTGATTATCAAGATCAAAAAGCTTTGCATCTATTAGGTTTTGTAAAAACAGAATTAGTAGCCTATACTCGTATTTTCCCTCAGAACATAATCTTTTCAAAATCAGCATCCTTCGGTCGTTTTCTTGTTGTGAAAGAGTATAGAAAAGAAGGAGTAGGGCATGAGTTGATGGAACAAACATTCCAAGTTGTTGAAGGGTTGCTCGAAGCTAATGCTATTGAAATAGAAGCTCAACTCTACCTTAAAGTCTTTTATGAAAAATATGGGTTTATCATGACTGGAAATTCTTTTATAAATGCAGGTATCCCACATATTATCATGAAGAAAGATCTGTAAACTTTGAGTTTATATTGAACTGCTAATCATGTTTGAAAAGACTTTTGATGGATTAAATTGGCGCATATCTATCTTATTATCTATAGATTAATAAAAAGGCTACTTAATTTGCGAGTTAAGTAGCCTTTAATTTATTCTTGAGTTTAATGATTTTATTTTTTTATGAGATCAAATAGATAAGATAATTTTATAGTGAAGACACTATGAGCGGATCTATCAAAATAATCTTTCTTAGAATTATTATAAAAGTCAGATAATCCAAAATAATATCTTCCTTCAATTAAAAAGTTTCCAGCCTTTTTTGTTTTCCACTCTAATCCTAAACCTCCAGTAATGCCATAGTCAAATTTATTCTCTGCAGTCTTACCATATTGAGCCATAGTCACATTACTAGCTTCAAACTGATCGCTGAATTTTTCATTCTCACTGATTAAAAAAGCTATTTCTGGACCTAGGTGAATAAAAAATTGTACACCTGTAGGTTCTTTTCCGAATGCTAAATGTGCCAAAAACGGTATTTCTATGTAGTTCATCGTACGGCTATAGCTGTTTTCTGGTTGCTCATCAAATTGCTCTTTCCATCCTCTTTGTGAAAAATTGATTTCTAATTGTGCTCCACAAATCATTGCAAAATATTTTTCAGAGATATATCTAGCCGATACACCAAATGAAGGTCCAATAAGTGTACCTTGTTTAACTGTTGGTGTAAACATCACCGAGTTTATATTTATTCCGGCATTACCTCCTACACTAAGTATATTCCTCATATCTCCTATTTGAGCTTTTACTAAGTTACAGGTTAGTAAGAAGAGGCAAAGGATTATTATTTGTCGTAATTTATGCATAATTTATTTACTTCTGTATTAGTCAAAATCAATTTTAACCAATTCATAGTTACGATTAAAATGTACAAAGAATACTTTCTTATTAACAAAACCTCCCCAAGTATTTACCCTATTAAAATTAAATCCTGTCTGTATAGGATCTAGGTGCAAATCTTTTAGCCTAGTTTCAAGAGCAGTTCCGTAGATAGATAATCCTTTTATAAAGAAATACCCTATATCAAAGCCAAGCATTCCATATCTAGGATAGGTGTCAATCATCTCTTTACTATACCATTTATGGTATGAGCGTGTAAAGGATTTGGCAGCCGGTAATAAGTTGTTTGTATAAAAAGAAGAGTAGAAATACGTATCTAATTTGAAATAATTATCAATATGATCTCGTGTGTAAGTTTGCCATTCAGGATATCCAAACATACTTATATTTAGTTCAGGGTATCTTTCTACTAATTGAGTTAATTTCGGTATAAGTTCTATAAGAGTGACATCTTTGCCACTAGTTGGTACAAAGATATTTGCTTTTTGTGGGTTTAGCTTAGTTGCTAGAGATCCTACAGAATCGGTTACCGCTACATGTTTATAGGCAATGGATCTGGTGTCTAAATCTTGTTTAAATCCTTTTATAAACTCCTCTTTTCCATTATCATACTGCTGAGCATTGACGAAAATAACATTTGGATTTGCAAATTTACGTGCAAAGTTTTGATAGACTTCACTATACAAATAAGATTGAGGAGTGTTAATTTGATAAATAGATGGATTATTGAATACTACATCTGTTTTTGCTGAAAAAGGTATAACAAGTCTTATATTATTTTTTTGAGTAAACTCTGCTAAAGGCTTGATTTGTACTTGATATAAAGGTCCAACAATTACATTCATCTCCTTCAACTCGGGCTTTGACAATATTGTATTAATAGAATACTCTGTTTTACCAGAGTCATATACATACATATCCACAGAAACACCTGAGCGTTTTAGGCTATCTACCGCTAAGAGAAATCCTTCATAGAATTCAATCATTCTCATAGATTCACCTCTATGACCATTTTCAGGAAGGAAAGGTAGTATAATCGCTGTCTTAATAGTTGATAAAGCCTTGTAAGAAACCTCTTCTTCTAACTCTTTAAAAACTTCAGAATCAGTAGGAGGATTATCTACAACAAATGGATTTTCTATAATTTCTGCTATATCTTCTTTTTGAGAAGTTTCTTTTGGGTATGGTATACAAACAAACATGCCCTTTTTCATTCCATCTTTGAGCTCGGGGTTTGCATTGATTAATTCTTGTTCTGTAATGCCATATTTCCGGCTGACACTAAAAATAGTTTCACGTCTTTTTACCTTGTGCATTTCTTTACATCGAGGTTTTACTGCTGGTCTAATATCAGATTGAATTAGATCATCCTCTTGCTGGCGTTTTACAATTTCTTGTTGTACGTCTTGTTCAGATGTTTTGGGTATTCGAATAACTTGACCACTACGAAAATTCTGAGCACTCAACCCTGGGTTTGCACGCATAATAGCTTGTGTTGAAACTTTATAATCAACAGATAGTCTATATAAGGTGTCACCAGGCTTTATCGTATAAAAGATGTCATCTTTCTTTTGTACCGTTTTCTGAGGTATTTTAAGGGCTTTACCTGTATAAATTACTCGGTCTGAACCTGGATTGAGCTTTATAATATCTTCCTTGCTAACTTTATACATACTTGCTATGGAGTATAAGTTTTCTCCTTTTTGAATAGTATGTAAGAAAAAATCTGTAGCGTCTTGTGCAAAACCGCTTAAAACAGAGCAGCTTAATAGAGTAAATATTAAGAAAATGCGCTTTATTCTATTCATTCTTGTTTTGTTCTATAGTCTAAAAGAATTAATACCTTAAGTTAAGCAAAGGTACAAATAAACTGATATATACACATAGAATCACGGTTAAGAAAATAATTATGGCTTAATTGAAACTATAATTCAGTTGTAAACGTTAATTTTGTGGTTTGATGCCAAAATGATTACTTTTTATTCTAGTCTTTTATAAGACTAGAGGATGAAAGGTGTTATAATGAATCTGTGAATGATGAATATGCAAGAAACTGAATATATAAATGTATACGGTGCTCGTGTACACAACCTTAAAAATATAGATGTTCAAATTCCAAGAAATAGCCTTACTGTTATTACAGGATTGAGTGGTAGTGGTAAGTCTTCTTTGGCTTTCGATACCATTTTTGCAGAAGGTCAACGTAGATATATAGAAACATTTTCAGCCTATGCTCGTAATTTCTTAGGGAATATGGAGCGTCCTGATGTTGATAAAATAACAGGTTTGAGTCCGGTTATCTCAATTGAACAAAAGACTACTAACCGAAATCCACGTTCTACAGTGGGTACTACAACTGAGATTTATGACTACTTACGATTGTTGTATGCAAGAGCAGGTGTCGCGTATTCTTATCTCTCAGGTGAGAAAATGGTAAAATACACTGAAGAGAAGATTCTTGACTTAATCTTAAATCATTATATAGGCAAGAGAGTTTACTTGCTTGCCCCTGTCGTGAAAGCTCGTAAAGGACATTATAAAGAACTTTTTGAGCAAATAAGAAAAAGAGGTTATTTGAATGTCAGAATCGATGGAGAGATTAGAGAGATTGTATATGGATTGAAATTAGATCGATATAAGAACCATGATATTGAAATTGTAATTGATAAAATGGTCGTGTCTAACTCTGATTTTGAAAGATTGAAGCAGAGTGTTTCTGTTGCAATGAAACAGGGTGATGGTCTTATCATGATTTTAGATGCTGATAGTGATGAAGTTCGTCATTATAGTAAGCGTTTAATGTGCCCTGCCACAGGTTTGTCTTATCGTGAACCAGCACCTCATAACTTCTCGTTTAACTCCCCACAAGGTTATTGTCCAAAATGTAAAGGACTGGGAGTTGTTAGTCAGATCGATGTAGATAAAGTTATTCCTGATAAGGAGCTATCTATTTATAATGGAGCAATAGCTCCTCTAGGTAAGTATAAAAACTCTATGATATTCTGGCAAATTGAAGCTTTGCTAGAAAAGTATGAAGAAGACATAAAAGCTCCTATTCAAGATTTGGCTGATGATTTAATAGAAGAAATTCTTTATGGGTCAGATGAAAGGATAAAAATCAAGAATACTTTAATTGGTACATCATCAGATTACTTTGTCACATTTGAAGGGGTAATAAAGTATATTCAAATGTTGCAAGATAAAGACTCTTCTGCAACAGCTCAAAAATGGGCTGATCAGTTTGCTAAGACAATGGTTTGTCCTGCATGCGGAGGTGCTAAACTGAACAAGGAAGCTCTGAGCTTTAAAATTCATGATAAAAACATCTTTGAGTTATCTACAATGGACATTGCTGAGCTTCACGAGTGGATTGAGAATGTAGATATTTATTTAGACAGTAAACAAAAGATTATTGCTGTTGAAATATTGAAAGAAATAAATACTCGACTAAGATTTCTCTTAGATGTAGGATTGGAATATCTATCATTAAATCGTAGTTCTGTCAGCCTTTCAGGAGGAGAAAGTCAGCGTATTCGTTTAGCTACTCAAATTGGCTCTCAACTAGTCAATGTCCTTTACATTTTAGATGAACCGAGTATTGGATTACACCAAAGAGATAATCTTCGTTTAATAAATTCGTTAAAAAAACTCAGAGATATAGGAAATACTGTGATTGTTGTTGAACATGATAAGGATATGATGTTAGCAGCAGATTATGTAGTTGATTTAGGACCGAGAGCTGGTCGATTAGGTGGTGAAGTGGTTTTTGTAGGAACCCCAACGGAGATGTTGAAAACAGATACACTTACGTCACAGTATTTAAATGGCTCTAGGAAAATAGAAATACCTTCTGTCAGACGGAAAGGGAATGGTGAATCTTTGTGGCTACGAGGAGCATCAGGAAATAATTTAAAACAGATAGATGTTGAGTTTCCTTTAGGTGTTTTGATATGTGTTACAGGGGTATCTGGAAGTGGTAAATCTACTTTGGTTAATGATACTTTACAGCCTATTCTGTCTCAAACATTTTATCGTTCATTACAAGATCCGTTAGTTTATGATAAATTAGAAGGAATAGAATATATAGATAAGGTAGTAAATGTAGATCAATCTCCATTGGGACGTACTCCTCGTTCAAATCCAGCGACCTATACAGGGGTGTTTTCTGATATTCGTAAGCTGTTTGTAGAATTGCCAGAGGCTAAGATTAGAGGTTATAAACCTGGGCGATTTTCTTTCAACGTAAAAGGAGGAAGATGTGAAGCTTGTTCAGGAAATGGATATAAGACTATCGAAATGAATTTCCTTCCCGATGTATATGTGCCCTGTGAAGTTTGTCATGGGAAAAGATATAATAGAGAAACTTTAGAGGTTAGATTTAAGGGAAAATCTATAGCTGATGTATTGGACATGACTATAAACCAAGCTGTCGAATTCTTTGAAAATGTACCTCAAATTTTGAATAAAATTAAAGTACTTCAAGAAGTTGGTTTGGGATATATAAAATTAGGTCAATCTTCGACAACATTATCCGGAGGAGAAAGCCAGCGTGTGAAGTTAGCTACAGAACTATCTAAACGTGATACAGGTAAAACAATCTATATTTTAGATGAACCTACAACCGGTCTTCACTTTGAAGATATAAGAGTGTTGTTAGGTGTATTGAATAAACTAGTAGATAAAGGTAACACGGTTATTGTAATAGAACACAATTTTGATGTTATTAAAACAGCAGATTATATTATAGATATAGGTCCAGAAGGAGGTAGGGGCGGTGGAAAACTCTTAGGACATGGAACTCCAGAGGAAGTAGCTCAATCGAATATTGGTTATACTCCTAAGTTTTTACGAGAAGAATTAAATACTCAATAAGAATATTTCTACCCAAAAAAAGTCGAGCTAAGTTGTGTTGTACTTAGCTCGACTTTCACTTTTAATTCAAACAATAATGTATAATTTTTAGAATTGACATCCTAGAGATAATCCGAAATGTATAGGAGCTCCTTTTTGCATAAAGCCATTACCCATTGATTCGAAATAGAAAGTAGCATAGTCTTTATTATAGAGATTTCTTCCCCAAATATCCATGTATGCTTTTCCCTTCTTCAAGCTTAAATTAGCATTTAATGTGCCATAGAATTTTTGACTTACGTCATTTTCTTCTGTCCAATATACTTTCCCAACTCCTGAGTAGCTTACACTTAATAAAACACCATCCAACCATGATCTTTGAGGCATAGCGAAATTAAAATCGATGCCTGCATTTAATGTATGGCGAGGAACAAAAGGCACTCTCTTTCCTTTGTAGTCTACTTCTTGAAGTTTTCCATTCATTTTCTTATTTGTTTTGTATTCTGTGAATTCAGCATGAGTAAATCCATATGCAGCATGTAGGCTAATAACTTCATCTACACGATATCTCATTGCTGCTTCTGCCCCGTAGCTACGGCTTTTTCCCGCATTGACGGTTACACGACCTAATCCACTTTGAGCAAATTTTGCAATTTGTTGATTTTTTGTGTCTAGTAAGAATAAGGCATAATCTGCAATGAACTTACCTTGACCAATATTTAAATGGGTTCCTACTTCATAGTTCCAAGTGTATTCTGGTTTGAAGACTGTGGCATCTTCAATGTCAAGAGGATCTGGTGTAGGACCTCCATTTTGTATCATATCCAAGATATGTGGTGGCATATTTTCTTTCATTTTATCTACCATCATATCTACTTTATGCTTTTTATCAGGGTCTAGTTGGTTATATTCTTGCATTAATTTACCCATAACCCCTTTCATCATATCTCCACGCATTACAGTTTGCATCTCAGACTGTATAAGGTCTGAGAACATTTGCACATTGTATCCCCCTGAGCGGTAACCTCTACTTACAGTTGCATAAACAGAATTGTCTTTATCTAAATTATATTGGAGAGCAAATCGAGGTAGAAAGTCAACAGAACTTTTATTTAAATCACCTTGTAGCTTTGGGTTGCTTTCTAACTGAACGTTATAAGGTCCATAGGTTTGCTCTGGCATAGGAAAAGGGGCAACTAAACTAGCTTTAGCACCAAAATCCAGACCATAATGAATAGCACTATTAGAGTTGTATTTCATTTTATTATGCTCGTAATTAACTCTGAAACCAGCAGTTAACGACAAGCCATCAATAAATAAATCGTTGATAGTTGATTGGTGATAAAAAGATCCACTATATATGGGAGTTTTAAAAACACCATCAATGAGTAATTCTTTATCTAGGACATTGAAGTCGGCAAATACTGATGGCTGAATAGGGAAAGGCATTGATCCAATTTGAATAGGAGGTATCATATTGTTTATCATACCTATACCTTGCTCTAAACCAGTTTTAATGCCACGCTCTATTAGGTTCCTTATTCCATCTTGGTGAAACCACACTGGACCATCAGTTCTTAGGTTTTGAGCAAAACCAAACAAACCTGTTGTCCATTCCCATTTTCGATTGGGTTTAGATTTAAATATAAATTCTTCAGAAAGAGTATTGAGCTGTTGCTTCTGCATAATTGTAAAGATATCTGCAGGAGAAAAATCTTGATCAATAAACATTCTGTCTTTTAATCTTTGATAACCTGTAATAGCTGAGAAATCAAAATTTACAGCTTGGTATGTTAGATTTAAGCCTGTATTAAAGAGGCTACGTCTGTAGCTATGTTCTTTATTGTTATTTGGTTCTGCATAGGAGTTAGTTTCCTTGTTATAGGCTCCATAAGGAAATCCTCCCTCATCAGAGTATTCATAATTTACATTCAAGTCTAACTTTAAATTAGACGAAGGAATTAGAATACCTCTAAAGCGGCCTCCTCCTGTATCACCTTTATCCATTTGCTTGTCGAGATAGGTGTTTTTAAAGAAGCCTCCTTTATGTTTGAAAAATCCTCCCGTTGAAAATGCGAAATTATTATTCACACGGTGGTAATGAGCAACAGAGGCATTGTAATCACCATAGGTTGATGTCCCAATCTTAAAATCTGTACCCTGATAATCGAAAGGCGATTTGGTATAAACCTTAATTAATCCACCCATAGTATTTCTACCATAAAGAGTACTTTGTGGACCTCTCAAAATATCAATTCGCTCAACATCTGAAAAGTCAAAATCGAAGGCTGATTTATCTATATATGGTACATTATCTACATAGAGTCCTACTGGTGGAGTATTTATACGTGATCCAATCCCTCTGATATAAATAGCTGAAGAAAGTTTCGATCCATAATTGGGAATAAAGATGTTGGGCACTGTACCCGTTAAATCTTTAATTGATCTAATTTGATGTGCTTGCATCAATTTTTTGTTGACTTGGGTAACAGAAGTGGGCAATTCCCTTAACTTTCTATTTTCTTTGGGAGATGCAATTACAACAACATCTTCTTCTAAATTATAGACCTTTAGGCTATCTCTGGGTATTTCATCTGGCTGGTCAGCTGAGGCATAAGAGGGAAGAATTACCCCTAATGCCAATAGTGCTGTGAAAATATGTTTTCTTTGTATCATATACTTATACTGATTATAAATACAAAGAAAACATATTTATGGTAGTGCGTCAATCCTAATAAGTTATGATTTTTACACTTTTTTAGGTTTCTTGTCTCTAAAAATGCCGTGTTCTAAAATAAGAACGGTTATTACACCCATCACAAACCCATTACCAACAATTGGTCTAATAAGGGCTGGTATCTGAGCGTTTAACTCTTCTGGCATAAAAGAAATTAGAAGAGCTATCATTAAAGGTAAGCCAATAATAATACCATGGTTAAAGTGGTGAACAATATCATTTGTTGCTACCATCTGGAACGAGGCAGATAACTGTGAAGCCATCAGATAAATCATAATACTACCCATAACCACTGGGGGAATAAAGTTAAATAGACCTATAATGCTAGGTATAAAAGCACATACAAACAATCCAACTCCTGCCGGGATGAGTGCGTATCTAGAAGCGCATCCTGTTGCATTAATGAGTCCAAGACTCATCGAATAGTCTACAGGACCAACTACACCAATAGAACCTGAGAGCATATTTAAAACCCCTGCAATTCCTACACTTCTTTCGCTTCTCTTATTCATGTCTTTTGCTTTTAGAGCTTGTCCCACAGATTGGACTGAACCCAATTCATTAACAAGAAGAGCTACATAGCAAAATAAGAAGGATAGAATAATTCCTCCATTAAACTCAAAGGGAAAGTTAAAGAATGGTAAAGTTGAAGCTTCTGTATTAACGGTTAGAGATTCTGGTGATCCATTTGAAGCATAATAAATTCCTGTACCTAAAAGTAAAGCTAAAAGTACAACAGTTGAATTCCATACTCCCTTTAATAGCTTGTTAGCTAGAGTCATGAGGATTACCATTCCTATAGCAAAGCTTAAAGAAAAGACAGCTTGTCCATCGCTGAAAACAAGATTTAGTATTACTGGAGATAGTGTAAAGGCTATGAGAGCCATTATAACAACGATGATTCTCGTTGTAAAAATAAATTGTAATTTAGAGAGTAATTTACTTACATATAGGATAAATAAAAATAGCCCACCTATCACTATTGCGGTATAAATTTGAGGTGTGTTTTCTGCTCCCGAAGCAATAATACCAATTAGTAAAACAGATGCTGGACCTATTACTACTGGTAGTCTATGTCCAATTAAAACTTGTGCAACTAGACCAAGACCCATAACAGCCATTAGTTTTTGAGTATATGCTGTTTGGTCTGGTGCTCCAAGACCTTGTACATGCGAGACAACCGCTCCAATAATTAATACCATAGGTATTGAAACCAAAAACCACTGAAGACCATACATAAGTAGTGGAAAGGCTGCTAATTTATCATCTAATTCATATTTGAATTTCATAAAAAACGATTTAAAGTTTTAGTTTATAGGGGAATTACAAATTTAAGAGAAAGAAAATGATAGTGCAAACTTAAAGGGAAAAAGCGAAGACTTAACTTTTAAAACCTCAAAAAGTCTATAACAAACGAATTTTTATAAAAAAAGATAGGTTTTATAGTTGTTATTATTTAAAAAATGTTGAAATTAGCCAAAGTGGCCTTACAGCCACTTTCAAAGTTACAGTTGATATATGAAAATTAGTAAAACAAATGTTGCTCGATTATTAGATAAAGAGAAAATATCATATGAATTAATACCATATGAAGTTGATGAAGCAGATCTTAGTGCTGTACATGTAGCCCAAGGGTTAGGAGAAGATCCACATCAAGTGTTTAAAACGTTGGTTTTACGAGGGGATAAAAATGGACATTTTGTCTGTGTTATTCCTGGAATAGAAGAGGTTGACCTTAAATTAGCGGCAAAAGAGTCGGGAAATAAAAAGTGTGAAATGCTACCGATGAAAGAATTATTACCTACAACAGGGTATATTAGAGGAGCATGTTCGCCTATCGGTATGAAAAAACCTTTTCCTACTTATATAGATAAGCATTGTGATAAATTTGAACATATCTATGTAAGTGCGGGAAAGAGAGGGTTACAAATAAAAATAGCACCAGCAGATTTAGTAAAGTTTGTAAATGCTAAAGTTTGTTTACTATTTAATACCGAAAATGATTAAATGCTGTATATTTGCAATCGTTTTAACATAAAAAGAAACTTAATACATACAAATACTAATCTATAAAAAGACAAACCTATGTTTAAAAATCATCCTAAAGGACTGTTACCAGCTGCTTTAGCCAATATGGGCGAGCGTTTTGGTTTCTATGTCATGATGGCACTTCTAACTTTGTTTTTACAAACAAAATTTGGACTTGATGGAAAAGGTGCCGGTATTATCTATTCATCATTCTATTTTTTAATTTATGCACTTGCATTAGTTGGTGGTATAATCGCCGATAAAACGAAGAATTTTAAGGGAACAATTCTTGCCGGTCTTATCACCATGGGTTTAGGATATCTATTATTATCTTATCCTACACCAACACCTGTACCAGCTGACAAGTTTTACTATTATTTAGGTATCTCTTGTTTTGCTCTTTTTGTAATTGCCTTTGGTAATGGGTTATTTAAAGGTAACTTACAAGCACTTGTAGGCCAGATGTATGATGATGAGAAACATGCACCATATCGTGATGCAGGTTTCAATATCTTCTATATGTTTATTAATATAGGGTCTATATTTGCTCCAGCAATGGCTGTAGGTATTCGTAATTGGTGGGTATTGAAAAATGGTTTTGAGTATGAATCTAGTTTACCAGACCTTTGCCATGCGTTTCTAAGAGGAGACATTACTGCAGAAGGTTCTGTAAAATTGGAGCAATTTGCTCAACAAATGAATTTCTCTGGAACTATTGATCAATTTGTTAATGATTACCTAAACGTATTTACTACTGGTTTCCATTATGCTTTTGCTATTGCAATTGTAGCTATGGCTATCTCATTAGTTATTTATTTAATTAATAAGAATGGATTCCCTGATCCAGCTAAGAAGGCTGAAGATATCGCAAATGGTAATGCTACTAAAGCTCCAGATATGCCAATTCAAGAAGTTAGACAACGTATTTATGCTCTTTTAGCTGTATTTGCTGTTGTTATTTTCTTCTGGTTCTCTTTCCACCAAAATGGCTTAACATTAACATTCTTTGCTAAGGATTACACCGACTTGAGTGGCTTAAATTTCAATCTAGGCTTTACTACATTGAAGGGTGCTGAATTGTTCCAATCTATTAATCCTTTCTTCGTAGTATTCTTAACACCTATTGTTATGTCTGTGTTTGCATGGTTGCGTTCTAAAGGAAAAGAGCCATCCACAGCTAAGAAGATTGCGATAGGTATGGGTATTGCAGCTACAGCTTATGTTGTAATGTCTCTAGGTTCAATAGGTTTACCATTGAAATCAGAAGTTGAAGCTATGGGTGGACTTGACGATGTTCAGAGAGTTTCTCCTTGGTTACTTGTACTTACTTATGCTATCTTAACTACTGCAGAATTATTTATTTCACCTCTAGGTATCTCATTTGTATCTAAGGTAGCTCCTCCACAATTCCAAGGAATTATGCAAGGTCTATGGTTGTTGGCTACAGGTTTAGGAAACCAATTATTATTTATTGGTGCTATCTTCTACAATTCTATACCTCTATCATATACTTGGTTGATATTCGTAGGTGCATGTTGTATCTCAATGTTAATTATGCTATTTATGTTGAAATGGCTAGAAAGAGTTTCGGGCGAAACGAAAGAAGAAAGATTAAAAGCTGCTAAGCAGTAATCAATTTTAAAAACATATAATCAAAGGGTCGGCATTTGTCGGCCTTTTGTGTTTTAAAGAAGTAACTAAAAAGATGTATTATAGGTTGTTAGGTATTGCTTTAGGTGTGTCTTTAAGCCTGTAATCAAGTGACTCTCATTTTATCATGACACCGACATCGTAATGTCTTGTCGGTGTCATCGTATCCTCTTATCGGTGTCATGATGATAAGCTATTCTAGTAATCATGCAATGAATAAAACTCCGAATAGGATATTTATTTTGAAAAGGATTGGCTTTGGTCTTTTATCGGAGAAATAATATAAAAATAGGCTGTCTTCCTACTCGGATGACAGCCTATTTTTATTGTCTTTAAAAACAAAATTAGAATGGAAGATCGTCGTTGTTATCTCCTTGAAGGAAATCAGGAGCTTCTGTTGGAGCTGGAGGAGGAAGTGGTTGGCCAGGCATTGCAGCACCACGTTCTACTTTCCATGCACGAATACTATTGAACCAACGTCCTTGCCACTCTCTAGCATCGATATCAAATGAAACAGTAAGTTCTTCACCCATTTTTATATCAAACTGTTTTATTTTGTCTTCACCGAAAACATCAAAGCACATTTTTTTAGGATACATTTCGTTGCTTTCAACTACATATTCTTGTACCATCCATGGGTTGCCTACTTTAGATGTTCCGCTTTTAACTGGTAATACAGCTATTACTTTTCCACTAAATTCCATTATTTATTGTATTTTTAATTCTTGAGGCGAAGTTACAATATTTACCCTAAGTTAGCAATGTATCTTAGGCTTTTTCTATAGCTTAAATTATCACAGCCCAATCTTTTTTTGTAACTTTGTATAGTATTTTTAGATGAAAATTATAATTATAATAGATAATATTTTAACACTCAATAGATATGAAGTTTATCGTTTCGAGCGCTGCATTATATAGTCATTTACAAGCTGTAAGTCGCGTTATTAATAGTAAAAATGCATTACCTATATTGGATTGCTTCTTATTTCAACTTGAAAATGGTGTCCTTTCTGTAACGGTTTCTGACAGTGAAACAACTATGGAGACATCAATTGATGTTATTGAATGTGTAACTGAAGGGAAAATTGCTATTGCGGCAAAAACATTATTGGATGCATTAAAAGAAATACCTGAGCAACCTTTAACTTTCAGTGTTGATTCTTCTACTCTTGAGGTTACAGTTACTTATCAAAATGGACAGTATAGCTTAATGGGACAAAATGCAGATGAGTATCCTCAATCTGCAGCACTAAACAATGAATCTGTTAAATTTACTATGTCAGTTGATACTCTTTTAGCAGGTATTAATCGTACTGTATATGCTACAGCAGATGATGAATTACGCCCTGTAATGAATGGTGTGTATTTTGATATCACAACTGAAGATATTACTATGGTAGCCTCTGATGGTCATAAATTAGTACGCTGTCAGGTTCTTGATGCTAAAGGGAATGATAGAGCGGCTTTTATTTTACCTAAGAAACCAGCTAACTTATTAAAGAATATCCTACCAAAAGAACAAGGTGAAGTAGAGATTTCATTTGATGAGCGTAATGCTATTTTTGCGTTGGGTAATTATCACATGATCTGTCGCTTGATTGAAGGTAGATATCCAAATTACAACTCTGTGATACCGAAGGATAATCCTTTTAAAGTAACAGTAGATAGAGTTTCTTTTATAGGAGCTTTACGTCGTGTAGCTATTTTCTCTTCTCAAGCTAGTAGCTTAGTAAAACTAAGATTAAAAGATAGCTCAATGAATATTTCTGCTCAGGATATAGATTTTTCTACATCAGCAGAAGAAAATTTAGTATGCCAATATACAGGCACTGACATGAGTATTGGTTTTAAATCTACTTTCTTAATTGATATTTTATCTAACATATCTTCTGATGAAGTTGTGATAGAATTGGCTGATCCATCACGTGCTGGTGTGATTATTCCAGTGGAACAAGAAGAGGGAGAAAAACTACTTACATTATTAATGCCTATGATGTTAAACGACTAATAGGTTGCCAACACAAAAGATAAAATGAAATTAAACTTAAAAAATCCTATTGTCTTTTTTGACTTAGAGACAACAGGTACTAATATAAACTCTGATCGTATCGTTGAAATATGTTACTTAAAAGTACATCCTAACGGTAACGAAGAGTCTAAAACATTGCGAATTAATCCGGAAATGCCAATACCTGCAGAGTCTTCTGCTATACATGGTATTTTTGATGAAGATATTGCAGATTGTCCAACTTTCAAAGAAGTAGCAAAAAATATAGCTAAGGATATTGAAGGTAGTGATTTAGCTGGTTTTAATTCAAATCGTTTTGATATTCCTCTTCTAGCAGAAGAATTTCTTCGTGCTGGTGTAGATATTGATTTAAGTAAACGAAAATTTGTAGATGTACAAGTGATTTTCCATAAGATGGAACAACGTACACTTTCGGCAGCTTACAAGTTCTATTGTGACAAAAATCTTGAAGATGCACACTCTGCTGAGGCCGATACAAGAGCTACTTATGAAGTATTAATGGCTCAATTGGATAGATATGATGAATTGAAAAATGACATTGCTTTTTTATCTGATTATTCTAGCTATAATAACAATGTGGATTTGGCTGGGAGAATGATCTTTGATGAAAATGGAGTAGAGGTATTCAATTTTGGTAAATACAAAGGTGTTCCAGTGTCAGAAGTACTTCAGAAAGATGCAGGTTATTTTGGCTGGATGTTGAATAGTGATTTTACATTGAATACGAAAGCTGAATTGACTAAAATAAAATTACGTGAATTAACAGGAAAATAAACCTATGTTGAAAGGTAAAAAGATAATTCTAGGTATAACTGGAAGTATTGCAGCCTATAAAGCTTGTTTAATTATTCGTGGCTTAATAAAAAAAGGTGCAGAGGTTCAAGTTGTAATAACTCCTGCAGGGAAAGAGTTTATCACACCGATAACTCTTTCTGCTTTAACAAGTAAACCAGTTATTAGTGAGTTCTTTGCTCAACGAGATGGTACATGGAATAGTCATGTGGATTTAGGTTTGTGGGCTGATGCTATGCTTATTGCTCCAGCAACTGCAGCCACTCTTGGCAAAATGGCTAATGGGGTAGCTGATAATATGCTTATAACTACTTATCTATCGGCAAAATCTCAAGTATTCGTAGCCCCTGCTATGGATTTGGATATGTTTGCTCACCCATCAACTCATCGCAACTTAGATATTCTTCGCTCTTATGGGACTATTATTATAGAGCCTACATCGGGTGAGTTAGCTAGTCATTTAGTCGGAAAGGGGCGTATGGAAGAGCCTGACCAAATTATCAATGTTCTCGAAAGGTTTTTTGAAAAAAAAGCAGATTTAGCAGGTAAGAATATTCTGATAACTGCTGGACCTACTTATGAGCAGATAGACCCTGTGCGTTTTATTGGTAACTACTCTTCGGGTAAAATGGGATTTGCAATAGCAGAAGAATGTGCAGAACGTGGGGCTAAAGTAACATTAATTGCTGGACCAGTTCAGCAAAAAACTACACATGCTAATATTACTCGTATTGATGTGCGTTCAGCTAAAGATATGCATGATGAAGCAGTAGATGCTTTCCCTAATATGGATGTTGCTATACTCTCTGCTGCTGTTGCCGATTATACTCCAGCTGACGTGTCTGCTACTAAGATGAAAAGGAAAGATGGCATCGAAATGAATTTGGAATTAAAACCGACACAAGATATCGCAGCGAAACTAGGACAGATGAAAACCACAAAGCAACATTTGGTTGGGTTTGCCCTCGAAACAGATCATGAGGAAGATCATGCTCGAAAAAAGTTAGTTAAGAAGAACCTTGACTTTATCGTGCTCAACTCTCTTCAAGATAAAGGTGCTGGATTTCAGTGTGATACTAATAAAGTAAGTTTGATTGATGCTAGTAGTCGAACCGATTTCCCATTAAAAATGAAGTCTGAGGTGGCACAGGATATAGTTGATCGACTAGTTTCAATCTTATAATCTCTCATTGATTTAAATTATATTACAATATGCTTCGCTCATTACATATAAAGAACTATGCATTGATAGAAGAACTGCATATGAATTTTGATGCTGGCTTCTCTGTTATAACAGGGGAAACTGGGGCAGGAAAATCTATCATACTAGGAGCTATAAATTTGCTTCTTGGTCAAAGAGCTGATGTGAAGTCTATTCGTCGTGGAGAAAAAAAATGTGTTATAGAAGCTGTATTTGATATCAGTAAATATAATATGAAATCCTATTTTAAGGAAAATGAATTAGAGTACGACGACGAATGTATATTGAGACGAGAGGTTCAATCTTCAGGAAAAAGTAGAGCATTTATTAATGATTCTCCTTCATCTGTTAGTCAGATAAGAGAGCTGGGAGAACAACTCATAGATATTCACTCTCAACATCAAAACCTATTGTTAAATAAAGAGGGTTTCCAACTGAATGTACTAGATATCATTGCTGGAAATGAGCAAATACTCTCAGAGTATGTACAGGTTTATACAGAGTGGAAAGCCCTAGAAAAATCATTAAAAAAGCTCACAGATTTAGCAGAGCAAAGTAAAGCGGATGAAGATTATATCCGTTTTCAGTTAGAGCAATTTGCTGAAGCTAATTTAAAGGTAGGTGAAAAAGAATTGTTAATTCAAGAATCGGAAACCTTAGAGCATGCAGAAGATATAAAATCATCTTTATATAAATTAACTCAAATATTTGAGTCTGATGAAGTTGGATTACTAGCTTTGCTGAAGGAAGGATTATTAGAATTAAATAATCTGCAAAATATTTATCCAGAAGCAGAGGAATTAGCACAACGTATGGAAAGTGCTGTTATTGAGTTGAAAGATATTGCTCAAGAAATAGCAGATAAAAGCGAAAATGTTGTCTATAATCCGGAGCGTTTGCAAGAGGTGGAAAATAGATTGAACATTATTTATTCATTAGAGCAAAAACATAGAGTCCAAAGTGTCGAAGAGCTTATGGCACTAGAGGAGGATTTTGTTACTCGCTTAAATGATATAACCTCTTATGATGAACGGATAGAAGAGCTAACGAATCAATGCGCAGTTGCCTTTGATAAAGCGAAGTCTAAAGCTGCACAGCTTTCAAATTCAAGAAAGATTGCTGCAATTAAAATTGAAAAAGACTTAAGCTCTCGTTTGCTCCCTTTGGGAATGCCTAATGTGCGTTTTCAAATAGAAATTAAGCAAAGAGAAACTTTAAGTGTGCATGGTGAGGATTCAGTGAGCTTCTTGTTTTCTGCTAATAAGAATGGGGTTTTACAAAATATCACATCTGTTGCGTCAGGAGGCGAGATTGCGCGTGTAATGCTTTCTATTAAGGCTATGATTGCGGGAGCAGTAAAACTACCTACTATTATTTTTGATGAAATAGATACGGGGGTTTCTGGAGAAATAGCTGATAGAATGGCCGATATGATGGTTGAGATGGGAGGCTTAGACAGACAAGTTATAAGTATAACTCACTTACCTCAAATTGCAGCTAAAGGATCTTCTCATTTTAAAGTTTATAAACTAGATAATGAGGAGGAAACAATTAGTAATATTAAGAAGTTAAATAAAGAAGAACGAATCGAAGAGATAGCTAATATGTTAAGTGGTGCTACTCTAACAGATGCCGCTCTTAGCAATGCAAAATCATTACTTGGGTACAAGTAGTATAATAAATAAAAATACATGGTAGATAAAAGTGAAATAATCTTTGGTGTTCGTGCAGTCATTGAAGCTGTAGAAGCAGGTAAAGAAATAGATAAAATCTTAGTTAAAAAGGACATACAGAGTGATTTGTCTAAAGAATTGTTTACTGCATTACGTGGCAAAATGGTTCCTGTACAGAGAGTACCTGTTGAAAGACTAAATCGTGTGACTCGTAAAAATCACCAAGGTGTTATTGCTTATGTGTCTGCAGTAACTTATCAAAAGGTAGAAGATCTTGTTCCTTTCTTATACGAACAAGGAAAGAATCCTTTCTTTGTGATGCTGGATGGAGTGACGGATGTGAGAAACTTCGGAGCAATAGCTCGTACTTGCGAATGTGGTGGTGTTGATGCTGTTGTTATACCAATGAAAGGAAGTGTAAGCGTAAATGCTGATGCTGTGAAAACCTCAGCAGGTGCCCTGCATACATTGCCTGTTTGTAGAGAGCAAAGCTTAAATACTACAATCAAATATTTAAAAGATAGTGGTTTTAGAATTTTAGCTGCTACAGAAAAAGGTGACTATAACTATACGCAAGGCGATTATACCGGACCTATCTGCCTTATAATGGGATCGGAAGATAAAGGTATTTCTGCTGAGAATTTATCGCTATGCGATGAATGGATGACTATTCCTATTTTAGGAAATATACAATCCTTAAATGTATCTGTTGCTGCAGGAGTTTTAATTTATGAAGCTGTAAAACAACGTACACCAGATAAAGAATAGCAACCTGAATACGCCTAAATTCTAATCGAAATAAAACATATATGAAACGAATACTATTTACTATGCTGCTTTGCTTTTGTGCATTGCAGTATGGTTTTTCGCAGGGTCCTAAATGGGTTACTAAAGCAAAGAAATCAGTTTTCTCAATTATGACCTTTGATAAAGACCATAATTTGCTGAAAACCGGAAATGGTTTTTTTATCTCTCCAACTGGGGTAGGAGTATCCGATTTTGATTTATTTAAAGGAGCTTATCGTGCAGTAGTAATAAATACAGATGGGAAAGAAATTCCTGTCGAATGTATTTTAGGTGCAGATGATACTTATGATGTGGTTAAGTTTAGAGTAGATTTATCACTCGTGAAAAAAGTAGATTACATCGATTTAAATACTAGTAATATATCGATTGGTGATGAGGTGTTTGTTCTTCCTTACTCTGTGGAGAAAGATAGAGCTTGTACTCCAGGGAAGGTAAAGAAAGTAGATGTGATTCGAGATAATCATAAATATTATACTTTGGATTTACGCACTAGTACTAACTTGGTAAGTTGTCCTGTTTTAAATGCAAGTGGTATGGCAGTGGGATTATTGCAAAAATCTTTTGATAATTCTGATTCTATGACGTCTCATGCTGTTGATGCTAATTTTGTTGCAGGATTACAAATCAGTGCATTGTCATTTGATGATGTTTCTTTGAAAGATATTTATATTAAAAAAGGATTGCCAGAGCAAGAAGATCAATCTCTTGTTTATTTGATGATGGTCAGTAGCAAATTACCTTTGAAAGAAATGGGTGTATTGTATTCTGATTTTATTAAACAATTTCCTAATAGCAGTGAAGGGTATCTGAAAAGGGCACAATACTTCTTGAATATAGCTGAAAAAAGTGATGATGTTTTATTTGCAGAAAATGATTTGAAAAAAGCATTAGAAGTATCTCCGACGAAAGATGCTATTCTTTTTAGTATTGCTAGACTGATTTTAAATAATCAGGGCTTAGAAGTGCTGAATGATTTGCCTAATTGGCAGGTTGAAACTGCTCTAGAAAGGATAGATGAGGCTATTCGCATTAAAGATGAAGCTATTTACACTCAGTTACGTGCCGAAGCTCTTACGCTTTTAGGTCGATTTGATGAGGCTTTAGATTGCTATTCTGTAGTTAATAAATCGGAAATAGCATCTCCTCTTTCTTTTTATAATACAGCTTTAGTTGAGAAAGCAAAAGGTTCAAGTTCAGATGTTGTATTAGTACTGTTAGATAGCTGTGTAAATCGTCTAGAAAAACCCTATAACTTTAGTGCTTCTCCTTATTTATTTGAGAGAGCTCAAGTATTAACCTCAATAGGTAAGCATAGAGATGCTTTAAAAGATTTAGATGAATATTACTATTCAGTTAATGGACAAGTTAATTCTGCATTCTTCTACTTTAGAGAGCAAGTTGCAGTCCAAGCCAAACTATTTCAACAAGCATTAGATGATATTGAATTAGCTATTCAGTTAGATCCTAATGAACCGATTTATTTGGCAGAAAAAGCCTCTATCAATTTAAGGGTTGGTAGATATGAAGTAGCTCTTGAGACAGTCAATAATCTTATTGCTTTAGATCCTAATTATGCCGAAGCATACAGACTTCAAGGTGTAGCCTATATGCAATTAAAAGATAATAGAGCGTGTGCTAGCTTTAAAAAGGCAAAAGAGCTTGGCGACATAGTGGTTGAACAGTTGATAGACAAACACTGTAAATAAAAGATTTTTAGTCTTGCTAAAAAACAGAAGGAGGGTGCCACCATTGCATTGGTTGCACCCTCCTTACTTTTATATATCTTACTTAAATATAGAATTTTATTATTGCTTTATACTTTCTCTTTGAGCATTTCCTCTAATTTGAATAGCTCATCTCTGTATTGTGCCGCTTGAATGAAATCTAAGTCCTTTGCAGCTTTCTTCATTAGTTTGCGAGTTCTTTCAATACTCTTAGCTAATTCATCTCTACTCATATATTGGACCACAGGATCTGCTGCAATATTAGGCATTTCTGGTTCTATATATGCTTTTCCTGATTCATCGTGGTATTCACCAAATACAGCTAGATTACGGGCCTTCTTAATTTGTTGAGGAGTAATATTATGAGCTTCATTATAAGCCAACTGTTTTTCCCGACGGCGATTGGTTTCATCTATTGTTTTTTGCATACTGTCTGTCATTTTATCAGCATACATAATGACCATACCATGGATGTTACGTGCAGCTCTACCCGCTGTCTGAGTTAAAGAACGATGTGATCTAAGGAATCCTTCTTTATCGGCGTCTAATATAGCAACAAGAGATACTTCAGGTAAATCAAGTCCTTCACGAAGGAGATTGACCCCTATCAATACATCAAATAGGCCTTGACGTAAATCATCCATAATCTTCACTCGTTCAAGTGTATCTACATCACTATGAATATAATTGCACTTTACTCCATGGTTGAGGAGATATTCTGTAAGTTCTTCTGCCATTCTTTTGGTTAGAGTAGTAACTAGTACTCTTTCTTGACGTTCTACTCTAAGTTGGATTTCTTCCATTAAATCATCAATTTGATTCATGCTAGGGCGAACATCTATAATAGGATCTAATAAACCCGTAGGGCGAATGACTTGCTCGACAATAACTCCATCTGATTTCATTAACTCGTAATCAGCAGGAGTTGCGCTGACATAAATGACTTGTTTTGCCATCTCTTCAAATTCTTCAAACTTTAAAGGACGGTTATCCATAGCGGCAGGTAAGCGAAAACCATACTCTACCAAGTTGGTCTTTCTTGCTTTATCCCCTCCGTACATAGCTCTGATTTGTGGAATACTAACGTGACTTTCATCAATAACAATTAGAAAATCTTCAGGAAAGAAATCGAGTAAGCAGTAGGGCCTTGTTCCTGGTTCTCGTCCATCAAAATAGCGAGAGTAGTTTTCAATGCCAGAGCAGTGACCTAACTCTCGAAGCATTTCCATATCATACGTTACACGTTCATATAATCGTTTGGCCTCGTATGGTTTACCTATTTCCTCAAAGTAAGTAACTTGTTTTGTTAAATCTTCTTCTATCTGGTGAATGGCACTTAGGGTAGATTCTTTGGTAGTCATAAAAAGATTAGCAGGATAAATCTTATACGATTCATAATCTGCAATTGTAGCACCTGAAATAGGATCTACTTCTTCTATACTATCTACTTCATCATCCCAAAAAACAACTCTTAATATATGATCAGTATATGCAAGATAGATATCTACAGTATCTCCCTTTACTCGAAAGTTTCCACGATTGAGCTCAATGTCATTACGTACATATAAGCTGTCTACTAATCTTCTGAGAAATACATTTCTATTGACAACCTTGCCTTGCTCAATATCTATTACATTATTGTAGAAGTCTGCAGGATTTCCCATACCATAGATACAAGATACAGATGAAACAACTACAACATCTTTTCTTCCCGATAATAAAGATGAAGTAGCGGCCAAACGAAGCTTATCAATTTCGTCATTGATAGCTAAATCTTTTTCAATATAAGTATCGGAACTAGGGAGATAAGCCTCTGGTTGATAATAATCATAGTAGGATACATAATATTCTACGGCATTATTGGGGAAGAAGCTTTTAAATTCGCTATATAGTTGGGCTGCTAAGGTTTTATTATGGCTCAATATCAATGTTGGTTTATTGACATTGGCGATAACATTGGCTACAGTGAAGGTTTTTCCCGAACCTGTCACTCCAAGTAGTGTTTGTCCGGGAACGTCACTAAGGACACCTTCAGTTAATTCTTTTATGGCTTCGGGTTGATCACCCGTTGGTTTGTAATCTGATGTTAGTTCAAATTTCATGTATATATTATCCTATCGCTAATTTCAGTATGAATAGAATAGACAAGATATACATTGTTAGGGAAATTTCCTTGTGATGACCTGTAAAAACACGAATTACTACATAACTTAACATACCTAAAATAATACCATCAGCAATAGAATAAGTTAATACCATCATCAACATAGTCACAAAAGCGGGTAGGGCTTCAGATATATCGTTCAAGTCAATCTTTGGTATATTCCCAATCATCAATACACCTACAATGAATAAAGCTCCTGTTGTTGCAGCGCTAGGAATTAATAAAAACAGAGGTGCTAAAAATAGAGATAATAAGAATAATATAACTACTGTAAATGAGGTTAAGCCAGTTCTGCCACCTTCGCTAATTCCTGATGCACTTTCTACAAAGGCACCCACGGTAGATGTTCCACACATTGCACCAAAAGTAGTAGCAACAGCATCTGCAAGAAGTGCTTGTTTCATATTTGGGATATTTCCGTCCTTATCCATCAATCCACCTTTAGCAGTAACTCCAATCAGTGTACCAAGTGTGTCAAATAAATCCATGAATATCAATACAAAAACAACTACTATCATATCTAGTGACCATAGTTGTGAAAAATCGAATTGCATAAATGTAGGTTCTAGTGAGTGAGGCATAGATATAGGAGTAAAACTATCTGGTATCTGTGTTACACCCATTGGAATACCTATAATAGTACAAATGGCTATACTATAAAATAGGGCTCCTTTTATGCGATATTTCATTAAAATACCACTTAGTAGAATACTAATGACGGCTAAGATAGATATGGGAGTGAAATTGCCTAACATTACATAAGTGGCTTCACTAGGCATAATAATACCTGCATTTTTAAGACCTATAAAGGATATAAACATACCTATACCGGCTGATATAGCAAATCTAAGACTTAGGGGGATACTTTTTACTATGGCTTCTCGTACATTAAATAATGTGATGAGGATGAATACAATCCCCTCAATAAAGACAGCAGCTAAAGCTGTTTGCCAAGAAAGTCCCATTCCTTGTACAAGTGTGAACGCAAAAAATGCATTTACACCCATAGCAGGGGCTAGTGCAATAGGTAGCTTAGCCAGTACTGACATCAAAAGAGTACCTACAGCTGCACTTAATGCTGTTGCTGTGAAAACTGCCTCTTTACTCATTCCAGCTTGTGACAAGATGTCGGGGTTGACAGCTAGAATATAAGACATTGTTAGAAACGTAGTTAGTCCGGCAACCAGTTCGGTGCGGACTGAGGTTTGGCCGTTGTAGCCAACTAATTTACCTAATTTCATGTGTAGTGTGGTTTGAAATACTAATGTGTTACAACGGGATGCAAAATTCGTTAATTATATTATGAAAAGCAAGGAAGAAACAGTAAATCGATAGAAGTTTAGACTGAGTATAGAATACTGTAAAAGTGAATTTTATCTCTTCAGGAATAATGAGATATTGAAAAGTTTTACATAGCCTGTCGTGAATAGAATAAATGAAGTATTTAATGTTCGTTTTATATCTAATTTTATAGTTTTTGTAAGTTTAACCTTTTTATAGATATGGCTAATTTAAACTTAGAATAGAATTAATAAGACTTAAATATTGTATTTATATATTATAGAAATTTGGTAAGAGTAATCAAAAAAACTATCTTGAATTTTAGACTAAAAAGTGTGGCTTTATGCTGATTTAAAGAAGCTTGATAGCCACTATAAACACATAAAAATTGGTTTATTCGCTATAGAATAAGTAGATTTGCACATTATTAAAACTAGGATGAAGAAAAATATTATTATAACACTGCTTGCAGCAATCGTATTGTCCTCATGTGGTCAATATAGCAAACTTTTGAAAAGTAAAGACTACGAGTATAAGTATGAGGCTGCTAAGACATACTACGCAAAAGGTCAGTATAACAAAGCTTCAACTCTTCTTAATGAGTTGACGATGATTTTTAAAGGTACAGATAAAGCAGAAGAGTCTGTTTATCTTTTGGGAATGTGTTATATGAATCAAAAAGATTATACTACTGCAGCTACCACTTTTATTACTTATTATACAAGTTACCCAAGTGGTAGATACGCAGAGATAGCTCGATACCAAGCAGGAAAATCGTTGTATCTAGATACTCCAGAGCCTAGGTTAGATCAAACAAGTACTTATAAAGCAATTCAAGAATTGCACCTATACTTAGAAGAGTACCCTAATAGTGCTAGGAAAACTGAAGCAGAGGATATGATGTTTGAACTTCAAGAAAAACTAGTAAAAAAAGAATATCTAGCATCGAAACTTTATTATGACTTAGGTTTATATATGGGTAATAATTATCAATCTTGTATTATTACAGCTCAAAACACATTAAATGATTATCCATATACAAAACAACGTGAAGAATTGAGCGTTTTAATATTAAGAGCTAAATATGCTATTGCAGAGAATAGTGTTGAAGAAAAGAAAGATGAACGTTATCGTGATGCAATAGATGAATATTATGCATTTAAAAATGAGTTCCCCGAATCGAAGTATGTGAAAGAAGCAGAAAAAATATTTAAGAACTCTGTGAAAGAAGTTGATATAGACGGAATTAAGGACTAAAATTTAAGATAAAGATTTATGGATTACAAAAAGTCAAAAGCTCCTACAAATACAGTAACTCGTGACCTTGTAGATTTATGGCAAGATACAGGCAATATCTATGAAACAGTTGCTATTATTGGCAAGCGCGCTAATCAGTTGAGTGTTGAGATGAAAAATGATTTAACAAAAAAATTAGCTGAATTTGCTGCAAGTCCAGATAAAGATAACTTAGAAGAAATTTTTGAGAACAGAGAACAAATTGAAATCTCTCGTTTCTATGAACGTCTTCCTAAGGCTAATCTTATCGCAACTCAGGAGTACATAGAAGGAAAAATCTATTATAGAAATCCTGCTAAGGAAAAAGAAAGAATTCAATAAGCATTAATCATGCTTTTTCTTTGAAAATATGCTAAAGTCAAGTAGTAAGTAATGAGTGTAAACTCGCTTTTATTACTTGACTTTTTTTTATACTAAAATCGTTATTTACAATAACTAAACACACAAAATAACTATGATACAACGTATTCAATCAGTTTATCTATTATTAGTAACAGTGATTCTTGCTGTTAGTGCTTTTCTACCTTTGGGGTATTTTTCTACTGATGAAGGTATGAGTGATGCTGTATTCAAACCGCTAGGTTTGGCATTGGAAGATGGTACCTATTCTACTTGGGCTTTATTTAGTCTATTAATGTTGGGAGCCGTCTTAGCACTTATTACTATCTTTTTATTTAAAAATAGACCGATGCAAATTAGAATATCTATTTTCAATAGTATCTTGATTATAGGGTATTGTGCTGCTCTTATTTATTTTATATTTAAGCTTCAAAACACGTTTGATATAAAGTTCTTTATGAAATGGACTATCTGTTTACCTATAGTTGCTCTTATCTTGAACTATCTAGCAATTAGAGGTATTGGTAAAGATGAAGTATTAGTAAGATCTTATGACAGAATTCGCTAATAAATAGATATAAATTAACAAGGGAGAGTTTATCTTTAAGTATGATAAATTCTCCTTTTTTTATGTGGTTATTTATTGTAATTATTCTTTATAAGATGCGGCTTTTGAGTAAGTCATGTTATGATCATGACACCGACATGATGATAACATGACACCGATATGCAATGATCATGTCGGTGTTAAAGTAGATTCATATTTTCGTTTTATCTGAACTTTATTATATAGTATAAGCTATACCTCCTTCACAAAGAATCCCCTTTTTATAGGTTTGAGACTTACTATACCATCTCGTTGTTGCATAGCCACCAGTTGCTATAATCGCCCACTTAGAAGAAAATGCAACCTCAAGGTTTAGTCTGGCTTGTAGAGAATACATTCTTTTAGGGATACCTAAATTCTTATCTTTATTTTGAAAGGTGTTGATGTGTTGATACCCTAAATCACTCGATATATCGAAGTGTTTATTTAAAGAGAAGTGTACTCCTGTTCGGTAAGTTAATGCTCCAGAAAACTTATCGCTAAACTTGAGATAAGGGGTAGCAACTCCTACAATATTATAAAAAAGTTTATTTTTGAATCGCATAGCAGCATTCACTTTACTAAGATTTCCCCCATATAAAAGGATATCATACTTTGTATTCGCATTTAGATTAACAAGACCCAATTGCATACCTTTGAATTTGTCTTTGTAGTAGTTGATTACTCCTAATTGTAGTCCGTAATGCTTTATGCCTACATTCATAATCCCTATTTGAACACCATTCATATGCTCAGCATTGACATTAAGTAGCCCTGTTTGAAGTCCATTGAACTCATTTGAGTTTATATTTAAAGCTGCTATGGTAACTCCTTTAGTATTGTCTGACATATTGAGTAAACCAGCGATTGATAAACCTCGGATGGATTCTGTTAAGTTCATTATTCCCGATATAGCAACACCTTTCATATCTTCTCCAAAGATATTAGTAATACCAGCTAAAGCAATCCCTTGACTATTATAGCCGTTGAAGTTTCCTATTCCTGCAATAGCTATACCTTTTGAATCTATCCCTATTGTATTAAATAATCCTCCAAAAATTAATCCATGCTGAGATTCTCCCACAATATTTGCTAAACCAGCTAGGGTAATACCATTGGCATATTCGGAGTTGATAGTCATTAAACCAGCTATATTAACCCCGTATGAAGATTCTTTTGTAATATTAGTAAGTCCAGCCACTTGTAATCCTTTGGCTGAATGTAGAGTTGTATTGCCTATAAGGTTAATAGCTGCACCATGAAGTTTGTTCTCTGTAGAAAGAATACCAAGATTTAAATAAGTTTGTTGGCTTTCTTGAAGAGGTTGGGTGCTTACTTTATTCCAAAGGGATATATTAATCCCAGCACTTTTATTTTGGCTATAAACAACAACAGCAGCTACAAGTAGAGCTGCTGTTGTTAATATTCTTAAAAGATTATTTTTCATATTCTGATTTTATCCTTTAGCTTCTTGATATAAGAAACGCTTGATACTCTTTTTGGGAGTTTTTTCAAACTCTTCAGGATATACCTTCATTTTAGAAAGCTGACAATATTTTGGAAGCATTTCATTAAGGATAACTCTGTTTTCCTCCATGATACGTTCAGCATCTTCTGGTTTTAATCCATTAGCAAACATATCATTGAAATCAGGATAAACTAAGCCTACCAAGCGTTCATTTTGTTGAACAACAAGACTCTCTGCTACGTAAGGTAAGTTATTTAATTTATCTTCTATCTCTTCTGGATAAATATTTTGACCACTAGAACCTAAAAGCATGTTTTTACTTCTTCCTTTTATAAAGACATTTCTTTCTGCATCAATTAGTCCAAGGTCGCCTGTGTGTAGCCAGCCATCTTTATCAATAGCAGCTTTTGTAGCTTCAGTGTTTTTATAGTAGCCTAACATCACATTTGCTCCTTTGCACACTATTTCACCAGCAATATTTTGAGGATCAGATGAGAGTACTTTTACTTCCATACGAGGAACTGCTTTACCACAAGATCCCATAGCAAATTTTTCCCACCATTCGTAACAAATGATTGGACCACATTCGGTCATACCATATCCTACAGTGTAAGGGAAATTTATTTCTTTTAGAAATTCTTCTACTTCCTGATTGAATGCAGCACCACCTACAATGACTTCTACAAAGTTTCCTCCAAAAGCATCTATTACGCTTTGTCGGATACTAGCTTTTATCTTATCACTGATGAAGGGTAATTTCATTAAGAATTTCATTCCAGGTTTTTCCAATTTAGGGAAAACATTTTTCTTCATGATTTTCTCAATGATGAGAGGAACTGCTACTACTAGATTGGGCTTAATCTCTGAAAAAGCTTGAAATATAACCTTTGGGGTAGGCATTCTTGTTAAGAAGAAAATTTGGCATCCAGCAGCAAATTCATATAAAAACTCAAAAGCCATTCCATACATATGTGCCATAGGTAGCATTGATATGGTTTTATCTCCAGGTTTTAAGTCAAGTGATTCAAAGGCAAATAGTACATTAGACCATAAGCTACGGAATGGAAGCATGACACCTTTTGAATAGCTAGTTGTACCAGAAGTATAGTTGATGATGGCTAACTCTTCAGGTTTATCTTGGTAATATTTTATATGTTCAACTCTAAAGTTCTTCGGATATTTTTTTCCAAAAAGTTCGTTTAGATGCTCTCTCGCTCTCGTTAGCTTTTTACTTCTTGAAATAAGTAATGAATGATCATTCATTAATATAATACCTTCAAGCAAGGGCATTGCATTTTCATTTAATCCTTCCCATACCACATCTCCTACAAAAAGAAGTTTTGCTTCGGAATGATTAACTATATTGTGAACATTATCTGCTTTAAATTCGTGTAAAATGGGAACTGCAACTGCACCATAAGTTAAGGCTGCTAAAAATGTTACTCCCCAATGCGAACTATTCTTTCCACATATTGCAATTTTATCACCTTTTTTTACGCCACTCTCTTCAAATAAGATATGTATCTTTTCAATCTTTCGGGCTACATCTTTATATTGTAGTGTAGTTCCCTTATAATCTGTCAGGGCGTCCAGGTCCCAATTGCTTTTTATGCTCTTTTCAATGTAAGCAATAAAACTTTGTTCCATTATTTGCACATTAGTTGATAATCTGAGCAAAGATACCGCTTTCTGCGTATAGTACAAATAAATTTATGATAAAACCACATGCTTATGGGGGCTAAATATTGTATATTAAAGCTATAATTAATCAATTTTAGAGGGTGCTTGTAATGTATAACTGCCTAGTATTTAAGTAAGTATAACTTAATCAATGTAGTTGAAAATGAAACTTTATCTCTTCTTGTTTGAAAGTGAAAAACGAAGAATTAAAATGAGTATAGTAAGGCATTTCTTTGTTTTTTTAAGCAAAAAAGGTCACCGAACTTAATCGATGACCTTCTTTGTAAATTACTTTATATGGGTTATTCTATATTAATGATCTTCTCTGACTTTCTAACTTCAGATTCAGTTAGTTTGGGTAAATCTATTTTTAAAATACCGTTATCAACTTTTGCTGTGATCTTTTCTTTATTTATACTGTCTGGCAAAGCAAGTCTTTGATTAAAGCTAGCGTAAGAAAATTCACGATGGATGTAACGACCATCTTTGTCTTCGTCTTTCTTTTCTTCTTGCTTTTCCATAGCAATAATTAAATTATTATCATCAAGACTTATTTTAAAGTCGTCTTTAGTCAAACCTGGTGCAGCAACTTCTACTTCATAGCAATTGTCTTTTTCAACAACATTAATAGCAGGTGAACTTGCTGCTGGTGATCTCATAATCCAATCATTGTCAAAGAAGTCATTAAAAATGCTTGGTAACCAACTGTTATTTCTTCTTTCTGGTAACATAATCATATCTCCTTTTTTTAGTTTAACATAAAGTTTTGTAGATTGATTTACAACCAATCTACTATAGTAAGTGCAATTCTTATGCCATGAAGATATTATGTCAATAAGTTGATAATAAGTGACTTAATGTCATTATGAGAAGGTTTTTATATGAATAATTGTCAGTTGTTTATCTTTTACATAATCCTTTGAAGTCACAATATTGGCAAGTTTCCGGGAATTCAGTTTGGGTAAAACAGATATCTCTTTCAAAAAGATCTTTGATCAATTCTTGTCGTTTGTTCTTAAATTCATCTTCTACCATTTTGAAATTGGTGATAGCTATCTTCTCTTTCCGAGGTTGTCCCATCTGTATAACAGGAGAATAATCTTCAGCTGCTGCCCTATGAATGTATAAAAGTGATGGGGCTACTTGATATTTTACTTTATTGGAAACAATACTTGCGTATAGAAAAGTTTGGAATACATAGTTGGGTCTATCTATAGCAGGCTCAAAAAGCTGACTGATGTCTTGTGGCGTTTTCGCAGTCCCACCCGTTTTATAATCTACTATCCTTAGAATTCCCTCTTTTAGATCTAAACGATCAATATTTCCTCCAATCTTTATTGAATACTGTCCAGAGGGTGTGCTAACAGTCATTTGTTCTTCAACAGTCTTTTCCATTCCAACTATTTGGAAAGGTGCATATTCTAAATCATGTTTTAGAAGTTGTTCAATATAAGAACAAATAACTCTTGAGTTTACAAGTTGTATTCCATTGTATTCAGGTTTTTGTGTCTCATCTATCTTAAAGAAAAGTTTTTTAAAAGCGTTGTCAATATGTTCTTGTATTCTTGGTTTTATCTTTAATAAAGCTTGTATATCCTCTTTTTTAATCCAACCTTGGCGATCGGCAAGGTCTTTATAAATTGTTTCGGCCGCTCGATGAAAAATACTTCCAAATAGTGCGGCATCTATTTCGTCAGATACTTCATTTGGAGCTTTTAGTCCAGCTATATATCTATAATAAAATTTCAGTTTACAATCTAAATAAGTATTTAGTGCTGAAGGTGATAATATCGCCTTTTCATGGTTAGGTAAACTGATGTCATATCTCTCTTTTAACTTTTGAAAGACTTCTGGTGTTTTATCAAATTGGATATCAGGTGTAGTAGTGAGTGCATGACCCGCTTCAATGTGTTTACGTTCAATACTATGAGGCCACTCAACTAGTAGCTGAAGCATAAATCGTGATATTTCTCCTTTGTTTAGTCCATCAGAAGCTGTATTATAGATTAAAGTAATATTTTCTGCTCTTTGAATAAGTCTATAGAAGTAGTAAGCATATACTGCATTTTTATGTTCAATAGTGGTCATCCCAAAGGCTTTCCTTAAATTATAAGGAATAAAAGAAGATTCACTCACCGATTTTGGCAACTGTCCTTCATTTACTGATAGCATAACTAAGTTTTTAAAGTCTAGATTACGAGTTTCTAGTACACCCATGACTTGCATACCTATTGCTGGCTCTCCGTGGAATGGAATATTAGCAGAACTTAAAACCTTATCAATAAGATGCTTTAAAGTAGATATTTTAATTGGTAACTCTCCGCTATCAATGAGTCCATAAATTCGATTTATTAAAGTATAGGCTTTAAATAGTGATTCTCTATATAATTGATCAAAAACGTTTTCTTCTTTTTCGTCTTTTCTGTACAAAGGAGTGCATAGCTCTATTATTTGAATAAGATATTTACAGAAGTCTGTCGTTGTTAGTTGTGGAGAAAAGAGTTGCTCAAGAAAATCATCTTGTTTTATTTGGCTAGGGTATAGATAGAACATGTTTTTATCTATAATAGTCTTTTCTAAATCCTTGGCAGTAGTTGATAATTGACGAGTATATGGATGTTTTAAAACAGCTAAGATGGATTGATAATTATAGTATCCTTGTTTTGCATTATACCCTTGGTTTTGTAATTCCATTAATGCCTTAATTAAACTGCAAATTGGAGTTTGAGCAAGAGGGAATCCCATTGTAATGTTTAAATTCTGTACTTTACTTGGAATAGAGTGCAGAACAGGTAGGAGTAGAGCTTCATTACATAAGACCACAGCTGTTACTTTCTCTTTTTCCCCTAAGTTGTTTTCGATCCACTGTGGTAGAAAGCGTGCTTGTGCAGTTTCTGTAGATGAAGATATATAAGTTATTTTTTTAGGCTTATTCAATTCATTAAAGCATTCGGGGCTTAACTGATTAGGGAATAAATCTAAATTGCGATTGATGAAGACTCCTGCTTCATGAGTAAATCCTTTATATGAAGTATAGAATTGATCGTAGTCCCAGTAAAACAATGCTCTATCAGCATCTCTCAACTTCTCAAAGAATAGAGATTCTACTTTGTTTAATACGTTAAAACCTACAAATACATAATGATCATATTGTAAGTCGTTGGTATCTAGTTGCTCTATATTATGTCTATAGAGCATACCTTCATAAGCTATCTTTTCTTTAAATAACTCTTCTTTAAAAGATGTGTAAATATTACCTAGTTTATCCCATAAGGAGATAAAACGATCTTTTAATATAGTACGCTTTTCAAGTGAGAAGTTATCGAAAAACTGTTGAATGGCAGCTTCTTGTTCTTCATCAAGAAACTCATACGTATCTACAAGATCTTTTAAATCTTTAAGATTGGTAAATAAGTTCTCAGCATCTACTCTGTTTTTATCAATATCATCAAAGTCGCTAAGAAGGAGTTCTCCCCAGAAATAAAAATCATCAAGAGTTTCTTTGCTTTCCGTGTGTTTTTCAAACACATTGTATAGCAAAGAAATAAGTTTTATATCATCACCTATTTGAATGTCAGATAAAGATTGTAGTAACTCACTAATGCTATGGTAGCTCGGGGACCATATCGGTTGCTGTGATTCTAAAGCAAGGTATTCATTAAAGAATAAACTAGCACGTTTATTGGGAAAGACAATAGCTACTCGTGATAAGTTATTACCTAATTTAGAATATATATCGTGTGCTACTAATTGTAGAAATGTTTTCATAATCTTCTTACTCTTTAATTTACTTGTTCTATTTTATCCTGTTTAACATACCAAATGTATCCTTCAATGGCTTCATAACCCATTTGTTGAAGTAGTTTCATATATTCTTTTACTTGAGCAATGTATAGTTTTTGTTTTTTACCAAATTTAAAATCAATAACTATAGCCTTATTATCTTTTACCATTACACGATCTGGCCTACGAGTTTCTAAGTGTCCATTTACATTGTATATAATAGCACATTCAGAGAATAACTCCCATTTGTCTGAATACCAATCTTGAATTTCTGGTTTCGAGAAAGCTTCTGAAGCAATATTACGGATCTTCTGTTCATCCTCTGCAGTTCCGATGAGTCCATCAAATTGGAGTTGGCGTATAGCCGGTTCAATGTCTTTAAATGAGTTTATTTGGGAGAATAGTTCATGTAATAGATTACCCCTACTAATGAAACGCATTGGAGATTCCTCTTCATCCAGTCCAAGTATAAAATCTTTAGAGCGATTGGATTGTTTGAATTCAAAATCATGAGGCAAAGATTGCATTTTTACTTCTGCTTTGCTTGATGAAGCTAAAAATACATTTGAACTTTCTTTCTTTTTAAATCCCTTTGAAGGACAAATTTCGCCAAACTGGTAAGAGCTTTCTAGATCCCAATCTACTTCTTGATTCTTAGCTATTATTGGTAAACAAGTTTGAATTAATCCCGAAATACTTTTGTTATCATTGTCTTTACAAAATAAAAATAAATTACTTCCTGAACGGGTTAAAGCCACATAAAGTAAATTCAAATTATCTACCCAGAGTTGTAGCCTTTCGTGTAAATAATCTGGTCGATAGATGGACTCAGCCATCTTTTTACCATAATTAATGGGTACAATATCTAGTTCACAGAAAGGTTTATACTCTGGTTTGCACCAAAGTAATTCATCATGTCTGTCTGTTTCTATAGGCCAATCACAGAAAGGAATTAGTACGGTATGAAATTCAAGTCCTTTGGATTTATGAATGGATAAAATTCGTATTCCTTCTATTTCTCCACTAGGTATAGTTTCCCCCGACATTTTATCATCCCAATACTTAATAAAGTCATCAATTAAAGAGGATTCAGTTTGTAGGTAATTAATAAGTTTGTCAAAGAAAGAGAATAGATAGGCATCCTGATTTTTGATTTTATCTAACTCAAAATAGAGGAATAATTTTTCTAGTAGTTCATATAAAGGTAATTCTCTCAAAATATCCATTTCTTGGATGAATTTCTGAGGTAATAAACTCTGTAAATCATCTGCCAACAATATCTCATCTGGAGAGAGCGTTGTTTTAATGATGTCCTTCTGATAGGCAAGTACTAAATTAGCATTTATAATTTTGTTCTCAGGATCTGATAAAAAGCGTAAAGCATCAATTAGTATATTTAAGGCTTGGGAGGAATCTAAGCGGAAAGCCTCATCTGAAACTACAGATATATTTAGTGTCTGTGTAAGATAATCTGCAATAGCAGGAATATTCTTATTCTTTCTAACGAGTATTGCAATATCATCATAGCTAACTCCATGATTTTTTAATCTCTCTATTTCTCTTCTAAGGGCTTCTAATGTCTTGCTGAGATAGTCTTCTGCTGAATTATTTTCTATGAATTCAATTTGTGCAAAACCTTTATGCTCTGTCTTAGGTGATTCTTGCATAACATCGGCATAAGCATGTTCTAGTTGTTCACAAGATTCGTTGAGTTCTGCTTCATGTCTGCTGTTAAGTTCTGCAACTAAAGCGGGAAAAAGAGTATTGTTAAAACGAATTATATTGCTTTCGCTTCTTCTATTTATTTTTAAAGTCTCATTTTGGATAGGAAAGTTTTCAAATGTACTGTCTTCTGCTCCTAGTTTATTCAAAATAGACCAATCTCCATTTCTCCATCGGTAGATAGATTGTTTAACATCGCCCACAATTAAACTATTAGCTCCTTGCGATAGACCCTCGAGTAATAATAACTTAAAGTTATCCCACTGCATTTTACTAGTGTCTTGAAACTCATCTATCATAATGTTGTGAATAGATGAACCTATTTTCTCAAAGACAAAGGAAGAATCTCCATCGTTTATCAAACTTCTTAATAAAGCATTAGTATCTGAAAGTAGGAAGCGATTATTTTCTTTATTAAGCGTTCTCATCTCTTCATCAATATGAGCTAGTAGTTGGAGCTTATTAAGATGATCTAAAGAGAGTTGACAGCTGTTTACTAGAATGTTATTTTGAAGACGAAGCTTTTCAGAATCTTTAAGGAGGGGGATGAATTGAGAAGAAGCGATTGATTCTATTGTGCTGGCCTGTGGTGAAGTTTTCTTTACCCACTCATCGGGAGAGCTCATAAATTTTTCAACAGATTGATTTCTGATGTCATCTGTAAGGATGCCATTATTTAGTTTGTTGAAATAGCTTTCTATTCGATTACCATACTTAATATCTTTAACAGTGATACCATTTTCCTCTAAAAGACTTTGAAACTGGTCATGAAAACCTTTCATCTGTTCAAGTGCTTCTTTTTCTATTTCTCTTAATGTTTTTCTATAAGATGGAATTACTTTAGGATTCTTGAGTTTTTTTCTAAGTTCTGTTCCTTTGTCAATGTAATCTTCATTTAAAATATTTCTTCCAAAGCCTTTTACTTCGTCAGATACATCCCATCTTTTATTGTCGGCAATTTTTTCATCTATATAGTCCAATAACCATTTAAGTATGATTGAGTTGGGTTCTAATTTTTCAATCATACTATCCACAGCATTCCCTAAGACTTCTGTACCATTTAACTCTACATTTAAATTAGGGCTGAGTTCTAGTTCTCTGGCTAGATTTCTCATTATTGACTGAAAAAAAGAGTCTATGGTTTCCACCCTAAATCGGCTATAATCATGTAGCATCAAAGTAAGTGCTTCTCCTGCTTTTTCTCTGATTTCTTCAGCCGGAAGGGATGTGCGTTCTATGAGTACATTTAAATAGGCGTTAGAGTCGGAGTCAGATTGCCATATGCCGTATAGCTGGCTAAGTATACGCTCCTTCATTTCTGCTGTTGCCTTATTGGTAAAAGTAACGGCTAGTATCTCTCGGTAAGCTTGAGGATTTGTGATGAGTAATTCTATGTATGATACAGCTAAGGTAAATGTTTTACCTGATCCTGCTGAGGCTTTGTATACAACGAGTTTGGACATAATAGAATAGATTTTGTCTTTGATTTTATAAAGTAAATAAAGTAAATCATAAAGCCAAAGGTTGGCGGTTGTGAATTAAATATGGTCAGATTCATACAAATTTAAGATAATAAATAGATAAAAATAAAGATTTATAATAATGTATTCATGAATAATAATCTGCTTTCATGTGATTCATCATGATCAATTTTAAGATATTTCAAAGGTTTACCTTATGAATCCTTGCTTTAAAGATTTTTTAACTATATTTGTTTTACTTGAAAATCATAATCTTTGAAAGAGAGCAATAGCAATAATAAAAATAAAATTTGGTTCGCACGTTGGGCTAAAACACCTTGGGCTGTATTTCGTAGCTTAGGGGTAGTGGTGCATATCCAAGATATGTCTATTACTGCGTTTAAAGACACACTTCTTCAACAACCTGGGTCGAATAAGAATGATACAATTCGTTTTTTTACTATTGATTCTTTATTAGGATTACTTCTTGATTGGGACATACCTTGGGAAGAGGATGTCTTAGAACAAACTGTTTTATTAGAAATTATCAAAAATAATAATATGGAAGTTGCCCTTTCTTTGATAGAAAGAGTAGGTTTCCCTTTGTCATATTGTCCTTGTCAATCAGTTAACTGGTTGATAAGGACTTTTTTTATACATAAAAATGAAGCAAAAAATAATTAAGGGTTATCGATTAAATTTAGATGAAGCGTTAGAAATACTTCGTACGTACTCAGATTCTGAGTTATTTCAATTAGCCAATGATTTAAGAGAGCATTATTTAGGTCGGAAAATGACGACTTGCATGATTATGAATGCAAAGTCAGGTAAGTGTTCTGAAAACTGTAAATGGTGTAGTCAATCTATGCATCATCAAACTGATGTTGAAGTTTATGATTTTATCGATGAAAAAGAAGTCTTAGATCGTGCTAAGTTGGCTTCGGAGAAAGGAGTTACTATGTTTTCTCTAGTTACGAGTGGTAGAAAGCTATCTTCTCTCAATTTAAGTAGAGTCTTTAAAGCCTACCAAAATGTAAGAAAAGCTGTTCCACAAATACGTTATTGCGCATCTATGGGGCTTTTGTCTAAAAAGGATTTACAAGAGCTGTATGATGCAGGAGTTAGGCGATACCATTGTAATATTGAAACAGCTCCTTCTTTTTTCTCTTCATTGTGTACGACTCATACCTTAGATGATAAATTGAACACTCTAAAGTGGGCAAGGGAAGTTGGTATGGAGTTGTGTTCAGGTGGAATTATTGGTATGGGAGAGACTATGGAGCAGAGAGTAGAGATGGCTTTATTTCTTCAAAAAATGAATATTCTTTCTATTCCAATGAATATTTTAATTCCTATTCCTGGTACTCCATTAGAGTCTTTACCTTCATTAGAAGATGATGAAATCTTACGCACATTTGCCATTTTTAGAATCTTAAATCCTGAAGCTGATATTCGTTTTGCAGGTGGTAGAATACGCATTCAACACATTCAAGACAAAGCTCTTCGATGTGGTATTAGTGCTTCTATGGTGGGAGATTTATTAACTACTGCTGGGCTAAATATAGATGATGATATACAGCACTTTAAAAGCTTGAATTATGAATTGTAATATAACAGATAAAGCACAAGAACTTCTCGATTTTGATGTAAAGCATATTATGCATCCTTATACGTCTCCTACTAAACCTATTCCTTGTTATTTGGTAGAATCTGCTAGTGGTGTATATCTAAATATGAGTGATGGTAGGAGGTTGATTGATGGTATGTCTTCTTGGTGGGCAGTAATTCATGGCTATAATAATATATATATGAATGAAGCAATTACTACTCAGTTAAATAAAATGAGTCATGTTATGTTTGGTGGCATAACCCACGAACCTGCAGTAAAATTAGCTAAACGTCTTATTCAAATGACACCAAAAGGTTTAGATCATGTTTTTTACAGTGATTCTGGTTCTGTGGCTGTAGAAGTCGCTTTAAAAATGGCTTTACAATACTGGTATAGTGTGGAGCAACCTAAAAAATGTAAGTTTGCTACAGTTCGTTCAGGATATCATGGGGATACATGGCATCCAATGTCTGTTTGTGATCCTGTAACAGGGATGCACCATATCTTTAATCAAACTTTATCTGCACAGTTCTTTGTACCCAAACCCACTACTAAATTTGATGGAATTTGGAATGAATCCGATTTAGATGCTGTTTGTGATTTGTTTACAAATCATCATAAAGAGATAGCAGCTTTTATTATTGAACCCATTGTTCAAGGAGCTGGTGGTATGCGTTTTTATCATCCTAATTACCTCTCTGGGTTGAGAAAACTTTGTAAAGAATATCATATTCTATTAATCGTAGATGAAATAGCTACAGGTTTTGGTCGTACTGGAAAAATGTTTGCTTGTGAATGGTCTCAAATTACTCCTGATATAATGTGTGTAGGGAAGGCTCTGACTTCTGGATACATCACATTTGCAGCGACATTAACATCTCATAAAGTAGCTCAAGTAATATCAAATGGATATCCAGGTGTCTTTATGCATGGTCCTACATTTATGGGAAATCCTTTAGCTTGTTCGGCAGCCAATGCAAGTTTAGATTTAATTGAAAAGTATAATATCCTTGATAAAATATCAAAGATAGAGGCTCAATTAAAAATAGAATTAAATTCGCTGAACTCTTTGAATGGTGTTAAAGAAGTGCGTGTATTAGGTGCTATTGGTGTTGTAGAAGTAGAAGAGGAGGTTAATTTAGAAGTTTTACAAAAAATGTTTGTGGATAGAGGAATCTGGATTCGTCCTTTTGGTAAACTTATTTATATGATGCCTCCTTATGTAATAACTTCAGAACAATTGCATCAGCTTACTTCTCAGTTTTGTAAAACAGTTCAAGACTATTTGGTATGAGGGAAGAGCTGCAAGAGTTAAAAAAGAACGGTTTAGCTAGAAATCTTACTCCTTCTTGCTATTGTGCCAACGAAATATTAATAGGTGGAAAGTCATACATCAATTTATCTTCCAATGATTATTTAGGAATTAGTAGTCGGCTAGATTGGCAAAAAGAGTTCTTGGATGGATTAGCACGTGAAGAGTTTTTAATGGGAGCTACTTCTTCTAGACTATTAACTGGTAATTCTTGGTGTAAAGAAGAGTTGGAAACATTTATCGGAATTCAATATGGTAAGGAGTGTTTGGTTTATAACAGTGGTTATCATGCTAATTTGGGTGTTCTGCCTGCATTAACCAATAAAGAAGATTTGGTTTTAGCGGATAAATTAGTTCATGCAAGTATTATTGATGGGTTACGGCTGTGTGGTTGTAAATGGATGAGATATAGACATAATGATTCTAATCATTTAGAGCGTCTTTTAAAAGAGTATCATTCACTGTATGAAAATATATATGTTGTTACAGAGAGTCTGTTTAGTATGGATGGTGATTTTGTGGATTTAGAGCGTCTTTTATTACTGAAAAACAAGTATTCTTTTAAACTTTATTTAGATGAAGCTCATGCTATTGGTGTTGTGGGAAATCATGGATTAGGTTTGGCTGAAGAAAAAGGAGCTCTTTCCGAAGTGGATTATTTAGTAGGTACATTAAGTAAAGCCTTAGCCTCTGAAGGGGGTTTTATTATTACAGACTTAGAAACCAAAGAATGGCTGATAAATAAGTCTCGTTCGTTTATTTTTACAACTGCTGGAGCTCCAGTTAGTTCCTTATGGTCTCAGTTTGTTTTTAAGAAGATGCTGAAGATGAAAGAGGAAAGGTTATATCTCCGAAAAATAACAGAAGATTTTAGAAGTTGGCTACCCAATAAAAATGTAGTGGGTGAGTCTCAAATTATTCCTCTAATAATGGGGAATAACAATGAATGTCTTAGCTACTCAGATAAATTGCGTCATGCAGGTCTTTGGGTTTCTCCCATTCGTTATCCATCTGTTCCGCTTCGTCAACCAAGAATTCGCTTTTCATTAACAGCGGCTCTAAAGCCACATCAAATGCAGAAAATTCATGAAGCCTTATTGGACTAAAAAAGAGAATAACGGAAGTCTTCTGCTCATATTTAATGGCTGGGGATGTGATGAAAATATTATCCAAGGTATAGATATTTTAGAGTATGATATTTTGATCTTAAGTGATTATACAGAGTTAGATATAGATTTAAAATCCTTAACGGCTCCTTATTCTGTGATAAAAGTAATTGCGTGGTCATTCGGTGTATATGTAGCGAATTTATACTTGCAGGAATTACCTCGAGTGTTATATGCTTTGGCTGTAAATGGAACCATTCATCCTATCGATGATAATGTAGGAATACCCTCATCTTTATTTCAAGCTACATTGGATCATTATGATGAAAGGTTTAGAGTAAAGTTTTTTAGGAGAATGATGGGTGGAAATAAAAGATTAGAAGAATTAGCTCAGCTCTTACCACAACGTAGTACTGAGGAGCAACGAATAGAGTTGTTTGAATATCAACAAAGGGTTGAGAAAGCTCAAAATACAATTTGTTACAAATGGGATAAAATAGTTATAGGTAATAATGATTTGATCTTTCCTCCTTCAAACTTAATAAATGCTTGGAAGAGATTTGATTATGACTGTGTGGAAGCAGCTCATTTTATTCCTTTCCAAAAATTAATAAATCAATATTTATGATAGATATAGAACTCGTTCAGAAAAAATTTGAGAAGAGCATAAATTCTTATAATGATCATGCAATTGCGCAAAGACAAATTGCACAAAAATTATATTCTTTGTTGTCCCCTTATTTGGCTAAGTCTTCTTTATTAGGCAGAGTTCTAGAAGTAGGGTGTGGTACAGGATTTTTAACTCATCATATTTTACAGCATTACCCATCTATTTACTTTTTAAACGACATAAATAAGCATCTTGAAGAAGTTCTTCAACCCTTACTAAGAAATCAGGTTTATGAGTATAGGATAGGAGATGCCGAACAGATAGAACTTCCTAAAGAATTGGATTTATTGGTTTCTAGTTCTTGTATTCAATGGTTTGAAAATTTACCCTCTTTTATTAATAAAATAAACCAGTCTTTAAATAATAACGCTTATGTCTTCTTATCCACCTTTGGACCTAGCAATATGAGAGAGATTCGGCAAATAACAGGAGTAGGACTGCCATACTATTCTTTGGTGGATTTACAAATTCTCTTTCAGCAGAAGTATGAGATTTTATTTCTTCAAGAAGAATTCATTACTCTTTCCTTTAACTCTGTTTTAGATGTTTTGAATCATTTGAAACAAACGGGAGTAAATGGCGGTTTTAGTCGAGTTTGGACAAAAAAAGCATTCATGGACTTCTGTGTCAAGTACGAATGCTTATCTGAAAATAAAAATAAGATACAGTTAACATATCATCCTATTTACATAGGATTAAAAAAACGATAAAATGAAAAAAGTTTATTTTGTGACAGGAATTGATACTAATGTAGGTAAAAGTATAGCTACTGGTTATTTAGCTAATCAAATGATGCAAGAGGGTAAAAAAGTGATTACTCAAAAGCTTATTCAGACCGGGAATGTTAAAGTTTCAGAAGATATAGAAATGCATCGCAAGCTGATGGGGTTGCCCTTGCTAGATGTTGATAAAAATCGCCACACTTGTCCTTATATTTTCACCTATCCTTGTTCACCTCATTTGGCAGCTCGTATTGATAGAAAAGAAATTTCAATAGCCAAGATTAATGAATGTACTAATTCTCTTCTGTCTAAATATGATGTTGTCCTTCTAGAAGGTGCAGGCGGTATAATGGTACCTATTCAGGATGATTATTTAACAATAGATTTTATTAAAGATGAGAAACTACCTATAATCCTTGTAACATCTCCTAAGTTGGGTAGTTTAAATCATACGCTTTTAACGATAGAATCTTGCTTAAATAGAGGAATAGTTATTGATACCATTGTGTATAATGATTTTCCTAAAGGAGATGAGGTCATTAGCCCTGATACGTATGCTTTTATCCAGAAATATATGGATAAGCATAAGATGGATACGAAGTTGATAAAGATCCCCAATATAGAAATACCTAGTTAAAAGTTTAATAAATATAATTATGAGTAGGCTATCTTTAATAAAGAATAAGATAGCCTATTTCATTGGGTTTTAAATAGCTTTTCTCTTGTTTACATTATATTGCATAAGTAAAAAATCTACTTGTTGGTTATTCATGGTGTCTTTATATGTATAGATAGGCTCAAAGCCTACTTTTGTGTAAGTTTTAATAGCTCTTTTATTAAAAGTAGCTACAGACAATGTTATTTGTTTTGGGTGGTATTTTTGAATGCAAAAATGTATTCCTGCTTCCACAAACTGAGATCCCAAGCCTTTTCCTGTAAGTGAAGGCTCAATACCTAGTCCCAGTTCTATGACTCCATTCTTTTCTTTCTCAAAGCAGAATAATCCGATAGTCTGTCCTTGGTAAGAAACCGTATAATAATTGTTTTTTCTGTGTCTAGGCTCCAGAAATAGTTCTAATGCCTCCCTATCATTCTCTAGATTATAGAATGAATATACTCCTCTGTAATGCCACTCATAAGCTACTTCTTCTGCTTCTTGCTGAGTCATTAAACGAAAAGTGTAATGTTCCATTAAAATATAGTATTCAGTGCGTAATAATGTTGTAAACAAGAATCTCTATATATAGGGTAGGTAGATAAGAAAAAAGCATCCTAGAAAATTCTAGAATGCCTTTTATTATTTGTTCATTAAAGTCTTGCGGAAGCTGGGGGATTCGAACCCCCGGACCGGTTACCCGATCGGCAGTTTAGCAAACTGCTGGTTTCAGCCACTCACCCAAACTTCCTTTGTCATTTTCTCTCAAATGCGATGCAAATATAAGTCGAACTTTTTGACTACGCAAATAATAAGATAAAATATTTTTAATCAAATTTGAGGGGTATGACTTATCCTGTTTAAAATCAATCTTTTAATGTGAAAATATTTTTACATTATTATTTATTAATTTTCTGTATCAGTATGCATTTCTACATGAACCTTTTGTACCGCTTCATCTGAAATTGCTTTTTCTTGTTCAGATATGAGTAATAATACATCATCTATATGAAGTACCAATGAACCATTCGGTATTAAAAACTGCTTGCCTCGTTTCACTAACATAACCAATGTTCCTTGAGGGACACTCATATATTTTAATGTGTTACCATGTTTTAGCATAGCATCGTTTACCGTGATTTCAAAAAGATGCGTATTCAACTCTTCGGGTAATTCCACTCCAAACTGATTTCCTTCTTCTTTTAAGGGTGTTGATAGATGTAGTAGCTTAGCTACAAAGGATATAGATGTTCCTTGAATAACAAGAGATAGTATGGTAATAAAGAATACGATATTAAAGATAACATCAGCGCCTGGTACATCATGCATTACTGGATAGGTTGCAAAGATGATTGGTACAGCTCCTCTTAGTCCTACCCACGAAACAAAGTGCTTTGCATTGAGTGAAATCTTTCTGAATGGCAGAAGGCATAAGAAGACACTCAGTGGACGACCTAAGATGATCATAAATACACCAATAAGAATAGCGACAGGAGCTATTGTCAATAATTCATGAGGATTAACTAGTAAACCTAGCGTTAAGAACATGATGATTTGGAATAACCAGCTAAATCCATCCATAAAAGAAGAGATCTCCTTACGGTACATCATTCGATTATTTCCTACTAATATACCTGCAATATATACAGCTAAATATCCATTCCCTTTCATTGCATCGGTAATAGCAAAAGTAAAAAACACAAAAGACAACACTAAAATAGGATATAAAGAGGCGTTAGCCATATTGATTTTGTTGACAATAAATATGACAAGCTTACCAAATATGTATCCAGCAACACCACCTACAACAAACTGGGTAACAAAAGAGAGGGCTATTTGACCTGCACCCATCCCAGAGGATTCTATAAATTGAATGAGTACAATAGTTAGCATAAATGCCATGGGGTCGTTACTTCCACTCTCTAACTCAAGCATTGGACGTAGATTCTCTTTTAAATTCATCTTTTGAGAGCGCAGAATAGCAAATACTGAAGCAGAGTCAGTAGATGACATGGTGGCTGCTAGTAATAAAGAAGTGGTTATGGGTAGGTGTATATTAGTCCACGACATTCCCGACAAAAAGAATATAAATAATCCCGTAAATAGAGCCGTAAAGAATACTCCAAAGGTGGAGAGAACTATACCAGGAGCAATAATGGGTTTTATCTCTTTATATTTGGTGTCCATACCACCAGAGAATAGTATAATACTTAAGGCCACCATACCTATAAATTGAGCATCGCCTGTATCATTGAATTGCAAACCAAACCCATCAGAACCAAAGATCATGCCGACAAAAAGGAAGAGTAATAAGGTGGGAACGCCAAATCGATATCCTGTTTTACTTACCACGATACTCACAAAGAGTAGTATAGATCCGATGAGAAGGATGTTTTCTGCTGTAAAAATCATAATGATTAATTTCTATAAATTAGAATGAATAAGAATAGGAAACTGTATGTGCGAAAATAACTAAAATAATTTTGAATTGGAAAGGACAAAGCTCCTCAAAGTTAATTAATTTGTTGTTATCAGCGTTTATGACAATCTTTATGTGGAATATATACTAAAAACATTTAAACACTTCGTTATTATGTCTAAAAAAAGAGTCGTATTGTTTGATTTTGATGGAGTTATTATGGATACCGAGACTATTTACACTGAGTTTTGGGATGATCAGGGAAAAAAGTATCTAAATATAGAGAATTTTGGAAAGATTGTTAAAGGAAGAACGGATGATGTTATTTATAAAAAATATTTTACAGATCATCAGCATTTAATTCCCCTCTTAGATAAAGAAATAGATCATTTAGAAAATACTATGCCTTTTAATTATATAAGAGGTGCTGAGGAATTTATGTTGCACCTGAAGGCTGAAGGAGTAAAAATAGGGATGGCTACTAGTTCTAATAATAGGAAAATGGAAATAGTGTTTGGCCAACATCCTCGGTTAAAAGAGTTATTAGATTATATTGTGACAGTGGATATGGTGTCTCATCCTAAGCCAAATCCTGAATGTTATCAAAAGGCAATGGAGTATTTTAATGCTTCTCCTAAAGAAACTGTTATTTTTGAAGATTCAATTTATGGACTTCAGGCAGCAAGAGATGCTGGGGCGGTAGTAGTAGGTTTAACAACAACTAGTACTTCTGATGAAATTGCTTATCTGTCAGATTATATTATTCCTGATTTTGATGGAATTACATATGATACAATTCGTGAGTTTTTAGATTAAGCAAGAGCGATACATTTAGTAAAAATAAATAGTCCCCTTATCATTACAAGGGGACTATTTGTATTCTAACTCAAGGAGTTCTTTTAAGAAATAGAGCGAGCTATTTCTACTCCTTGTCGTATGCGATCTGCCATACCAATACCTCCTTTTACGTTTCCTGCAATATGAAGACCTTTGAAGGTCTGCTCTAGGCTTATAATGGTCTTAAAGCGTTCTCCACTATTTAGTTCGTACTGTGGGATAGCATGTTTGTGTCTGAAGATATGTATTAAGTCTGGTTGTTTATTGCTAGGGAATTTCAACATATCGTGAAAATCTTTAATAACCAACTTTTTCAGTTCTTCATCACTCATTTCTGTAAGTTCTACGTGTTTTACTCCACCAATAAAGAAAGAGAATAATGCTCCTTCTTTGGGTGCTCGTCCCTCAAAGCAGGCGGAAGGATATAAGATGCCTAATACATTTCTATTCTCACAAGAAGGTACCAATCCCCCAAATGCATTAAACTTTAAGCCCTCTGTATCTTTCACTCCCACACTAACTTGTACAACAGGAGCATAGTGTAAATTGGCTATTTTATTCATGTCACTACATTCAATAAAGGGTAATATTTGGGGTAACGCATATCCACCTGTTGTTGTTATAACTTCTTGAGAAGTGAATTCAAAAGAATTATCAGAAGTATTGAACTGTGTAATCCATAAGTTTCCTTGTGGCTGAATCTGAGTGTTTTTTGCTCCTATAAAAATAAACTCACTTCCTATCTTTTTTTCTATAGCCTTAGGTATTTCATTTAATCCTCCTTTTGCTGAAAAGACCTTTTTAGAAGCTAGTTTATCACGATCTGATTTGGGTATCTTTGCTTTGGCCATAGCCCCTTTTATAAAGCTACCGTAATTTTGTTCTAAATTATATAGTTTGGGTAGGGCAAATCGAGTAATAAGGGTTTCAGGATTACCTGCATATACTCCCGATAAAAATGGATCGACAGCGTAGTTAAGAAAAGATTTACCCAACCTTCTACGTGTTAAGTTTGCTACAGATTCATCGGGGTCTGTTCCTTTCTGACGAAAAGGTTCTCCTAAGATTCTAAACTTATCTGTAAAGCTAAATAAAGGAGTAAGTAAACCTCCTAGCATTGAAGAAGGTATTTCATGAAATTGTGAGCCTTTCCATATCAGTCTTCTTTTAGATTCTTCTTTTGCCGTTTCCAATTGACATAGAGGAGCTAAATCCTGAAAGAGCTCTGCTACTTCTGGGTAGGAAACAACACCCGTATTTGGTCCTTTTTCAAAGGTGAAACCCTCTTCTTTAAAAGTTTCTATTTGTCCCCCAATTCGGTTATTCTGTTCAATGACGGCTACTTTCTTTCCTTTTTTATGTAGATAGAAGGCGGCAGTTAGTCCTGTTAGTCCAGCACCTATAATCACAACATCGTATTTCTCTTTTATCATTTATCTCCTCCTCAATTTATACAGGTTTAGAAAATTTCTTAGTGGTGTTTTCCATCAATTTATCTAGCGAAGCAGCTACATTACGTACAAACAACTTACCCTTGGGGGTCATTTCTATTCCTTGTTCTGAAAAATGAATGAGTCCATCTTCTTGGAAAGCGAGTAGTTCACTTTCTTTATATCGAATAGCTTTTAATATTTCATCTTTTTCTAGTTGAAGGTGTGTAGAAAGCTCTTCCCAGTAAATAGCGTAGTTGCACATCAACGATTCTATGACTGCTCGTGTAATTTGTTCTTCGTCTGTCAAGGTGTATCCTTTTGCTATAGGAAGATTACCGCTTTCTATCACTTCCATATACTCTTGAATTGTTTTTACATTTTGAATGTAAGCTGAATTCAATTGTCCTATACCCGTAACACCAAATGCATAGACTTGCCCTGTGGTTCGTCGGGTACAATAACCTTGGAAGTTTCTATGAAGTTGTTTGGCATGGAGAGCTTGATAAAGCTCATCTTCTTTGCGAACAAAATGATCCATACCTACAGGCAAATAATGAGCGTCTGCAAGGAGTTTAGAAGCTTGTTCAAATAGTGCTTTTTTAGTTTCACTATCGGGTAGTCCTGCCTTTTCTAATATGAGTTGTCTCTTACTTACCCAAGGAACATGGGCATAAGAGAAGGTAACTAAACGATCGGGATTTAGTTCAATCGCTTTACTTATTGTATTTGAAAAGCTCTCTACAGTTTGGAGAGGAAGTCCATAAATAAAGTCCATGTTAATTTTGGCATCAGCTTCTCTTAATATCTGGAATATGTGTTCTACAGGAATTAGAGAAGGTCGTCTGTTGGCAGTTTTAAGAACTTGCTCATCAAAATCTTGTATCCCTAAGCTAAAGCGATTAAAATGTGCACCCGTTAAGTCTTGCCAGTATTTCTCATCTAAATATCCAGGGTGACACTCAATTGCAATTTCTGGGCTTTGAATTGTTTCAAATCCATCAAGTAAGCGATCATTTATTTCTTTTAAAACAGATACAGGCAATACTGTAGGAGTTCCACCCCCATAATGTATTTGAGCAATTTTTCTGTTCTTATTGAGCAGAGGCTTTACCATTTCTATTTCTTTGAATATGGCTCTAACATATCTATCTATGTTCTCTTGTTTCATCATAGGAAAAGAGTTGCAGCCACAGTAGTGACAAAGATGTCTGCAAAAGGGGATGTGTAGATAGAAAGAAATATGAGAAGGATTAGCGTGATTTGAAAGCTCTATTGCTTTTAAATAATCCGTCTGAGTAAAATGGTCATGGAAAAAGTTTGCTGGGGGATAGCTTGTATATCTTGGTACAGGAATATTGTACTTTTGAATTAGATTTTCAGTCATAATATTATTTTTTAAACGCAATCAATATATAAATAAGGGATAGAGTTGCTAGTCCTACTTCTACACAGGCTAGCGTTTGATATCCAAAGTGTTCAGCTACAAACCCACTTCCAATAGCTACACACATAGAGCTTAGGTGAGTTATTACAGTCTGAATTGTAAAGTCTGTTCCTTCTTTTCCTGGACGAACATAGTCCATAGCTGTAGTATAAATAATGATAGTAGCCATACCATAACTTGTCCAAAGAAGTATAATGCCTAGATAAAGGAGATGTGGAGCATGAGGTATTTGAAGTATCACCCAAAAATAAATTGTGGAAAGAAGGATCATAGATCCAAATAAAATACGTGAATGATGTCTTCCTATTTTTCGTACAATAAAACCTCCTATAAAAGAGGCTACAAAGCCTACTGCGGTTCCAACTATGCCAAATATAAATCCTATTTTACTTGTTGAATACCCCATATCTACTAAATAGGGCTTAAGCATGGCTAATGTCCCTATAACCCCTGAATAGAATAAGAAAAGAAAGATGATTTGCCTCCAAATGGGTTGTCCCTTTTGCGTAAAAAAGTAAATAATATCTTTTTTACACGCCATGTGTTGAGGCTCTTTTTTCTTAATGGTTAATCCTCTATTGAAAACGAGCGGGATTATGACTAATAATACAAAAAGACCGACATAGGGTAATAGGCTACTCCAACCAATCTTTTGGAAAAGGAGTAGTAGCAGTCCCGACCCTATCATTACACCACCAAAACTACCCATAGATTGCATACTATTAACCATACTCTTATCCTTATGGCTAAATGAAAGTACGGCAAGTGCATCTGTAGCTATATCTTGTGTTGCTGAAGCAGCAAAAGAGATAAATATAAGCGTAATAATCGTGTTGAAATTTACCGTATAATCCATCAACGCAACTGCAAAGATGGAAGCAGCATAAACTATTTCTGAGCCCAAAATCCATCTTTTATAATCGGCTGTTGTTTGGCACTTTTTATCCACGTAAGGAGACCATAAAAACTTAAGAATCCACGGTAATTTGATGAGCTGCATAATACCAATAGTGGATAAGTCGAAGTTTTCCTGTCGCATGATAACAGGAATAATGGTCGAGAAAAAGCTCTTGGGGATAGATTGTGCTATATATAGGAAAAAGAAGGTCCATAAATTGAACCTTCTTGCCCCTGGGGTTATTTTCTCTAATAAATCGTCCTTTGTGTCTTGATTCATATCGTGTTTATGGGGCTTATAATCGGATTGTTAATGTTCCTCCAATAGTGAAAGGTTTGCTTTTTTGTGCTGTAGGACTTGCTGTAGCCGATACATAAGCATTGTATTTTTTATTTGTTATGTTTTTTGCCCAAAAGGATAGCATATAATCACTCCTTTTAAAGGATATTTGGGCATTTAATACATCATAATAACTTTGTGATAATTCATTATTATCTGCCCAATAAATTTTACCTGTACCCAAATAGGTTACCCCTAATTGTATTTCATCCAATTTTTTGAAGGGTTTGTAAAATGTGTAATCTGCATGTAAAGATAACGTATGATCAGGAACTAATGGTAGTCTGTGGTCTTTAAAATCTATATCTTCAGAAAAAAGATATTTCTTGAAGTACGCTTTTGTATAGCCATAATTGGCTTGGAGTATCAGTTCATCAACCGGGCGGGCGCTTAAGCTAATCTCAATGCCTTTACTGGCAGATTTACCTGCATTTTTTAGTTTCCTTCCTCTACCACTTTCTATGGGTTGAAAAACTTGCTGATTTTTCCAATCAATATAAAATAGTGCTATGTCGGCAAAAAATCGGTTATTACAGAAATTTAATTTTGTACCGAGTTCATAGTTCCAACTATACTCTGGATCAAAGGTCCTTTCTTCTTTCTTATCGAAGGAAGTATTGAATCCTCCTGCTTTATATCCTCTAGTAACCGATGCATAAATATTTTGCAGATTAGAGGTTGTATATTGTAAGGTAAACTTGGGTGTAACTTGTCTAAAGTTGAGTTTCTCATCAAAGCCGTCTTTGCCTACATTGGTTTCCCCCTTCATATTATTCATCTGATAGTCGTTATTGGCATGTTCGTAATCGAAACGAATACCGGCAGAAAGAGATAGTCCATCCCAGATGATATTATTGAGAGTTGATTGGTGAAAAAGAGCTAATCCGTAAGTGGGTATTTCATATAGCTTATTGCTGATAACTCCTTGTGTAGGCATTTCAACATTAAGATCTCTATGTATGTGCTGATGAAAGCCAAATAGACCAAAGAGCCATTGATAGTTGTTTTTAGAGTCGGATTTAATATTTAATTCTTCTGAGAACATCCTATGAATTTCTTTTTTGTGTACAGCATAAAGGTCTTTAGGTGTAAAATCTTGGTCGATCCTTTGATTATCTGTGAGGTATTGAAAAGAGGTTTGACTGTTTATTTTATAACCTTTTCCTGAATATTCTACATTAACTCCCGATGTGGAAATGGTGCGAATGTAAGTAGTGGGTCTATTGTAGTTGACATTCTCCGTCTGATCTGTTTCCGTATTATATAATCCATAAGGGAACCCATTTTGGTCAAAATAATCGAGAGAGGTTATTAATTTAAATTTCCATTTTGGAGTGATATTCCAGTCAAATCGGATTCTTCCTTGTCCACCATCTGATTTGTCTGCTTTTTCGTGTAAATACTCATTAGTAAAAAAACCTCCGAAATAATTATAGTTACCCGAAAAAGAGATTCCCATATCTTCTTTTATTTTAATAGAGTGTGTAACTGTAATATCATATAGATTATGATTACCTCCCGTATATTTAAAAGTAGTACCAGGGTTGTGGATAGGAGATTTTGTATATACGTTAATAATACCTCCCATGGTGTTTCTTCCATACAGAGTCCCTTGTGGTCCTCTCAAAACATCCAGACTTTCTATGTTGCTAAAATTAAAATCAAAAGAAGAGCTTTCAAAATAGGGAACACCATCAATATATAGCCCCACAGATGGAGAGTTGATTTTGGAACCTATCCCTCTGATATAAATGGGAGATGATACCTTTGCTCCATAATCGGGCATATATAAATTGGGTACAAGTCCTGTTATTTCTTTTATGCTTAGTAGAGTTTCTTTTTGTATTAGTTTGCTATTTATAGAACTAGTAGAGACAGGAGAAAGACGGTAATCTTTGTCTTGTTTAAAACCTTGAATAACGATCTCTTCCAGAAAGAAAGGATTGTTTCTTCTCAATGAATCGAGTTCATCATCTGTGATTTTGTCATTTGTTACTCGAATAATAGATTTTAGGTTCGTTTTAGGTTTAGCTTGAAGAGATTGTAATCCCCAGCAGGTACAAAAGAGTACGATATAAAAAAGTTGCTTTGTCATTTTAATTATGCTTTTCACCAAAGTTTACTGCAAAGTAACAAATATGTGAGATAGGTATCAATCCTAATAAGTTATGATTTTTCACTTTTCAAGATGAATATTATGTTTTTTAGCCAGATATTATTGAGTTTTGTGCATTACTCACAAGTTACTTATTCTTTGTCAATCTTAAAACTGTTAGCTATTATTTAGGTATAATTATACATAATGAAAATGTATTATAATCCACTTATTTTTTTATAATGAGATTGAATTCTTTTGACACCGACATGATGATGACATGACACCGACATAATGACTTTTTGACCCTGATCTAATCATCTCTTGACTAAGTTAAAGTTTTAAGCTTTTATTGTGACGTATTTTTATTCAATTCTGAAAGATTAGACTATTTGACGTAGTATAGTTTAAGCGACTTTATAAAGCTAAAAAAAATGGCTATCCTATATTATTTTAAAATAGGATAGCCGTTCTTATAATGAAAACTCAAAGTTTAGTGTTTCATTAAATTTGTACCCCAAGTTTTTCCTTTGCGGGTAGCAGGAACTCCAGATTCCATCCATTCTGGTTTAGGATCTCCTTTTAAATAATGGTCGAAGAACTGTTGCAAACGAATACTTAAATCTTTGCGATTCACTCTTTTTACTAAATTGTGTTCTTCCTTATTGTATTGAAGCATCCACACGGGTTTCTGTAATCTACGCATAGCCATAAACATTTCTATTCCTTGATACCAAGGCACAGCACCGTCATTATCATTATGCATAATAAGAAGTGGAGTTTCTATTTTATCTGCCCTAAATACAGGAGAATTTAAAATGTACAACTCTGGGCAATCCCAAAGTGTGCCACCAATTCTACTTTGTCCTTTTTCATATTGAACTTGTCTGCTTGTTCCTGATCCCCATCTTATACCGCCAAAAGCACTAGTCATGTTGGCAACAGGAGCTCCCGAGCCAGCAGCTTTAAACATATTGGTACGTGTTACTAAGTATGCCACTTGGTATCCACCCCAGCTTTGTCCTTGAATAGCCATGTTCTCTTTGTCAATCCATTTGTTTTTAGCTAAAGCTTCTGCACCAGAAACAATACAATTGTATGCCGATTCTCCTGGTAAACCAGCAGTGTAATGAATGTCAGGAGAGAAAACCACATAGCCTCTACTTACATAGAATGAAATGTTGATGATTGACCAACTTGGTTGAGGCATATGGTGTGCATTTAAGTTATTTGAATGAGTTTCGTAGAAATAGATCATTACTGGATATTTCTTGTTTGGATCAAAATCTTCGGGTTTGTAAACTATTCCATCCAATTTCTGTCCATCAAAAGCTGTCCAATGAACTAATTCAGCAGTACCCCAATTATAATCGTCTTTTTGTGGATTGATATGAGAAAGTTGGGTGCTCGTTTTAAATAAATTATTGGTGTAATATAAGTCAGGGCAAAGTACAAAATTTGATTTTATAAAAATAAAGTCATTCCTATCTTTAGCCTTTAATAGCTTGTTATAAGAGATAGCTTCCTGTTTTGTGAGCATCTTAGGTTCAGCTGCTTTGTCTATATTTAATTGAGCCAAGGCCATATCCTTATTCACTGTATTAAATACAGAAAGCAAAAGTTGTTCTTTGGGTTCAAAGAAGCGTTGCTCTTCATCTAAAGAGATATGACGATATTTAAGTTGATTAGCTCTTCCTTTTTGTTGTGTTAGGCATAGGGGTGCTTTGTTTCCACTCGCATCAAACTTCCAAATATCGTATGCATCGTAAATCAAAACTTCCTTATCGTCTTTTGTCCATCCAGCATCACCATAAGGATAAGGATCCATAGGCATATCTTCTTTTTCATCCCAAAAGTTGACATTTAGGCTACTTGTTAGGTTTGTGATTTTATCTGTAGATAAATTGTAGGTATACCAATTTCTATCTTCATTATTATACATCAACAAATAATTTCCATTGGGAGAAGTTGATATATAACCATCATACTCTTCAAGAAGTAATTTTTTGTTTCTTGTTTTATAATCGAATTTATAGATGTCTTTACTAGAATTACCACCCCATTGAGATTCTAAATTATGTTTTGAACGGTCGGTTATAATAGCAAAATCAGCATCTCCTCTATTCACTCTATTTATAGATTCAAATGGGTTTGTGCTAATAGGAAGTAGTGTATGCGGATTATTCAAATGTAAAACAGCTGTGTAGGTACGTTTGGCCTCCTTATTTCGATTCACTAGTTGTGACGGTTGGATATTAGGATCTTGATAATGCCATATATCTAGTGCTGATTTTTCTTCTTTGTAAGTGATGGTATCACTAGGCAATGTAAGGGGAGCTATAGATGTGAAAATCTTTTGTCCATCTTGACTAAAAGAAAGTGTACTATTATCTGTGAAAGCCCAATTCTCCGGTAGGTTTTCACTGTAATCTTTTGCAATTAAAGTTTCACAATCTTTACTCCCTGCTCGGTGAAGTAATAACTCGTAGTTTTTGTTTGTAGGTAAAACAGAATCTTTTGCTGCTAAGAAAGCTAACATATTTCCTTCTTCATTGAAGCGAGGAGTAAGATACTTGTAATAGCCAGATGCTAGGACTTGTTTGTTTTTATTTATTAAGTCATAAAGAATAACTTGTTTTTCTGTCTGAATAGTATCCTTTTTATTAGGAGAAGTAACTACAACCAACTGATTACCATTTTTACTAAAGAAGTATTTCTCTGCATAGTTGATTGTATCGCACCAAGCTGAACCCAACTCTCTGATAACAAGAGGTTCTTTAAATAGAGGTTTTACTTGCTTTTCTTTTTCTGTCTTAGTGTCTTTTACGTCTGTCGTATCTTTGGGTTCTTTAATTTTCTCAGGTTGATAGGCATAAAATTGATTTCCTTTTTCTCCAATTTTGTAAGACTTAATAGCTCCTAGGGTGTCTATTTTATGAATAGGGAGTGAAGCTATAATAAGTGTGTCTTTAGGGGCATCCTCTTTTTTGCCTTTATTCTCTTTATGAGCTTTAGCTTGAGCAAACTTAGGCTTTATTTTACCGATAAAAAACTTCTCATTAGGGGTAATGAAATAACTGCTGACTCTGTCTATAGATGTTTTATCTTTCTTTTTTAAATGATGAAGGAAAAAGACATCATCACCTTCTTGTGGTGATACAAAGTAGGATGCGTAGTTGCCGTTATCTGATATTCTCATTTGTCTTACACTTTCCCATTGATCATAGACATCATGATCTAACGGTTTTTTTTGTGCAAAGCCATTATTTGCGAGTAATATACAGAAAATGAATAATAGATACTTTTTCAAAACTGTAATGTGTTTTAAGTGAATAATGATTTTTTTATAGTTGCGTTTTCAATTTTGCTAAGATATTAATTCTTTCTTAGTCTGTTAAATATTCTTGTTGCAAAAGCTTGATTAGAAGTGTAATTAATGATGGTTATATAAAAAACAGAATGAAAGAAAAATAGACAAAGTGATATAAATGGAAATGAAATACCTTTTTAATGGATGAGAAAAGATATTGCTCCTAAGGTATTTGTGCTTAATGAATTAACCTTTAAAAACACTTTATTGAGTTTTAGGATTACTACGTGTCTAAAAATTCGAATTATATTGTATCTTTGTTCTCTATAACTATATTATATACTATCTTATGGAGCATAATACGATCTCCTTATTATAGTGAAATAATGAATTCATGGAAAAACCTCTTGTCGACTATAAAAATGTAGAAATTCGTCAGGGTAATAGAGTGATACTTCAGAATGTGAATTTGTCTCTAAACTCTGGTGATTTGGTGTATTTAGTAGGAGAGGTTGGTTCTGGAAAATCAACATTCTTACAAACTCTCTATCAAGAGATACCCATACAAAGTGGTATTGCTGAGATTTTAGGGTATCGTTTGAATCAATTAAGAGAAAAAGATCTGCCTAAGTTAAGACAGAAGTTAGGCATTGTTTTTCAGGATTTTAAGTTGTTGCCCGATCGAACTATACACGCCAACTTGAGTTTTGTTTTAGAAGTAACAGGTTGGCAAAAATGGGCGGCTATCAATCAACGCATTGATGAAGTACTTGAGATTGTTGACATGAAAGGGTCTGAAGATAAATATCCTTATGAATTATCAGGCGGAGAACAACAGCGAATAGCAATAGCAAGAGCTATATTAAATAGACCAGCTATATTGTTGGTGGATGAACCAACAGGAAATCTGGATTTTATAACAGGCAAGTCTATTTTTACACTCTTACAACATATGGCTAAAGAGGGCACATTAGTGATAATGGCCACACATAATTTATATTTAGTTCGGGAGTTTCCTGGTAAAGTTTTTCAAATAAAAAGTCAAACTTTACAAAACATAACCGAAAAAATATATGTTAGAGAAATAAAGGATTGAATAAAAGGAATACTTAACAATTTTAATAGCGTAGTGAAAATGAAAATAATGAAGTTTGGAGGAACCTCTGTTGGTAGTGCAGAACGCATCAAAGAGGTGGCCAAATTAATTACTAATGGTGAAAAGAATATTGTGGTTTTGTCAGCAATGTCTGGTACAACCAACACCTTGGTAGAAATTGCGGATTATCTTTACAAGAAGAATCCAGAAGGAGCCAATGAAATTATTAATCAATTAGAATCTCAATATCGAAAACATATTGAAGAGTTATACTCTACGGCTGAATTTAAACAAAAAGGTAAAGAGTTAATAAAATCTCATTTTGACTATATCCGTTCTTTTACAAAAGATTTATTTACGCTATTTGAAGAAAAGGTGGTATTGGCTCAAGGAGAATTAATTTCTACAGCCATGATGAATTACTACTTGCAAGAACAAGGAGTAAAATCTGTATTGCTTCCAGCTTTGGAATTTATGCGCACAGATAAAAATGCAGATCCTGATCCTGTATATATCAAAGAAAAATTAAACAATCAATTAGAACTTCATTCAGATTCTGAGATATACATTACTCAAGGGTATATTTGTAGAAATGCTTATGGAGAGATAGATAATTTACAGCGTGGAGGAAGTGATTATACGGCTTCATTAATTGGTGCAGCTGTCAAAGCAGATGAAATTCAGATTTGGACAGATATTGATGGAATGCACAATAATGATCCTCGTGTTGTACAAAATACCCAACCTGTTCGTCATCTACAATTTGAAGAAGCCGCAGAGTTGGCTTATTTTGGAGCAAAGATTCTCCATCCAACTTGCATTCAACCTGCTAAATATGCCAATATTCCTGTCCGTTTACTGAATACTATGGATCCAGATGCTCCTGGAACATTGGTGAGCAATGACTCAGAACAAGGAGTAATAAAAGCTGTAGCAGCAAAAGAAAATATTACAGCTATAAAAATAAAATCAAGTAGAATGTTACTTGCTCATGGTTTCTTACGTAAGGTATTTGAAATCTTTGAGAGCTACCAGACATCTATTGATATGATCTGCACCTCTGAAGTAGGCGTATCTGTGACTATTGATAATACAAAGCATCTCAATGAAATTTTAGATGATTTGAAAAAATATGGTACAGTTACAGTTGATGAAGACATGTGTATTATCTGCGTTGTAGGAGATTTACGATGGGAAAATGTAGGCTTTGAAGCCAAAGCACTCGATGCTATGAGCAATCTTCCTGTTCGAATGATTTCTTTCGGGGGTAGTAACTACAATATATCCTTCTTAATACGAAAAGAAGATAAAAATAAAGCCTTGCAGCAATTAAGCGATAGGCTGTTTAATGGTAATCATTAATAAATAATCAGCACAAGCGTTTTTAGCCTCTCCTTAGAATGGATGTTAAAAACGCTTTTTTTAATCTACTTTTACATGAAAGGACAATTTCCATTAGATCAGTTTAAAAATTTAGATACTCCCTTTTATTATTATGATACATGCCTTTTACAAGAAACTTTAGATACTGTTAAATTACAGTTAAAAGGGCAAGATCAGTTTAAAGTACATTATGCATTAAAAGCAAATGTAAATTCTGAGATACTCCAAATGATTAGAAAAAATGGTTTTGGAGCAGATTGTGTGAGTGGGGGAGAGATACGAGCAGCTATACAGGCTGGTTTCAAACCTGAAAATATTGTTTTTGCAGGCGTTGGTAAATCCGATTGGGAAATAGAATTAGGACTTGATTTGGGCATATTTTGTTTTAATGTTGAATCAATTCCTGAATTAGAAATTATTAATGAGTTAGCACTGAATATGGGGAAGAGAGCACAAGTGTGTCTTCGAATCAATCCCAATGTAAAGGCTAATACACACGCTAACATAGCTACTGGTCAGGCTGAAAATAAGTTTGGCATAAGTTTGCACGATTTAGATAAAGTGATGGAGTGTGTCAAGCAGTTGAAAGCGATAGACTTTGTTGGGTTACATTTCCATATTGGTTCACAGATATTGGATATGGCAGACTTTAGAGCCTTGTGTAATCGTGTAAATGAGTTATTGGATAGGCTTGAAGGTAGAGGAATTAGAATCCCTCATATTAATGTAGGAGGTGGATTAGGAATTGATTATGCTCATCCCAATCGTCAAGCTATTCCCAACTTCGAATCTTATTTTGATGTTTATGATACACATTTGCGTATTCGTTCATATCAGACATTGCACTTTGAACTAGGGCGTTCATTAGTGGGTCAATGTGGTTCTCTGATATCTCGAGTTCTTTATGTGAAAGAAGGAACAAATAAGAAATTTGCCATTTTGGATGCAGGAATGAATGATTTAATTCGTCCTGCCCTTTATCAGGCTTATCATAAAATAGAAAACCTATCTTCTGATGAGGCTTTAGAAGCTTATGATGTAGTAGGACCAGTATGTGAATCATCCGATGTTTTTGGAAAATCAATTGATTTAAATAAAGTTTCTAGAGGTGATTTTATGGCTATTCGTTCTGCTGGAGCGTATGGTGAAGTAATGGCATCAACCTATAATTGTCGCTCATTACCAAATGCATACACTTCAGATGAATTTATTTAAAACAAATTGATTCATTATCTTGTTATATGTGTGTATTTAAGAATTTGATTAATTAAATTAAACACATAAAATTATGAGAATCTCACAAGATTTAGAAAAACAAATTAACGAACAAATCACTGAAGAACTTTGGTCTGCAAATCTATACTTATCAATGTCTTTTTATGTGGCTGATTTGGGTTATGATGGTTTCGCTGCATGGTTGAAAGCTCAATCTATTGAAGAAACAGAACACGCACATGAATTTGCTAATTACTTAATTACACGTGGTGGTAAAGCTCTAGTTGATAAAGTTGATGTAGTTCCTCAAGGATGGGGTACAATAGAAGAAATTTTTGATAATGTATATAAACACGAATGTCATGTGTCTGATAGAATCAATGAAATTATGACATTAGCAGTAGCGAAAAAAGATTATGCTACTCAAGATTTCTTGTTTAGTTTTGTTCGTGAACAAATAGAAGAAGAAGACTCAGCTGACAGAATGCTTACTCGAATAAAGCAAGCAGGCGAACGTGGCTTGATGTATTTAGATAAGCACATCTTAAAAACATTTCAACAAGAAAAATAATAGAGAATCTATTTAAAATAATAAAAAAAGCTTTCGTGTTAACGAGAGCTTTTTTATTATAAACTACTGCGTCTCATTTTCGAAGAAATATGATTGTGACTCAGTAATAGCCTAAACTAGGATATAATAAGAATAGATTAGTTGATGATATAAATAAGGCGTTCTTCCTTTAAAGAAGAACGCCTTATTTATATCTTAATTAGGATACAATTATTTGATTGTTCCTAGTTCTTTACCAACTTTGATAAAAGCATTGATACATTTATCTAGTTGTTCACGATTGTGTCCAGCTGAAAGTTGAACGCGAATACGTGCTTCTTCTTTTGGAACTACAGGGAAATAGAATCCAGTAACATAAATACCTTCATGAAGCATACGAGTAGCAAAGTCTTGAGATAGCTTAGCATCGTATAACATAACAGCACAGATAGCACTTTGAGTAGGTTTAATATCAAATCCAGCTGCTAGCATTTTATCACGGAAATAGCTAACGTTTTCAGCTAATCTGTCATGAATGCTATGGTCTTCTTTAAGCATTTTGAATACTTCTAAACTAGCACCAATAATACCAGGAGCTAAAGAGTTTGAGAATAAGTAAGGACGGCTACGTTGGCGTAACATGTCAATTACTTCTTTACGACCAGTTGTAAAACCGCCCATAGCTCCACCAAAAGCTTTACCTAGAGTACCCGTATAGATATCAACACGATCGTACGTATTGTATAATTCACTTACGCCATGACCTGTTTCACCAACAACACCAGCAGAGTGTGATTCATCTACCATAACTAGAGCATTGTATTTGTCTGCTAGGTCACAAATCTTGTCCATAGGAGCAACGTTCCCATCCATAGAGAATACTCCATCTGTAACGATGATGCGGAAGCGTTGTGCTTGAGACTCCTTCAGGCATCTTTCAAGATCTTCCATATTTGCATTTTTGTAACGATAGCGTTGTGCCTTGCAAAGACGCACACCATCAATGATGGAAGCATGATTTAATTCATCAGAAATAATTGCATCTTCTTTCGTAAAAAGAGGCTCAAATACACCACCATTGGCATCGAAGCAAGATGCATACAGAATAGTATCTTCCGTTTTGAAGTATTCTGAAATGGCAGCTTCGAGTTTCTTGTGGATGTCTTGAGTTCCACAGATAAATCTTACAGAAGACATTCCATATCCTCTTTCGTCAAGAGTCTTTTTTGAAGCTTCAATAAGACGTGGATGATTAGATAGTCCAAGATAGTTATTAGCACAGAAGTTAAGTACTTCTTCTCCTTTAACAGTAATAGATGCTTGTTGTGGGCTAACAATAAGTCTTTCTTCTTTGTAAAGACCTGCTTCTTTAATCTCAGCTAATTCATTGCTGAGGTGTTCTTTCATTTTTCCGTACATAAAAAACTTGTTTTATATTTGAAATTTTCGCTTAATACAAAGGACACTATTTTTAATTAAATAAACAATTCCGTTTAATATTAAATCTAAGAAAAAAATACTTACTTTGTACTACGATTCATTTTATATTAATGTCATAATTAGAGTTTAATGAAAAACATATTAGTTATTGGATCAACTGGACAGATTGGTTCAGAATTGACGCTCGAATTAAGGAAGCATTATGGTAATGACCATGTAGTTGCTGGGTTTATAACAGGTTGTGAACCTAAAGGAATCCTAAAGGAATCAGGCCCATCAGAATTGGCTGATGTTACTAACCCTGAGCAACTAGAAGCTATTGTAAAAAAATACAACATTGACACAATTTACAACCTCGCAGCATTGCTTTCGGTTGTGGCAGAATCAAAGCCTCGTTTGGCTTGGAAAATTGGTATAGATGGATTGTGGAATGTTTTAGAATTGGCACGTCAAAATAATTGTGCTGTTTTTACTCCAAGTTCAATTGGTTCATTTGGTGAAGGGACTCCTGCTTATAAAACGCCACAGGATACTATTCAACGTCCAAGAACCATGTATGGTGTATCAAAAGTCACAACAGAGATGTTAAGTGATTACTATCATACAAAATATGGTTTGGATACTAGAGCAGTACGTTTTCCTGGGATAATCTCTAATGTAACCCCTCCAGGTGGTGGTACAACTGATTATGCAGTTGATATTTACTATTCGGCTGTTAAGGGAGAAAAGTTTATTTGTCCAATAGCAGAAGGTACGTTGATGGACATGATGTATATGCCTGATGCTCTTCGTGCTGCTATCAGCTTAATGGAAGCTGATCCTACTAAATTAATTCACAGAAACGCATTTAATATAGCTTCTATGAGTTTTGCTCCCGAAACTATATATGCCGAAATAAAGAAACATAAGCCAGAGTTTGAAATGGAAATTCAAGTAGATCCATTGAAACAATCAATTGCAGATAGCTGGCCAGATTGCCTTGATGATACTTGTGCTCGCCAAGAATGGGGCTGGAAGCCTGAGTACGATTTATCTTCAATGACTGTAGATATGTTAGAAAAGCTATCTGCTCGTTTGAAAAAATAAGCTATTTAAAGTTATGATTAAAATTACAAAGATTCAGAAGCTGTTTGTTCTAAGTTCTTGCATTCTTATTATGGCTTGTGGGGGTTCTCCAAAGAAAAAAGTCGAAGAGAATGTTTATGCGAATGAAGAGCTATACACTGATGATTTTATTTTGGAAGACTCATTAGGAATGGATTTCTCAGGAGAACCATATCATATGGGTGTGGATGAATCTTTTGATGATTTTGTGTTTGCATATGCTGCTAATCCAGATTTTCAAGCTCAACGAACTAAATTTCCACTTCCTGTAATCGAGGAAAATTTAGATTCATCTTTCTTAGATAGAAATAATTGGGTAGTGGATACCTTGTTCACAGATAAAGCTTTTTATACCATTCTTTTTGATAAAGAAGATGATATGGATATGGTGAGTCAGCCCGATTTAACAGATGCTCGCGTTGAGTGGTTATATTTATGTGATAAGAGTACAAAATCGTATAATTTTAAAAGAACAAATGCTATTTGGATGCTAGAATCAATCTCTATGGGGCATCTTGAAGAATATCAAAATGAGGAATTTGTGAAGTTTTATGGTAAATTTGCCACAGATACAGTTTTCCAGCTTTCTCGATTAACTCATCCTTTAGAGTATGTAACAACAGATCCAGAAGATGATTTTGAAATTCTTGAAACCGTTATAGACTCTAATAGTTGGAGGAATTTAAAACCTGTACTACCTAGTACAAAATTGGTTAATATCAATTATGGTCAACCGAATAACCCCAAATCTAAAACAAAAATATTAGCAGTGAAGGGTATCGGAAATGGTTTTTCAAATGTTTTTTTCTTTAAATTAAATAGAAAAGGTGTTTGGGAATTATTTAAATTTGAAGATATTGGAGTTTGATTAGTAAGAATCATATGATTGAAATAAAAAATAATTATTCTCTTCGCTCGCACAACACTTTTCGCATTGATGTGCGAGCGAAGAAATTTATAGAGTACTCTTCGAAAGAGAGTTTAAAGTCTTTAATAGAAACAGGGGAGGTAGTACCTCCTTTTTTGCATATAGGCTCAGGAAGTAATCTCCTTTTTTTAGAAGATTATGACGGTACTATTTTACATTCTAAGATAGAAGATATAGATATAGTAGAAGAAGATGAAAAGTCTCTTGTACTACGTGTAGGCTCTGGTGTTAATTGGGATGAGTTAGTTGCTTATACTGTATCAAAAAGTTGGTATGGATTAGAAAACTTATCATTAATACCTGGAGAAGTAGGAGCTAGTGCTGTTCAAAATATTGGAGCTTATGGTGTAGAAGTAAAAGATTTTATTCAGCTGGTTGAAACTATCGACTTAGAAGGAAGAAAACGTAATTACTCTCCCGAAGAGTGTCAGTATGCTTATCGTTATAGCATCTTTAAAGAGAAAGAGAATAAAAATATTATTGTTACGCATGTTCATTATAAACTTAGTAAGCAAGAACAGTACAATCTGGAGTATGGTAGCATTCAACGAGCTTTAAGTGATTATGAAGATGTAAATTTAGCAAATGTACGAGAGGCTATTATTAAAATACGTCAAACAAAGTTACCCGATCCTGAACAAATTGGTAATGCTGGTAGTTTCTTTATGAACCCTGTAGTAGATAAAGTCCATTTTGAAAAAATTCAAAAAGAATATCCTGATATGCCATTTTATAGAATTGATGAAGATCATATTAAAATACCAGCAGGTTGGATGATTGATATCTGTGGATGGAAAGGTAAATCAATAGGACAAGCAGGGGTACATGATAAACAAGCTTTAGTTCTTATAAATAAGGGTACTGCTACAGGTAGTGATGTACTTCTTTTGTCTAAAGCTATTCAAAAGGATGTTTATCAGAAATTTGGTATAGAGATATATCCAGAAGTAAATTTTATAGGTTAATGGTAAAAGTTCGAATTTTAGGAAGTGGTACTTCAACAGGAGTACCTACAATCGGGTGTAATTGTGAAGTTTGTCATTCTAAAGATCCCAGAGATGTTCGTTTGAGAACCTCAGTTCTTTATGAAGAAGAAGGAGTACGTATATTACTAGATTGTGGTCCTGATTTTCGTACGCAGATATTGCCTCTCCCTTTTGATCCTATTCATGCTGTGTTGATTTCTCATGAACATTTTGACCATGTGGCAGGTATTGATGATCTGAGAGCTTTTTCCCACTTTAAAGAGCTGCCTGTTTATGCAAATCATATAACAGTAGAACATTTAAAACAGAGAATGCCTTATTGTTTTATAGATAAATCTTATCCAGGAATACCACAATTAGCATTAAGAACACTACAGCCTGGTCAACATTTTCAAGTGCAAGGAATTGAGATAATTCCTTTTACCGTAATTCATGGTAAACTGCCAATTCTTGGATATAGGATAGGGAAAATGGCTTATATTACAGATATGCTTTATATGCCTGAAGAATCTTATCAACACCTGCACGACTTAGATGTTTTAATTATTAATGCTTTGAGAATTAAACCACATCGTACTCATCAATCTTTGTCTGAAGCTATAGAAGTAGCTAAGCGTATCAATGCAAAGCGGACCTACTTTATTCATATGAGTCATGATATCGGTTTACAAGCTGTGACAGAGAAAAAACTTCCTGACACCCAATTTTTTGCATTTGATGGATTAGAAATTACTTTTTAGGTATTTAAACTACTCCAAATACTATACATTTTTTGTAAATATGCTTATGTTTGCTATTCTACACCTTAAAGCATATCAATATGAATCTACATAAATACAAACTCATCTTTACTTCTCTACTACTAGTTTTACTTGTGGGTAGTATTGGTTTGTATTTTAAAGTCCAGAATTCTAAAACTATATCTTTAGAAGATATATACTCGATAGTTCCTTCATCTGTTGAGGCTATCTATGAAGTTCATTCCATAGATAATTTAATACCCTATTATAATCGGTTAAGTGGTGATGTAGAAAATGTTTCTTTGGTACATGATTTTATTCAAGTCAAGCCCTCTTTATTAAACAAAAATCAACCCTTCTTACTTACTTACAGTAAGAAAGGATTGCAAGGTAATGGAGAGGTGCTTCTTTTCCCTTTTCTGAACATCTTTAATGAGTGGTTAGACACTTATTTAAAAAAGTATGCTGTCCTCTCTTCTCCTCCAAAGAGTTTTGTCTATAAAGGAGTGGAGCTGTTTATATATCCTTTGAAATCCGGAAAGTTTATTACTTCGGTTACTTTGAATAATATTCATATTATCAGTTATGAGAAGTGTCTTATTGAGTCTATTGTCGATGTCTATTTAGGAGCTTCTTCTTTATTGGATAGCTCTTTCAAAGCATCTTACAGTTTGTTGAAAAATGAAGAGGTGAATGCAGTTATATATGCAAAATCAAATTATTTTACTGAAGGGAGAGAAAACTCTATTTCCAATAATACGTCTTCTGAAGAAGTATGGCAGCGCTTTAATTTAATTGTTGATGATTCTGTTTTTTATTGTCTCACCGAGTTGGATGTTGAGTCTAGTCATTATTATACGCTACAAGAGTATTCAGAAAATACAATAAAAGATACAATACAATTACCCCAAGATGCATTTAGCATTAATCGTTGGTCAGAGAGCCAAATAAAAGAACAGTTGCTCCATGCAGAAAAAGATACTATAATATCTTCTCGTGAGCAAGAGTGGAATAGTTGTTTTGGAGATTTTCTATTGGATGCGATGAGTGATGGTCTTTGGGGAGTTCGTATTCAAGATACGATAGTTTCTTCGGAAGTGATTTTGAGACTTCAACTGTCTAACTTTGAATTAGTACAGAGCAGTATAACTAAGTTAAAACAAAATCAACGACTGATCATAAAATCATTACTTCGTGAAGAGAGTTTGTATAATCATTGGGGTACTGAAGCTCTACCAGCTCCTTTATTTTTGAATTTACTAACTGAAACTAGCCGTGATTTGAGAGTGATTTATTTGTCTTATTATAAAAATAATCTATTTATAAGTTGGGATTATACTTTGCTAGCTCGATATTTACAAGATTTAAAACTTTCTACACCAGTAAATACTCATATCAAACTTTCAGAAGAGATTATCAATACTCCTTATTCCTTTTTTTCTGCAAATTTGGGTGTTGTGGCTCAAGATACACTTACTAATTATCCTCAAATACCTTCAGTTATTCTTAATCAGGTTGATAGATTTAAAGATTATTACTGGAGTAGGGAGTTGAATAATTTTAATAATAAACTAATTCAGATTACAGCACTCAAGAAGATTCCATAAAATAAGAGTCTGTTATTAAATATTTACATTTTATTTTCTTGCATTTAATAATCTTACTCTATATTTGACAAGAATAAAAATATCATTAAAGACTTGTTATGCTTGAAAAACACTATTCAGATTCTATTGGATTAGAAGAATCTACTTTGTCAAAACTTCATCGTTCGAGTAAAATACTTCTATGGGCTAAACTTTTTTCGTTTGGTTTTGCAGTATATGCTTTTTATCAATATGTTTTCGAAAACTTAAATGCAATGTGGGGGCTTGTATCCTTTGTGTTTTTAGGATTATACTTGCTTATTATGTTTTTAGACAGCAAGTTGCAGAAAAATATAAATTTACATATACAGATAAAGATAACATTAGAAAATGAAATAAAATATTTGAATAGAGATTTTTCTGTCTTTGATGATGGATCCGAATTTGTAGATGCTAAACATTCCTATTCATATGATTTAGACCTTTTTGGTAAAGACTCCTTGTTCAATCGTATCAATCGTACTGTTTCTAAATTAGGAAGAATAAAACTAGCCAATTATCTACAAAACCTAGAGTTATCTGTGACTAAAATTAAGGAAAGACAAGAATCTATTCGTGAGTTAGCACAACAAATGAACTGGAGAATCTTATTTCTTTCTTTTGGAATTGATGCTAATTATGATTTGTCCAAGCTTGCTGAGAGTTTGCAAACGGAGAGTATAAAATCATCACTTGTATCTAAAGGGATGAGACTGGTTATGCTTCTTTCATCAATTTCTACAATAGGTTTGATTATAGCATCTATTTACGATTTAGTTCCTGTTTCATTTCCTTCTACTTTATTTCTCATTCAATTGTTGATATGCATTACTTTATCTGGTAAAGTAACCAAAGCTGCAAATGAGGTAAGTGGGTTATTAAAGGGCTTTAAGCCTTATAGAGAATTAATCAAACATGTTATAGATATAAAGTTTCAGGGGGCTGAACTTCAGAGTTTGCAGAGTAAATTACGTCTCGATAATAGTGTAGATGTAACAAAAGCTTTTACTGAATTATCTGCTATCCTAAACAAGTTTGATCAACGAGCAAATCTTTTAACTTATGTGATTTTTAATGGTTTGTTTATGAATGATCTTTGGACTTTGAGTAAATACTTGGTCTGGAAGAAAAAGAATGCTCCTTTTATGCCTGCTTGGGTAAATGTTTTAGGTGAGTTTGATGCTTTAGTTAGTTTAGGAACATATGCTTATAATAATCCACAAAATTGTGATGTCGAGTTATTAGAAGGTGAGCTTCCAGTGTTAAGTACAAAGGATGTATATCATCCTTTTATTTCTAAAGAAGTAGTTGTGAGAAATGACTTTTCTTTAGATCAGAAAACATTCGCTATAATAACAGGTGCTAATATGGCTGGTAAGAGTACGTTCTTGCGATCTATTGGAGTGAATTTTATTATGGCTTTAAATGGTTTGCCTGTGTGTGCTAAATCATTTCAAGTAACACCGATGAATCTTTTTTCTAGTATGCGTACAAGTGATAATCTAGTGAAGAATATTTCTTATTTTAATGCTGAGTTAATTCGTTTAGAAGACTTAATAATGTCTTGTAAGTCTAATAAGCATACACTTATCATTTTGGATGAGATATTAAAAGGGACAAATTCTATTGATAAATTAAAAGGTTCTAAATTATTATTGCAGGAAATTTCGAAACTGCCAGTATCGGGTATAATAGCAACTCACGATTTGGATCTAACAAAGCTTTCCGAGGGTAGTGAAAAATATTTCAACTATTGTTTTGAAATAGAATTGGCCGAAGAAATAAAATATACGTATCGTATGGAAAAGGGAGTTGCTAAAAATCTAAATGCAACTTACTTGCTTCAGAAAATAATAGATAAGATTAATTAATAAGAATAAAAAAAGGGTCTTAAGACCCTTTTTATTTATTTAGCTGAGCTAAAATATTTCAAGAACTGAGTACGTTCGAAATAATTGGCTCCACGAACATCTTGATGGTTTAGCTTTCCTTTAAACTGACTAATTTTTTCAAATCCTTTTTGATTCATCCAAGTAGCTAAGAATGTTAGCATTTTTCTGATTTCAGAATCAGATTTCTTATAAAGTACGCTGCAAATTTCCACAGCCGTAGCACCAGCTAAGATTGTTTTAATTATATCTTCTGGATTGTGTACTCCCCCTGATGCGGCATAATCTATTTTCTCAACTTCAGATGAAGCAATGCCTATCCATCTAAGAGCATTAGATAACTCGCTTGGATGGCTTAGCACAGGTCCAGCTACGTGTTTCATTTTCTCTATATCTATATCTGGTTGATAGAATCTATTAAATAAAACAATTGCATCAGCACCATTAGCATAAAGTTGTTCTATTAAAACAATAGGATTAGTAAAATTATGTCCTAACTTCATAATGATAGGAATTTTTACTGTATTCTTAATATGCTTTAAGATATCAATATGTCTTTGTTCAAAGGAACCATATTGGTATTTCACATTGGATTGTAGGGCTAGTATATTTATTTCAATTGCATCAGCACCAGCTGCCTCAATTTGTTTTGCAAAGTCAATCCATTCAGAGTCGCTATAGCAATTTATGCTAGCTATAATTGGTACTTCATTACAAACTGCTTTGCTATCTTTAATAAGAGATAGATATTCACTTAATTTGTGATGGCGTACATATTCTTGTAGGTAATCTGCTCCTTCTGAATAAGCAGATGCATCGCTCATCATTTGATCAGTTTCAATAAGAATCTGCTCTTCAAAAAGTGATTTTAGTACAATAGCTCCAGCTCCTGCTTCAGCAAGCTTTTGGTTTTTCTCAGCTGTATTACTAAGTCCAGAGCTACTCACTATTATGGGGTTTCTCAGAGTAAGCCCTGCAAATGTTGTTTTTAAGTCGGTCATGATTACTATAGATTTTCGGAATTTTTACTTTTTAACTAAAGTAACTGATTTGTATGAATTAATATATTCTTTCTCCAAATATTTTACTTCCTACACGAATTAATGTACTTCCTTCTTTTATAGCGATAGGATAATCTTGCGACATGCCCATAGATATTTCTGTAAAGTCTTCATTAGTAGTAAAAAACTCCTTTTGTATTTCACTAAAGAAATCTTTTAGAGCTTTAAATTCACTTTTTACCAGATTCTCATCTTCTGTGAATGTTGCCATGCCCATTACTCCTGCTATTTTAACATTTTTTAGTTCCTTCCATTTTCCTTCTTTGAGCATATCTCTACACTCTGTGAATGAGAATCCATATTTAGTATCTTCATCAGCAATATGTAGTTGTAATAAACAAGGAATAATTCGACCTTCTTTTTTGGCTTCTTTATTAATATTTTTAAGAAGTCTAAAAGTGTCAACGCTGTGAATTAACGAAATAAAAGGTGCAATATATTTGATTTTATTGCTTTGTAAGTGTCCGATAAAATGCCATTGAATATCTTCTTGTGGAAGTTCTTCGTGTTTAGCTATTAATTCTTGAGCTTTACTTTCACCAAAGATACGTTGTCCTGCGTTGTAAGCTTCGCGAATATCATCTACACTATGGTATTTGGAAACAGCAACTAAGCGTACTTCTTCAGGAATTTGTTTTTGTATCTCTTTCAGATTTGTAGTAATACTCATATTATAAAAATCTATTTATTCTTGATCTGTTGATTCTAGTGAAACTTCAGGTTTATCAGCACCTTTATAGGGGTAAACATCCATAATAGGAGTTTCTGCTACTGATGAAATTTGGTAGTCGGCCATACTGCCCTCCATACCTTTATCTAGTTTTTTAATTGCATCTCTTAAATCTGCAGCTTGAACTAGCATATAAGTTGATGATTTTTTTTCTGCTCCACTTTTTTCATCAAGTGTGATGAATGTGATTTTGCATTTGAACCAGCGGTCTGCAGCTTCTTCAGAGCTAAAGAAAATTTCACTATACTTGGCTCTTTTTATGTCTGAAACTGTGAATTCTCCAGAAATGAAAGGAGTGATTTCCTCTATAATTCTTGCTTCAGCTTCAGTAAAGCTTAGTGCATCGAAAAGATAAGGTTCTGAAACTTTTTTGCTAACGCCATTTTCCATCATTTTTTCATAGCGTACTTTGCATTCAAACCAGTTATTCATCATAATTTAACTTCTTCTTTTAAATATTAAAATGTAACGCAAAGGTACAAGAATATTTTTGGAATCGTTGACCCCAAAGCATAAAAGAAGATAATAAGATGCTGCTGTTATCTTAAGCTATTGATTGTCTTCATCCTTTGTGTAAAGGATAAATGTTGTAGCTCCTGTAGTAATTACTTGGCCTGGTTCTATGATTTTTTTGTCACCTGGTAATATTTCGTCAGCCCCTAGGAATGTACCAGTCATACTGTCGTTATCCCATATAGTAAACACCAGTTTGCTTTCTTTGTTTTTCCCTACATGTATTACTGTATGCCTTCTATCCATGCTCATATCGCCAGTTTCAATTGGAATTGTAACTGATGATCCAGGTGAACGACGTCCTATTAAGTTCTCTCCTTCTTGAAGAGGAATCAGCTGTTTGAAAGTAAATACATTTTCTATGATAGAAATATATCCAAATGGAGTATCTATATTATCAGGAGACAGTACTTCGTCTTTTCGTGTTGATTTAAGAGAACTCTTACCTAAGCGAATGCGAAATTGTTTTCCACATTCATCGCAGACAAAAACCAAAGATTGACCTGATTCATATTTTTTCTCATTAAAATAAAGATAGTGATCACACTTGGGACAACGTACTCGTTTCATAAGCTATATTTAGTTTGCTTGAAAAACCCAAGCATTTTGGTAAGCAGAGTTTTCTGTTACTTTAGATAATAATTGATAAGCTTCTTCCTTAGTTGTAAAGCATGCAGCACTTACTCTTGTGGGTCCTTGTTTGCTTAAAACCTGAGCTTCTGCATAGCCTTGTTCTTTTAATTGATTAACAAGATCCTCAGCATGCGATACTTTTATAGAGCTTGCGACAATGATATGAAAAGGCTTGTTTTCTGTTTTAACTATAGGCTGTATAGAGTTACTACTTTCTTCTGCCGGAATACTTCTTTCTGCTAATACTTCTTTTTCTGAAGGAGTGATACGAGAAATAGTGATTGTTTCAGGAGATATCTCTTCTTCTACTGGTTTTACTTCTGGTGTAGATTCTTCTATATGAAGGGGAGTAGTAGTAATATTAATCTTCTTAGAATGACTCCATAATTCAGTGGGAACTACTTTGGCATAGTTTGCATCAATGATTTCTGTATTTTCAATTGGAGCTGAGAATAAGAAAAATGACATTATAGCAATGAATGAAACAGCAACGGTGCCAATATATCCAAAAGAAGTAGTTTTAGTTGGGATGAAAGTTTCCTTTTGTTGAGTCTTTTTACTGTCTGTAAACAAATCTTTATGTACATAGCTAGCTTGTATCTGATTGATTTCTAGCATTTCAAAAGATTTTAGTCCATACAAAAGAGGACAATCTAAAGCATTTTCTCTTGCTTTAAATGAATATTTATTATTAGCATCACAATACAATGTACCAATACCTTCTAGCTCGGCTATTCCATTTTCTTCTAGTGTACTACGTAGATTATCAATAGCTTCGGTTATTAACAGTTGAGCCTTTTGCATACTAATCTTATCAACAGCCATATATGACTGAATTAGTAAGCCATCATTTAAGTTTAACTGATCGTTGAAGCCAATGGTGCGAGTAGGAGGTATGAAGAGATTGTTTTTCTGATCTCTTATGGCTGGCCTATAGTGTGCTATAAAGCCACCAAAGCCAGGTATGATTGCAAAATCACTATCTAAAAGTAATTTGTGTAAATGTCGTGCCAATTCATTCATGGTGCAAAAATAGTGCTTTTTATTTTATAAAGCCATCAAAAAATTAAATAAGTTATAAACAAAAAATGTTGATGACTCCTGTATTCATCTAAGGTTTAATTAACTCTTTGGAACAGTATATTTATAAGGTTATATAAGAATGCGATGTTGTTCTAAGAGATATATGAGGAAGATAATAAAATGTATTTAAGTATCATAATTTTAGCAGAGTATTATCTCGATGATTTTGCAGATAAAAAAATGTATAGTCGATTATATTTTCTATTTTTGTCTAGCCTTTAACTATTATATGGTAAAATATTTCATTAATTATTTGGCCTACTTGTAGTTATGCTGTATAAAATATAAGGTACTTGAATATAATTAGGATTATATAAATATGAAGATAGCGATTGTTGGAACAGGATATGTGGGGTTAGTAACCGGGACTTGTTTTGCCGAAATTGGTGTAAATGTAACTTGTGTTGATACCAATATAGATAAAATTGAATCTTTAAGAAGAGGAGATGTTCCAATTTATGAAAATGGTTTAGAAGATTTAGTTAAGAGAAATGTAGAAGCTGGGCGTCTTCATTTTAGCACAGATTTAACTCAATGTTTGAATGAAGTTTCTGTTGTCTTTATTGCTGTGGGAACTCCACCAGATGAAGATGGTAGTGCAGATTTAAAGTATGTCCTTGAAGTTTCCCGTACTATAGGTTGTAATATGAATAAACATCTTTTGGTTGTTACTAAGAGTACTGTACCTGTAGGAACCTCTATAAAAGTACGTCAGGCTATACAAGAGGAGTTGACAAAAAGAAATGCGACAATAGAGTTTGATGTGGCTTCTAATCCTGAATTTTTAAAAGAAGGTAATGCCATTGCTGATTTTATGAGTCCTGATAGGGTAGTTGTAGGGATTGAGTCAGACAAAGCTAAGTCAATAATGACAAAACTTTATAAGCCATTCTTATTAAATAACTTCCGAGTTATATTTATGGATATTGCTTCAGCTGAAATGACTAAATACGCAGCAAACTCCATGCTTGCTACTCGTATTAGCTTTATGAATGATATTGCTAATTTATGTGAGTTGGTTGGCGCTGATGTGAATATGGTGCGATTAGGTATTGGCTCAGATACTCGTATAGGTCGTAAATTTTTATATCCAGGCATAGGTTATGGTGGATCTTGTTTCCCTAAAGATATTAAAGCTTTAATCCGAACAGGGCAGGAAAATAAATATAACCTGGAGGTTCTTGAAGCTGTAGATGCAGTGAATGAACGACAAAAACGAGTTTTATTTGATAAGTTAAAGGATTATTATAAAGACGACTTAAAAGGAAAAACCATTGCTTTATGGGGGCTGTCTTTTAAACCTGAAACGGATGATATGCGTGAAGCCCCTTCTCTGGTAATCATAGATTTACTATTAAAAGCGGGTTGTAAAGTTAGAGTATATGATCCTGCAGCAATGGATGAATGTCAAAGAAGAATTGGTGATGCTGTATTTTATGCTAAAGATCATTATGAAGCTGTGTTAGAAGCTGATGCTTTAATGTTGGTAACCGAATGGAAAGAGTTCCGTTTGCCTTCATGGGCTGTAGTTAAGAAAACAATGAATCATGCTGTTCTTTTTGATGGAAGGAATATCTATGAAAAGGAAGAGCTAGAAGAGAATGGTTTTGACTATTTTTGCATTGGTTTGTAATATTATTATTTGTGAGGATGAATAACTTATGAATTGCTTCTCTTTCCTTTAGATTACAATTATTATTATCTATATTTAGTATATAAAGATTATCTGATGAAATTAACATTACTCTTATTTTTGGTTATGTCTCTTTTCTCTTGTGGACAAAAAACAGGTTCAGAGAAAGAGGGAGATGGTGTTAAACCTAAACTGAAAGAAAATATGCAGGCTAAAGAGTTGTTGCAAGGAGTATGGTATGATGATGATTCAGGTACACCTCTTCTATTAGTAAAAGGAGATACATTGCGTTTTATAGATCAATCTGATTCTTCTATGGAGTTTATGATTGTAAAAGATAGTTTGTATACTTATGGCTATGATGTTGTTAGTTATAAAATAGATAAGCAATCTCCTTATGAGTTTTGGTTTCACTCTTTATCTGATCGAATTGTAAAATTGTATAAGTCAGAAAATTTAGAAGATTCTTTGTTTTTTATGGATAACTTCCCACCCGAACCTATTCCTATTTATACGGAAGTTGTTCAGAAAGATTCTGTAGTCTTTTATAATGACCGAAGATATAGAGGGTATGTTTATATTAATCCATCTACAATGAAGGTTAATAAACCTACTTATTCAGATGAAGGAATACGTATTGATAATATTTTTTATGATAACGTAATCCATATCTGTGTTTATGAAGGACAAAATAGTCTATTTGCTAGAGATGTGTTGAAAAAAGATTTTCAATCCTTAGTTACTGATACCTTTTATGAACAAGCTGTTTTAGCTGATATGGATTTTGATGGGGTAGATAAAAATGGCTATCATTTTACTGCACGACTAGGTATTCCAGAAAGTTTTACTCATAATTTAATATCAGTGACAATCAGTTTCGAGGGAAAAATGAGTTTAGCACTGAAGGAGTTGAAGATGGAATAGAAAATAAATTAGATACAGAAAAAGGCGTTGCAACGCCTTTTTTTATGTTTTAAAATGATCTAAATTCATCCATCTTTTTTTGATAAATCCTTATTTCCTTCTAGATCCTCTATTCTTTTTAAATCCTCCTTTATTACTTTGTGTTCTCCTTTTGGGAGTATATTCAGGTGCGTCACCAAATTCTGTAGGAATAGGTATCTTAAAAATGTCTTTTTCTAGAAAATCTTCGATTTCCAAAAAGTTTTGTTGATCCTTTGTGTTGACAAAGGTTATTGCAACACCATCATTGTTTGCCCTAGCAGTACGACCAATTCTATGTACATAATCTTCACTGTCATTGGGTACATCGTAATTTATCACTAAGCGAATGTCATCTACATCTATTCCTCGAGCAATAATATCAGTTCCTACTAATATATCTATATTGCCAGCTTTGAAGTTTTGGAGCATTTCCTCTCTAGTCTTTTGATTTAGGTCAGAGTGAATTTCTCCTACTTTCAGATCCATTTTTTTTAGCGCTCTAGCTACTTCTTTAACTTTAGCTTTAGAAGAAGCAAAAACAAGAGATTTCTCTGATTTACTTTTAGAGAATAGATCATTGATGATATTTAGTTTTTGGCCTTCATAGCATACATAAGCGGCTTGGAGTATTTTTTCGGCAGGTTTGGATACAGCTAATTTTATTTCTTCTGGATTGTGAAGAATGTTCTGTGCTAGTTTTTGAATTTTATCGGGCATGGTGGCGGAGAACATTATAGTTTGTCTCTCCTTTGGTAAATATTGCGCAATTTGCATAATATCATCAAAGAAGCCCATATCAAGCATCCTATCTGCTTCATCAAGTATGAAGTGTTTCACTTCAGACAAATCAACATAACCGAGTTTTAGGTGAGACAATAGTCTGCCTGGAGTTGCGATAACTACTTCGGCTCCCATTGTAAGACCTCTTTTTTGCTGTTCAAAAGCAATGCCATCACTTCCTCCATATATAGCCACACTCGAGACAGATAGAAAATAGGAGAAGCCCTCCATCTGTTGATCTATTTGTTGAGCGAGTTCTCTAGTGGGAGACATGATGATGCAGTTGACTTTATCTGGTATGTGTTTCCCTTCCGATAGCTTATCTAGTATAGGCAATAAGAAGGCAGCAGTTTTACCTGTACCTGTTTGCGCTACTGCAATTAAATCTTTGTTTTCTAAGATGATTGGAATAGCTTTTTCTTGAATAGGAGTTGACTCCTCAAAATTCATTGCATCGAGAGCTTCAAGAACGCTATCGTGTAAATTGAGTTCGGAAAACTTCATAATATGTATTTTCTCTTTTTATACAAAGATAATAGTTAATGTAGCGAGCTACAAAGTAAGTTGATGCTTTTTGTTTCTACAACTATAAATAAAAAGGAAAGAGGGTTTATAAGCGTCCTAAATCTTCTAAGTGTGAATCTTTAAAGCCTAAGAAATAGAGTACTCCATCTAAACCTATTGTATTGATAGATTGCTCTGCATTTTCTTTTACTTTGGGCTTGGCGTGAAAAGCAATACCAAGTCCTGCTTCATTGAGCATTGGTAGGTCATTTGCTCCATCACCTACAGCTATGGTCTGGGCAATATCTACCTTTTCTTTTGCTGCTATTTCATGAAGTAATTCAACTTTTCTTTGTCCATCCACTATTTCACCTAAATAATGCCCCGTTAATTTGCCTTCTTTTATTTCTAATTGATTGGCATATACATAATCTATATCATATTTTTTTTGTAGATATTTACCGAAATAAGTGAACCCTCCCGACAAAATAGCCACTTTATAACCATGTTTCTTGAGTACATACATTAATCTATCAACACCTTCCGTTATCGGTAGATTCTTAGCAATTTCTATCATAACACTTTCATCGAGCCCTTTGAGAAGAGAAACTCTTTTTTTGAAACTTTGTTTGAAGTCTATTTCCCCACGCATGGCACTAGCTGTTATCGCTTTTACCTGATCTCCTACACCTGCTCGCATAGCCAATTCATCAATTACTTCTGTTTGAATAAGTGTAGAGTCCATGTCAAAACAGATAAGCCGACGCATTCGGCGATACATACTATCTTCTTGTAAAGAATAATCTACACCCAAGTTGCGAGATAGAGCCATAAGCTCTTTTTGCATTTGTGTTGGGTTTAATGGAGTACCCCTTAGAGAGAATTCAACGCAAGCTCTAATGTTTGATTTCGTTTCATCGAGAGGTATTCTACCCGTTAGTCTTTTAATCGTATCTATATTAAGCTTTTGCTTAATAATAATCTGTGTAGTTTCTGCAATTTGTTGGGCCGTAATTTTTCGTCCAAGAAGCGTAAGAATATATCTGTTTTTACCTTGTTGGTTTACCCAGGAATTATAATCGTGTTCAGAAATATTTTGGAAATGAGATTGAACTCCTAGTAAATGGCTCTGTTTTTTTAATTCTGATAACAAATCATCTTCTTTTGATTTGTCAATTTGACAAAGAATTCCGAGTGTCATAGATTGATGAATATCTGCTTGACCAATATCTAGAACAGTTGCATTAAAGTCTGCCAATGTCTGAGTAATGATATGCGTTAAGCCAGGTCTATCAACACCTGCGATACGAATTTGAATTAATTTCGAACCTTTATTTTCCATTTTCCAAATTATTTTTTGTCTTTACAAAAGTAGCGAAAATAAGCTGATAGTCGAGTTTTATGCTTGCTTTAATAAGTTACATAAAGTGTTTATTAGTATTAATTATTTGGAAGTTAGTATTTTAATTCCATACCTTTGTAGTCGGTTTCGAAATTGAAGGTACTGATAATCAATACATTTATTAGGTATAAGTGCCTTCGTGATAAATAATATTTCGGGATGAAACCACTGTTTCGGCAGGCCCGGATAGTACTAACTAAATTCGAGTTACATGAGACATGTAAAATGGATTTTTGTTGTATTACTAGCAAGTTCCTTGACTTCTTTTGTAGACAAAGGCAAATCTACCGGAGGTTTGAATGTGGGTGATGTAGCCCCTGATATTGATATCGAACCTACATCAAATAAAGCAAATAATGCAGATTTTTCTCTTTCTGACGTCAAAGGAAAATATGTATTACTTAGTTTCTGGGCCAGTTACGATGCACAATCCCGGATGCAAAATATAAAAATGAGCAATGTGCTAAAGTCAACTGATCTCAGTATTGAGATGGTCTCTATCTCTTTTGATGAGTTTTCGTCAATATATAAAGAGACATTACGTATTGATAATATAAATACATCTAATTGTTACTTAGTGCCAGATGGTAACAAATCTACGATTTATAAGACGTATAAATTAGATCGTGGATTTAAAAATTACTTATTGGATGAAGATGGCGTGATTATAGCCAAAGACATCACGGCTGCTGAGCTTCCTACTTTATTGCGTATGGCATCATCGTATTATACTGATGCGAGAGCTTTGAAAAGGGAAGGCTATAATTTAAGGGTTAAAATATAAATTTTATACTTGCAAAATTAAACTCTTAAATAGGTTAATAAGGAAATAAATACAACAAAATAAAACCGTTGACAAAGAGATTATTCTCTATGTTAGCGGTTTTTTTATGCTTTCAAATTTGAAATATATTGACTAATATTTCTTTTAAAAAAAACATATATTATACGAGTAACTCACTTAATTTCATTAATTTTGTGCGTGCTGTCTAGAAGGTACTGCTATATATAATAGCAATTATTTTAGATAGACTTTAAATTATTCTAATTTATTGTTCAATGTACAATCGTTTTCACAAGACATTTATTCCTTTAATTCTGCCTATGTGCGGACGATTTATTGCTAACCTACAATGAAAGAACTAAGACATGAATGTGGCGTTGCCATGATTCGCCTACTCAAACCTCTAGAGTATTATCAAGAAAAGTATGGAACTTGGATGTATGCCATCAATAAGCTCTATTTGCTTATGGAAAAGCAACATAACAGAGGGCAAGATGGAGCTGGTTTAGCCTGTGTTAAACTAGAAACAGAGCCTGGAGAAGAGTATATGTTCCGAGAGCGAGCCTTAGGTTCCAACGCTATTACTGAAATCTTTACTACCGTTCACTCTAACTTTAATGGATTAAGTTCCGAAAAACTGAATGATGTTGCTTGGGCTAAGAAAAACCTCCCTTTTGCAGGAGAAATATTCTTGGGACACCTTCGTGATAATAGTACGGGGCGTGTAGGTATTGAATATGTACACCCCTTCTTGCGTCGTAATAATTGGAGAGCAAAGAATCTGGCTCTATGTGGTAATTTTAGTATGACCAACTTAGATGAGATTTTTACGCGCATTACTGCGATTGGACAGCATCCACGTAAATATGCAGATGCTTATATTCTTCTTGAACAGATGGGGCATCGCTTGGATCGAGAAGTGGAAAGAGTTTTCGATTTAGCAGAAGCAGAAGGCCATACTGGCATGGCTATCACCAATTATATTGAGAAGAATATAGAAACAGCCAATGTACTTCGTTCTAGTTGCAAAGATTGGGATGGTGGTTATGTTATGTGTGGGTTAACAGGTAGTGGCGAAAGTTTTGCACTGCGTGACCCATGGGGTATTCGACCAGCTTTTTATTATATGGATGATGAGATTGTTGTTTTGGCATCAGAAAGACCTGTAATCCAAACAACATTAAATGTCCGTGCCGAAGATGTGAAAGAACTAAACCCTGGACAATCCATGCTAATTAGCAAAGATGGAAAAATCCGTTTTAGAAATATCTTAAAAGCACATGAAAATAAGGCTTGTTCTTTTGAGCGTATTTATCTTTCTCGTGGTAGTGATGTCGATATTTATAAAGAACGGAAACGACTTGGAGAGATGCTTATCCCTTCTATCTTGAAGGCTATAGATGACGACTTAGATCATACTGTGTTTTCTTTTATTCCTAATACAGCAGAAGTTGCATTCTATGGTTTGCTTGAGGGATTAGATATCTATTTAAATAAAGATAAAGCTAGACAAATTGCAGCTTTAGGTAATAAGCCTACTGTAGAACAAATGCAAGAGATCTTATCACACCGTATTCGCTCTGAGAAAGTAGCTATAAAGGATATCAAGTTGAGAACATTTATTGCTGAGTGTAATAGTCGAAACGATTTAGCTACTCACGTGTATGATGTAACTTATGGTAGCTTGGTAGCAGGAGAAGATAATTTAGTTATTATTGACGATAGTATAGTAAGAGGTACTACTTTAAAGCAAAGCATTCTTAGCATACTAGATCGATTGAACCCCAAGAAAATAGTAGTGGTTTCCTCTTCTCCTCAAGTGAGGTATCCAGATTACTATGGTATCGACATGACACGAATGGATGAGTTTATTGCTTTCCTTGCCGCTGTAGAACTATTAAAAGAACAAGGCAAGGTGAGTGTCATAGAAGATGCTTATAAAAAATCAAAAGCACAAATTAATAAGCCTCGCCAAGAAATGGTCAATTATGTGAAAGATATTTATGCACCATTTACAGATACTGAAGTAGCTGATAAAATAGCAGATATTGTTAAACCCGCTAATCTTCATGCCGAATTGGAAATAGTTTATCAGCCTATAGAAGGCTTACATGAAGCTTGCCCTAATCATAAAGGCGATTGGTATTTCACGGGTGATTATCCTACTACAGGAGGAGTGAAGTTATTGAATCAGGCATTTATTAATTATGTAGAAAAGAATTTCGATTTTAAATAACAGATATAAGAATAAGAAATAGAGATAAGTGGGGCTTCCTATAAGTGGTAGCCTCACTTTTTTTATAGTCTGAAATTTAATTATCATAAATTGAAAATTGCTATTTTATGAACTCAATAAGAGATAAAATAAAGTTTATAAACTCCCTTATTTACTACTGCGTCATTCAATCATTTTATCAGGGTTAAGAGAGTGTCTTGACTAAGTCATGACATCATCATGTCGGTGTCAAAGTAATCTTATTGTTGAGTTTTTAGTGGAGTATCTTTTGTGCTTTTATATAAAACCTATTTATAGAATAGAATAGTTTATTCCTTTTTTAATCTCTTTGAGTAAGCTTGAGAATAAGTTTATACGGCAAGATCTATTACTATAATCCTCTTTCTATTTAAGCGTGTGAAAAGAAGGAATATGAATTATCTTTCTTTTTAAAGAAATCATGTTCCTATCTTTTAGCTCATTCAGCATTTTAGAGACATTTAAACGTGTGTCGTTTAATTGAAATGCTAAATCTTCCATAGTGATGTAAAGTGTAATGGGTTGGTCTACATTGTCAACATGACTTTTTATAAAATACTTAAATCGATCTGATAATTCATTGGTATATTTATTTTCCCAAATCAGATTATAAAGGCTGTGAGTGTTTCTGCTTAATATATTTAAATAATTGAGCTCAAATATAGGGTAGTTCATAAGTTCGGAGAGGACATAACTTTTCTCAATAGTCATTATATCACACTCTGATATTGTAGAATATGAGGCTTGGTAGGTAGGAGCTAAACCAAAAAGAGATTGTGGTTCTAGTAAGCAAGGGGCAGAAACAGATTGCTCTATTCGGAATACCTGATCTTTGCTATTTGTTACTTTAGTAAGTGAGCCTTCTAGTAAGAAAAACAATTTTGTACAGTTTTCTTCTTGTTCTATAATAGGGGTATTGGCTGGAATCGTTTGAAAGTGTAGTTTTACTTTTTCAATAATCTCAGTAATATCAGCCTGATTTAACCCTTGGAAAAGAGGTAGCTGTAAAAGTTTTTTATACATAGTGTGCATCGACATTTCTCCTTCTTTAGTTGAAATATAGTGTAAAAATAGTGAATCGTTATATTTTATTACAAGGTATAGTTGAATATCTCTAAATATATCTATATTTGTATATTCTCTGTATATTTAACCTTAACACTATTACTATGTTATCATCATTTAGTTTCCAGCAGGCCATAAGTGCTTTTTTAATCCTCTTTGGTATTATTGATATCACAGGATCAATACCTATCATATTAAATTTAAAAGCTAGAGGAAAGACCATACACCCCATGAGAGCTACACTCATCTCATTTGCTCTTTTACTTGTGTTTTTCTATGCTGGTGAGTTGATGCTTCAACTTTTTGATATTGATATTGAGTCTTTTGCAATAGCAGGGGGGCTCGTGTTGTTTATAATGGCTATTGAAATGCTCTTGGATATTGAAATATTTAAGTACAAAGGACCATCAGATGAAGCAACTATTATCCCATTGGTATTCCCTTTAGTTGCTGGTCCGGCTGCTTTTACCACTCTGTTAACTCTAAGATCAACCTTTGATAGTGTAAATATTCTTACAGGCTTAAGTTTGAATATGATATATGTATTCTTTGTTTTGAGTGCAACAAATGTTATTCAACGAATATTAGGTAAAAGTGGTATTTATATTGTACGTAAATTCTTCGCAATTATATTATTAGCTATTTCAGTCGAAGTAATAATTTCCAATATATATGGACTTACAAACAATTGTTAAGTAGATAGTTGAGTTATATTGAGTAAAGTTTGTATTTCTTACAAAAATTGATACTTGTAAATTTTACTCCTTACATAAAAGTATGTACCTTGTAGTAGAATGCAAATTAATTTGCATTCTATTTTAACACTGTGAAAACTGGAAAATACTTATTGTATGAGTTATTTACGATTTGATAGAACTGTAATGTTAAACCTTGAGGAGTCTTTACCTCGCGAGGTTTTAAGAACCAATAAATCGGGAGCCTATCATTGTACTACAATTGTTGACTGTAATACTAGAAAATATCATGGTTTACTTGTTGTACCTATACCTGAACTAGGAGATGATAATCATGTTTTGCTTTCATCCCTAGATGAGACTGTTATTCAACATGGAGCCGAGTTTAATTTGGCATTGCATGAATATAATGGCGGTCACTTTAGTCCGAATGGGCACAAGTATATAAGGGAGTTCGATTGTGAAAAGATACCCGCTACCATTTATAGAGTAGGAGGGGTTATTTTAAAAAAAGAAAAAATATTTGTGCGTCATGAGCAACGTATATTAATCAGATATACATTGCTTGATGCACATTCAAAAACCACTATACGCTTTAAGCCTTTCTTGGCATTTAGGAAAGTAACTACCTGTACTCATGAGAATGATGCTATCAACAAACATTATGATGAGGTAAAGTGTGGTATTAAAACGAGTTTATATCCAGGCTACCCAGAGTTATATATGCAACTCAGTAAGCAGGGTAATTTTATATTCACACCAGACTGGTATAGAAACTTTGAATTCCGAAAAGAACGTGAGAGAGGTCATGATTATAGCGAAGATCTTTATGTGCCAGGCTATTTTGAAACACCAATGGCTAAAGGTGAGTGTGTGGTATTTTCTGCTGGATTATCAGAAACAGAACCTACAAATCTAAAACAACTTTTCGATCAAGAAATAGCAGCACGTACTCCTCGTGATAGCTTTGAACATTGTTTAAAAAACTCAGCTCAACAGTTTTATAATAAGCAAGGAAATCGTAGCTACATTGTAGCTGGGTATCCTTGGTATAATAAACAAAGAGCAAGAGATCTTTTTGTTTCACTTCCTGGATTGACTTTAACAACCGATCATAGAGATTGGTTTGAGAAAGTAATGGATACAGCACAAGATAAAGTGTCTGCCTTCATGACTACTCAAGGAGGTGATGAAGGACAGTTGAAAGATTTAGGAGATTCCGATGTCCTATTATGGATTATTTGGGCTTTACAAGAATATGCAAAAGCTACATCATTACTTGATTGTAAGAATAAATATGGCTCATTCATTTTTGATATTATTAAATATATCAAATCTCATAAGCATCCTAATTTGTTTTTACATGCTAATGGCTTGCTTTATACCAATGGCAAGAATAAACCTGTAACATGGATGAATGCTGTAGTAGAAGGTAAACCTGTTACTCCTCGAAGTGGCTATGTTGTAGAAATAAATGCTTTGTGGTACAATGCGCTAAGATTTGTAGAAAGTATATATGAGATGGATTCGACATCTGTAGTACCTCCTGCACTTAAAGAGCTTATCACAGCAGTAGAACATTCTTTTGCTTCTACTTTCCTCAATAAATATGGCTATTTATATGATTATGTAGATGGTAGTCACGTTGATTGGAGCGTACGCCCTAATATGATACTAGCTGTTGGGTTAGATTATTCTCCACTAGATAAAAAACAGATGAAATCTGTATTGGATATTGTAACCAAAGAGTTACTTACGCCAAAAGGATTGCGATCATTGAGTCCCAAAAGTATGGGATATAATCCTATATACATTGGTTCTATTAGAGATCGAGGTTATGCGTACCACCAAGGAACAGCATGGCCATGGTTAATGGGATTTTATACTCAAGCTTATTTAAAACTGCATAAGAGAAGTGGTGTATCTTTTATAGAGCGTCAGTTAATCGGGTTTGAATCTGAAATGAGTAATAACTGCATAGGATCACTATCTGAATTATACGATGGAAATCCTCCATTCAAAGGGCGAGGAGCAATTTCATTTGCTATGAATACCGCAGAAATTCTGAGAGTATTAAAAATATTATCAAATTATTATTTAGAATAGGAGGGAGGTAATAGATGAAAGTTTTAATGTTTGGGTGGGAGTTTCCACCACATATTTTAGGAGGGTTGGGTACAGCCAGTTTTGGTATGACAAAAGGTCTCTCAGCTCATAAAGATGTAGATATTACCTTCTGTGTACCTAGATTACATGGTGATGAAGATCATAGCTTTATTAAGCTAATCGGAATGAGTAATGTTCCTGTAGTTTGGAAAGATGTAAATATGGACTATGTGAAATCTAGAATTGATGGCTTGATGGATCCTCAGTACTTCTTTGAACTACGCAATCGCATTTATGCAGACTTTAGCTCAATCTTCACCAATGATTTGGGCTGTATTGATTTCTCAGGTCAGTATCCCGAAAACATTCAAGAAGAAATAAACAATTACTCAATAGCAGCTGGTGTAGTAGCTCGTGAAGAAGAATATGATATTATTCACTCTCACGATTGGGTAACTTATCCTGCAGGAATTCACGCAAAATTAGTTTCAGGTAAACCTTTAGTCATTCACGTACATGCTACCGACTTTGATAGAAGTAGAGGAAATGTAAATCCAGTAGTGTATAACATTGAGAAAAATGGAATGGATTATGCGGATCATATTCTTTGTGTTAGTGAATTGACTAGGCAAACTGTTATAAATAATTATAACCAGTCTCCTTCGAAAGTATCTGTGATGCACAATGCTGTGATGCCACTGTCTGATGAGATACAGGCAATTGTCCCCAAGAAATTTGAAAAGGAAAAATTAGTTACATTCCTAGGACGAATTACCATGCAAAAAGGGCCAGAGTATTTTGTTGAGGCAGCTGCATTAGTTTTGCAAAAGCTGAAAAATGTACGCTTTGTTATGGCGGGTAGTGGAGATATGATGAATGATATGATCATCATGGCGGCTCAAAAAGGAATTGCTGATCGCTTCCATTTTCCTGGATTTATGCGTGGGAAAGAGGTGTATGAGGTGTTGAAAGCTAGTGATGTCTATATCATGCCATCGGTGTCAGAGCCTTTTGGTATTTCGCCTCTTGAAGCTATGCAATGTAGTGTTCCCACAATCATTTCAAAACAATCTGGCTGTGCAGAGATTTTATCTAAATGTATTAAAGTAGATTATTGGGATATACAAGCTATAGCAGATGCAATTTATGCGATATGTACTTACCCTGCTCTTTATGAGTACTTGCAAGATGAAGGAAAAAAAGAAGTAGATGAGATTAAATGGGAGTACGTAGGGGATAGGCTCAAAAAGAAATATGAACAAATAATTAAAAAGCACTAATATACAAAGTTATGAAAACGATTTGTCTGTACTTTGAAATACATAATATAATACATCTAAGACGCTATCGCTTTTTTGATATCGGATCTGATCACTATTATTACGATGACTATACCAATGAAACCTCTTTAAATGATATTGTAGAGCGTTGTTATGCTCCTGCTTTGTCGGCACTTTTGGATATGATTGAAAGCTCTAATAAAACCTTTAAAGTGGCTTTTGCTGTTTCGGGTGTGGCATTGGAGCAGTTGGAAATGTATGCTCCATCGGTAATTGATTTATTACAAGATTTAAATAAAACGGGTTGTGTTGAGTTCTTGGCAGAGCCTTATTCTCATGGTCTATCTTCTTTCATTCATGAGGAGACCTTTAGAGATGAAGTAAAAAGACATGCCAACAAGATGGAAGAACTTTTTGGACGGAAGCCTACCATCTTTAGAAATTCAGGACTTACCTACTCAGATGACATTGCTAACCTTGTTGCTGATTTAGGTTATAAAGCGATGCTTACAGAGGGAGCAAAGCAAATATTAGGATGGAAAAGTCCTCATTTTGTATATCATAGTGGTGCTAGACCTGATTTGAAATTGCTATTGAGAGATTTTAAACTCTCAGATGATATAAGTTTGAGATTCTCAAATACCGCATGGTCAGAATACCCATTGTATGCTGATAGATATCTAGATTGGATTGATCAGTTACCCGAAGATGAAAAGGTTATTAATTTATTTATGGATCTGAAGACTATAGGTATTTTCCAACCTTTATATTCTAATATTATTGAGTTTTTCAAAGCACTACCTGCTGCTGCAGCAGCTCGAAATATTGAATTTGCAACTCCTGCTGAGGTTATTGAAAAACACTCTTCGCAAGGTGGACTTTCTTCGGCTTATCCTGTATCTTGGAATGATGAGGAAAGAGATACTAGCTCATGGTTGGGTAATGTAATGCAGCGTGAAGCATTTAGAAAACTATATAGTGTTGCTGATCGTGTTTTGATGTGCAACGATAGGCATATAAAGCAGGATTGGGATTACCTTCAAGCAAGTAATAATTTCCGATTTATGTCAACTAAAAATACAGGATTAGGTGTATATAGAGGAATATATGATTCTGCCTATGATGCATTTACTAATTATATGAACATTATAAGTGATTTCATTAATCGTGTTGACGCGTTATTCCCAGAAGAATTAGGTACTGAAGAATTGAATGCTTTAATAACAACTATCCAAAACCAAGGAGAAGAAATAGCCCAGCTTCATGATGAAATAGGTAAATGGGAAATGAAGTATGGTAAACTATCAAAAGTAAAATCTAAAGCTGCTGCACGTCGAGTGAAGAAACAGCAAATATCAGGAAATGAACCCCTATAAATGGAGATTATATCGTATCATAAAAAAGCTCTAACCCGATTGGGTTAGAGCTTTTTTATTGTGTATTCTAATTATTTAGAAGGCTACAAAGATTGATTATTTATTGAGGGACATAAAGATAGCTTTTAGAGTAAGTTTATCTCCCCCTGCATTGGTGTCACCACCTTTTAGTCGTACATATTCAGGCTTAAGATCATGTCTGATATTAATTACGACTGGTATTTTATTACCGTAATAATCTTGTTCTATTGTAGTATCTAAAGTGACGGGTATTAATACCATCTTATTCCAATCCTTATTTTCTTCTTTCCACTTGTTTTCCCATTCTTGTTGGTTCCAATTTGTACCTGCTTCTTTTTTAGCCTCTTCTAAAGCTTTTTCCTTGTTAGTTGATAAAGAGGTTATCAGTTTAGATACATTGGGGAAAACATATTGGCCTTTGTTGTTGAGGCTTGCAATATAGGATGTGATATTGTCGTTAATTTTATTTTCCTCAAAGAAACTTAGCTTTTCGGAGCTGGGTATCATTAATAACTTATTGGGTTTACCCATTGGAAACTCACTCGTATCATCATTATTATAACTGTCAAATATTAATTTAACAGAGTGAATTGTATCATTTTGTACTTCACTATCATTGATTATATCATCAATAGGTAAAGTTACTTGGGTGAAAATACCAGCTGGAGATTTTATATAAGTGTGATTCTTTTCTTGGACCTTAGCTTCTAATATTTCTGGGGAAGATTCTAGCTTATTAAGCTGGAATACTTCTTTAGTTCCTACAAAGCTTAATCTGACTGTTTCAATAGAGTCTTTGTCATTATGGGTTTGTAGAATGTTTCCCACAGAGTCAAGTTTGTAGATTTCAAATTTGATATCTAAAGAAACCCTGTCAACATATAAGATAGAGCCAGATCCTTCGTCACATTCAGCATAGATTCCTTTAAATACATTTTCTATAAATGCGTCATTGTCATAAAAGTATTCTGGATGCTCTCGATTGAGTTTTAATATCTTATCTCCAATGCCTTTCTCTAGATTAAATCTTACTTGAGGTTCATAGAAATCGGAGGCTTTAATTGAGTCGCTGACTCCTAAATTTGCTGCAGAATAATGTCCTCCTGCGAGGAAGTCTCCTTTGTATTCACTAGCATTAATGTCTGTATAGTGTATTTTTGGGTCATCTACAATATTTTTGTTTAGTTCGTAGATACTTATGTGGCTTGGTGCAATAGAGTCACCAAAATACTTATGATAAGCAAATACTATTTCTGTTGAAAGTGTTTCATCACTGACCATAAGCCCCTTCTTAGTCTTAGAGTCATATACGTCAGGAAACTTAATGCTATCTAAGCAGTTAAGTTGAGTTAAGAAACCAGCTTGGTAAATACCAAATTGGCTGTCGTTATACCTTCCAATATATGCTGTATCAGTACGTGCATATACTGGTCCTGAAAGAACCGACTCGGTAAAAACATCGTAGTTTTTAGAGATGACATCTATATGATCTTCATCAGGTAGCATTCCTAGGCCTACACCTTCTGTATTGTCATCACATCCAAAGAAAGAAAGGGCTATAAGAATAGCCCATATATACTTTACTTTCATTATTGTATTATCTGATTTGTTTTACTTTGTTTCAGATTCCCAAACTTTGTCGTAAAAAGCATCAAATGCATCGGCATAATCTTCTGCTCCTTGGTAATCCAAGACCAATTTACCACTTTTGCGTGCATATTCCATAACTTCTTCATTAACTTTTTCACTATTTTGTATAATACCATCAGAATGGTCTATAGCAAACTTCATTAATGATACGTAGTTAACAGGTCCATCACCTAGTGATTTTAGATCTTCTTGGTCAATACCTTTAAGCATTAGCTTTTCTTTGAAGTCGGCATCGAAGTTTTCTTTAAATTCATCTTCATAAATTGAGAAAACCATTTTAGAGTCTCTGAAAGATGGTTCATCTCTAAATGCTTTTTTAATATATAGAGGCGCTAAAGCACTCATCCAGCCATGGCAGTGTACAACTTCAGGACACCAGCGCAATTTCTTTATGGTTTCAAGTACCCCTCTAGCAAAGAATATAGCTCTTGCATCATTGTCTGTGTATTCTTTACCCTCTTTGTCTTTGGTAAGCTTACGCTTCTTAAAGAATTCATCATTATCAATAAAGTATACTTGCATACGAGCTGGCTGAACTGATGCTACTTTTATTATAAGAGGATGATCTGTATCATTGATAATTAGGTTCATCCCCGATAAACGAATAACTTCATGTAGCTGATTTCTACGTTCATTAATCGTTCCCCATTTGGGCATGAAGGTTCTAATTTCTCTACCTTTCTCTTGTATCGCCTGAGGGAGGTTTCTAGCCACCAAAGACATTTCAGATTTAGGTACAAAAGGGGAGATTTCTTGTGTGATAAATAAAATTTTGTTCGCCTTAGTCATTTTAACAATTGTTCTCAATTATAATAGCAAAGGTACTAAAAAAATCGATAGGAATGAAAAGTGTAACTTGCTATAATTGTAATTATTATCAATATTATAGGTGCGTTTATGTATAAATACTAATTATTTTAGAATAAATATTGGTTGAAATATAAATTATTTAGTAATCTTTATTATTTGGAAAATAATCTGTTATTTTGCATCAAATTAAATAGTTCATGATCTTTTAATTATGAAAGTTATTCATACTGTTAAGGATTTACAAGCTGAGTTACAGGCATGTAAAGATAAAAAGATGACTATTGGCTTGGTTCCAACTATGGGAGCTTTACACGCTGGTCATATCTCCTTAGTAAATAGAAGTGTAGCTGAAAATATGGTTACTGTTGTTAGTGTTTTTGTGAACCCTACACAGTTTAACGATAAAAATGATTTATTAACCTATCCTCGTACTTTGAAAGAAGATTGCAAACTTCTTGAGGATAATGGTGTTTCCTATGTCTTTTCTCCTTCGGAAAAAGAAATGTACCCAGAGCCTGATACTAGAGTGTTTACTTATGCACCCTTGGATACCGTAATGGAAGGAAAGTTTCGTCCTGGACACTTTAATGGAGTTTGTCAAATTGTGAGTAAATTATTCTCTTTTGTGTCACCTGATAAGGCGTATTTTGGAGAGAAAGATTTTCAGCAGTTAGCAATTGTTCGCAAAATGGCTAGTGAGCTTTTCCCTAATTTGACAATTGTAGGATGTCCTATAATGCGAGAAAAAGATGGAATGGCATTGAGTAGTCGTAATGCACGTCTTACTCCGCAGCAAAGAACTGAAGCTTTAACTATTTCTAAAACGTTATTTGCCAGTGTTGAATATTCAAGAAGTCATTCGGTTTCCGAAACTTACCAGTTTGTTGTTGATGGTATTGCTGCTAACTCTGCCCTTAAATTAGAGTATTTTGAGTTGGTTGATGGTAATACTCTTCAAGGGTTTACTAACTGGGAAGATACTAATTATGCTGTTGGGTGTATTACTGTATTTGTTGGAGAAGTAAGGCTTATTGATAATATAACCTACAAAAAGAATTAATATGTATATAGAGCGATTAAAATCGAAAATTCACTGTGTACGTGTAACAGATGCTAACTTAAATTATATTGGTAGTATCACCATTGATGAAGATCTAATGGATGCTGCAAATATTATTGAAGGAGAGAAAGTTCAGATAGTGGATAATAATAATGGTGAACGATTTGAAACCTACGTCATAAAAGGAGAAAGAGGATCGGGATGTATTTGCTTGAATGGTGCAGCTGCTCGTAAAGTTCAAGTAGATGATATCGTTATTATTATTGCTTATGGGTTGATGGACTTTGAAGAAGCCAAAACATTTAAGCCCTCTGTGATTTTCCCAAAGCATCCTAATAATACATTATAATTGAATTCTGTATAAAGATAAAAAAGATCGACTCATGCGAGTCGATCTTTTTTATCTTGTATTATAGCTCAGTAACTATATATTAAGCATTTTTTAATTGTTCATTCATATTAGTAGCTGCTTTTCTACCATCTCCCATTGCTAGAATAACAGTAGCACCACCACGAACAATATCTCCCCCTGCATAGATTGTTGGGATTGACGATTGCATTTGGTCATTAACCTTTATGGTGTTTTTCCATCCTAGTTCTAGACCTTTTATTGATGTAGGAACAATAGGGTTTGGTGATACACCTACACTTACTACTGCCATATCAATATCTATAGTTTCAACAGCTCCTTCAATAGGAATAGGTTTTCTTCTACCTGAAGCATCAGGAGCACCCAATTCCATTTTTTGAAGAACTACTTGTTTTACTTTCCCTTGTTCGTCAGCAATATACTCAATAGGGTTATGTAGGGTCAAGAACTCGATACCTTCAGCTTTCGCGTGATGTACTTCTTCAAGACGTGCAGGCATTTCTTCCTCAGAACGTCTGTAGATAATCATTGCTCTTTCTGCTCCAACACGTTTAGCGGTACGAACAGAGTCCATAGCAGTATTACCACCTCCAATAACAGCCACACGTTTTCCTTTAGTAACGGGGGTATCTGATTCTGGGTTAGCAGCATCCATAAGGTTTACACGAGTTAAATATTCGTTAGAAGACATGATATTGATGGAGTTTTCTCCAGGAATACCCATGAAGTTAGGAAGTCCAGCTCCCGATGCTACGAATATACCTTTGTATTCTGCTCTTTCAAGATCTTCTACACTAATTGTTTTGCCTACGATACAGTCTGTTTTGAATTCTACTCCTATTTTTTCTAGGTTTTTGATTTCTACATCAACAATCTTGCTAGGAAGACGGAATTCAGGAATACCATATTTAAGAACACCACCAACTTCGTGTAAGGCTTCAAATACAGTTACTTTATATCCGTATTTTGCCATATCACCAGCAAAGGCAAGTCCTGAAGGTCCTGATCCAATAACAGCAACTTTAATGCCATTACTTTCTGCTACTTCTGGAATAGAAATTTGTCCGCTTTCTCTTTCGTAGTCAGCAGCAAATCTTTCAAGATATCCGATAGCAACAGCCGGTTTTCCCATTTTAAGATGAATACACTGTGATTCACATTGTTTTTCTTGAGGGCACACACGTCCACATACAGCAGGCAAAGCACTAGTTTCTTTTAGTGTTTTAGCAGCATGTAGAAATTCACCTTTTTCAATATGTTTAATGAATCTTGGAATATCTATTTCTACAGGACATCCAGTAACACAACCCGGATTAGCACAATCTAAACAGCGTTTCGCCTCAGTTAATGCTTGTTCAGCTCTAAGACCTTGATTTACTTCTTCAGTAAGACTTGTTGCTCTATAAACAGGGTCTAGTTCATTCATTTGGCAACGTTCTATTTGAGTACGTTCTTTGGGTTTCATTTGTTTACGTAACTCTACTCGCCAAGCTGCATTTCTAGATTTATCTTCATCCACATTGTCTTGTGGTGTTGTATGACTAGTTATTAAACCTTCAGAGATTGTTTTTGGCTCTTTATTAACTGTCTTTTCTGCTTTACAATTAATATTTCCCATTTTTTCTTCTTCGATAGATTTAAATGCTCCCATACGTTTAAGCATTTCATCGAAGTTTACTTGGTGTCCATCAAACTCTGGTCCGTCAACACATACGAATTTTGTTTTTCCGCCTACAGTGATACGACAAGCTCCACACATACCAGTTCCGTCAACCATAATGGTATTCAGTGAAACTACTGTTGGAATGTTGTATTCTTTAGTTAGCTTACAAACAAACTTCATCATAATAGCAGGTCCAATTGCAAAGCAACGATCTACTTTTTCTCTTTTTAGAACTTCTTCGACACCTACAGTTACTAATCCTTTTCTTCCATAAGAACCATCATCGGTCATAATGATTACTTCATCTGAATTAGCTCTGATATCATCTTCTAAAATAATAAGATCTTTTGATCTACCTGCAATTACAGAAATAACTCTGTTGCCTGCTTTTTTTAGTGCTTCTACTATTGGTAGCATGGGGGCCATACCTACACCTCCACCAGCACAGACTACAGTTCCGAAATTTTCAATGTCAGTAGCTTGTCCCAAAGGACCTACTACGTCAGTAATGTAATCTCCAACATTCAGATCACATAAACGAGAAGAGGAGAGACCTACTCTCTGTACTACAAGTGTAATTGTCCCTTTTTTAGGATCAGCACCTGCAATGGTAAGAGGCATACGTTCGCCCTTTTCACCCACTCTGATAATCACAAAGTGTCCCGCTTTTCTAGATTTTGCAATTAAAGGAGCTTCAACTTCAAATCTATAAACGCGTTCTGAAAACTTCTCTTTTTTAATGATTTTGTTCATACTCTTTTTTCCCTTGTATTTTGTGTTCTATCGAAAATTAGTCGATGATGTCAAAACCGCAATATGGAACCAATGCTTCAGGTATTTTAATGCCTTCAGGAGTTTGGTTATTTTCAAGTAGAGCTGCTACAATTCTAGGTAAAGCTAATGCTGAACCATTTAATGTGTGACAAAGCTCTGTCTTTTTATTATCGCTGCGGTAGCGACACATTAAGCGATTGGCTTGGTAAGATTCGAAATTGGATACTGAGCTAACTTCTAACCAACGTTTTTGAGCTGCTGAGTAAACTTCGAAGTCAAATGTTATTGCTGAAGTGAAGCTCATATCACCACCACATAGGCGTAAAATACGATATGGTAAACCTAGTTTGTTTACAAGACCTTCAACATGAGCAATCATTTCTTTTAGTGATTCGTAAGAATGTTCTGGAGTGTCGATTCGTACGATTTCAACTTTATTAAATTGGTGTAATCTGTTAAGACCTCTTACATCTTTACCATAAGAACCAGCTTCTCTTCTGAAACATGCAGAATAAGCACAGTTTTTAATAGGTAATTCTTTCTCATTCAAGATTACATCTCTGTAAATGTTTGTTACAGGTACTTCTGCAGTCGGAATTAAATATAAATCATCTGCTGTAGCGTGGTACATTTGTCCTTCTTTATCAGGAAGCTGACCTGTTCCAAAGCCTGATGCTGCATTAACAACATAAGGAGGCTCAATTTCTAAATATCCAGCATCTCTTGCTTCATCTAAGAAGAAGTTAATTAAGGCACGTTGTAAACGAGCACCTTTTCCTTTGTAAACGGGGAATCCCGCTCCAGTGATTTTTACGCCTAATTCAAAATCTATAAGGTCATATTTCTTAGCTAGTTCCCAGTGTGGAATAGCATCAGCTGGTAGGTCTGGGTTTTTGCCACCCATGCGTTCTACTTTGTTATCTTCTGCTGAGTTTCCTTCGGGTACAGATTCATGAGGAACATTAGGAATGTTGGAGAGTAATTCATTTAATTCTCTTGTAGCATCATTCATTTCATCTTCCAAAGCTTTGTTTCCATCTTTCATGGAAGCTACTTTGTTACGAATTTCTGTTGCTTCTTCCTTTTTCCCCTCCTTCATTAATTGACCGATTTCTTTTGAAAGGGATTTTACTTCTGCAAGGTTATTGTCTAATTGAGTTTGAGCATCTTTTCTCTTGTTGTTAACCTCAATAACTTTCTCTAAAGCTTCTTTAGGATTCTTGAAATTCTTCTTTTCAAGTCCAAGAATAACCTTTTCGGTATCTTCTGTAATCTGTTTTATTGTAAGCATATTAATACTTTTTTATGAACATATCATTGAACTACAAAGATACAGAAAAATAGCTAATTACTATAGCTCACGATATAAAAAGAGAGGGATACGAACCCTATAAGTTGTATCCCTCTCTTTTTAAATATTTTTTACTGTGATAAAGTCTTATGCTTCTACACTTTCAGTAGGAGTAATTGAAACAAATCTTCTGTTTGCTTTACCTACTTTAAAGTTTACAGTACCATCTACTAAGGCGTAAAGAGTGTGGTCTTTACCAATACCCATATTTTCACCTGGGTGGAAAGCTGTACCTCTTTGACGTATGATGATATTACCAGCTTTACAGGTTTCACCACCAAATATCTTAACGCCTAATCTTTTACTTTCTGATTCACGGCCGTTCTTAGAACTACCTACACCTTTTTTATGTGCCATTTCTTCTTAAGTTTTAATTGATTATGATTAAGCTATTACTTCTTTAACTGTCAATTCAGTGAACTGTTGACGGTGACCATTTTTTACACGGTATCCTTTTCTTCTCTTCTTTTTGAAAACGATTACTTTTTCGCCTTTTACTAGAGGAGATTTAACTTCACATACAACTTTAGCGCCATCAACCACTGGGGCACCTACTGTAATGTTACCATCTTTGTCTATTAAAAGAACTTTGTCAAATTCTACCGTTGCACCATTTTCTACATCTTGGATGTGGTGAACAAATAGTCTCTTGCCAGCTTCTGCTTTAAACTGCTGACCGTTAATTTCTACAATTGCGTACATCTGTTATTATTATAAATACAGGTTTGCTCCTTCGGGTGGGTTTATACCTTAAACTCTCTTTTTTACCCGGGTAGGAATAATTGGGTGCAAAAATAATGATATTCGTTGAATAAATCAAGCTATTCTGAAAAAATCTACTTTTAGATAGTAGATAATGAGGTGTTATTTACCCAATTTCAAATTTATGAATGAGAATAAGTTATATGAATTTTAGAGATGGGGTTATTCTATCGTAATGATCTTTTAAAAAAGTTGAGTGTAGCGTTGTTTACTTAAGAGGATAATTAGTTTGTGTGCCTTTTTGGATGTAAAGTACTGAGTCTTTTTTAACACCGATATGGTGATGACATGTCGGTGTCATCGTATCATCATGTCGGTGTCATGATGAGAACATGAAAGTCTTTTGATTTTGCAAAAGGCAGAAAACCAGCACGAAGAAAGAAGTACGGTTTATTGTAAAAAATGCCTCTGCCTATGTTTATTTATTTTAAAATAGGCGGAATGGCTGATATTCTTTATGAGAGTTGATTTGTATAGGGTATATACTCAATGTTTTATTATTGAGTATATACAAAGAACTTAAGATAGGTATATATAGGTGTTTTTTTACTCCCTTTTTTATTTACTTGATTGGATAGGCTCTACTGTGTAGCCTTTTTCTTTTAATAAATTAATAACACCCTTTGACCCTGGAAGATGGAGCGCACCTACTGCAATAAAGCAAGTTTGTGAGGATAGGAACTGTTCTAAAAGGGATATCCATGTTTGGTTTCTGTTGTCAACCATCTTTTTCCAGTCTTTCTCATTGATGCTGAAGGAAGGGCAGGGGGTATCTTTACTCTGATCCTTTGATTCTACATAAAGCTTATTTAAATTTTGCTTGATATAGTTTTGATTCATTTGACGGATTTGTTCTTCTACATAATCTCTATTTGAATCAATACATTGGATACTCTCCATCAATTGTTTAGCAGATTCTTGTATGGAAGTCGATTTATAAAGTAAGTCTGTTTGAAATTTTAAAGTTTCAAGTCCTTTTATCTCTTTTTTATCTTGGCTAGCCCTTTGCTGAAATATAAAATCTATTCCAATTTGGGATTTATCTTCGGGGTAATCTTGTTTGATTACATCCATAGTAATTTGGGTTACTAGGAGAGTACTTATGGTGGCAGGGTTCATTAATGAAAGCATTTCTTGTGGAATCTGAGAGTCTTTAAAGCTCTGAAGCACTTCATTCAAGTGCTTTAATTCCACTTCATTTAATATCAGTGTTAGGGTTGAATCTTTCGGGGCAATCATAGCTTGGCTCATGTACGATACCTTTGAAGGATCTGACATTTCATTAATATCTATTTCTCCTATAATGAGGGTACTTGCTTGATAGGCTTCTTCTAACCCATGTATATCTTTAACAAGATTATTGGGTATAAGATGATGAGTACCAAATAAAAAAGAGTCGGAGTGATTCTCTTTGCTGACTTTCCATAGAAGTTGTGCATTAACTGGTCCTATAGATATAAAAGTTAGGAGAATGCTCCAAATGATGAACCTTACTTCTCTCTGTTTTTTAAATTCTTCCGCCATGTAACCAATGTTTTTTGTAATATTTAGATTTTAAATTGCTAATAATAACTCCTCTACTGGTGCTTGCATGTATAAATAAATCATCTTTTAAATAGATACCTACGTGTGCTACTTTCTTTTTGGATCGATTACTACTAAAAAACACTAAGTCGCCTTCTTTTAGATTGCGTTTGGATATTTTTTTTGTTTGTCTCTTTTGTCCAGAAGTCGTTCTTTCTAGCTTCTTCTTGTACACTTTACTATACAAATTTTGAGTCAAACCAGAGCAGTCTATACCTCCTTTGGTCTTTCCACCCCCTCGGTATGGAGTGCCTATCCAACTAGCACTCTCTACGTATAAAACAGGATTATTATCAAAGTTAATATCCATGCCCAAACGATTGGAGGCTTGAGCAATGGCTTTGTAGTCAAGTTGTGGTGAAGAGGTTTTGCAGCTACTTAAAAACCCAATAATGCAGATACATACTATCCAATAAAAGTTCTTTTTATTCATTACTATCACTTTCGTCTAAAAAATAGGACATAATTTCTTGATGGTAAATGTTTTCATCCCCTTTTATATCTTTCAGAATGATACCATTTTCGAGTAAGATAACTCTTGTACAGATATTTAGCAAATGCTCTAAGTTATGACTCGATACTAAAATCGTAGTATCTGAGTTACTATGTATCTTTGCAAGTAGCTTTTTGGTGTTCTGCTGTGCGCTAGGATCTAAAAAGTTGAAGGGCTCATCTAGAATAATAAGCTCTGGCTGATTAATCATAGTTGCAGTAATACCCACTTTTTGTTGGTTACCAGATGATAAATTACGTATGTATTTGTCATTTGTTAGGTTGTCCTCTCCTAGATAAGCTCTAAATTGATCAATTCGTTCATTTATAGTTTGTTTATCTAAATTGGATAAGCTTGCAACAAAATTTAGATATTCGATAGGTGTAAGGTAACCTAGTAGAAAAGTATTGTCTAGGTAGGATGATGTATAGAGTTTCCATTCTTCAGACTCATTTACGGGAGTACCTTTGGTTTTTATTACACCTTGATCGGGTGCTATCAAGTCTAAAATAAGTCGAAACAAGGTTGATTTACCAGCACCATTATTCCCTACTATACCAATAAGCTCTCCTTTTTCAATTTGTAGGGAAGGTATATTCAGTACTTCTTTCTTGTTGTAAGATTTTATAATGTTTTCTATTTGTATCATGATCTTTTGTATTATGTGTTGATTTAAGTTTTATCTCAGTGAGTTTCTGATTGATTCTAAATTGTTATACTTGTTTTTGTTCATTCTGTGAACTATGTTTTTAATCCATAAAGGAGATAAAGCAGCAATCATTCCATTACAACCAATTATAAGAAATGAAGCTAGAAGAGTGTTTTGAATCAATAAATAGGTCACTGAAATAATAGTAGGAACTAACACCATAGTTACTATCATAATTAGAAAAACCATAGCATTAAAATTCTTATTCATTCTTGTTTTGGTTTCAGGAAACATAGCTACCTTATTGAAGGTATAGCATTGTAAAGTAAGAAAGGAAATCAATCCTGGTGAAAAAGAATATAATGCAATTAAGGAATCAATTCCTAGGTTTGAAATAAAAACAAGTATCGCACAAATAAGAGTAAACGCAAATAGGATGATATTGCTTATAATGTATTTGCTCTTGATAACATTGACCAATGTCTCTTTTCTTGTGAAGTAGAAATCCATATATGCAGATTCATAGGGTATATAAGTAATATACATGAATATTGAAGGATAGATAAACCAAAAATAATTTCCTTCAATGACATTGGTTATATTCTCTTTACTATATATTCCGAGGATGAAAAAGAAGATACTAAAAGGAATGATAAGTAAGATATTCCTCATCTTTTTTGTTCGTAAGATAAAAAGTAAGTCATTTTGCACTTGCTTCCCGATTTGTCCGAAGCTCTCAAACTTCTTGCTTTTTGCAAATAAGTTAGATTTATAACTGTCCTTATCATCTGTAATCTGGTCAATTTTAAAATTGAGAATGTGTTTGTAGTTACAAGAAGCGATGAATAGATAAAGACTTAATCCTATAAATATAGAGAGTAATGCATATATCCATTTAGCGGGGAATAGTAAGTTTAAAAACAGAGATATAGTGTTGTTCTCTTCTAGTTGGTAATAACACCATCCACTTATGAGAAAGAATGTAGCAAAGTATCCCATTAGTCCTAATAAGGATAAAATCTTTTGTTTGCTAAAATAAGTTTTAAAAAGGATAAATACTTGTTTGTTTACAGCTAAAAGAATAATTACAAATATCGGTGCAAAGATTAACCCTAATACTCCACTATAGATATAATTTATAGCCGCATACACCGGTGTGGCTATTGCAAAGATTGTAATAATTAAGGTATCAATAGAAGTGTATAAGCATTTGAACTGTGCTACTTGTTTCTTGGGTATAGGTAGTAGATACAGAGCGGGCAGTTCGTCATATAGAAAGATGGGTAGGGATAGGCGAATAAAAAACTCATAAATTAGTACAGGGGCAATAATAATTCCTGCTATCGCTAGAATTGGAAAGATATCAAAATCTTCATTTTTTGATGCCATTATAAAAGTGATAGAGAGGAATATCATCAGTAGAAGTGTACCTCCCAGAAAAAGATATTGTAATACTTTCGAGAGCATTTTGACATCCTTCCCTGATGATCGCTTATTTCCTAATCTATTCATACGGAAAAGCTCTTTGAAGGTATTAAATGTTGATGTGTTCATAGGGCTTGAGTAATGTATTTTTTTAACAAATATAAAGATATCAATTAGAACTATATTAATACTCTATTATTTGTTTTTATTTTAAAGTAATCTAAAAAACTATCTAAAGGTGTGATAAATCTCAGATCCTTTGACCTTTTTAAAATAAGAAAGCCTGCTGTAAAGCAGGCTTTCTATATCTATTAGATGTATTATATTACTTTTCTTCTGGGCTAATCATAACAACTTCAATTCGGTTCTTTTGTCCAAAGAAGTCTTTAGCAAAAGCCTTAATCTCATCGTTAGTTATGCTCTTTATAAGGTCTTCATAGCCTTCTACAATATTAATACCATTTCTAAGGTATTCATCAATAGCACCGCTCCAGTATCCGTTTTCATTTAAAAGTTCGCTATATTGTTTTAGCATACTTTCTTTTACTTTGTCTAGATCTTTTTTGCTAGCACCGTTTTCGCAAACGTTATCTATCTCACGGTAAATAATTTCCATAAGTTTTGCTCTCTTATCAGGATCAGTGTCAAAGTTGATTATAAATGAACCTTCTTCAGTTGGAAGCTTACTAATACCTCCTTGAACACCTACTCCATAAGTGCCACCTTCATCTTCTCTTACTTTTTCTGTATAAACTAATGTCATCACTTGAGAAAGTATATTCATTAGCATTTTATTCTTAAATGTATAATCAGTATTACCAGTGTAGTAAGTGAATATAGATGCTTTTGCATGATCTTGCTTCTTAATGAATTCTTTATTTTTCATGCCTTTAGCTGTGTCTATTTTTCTATCAATGAAATTTTCTTTACGATCGATAGAAGGAAGACCACCTAAGTATTTTTCAATAAGAGGTTTGTCTTTTGCAAGGTCAATGTTTCCAACAAGAATGAAAGTGAAGTCGCTTGCATCTTTAAATCTATCCTTATACATTTCGATGACTCTGTCATAATTGATTTTGTCAAGGTCTGCAGCATGTATACGAGTAGCACGAGGGTGATTATTATACATAGCTGAACGAATAGAATCCCCAAAAGTAATTGAAGGATTCATTTCTGCATTTGCTAATAACGCTTTTTGACGTCCAAGGAATGATTCAAATGCTTCTTGATCTTTACGAGGTGATGTGAAATTTAGATAAGTTAACTGCATCATTGTCTCGAAGTCTTTAGGTGCACTAAAACCAGAAACCGATTCAGTTAAGTATCCTACAGAGGTGTTGACACTAGCTAATTTTCCAGCTAATACTTTACTCAATTCTACATTAGAGAAAGATCCAATACCTCCAATAAGTGCTACTGAATTTATATTACTGAAGTTGATGAACTCAGAATCTTCAAATTGAGAATTTCCTCCATAGCTATAACCGCTCATAATGATTTGGTCTGCTTTATATGTCGTTGGTTTAACAATTACTTTTACTCCATTTGAGAGAGTAAGAGTAGTTGTCCCAAAAATAGTATTAGTTTCTTCTTTTACAACTTTACCACCTGTAGGTTCTTCAGAAAGTAATGGCTCATCAGATACTTGATCTACGTATGGTTCTAATTTGCTATTAGTAGTTGCATTAAACATTTTTACTAATTCTTCATTAGTTGGCAATACTAACCCTTCTTTTTCTGGAGCAAAAAGAGAAAGTACTTTGTTGTTCTCAGTAAGAAGTCCTGGAATAAGTTGGTTAATAGCTTCTACTGGAATTTGAGGAGCAATAGCCGACATTATAGTGTATTCAAAGTCTATACCAGGAGCAGGTTCGTTATCTAGGAATAAACGTACATATTCATTGACGTATGCAGCATTTTTGGTTTTTTCTCTTTCATTATAGCTTGATTCTAGTCCGCTTAAATAGTTGGCCCTAGCTCTAGCATACTCAGAAGCAGTGAAACCATGTTGACGCATTCTTTCAATTTCATTTAAAAGGGTTTGGATGCCTGCTTTAATGTTGTCTTCTTTACAAACTACAGCGCCAGTAAAAGCATTTTTAGTTTGTGCTACAATAAAGCTACCATCATATACTCCTGCATATACGTACGGAGAGTTTGCTTGTTCAGCTATTTCATTTAGGCGATTATCAAGCATTGTTGTAATCATATTTACTGCGTATGTATATTGAAGGTATGATATATCCCCTTTAGCTTCTCTAGGAACCACATCATGTTTAGAATAGATATTAAACATAACATTTGTTTGTTCCTTATCTTTGTAGGATACAACAATAGGCTCTTTATTATCATTTACAGGGAAATATACTCTTTCAGCAGCATCAGGTTGAGCTGGTATATCTGCAAAGATTGTTTTAATCTTATTCTCTATTTGGTCAACATCAATATCCCCTACTATAATTATACCTTGTAGGTCTGGGCGATACCATTTCTCGTAATAATCTCTTAAAGTTTGATATTTAAAGTTGTTAACAACATCAATATCACCAATAGGAAGACAATCTGAGTATTTTGTATCCTTAAAGATTACGGGTAGGGTATTATCCATATAGCGTTGTCCAGCGCTCATGCGTGTTCTCCACTCTTCTGTAATAACACCTCTTTCTTTATCTATTTCCTTTGGATCAAGTATCAGGTCGTTTGACCAGTCATGAAGGATGTATAAACAAGAATCAATTGCACCTTCTACTGTTACTGGTACATTAGAAATGTTATATACAGTTTCATCTATTGAAGTGTAAGCATTTAGGTTCTCGCCAAACTTAACACCAATACTCTCTAGATATTGAATTAATTGATTTCCTGGAAAATGAGTTGTACCATTGAAGCACATGTGTTCCAAGAAGTGTGCTAAGCCTCTTTGACTCGGTTCTTCTTGAATGGCACCTACTTTTTGTGCAATATAAAAATCTGCACGATTAGCGGGTTGATCATTTTTTCGGATGTAATACGTAAGACCATTATCCAACTTCCCTATGCGAACTTTGGGGTCTTGAGGAATCTGCGACGATTGTGCTTGTGCAGAAAATCCCACCGATGTGAGGATAAATAAGGCTGCAAATAGGCTTGCCTTAATCCATGAATTAATCTGTCTCATATTTTTTATATTGAGGTTAGGTTAGAAATTATTGATAACTTTTCTTAGTTCCACTAATTTTGTTAATAAGCCTTCGAGCTGATCAAGTGGAAGCATATTTGCTCCATCACTTTTAGCCTCTTTGGGGTTATGATGTGTTTCGATAAATAAGCCGTCAATGCCTACTGCTATACCTGCTTTTGATACTGTTTCAATAAGTTGAGGAATACCTCCTGTAACACCACTTGTTTGGTTGGGTTGTTGTAGAGAGTGTGTGGCATCTAAAATAACAGGCACATTGAAAGATTGCATTTCTGGAATGCCTCTGTAATCAATGATTAAATCGGTGTAACCAAAAGTTGTCCCTCTTTCAGTTAGCATAACATTATCATTACCTGCATCAAGTACTTTTTGTACAGCAAATTTCATTGAGCCTGGAGAAAGGAATTGACCTTTCTTGATATTTACGACTTTGCCTGTTTGGGCAGCAGCTACTAATAGATCAGTTTGTCTACTTAGAAAAGCAGGTATTTGCAATACATCTACATAAGGGGCAGCCATAATAGCATCTTCAGCAGTATGAATATCTGTTACTGTAGGAATGTTGAATTTCTCACCCACTGATTTAAGAATGTTTAGAGCCTTTTCATCTCCAATACCTGTAAAAGAATCAATGCGTGAACGATTAGCTTTGCGATAAGATCCCTTGAAAATATAAGGTATTTTTAGCTTATCTGTTATTTTTACGATCGTTTCAGCAATGTGCATTGCCATTTCTTCTCCTTCAATAGCACATGGACCAGCCATGAGAAAGAAGTTACCCGAGTCGGTATGTTTAAGTTTTGGTATATTCATCTTTTATGAATTCGAATTTTGCTTTATATTAATTTAAAAATTTGATCTACTTTTTCTTCTGTTGGAAGCTCTGCATCTATCCAATGTATATTAAATCCTTTTCTTTCCATACCTCTAAACCATGTCATTTGTCTTTTTGCAAACTGATGGATAGCTATTTCGAGTTGATTAAACATTTCGTTGTAGTTTAATTCTCCAAGTACATAGAGAGTAAGGAATTTGTATTCTAGTCCATAGTAAATTAAATCTTCAGGTTTTACACCTTGGTCTATTAACTTTTTTACTTCATCAACCATACCTTCATCAAGTCTTTGTTTTAATCTGCTTGATATTTTAGCTCTTCTTGCTTCTCTAGCTATATCAACACCTATGATGAGGCTGTTAAGTGTAGGGAAGGAGCGTGCTTCTTTAGGTTGGGTACTATAGTATTCTTCAATTTCTATAGCTCTAATGGCACGTTTGCAAGTATCTATATCAGTAGTATTATGAAGTTCTTTATATCCTTTTAAAATATCTGTTAGTTCTTTTAAATTCTTATTACTTAACTGATCACGAAGAGTTTTGTTCTCAGGGACAGGAAGAAGTTTATATCCTTTTAATACAGACTCTAAGTATAGACCAGTACCACCACACAAAACAACATTTTTGTTTTTCGCTTTTATTTCCTGATAAGCTTTTATAAAGTCTTGTTGATATTCAAACACATTGTATTTATATCCAGGATCAGCAATATCTATTAGATGATAAGGTATTTCTTGTCCATCAATTGTATATTCCTCTAAATCCTTTCCAGTACCCAGATCCATACCTCTGTATATTTGTCGTGAATCGGCACTTATTATTTCACCATCCAAGGCTTTGGCTACTGCTACTCCAAGAGTTGTCTTCCCTGAAGCAGTGGGACCTAAGATAGTAATAAAATCATATTTATTATCCTTATTCATAAATAGTTATAATATTTTTGTAGAATCTTTTTCTTCAAATTCGTAGGCTAATATGTCTCCAGGTTGGCAATCCAGAGCCTTACAAATAGCCTCTAAAGTAGTAAAGCGTATTGCCTTAGCCTTACCTGTCTTTAGAACAGATAAGTTTGCTGGCGTAATATCAATCATCTCTGCTAGTTCGTTTGATGATATTTTACGTTTAGCCATTACTACATCTAAATTAACAATTATCGCCATTATAAAGTCTCTGTTTTATTATATTGTTAGTTCTTGCTCTTCCTTCATCTCTATCCCTATCGCAAGGATTTGTCGGACGAGCAATGCCGACAATCCTGCAATAGGTTGAATATAAGAAATTGATGATGATCCAAAGAGAATGTCATAGTCTTCAAAAGAAAAAAGACTAGTGACTGTATTATAGCTGATATAGTTAAATACTATTTCAAAGAGAAAAGTCGCTAATAAGCTAAAACCTAATATCCTTAGGTATTTCAAGTTTGTTTTTTCAAAAAGCTTGCCTTTGTTTACTGCATAAATAAACTTGAAAAAATAGATAATACTAACTATATATAAACCAAGTATGAGCAATATGCTAACAAACTGTAGTATTTCGTTTTTTATAGGGATTTTTTCAATATGTGTTTTAAAGCAATGAGGTTCTAGTTGATAGATTACAGAATCTTTCATGTTGACAAGAGGAAAGGTGGAGAGAGTTTCTTCACTCTCTTTTTTAGGAGTTATAGACAGATAAACATCATAGGAAGATGTATCATCCTTTTCTACATTATTCCAGCCTTCTATAAAATTGTAAAGGCTTAAAGCAAAGCCACCAATCAAAAAGATGTTTAGGGCTATAAAGATTATAAATCCTGTTGTTCTGAATTTTCTATTCATTGTATCTCATTACTTATTTATTGTAATAGATGAATTAATTATCGAATAACGATAAAGCAAAGGTATGCTTATATTTGGATAAAGCAAACGAAAAGCTTAATAAATAGCATAAAAAATACCGACTAGTTATCTAGCCGGTATCTCTATGTGTTTTTTGTCACCTATGACTTAGTTTTTGAATACTAAATGATCATTTTCCTGATCAATGATGATGGGTTTAGCTTGATCTATTTCTTGTGCTAATATTTTTTTAGATAAATCGTTTAATAAATATCTCTGGATAGCTCTTTTTGCAGGACGAGCTCCAAATTCAGGATTATATCCTTTTTCTGCCAAGAAACCTATCGCATTATCTGTTAACTGTAAATTCATACCATTCTCTGCTACCATTTTTTGTACTTGCTTTATTTGAAGCATAACAATCTGTTTAATCTGATTTTCATTGAGTGGTAGGAACATAATAGTCTCGTCAATACGATTTAAAAATTCAGGACGAATGGTTTTCTTCAACATATCCATCACTCCTTGTTTTGTTTCTTCAATCAAAGCTTCTTTATCAGAAACCTCATTGATTCTAGACATTTGTTCTTGTATATAACCACTACCCATGTTGGATGTCATGATAATAATGGTGTTCTTAAAGTTTACCAATCTACCTTTATTATCTGTTAATCTTCCATCATCCAATACTTGTAGTAAAATATTGAAGACATCGGGATGTGCTTTTTCTATTTCATCAAATAAAACTACTGAATAGGGTTTACGTCTAATAGCTTCAGTAAGCTGTCCGCCTTCTTCATATCCTACATATCCAGGAGGCGCTCCAACTAGTCTTGATACACTATGTTTCTCTTGATATTCACTCATGTCAATACGAGTCATCATGGTTTCATCATCAAATAAAAACTCAGCTAGAGCTTTAGCCAACTCTGTTTTACCTACCCCTGTTGTACCCAAGAATATAAATGATCCTATAGGTCTGCGTGGATCTTGCAACCCTGCTCTACTTCTACGTACGGCATCTGATACAGCTTCAATAGCTTCGTCTTGACCCACAACACGCTTGTGTAACTCTTCTTCCAAGTGGAGTAGCTTTTCTTTTTCGCTCTGTAACATTTTGTTTACAGGGATTCCTGTCCATCGAGATACGATATCTGCAATATCTTCTGCCTCTACTTCTTCACGAATCAAAGCATTACCTTTTTGTATCTTATGTAAGTTGTCTTGGGTCTCTTCTATCTCTTTGTTGAGCTGTTGAATTTTACCATATCTAATTTCAGCCACTTTTCCATAGTCACCTTCACGCTCAGCCTTGTCGGCTTCGTATTTTAAGTGTTCTATTTCAGATTTATTGTGCTGTATCTTGTTTACAAGACCTCTTTCATGTTCCCATTTGGCTTTGTAAGAACTTTCTTGTTCTTTTAGCTCGGCGATTTCTTTAGTGAGCTGTTCTAGTTTTTTAGTATCATTTTCTCTCTTGATAGCTGCTTTTTCAATTTCAAGTTGCATTAATTTACGAGAAATCTCATCTAGCTCTTCCGGTAAAGAGTTAATTTCCATACGAAGCTTTGCGGCAGCTTCATCCATTAAGTCAATGGCTTTATCGGGTAAAAAACGATCTGTAATGTATCGGTTACTCAATTCTACGGCAGCAATAATAGCATCATCTTTAATACGAACGTGGTGATGGTTTTCATATCTTTCTTTTAATCCACGAAGAATAGAGATAGAGCTATCAATATCGGGCTCATCTACTTGTACTATTTGGAAACGACGTTCAAGAGCTTTGTCTTTTTCAAAATACTTTTGATATTCATCAAGAGTAGTTGCACCAATACTTCTCAATTCTCCTCTTGCCAAGGCTGGTTTTAAAATATTAGCCGCATCCATAGCACCATCACTCTTACCAGCACCTACTAGCGTGTGAATCTCATCAATAAAGAGGATGATATTACCCTCAGACTTTTTAACTTCGTTGACAACAGATTTTAGTCTTTCTTCAAACTCGCCTTTGTATTTAGCACCTGCAATTAAGGCTCCCATATCAAGTGAGAAAAGTTGCTTGTCTTTTAAGTTGTCGGGTACATCACCCCTTAAAATACGATTGGCTAACCCTTCCACAATAGCTGTTTTACCAGTACCAGGTTCACCTATTAATATAGGATTATTTTTTGTTCTTCTACTTAAAATCTGAAGTACACGGCGTATCTCTTCATCACGACCGATAACAGGGTCTAATTTACCATCTCTTGCTGCATCAATTAGGTTAATAGCATATTTATCAAGAGACAGATAGTTGTCATCGCCAGATTGTGAAGTTACTTTCGAGCCTTTTCTAAGTTCTGTAATGGCTGATCGCACTTTATCTTCTACTACACCTGCGTCTTTTAATAGAGTAGATGCACTACTTTTTACTTTTAAAATAGCTAGAAAAAGTTGTTCTATCGAAGCAAACTCATCACCCATCTCTTTGGCTAAGTCCACTGCTTTTATGAGTACCTCGTTAGCTTCATTGCTAAGGGTTGGGTTGCCACCAGTAACCTTAGGTAAACTTTTGACTTTAGATTCAGTTTGCTGAATTACAAAGTCCTTGTTAACTCCTAGTTTTTGTAGGATGAAGTTAACAACATCTTCCCCCACATTCATTACACCAAGTAGGAGGTGAAGAGGCTCAATAATCTGTTGGTTGTTCTGTTGAACCAACTGTACAGTTTCTTGAATAGCCTCTTGTGATTTAATTGTATAACTGTTTAAATTCATATATTATCTTTTATTTTTTTCTAAATTAAATTCATATATAAAGTTGCAAATCCATTGCCATGAATGATTATGTGTATATAACTGACTATTTTACAGTGTAATAGCAAAATTAAGCGACAAAAAGTCTTAAAAGGTTTGTTTTTATGACAATATTTACATGTAAGAGGGCTATTGTTAATAAAAGATAGAGTAGAATGGGAGGTTAATAGCTTTGTTGTATCTTTGGTCGACGTATAAATAATGAAAGAATAAAGAATGGAAAAAGATATAAAATTTGAAGAAACTGTTTTTTTAGTAGATACGGCTTATTTAAACTTTATGCTAGTAAACTTTAAGGGCTTTTTGGAAAATCAAGTAAAAAGAGAGTTGCCCAAAATTCAGGTAGCAGATTTATTGGCCTATTTAGCTTTAGATGCTCATATAGAAGAAGGTGAGAAAAACATTCAAGTAGTCCTTATCTCTGATGACCAAACTAAAAAACTAGAAAACGCCGAACCTTCCGATTTAAAAAAAGAACTTGATGGTGTGGCTTTTGATAGTTCATTGGGAGAGTTTCTTTTCTCTTCAGTAACTACCGAGGGGCTTGTTTCCCGTGAAGAATTGTATCTTGATATTTTAGATATTGCTCTAACATCGAAAGCAGTTAAAAATTTAATCCTTCTCTCTTTTGATGATGAATATGGAGATAAAGTATTAAATAAGATTGATAATAAAGATATTGAAAAGAGTATTACTCAGTTTAGAGTGCGAGAACCTGAAAAAGAAGTATCATTTAAATGGGATATGTTGGTTTACCCTATGATGATGGCTTTTGGTATTGATTCAGATGAAATTCAATAATTAATATGACAGACTTCAGGTTAAAAGTTTTTTTATCGGTAGCCAATCATCTTAGTTTTACAAAAGCTTCACAAGAACTGTTTATCAGTCAGCCCGCTATATCCAAGCATATTCAAGAGTTAGAGAGTGATTTTGAAACTCGTTTATTTGAAAGAAGAGGAAATAGTATTGCTTTAACAGCCTCTGGTGAACTTTTAATAAAGCATGCTGAGGAGCTTATGGAGCAATATCAGCATCTTGAATATGCGATGCACTTGCTTCATGGTGACTACGTTGGTGAGCTTAAACTAGGGGCAAGTACCACTATTGCACAATACGTGTTGCCTCCTATTTTAGCCCGATTTATAGAGCTTCATCCTAAAGTGAAACTGTCTTTAATCTCAGGAAATACCAGAGAGATAGAAGAGGCTGTTGAAACTCACCGTATTGATTTAGGTCTAATAGAGGGAATATATCGAAGAACGAATTTAAAATATACCCCCTTTTTAGAAGATCAGCTAATTACTATTGCCCGCAAAGAATCTGCATTGAATATTCCCAATTCAATATCTATAAATGATTTAAATCAGTATCCTTTAATATTGAGAGAACAAGGCTCTGGCACACTAGATGTTATTCAACGAGCTTTTACTGAAAAGGGAATTAAACTCAAAAATTTAAAAGTACCCCTGTATTTGGGGAGTACAGAGAGTATTAAGCTTTTTATTCAACACTCTGATGCACTCGGTATTGTTTCAACAAGAGCTGTAAAGTCTGATATCACAGTAGGGCGATTTAGAGAAATTGAAATCCAAGATATTGAGATGAATAGAGAGTTTAGCTTTGTATCCCTTCAAGGAGAAATAGTGGGGTTACCTGCTGTATTTATAAGCTTTGCTTCTCAGTATAAGAAAAAGTTATAGCCTATAATAAAACAGTATTGGACTGGTATTGATTCTTAATTTATCTTTGCACCAAAATAATTCAAAAATGGCAAATTCAAATCAATCACTCAGTAAGTATAGTGGTCGTATCTATCAAGTAATATTAGGTACGCTATTGGTCTTTATTTTATTAGGTTTTATTCCAGGTTTAGAGTATTTATCTTCATGGCTTACTCCTCCAGTAGCTTTATTTATAGGTTTGGCTTATGCACTTCTCTTTGGTCAACCTTATGCAAAGTTTAATTCTAAAGTTTCAAAAAAACTTCTTCACTATTCTATCATAGGATTAGGATTTGGTATGAATCTTCATGAATCTATAGCCTCTGGCAAGGATGGTATGATGTTTACTATTGTATCAGTGGCTGGAACATTGATCATTGGTATGTTGATTGGTTATCGTTTTTTGAAAATTGATAAGAATACCTCTTATTTAATCAGCTCAGGAACTGCTATATGTGGTGGTAGTGCTATTGCAGCAGTAGGTGGAGTAATTGATGCAAAAGATGAACAGATGTCTGTTTCATTAGGGACAGTATTTATTCTTAATGCTGTTGCTTTGTTTGCCTTCCCTGTGATAGGACATTACTTAGGCTTAGACCAACATCAGTTTGGAACATGGGCTGCTATCGCTATTCACGATACAAGTTCTGTAGTAGGTGCTGGAGAAGCTTATGGAGAAGAAGCCCTAAAAATTGCAACTACAATTAAACTAACTCGTGCCCTATGGATAGTGCCTGTAGCAATAATCACAAGTTTTATCTTTAAGAGTAAAGGTAAAAAAGTATCAGTACCTATGTTTATTGTGCTTTTCGTTGTTGCAATGCTTATCAATACTTATTTCTTAGGAGATTTTCCTCAGATAGGTAGCACACTAAATGTAATTGCACGTAAGGCATTAACCATTACTCTATTCTTTATTGGAGCTTCACTCTCTCGTCAAGTTTTACGTAATGTGGGTTTACGTCCTATGATTCAAGGTATCTCTTTATGGATTTTTATCAGTGTGATATCTTTGGTTTATATCTTGATGTTTTAATTGAAACTAAAATAGATATTTGAAAATTTAAATAAGTAGGGGATCTGTCTGATAAAATATTAGATAGATCCTTTTTTATGCGATTTAATTCGGGTGTGAGTATGGCATTAATACTTTTATATTTCAATGTGAATTATGATTAAAAGCTCGTTTTGGCTAAGTCATATTCTTATCATGACACCGACATGATGATACGATGACACCGACATGTGATCATCATATCGGTGTCAAAGTGTTATACCCGTATAGATAGATTTCTTGTTAACCAGCTATTTAGACCTTATATCACACTATTAATGTTTGCTAGATTAGAATCAAAACGAAAGAGCTGAATTCACTAGTGGAAACAGCCCTTTTTAAATCGAAATAATCTTTTGCCAGACAGCAAGTATTTACATCATAAGTCTTCTTTAAAAATAAAAGTTTTCTTTTAAAATTTCATAGATGCTATTTTTACCACCCACAATCCAGATAATATCATCTTCTTTGAAAACGGTAGATGCCAGTGGATTAATCTCGTAGCTATTGTTTCTTTCAATTCCCACAATAAAACTTTTCCCTCTTTTTCCTATTTCAGATTGCAATAAGCTTTTTTCATAGAGTCCAGATTCTTTATCAATAATAATAGAAACACATTTGATTTGTGAGTTAGGGTCTTCACCTTGTTTCTTAGCAAATTGATGAATCGTTTGGAGTGATTTTTTATCCAGAGAGATTTGATTCTTGTCTGACGAAAGTTTTTTGATTTGCATGATATTTCCAACAACTGTAATAAACTCTCCTTCCATTAAGATGAAGTCTCCATTTGGAAAATAAGACTCTTCATCATTCTTATCTACCTCTATAATAATCAGACCATATCTAGACCTGAAGTCGGTATCTTTTAGTTTTTTATTTTCGTATTCCGAGTTTTTGTCGATTTTAAATCTACCTACATATAGGTTTTGCTCAATCCAGCTTTCATTATTTAAGTCAAAAGAAGTTACCCCATTTTCCCTCTTAGAGAACTTTCGTTTTTCATTAATAATTCTTTCGTTGAAATTGATAACAAAGTGGTATTCCATATTCCAATATAGTTTTAAAAGGTATTTAGAACGGAATAAAAGAATCAGTAATGCTATAGCAGCAATACCTGATACCCATATTGGTATGTCCAAAAACAGATCAAAAATAGAATAGATAAAACCAAAGGCTATAACATATCTAAGTACAATGAGCATAGAGAGAATCAATCTGTACTTTACACTTTGTTTCCAGAGTTCGAGTATTAAGAAGGGCTGTTCTCCTCCTCTATAAACTAATCCTTTGAGCATAGGAGATATCACTATTAATGTTATGAGTAAACACGCAATATTGCCCCATAATGTCCCAATATGTTCTATTAATAGAGGTTGTAAAAAACTTGAAGATAAGAGTATGACAGCCAGTCCTAACGAAACAAAGATCACTATACTAAATACGTAGCTCTTTAATAAAGAACCCCATAACGAGGTGGGTTTAGTTGAGGCCAGTTTTTCATCTTTGGCTATAATCTTTTCTTGCCAAGACTGCGGTATACTTTTCATCATGAAGTGATAAGCAGTAGGACTAGCAGCCATTAAATAGGGCGTAGTGAAGGTTGTAATAACAGATACGGCAATAATAATTGGGTAGATAAAATTATCAGCCAAGCCATACATAATAGCTGTACCTGCTACAATGAAAGCAAACTCACCTACTTGTGCCATGCTAAATCCACACTGGATGGAAGTAAACATCGATTCCCCAGATAACCTAGCTCCCCATGTAGTGAAAACAATCTTACCAAATAGAACTAAGAGAGTAATGAAGATGATGCTCTTATAGTTTTCTAAAACAATAGCAGGGTCCATTAACATACCTACAGATACAAAGAATATAGCCCCAAAGAAATCTTTTATAGGCTTTGTTACCCTTTCTATGTTTTCTAAAGCGATAGTTTCTGCTAATATCGAACCCATAATAAAAGCACCTAGGGCAGACGATAATTCAACTTTTGTAGCAAATACCACCATTCCTAAACACAAGCCTAATGATACGATTAATAGGGTTTCATCGTTCAACCAATGTTTCATTTTCTTGAGGAAAGAAGGTACTATAAAAATACCGCCAACAACCCATACTACCATAAAGAATACTAGCTTTCCTAAACTTAAAAGTATTTCTGTTCCTTCAATTTGCTGACTACTTACTGCTATTGTCCCTAAAAACACCATAACTAGAATGGCAAATAGGTCATCAAAAATTAAAATTCCAAAGACCACTTCTGTGAAACGCTTTCCTTTGTATTGAGGCTCTTCAAAACCTTTCACTATGATTGTAGTAGAGGATAAACAGAGCATACAGCCCAAAATGATGCTATCCCAGTGACTCCACCCCATGAGAGTTCCTAAGAAATACCCCGATACACCTAGTCCGAGGACAATCATCATTAGCGTTATAAATCCTGTCTTACTGTTTTTAATCAGCTTTTTGAAGCTGAATTCGAGTCCCATTCCAAATAAGAGGAATATAACTCCTATTTCACCCCAGATAGTTATGCTTTCGTTATCTATTACTGTTGGGAAAAAATCTATATGAGGCCCTGTAATAAACCCTGCTATAATATAGCCCAAGACGACGGGTTGTTTTAGCCATTTGAAGATAATAGTAACGATACCTGCAACAATTAGCATAAATGCCAAGTCACTAATAATAGGTGGTAGGTGAGTCATATTCTTTTAGTGTTTAAAATTCAGTTTAATTGATCTGAAATTATTTATTAAAAGTAGTAATACTGGGTAGTGTTTTCAATTTTCAGCATCTATCAATTTCTTTTTTATGAGTTTATTTTTCTTAGTAAGCTATTTTATGTCAATAAAATTACTAAAATAAGAACTAATATTTCATGAGATGAAGTTCAATGTCATAAAGTGATGAAGAATATTCTGTTTAATCTTCTTTATATATGGATTAAATTTATTCTAATCTATGCTTTTTCTATATTTGCAGACACATTACAATAATCCTTATTATTAAAGATTAATATCCCATGGCAAACACAAAAATTTCTGCAGCTGCCTTTGCAGATACTAAACCACACTACAATATCCTTAATGGTTACCGTGGAGTAGCGGCAATAACTGTAGTCTGTTTTCACTTATTTGAAGCTTTCGCTACAAGCCACCTAGATCAAAAGATAAATCATGGCTATTTAGCTGTTGATTTCTTCTTCCTTTTATCTGGTTTTGTAATTGGTTATGCCTATGATGACAGATGGAAAACGATGACGGTAAAAAATTTCTTAAAGCGTAGGCTTATTCGCTTACACCCTATGGTTATTATGGGTGCTCTTATTGGAGCAATACTCTTTTATACACAAGGATGTTCTGTGTGGGATGTTTCCAAAGTTCCTCTTTCGATGCTTTTGATCTCTACGGTTTTTAACTTGTTTTTAATACCTTCAACTCCAGGTTTTGAAATTAGAGGAGTAGGAGAGATGTATCCTTTAAATGGACCATCGTGGACTTTGTTTTTTGAGTACATTGGAAATATTTTATATGTATTCTTTATTCGGAAATTACCTACCATAGCTCTTTCTCTTTTGGTTGTTTTGACAGGCTTAGGCTTGGCTTCCTTTGCTATTTGGGGGCCATTAGGCGATTTATGTGTGGGCTATGCTCTAACAGAAGAGAATATCATAGGAGGATCTTTACGTTTGTTGTTCTCTTTCTCTGCAGGATTACTTTTATCGCGCGTGTTCAAACCATTTAAAGTGCGTGGAGCGTTTTGGATAGGTAGTATCGTTATCGTTGTTTTATCATTTATACCTAGAATAGGAGGGGCAGAGCATCTTTGGATGAATGGACTCTATGATTCATTTTGTGTCCTTATTGTATTTCCTATATTGATTTGCTTAGGAGCATCTGGCAAAACAACAGATAAAACATCTACACGTATATGTAAATTTTTAGGTGATATATCTTACCCTTTGTATATCGTACATTATCCTTTCATATACTTATATTTTGCATGGGTTAAAAATGAGAATCTTACTTTTGTGGAGTCTTTACCTGGTGCAGTAGCTTTGGTTCTAGGTTCTATATTCTTAGCTTATATCTGCTTGAAGTTTTATGATAAGCCAGTAAGAAAGGCATTGACCAAGTATTTTAAAGATTAGAGAGATCTCTTTTAAATTAACGTTTTTTATTATTTGCTTCATTTCTCCTTTTATTGAGTATCTTTGTTTGTATTTTTTATGAATAAATATGGAAAACTATTATCAACCTCGTGAAACAACCTTGAATTTTGGTGCTTCTGCTTTAGTAAAAGTGAATAAGCCTTTATTAAAATTCTGCATTTTTTCTATTTTAGGAGGTGCATTTATTGCTTTTGGAGGTTTGTTGTCAGTCATGGTTTCAGGAGGAATGACAGGTGTTGGTGTTGATAACCCAGGGTTGGTTAAGTTTATGGCTGGGGCATTATTCCCTATTGGTTTAATAATGGTTTCTATTTCTGGGGCCTATTTATTTACGAGTGATTGTGCTGCTTTTACCATAGCAGGGTTAAAGAAGGAAGTATCAATTCTTACCTTTTTTAAGTACCTATTACTTTCTTATTTATTCAATTTTATAGGTACACAGATTGTAGCCTATTTACTAACCTATCAAGTGGGTTTACTCCAAGATGTACCTTGGACAACCTATTTCCATCAATATGCTGAAGGTAAGGTTTACCAAAGTTTCTCTACTGTATTTCTAAAAGGTATAGGAGCTAATTGGCTAGTTTGCCTAGGAATGTTCTTGGGGTATGCATCTAAAGATATTATAGGTAAATGTATAGGGATATGGATACCTGTAATGCTTTTTGTAACATTGGGCTATGAACACTCTATTGCCAATATGTTCTTTATTCCAACAGCTATCTATACAGGAGCAGAAATCACCTGGCTAGATTTCCTTATTAAAAATTTAATACCTAGTACTATAGGGAATTTTATTGGAGGAGCCGTATTTGTAGGGGCAGCTTATTGGTATCTCTTTATTCATGAAAATTCAAAAAAGTGAGTTGTGATTAAGCATGAGATAATACACGCTTAATTAAAAACGTAAAATAATTTTAATGTCACTTTCAATAGGCCTATTTTTAGTATAGACACTTGAAAGTGACATTTTTATTTCATCTACTTTTACGAGTAAATATTCTAAAGTGATTGTATTCAGGTTTCGTGTATCATACACTTTATGTGAGGGTCACTATCCTTCTATTCAAGTTGAAATAGTATGATAATGGAATAACTCTAAATGATGTTATTTATCTTGATAAATTATCAAATTGTAAATATATATTTGTGTATGGCGTTGTTTTAGTTGGATATTATAAAATTAATTGTCAAAAGAATATTTTGTATAATCGTAATATTGACTAATTTGCATGAATTAACCTAACATCTTATAATATATGAATATGGATAAAATCACTGCAAATGAGGTAGTTGAATGGGCTAAAAAGTTTTTAGTTTTGTCTGATAAAGAATTGACTAGTGAAGAAGTAAAAGAACAAAAAAAGTATGCTACTTTAATTCAAAATCCGAACAATAAAACCTTATTATCAAAAATGTTAGATGAGTCTTCTCAGATAAGAGACTCTAAAATACTTTCGCGTAGACTGAAATATTTGATAGATAAATATGGTATTCCAACTTTTTTTACTCCTTGGGAGCGTTTTCAGCTTTCTTTGTTTACTGGTTTTGGATATCTTTTTGATCCGATAGCTATTCCTATTTTTAAAAACAAGCTGCAAGCTGACACTCATAAAATAATTATTCCTGAAGAGCGACCTGCCTTAACAGAACATTTATCCAAACGTTGGAAACAGCAAATTGGACAGAATGTGAATCTTTTAGGAGAAGTTGTTCTGGGTGATGAGGAAGCTAACAATAGATTTCATCAATATATGGAGGCTTTAAAAGAGCCTGATATCAATTATATATCTGTAAAACTGTCGGGAATATATGCTCAAATTCGCCCTTTAAGTTATAAGGAATCTAAAGAAAAACTTTGCGAATTAGTTGCTTCAATATTCCGTCAGGCAATGAAATACCCTTATAAAGATCACAGCGGAAAAGAACGTTCTAAGTTTGTAAACCTTGATATGGAGGAATACAAAGATGCGGAGCTAACGTACGATGTCTTTAAAACTGTATTAGCTCAAGAAGAATTTTTACCTTATCGTGCAGGTATTGTTATTCAAGCTTATCTTCCTGATGCCTTGTTCTTTTATAGAGATTTATTAGCGTTTGCTAAAGAAAGATGTGCTAGAGGTGGAGTACCTATTAAATTTCGTTTAGTAAAAGGGGCTAACTTACAAATGGAGACTATTGTATCTTCCCTTAAAGGTTGGAAGAATCCTATTTTACCCACTAAAGTAGCAGTAGATACCAATCATTTGCATTTATTAGATGAGGCTCTTCAGCCAGAAAATGTAGAATGTCTAAATATTGGGGTAGCCACTCACAACTTCTTTAGTATAGGATATGCCTATCTTTTAAGTGAAAGAAATCAAGTAACAGATCATGTTACGTTTGAGATGCTAGAGGGAATGGCCAATCATCTACCACGTGTTATGCGTGCCTTAAACAAACAGATTATTCTTTATACACCTGTAGTAAGAAAAGAGTATTTCTTGAACGCAGTATCTTATCTTGTACGTAGATTAGATGAAAATACAGGACCAGATAACTTTCTGAGTTATTCTTTTGAGCTAGAAGTAAATTCCCAGGCTTGGGACTTCTTGGAAAATCAGTTCCGTACAGCCTTTGCTAATAAAGATAGCGTGAAACCTGATATCTTTAGAAAACAAAATAGAATGGAACCTGCAAAGCCTGTTGATGAAAAGGTGTTTGCAAATGAACCAGATACAGAGTTGGATCTACCCCAAAACAGAAAATGGGCACTCGGTATTCTTGAAAAGTGGAAAGATGTTCGTGCAGATCAATTTAAAGTACCTGTGCAGATAGGTGCTCAGTTTATGGAGTCCGATTTAAAACGCCAATATTTAGATAAGAGTAGAAATGATTCTGTATCTATGTGTGAGGCTAGCCTGAGCTCTTTAGATCATATAAAACAAATTATAAATATTGCAGAGAAAGATGAAGTTAAGTGGAGTAATACCTCTCTACAAGAGCGTAAAAAAATTCTTTATCAGGTAGCCGATAATTTAGCTAATCAGCGTGGTGAATTAATAGGCTGTATGGCAGCGATAACGGGTAAAGCATTTATGGAAGGTGATGTTGAAGTTTCTGAGGCGATAGATTTCTGTAGATTTTATCCAACTTCACTACAAGAGTATGAGAAACTAGAACACATTAGTATGACTCCTAAGGGGGTAGTGCTTGTTATTTCTCCATGGAATTTCCCATTGGCAATTCCAGTGGGGGGTGTTTCTTCTGCTTTGGCCGCAGGAAATCGGGTAATACTTAAACCCGCTACGTCCGCTCTTCCTGTTGCCTGGAAGTTTGCTGAATGTTTCTGGGAAGCAGGTGTTCCGAAGGAAGCCTTGCAGATTGTATGTCCTGCTGAATATTCTACACTTGATTATTTGACTGCACATCCTTCTATTAAACACATTACTCTGACTGGAGGAACCGATACCGCATTTAAGATTTTGGAAAAAGCGCCTAAAACACCTCTTTCTGCCGAAACGGGTGGTAAGAACTGCATCATAGTAACTGCCAGAGGGGATCAAGATCACGCTATACAAAGTATAGTAGCATCAGCATTTGGTAATGCTGGTCAGAAATGTTCGGCTTGTTCGCTTCTTCTTCTAGATAAAGGTGCATTTAATGATCCTTTATTTAAACAAAAGTTGACTGATGCTGTGACTAGTATTCCTGTGGGAAGTGTGTGGGATTCTGAAACGGTAGTGGGTCCTATGATTACCAATAAAAATGATAAGTTATTAAAGGCTATTGATAAGCTTGAAAGTGGAGAATCTTGGTTGGTGAAACCTGAGTTCATTGATGAGAAGAAATACATGCTTAAGCCATGTGTGAAATGGAATGTCAAGCCCGATAGCTATACTTTTAAAACAGAATTATTTGCTCCACTATTATCTGTGGTTTGTATAGATTCATTAGAAGAGGCTATAACCATAGCAAATAGTTCGGAGTATGGACTGACTTCGGGGTTGCAATCGCTCGATGAACATGAAGTGGAATATTGGATGGCTAGAATAGAAGCAGGAAATCTTTACATTAATAGAGGAATTACAGGTGCTATTGTGAATAGACAGCCATTTGGAGGTATGAAACGCTCTGCCTTTGGTGGAGGAATTAAAGCAGGAGGTCCAAATTATGCTGCTACTTTTACCAACATAGCAGAAAAAGGTTCTATACCAGCAACTAAGTGGCTATCCCCATTTGATGCTTATTTGCAAGAAGGAGTAGATAAAACAAAGATAAACTTTGCTTATCAATCTTATTCAGATAGTTGGAAGGAAATATTCACACAAGCTGTAGATGTTAATAAATTGGAGGGAGAACAAAATCTATTTAGATATCTTCCTCTTAAAAATATGGGAGTTAGAGTTCAAGGTGAAGATTCATTGCTAGATATACTTTTAATCTTACAAGGTCTTCAAATTTCTAACGTAAAAGCAGTATTAAGTATAGATAAAGATGACAAAAAACTTTCTTTATTAAATGAAATACTAAAGAAGGAAAATCTAAATATCTCTTTAGTTATTGAATCTGAAAACGAATTTATAAATCGTCTAGATCAATTTGAAAGAATCCGTATGAGTACAGCCCAGTATTCTGATGCACTTTATCATGCAGTAGCGAAGCGTGGTTTATACATTGCTCATCACAAACCTCTAGTTGAAGGTCGTGTAGAACTGCTAAACTATGTAAAAGAGCAGAGTGTATCTTACGAATATCATCGTTATGGAAGTGTTTTAGATGAACGTTTTAAGTGATATTATATTTGATAAATTGCAATGGATAAAGAGTGTGTATAACCGTACTTAATTTAAAGAACAAAGGGCACAGATAAGTCTTCTAGACTTGTTTCTGTGCCCTTTGTATTTCTATGAGTTCGTTAACTTAGAATTCTATATAATTTTCATCTTCAATAAGAAATGATCGTATTATGACACCGATAAGAGCGTACTTTGACACCGACAAGATGATGACATGTCGGTGTCAAAGTACCTTCTTATCTTATACCTCTTTATTGAAAAAATAGATGTATGGAGTCTCCTAAATATTTAATGAAGTCTTTATTTCTTGATATAAATTAGCTCTATTTTATTAAAAAATATGTACTTTGCAAAAACATAAAGTGCAAACACTTTAAAAATCAGACACCTATACTTAATCTACAAGATATTGAATGAAAACCTACCGCAAATTACTCACTAAAGAAATTGATGCTCTTAAACAACAAGGTTGCCAATCCTCTAACTGGGATATAATAGAAGTTCATCCTCTCTTTAATGCAAAAAATGTACATAGAGTAACCTTTATGGGGAATATTAAATTGGGTTTACTCGAAGGCACCTTTCAGTTACCTGGCGGTGTTACTCAGCAATCTATGATTAAAGATGCTACACTTCATAACTGTGAAATTGGGGATGGTGTATATATAGATCGAGTACACAATTATATTGCAAATTATAAAATAGAAGATGGTACTTACATTCAAAATGTAAATTGTATTTATGTTGAAGGTAACTCCTCATTTGGCAATGGTACCTGTGTTGCGGTGATGAACGAACAAGGAGGTAGAGAGGTAATTATTTATGATTATCTCAATGCTCACTTCGCTTATATTCTAACCTTTTATAGACATCGTCCTCTCTTAATCTCTAAATTGCAAGATATGGTTAAAAAATACAGTGCGTATGTATCTTCAACGATGGGGTATATAGGAAAAGGAGTGAAGATTATAAATACCGGATCCATTAAAAATGTGAAGGTAGGAGATTATACTACTATTGAAGGAACTCAGCTTCTTGAAAATGGTAGCATTAATAGTAATGTTCATGCACCGGTCCATATAGGATATGGCGTAGTTGCAAATAATTTTATCATATCCTCGGGAGTTAGAATGAAAGATGGAGTGATGCTTAACCGTTGCTTTGTTGGTCAGGCCTGTGAACTGGGGCATACTTATACTGCCACTGACTCCTTGTTTTTTAGTAACTGTCAAGGTGAAAATGGAGAAGCTGCTTCTATTTTTGCAGGTCCATTTACGGTTACACACCATAAATCTACTCTATTGATATCGGGAATGTTTTCTTTTATGAATGCAGGTTCGGGATCCAATCAGAGTAACCATATGTATAAGCTAGGAGCTATTCATCAAGGAATAATAGAAAGAGGTGGAAAAACAACGAGTAATTCCTATATACTTTGGCCCGCTCGAATCGGAGCTTTCTCTTTGATTATGGGGCGACATACCAATAACTCGGATACTTCAAATCTACCCTTTTCTTATTTGATAGAAAATAATGACCAATCTATTTTGGTCCCTGGTGTCAACTTAAGAAGCGTAGGTACTATTAGGGATGCAAAAAAGTTTCCTAAAAGAGATAAAAGAACAGATCCTCATCCTCTGGATTTTCTGAATTTCAACCTATTGAGTCCCTATACTATTCAAAAGATGCTTAAGGGAATTGATGTTTTAGAAAACTTGAAGATGACATGTGGAGAATCTAAAACGTATGGTTATCAAGGATGTGTTATTAATGGTCGCTCACTACATAGAGGTATCGAACTTTATCACATGGCTATAAGAAAATTTTTGGGAAATTCACTTATTTCTCGACTTACTAAGTGTTCCTGTGAGTCTGATGAAATCATACGAGAATGTTTAAAACCCGATTCAAGCATCGGATTAGGTGATTGGAGAGATTTAGCTGGGCTTATTGCTCCTCAATCCGAGATTGTCAAACTTCTTAATGATGTGGAAAATGATAGAATAACCAACTCTAAGCAGATTTATGATCAATTTGAGTATTTGCACGAAAACTACTATGCTATAGAATGGACTTGGGCATGGGAAAAAATAAAATCTTATTATGGTGTAAACTTAAATTCTATCACAGCTCAAGATGTAATTTTAATTGTTGAGGAGTGGAAAAAAGCAGTTACCGGTCTTGATAAGATGATTTATGAAGATGCTAAAAAAGAATTTTCATTATCCTCACGCATAAGCTTTGGTTTAGATGGCAATCGCTATGTTCAAAAAGTAGATTTCGAAAAGGTAAGAGGACTCTTTGAAGATAATGATTTTGTTAAAACCGTATTAAAGCACATCGAGGATAAAACGAGGTTAGGGGATGAGTTAATTCACAGATTGAAAGTGGAGTGAAAACACACAAAAGAAAGAGCCTAGCTAAAACGAATTAGCTAGGCTCTTTTTTATAAGGCTTCAGTAAAAATAATTCTATTTTAGTATTGGGAGAATAGCTTTATAATAGAAACAGATATTAGCTTACTGAAGCTTTTAGAGAGAGAGTTTTATTTATTAGGTTGAGCTTTAATAACAATATGTCCATATACAAGGACATTATTTTCTATTAAAGAGAAAATAGCTGTGATGAATTTTCCATCATTCTTTATAATTTCAAATTGATTCAGAGCCAGTGGGGTTTTCGAGGTATAGTCTTTACTTGGAAAGTTTTCATAAGTAATAGTAGCATCTTTGATTTTACCTACTTCTCTATTTCCTTTAAAGTCAATAGTCATTTTTGAATCATATTCTGGAGCCCACCATCCTTGACTAACTCTGCCAAAAATACCTATCTGGTTGCTGTTTTCTATTTTAGCATTAGTGTAGCTATAACCTTTTACTTCAATTCCTTGGAAAAAGAATTCCTCTTTTTCTACAATCTGATTCTTTAAATTTTCTATATCTTCAGCTGTAAAAGCAACAGTAGTTGTTTTTATAATCACTTTAATAGTCTTTTCTATCCCAGATTGATCTGTGATGGTTATATTCGCTTCTGATTCATCAGGTATTTGTGAGTGAGCTGTTAGTTCGATATAGGAGTCATTAATAACTTTAGCATCTATTAAATCTTTTTTATCTAAAGAGATTTTATATCCATTATTACCATTTGTAATATGAATCTTTTTTTTATCATTATTACCTTTTCTAACTTCGAATGTAACAACATCCACATCATCTTCAATGTTGATTGTTTTTGATTTTACTACCTTGATAGGGAGTTTCTTGACATTCATTTTTTTGTCAGAAATAATTAACTGAGTTTTACCTATTTCCTGAGCTAAAATATTAATTACATTATCATTTACATCTATATTGATTAGTGAAGGAGTTAAAGCAAAAACGTTATAATCTCCGCAACCTTCTAGAATAGTAATGTCTTTAGGTTCACCTACGAGTACTACTAAATCTTCTGTAGTATCAAGTACTAGTTCCGATTCTATAGGCTCTTCTATTATAATATCATCATCACTGCTACAGCTGTATAACCCTAATGTAAGGCTACATAATAGTAGAGATAAAAATTGAAATTGTGTTTTCATATCTTGTTTTATTTATATAATCTATTCATTGACCTCTTTTGATAGAGGTCAATGAATAAGTTTTTATTCTTTATTTTACCAATCTTTTTTGTGAAATTTGTTATCAACAACAAGTTCATCGTTATAGAAGGCTTCTGCAATTGCTTGCATAGATCTAATCTGACTATTTACGTTTGATCGATTTGGATCCATCGCAAAAATCATATGACCTTTGTAGCCGTCATTAACAATTCTCATTAATCTGCTTGCACTAGTAATTAAGTTTCTACCTAGGTTATATTCTTGTGAATAGACAGACCATTGTTCATTTTTAATACCAGGATAAGATCCACTTGCATATCCGCCATAATCATCTACTGCCCAATCAATATAATCTCCTGGTTGAACTCCATCTACTGGTGATAAATACCCAGTAGAACCATAAGCATATACCATATTTAGCTTGTCAGGCATAGCTTGTTTTGTTTCATAAACTAAACGGCTAGGACCATTTCTTTCGAAACCAGGAGTTCCATCAGGGTATTTGCTATATTCATCATCCCAGAAGATACCATCTAAGTGATAAGCATCACAAACTGCTTTTAATTCTTGAGCAAAAGCTTTTGCTGTTTCATCAGCGAGGTTAGCAACGCCAGCAACATCGTGGTTACCAAGAATCCCTAAAACTACTTTCATACCTCTGTCTTGAAGAGGTTTTAGGTATTTTTCACGATTATCCAATAAGTGTTGGACGTTAGGGTTATTGTGATTAAATACTTTGCCAGTTTCAGGATTGTAATTAATGTTACCAGAGAAAAGAATAACGATATCTACTAGAGGTTTACCACTTTCTTTCAGTGTGAAGTTTAAGTTGTTTAGAGGGTTTGTATCATTAACTTCCATACAGCTTATGATTTTTATACCCGATTCTTTTGCTGCATCAGGCATAGTAGTTAAATCTCTAACAAAAATCATATAGTCAGTAGCTTTGCTAACTTTTACCTCTTTAGATGTAGTCTTAGCACTAACTGGTATCACGTAAGTTTCTTCAGCATTTAAGTCTTTGCCTGTTTTTAGGTTAAGCTTTAGAGCTGCAGATATGTCTTTACCTGATTCAACCATCACTTTGCCTTCCTCAGAGAAAGTTAGTAGTTCTTCAGGAAAAGCAATGTATTTAGTGCCTTTTACTTCGTTGTATTTATTAAGAATAGCCTCATTATAATAAAACTCAGCTTCTACAGGCATTACAGTTTCCTTGTTTAGTTTTAGGAATAACTCTGTTTCTACTTCATTGCGAAGTTCTATGCTAGAGTTAGTTGCTTTACCATTAGCATTTATTGTATATGCTACAGGTAAATCTGTCGTTTCGTATTTTTCCTCATTTACAGGTGTAGCGACAATATCATCGTTGCTACATGCTCCGAAAAAGACTCCAGAGCATAGTAGAATTGATGCAAATAATTTATGTATATTTTTATATTGTATCATAGTTTCTTAATTATAAACAATTATTTTTGGGCTTCTGGTAGAGAAACAGCCTTCCATACTAAGTCATTAGCAGCTGTTAAATCGTTACCATTTTCAGTGTGATCTTTTACGATATTACCTCCATCATCATCAAATTTCCAGTATGCAACAAGGCCTTCGCTAGTTGGTTCTACTCCGTAAACACTATTAGCAATTTCTTCTTGAGTACGTACTTTATTCCAAATGCGGCATTCAGAAATATAACCACTCAAATAACGTTCTGCGTTGTAAGAATATCCCACATAGAAGTTAGAAGATCCCCAGTTTACACTGCTTTTACCTACAGAACCTTCTGATTGAAGTTTTCCATTGACATACACATTAACAGCACCTTTGTCAAAAGTCATAGCAATATGTACCCATTCTTTTGTAGGAAGACCTTTACTCGAATCTCGATCAGGGAAGTTTCCATTACTTGTAGCTATTTGAATTTGATTTCTTTCAAAGTTCGCATCTCCAATACGGATAAGGAAGTCTCCTTCTATACCCATAATAGTGCTAATTTCCCCATTGCTAAAATCTCTTGCATTAATTAAAGCCTCAGCAGTCATTTGAGAAAGATTATTTAGAACAGCGGAATTATTCCATTTTGGTTGTAGATAATTTTTCTCTATATCAGCTACAACATTAATAAGTGCTGCACCTTTGAATACAAAGTAAGTTGTTTTTTGACTATGAAGTAATTCTATATCAGCACTGATGATAGATACTGGTAACACGTAAGCAACTTCTCTGTCTAAGCCTTTGATGTCCTTAAAATTAATTATGGCACTAGAAGACTCAACCATTCCAACTTTTATTATAGCTTCATCTATTTCAAATTCATAATGCTCTTTAGGCAACAGGATTGCTTCTTCTGAATAAATTTCATTAAAGACATTTACTAAAGATTCATCTACTGCATATTTAAAAGAGATACTTGTAGCTACTGGTTTTGCAATTTTAGCTTCAAGAGTTCTTGTTTCATTTTCTACAGAAGGTTTTATTAATAGGTTCTGTAAAATACCTGAAACATTGTATCCTTTATTATCATAACTATCGTCTGTACTACATCCTGTTATAATCAATAAAGATAGCAGAGCTAATATTAAATTTTTATTTATGTATTTCATGTCTATTATTTAAGTGAAGGGTTCAAAGTATTGATTGCTTCTCTCGTTAGAGTATAAATACTTGGTTGTGTAAAATAATCAGTATTTACATCTAATATACCCATACCTGCTATAGTATAAGTGAATTTACCTGTAGCCCAAGTTGCTGTTGAAGGAATAGCCAGAGTACCATTAGCCCATTTACCTGCTTCTTCTTTATTTGGATCTAGAGAAGGAACTTGAGCAGTTACTATAAAACGATCTACTGGAATACCTTCAGCTATTGCAGTGCCTACTTCAAAAGTGATATTGGCACTATTTGAAGCAGTATGAGTAGATATAATGATATGCTTACTAATCTGAAGAATATCCTTATTAATTAAGTTTTGAGGTTTACCTTCAAATATTACCATCTTTTCGGGATTTCTTTCAATCCAGCTGTTGATAAGTCCAAGGAAAAGATTTTCAGTTTCCGTGTATTTTTTCTTTTCATCAGGGAACATATGAAGCGTACCTTTGCCTACATAACCTACGATAATGCCATCGTAATTATATTTGTTAGCAATTTTGATTTGGTCTTGCAATGCTTCAGTTAAGAAATCTTCAAACTCAGGAATGATAAAATCTTTTTCTATTTCTTCTAAGTTTAGGAAGTCTTCTAATTTAGCATTTTCATTACCTGCTTCTTTAGCTGCATTTAAATCTGCTTCAGCTTTCTTTGTAGCTTCTTCAATAGCTAAATCCTTAGCTTCTTCAGTCTCTTCAATTAGTGCATTGTGATCTGCTTTTATAGATTCTAAGCTGATGCTATAAACAATCTTTGTGCCTTTATCATCTCTTAGTTCTTGCATCTCTTCAAGCTCACGACTGATTAAACTGTCTGGACTATTAAGAACTACAACATCTACACTATCGGGTACATTGTTAATATGGTGTGATCTATGAGTAGCATCTTTTATACTATTATCAAACCACACATACATTGCTTTATGCTCACTTTCTTTATACTCTTTAAGTTTAGTAAGATATTGAGCATATAGTTCTGGATTTTGCTCTGTTATAGCTGGATATTCTACGACTTTATTGTCCACATCAGTCCACTCTGTACATGCACTAAACGATAGTGTTGCACAAAGTCCTAATAGAGGTATAATCGATTTTTTAAAATGTCTCTTATTCATTGTGTTGTTCATTTATTAGTTCTTTTTTGCCCACCATAAGTCAGTTCCCATATTATCAGGGCCATTAAGAAATTGACTAACAGCTTCAGTTACATTCTGTGTGTTTTCTGTATACTCACTTTGTGGATACATTAAGCGACGAGCCATTCTTTTGCTATTTACAGTACCAGCACTTTTATTGTCCACAGCTTCCATTAATTTAGGATAACCAGTTCGACGATATTCTGCCCAAGCTTCTAAACCTAGAGGGAAGTTAGCAATCCACTTTTGAGTAATGATTCTTTCTAAATTTTCTTCGAATCCTACTTTTCCATCCCATTTAATTGTGATTTTGCTTGGTGCACCAGTATAACTGAAATCACCTTGTGGATCTTTGTATACTTCTGGTTGACTTAGAGCATTTTTAATGTATTTATCTGCTCCACTTACACCATGTTGGTCAAATGAAAGAGCAATAGCTTCATTGTATAGGCTCTCTGGAGTACCTTGCATATTCCATCCTCTTAAAGCTCCTTCAGCTCTTAAAAAAGTAACTTCTGCAGCATTCATCCACATAAGTTTATCTGAAGTTTCTACTTTCATGTTAGAGTATTTTCTATATTCTCCTTTTGGTATAAGAACTCCATTGCGAAGGCCAAAGAAACCGTTTGCTGTAACATTACCATCTTTTAAATCAAAGGTAGATGTTGTAAAATATGCTTCACGGCGAGGGTCATTGTAACCATTCATCACTGAAGTAAGATCTGCAGATATACGAGAGTCTCCTCCGTTGTATTCATACATAACAACTCTAAAAGGATTCTTTTGAGTAGTAAAAAAAGCATTATCATCGTTGGTTTTGAATACACCTACTTCACTATTTACAGCTTCTTCTGCCTTTTTCTTAGATAATGCTTCATCGGCATTTACGATACGCATTGCCAATCTCAATTTTAGAGAGTTAGCATATTTTGCCCATTTTTCTACATTACCACCATATACTTTGTCAGCTAGTGGGCTAAATTTATCTTCTCTATGATTAGAAAGGACTTCGATAGCTTCATCTAACTCTACAAACATTTGTGTGTAGATATCTTTTTCTGAGTCGTATGGAGCAGTTTGTTTACCATCTTCACCAATTTTAGAATAAGGAATTGGTCCATAGATGTCTGTTACTTTAGCCATAACAGCTACTTTATTTACAGCACCTACTGCTTTTTGTACCTCGTTATCTGAAATCTGTAACTTATTAAAGTTTTGGAAAACTTTAGGAATTAAATCATTAAAAGGTACTTGAATCCAGTGTTCTTCTGGGTTGTAAGTAGAATACTTTTGTTTAAATCCTTGATTTGAGTCTGCTAAATATCCGCCCATTGATCCTCCTAGTAGGCATTCAATGAATTGGCTCATGTTTACATCATTGGGTATGATTAAACCTTGAAGAGCAATTAGTGGGACTCTTGTGATATAGTCATCTGCCTCCATTTGTTCTTTGTAGACAGTACTAGGCTCTTTATTAATATCCATGAAGTTGGACGTACAAGCACCAAATGTAAGTGCAGTACCAACCAATAGTGTTTTAAATATATTTTTATTCATTTTCTTATGCTTTTGTATTAGAACTTAAGTCTTACATTGAAACCAATGTTTCTTGTACTTGGCATCATGAAGTAGTCAACACCTTGATAGTAGTTTCCTGTTGAAGCAACCGCTTCTGGATCAAATGGAGCTTTGTTATAAATCATCCATAAGTTTTTACCTACTAGCGAAACGGTTAGATCTGCTACATTCCAAAGCATTTTCTTAGGGAATGTGTAGCCGATAGAAGCTTCTTGTAATCTAACGTTGGTTGCGCTATATGTATAGTATTGAGGCATACCTGATTGAGAACCAATAGCAGTATACCATTTTTCTGCATCGACAATGTCTCCATTGTTAATCATAACACCGCCTTCATCTCTAGCAGATGCTGTTCTTTGAGATACTCCATAGTTGTCCATTGCTGCTTGTGTTGCAGAGTATACAATACCTCCAATACGTGCTGAAATCATAAAGCTAGCATTGAAGTTTTTGTATTTAAAACTGTTTCTCCAAGCCATATTAGCTTTAGGTAGAACGCTTCCTAACTTGATGTCTCCTGATTTTTGAACGATAACATCACCAGTTTCTGTTACTTTAATGTCTCCATTATCATCTCTGTGTAAGTCAGTAATAGAATATAGATCACCTAGAGTACCACCTTCTTTTAAAATAAAACGAGCTTTTGCTAAACCACCAATATCTAGACGATCTTTATTGATTATTTCGCCAGCACTTGTTCTATAGTTTGTTACAAGTTCTTTAATTTTATTTTTGTTTGCACTAAATGTATAGTTTGAAGCCCAAGAGAAGTCACCCCATGTATTATCATAACCTAGAGCAAGCTCAATACCTTGGTTTTGCACTTTACCAGTTTGAATGATGAATGATTTATATCCTGATGAGGTTGATATTTGAGGGTCAAATGTTTGATTCTTTGTAACAGTATGATAATAACTTACGTCTAAGTTAAAATGATCAAATAATTTTGCAGTTAAACCAACTTCCCATGAATCTGTTCTTTCCGGTTTTAAGTTAAATGTATCGGCATAATCTGTAGCTAAGTCCCAGATTTTACCTTCGTTATCCCAACCATGAGTAATATTAGCTAAATAACGTCTAAATGGTGAACCTACTGAAGCGTAAGAAGCACGTAGTTTCATGTAGCTAATTTGTTGAGGTAGGCTAAAGATCTCTGATAAAACAAATGATGTACCGATAGATGGATAAAAGAACGATTTATTTTCGGAGTTTCTACCAGCTAATTGAGATGGCCAGTCATTACGACCTGTAAGCGTTAAGTAGTAAGCACCTTTATAACCTAGTTCTGCACTAGCAAAAATCGATTGAACTTGTTCGTGCCAACCACCATCAATACGTTTAGTTTTGTTGTCATCAAGTTGTAAAACAGTGAATATATTAGCTAATCCATCTTCACGGATAGGACCTCTGTTTTGTAAAAAGTCTTCTCTTTTATCAGTATATGATGTACCAATATTGGCATGAATGGATAAATGATTATCAAATGTTTTATTGATATTCACTAAGAAGTCGGCATAAGTTTGTTTATTCTTAGTAGTTGTGATGCCATACAAACCATTATCAGAACCTTCAGCAATTGTTTTATTTGTAGTCGCATAGTATTTTTCAGTAAAATCATTTACTGAGTTATCTACACGCACACGACCTGATACGTTTAACCAATCTAAGATATCGTAGCTAACACTTGCATTAAGCATATAACGATCTTTTTTGTTTTCACGTAGATTGCGGTGTGCAATCCAATATGGGTTTTGTCCAGTAAATTCGTCAATACCATAAGGCCAGTGTTGTGTGTTTATTTTACGAGTTGGATCATAACGTTCGTACATTTTTACATCTTCCCAATCACCACCACGAGGGAATAGGTAAGTGGTCACAAGAGGGTTCCCATAAACACCTTGGTTTACCATATTCATGTCTTTCTGCTTGATGTAGCTAGCACCTAAGTCTAAGTGTAACTTATCGTTTAGAGCAGAAGTCGTGTTGCGGAATGTAAAGTTATAACGATCGTAATCATTATTGGGAACTAAGCCAATAGAGTTTACTGCACTAGCAGAAGCATAAGTTTGGTTCTTATCAGTACCTGTAGAAAAAGATAAAGACTCTGTTGATACAATACCTGTTCTAAAGAAATCATCTTTAGGGTTAAAACAGTAATTGTTATATGGAGTTAATCTATTACCCCAACTTTGGTCTAAAGATCCTCCTTTACTACCTGTTCCATAAGTGTTTTGGAATTCTGGTAGAACAAAGGGTTTTAAGAAATCTGTATTTTGAGTAAAAGTAAGACTAGTATGTCCTGCTTTACCTTTCTTTGTTGTAATAACTATAGCTCCATTAGCCGCTTCAGAACCGTAAAGGGCAGCAGCTGCAGCACCTGTTAATACAGACATAGATTCGATATCCTCTGGGTTAATATCAGCAATAGCTTCAGATGAACCAGCCGAGTCGAATTCCGTACCACCTTCTTTACCCATATTGTACATAGGAACACCATCAATTACGTAAAGTGCGTTGCTTGATTGTGATATACTCTTTACACCACGCATAACCACCTTACTAGCTCCACCTACACCAGATGAACTTGAGTTGATAGTTACACCAGCTACTTTACCTGAAAGTGAGTTAATGAAGTTTGCATCCTTGTTTGTAAGAAGCTCATCGTTTTTAACTTCTTGAACATTGTAGCTAAGAGCCTTAGATTCACGTTTGATACCTAGTGCAGTAACTACAACTTCATTTAAAAGTTGATTGTCTGGTAAAAGTTGTACTGAATAATTGTTCTTACTTGTTACTTTGTAGTTTACAGCCTTATAACCAATATAAGAAACGATAAATGTATCGCCTTCAGATACTTCTAGAGTGAAGTTACCATCAAAATCAGTGATAGTACCAGTTCCTTTATCTTTTATTGATACGTTTACACCAATAAGAGGTTCATTGTTCTCATCGATAACTGTACCTGTAATTTTTTTCGAAACAGGAGCTTGTTTTGATTCAGCAACAATCATGATGTAATTGTTGTCTATTTTATAAGTGAACCCTGTTCCTTCTAATGTTTTGGCTAAAGCTTCTTCAACTGATGCGTTTTTTAAGTTTAAATCGATCGAACGATTTTCACCTAGTTGTGAAGCATTATAACCGATAGACATATTAGATTGTTTCTCGATTTGTTCGAGAGCTTTTGTTATTGTAATCTTCCCTTTAGGAATTGTAACTCGAGCATTTGCTTGAGCATAAAGTCCTGTATGAAACAACAGAAGACCTACAAAAACAATAAGTGTTTTTGCTTTTTTTAAAATAAAATTCATAAAACTTTTTTTGTGTTGTTTAGTACTAGTTGATTGACTCTCTTTTGTGATATATAGCACTAGTCACACTATACATTATGGAGTCTTTACTAATTGTTAAATGATTTTTGGTTTTACATATATTGATTTGACTTTAATATTTCTATGATTTAAGGTTTTAGGTTAAATGTTAATTAAGGTAACAGACTTCATTATCTATTGTAAAGCTAACGCCAGATACAACTTGAATAACACTCATTACTTCTTCTAGTGATGCGTCTCTACGGAATCTGAAGTTAAATTTATCTTCTTTGTGTATTACACTATGCGGATATTGAAACTTGACAGGGAATCTTCTTTCCAATACTCTAATAATTTCAGCTATACTTTTATTTTGGATGGAAATTTCTCCCCTTTGCCAAGCAGTAATAATTTCTTTATCGATGCGATCTTTTTTTGATACAGCAGATTTTCTGTTGAAAGTTATTTGTTCCTCAGGAGTTAGAATTACTTGTGTTTGATCTATTAAATTATCTACAGCTATACTGCCAGAAAGTAATGTTGCGGTTATTGTAGGTTCTTCCGGATATGCTTCAACATTGAATTCTGTACCAAGAGCTGTAATGTTTAAGTTGGAAGTTTTAACGATAAAAGGTTGAGCAGGATTCTTTTTCACATTAAATGTTGCTTCACCAATAAGATATACACTACGAGTTTTACCAGTAAACTCATTAGGGTATAAGAGGGTGGTTTTGGAATTTAAGTATACCAATGTACCATCTGGTAGATAGATAGAATCTACTTGAGCTATTGGTGTGAATTCTTCTATCAAATCAGTGTTAACGGAGTGTTTTCCTTCTAGCATCATAAATAATAAAAATCCAGATGTAAGAATGAATAGAGCTGCTATAGATTGCCATATATAAATAGTTTTTCTTTTCTTCTTACTAAATAGTTTTTCTTTAAATCGATATAAGGATAGCCAAGTAGTTTCAGAAGGTGCAGCAGGAGTATTCTTCCATAAATGTTGGAGTTCCTGATCTTTCTCTTCTTTGTGTTCCTCGTCTATCAACCAAGTATAGAAATCATTTCTTATTTCTTCACTTTGGTCGTTTGAAGTGTATTCTTCAATAATATTTTTTATAGGTTTTTTCACTTTTTTCTCGGTTCTATTAGTGTAACAATCATATTTGGGCTACTACTCAATCAAAAGAGTAGAAAAATTAAAATAAATGGAATTTGCTTTAGATCATTTAAAGCAAGATAAATATGTCTTTCCACTGTACGTATTGATAAATTCAGTAATTCAGCTATCTCTTGATTCGATTTTCCACTAAATCTACTTAGCTTAAAGATGCGTCTTCGCTGTTCTGGCATTTGATCAATTTTCATTTTGTACATTAATTTTAGCTCTTTGCTGTACAAATCTTTTTCGAAGTTGGGGGTAAAGTCAGGCGTGTCTTTCACATACATAGCATGTTCTTGATACTTCTGCTCAAGTTGTCTTCGCTTAAGCAAATTGAAGATGTGGTTTTTAGTCATTGTATAAATATAGCTGGAACTATATTGATCTGATGACCAAATTTCTGGCTGATTCCATATTTTTATAAATATGTCTTGAGCCACATCCTCTGCATCTTCTTCGTTTTTCAGAATTTTAATTGCAAAACCCTTTACCCTAGGATAGTTTTGCAAAAAATACTTTTCGAAGATTTTTACATTTTTGGGATTAGTGTAAATCATAGATATGTTTAAAAAAAGTTTTATGAATTTGTCTGCAAATTTGAGCAAAAATAGATAAAGAATTGTCTATATAAAGGTACTTTTTATTTTTTACTGTTATTATATCTTAAATATGTGGATTCTTGTTTAGTAGGGTATATTTGTATTTTTGTGGGAATGAGGAAGTTGTTCAGATAAGGCATAGAGAAGTTGATTTTTGGATTTTATCAGTTCTAAAAGATTAAATTGAATCATAGAATATGAGAAAAGAATGATATCTGTTTATCTTGGTCGGTTAGACTCATTTAATCTTTACACTTTCTTTATTCTTAAGCATAAAAAAAGCGAAGATATCTTCGCTTTTTAAAATTATGGTGTTGGTTGATTACCACTTTTCTGGTAGTATCTCAATCCAATATCCGTCTGGATCAATAATAAAGTAGAGTCCCATTTCTTGGTTTTCAAAGCATACACAATCTAATTGTTTATGGTATTTGCGAACCTCATCATAATCTCCAGGAACTCTAAAGCATAAATGGCTTTCATTTTCTCCTAACTCGTAGGCTTCCTTATGGTCTCTAAGCCAAGTAAGCTCTAATAAAAAACCAGTCTTATTGTCCGTTAAGTATACAAGTTCGAAAGAACCATCCTTTGATTGTTTACGATGATGTTCTTTTAATCCTAGAGCTTTACCATAAAACTCTATACTTCTGTTTAAATCTGTTACATTGATATTGAAATGATCAAATCTAGCTTGTACATTCATGATATTTTAATATTAAAAGTATTACTTACTCCATACATCTATAATCTCACCTATATAGAATTTTTGGAGGGCCTTAGCTCCAAGTTCTTTTCTTAAACTTTGATCTACAATAGATTCAGGAGTGATAGATTGAGATAGAATTTTTTTGCATACTACTTTAAGGTTAGCCTTGTCTTTACTTGCATTATCTTTGCTATATAGGCTGATACTAAATGTATTGCTGTTTTCAAGAGCATCATATAGTTCCGATCCAAAAGGAACAAATACACTTGCTATAGGTTTGCCAAATGCGTATCCAAATTCTATTGCATCAATAGGTATATTGTAATATTCCCCATCTTTGGTAATGGTGATGACTAGGTTACTATTTCCTATTTGCTCATAAACATTTTTAGGTAAATTTATATCTGTGGAATTAATTGTAGCTGTAGTACCTGCAAATGTTGCCGCAGGAATAACTTTTTCTGCTGAACCAATATTTGTTGATGGCTTGTTTATTTCTACAGTTGTAGGTTTCATCTCTCTTTGACTAACAGCTGGATGAGGTGCTAATCCTATATTTTCTCTTGGAGCAATTTCGTAAAGAGCATTTGTCACATCTTCAAAAAGTTCGTCAAAGTAATCGATAGTTTTAACTCTCCACTTTGATAGACCTCTTACTAACTTAGTTTGCGATTTATTTAAGGCTTGTTTATCAGATATCATTTCCTCGGCTGTAAAGCGTTCGTTTTGACCATAGGTATATGATATTTTATCTACTTTGAGATTGCATTCTCCATCTTTCACTTGAGCAATAAACTGGTAGGTGACTGCTGTTTGATCTAATGATAGAAAAGCCGATTTAAAGACGATTGTGTCATTACCTAGTGCAACCAGAGTCCCTTCATCCATGTCTTTATAAACAACACGGCTCATTTGCGTGTTAAAACGTTTTTCCATCCACTTTTCTGCTTGATTAAAAATCTGTTCTTTCTTTGTGTTTGGAATATGTACGTTTTCTGTGAAAATAACTTTCCCGTCAATTTCAGGAACTGCTCCTGCTAAGTATTTCTCTTGTTCTCTTTGAGCGAAACTAGGAACTGCAACTCCTAGGAGTAAAATAAATGTGAGTAAATAATTCAAAGGTTTCATATTCTATTTTTATTATAAGTCCAATTCAAAAGTTTGTCCCTTTTCTTTTATTTCAAGAAATTTAGCTCCGTTTTTTTTGGCTATAGCCTTGAATGCAGATGCTTCTTTATACTCATAGTCAAAATGCATAGGAGTAAAATACTTTGTACTTATTTTTTCTATAAATTGCTCTGCTCCTAAATAATAATCTTTTTGCATTCTAGGGTCTACAGGGAAAATAACTAAATCCATGACTTTATACTTTCTGTAAATCTCTGTTAGCTCTGCTAAGTAAAATTGTTCTGCTTCTAGGCTTTCCTCTTCAGATGCATCACCTTTCCAATGCCAGTTATTAAGATCTCCAGCATGGAATATTAATGATTTATTGATGTGGATAAGCATAGATATACCTTGATCGGTAGAGCCAAAAGCTTCAATACTTAATGTGTCATCTTCATAAGAATCTCCTTTATCTATAAATTCAGCATCTGTTTTCTTGCATAATCTATGATCTAAGATATCCTTAGAAAAAACGTATTGTATTTTGGGGTTCTTGTTTCTCCATTCTAAGATAAAGGGATTAAAGTGATCGGGGTGTGCATGAGTACTCAGTACATATATTTTTTTACCAGACTGTAAGAGTTTGTCATTTACAATACCTGTGTTTATTTTTTGATCACTAGAATCTTGAAAATAGTCTATAATCACAACCGTGTCATCTGTTTCAATAGCAAATCCGCTGTGAAATATATAATGAAGTTTCATAATTTAGTTTCTTTTGTATGTTGATACTATAAAGATAGAACAACTTTCCAACTTCTTAAGTTTACTTATGGAGCAAGTCTATTTACTCCCCAGTTACCATTGGCTTGTTCTTCGTACAAAAAGCGATCATGAAGTCGGTTGGGCCTACCTTGCCAAAACTCTACTCGAGTTGGTCTTACGGCATAACCACCCCAATTACTTGGTCGCTCAATTTGTCTTCCGATCCACTTTGAAGATTCCATAACAAACTCTTTCATTAGTTTAAATCGGCTAGGAATAGGTTGACTTTGCGGTGAGATTCTTGCACCTATTTGACTTTTATAAGGACGAGAATGGAAGTACTCATCGGATATTTCAGGAGCTATTTTTTCGGCAAAGCCTTCTATATGCACTTGACGTTCTAGTTCATGCCATACAAAGCTTAAGGAAATAGCTGGATTGTTTTGGAGATGTCGCCCTTTTCTACTATTGTAATTGGTATAGAATACGAATTTCTCGTTTCTTAATTCTTTAAGTAAGACTGTGCGAGTAGCAGGGTGCCCTTCTGGAGAAACTGTGCCAACAAGCATTGCTGTAGGTTCATTTACATCTTGTTCCATAGCTTCTTGTAGCCACTGCTCAAATAATAAAAAAGGATTATCCGGGATGTTTTTCCCAGACAATCCTTTTTTTGTATACTCTTGCCTTACAGATCTTAAATTTAAATCCATAATTGACTTTATTTAAAAGTTAGTGCTATACCTTGTTATTTAGGATAGCATATCAGAGTATTATAGGGTAACTTCATTCACTAGCTCTTTTCCTTCTGAGAAATCTTTTATGTTTTGTAAAGTTGTATGTGATATGTTACTCAAAGCTTCTTTGGTAAAGAATGCTTGATGTGAGGTAACAATCACATTATTGAATGATAATAAACGAGCTAAAACGTCGTCATCAATAATACGATCTGATTTATCTTGGTAGAAATATTCTCCTTCTTCTTCATAAACATCAAGTCCTGCCCAACCCACTTTTTTGCTTTTTAAACCAGCAATTAGTGCATTTGTATTAATAAGTTGACCACGTCCTGTATTTATAATCATAACACCTTCCTTCATTTTACCTATTGAATAGTTATTAATCAGGTATTTAGTGTCATCTGTCAACGGACAGTGAAGAGATATAATATCTGCTTTTTGATATAATTCATCTAATGTAACATATTTAATGTCTTCTTGTTCAGCCCACTTAGTATCTGGGTACAAATCATAGGCTAATATATTTAGACCAAATCCTTTTAATATGTTAATTAGGATCTTTGCAATTTTGCCAGTTCCAATAATACCTGCAGTTTTGCCATGCATATCGAAACCCAATAGACCATTTAGAGAAAAGTTTCCATCTCTCGTTCTCCATGTAGCTCTTGGTATACGGCGATTAAGAGCTAGCATTAAAGCTACAGTATGTTCTGCTACAGCATAAGGAGAATAAGCAGGTACACGTACTACTTTAATACCAAATTTATCTGCAGCCTCTAGGTCTACATTGTTAAATCCTGCACAGCGTAGTGCAAGTAGTTTTACTCCGTTCTTTGCTAATTGCTCAATTACATTAGCATTAGCATTATCATTTACAAAAATACACACTACGTCACACCCTTGTGTCAATAGAATGTTGTTAATACTTAGGTTACCTTGATAAAAACGTAAGTCGTAGCCGTAGTCTTCATTGGCTTCTTTGAAAGATGTTTTATCGTATGGCTGAGAGCCAAAAAATGCGATTTTAATACCCATTTTACAATCTATAATTTTTTTACCTTAAAATATAATAAACGTCGCAAAGATAAGAATGTTTTACTTATATATAATATGAAAAGTGAATATTTATAAAATTGGTTAACTGTAAAATGGTTGTAAATGAAATAGATTTGTAGTATTGTAGTTAAATTATGCACAAAATAATTGGTATTGTGCATTTTTCTTCTACCTTTGCCGGCTGTTAATCAATAAAAAGATTTTATGGTAAAGAAATTACTTCTGTTTAGTGCCTTGATTGTTGTTTCGTTTGCAACATTCGCAGGTGGTTTATTAACCAATACGAATCAGCATATCACTTATTTAAGATATTTGGCACGTCAATCATCTACAGAAATTGATGCTATTTATTATAATCCTGCTGGTACAGGCTTTTTAAAAGAAGGATGGAGTTTTTCGCTAAATGGTCAGAGTGCTTTTCAAACTCGTACTATACATTCTACTTTTGGAAATGAAAAATTTCCTGGGTTTGCAGGAAGTGTAGATAATAAAGGTAACTACACCAAAAAATTTAAAGGAGATGCTTCTGCTCCTATTATTCCAAGTCTCTTTGGCGCCTATAAAAATGGACATTGGACTTTCTCAGGAAGTTTCTCTGTAACAGGAGGTGGTGGAAAAGCTACTTTCGATGATGGCTTAGCTTCATTTGAATCCAATGTAGCACTTTTACCAAATCTATTATCAAAAGATTTTCCTGGTACTAGTAAGTATCGTTTAGATTCATATATGGAGGGATCTCAAATTATTTACGGACTTCAAATGGGTGCTGCTTACCAAATTAATGAAAACTGGTCTGTGTATGGTGGTGTGCGTATGAACTATGTAAGTAATGAGTATTATGGCTATGTACGTGATATTTCTGCTAATATTGGTGGGAAAGAAATGGTAGAAGTAGCTCCCTATATGAACTCTTTAGCTAAAGAAATGCTTTATACAGCAGGGTTTCTTCAAGCTCAAGGTAAGCTCGAAGAAGCAGAGCAATACAGACAGCTTTCTGCTAAAATAGAAAAGACAGCGGAAAGAGCTGGTGATCAAGAATTAGACTGTACTCAGTCTGGTTGGGGGGTAACTCCGATTATAGGTCTTCATTTTAGAAGTGGTAAATGGGATGCAGGTATTAAGTATGAAATGAATACTAAGTTGAATGTAGAAAATAAGACAAAACACGATACAACTGGAAAATTTAAGCATGGTGTGAATACCCCCAATGATATTCCTAGTGTCTTGACAGTAGGTGCAACTTATAGAATACTTCCTACATTAAGAGCTTCTGTGGGTTATAACCATTTCTTTGATACACATGCAAAAATGGCTGATAATAAACAAGATCATATTAAGCAAGGTACTAATGAGTATTTAGGTGGTGTAGAATGGGATATTTGTCGCTGGGCTCAAGTGAGTGGTGGTCTTCAACGTACTAAATATGGTGTAACTGATAATTATCAGTCTGATATGAGTTTTGCTGTTAGTTCAATGTCTTATGGCTTTGGTGCTGGCTTTATGTTAGCTGAAAATGTAAAACTAAACGTAGCCTATTTCTGGACTGATTATGGCAAACACACCAAAAATACAGACAATTATAATGGAACTAATCTTCCTGGAATGGATGTATTCTCAAGAACAAATAAAGTGTTTGGTGTCGGTTTAGACTTTTCGTTTTAGTATTAAATAATAGGTTTTTAGTTGAGGAAGATGAAGTTATATAAGTGATTTACTGCAATAAATCTCAAATAGCCCATCCGATTTTATTTTAAACCAGATAGCTTAAGGCTCTATTTACAGAAATGTGAGTAGAGCCTTTTTATAAAAAACTCTTAGAATCATTTATGGTGAAGTCATTATAAATATGTACTTTTGCAGTCCAATTTATAATAGTACGATGATTTTACTCCTTATTCTCACCTTACTATATAGGTAGTAAATATCCGTGTGCTTGGTAAACCACGTAAAAAACAAGATGTAATGAAGAAAAATGTATCCGTTTTATTCATGCTGCTCGGCATGATTTTTGTTGTGAGTTTAATTGCTTCCAACTTGTTAGAAACTAAAGTTATTGATCTTTTTGGTTTGAAAATAACTGGAGGGCTTCTTTTATTTCCTATATCTTATATCATAAATGACTGTATAGCTGAAGTTTGGGGATTTAAAAAAGCAAGACTTATTATTTGGTCTGGTTTTTTCTTAAACTTTTTTGTTGTGGCCATTGGTTATCTTACCACCATGTTGCCTGCTGCTGCAGAGTGGGATGGGGGTCCGCACTTTAATTTTATTTTTGGTTTAGCTCCTCGTATTGCATTAGCAAGTTTCCTTGCTTTTTTAGTAGGTTCTTTCTTGAATGCGTATGTCATGAGTAAGATGAAAATAGCTAGTGGAGGGAAAAACTTCTCTGCTCGTGCTATTTGGTCTACCATAGTGGGTGAAACTGCAGATTCATTGATTTTCTTTCCTATTGCATTTGGTGGACAGATGGGATGGTCATTGATTTTTAAATTGATGATCATTCAGATTTTCTTGAAATCATTCTATGAAGTATTAGTATTGCCGATTACTATTCGAGTAGTAAAATATATAAAGAAAGTAGAAGGTGTTGATGCTTATGATAGAGATATTTCTTTCAATGTATTTAAAATAAAAGATATCTAATTCATCAATCATCTATAAATTCATCAGAGTAACTAATAATGGGGTTGTATTTGTGCATAAATACAACCCTATTATTAGTTTATAGGTCCCTGACATGATATCATCTTAACACCGACATGATATCATCATGACACCGACATGTTAGTTTCATATCGGTAATACAAATTGCTCATATCCTCTTTATTCATGGTGGTACGGACCACCTTTTAATATATTTAAAGCTCGGTATAATTGTTCAATAAAAATAAGACGTATCATCTGATGTGAAAACGTCATTTTGGAGAGTGACATCTTTTCGTTGGCTAGTTTATAAACCTCTTGTGAAAACCCATACGGACCACCAATAATGAAGACGAGTCTTTTGTTTACGGTCATCATCTTTTTTTCTATCCATTCGGCAAACTCTATTGATCTCATTTCTTTGCCGTGTTCATCGAGCAAAACAATGTAATCACTAGGAGACAGAGCTTTGCATATCATTTCTCCTTCTTTGGCTTTTTGTTGTTCGAAGGTGATATTCTTGGTGTTTTTTAGCTCTGGTATAACTTGCATATCAAAAGAGATATAGCGTTGTGTGCGTTGAGTGTAATCTTTGATTGCCTTTATAAAATGAGATTCAACTGTGCGACCTACTACTAATAAGGTAACTTTCATCTTTGATTGTTTTGGATTGAAAAACGAATTGATTTCCAAAATTAGGGCTTTTTTATTGTTTATTACAAGTTTTCCTTAACTTTGCCATATTACAAACCTATATAACTATGAAATTAAAAGTCTTTCTGTGGTTAATAATTTGTAGTCTTTCTACACATCTTGTGGCTCAAAACGTGAATGATGATATTGTAAAAGCTTTTGAGCAAGGGCAAGCATCCTTGCTAACTAACCACTTGAGTGAGGAGGTTTCTACTTGTATTCTTAATCAGCAATCTAGAGTAAAGAAACAGGAAGCTGTCGAAAAAATTGCCGATTTTTTTAAGACTATTCAAATTCAATCTTTTAAAATAAAGCATACTAGTGTGCGTGATGAATCAGGCTATATCATTGGTTCATTACAATCTACTAAAGATAAATATCGTGTAAACTGTTTCTTCAAAAAAGAAAACAATAACTTTTTTATTCATCAAATAAGAATAGATAAAGCAAATGAGTAAGATATTAGAAAAACAAGAATTGATCGATAGATTAATTGACCTTGCTTTCGCTGAAGATATAGGCGATGGAGACCATACTACATTGTCTAGTATTCCTGAAACTGCAATGGGCAAATCGAAACTTCTAATCAAAGAAGAAGGAGTACTTGCAGGAATTGAAATGGCTAAAGAGATATTTAATCGTTTCGACTCATCCTTAAAAGTTGAAGTCTTTATACAAGATGGTTCTCATGTAAAACCAGGTGATGTAGCTATGCTTGTAGAAGGGAAAATTCAGTCTTTACTACAAACAGAACGTTTGATGTTGAATGTTATGCAACGAATGAGTGGTATAGCTACAATGACAAATAAGTATGTTCAAGCATTAAAAGGAACCAAGACAAGAGTCCTTGATACTCGTAAAACTACTCCAGGGCTTCGTATGATTGAAAAAGAAGCCGTTAAAATTGGAGGTGGCGTAAACCATCGCATAGGCTTATTTGATATGATTTTATTAAAAGACAATCATGTTGACTTTGCAGGAGGTATTGACAAGGCTATTCTTGGAGCCAAAAAATACTGTAAAGAGAATAATAAGGATTTAAAGATCGAAATTGAAGTGAGAAACTTTGATGAATTAAACCAAGTGTTAGAGCTTGGTGGAGTAGATCGAATTATGCTCGATAATTTTACTCCTGCAGACACTAAAAAAGCAGTTGACATAATTGCTGGTCGTGTGGAAACAGAATCTTCGGGTGGTATTACTTTTGAAACATTAAGAGATTATGCCGAGTGTGGTGTGGATTTTATATCGGTAGGAGCTTTAACACACTCAGTGAAAGGTCTAGATATGAGCTTTAAAGCTTGCTAATTTAGAAAAAGAATAAATAGATTACTCTTCCTCGTTATTTTATTTGTTAAAATAGCAAGGAAGAGTTTTTTTTAACTTATATTTGTATTCAGTTGAATAATAAGGGTAAAACTTAGATAAAAAAGGTGTTTTAGTTATAAAATGCTATTTATAAAGGGCATATTGAGACAATGAGCAAATTGGTAAGAATGGTATTATTCATGGTGCTTCTATGTACTTTGGGTAGTTGTGGAAGTAATAATACACTGGATTTCGATAATCCAGATGTCGACCTATTTGTTAAACAATTGAAAGCGGGTACTTATCAAACACAGAGCCCAGAAGGCTTTGTAGAGGTGCCCAATTTTAAGTCGGAAGATATCCCTAAATTATTATCTTATTCTACTGATCTTACTCTTATTCAATCTTTTCCGTTGCCTCCTATATCTCCTTATGTAGGTGGTGAAATTCGCTTAGGCGAATGTATGTTGTGGATCGTAGAATCTATCCGTATAGGTGATTATGCTTCCTTAGGCTGTCACTTAATCAGAGTCAATGCAGATAATTATGAAGCTCAATATTTCTTAACTGATGAAGAAGTAATTGATGCCTCTGTTCATTATAAACGATGGTGGGAGAACAGATCTTACCCTAAGACTCGGTGGTCTATTGATCCATGCTTTGATGACCCTCTCTGTGGAACAGGTTACCAGTGGTGGTAAAAGCAGGTTCTAAGCGAACTAAATGTTCTTAGGTGTTGTTCTTTTCATAGCTAAAATGAATGACATGAATAAAATTACATCTCTTTTTGGAATTGAATACCCTATAATACAAGCGGGTATGGTATGGTGTAGCGGATGGCGTTTGGCCTCTGCTGTAAGTAATGCTGGTGGGTTAGGATTATTGGGCGCTGGCTCAATGTATCCTGATGTACTACGAGAACACATTCGTAAATGCAAAGAAGCAACTTCAAAACCTTTTGGTGTTAACGTGCCTTTAATGTATCCTCAATTGGAGGAAATAATGAATATTATTGCTGAAGAAAAAGTTCCAATCGTTTTCACTTCAGCAGGAAACCCGAAACTATGGACTTCATGGTTGAAAGAGCGAGGAATAAAAGTAGTTCATGTAGTATCTTCTTCTAAATTTGCAAAGAAAAGTGAAGAAGCAGGAGTTGATGCTATAGTGGCTGAAGGCTTTGAAGCAGGCGGACACAATGGGCGTGAGGAAACTACTACACTTTGCCTTATTCCACAAGTAAGAGCTGTAACCGAATTGCCGTTAATAGCTGCAGGTGGTATTGCCACAGGAGAAGCCATTTTAGCGATGCAAACCTTAGGTGCTGATGGAGTACAAATAGGTACACGTTTTGCCCTAACTCAAGAAAGCTCTGCTCATGATAAGTTTAAAGAGATGTGTGTGAATCTTAAAGAAGGAGATACCAAACTCCATCTTAAGCAAATTGCACCAACTCGTTTGGCTAAAAATGATTTTCGTGATCGAGTGGAAGAACTTGAAAACCAAGGAGCATCTGTAGAAGAACTAAGAGAACTCTTGGGAAGAGGAAGAGCCAAAAAAGGTATTTTTGAAGGTGAACTCGATGAAGGAGAAATTGAAATTGGTCAAATTGCTTCTTTATGTGGAGAATCAAAAAGTGTAGAAGAAGTGATGAAAGATCTGATCTCTTCTCATACAGCAGCTTTAAAGAAAAATTACGCTTGGTAATTTAAGAATAAAACTATTGCTATAAAATAGCATTACTTACTGGGATTAGCGAGTATTAGATTTTACATTTCAATCGGAATAATCTATTTTTGTAGCTATCGTAAAAATAAGATGAAATGCTGAAAAAATACATTATAGCTTTATTCCTTTTACTATCTATAAATAGTATAGCTCAAGATATAAATCGAAAGGGGTTTGGTACTCCTTTCGATTTTCCTTTATATTTAAGTGGTAATTTTGGAGAATTGAGAAGTAACCACTTTCATGGAGGGTTAGATTTTAAAACACAACATCAATCGGGAAAAAAACTATTAGCTTTAGCGGATGGGTATATTTCTAGAGTGAGAGTAACACACGGTTCTGGTTATGTACTTCATACCGTATATGAGAATGGGTTTTCTACTATAAGTCGCCACTTAATGGGCTTTGTTTCTCCTATAGCAGAGCTTGTGGATTCTATTCAATATGCTAACCAGAGCTGGGAAATGGACTTAAACTTTAATCCTGGCGAACATCCCATCAAAAAAGGAGAACAAGTAGCTTGGAGTGGAAATATGGGTTATTCCTTTGCTCCACACCTGCATCTGGATGTGTTTGAAAATGCATCAGGAGATCAAATTGATCCCTTACCTTTTTTCTCAACTCGATTAAAAGATACCACAGCTCCTAAAGCCAAAGGTTTTATGTTGTTTCCTCAATTGGGAAAGGGAGTAATCAATCATTCCACTCAAATATCCACCATAGCTATACAAGACAATCAAACTATTCCTGCCTGGGGACTAGTAGGTGTTGGTATTAAAGCCTTCGATTACATGGATGGGGTAAGCAATAATTATGGTGTAAAGCATTTACAACTCTATGTTGATGGTGAACTTACCTTTGAAAGTAATGTGGATCGGTTTGCAGACGATGAGAGTCGTTACATTAACTCTTGGACTTATAAGAATTATATGAAAACCTTTATTGAGCCAGGGAATAAGTTGCGTATGCTGAAAGCACATAATGAAACAAGGGGCTTATTAAACATTGATGAAGAGCGTATTTATCAGTTGCGATTTGTATTAACTGATTATTACGGCAATAAATCGACCTACTTCTTAGCTCTTCGTGGAGAAAAGCAGACCATCTATCAGCCTCAACTAAAGGCTATTGATTATTTAGCTTGGAATAAGGCGAATATCATTAGCCGACCAGGAATGAATCTTTTTATCCCTGCTGAATATTTGTATGATTCCGTTTATCTTGATTTCAAGATTTTAGCTCAAACTCCCTCTTCTGCTTCATTTACGTACCAACTTTGTGATTTAGATACTTATATTCCACTGCACCGTTCGGCAGATTTAATTTTGCGAGTTATACCTCGTGAGGGGTTGAATGTAGATCAATTGTATGTTGGACGACTTCGTAAAAATAACAAATGGAGTAGTGTAGGGGGCAAATATAAAGAAGGATTTATGCATGCGAAGATAAGTGAACTAGGAACCTATGCTGTATTAATAGATTCTATCCCGCCTATAGTTACTGCTCAAGCAAAGGAGAGATGGGCTAAAAATGGAGAAGTAGTTTTTTCTGCTAAAGATAAAGAATCGGGAATCGCTTCCTATCGAGGCACTATTGATGGAGAATATGCCCTCTTTTACTTAGATATTATGCCCGATAAAATTCGTTATAAACTAGATTCTAAGAGATTGCAAAAAGGAAAGAGACATAAAGTTCAATTAGAGGTGGTAGATAACAGTAAAAATCGTACATTTATTGAAGAAGAATTTTTCTGGTAATTATTTTGAAAAAACACTATTAATATGAAAAAGTTTTATTTGACGACAGCGGTCCTATTTGCTGTGATTATTAGTTCGCTGGCTTGCACTAACCTTATCGTTGGTAAAAAAGCCTCTGCTGATGGTTCTACAATTGTATCTTATTCAGCAGACTCTTATGGCATGTTTGGTGACTTATATCATTCTCCTGCAGCAAAGTATGAGAAAGGTGCTAAACTAGACATTTACAATTGGGAAGATAATAGATTTATGGGAACCATTGATCAAGCCCGTGAAACCTACAATGTAATAGGTAATATCAACGAATACCAGGTTACTATTGCTGAAACTACATTTGGTGGTCGCCCAGAACTTGAAGATACTACAGGAATCATTGATTATGGTAGCTTAATCCGTTTGGGTTTACAGCGATCAAAATCTGCAAAAGAAGCTATCAAAGTGATGACTAGCTTAGTTCAAGAGTATGGTTATGCTAGTGGAGGGGAGTCTTTTACTATTGCCGATCCAAATGAGATATGGATTATGGAAATGATGGGTAAAGGTCCCGGTATCAAAGGTGCTGTTTGGGTAGCTGTACGTGTACCAGATGATTGCATCTCAGCTCATGCTAATCAATCTCGTATCCACTCTTTTGATATGAATGATAAGAACAATTGTATGTACTCTCCTGATGTTATATCTTTTGCTCGTGAAAAAGGTTACTTTGATGGAGTAAACAAGGATTTTAGCTTCTCAAAGGCATACAATCCTCTAGATTTTGGTGGTCGTCGCTTCTGTGAAGCTCGTGTATGGAGCTATTTCAACATGTTCACTGATCAAGGCGAGAACTTCTTACCTTATATCTTGGGTGATACAGATGAGCCGATGCCTCTTTTTATCAAACCTAATAAAAAAGTATCTGTACAAGATGTTAGAGATGCTATGAGAGATCATTATGAAGGTACTCAGCTAGATATTAGCCAAGATTTTGGTGCTGGAGCCTATAATACTCCTTATCGTCTGTCTCCACTAACCTTTAAATATGAAGGAGAAGAGTATTTCAATGAACGTCCAATTTCTACTCAACAGAGTGCATGGGTATTTGTTTCTCAGATGCGTTCAACTTTACCTAATGCTATTGGCGGTGTTTTCTGGTTCGGATTAGATGATGCAAATATGACTGTCTTTACTCCAGTTTATTGCTCAGCAACAGAAGTTCCTGATAGCTATGCTGCTAATGGTGCAGATTATGTTACATTCTCTTGGGATAGTGCTTTCTGGATTTACCAATGGGTATCTAATATGGTTTACCCTCGCTATGGTTTAATGATTAATGATCTTCGTAAAGTTCAAAACGAATTAGAAACTTATTATGAACAGAATCAAGCTGGTGTTGAGAAAGTCGCATCAGATCTTTATGCTAAAAACCCAGAAGAAGCTGTAAAATTCTTGACATCTTATACCAAGATAGCAGGTCAACAAGCTTTTGAATCTTGGAAAAAATTAGGTGAATACTTAATCGTAAAATACAACGATGGAGTAGTAACTAAAACAAATAAAGACGGTTCTTTTGAAAGAAATAAAATAGGAGAACCTACAGGCGTTGTGCGCCCAGGATACACAGAAAAGTTCTTGAAAGACTATATTGAACAAACAGGAGAACGCTATAAAGTTAAATAAACGTTATTCTGTGAGCATATTTACATCCTATTTGTTATTGAATAGGGTGTATATGCATAAACTATTCTTTTTTATAGGTGTCGTGGTAAGAATAGTTTATATTTGTACTCCTCAATATTATTGAGTTTATTAACAACTAAAGATACTAATTAGAATGAAAAACGAAGAACTTTTAAAATCTGTAGTTGAAAAAGCTAATCAATGGCTTACTCCTGCATATAATGAAGAAACTCAAGCAGAAATTCGTAGAATGCTTGATAGTGAAGATAAAACAGAACTAATTGAATCTTTCTACAAAGATTTAGAGTTCGGTACTGGTGGTCTTCGTGGTATAATGGGTGCTGGTAGCAACCGAATGAATATCTATACCGTGGGTGGTGCAACCCAAGGTTTATCGAATTACTTAAATAAGCAGTTTAAAGATTTGAAGCAAATAGCAGTTGTCGTAGGTCATGATTGCCGTAACAATAGCCGTAAGTTTGCTGAGATTTCTGCAAATATCTTTTCTGCAAATGGAATAAAAGTCTATCTATTTGAAGACTTACGTCCAACTCCAGAAACATCTTTTACCATTCGTCACTTAGGTTGTCAAAGTGGTATTATGATTACTGCTTCTCACAACCCAAAAGAATACAATGGTTATAAAGCATATTGGGAAGATGGAGCGCAAGTTCTTTCTCCAAATGATCATGGTATTATTGCTGAGGTAGAAAAAGTAAAAGCAGAGGATATCAAGTTTGAAGGTAAACCAGAGTTAATCCAAATTATTGGTAAAGATATTGATAAGGTATTTTTAGATGCTGTTCAGACTGTATCTTTAAACCCGGATGTTATTGCTCGTCATAGAGATATGAAGATTGTTTATACTCCAATCCACGGTACTGGTATTACTCTTATACCACAAGCTCTTAAGATGTGGGGTTTCAATAATATCATTGATGTTCCTGAACAAAATGTAATTAGTGGTAATTTCCCTACTGTGGTTTCTCCAAACCCAGAAGAACCAGCTGCTCTTACAATGGCTGTAGAAAAAGCGAAAGCAACGAATGCCGACCTAGTGATGGCTAGTGATCCTGATGCAGACCGTATTGGTATAGCTGTTAAAAATGATAAGGGAGAATGGATTTTGGTGAATGGTAACCAGATCTGCATGATCTTCTTATATTATATTTTGACTCAGTATAAGGCTCTAGGCAAATTGAAAGGGAATGAGTTTGTAGTTAAAACAATTGTTACTACTGAGCTTATCAAAAGAATTGCCGATTCTGTGAACGTAGAATTAATTGATTGTTACACAGGATTCAAATGGGTAGCTCGTGAAATACGTGAGCTAGAAGGAAAGAAAAAATATATTGGTGGTGGTGAAGAAAGCTTTGGTTTCTTAGCTGCTGACTTTATTCGTGATAAAGACTCTGTTTCTGCTTGCTGCTTGATGAGCGAAATTGCTGCTTGGGCAAAAGATAATGGTAAGTCTCTATATGAAATGCTTCAAGATATATATCTAGAATATGGTTTCTCTAAAGAAAGAGTAATCAGTGTAGTTCGTAAGGGTAAAACTGGTGCTGAAGAAATTAAGGCAATGATGACTAATTACAGAAACAACCCTCCTAAAACATTGGCTGGTTCAGAAGTAGTTCGTATCAAAGACTTTCAATCATTAGAAGAAAAGGACATTAAGACAGGCAAGGTTACTAAATTAGATATGCCTGACACTTCAAATGTGCTTCAGTTCTTTACAGCAGATGGTTCAAAAGCGTCTGTTCGTCCTTCAGGTACAGAACCTAAGATTAAGTTCTACATTGAAGTAATGGGAGATATGAAGTCTAGAGCAGATTATGATGAAGTTAATAAATTAGCAGATGCTAAAGTTGACTTTGTTTGCAAAGATTTAGGTATCTAATCTTCTGCTATAACATATTATAAAAAAAGACTCAGCTTAGTTGAGTCTTTTTTTTGTCTATATATTTGATTTAAGTTGTCTAATTATTGGAAATATTTACCTGAACTCTATTTACCTGAATAGCATAATAAAAATGCGGCATAGCATATATAATAAATAGTGATGAAACTATAAACTTACTAGATGCTATTATAGGATTTACAATAAGTGTAGTAGAAAGAGCTAATCCTGCTATTGCGCAGACTAGTATGATTATCCAATTGACAAACTTTCTATTCTTGATAACTGATATAATGGTAAGCATAATAAAGAATTGGACAAAACCCCATATTGCCAGGTAGAAACTTAAAATATTCCACTGTGTACACTCCTTCGATGTCATAACCAATCCGATGATAACTCCAAATATAGCAGCAGCTATACCCCAGCTCCATTCGTAAACATCAGTTCTTGTTACACGCATATATACATAATGAAGTACTCCGATCAGAATAATGCTCAGTATAAAGAATAAATGGCCAGATGTTAGTGCTGCTGTTGGTGCAAATAAAGCCCATAACCCAGTTAGTAGTGAAACACCTCCTAGGGCAAATAATGCCCACGAGTGTGCTACAGAGTTTTTAAACTCTCTTTGTTTAATTCTAGTGGTTCTCATAATTAAGGCATTTTATTAAAGTTAATACCTCAATAAACAAAGAATTTCTGATATAAATCTCATTCAAAATGAATTATCTTAGTCATAAGATGTTGATACATAATAAAATATCCCAACATGGGTTGTCGGGATATTTTTACTGATTATTATTGAGTTAGCTTATTTAAAGCTGAAGATTTCATGTCTTTCTCTTTTCTTCTTTAACCAATCTTACACTCATATTTGGGTAGTGTTTACTCCGTTCTTATTAGTTCCATTAATAGAGATTTAATAATGGAGTATTCTAGTAGCTTAAAAAGGTATGGATAAGATTATTTCATGATTGAAACTAGTGGATACACTGCTTCAACATAATCATATCCTTAAGTTGATGCCCATTTTCTATGATAGGAGCTTTATAGTTGTCTATATAAAAGTCAGCTCTAACGCCATAAGGTTTAAATCCTATACGGCTATAAAAAGCAAAGGCATCCATACTATAATCGCCTGTACCAACAATGAGTTTTTTATACCCCTTTTCTTTGCCAAGAGTAAAGGCATAATCAATTAATTGCTTTCCTATACCTTGTTTTTGAAAAGGTGTATCTATAGCTAAATTCTTTATTTCTAAGAGGTTTTTACTTATCTCATAAAGAGCCATAACACCTATAGGATGGTTACTTTCACTAGAGCGTATTACCACTATTGTACATTGGTGAATATACTTTTCTATGGCTTCCATAGTTTCATCTGCAAGTAATAGCAAATTGTATGGAATTGTGTCTGAGTTTGAAAGAATTTCTATTTCGTACTTCATAGCTTGAGAAATTGAAAAACTTTAAACTTAATGATTTAAATGAGAATAGGCAATTATTTTATGTCTTTTATTGCTGAAAATATATTTCTTAGATAATTAAGAATTAGAAAAAAGAAGTATTACCTTTGCAATCAGTATTAACGAATAAATGCTTCAATGAGAATATAAGAAACCCTCCATACTTCATGGGTTTTATTTCAATCTAAATTGAGATAGGTAGGCCAATAAATCCACATTGGTTCTGCTCTTTCATTCTAGCAAATTCTCTTTATTTATAATTTTCGGATTTCTATTTTAAGCAATTAGTCTATTCTAGTTGTTGATGTATAGGTTGAATCTATGGAATAAAGCCCGTTTATAATCATATTATTAATCGTTTTAAATTGGCTTGTTTATGAGTATAATTCTTCAAAATATAAGTTTCCAACACCCTGACGGGGATATTTTATTTACTGATTTATCTTTTTCTATTGAAGAAGGCGATAAAGTTGCTTTGATAGGAGATAATGGAACAGGAAAATCAACTCTCTTAAAATTAATTAGTGGTAAAATACCTATTCAAAGTGGCTCTGTTTATAGAGAGGTTGATGCCTATGTAGTACCCCAAAATATAGATGAATTCAGTTCGTTGACAGTAGCAGAAGCCTTGAAGGTTGATGCTAAAATTATTGCGTTACACCAAATCCTAGCGGGGAATGTAGAGCCTGCATACATGGAACTTTTGGGTGATGATTGGGATATTGAAGAGCAGGTAATTAAAGCTTTGCATCAGTGGGGATTAGACTCTATTCGGTTAGAGCAAACCCTTTCTACTTTAAGCGGGGGAGAACGTGTGAAAGTATTCCTCTCTGGTTTGACACTCCATCAACCTCAACTTGTGTTGATGGATGAACCTACTAATCATCTTGACTATGTTTCTAAAGACTTATTATATAGCTGGATAGAAAAGACCAGTGCAATAGTCTTAATAGTTAGCCACGATAGGGAACTACTTGATCTCCTATCCGGTATCTATGAATTGTCTAGCCTGGGTATAAAGTATTATTCTGGAAATTACACAGAATATAAAGAACAAAAAGAGATTGAGTTGAATGCTATTGAAAATGCATTGAAAGGCAAAGAGGTAGAAAGAAAAGTTGCTCTAAAGAAGCAGCAGAAAGTTACTGAACGCCGACAAAAGTTGGATAATCGAGGTAAAGATTTGAGTATAAAAAAAGGAATTGGGAAAATGGGACTTGATACCCGTCAAGATCGTGCTGAAAAAACGAGTGCACGTTATAAATCCACTCAGGGAGATAGAGTTAATGCTTTGTCGGGTGATATTCAGTCTATCAAAGATAAGATAGCCCAGCATTCTGTTTTGAAGCTTCATATAGAATCCTCCGACTTGCATGATAATAAAATTCTAGTTGAGGCCAAAGGGTTGAATTTTGAATATGTGAAAGATAAACCTTTGTGGAAAGAGACTTTGAACTTCCTAATACGTAGTGGTGAGCGAGTATTATTGAGGGGCATTAATGGTTCTGGTAAGACAACTTTGCTCAATTTAATAACTGGATCTGTGAAGCCTACCATCGGGAAGCTTGATGTTGCTCCTCTAAATTGGATGTACTTAGACCAAGATTATTTATTACTCAATCCGAGTTGGACTGTTTACGAACAGGCACAAAACTTTAATCCTAAAATGCCCGAGCATGAAGTAAAATGTATGTTGCATCGATCTCAATTATCAGAGAGTTTTTGGGACAAGCCTTGTTCTAGTTTGAGTGGTGGTGAGAAGATGAAATTGAGTTTATGTAGTTTGTTAATATCATCAGTTGCTCCAGATCTTTTAATATTGGATGAACCAACTAATAATATAGATATACATAGTATTGAAATTTTAACTGAAACTGTGCGTAATTATGCAGGTTCCATTTTACTAGTATCGCACGATGATGTTTTTATCCAAGAAGTTGGAATTGATTATGAATTGGAATTAAAGTAAGAACTTATTGAGTGTCAGTTATTTTGTATGTATAGGTGGTTAATCTTATTGACAAAAAATATATTTTGGCACAAAAGGGTAATATTTATCTATTAAAGTAAATAAATATACAGTAAAGATGTATTAATCCATAATAAATTGCTTTATTAGCATATTCAAATGACAGGATATGAGTTTTACTTTTGTAAAGATATAAGAAGAACTCTGTATTCGATACTTAGGCTCAAATACGAATTGCATAATACTAATAATAATCTGTTTACTAGTTTAATAGGGATTTTTACAAGAAAGGTAAATATATTTAGGACAAAGGAGTAATATCTACTTCATGATGAAGAAAGATAGATATCAAGCAGTGAAAACTCCAAAACGGATAGGGTGAGGTTGGAAACAGCTTCACCCTTTTTTTATTTCATGTAAAAATAAAAAAGAAGATAGAGAAGAGTAATAACAAGAGTCAGTTTTATATCCCAAGAATTAAGTTCTTTAATTCTTGCATAGATGAAGAGGATAAAAGAAACCATAAGTGCAAATAGTCCTACTTTACTTACAAGAATCTGTGTGGCTGTCAAGGATAAAATACCTATTGTAAGGATAGCTACTCCCTGAATGATCATAATCGTTTTCCAATCTTTCATTTTCTTAGTATTTTTAGATATCTCTATTTATTTACCCCACTGTTGAGCTTTATTAACAAATTTTTGCACATCGTTTATTAATTTGCTTGTATGGTAGCCATCGGCAACAGCATGGTTTACAAAGACAGCGAAGGGTATGAAGGATCTATCGTCTTTTTTATAGTATTTGCCAAAGCGAATAAGAGGGAAAAGGAAATCGGATTCTTCGTAGGTATCTTGAGCAAAAGATGAAAAGCTAAGCCAAGGAATGGAAGATACGGAACAAAAGTTTTTAGGTTGATTGGGCTTTGCTTTAATCCCTTTCACATCTTTATAGGTATTTAAATCATTGACTACGTTGGAATAGAATGTGTTAAAATCCTCATTGTAATCACTCCAAACATCCGAAAAAGTTTTATCATCTTCGTGAAATAGGGTATAAGCTGGCACAACAAAGTTCCAATAACCTAATTGTTTATCTTGATTGTATGCCATACGAAATTCTTTATTTTCATTTACTGCACGCATAATGGCGTATAAAAATGTAGGAAATAACTTTAAGGATTTCTGCTCTTTCAGAGTGATAATAGGGGTTATATCTAGCTGGGCAGTGAGTGTGTATTTGCATTTTATTTTATTGATATAATAATAAAAATACTCACTCCTTTCCCAAGTTTCAAAGTCTATTTGATTGAATTTTGCTACCATTGCTTTGCTCTATTTTAAAAATCTACGTTCGTTTTGGCATAGATACTAAAACTAAGATAGAAAAGATTGATAAAGAATTAAAATGAATTCTTTATTTTTTAATCTACTTTAGTTGTCAAAACTACAAAAAGAGTCTTTTATGGATTAGCCTTAATCTGCAATTGAGGTATTCAAAAGAACTATCCAGATGTCAATTTACGGAGTAAATAAGAATTTGTTTATCTATATCAGTATAAGATAGATACCTCTATCCTAATAATACGATGACACCGACATGATGATGACATGTCGGTGTCATCGTATCTTCATATCGGTGTCAAAATATTAATCTATTTCTTTAAGTGCACTACTCAAAATGATAATTAGTATAAAAGAATATAGAATAGCTAAAGTGAAAGGATATTTACGCTAAGGAATTGGATAATAAGAATAATTAGCTATTAGTTTAAAGAAAAAAGGTAAGAAATGTATTCTAGATTAGTTTCGGCGATAGCCATAAGAAGAAAGTCACAAAAGATATAAGATCGTTTATTCCTGGATGTTGAGTGTTTTTTACTTAAATAGACATAAGGTATTAACAGAACTTTTGATATCTAATAAAAATAATGTTACTTTGTCAATAGCTTTATAATACTGTGTATATACGCTTTTGTGCGTGGGAGATAGTCTAGTAAGAAACATAGAAAAACATAAATCATTTAAAAAGAATAGAGTTATATGAAGATGGTAAGAAAGATAATGCACGTTGGTGTATTAGCGGGCTTGCTTTTGGGTGGATTGACAGCCTGTAATCAGTCTACTCCTGTAGCAGAAGTGCCCAATTTAACACAGTATGTAGATCCTTATATTGGGTCAGGTGACCACGGGCACGTTTTTGTAGGAGCAAATGTTCCTTACGGAATGGTTCAACTCGGACCAACCAATATTCACACAGGTTGGGATTGGGTTTCGGGATATCACTATTCAGATTCAACTATTTTCGGTTTTTCACACCTTCACTTAAGCGGTACAGGTATTGGCGATTTGCTAGATATCTTAGTTATGCCTACTACAGGTAGCCCTAAGTTAGCTAAGGGTGATGATTCTGGTTATGATTCAGGAATGTACTCTTTATTTAATAGAAAGAATGAAGTAGTAAAAGCTGGTTATTATGGTGTAAAACTAGATCGTTATAATATTGGTGTAGAATTAGCAGCCACAGAAAGAGTAGGTTTCCATAAATATACTTTCCCTAAAGCTGATGATGCTGCTGTTGTAATCAACTTGGCAGATGCCCTAAACTGGGACGAATCATTAGAAGGTTATTTGGTTCAAGAAGATGAAACTACAGTTTCTGGCTATAGATACTCAAAAGGTTGGGCAGCCGATCAAAAAGTATTCTTCACTGCTAAATTCTCTAAACCACTTAAGGGCTTCGAACTTTATGAAGGAGAAACTTTAGCAGAAGGAAAGAAAGATCTTACTGCAAAACTAGTATATGGTAGAGCTTTATTTGAGACAGAAGAAAATGAAGATATTTATCTTAAACTAGCTGTATCTCCTGTAAGCATTGAAAATGCAAAATTGAATATGGAAGAAGAACTTCCAGAATGGGATTTTAATGCTACAGTAACGGATGCCGATGTGAAATGGAATAATGAGCTACAGAAAGCAATAATCGAATCTACAGATCAATCTGTTCTTCGTAATTTCTACACAGCACACTATCATACTATGATTGCTCCATCTTTATTCTGTGATGTAAACAACGATTATAGAGGTGCAGATGGCAAAAATTACAATAATGAAATCTTTAAGGCTCATACTACATTCTCTTTATGGGATACTTATAGAGCAGCACATCCTTTGATGACTATTATTCACCCAGAGCAAGTGCCTGATATGATTAATAGTATGTTGTATATCTTCAAGGAACAAGGAAAACTTCCTGTATGGCATTTAGTAGGCAATGAAACCGATTGTATGGTTGGTAATCCTGGTATTCCAGTAGTTGCAGATGCTTACTTAAAAGGTTTCGAAGGCTTTGATAGAGATTTGGCTTATCAAGCACTTAAAGAATCAGCATTGCAAGATGATAGAGGTTTAGATCAATATAAAGTATTCGGATATATCCCTTATGATAAAGCAAGTGAGTCTGTAGCTTCAGGTCTAGAGTATGCATTAGCCGATTGGGCTGTTGCTCAAGTAGCAAAAGAAAGAGGCGAAACAGAAGATTATGAGTATTTCTTAAATAGAAGTAATTCTTTTAAATCCTATTTCGATAAGAGTATTGGTTTTATGAGAGGGATTGATTCTAAAGGAAACTTCAGACCAGGTGAGTTAGATCCATATCACTCTAAACATAGAGAAGATGACTATACAGAAGGAAATGCATGGCACTACAGATGGCTTGTTCCTCAAAATGTAAATGGTCTAGTAGATCTTATGGGTGGAGAAGATGTGTTTATTCAAAATCTAGATACTTTGTTTTTATTAAGTACAGAATTGAGTGGTGATGCATCTCCAGATATCTCAGGTTTAATTGGACAATATGTTCAAGGTAACGAACCAAGCCACCATATCCTTTATATGTATCCATACGTAGGTCAACAATGGAAAACAGCTCAAAGAGTAAGAGAAGTATTAACCACTCTTTATTTTGATGCTCCTGCAGGTTTATCAGGAAACGAAGACTGTGGTCAAATGTCAGCTTGGTATATGCTTTCAGCTCTAGGTTTCTATCAAGTTGAGCCTGCTGGTGGAAGATACATCTTTGGTAGCCCTATCGTTGATAAAGCTACATTGAATGTAGGTAATGGTAATGTATTTACTATCCTTGCAAATAATAACAGTAAAGAAAATATCTATATTCAAAGTGTAACCTTGAATGGTCAGCCTTATACGAAATCGTTTATTGAATTTGATGATATCGCTGCGGGTGGAGAATTAGTCTTTGAAATGGGTAATACACCATCACAATTTGGTGTGAATCTAGAAGACAGACCCGTATCTGTACAATAAAGTTCAAAATTGTAATATAAATGAAGTGGGTGATAGTTTTCTATCATCCACTTTTTTTATGTATTGATTGCCTTTCTATGATAGATTATTTTAAGAATAAATTATCTTTAGCAGTCAACTTAATATTAGATAATATGGATATACAACCTCGTTGGGTTCTTAAATCTTTCGCTGAATTAACTACTGAAGAATTATACCAAATACTTCAAAAAAGGCAAGATGTCTTTATCTTAGAACAAAATTGTCACTATCCCGATTTAGATGATAAAGACAGACAAACCCTGCATCTACTAGGGTATGTAGAGAATAAATTAATAGCCTATGCTCGTCTCTTTCCCAGTGGAATGCTGTTTGAGAATCAAGCTTCTTTTGGAAGAGTATTGGTCGTTAAAGATTCACGAAGATTAAAACTTGGAAAGAAGTTAGTTCAAGAAATTATTCGTGTTTTAGAACACGATTTAAAGGAGAAAGAAATTAAAATTGAAGCTCAGCTTTATCTCCAAAGGTTTTATGAAGAATTCGGCTTTATAGCAGAAGGTAAGGTGTTTTTAGATGCTGGCATTGATCACATAATGATGTCAAAGATAATTTAATATTTAAGTCTATTTTTTCTGCTTCAAAAGAACTATTTTATATAATATATGTTATATTTGTATTGTATGTAGCTGTTATATAGTAGTATATATAATAAGATGACAGTTATATAAAAGTATACATTTTAGTATATATCCTATACTTATGTATGAATAATTGAATTAATAAAATAGATAATATGAAATCGTTTTTACGGCATATACCTGTTCAGTTTATAGTTCCTTTATTTATAGTAGCTGGATTAATTTTCGGTTTAGGGGGATATACACTTTATATGTCTAGAGCCCATTCATATCTTTCAGATGATCCAGAAGCTTGTATCAATTGTCATATTATGACCCCTTATTATCAATCTTGGGATCATAGCTCTCATGGGCGCTGGGCAACCTGCAACGATTGTCATGTTCCTCACAACAATATAGCCAATAAATATTTTTTTAAAGCGAAAGATGGTTTATATCACGCTGCTGTTTTTACGTTGAAAGCAGAGCCTCAAACTCTACGTCCACGTAATGAGAGTTATGGAGTAATTATGCAAAACTGTATAAGGTGCCATACTCAATTAAATCAAGATTTTGTAAAAACAGGAATGATTACTTATGCTGATGTACGCAAAGGTGAAGGTAAAGCTTGTTGGGATTGTCATAGAGATGTGCCGCATACCCAGATAAGTAACTTGGCCTCTTCTCCCAATGCTATTGTACCTCTGCCCGAATCTCCTGTACCCGATTGGCTGAAGAGAACAATGAAAAAAGAAAAGTAGAAAATATATAAAACTTAAATCTTATGTTTAAGAAACTTGGTGAACAAATACGTAAAAGACCCGCTATTGGTTGGATGATATTCGCAGTAGTCATGGTCGCTGTATTCCTATTAGGCTTGCTTGCTGCATCTATAACAGAGCGTAGAGCAGAGATTGCTACTCTTTTTAATAATAAGAAAATAGAAATTGAGGGGATTGAGCCTAAGAGTGATTTATGGGGTATAAACTATCCCCGTGAATATGAAACTTGGCTCAAAACGAAGGATATGGACTTCACGAGTAAGCACATGGGAAATACCCCTCATGATGTTCTCGAAGAAAGACCTGCTATGGTTGTTATGTGGGCTGGATATGCTTTTTCTAGAGATTATTCTGCTCCACGAGGACATATGCATGCCATAGAAGATGTGAGAAATACATTGCGTACAGGCACTCCCGAAAATGGAGAAGGAGATATGCAGCCTGGAACTTGCTGGACTTGTAAAGGACCAGATGTACCCCGCCTTATGCATGAAAAGGGAATTGAAAACTTTTATAAAGCCAAATGGAGTGATTGGGGAGCAGAAGTAATGAATCCTGTGGGATGTGCCGATTGTCATGATCCTCAGAATATGGGTTTAAAGATTACTCGTCCTGCTTTGATAGAAGCTTTTGAAAGAAGAGGTATGGATATTACTAAAGCTACGCAACAAGAGATGCGTACATTGGTTTGTGCCCAATGCCATGTAGAATATCACTTCAAAGGAGATACAAAATATCTTACTTTTCCTTGGGATAAAGGCTTAACAGTTGAAGATATGGAAGCGTTTTATGATGAGGCTGAATTTACCGATTGGACACATAGTTTGAGTAAAGCACCTATGCTAAAAGCTCAACATCCCGATTATGAAACCTTTACTATGGGCCCTCACTATAAAAGAGGTCTAAGTTGTGCCGATTGTCATATGCCTTATAAATCAGAAGGTGGAATAAAATATTCTAATCACCAAGTCGTTAGTCCACTAAAAAATATAGCAAATACTTGTCAAACTTGCCATAGAGATACTGAGGAAGATTTAAGACTATATGTTTATGAGTATCAAGATAAGGCTTTAGAAATACGAGATAGAATAGAAGAGGTACTTCCTCAAGTGCATATTATGGCTAAAATAGCTTGGGATAATGGAGCTACTGAAGCTGAAATGGCTACAGCTTTAAAATTAATTCGCCAAGCACAGTGGAGATGGGATTTTGCAGTTGCCTCACATGGTGGATCTTTCCACGCTCCTGTTGAAACCCAACGAATATTAGCTCATAGCTTAGACAAGTCTCTTCAAGCACAGATGGAGCTGCAAAAAGTATTTTATTCTCACGGTATAAAAGATTTTAATATGCCCGATATTTCTTCCAAAGATAAAGCTCAAGAGTTTATCAATTTGGATATGAAAAACCTGAAAGAGAAAAAAGAAAAATGGGTGAATACAGTTGTTCCTGCATGGCTAGAAAAAGCGAAAGCCGACGGAAAACTTACTGCTCAATTATAATAAAAAATAAACAAGTAGGAGTGTCTGAAGTATCTCTATTTTAGACACTCTTTTTTTATCTTTATGAAAAAAGAATTACGACAAATGTGGCGCTTTCCATGGGGATATAAAGAAAGTATAGCTATTGTTTTAGGTGTTATGGGTATCGGAATCTTACTTCAACTGATTCTGGGTAACTTTAACTTTTTCTTCCTTGCCTATCCCGTAAATATCGTTTGTGGAGGAGTTCTAGTATTTCTCCTTTTGGGGTTACTGCTGATACGAAAATCAACATTCTATAAATGGTTATCGGGTGCACCATTGGCTGTGATTTTAATAGGAGTAATGCTTGTGTTAACTCTGATTATGGGTCTGACTCCTCAAGTGAGTTCTTCTATAATCCCCGAAAAGGACTTTTTCTCTCGTTTGGGCTTTACACAAATGACTACTTCTTGGCCTTTTGTTTTACTCTATCTTTTTCTTCTCATAGCTTTAGGCTCTTTGATATTAAGAAGAATATATCCATTCAAAAAAAGTGATTTGGCTTTTTATTGCACTCATATCGGCTTGTGGATATTTCTTTTTACAGCAGGTTTAGGAGCTTCAGATATAAAACGTTATGTTATGTATGTATACGAGAATCAGGTAGAATGGAGGGTGTACGATAGTGAAGAAAATGTATTAGAACTGCCGATTGCTATCCAACTGAATGATTTTATTATGGAAGAGTATCCTCCTAAGTTAGCAATTATAGACAGAGAAACAGGAGCTGTGCAACCTGAAAACAGAATAGATCTTTTTCAAATAGATGAGAACCGCATGAAGGGTAAGCTCTGGATGTTTGATTTGGAAGTAGAGGAGTACATTCATGAAGCAGTACGGAATAGCGATAGTACCTATGCTGAAGTCTATATGCCTGGAGCTAGTCCTGCAGCCTTCGTGAAAATTCAAAACGACAGTATCGTTCGACAGGGTTGGGTTTCTGGAGGAAATCGTGCTCAATTGTACATGACACTACCTATCGACTCAAGTTATACTCTTGTAATGACACAAGCCGAACCTAAGCGCTTCATTTCGGATATTGATGTATTTATGGATGATGGAAGTGTACAGCATGCTCTTTTAGAGGTCAACAAACCACTACGCATTGGGCATTGGACTATTTATCAATATGGTTATGATAACGAGGCTGGTAAAATGTCAAACTATTCGGCTTTCGAATTGGTCTATGATCCTTGGTTACCTTGGGTGTACGTTGGTATTATTATCTTAGCAGTAGGGTGTGTGATCTTATTGTGGAGTGGACATAAACAGAAAGGAGGCAAGAAATGACTTGGGATGTTTTTTTATACTTTGCTATACCTACACTTGTTTTGTGGATAATAGCTGCCTTTATCATCTATAAAAAGAATGGAGCTCAGATAGCTAAACTGATGACTCTTGCGGGTGTAATTGTATTCTTTTGTTTTATAATAGGCTTGTGGGTTGGACAAGATAGGCCACCTTTGAGAACGATGGGTGAAACCCGTTTGTGGTATTCTTTTTTTATATCAATTGTAGGATTGATTACTTATTATCGTTGGCGATATCAATGGTTGTTGTCTTTTTCAAATATAGTAGCTTCAGTTTTTGTATGTATTAATATATTCAAGCCAGAAATACATTCTACTAATTTAATGCCTGCTTTGCAAAGTTATTGGTTTGTCCCTCATGTTACAGTTTATATCTTGTCTTATGCTATGCTGGGTGCGGCAACTATTACATCAATCATTCAATTGAGAAACTTTCAAAAAAATAAAGTCGACGAAAAGCTGTATCACCTGATGGATAATCTAGTCTATGTGGGATTGGGATTTTTATTATTGGGTATGTTGATGGGTGCCGTTTGGGCTAAGGAGGCTTGGGGGCATTATTGGTCGTGGGATCCTAAAGAAACATGGGCATTTATTACCTCTTGTGGGTATTTACTCTATATTCATATGAGGTTGCGTAATAGGTATCCCCAAATAGCACTATGGATATTGAGTATATCTTTTGTACTCTTAATGATTACGTGGGTGGGTGTCAATTATCTTCCTTCTGCCCAAGGAAGTGTTCATGTTTATTCCTAATCAACTTATAAAAAAGGCTATACTCAATTAAGGTATAGCCTTTATGATTACTTGCTAGAGTGGATGGTATTTATTGGTTTTGCCAAAAAGTTAATAGATCGGCAACAATAAAACTGCTACCTCCAACAAATACAAAATCGTCTTTATCACTATCACCTATCGCCTTCATAGTAGCCTGTTCTACATTGGGGTAGGTATCACCCTTTAGTCCCTCGGCATGTGCGATTTCTGCTAATTCAGATGCCGACATGGCTCTTTTTACAGAAGCTTGGGTGAAATAATAAATGGCTTCTTTAGGTAAAAGATGAAGAACTCCCCTAATATCTTTATCATTAACCATGCCTATAACAATGCGTAGCTCCTTATAATTTTGATGTTTGAATTGTTCTACAATAGTGCTGATACCCGCAACATTATGTCCAGTGTCACATATTACTCTGGGACTTTCTTGTAATTTCTGCCATCTGCCCATTAGCCCTGTAAGTTCACAAACCTGAGCAAAACCTTTTCTGATATTGTTTTCAGAAATCTGGTAACCCAGAGATATAAGGATAGGAAGAGCAGTAAGTAGGGTATTCGTATTCTTAAGTTGGCACCAGCCACCAAGCTCTCCATCTAAATTCTGATACTGTTGAGTTTGATATCTCCAGCCTATAGCATTAGGAGTACATAGCTCTTCTTTAAGAGTAGGATTATTTTGTGCGTAGTAGATGGGCGCATTCATTTCGACAGCCTTTGCTGCAAACACAGGGAGAGTTTCATCATTATACTCTCCAATAACGATAGGAGTCTGTTCTTTAATAATTCCTGCCTTTTCTCCTGCAATAGCAGCAAGAGTATTGCCTAAAAATTGATTATGGTCATTGCTTATATTTGTAATGATTGAAAGATCGGGCTGAATAATATTTGTACAATCTAGTCGTCCACCAAGTCCTACCTCAATAACCGCTACATCTACTTTTTGATCCTCAAAATACTTAAAAGCTAAAGCTGTTGTTAATTCGAAAAAAGAAGGAGACAAAGGTTCATAGAAACTTCTTTCTTTCTCAATAAAATCGACTACATACTTTTCTGAAACAGGGATCCCATTGACCCTTATACGTTCCCTAAAATCAATTAAGTGAGGTGAAGTATATAAGCCCACTTTATACCCAGCTTCTTGTAATATGGCAGCTAAAGTATGTGAAGTAGAACCTTTTCCATTGGTACCACCAATATGTATTGTTTTGTATGTTGTATGTGGGTGATTTAGATGTTTATCTAATGCTTTAGTAGTAGATAAACCTTCTTTGTAAGCACTGCTTCCTTCTTTTTGGAACATAGGTACACAGTTGTAGAGGTAATTTACAGTTTCTTCGTAGTTCATAAAGCAAAATATATAATTCTAATAATCGCCTATTTCTCTTTATTTTAGTTATCTTGTCTATACTAAATCTTAATCTGGTACAGCCCAATAAAAGGCGATTTATTGTGTTGTGCAAATATGAACAATTAAAATAGAAGATGTATGGGAAAGAAGAATTTTATTTTAGACACTAATGTGATTTTACACGATTATAATTGTCTTAGAAATTTCGAAGAAAACGACATTTATCTTCCCATCGTTGTTTTGGAAGAGTTAGATAAATTTAAAAAAGGAAATGAACAGATAAACTTCAACTCTCGTGAGTTTATTCGAGAAATTGATGCTCTTAGTGAAGGCGATTTATTTAAAGAAGGAGTTTCCTTAGGTGATGATTTAGGAAGATTATTTATAGTGGTTGGTAATGTAGAAGCAAAGAAAGTAAAAGCTTGCTTTGCTCTAAATAAACCAGATCACTACATCCTTGCTGCAACAGAATATGTTGCAGAACAGCACCCAGGTATGCAGACAATATTGGTTTCCAAAGACGTAAATCTTCGGATGAAAGCTCGTGCTGTAGGGCTGCCTTCTGAGGATTATATCAACGATAAGGTTAACAATATAGATATATTTGAAAGGGAGCACGAAACCATTACTACCGCTAATAGTGAGTTGATAGATAGAATCTATTCCTCCTATGATGGAGTTGATGCCAAAGAACTTGAAGTAGGTGAGGCTCTAAGACCCAATGAATGCTTTATACTGAAGAGTGATAGAAATAGTGTATTGGTACGATACAATCCTTTTACACGAACAATTAATAAAGTTAAAAAGAGTAAGAATTTTGGTATAGAACCTCGAAATGCAGAGCAGAGTTTTGCTTTTGATATTTTAAATGACCCCAATATAAAACTAGTAGGACTAACAGGTAAGGCGGGTACAGGAAAAACGCTTCTAGCTTTAGCTTCTGCCTTAAGACAATTGGGTGATTATAAGCAAATATTATTGGCAAGACCAATTGTGTCTCTATCCAATAAAGATATTGGTTTCTTACCAGGTGATGCTACAGAAAAAGTATCTCCTTATATGCAACCTCTGTTTGATAATTTAAATGTGATAAAAAATCAATTTGATGGAACTTCTTCAGAGTCTAGCAAGATTGAAGAGATGTTGAAGAGTAAACAGCTTGTGATTGAAGCATTAGCTTTTATTAGAGGAAGAAGTTTGACAGATATGTATTGTATTATTGATGAAGCTCAGAACTTAACCCCTCATGAGGTTAAGACAATTATTACTCGTGCAGGAGAAAATACAAAAATGGTATTTACAGGTGATATTCAACAAATAGACCACCCCTACTTAGATGTAGAATCAAATGGCTTGGTATATATGATTGATAAAATGAAAGATCAGCCCTTGTTTGCTCATGTAAATTTGATTAAAGGAGAAAGAAGTGAATTAAGTGAGTTGGCAAGTAATATACTTTGACTTTTTGAAAAATAGAACATAAAATAGCTCTTTTTAGTAAAAAGAAAATGTAAAGCAGCTTGAATACATAAATAAAACATATCTTTGCAATTCGAATATAAAAAAGTAAAAAAAGTGAAATTAGATTTTTTTAAACGTTATCTATCCTCTCGAGTTCTCCCTATTTGGATGATTTTGTTCTTGGATATTGCAGTAATTATTATTTCCGTACTATTGGCCTATATTTTAAGATATAATGTGCCAATGTTTGTAGAAAACTATGTGGCAATTTTTAAGAGTATTGTCTTAATCGTTTTAATCAATGTTCTTTTCTTTAGAGTTTTTCGTACATATTCTAATATTCTACGTTTCTCTTCTTCTGTTGATATACTTCGCATTATAATGTCATTAACTGTATCATACGGTTTATTGATAGTGATGGAACAAGCGTTCCGATATTTTACAGGTGATAGTCGTATTCAAACTAGTATATTGTTAATTGCTTATGTGGCTAACTGTTCTATGATGATTTCATTAAGGATAATTGTTAAAACTTTCTTTGAAGCATTGGGGGCTTCTTTTAAAAGACGAACAAATGTCTTTATTTACGGAGCGAAAGAGGCTGGAGTAAATATTGCTAAGTCTATTCGTATTGGTATGAAGGAGCATTATCGAATACGAGGTTTTATAGCCGATGAGTCTGAATTAATAAATAAAGTATTGATGGGTGTTAAAGTCTATCCCAATGATGCTGATCTTATGGATGTTTTAACAGAAAAAGAAGTTCATACAATCATTGTTTCTCCAGCTAAAATTGATAAATTAAAGAACTCTGCATACACTGATAAGTTACTTGAGCATAAAGTTAAATTATTGACAGTACCTCCAATAAGTGAATGGAACAGTCAGACATTAACAACTCAGCAGATAAAAGAGATTCAGATTGAAGATCTCTTGCAAAGAGAGCCTATTAAAGTAGATATTCGTAAAATAGCATCACATTTGGAGGGTAAGAGAGTAATGATTACGGGTGCTGCTGGCTCTATCGGGAGTGAAATTATGCGTCAAGTAGCGACTTTTAATCCTTATGACTTGATTTTGATAGATCAAGCTGAAACTCCCCTTCATGATATTCGTTTGGAACTAATTGATAAATGGCGTAATATTGATGCAGAAACCATTGTTGCAGATATTACAAATCAATCAAGAATGGAATCGATATTTAAAGAGTTTAAGCCTCAATATATTTTCCATGCTGCAGCATACAAGCATGTTCCTATGATGGAAGACAATGTTTCTGAGTCCATTCAAGTGAATGTAGGTGGAACGAAGACTATTGCTGATTTAGCGGTTAAGTACAATGCCGAAAAATTTGTGATGATTTCTACTGATAAAGCTGTAAATCCTACTAATGTGATGGGTTGTTCTAAGCGTCTTGCAGAAATTTATGTACAATCTCTTGCTCGTAAATTAGCTAAAACTCATGAATCTCCAGTAAACTTTATCACTACTAGATTTGGTAATGTGTTAGGATCTAATGGCTCTGTTATTCCTCGATTTAAGGATCAGATAAGAAGAGGAGGACCTGTAACTGTAACCCATCCTGATATTATTCGTTACTTTATGACTATTCCTGAAGCTTGTCGTTTAGTACTCGAAGCGGGTAGTATGGGTAATGGAGGAGAAATCTTTATTTTTGATATGGGTGAACCTGTTAAAATATTAGATTTAGCGAAAAGAATGATTAGTCTTTCAGGCTGTGATGATACAGTAAAAGTAGTATTTACTGGTTTACGTCATGGCGAAAAGCTATATGAAGAATTGCTTAATGTTAAAGAATTGACTAAACCTACTTATCATGATAAGATCATGATTGCTAATGTGCGTGAATATGATTATGATGAAGTTAATCAGTGCATGATTAATCTTATAAAAACAAGTTATTGTTATGATCAAATGGTTATAGTAAGTGCTATGAAAGATATTGTTCCAGAATTTATTAGCAAGAACTCTTGCTTCGAAGAGTTGGATAAAGTAGAATCAAAAAAAACATTGGTTAGCTAAAACCAAATAAAGCATATTAAATGTAAAGCTGAATAATTTGAAAAAGTTATTCAGCTTTTTTTATGTCTTGAATTTTCCTTAAGAATAAGCTCTATCTAGTTGTATCAAGTATTTATGTTGGGAATATTAGTCTACAGAATCAGAGATATTCATTTAAATGGTCTTAGTCATCGTATCATCATGACACCGACATGATGATAGGATGACACCGATATGTTATCATCCTATCAGGGTTCTAGAAAGTTTGTTTTTTGAATTTGTTAGGGATACACTTGTTTTGAAGGCATAAAACATTAGGCTTGAAATGGATTACGTTTCTGAACGTATAAGAGAACTAAATAACAGAGAGTATGCAAAGAAAGATCTATCTTTATTGTAAAATCGAATATTTTATAGAGTATATATTTGATTGATAAGTTTGATATATAGTGTGTTGTACCCATTTTAAATTCTCAACAATTAGTTCTGTTTTCTTGTTATATTACAATAGGAGTAGCCATTAAAGAGGGCTATTCTACTTTATAATAAATCGAAGAATATGACTAATAAAAACCCATTACAATGTGATCCTAAAACAGGATTCTGTGAGGTAAGTGCAGGTGCACAAGAGCAACCTCAAATAAAGGTTCAGAATAATCAAGAACTTCCTATGCGTATAATTTACTACACAGACCCCATATGTTCTGCTTGTTGGGCTATAGAGGGTGTTTTACGTAAACTTAAATTAGAATATGGTCATGTGTTTGTTTTCGATTGTCATATGGGAGGACTTTTACCAGCTTTTGGTAAGGGGTATGATCCTGGTGACTTCTATACTTCTGAAGATCTTGCTAAGCTTTGGGATGAAGCAAGCGACCATTATAGAGTTCCTATTAATGGTGGAATATGGTTGAATGATCCATTAAATTCCTCTTTTCCACCCTCAATTGCTTATAAAGCTGCACAATTACAAAGTCAGGATAAAGCCGATGATTTGTTAAGGCATTTGCGTGAGATGTTGTTTGTTGGTCAGAAAAATATAGCAAAAGAGGATGTTATTCTTAAAGCGGCTCAAGAAACCAAGTTAGATATAGATCAATTTCAATTAGATATAAAAGGAAAGGGGAAAAGTGATTTTATGCACGATTTAGAATTAGGAAAAGAGTTAAAGGTGAGAGGTTTTCCCACTTTATTCTTCTTTAATTTAGCAGGAGATCACAAAATACTTTATGGCGTTCATGCTTACCCTGATTATGAAAATTATATTTTAAAACTAGATCCGTTAGCTCAAAAACGAGAATATGATAAAGACCCATTAGCTTTAATGCGTCACTTTCAAACAATGACAGTGAAGGAGCTTTCTATCCTAGCAGAATATGGTTATTTTGAAGCTGAGCAAGATTTAGAAAAATTGGAAAAGGAAGGAAAGATCACTGCTTATGTTACACCAAAAGGAAAACTTTGGAGAATAAATAGATAAAGAAAGGTCGTTAAGACTATTTGTTGATTCTTATTTAGTAAAATTGCATTTGCTTTTAAATTGAAGGCTATTATTTAGATAGCCTTTAGTTTTTTTATTTTAGCAAGATTCGGGTTGTTAGCTATTTTAATCTACATTACCTTTAGCCGAACACTATAAAACAGAGTATTTTAAGATATGTCATATTATAATCAGATAGCAAAAGCTATAGAATACTTGGTAAAGCATTTTAATGAGCAACCTTCTTTAGATAAACTTTCCCAAGTGATAGGAGTTAGTCCATATCACTTACAGAGATTGTTTACTGAGTGGGCTGGAGTTAGCCCTAAGCAGTTTGTAAGTTATTTAACAGTTGAAGCACTAAAAAAAGAACTTAGTCAATCGAGAAATATAATAGAAGCTTCCGATAAAGTTGGACTTTCTTCGGCTTCTAGGGCCTATGATTTAATGGTCAATATAGAATCTGTTACCCCTGGAGAGTACAAGGCAAAAGGGAAAGGAGTGTCTATTATTTATGGAGTTTCATCTTCTCCTTTTGGTGAATGTTTTTTAGCCTACACCTCTAGAGGTTTGTGTAATCTAAGTTTCATTACAGAGGAGGAATCGGAGGATATACTTATTGATGAACTTCATAAAGAGTGGATTAATGCAACTTTTCAGCGCAATGATATGCTCATAAAAAAATGGGTAGATAATATATTTAAAGCCCATAATACTCCTTTAAACTTATGTCTAAAAGGGACGCCCTTTCAAATTAAAGTATGGAAAGCTTTGTTGTCTATACCGATGGGGCATTTGGTTACTTATACGGATGTAGCTCATATTGCAGGAAATGAAAAAGCTGTGCGGGCAGTGGCTTCTGCGGTAGGAAGGAATCCAATTAGTTTTATCATACCTTGTCATCGAGTTATAAGGAAAGAAGGATTAATAGGACAATATCATTGGGGTAGCGATCGCAAAGCTTGTATGATTGGTTGGGAAAAAGCTAAGAGAGAAATTGCAAAAGATTAAAGTAGATACATCTATTTTAGTATATTAGAAAAAAGAAAACGATGAAAGATATCATATTAGAAACACTGGGAAAGTTAGCCCCTGATTTAAAATTATTACAAGACGACTTTTACATTATCGGAGGCTCGGCTTTGATACTTCATGATGTACCCTTGAAGAGAACACATGATATTGATATTCTGTGTTCAGCCCGAGATGTGGACATGCTAAAAGCAGCTTGGGAGAAATACTATAATCCCCATCCGATTATGAAAGAGAATGATCTTTTCTGCTCTCATTTTGCTAATTTCAAGTTCCCTTTAATCGAGGTGGAAACACAAGGTGAATTAAAAGTGAAGAAAGCAGGACAGTGGATGCCTTTAATCATTGAAGAATACGAAACTATTCAGATAGAAGGAATAGAAGTGAAGATGCCCACTCTTTCAGAGATGAAACGTATTCTAAACTTCTTTGGTCGTAAAAAAGACTTAAGGAGAATTCAAGAGATTGATAACTATTGGCATTCAAATAGAAATATTTAGTGTGAACTTCATCTAAAGAGAGATTGTATTCCTTTTTCTTATTTACCTTTGTGCTCAATTTATAAGATAAATAAAAAACATTGATAGTATAAGTGAGTTATGAAAGGTTTGACAAGTTTTAAAGGCATCATTTATGCCATGATATCATCTGGGACATTTGGTCTTATTCCTCTATTTACAATTCCTTTAGTTGAGGATTTAGGAGTAAATGAAGCTAATATCTTATTTTATCGATTTTTCTTATCCGCTATTATGATGGGAATAATTTGTTTGTTCCGCAGTGATAGCCTAAAAATAGAAAAGAAACAGATACTGCCAATCTTTGCTTTAGGAGGATTATATGCACTTACGGCTTTATTTCTTGTTTATTCCTATAATTACATAGCTAGTGGGGTAGCAACTACGATTCATTTTCTTTATCCTATTTGTGTGAGTTTACTAATGGTTTTATTCTTTAAAGAACAAAAATCGAAGTCTCTCATTATAGCAGCACTCCTCTCGTTATTAGGTGTTGCCTTAATGTGTTGGACTGATGGTGTATCAATGAATCTTTTAGGGGTGTTTTTAGCCAGTTTAACCATACTTACCTATGGAACGTATATAGTAGCTCTAAATCAAATGAAAGTAGGGCAACTTCCCGCAGACGTATTAACGTTTTATGTTATTTTAGCTGGAGCAATTATCTTTTTTGTTTATGCTCAGTTTGATGGTGGGGGAGTGCAGGCCATACCTAGTTTCAAGGCTGGTGTTTACTTAATAGCTTTGGCCTTTTTGGCAACTGTGATATCCGATTTTGCCCTTATCTTGGCTGTTAAGTATGCAGGATCTACAGTTACTGCCATATTGGGTTCCATGGAGCCTCTTGTAGCTGTATCTGTGGGTATTCTTGTTTTTTCTGAATATTTCACTTCTCAATCAATGATCGGATTAATTTTAATTTTAGCTTCTGTAGTCTTGGTTATATTGAGTGATCAACGGAAGAAGAAGTTGGCACTGCAAAAAGTAGAACAAAACAAATAGAATATAAAGTTATATAGACTATCTATCTTACTTCTTTATGTAAAATTATAAAGATTAGATTCATTAAAAACTAGTCTACAAATAGTTATTTACTAGTGAAGTTTCTATCTTGTACTACATAAATCCAAATGAGAAAAAATATGGCCAATCGGATCAAAAGAAAACCTCCTATAGAGGAATTGAAAAAGTATAATGCTTACCGTGAGAGTGATACCGCCTTTCAGGCTCATGCCCGTCTTTTACAAAGTAAGTGGCGTACTTGGAAAGGTTATGCCATGGGTAAATTCAAGGGGGAAGATATCGGAAATCGAATAGATACAAGTTTGGGAGAAAAAGGAGTCAACTTCTTGACTACAAATATTTCTAAAGTGGTAGATAAAGCATTGCAATTAGGGAGTAAAGACCATGCTATGATTATGATGGATCGCTTAAGAAGTAACTTACTCTCTTCGCAGCCTCTTTGTTTTAATCTGTTTGGAGAAATGAGTTTTAATTCTGATTTGGCTACCCAGTTTTTTCAAGAGATTTTCCCGGAAGAGGTGGCTGAGGTCTCTTCTGTCGTTTATGAATACTCTACTCGTAGAGGAAAACCCGACTATTCAGCCTTTGATGTATATGTGGAATATACATCTTTGACGGGACACGATAAGTTTTTCGGTATAGAAGTGAAGTATAGTGAAAATATGCGTGAAGAAAGTAAGGAAAAAGCCTTAAGAACGCTGAATAAACACAGAGCTGAATATACTCAGCTTACAAAAAAATCGGGGTACTTTAAGTCAGGTGTAATCGATGAAATATCTTTACCCCCTTATTCTCAATTATGGAGAGATCATATGTTGTGTTACAATATGTCTACTGATGAAAAGCTGAATAGAGAAGGGAACTTTATTGTTCTTTATCCATTTAATAATGGTAGTTGTGATAGAGTCGTACGAAATTATCAGAATAAATATTTAATTAATAATAATTCGGAAGAATCTCACTTTATTGTATGTGATTTAAATGATTTTATACTGACGCTTGATTCTTTGGTAAACTCGAAGTGGACTAAGGAGTTGATAGATCGATATATTGTAGTTGAGATAGATAATCAACAAGAATGAGATAAATAAAAATGCCGCTTTCAGTAAAAGGGGCATTTTTTATCCCCTTTATATTTATTTACTTTAATATATTCTGATAATTATAAATTTATTTTATGACGTTCCAAACTCCTAAACGACCATTACCCGATCCAACTCCAAATATGGAGAATGAAATTATAAGATTGATGGACCTTAATCAATATGCTGAAGCCTATCAATTATTGATTAGTTTGACAAATCCTTCTGTTTCTAATTTGTATAACATTGCGCTATGCCTTTTTAAGAGTAGAGATTATGTTGGATGTATCATTCAGCTTGAAAAGATTGAATCAAAATTGCAGGTGAATCGTTACCATTCGCTCAATACAAATCAAGAATATAATAGAATATTGAATATTCAAAGAGCGATAGATACTCACTTGAATGCTATATCCAACTTCTATGTGGAGCATTTTTCACACATCTTGTACGACTCAATTTTAAGATTACGAGTAGATTCTTGGGCTCAATTAAAGCGCTGGGATAAAGTATTACAGATTGCTACTAAATTACAGTTTAAGGAATATGACAATATAAATAGGGCAATAGATCAAGCTTGTAACTACAGTAAAACAAGAAAGTAAATAGAAGATTCCTTTAGGTTCAATGATTCTGCTAGCGAATCATAATAATAAAAAAATCAAAAGTAGATATGGAACGAATAGATTGGAGTGATTTCTCCAAAGTTGAAATGCGTGTAGGTACTATTCTTAGTGCTGAAGTTTTTGAAAAGGCAAAAAGACCCGCTTATATTCTTTATGTAGATTTTGGTGAGCTAGGTATTCTCAAATCTTCTGCTCAAATAACAAAGTTATACCGTGCAGAAGAATTAGTAGGGAAGCAAGTTATTGCAGTTGTTAATTTTCCTCCTAAGCAGATTGCTAACATCCAGAGCCAATGCTTGGTGTTGGGTGCTGTGCAAGGAGATGAAGTAACATTACTTACTGTAGATACACCTACTCCCAATGGATTAAGAATAGGCTAATGTTTTTGTTAAACATCAATATAAAGTAGAGGCTAAATAAAGCTTCTACTTTTTTATAGAGTTACCTTTAGAAGTGGAATAGATGATTTATCACTAAAGCTAAATCTTAATAAGCCTATCAAGTGTTATATCCTAAAAGGTCTAATAATATAATATATGAAGAAGATTGTTATTTCAGGAGGTACTGGGTTAATCGGTAGTCAACTTGTAAGAACTTTAAACAGTAATTATAAGGTGGTAGTACTCACTCGCTCACCCGAAAAATACAAAGATTCTGAAAATGTGTCTTTTGAAGAGTGGAATGGACAAGATGCAATCACTTCTATATTAGATGGAGCTTATGCTTTTATAAACTTGATAGGAGAAAATATCGGTGATAAAATGTGGACTACCCTACAAAAAGAACGTATTCTAAATAGTAGGGTAGAAGCTGCTTACGCTGTAAATAAAAGTATGAGCCAATGTCCCGATATGCCAAAGGTGTGGATTCAGGCCTCTGCAGCTGGATATTATGGACAGCTGGGAGGTTCGAATGTGGTATGTGATGAGTTTTCTCCTAAAGGTGAACATTCTTTCTTGGCAGATGTCTGTGCCAAATGGGAGAAACCTATTCGTGAATTTGAAGCACCTATCCGAAAAATAATAATACGTACTGGTGTCGTATTATCGCCTAATAGCTTGTTGATGCAGCAAGTATTAATGCCTTTTAAGTTTGGTGTAGCTGTAGTTACGGGCAAGGGAAATAATTATTTTCCTTGGATAGATATCTCTGATGAAGTTGGAGCAATCCATTATTTATTGGAGAATGAAGATTGTGAAGGAATCTATAACTTAGTAGCACCGCATAATATAACGATGAAAGAATTAGTAGGTGAGGTAAAAAAGAGAAAGAAAACTTTTATAACACTTTACATTCCAGAGCTTGTATTGCAACTCATATTTGGAAAAGAGAAAACACGCGAAATTATTCTGACAAACCAATTAGTTGCCCCCAAAAGACTATTGGAGGCAGGCTATACTTTTTTGAAAGAAAAAATAGAAGATGTGAGTTTAATAGAGAAGAAATAGGGAGTGCTATTTAACGTAATTATTCATAATGAGTCTATTAAAAAGGACAAGCTTTAATATTAATCTTAAAATCTTTATTACCTTTATAAGGTGTTGATAAAAAGAATGTTATAGGGTGTTTCTTTGAAATAATATATAAACTAAAACCTAAAATTATGTTGAAACGAATGATGTTATTCTTGTTGTGCTTTATCCCAATATTGCTGATGGCACAAAATATTGAAGGAACAGTAGTCAATGATCAAAAAGAGCCCATGGCAGGCGTGGCTATAACTTTACTTAATGCTGATTCAGAAGTTCTAATAGGAACAATAACAGCCAAAGATGGTACGTTTTCGTTGAATGTAGCTGAGAATGGAGAATATAGGGTAAGACTTATTTTCGTAGGCTACGAAGAAAAATTAATTGATGTTGAAGTGAAAGGCGATGATGTGGACCTTAAAAAGGTCGTATTAGTGAAGGATAAAGAAGAAGAGGTTGATGAATAAATAATTTTAAAAAGAGTATATAAATACCTGTCTAATTAAATTTAGTCAGGTATTTTTTTGTGTAACTGAAAGCATATGATGTGTTAGCTACCCATTTTTAGGACGGTAATACCTCATCATCATTCTTCTTTTTAGCATAGTAGAAATACGAACGATGAATCGACATTAACCTGCATGCCCGAGTGATGCTGATATCGTAATCCGTTACTATTTCTGTTACAATCTCTTTCTTTACCTCGGGCTCTATAGCTTTTTTTCGATAACATCCTTCAGAATCTTATTGTCCAAAGCTAAATCAGCATACATATGCTTTAAACGAAGATTCTCCCCTTCAAGCTCCTTCAAACGCTTAATATGACTTGAATCCATGCCACTGTACTAATTTAATGAATTTGGTCTAATTATTTTCGGTCTGACTTTTAGGGAAACATACAGATAAAATAGTGGACAGTAAAATATTATTGTCAAAAAAATCTATATTGAGAATGATTGGTTATTTATAATTTATATAAAATCAGTTATGAGTTAACTTAGACAATGGGATTAGGCTCGACTATTTCTTCTTTTTACGAACAATATAACCTGAAATTAAAACCCAGAAAACAATTAATCCAGCAAAAGAGATGAAGACTAATGTTCCTGAGCCCAAAAGCGTATAAATTCTTCCCGTATGTACTTCTAGAGCAACGTTCCACAAGGACATAGGCAAAACTCCAAACTCATTGGGCATCTCTGCAAAATTCGATCCGTTCTCATATTCTACGATACACTCCTTCCCTTTAAAATCTTTACTAAAGCCTGATATCGCTCTTTTCCCAAATGGAGCACCACTAGTTGAAGAAGGTATTTCCCCTGTAAAATAATCGACTATTTCTTCAGTATCTCTATTCCAAGTAAAGAGTCCACTAAATGAGCCAACTATCCACTGGTTGAGAGAATCTTTCTCCAATACATTTACACCCATTACACTAACAGGTGGAACTTTTCCTAGTTTCTGAGGAGTAGATTTCAAGTCTTTTAAACTATAAAAACCTTCAGAAGTAGAAAGTAACCATTCCTTTTTATGAGTGTCAAATCGTATGGCCCGTAGCTTATCATTCCAAGGATTATCACTCTGAAGAATCGTACCAGGAAGAGGGGATACTTTGTTTTTAGCAAGAGGAATGAGGATAGGAGGGCGTAAACACCAACCTGTAAAAGAGACAAAAAGTGTTAGAATAATAGTATATCGACCTATTATATTATGCCAGTTTAGAGAGCCTTTAAGCAATCTTACACTCTGTTGAGGCTTTACTCCTTTTTGTTTCAGCCTTTTGATATATTTGGGTAAGCACCAATATAATATCCCTGTTACCGAAAGTATAATGAGGACAACGGCTAATAGATCCATAAACACTTTACCTACTATACCAAAGAGTTCTCCACTGTGTAACAGCCATACAGTTCTAAATAGAGTGACTTTGGCATTATACCCTTTCGGTTTTTGTATCTCTATCTTTTCAAAACTTTGGTAGGGCGGAAGAGAAACATAGAGATGTGAGCGAGTAGCAAGAATCAGACTATCCTGATGAGTGATAATGTCTGTTAGTCGTTCGTTTGGACTATTGGGTGCAATCATCCAACCCCTAGTTGAGTTGTATTGATAAAGAGTAAATTGAGCAGCAGCAAACAATTCTAGACTTGGTGTCTCTGCCATCGCTTGTATATTCCTATTATCTACTCCTTGAGGAAATCCCTTATTGAATTCTTTAAAAAAAGTGGCTCGCTTATCGCTTTTAAATATGCCTGCCGAACCATATATAAAAACTGTATTGGTGTCTTTTTGTAAAGAAATCGTTCCCCTTAAAAAATTATTATTCCATTTTTTGTATTCGAACAAAGAAGGAAGATACTTTCTGCTAATGTCTATCTGCGAGACTAAAGTGCGGTGATTAAGTATAATCCCTGAGAGACTGAAGAGAAGTATAAAAAAGCAAAATAAAAGACCAAACCATTTATGGTGCTTTTTCCAAGTTCCTTTTTTCATTCGTGTATAAATAAATTGTGTTTGGCTTTGCAATATACCATAGTTCTAGCATAAGAACGAATGAAGAGATTAAAATGATCTGTTTTTTGTGTAAAGAGATTGTGTCTAGTGTTTATGTTCCCGAATAGTTTCGTTGTTTGTGGAGTAACTGCTAGTATTACTAATAAACTGCTAGCAACAGATATCTTAATATGTAAAATGCCTTTTAAGGCTCAAAGGGTTTCGGGTTTGAGTGAAATAGGAAACCAATTTTATCTATATAAATAAAGATGATTGATATGGTATTGGAAAGGGATAGGTTGTACTAATTCAATCTATCTCTTTTTGGATAAGGCGGTTTGTTTTAACTAAGCTTTGTACTCCTCTTTAACACCGGTATGAGTTTGAGGTGACTCCAAAAGTTGGACATAAAATAAAAACAGATGAAAGATAAATTCCGTCACACGTTTGAGTTCCAATTAAATTAGGTTAGTCAAGCCTTAAATGGTCGTTCCTTAGCCGCGCTAGAAAGGACCTATCACACAAATACTAGAGATATCCGTATGTGGGTTCGTAGATAAAAACTCTATGGAGAAGTAGGTTTATACAATAGTATAGGTAATCGATTTAGCATCGAAGAGAAAGAAAAAAGAGTAGCTGATGTAATTGCTAATAAAAAAGTCTATCTTTACCTCAACGAGCTTTATACCACAATGTTAGCTACAGCACTCTATTGGGTTGACTGCATAAAGTTAACAAAGGAGGTCTTCAAGCTTTAAGAGAGCCAAATGTATCTAAACGAAAACCTAAATACCCTTTGCCTATGGTACGACCTAAAAAGAAAGAACCCACAACAGAGTTGGAGAAACTACAGCTAGAGGTTTATAAATTAAGAGCAGAGAATGAGCTATTAAAAAAAGTAAAGGCTTTAGTTCAAGCACGAGAAGCCCGAGAACGCATGATTAGGCTCAAATCGCCCAAGAAGTAAGGCAGCAATACGACCTTGCAACCCTTTGGGATTGCAGTCAGATGGTTCGTTCAACGCTTTATTATCATATAAAACCTCAAAATAAATCTTCTAAAGAAAACTTTCATATTGAATTAATTAAGTATATCTGTCTAAAGGCAGGAATATCCAAGGATCTAATTAATAGAGACTTCCATGCAAATCAGCCTTACAGGAAGTGGGATACAGATCTTTAATGAAGCCTAAAAATCTTATTCTTAATCATAAATAGAAAGCTTACTGCAAACTAAAACTTTATGATTTTGTTAATTCATCAAAGATGTAATTCGTGTTTATCTCTAGGGTTAAATGCGAATTACTTTTATATGTATTGAATTTTAAAATAAGATAGAATGGATATTATTGACAGATTAAAATGGAGATATGCCACCAAAATGATGGTCCATAAGGTAGTACCTCAAGAAAAAGTCGATCGAATTCTTGAAGCTGCTCGTATGGCTCCAACTTCAAGTGGACTACAACCTTATGAAATATATGTAATTACAAATACTGAATTAAAAAACAAGATACAAAAGATAGCCTATGATCAACAGGTAGTAGGGCAGTGTTCCCACTTATTAGTATTTGCTGTTTGGGATAACTATACAGAAGATCGCATTAACTATATGTTCGATTTAACAAATGAAGTAAGAGGGCATACCAATGATTATTGGGAGGCTTATCGCAACAAGTTATTGAACTTTTATCCTCCTAGAGATTCTGAGGAAAACTTTGATCATATTGCCCGTCAGTCTTACCTTGGATTCATGTCGGCAATTATGGCTGCTGCTTTTGAAGAAGTAGATGCTACACCGATGGAAGGCTTTGATAATGATGCTTTAGATGAATTGTTGGGATTGAGAGAGAAAGGTTTGCGTAGCACTTTAATGCTTCCTTTAGGATATAGAGATGTCAACGAAGATTGGCTGGTCAATCAAGCTAAAGTACGAAGACCTAAAGATGAATTTATCACTTATTTGAAGTAAGCGTATTATCCGAGTAGTTAATACTACCCGAATAAATAGATATAAGCGACAGATTGAGAAGTAATCAATCTGTCGTTTTGCTTTCTAATATTCTTTTAGCTACTCTACAAGCAGCTAAATCCCAAGCAGCACAACCCACGCTTTTAAAGAAGATTGGGCGGTTCGAAGTATTGAGTAGATTTATATCTGTTTGGATTGCATCCGTGAGTGGTAATACTTCGTTCCAATCTACTCCTGCTTGAAGAATATCTCCTGCTTCTTCTAAAGCACTTTGAATATCATCTACAAAAATCAAACTATTTCGTACTACAGAAGCTTCAATTTCTGCCTTTTCGGGTTGAAAAACTCCCACGCCTATTACCAAACGCTCTGGCCTTGCCATATCAAAATAGACGGGCGTTGGACTAGTAGTAGTGGTAATCACCACATCTACCTCATCGGGTAACTGAGTAGCAGGAATCAGAGTTAAGGGTAAGTTTTCTCTTTCCTTGCAGTACTGAGTAGCATTATCCATATTTCTACCTATAATATAGAGGGTAGAATTAGGATATAAATGAGCTATAGCCTCGGTATGATTGGATGCTTGATCTCCATTTCCATATAAGGCAAAGATCGAAGTCTTCTTGGCAAGAAGTTTTACTCCAAGCATACTCACAGCAGCAGTTCGCCTAGCTGTAACAGTAGGGGCATCTAAAATGTATTCGGGTATTCCTGTATTTACATCCCATATAATCAGCTCACCATTAATCGTGCGTAGCCCCATAGAGGGGTTTTCGGGACAGATATTGATTAATTTCGTCATGGCAATGTCGGGAGCGCTTGCAGGCATAGCTAGCATAACACCGCTTTCTATGGGAGTAACTAGTCGGGTAGGACTACTAATAGTGCCTTTAGCATAGTCTATTGCAGCTTTTTCTATTGCTGATACAAGTTTAGTAAAGGGAAGTAATTTTTTGGTCTCTTGGATATCAAAGTATTTCATAATGTTTAGTTTATTGCGTAGAAGATAAAAACAATATTCAATACTCGATAAAATGCTATATAAATATTGACTTATAACACCTTATTTTTTCTTCAATGTTACAGTGAAGGTACTACCGATTCCGAGTACGCTACCTACTGCTATCTTTCCTTCTTGAGCTTCAATAAATTCTTTATTAATAGATAATTCTAACCCATGACTATCCTGTTTTGTTCCTGAAATCTTGAAAAAAGACAAAATACTTTGTCTCTATATCGAGGTCTTATATTTTGTTTTTTATTTATCGACTAAATCTATAAGTAAAAAATAGATACAGAAACTAGTTTCAGTTAGTAATATAAAATTCCTTCTTTTAAAGAATCTACACTCTAGATAAACTTTGACACCGACATGATGATGCTTTGACACCGACATGTTACCCTTTTGACCCTGATATCGTAATGTCTTGACACCGATAGGAGAAAACAGAATAATACGTTACTTTTGAATGGAATTGAAATAAATTTACAATGGAGTGAAATAGTATAGAGTAGATTACCCTATGCGGTAATAGAAAAGAAGGAGTAGTGCATTATAATCTTAGCAGTGCTACCCCTTCTTTTACAAGTGTCAATTTTGTAGCTTGACGTCTGATTATCGAATTATATGATTAGTAATAACATTAATTGAGTGAGTAAAAACTCGCATAAACATGGTCAGAGGATATACTGTAGCATAGCTGACAGAATGTATTCCACTTTCACTCATTTCATTAACAATAGCCAAAGCGGGTGCATCAGTCATGGCTCCAGCCATTAGTCCACACATTGTAAAGTAATTCATCTTATATATCTTACGAACAACGAATCCCATTATCAATAGTGGAATGACTGTAATCAGAAGACCATAACCAATCCATTTATATCCACCATTAACGATGGAGTCTATAAAACTGCCCCCTACACTTAATCCTACACTAGCAAGGAATAAAGCTATCCCTATTTCCCTCAGCATTAAAGTGGCACTTTCTGTTGTATAGGTAACAATCTTGTATTTCGGACCGAATCGGCTTATCAATATGGCTATAATAAGTGGTCCTCCTGCCAAGCCTAATTTTACAGGCTGTGGAATACCTGGAAAAATAAGAGGAATGCTACCCAAAATAATACCGATAGCAATTCCTATAAATATTTGAAATAGATTAGGAAGGTTTAGTTTTTTTAAGAGAATTACCTAGTCTTTTTACAGGTGATCCATTAATCTTTTATATTCTTAAATGTTTTTTATTAAACAACAACGGCTTGAGTTATTTTGTTACCCAAGCCGTTTGTTTTAACTAACGCACTTTATGAAGGAGTGTCATGATATCATAAAGTTAGTGGTAAATCATTTTCTGATAGTTCTTTTAATTCTTGCATTGTCGGTGATTCTACTTTAGCAATTCGACGAGCATGATTCATAATCATTGATTCGAAGATATTGCGTACAAAACGTCCATTTGCAAATTCTTTCCCAGAAGATTGAGTTGTGTCCAAAAGTAACTGCTTCAAAACTTCTTGTGTTCTGTCTGATAGAAAATAATCCTCCTTTTCACTCATATAACATAAAATATCCATGAGTTCGTTTGCATTATAATTATCAAATTCAATAAATGTATTGAATCGAGATTTAAGTCCTGGATTTGAATCAAAAAATTGCTTCATGGGATCGGTATAGCCAGCTACGATAACAACCAAATCTTTCCGATACTCTTCCAATGCTTTTGTTAATTCTGTTAGACATTCTCTTCCATATGAATCGTTAGAGTCATTTTCTGTAATACTATATGCTTCATCTATAAACAACACTCCACCCTTTGCTTTTTTAATGACATCTTTCACTTTATGTGCCGTTTGTCCTTGATAACCAGCAATAAGGTCAGTTCTTGATACTTCCATGAAATGACCTTTTGACAAGAGACCTAACTTTTGATAGATTCTACCAACTATTCTGGCAACAGTTGTTTTTCCGGTACCAGGATTACCTATAAAAGCTAAATGCATTGTACTTTTAGGAGAATGTAAACCTTTCTCTTTTCTCAATAATTGAACTTTTTGAAAAGCAATTAAATCATTTACCTTTGATTTTACATTATTCAAACCAACCAATTGATTTAATTGGAGTGTCAATTCTTCTAAGGTAGAATGGTCTTCTTCTATTTCTGCCTTTGAAAGCATATAAGTTAGTTGCTTATGACCATAAAAACTGATTAGTGAATCTTTGGTCGCAATAGCGATTTGAGTTATATGAGAATTCTTTAACTCTGATGCTCGTTCGATGAATTTGCATAACAATTTTGTCGCTTCTATTTTGTTCTCGATTATCGCAAGAGCGCAATTCGTAATATTACCATTACTATTTGTAATCGCATCAAGGCGAGAACAATTTTGAATCAGGTTTTGCTCGTAATTAGTTATCTTCATATTACTCCGAATGCTTGAATTATAAGATGAAGGATTGAAAGGAAGACAGCTGTTCCACCTATATAATAGGCTGTTTTGATTTTTTTATCGTACAGTTGATGTGCTGCATTGTTTGATTCTATCATCCTCTGAATAGATTCTTTTATTCCGACTTCAGAAGTATGAATTTCTGAGATAAAATTATCAACTTGCTGATGAAAACCAGCCAAGTTAGCCTTCTGTTCCTCTACATTACTCCAGATAGTATCTATATCGCCAAGGTGTTCGTGAGATTCAAGTACGGAGCGGTACTGCTGTAACGTAACAATATCATCATTGATTCGTTCCGTTGTTTGATTGACCTTTTCTATGAAACCATCAACCTGCTGATGAAAACCAGCCAAGTTAGCTTTGTGTTCCTCTACATCACTCCAGATAGTATCTATATCGCCAAGGTGTTCGTGAGATTCAAGTACGAAGCGGTACTGCTGTAACGTAACAATATCATCATTGATTCGTTCCGTTGTTTGATTGACCTTTTCTATGAAACCATCAACCTGCTGATGGAAACCAGCCAAGTTAGCCTTGTGTTCCTCTACATCACTCCAGATAGTATCTATATCGCCAAGGTGTTCGTGAGATTCAAGTACAAAGCGGTACTGCTGTAACGTAACAATATCATCATTGATTCGTTCCGTTGTTTGATTGACCTTTTCTATGAAACCATCAACCTGCTGATGAAAACCAGCCAAGTTAGCCTTGTGTTCCTCTACATCATTCCAGATAGTATCTATATCTTTATAATGAAGATTTGATGATAGTTGAGAAAAAATAGTGTTCAATACATTACTTTTTTCTTCTTGATTCTTAATAAGAGATAATAAATTCTTACTTTTATCAACATCTGTATCAATTAAGGATTGTTTATTAAGAAGAAAAGTATAGCATGTTTGTAAGGTAGATACCGTTTTCATAAAAGATGGTATTTGCCTTATTTTATAATTATCATCTAGTTTCTTTGTAATTTCATCGTATGACAAAACATTTTGCTTTTGGGTGTTTATTGTTTTCTCGATACGTTCAACTGTCGCTTTCAGATTAACAAGCCCTACAACTGTTTTTTTAAGGTTTTCAACTGTCACTTTAATATTAGCCTGAGCTTTCGATGCTTGTTGACTTGCCTCTTTTGCACTTTCAATAGAGCCAATAATTCCACTGATATATTCTCCATCAAGAAAATCAAAAGCATTGTAAACTTCTTTGAATTCACTAATAATATTCCTAAGTGAGAAGTTGACAGATGTAAACTTATCTTGAACTTTACCTATAAAAGTGTTCATCTCAGAGCCTGTTACTTTATGGTCTCCAAGTCCAAATAGTCCACCGTCAATTTCTACTCGGTCAAAGCAAGGATTGGATGGAAGATTTTTAGAGAATATTTTAATTTTCTCTTTTGCATCCTCAAATTTATGTTTTTTTATTAAAATCTTGCCCATATTATAAATTATCAAGAAGATTACTTATATCTTCGTTTGCACTTGCTGTAAAGTCATGAAGCTCATCTGACACTTCTGTGTTTTGAGAAATTGTATTTTTTATATCATTAAAATGTTTACCTGCATCAGAATGCCTATTTACTATATTTTTTACTACTTCGACCTTCTTATTTACAACCTGAACTCCTGTTACAGCAATAAGGTTTTCTTGAATTTTTATAATTTCATTCTTCTTATCTAATTGCTGCTTGTTATTCTCATTTTTTAATCGCTTGGAAATTAACCTATCTATCATATTAAGAGCAAGAGCTCCTATCAGACCACTTACAAGCGCACCTAAAAACATTCCAGTAAGATTTGCCAAACTTCCTAATAATGGGATTTCGAGTGCGAACCCAGGTATTGTCATCAGACCTTTTTCAATCACCTCACTAAGAATTATTGTTCCTCCTGCAGTTAAACCTACAATAACAATCTTACCAACCTCCATCATTTTGATACTAAATGGCATATTTCTGTTGGCAGGATCTTTAATGAAGTTAATCGCCTGCTTTATGGATTTATACCCTTGCTTCAAAAAAATCCATGCCTTTTTAATCATACCAATGACAGGACCTACTATTGCTGTAGCAATAGTAGTAACAAGAGTGTTTCCCGCGTTAAGTAGATGTTCTTTTATATTTGAGACAAATGATTTGATAGCCTCTTTTACGTTATCAATAAAAGTACTTAATTTCCTCTTACCAGCTTTAAACCATGCTATAAGTTTACGAATAATATTTTTGATAAGAGATGCCAATAATCCCATTACAACAGAACGAAGAGCTTTTCCACCAATGCGGAAAGCTTCCTCTTTTTGAGACTGCTTACCTATCTCTATCGAACGTTGTTCTCCCTCTTTTTTACGTTTGTGGTATTCTGCTCTAGCTTTCTTATCTCGCTTCCGAAGCTCTTTTTCATTTATATTAAATCTTTCTGCTGGTTTTTTACCATTTCTTTCAGAATCTAACCAATCTGTCATTTTAGAATCAGACTTTGACATATTAGCGGAAGCATCCAAATCCAAAAGATTTACATTACTGTTGGCAAAGTTCGAGTGCTCTTCCCTTGATAAGTGAGCATTTGTTTCTGGATCTCTAATGATTTCTGCTGCAGAAATGGTGTGATCTTTATGGACGCTTGCAGTTCCTTTGGGTCTCCCTTTATCAATATATTCTCTTGCATTATTTTGTAAAACAGCAACACTCTCTCCACTTCTACGGTCAATTTTTGTCTTTACAGAATCATCTTCTTTGTGTTGAAGATTTGATTGCCAATCATTATAACGTTTCTGATAATCAATTTTATCATTATGAGTTGCGACTTTGCCTTCTGCAAATTTTTCTGTAGTTTGGATATGTGAAGAGTCTCGCAAATCTAATGTAAGACCTCTATTTTCTTTGATAAAGTCCTCACCTTCAGTGACACCGACTTGATTTATAAATTGTTCCCAAACAATATTCATTACAGTCTCACCGATGGAATCAGGGCTCCCAATCTTTTCTTTATCTAGTTCAAGGCCCTCTAAATCAGTTAGCTGCACCTCTAGTTCAGAATCTAATTTGCTTTCAAGTTCGTCAAAATCTACCGTATCACAATCTAATTCCGCCCATTCTTTTAATTGTAATTTATTGTCGTTCATATAAATAATATTTTACTGCTTTGTATTGTTGAATTCGTTATCTCTCAATAATCCTTATACTCCTACTTTTAGGCATTGAGATATTTGTATTAATGTCTTTAAATCTGGTTGATTTGTATTTGTAACCCATTTCGAAACAGTTCCTTCTTCTTTACTCAATTGTTGTTCGGCAAGCCATTTATTTGTGCTATTTTTTTAGTTAGAACTACTTTAATTCGATTTATGAATTCCTTTCTCATAATGATTTGTTTTATGGAATGCAAATATAAATAAAAACCGACATAATTTTGTGTGTGTAATCGTTTTATTATGAATCAAATCGTACAATAGACGTATTGTTCAATATCGTGAAGCAAAAGTAATATTTTATAAGGGAAGTTGAAAAGGGCTAATTGTTAAACCCCTAACTTTACGGACTGACCAAAACTTTGACCCTGACATCGTGATGTCTTGACACCGATAGGAGAAAATCGAATAATATGCTACTTTTGATGATAATTGAAATAAATTTACAATGGAGTGAAATAGTATAGAGTAGATTACCCTATGCGGTAATAGAAAAGAAGGAGTAGTGCATTATAATCTTAGCAGTGCTACCCCTTCTTTTACAAGTGTCAATTTTGTAGCTTGACGTCTGATTATCGAATTATATGATTAGTAATAACATTAATTGAGTGAGTAAAACTCGCATAAACATGGTCAGAGGATATACTGTAGCATAGCTGACAGAATGTATTCCACTTTCACTCATTTCATTAACAATAGCCAAAGCGGGTGCATCAGTCATGGCTCCAGCCATTAGTCCACACATTGTAAAGTAATTCATCTTATATATCTTACGAACAACGAATCCCATTATCAATAGTGGAATGACTGTAATCAGAAGACCATAACCAATCCATTTATATCCACCATTAACGATGGAGTCTATAAAACTGCCCCCTACACTTAATCCTACACTAGCAAGGAATAAAGCTATCCCTATTTCCCTCAGCATTAAAGTGGCACTTTCTGTTGTATAGGTAACAATCTTGTATTTCGGACCGAATCGGCTTATCAATATGGCTATAATAAGTGGTCCTCCTGCCAAGCCTAATTTTACAGGCTGTGGAATACCTGGAAAAATAAGAGGAATGCTACCCAAAATAATACCGATAGCAATTCCTATAAATATTTGAAATAGATTAGGTAGGTTTAGTTTTTTAAGAGAATTACCTAGTCTTTTACTTACTTCATTTACCGAATGCTGAGTGCCAACGACAACTACCTTGTCACCCATTTGTAGTTGTAAAGAAGGTGATGCAACCAAGGTGATACCTGCTCTATATATTCTCGTGATATTTACTCCTAAATCTCTAAGATGCAATTCAGACAGAGTAGATCCATTGACAGTTGACTTCGTAACAACTATTTCTTGAGAGATATACGTATTGTCTATTTGATCCCAGTTTACCTCTATTTCTTTTCCTATAAAAGCGATTAAGCAAGAGGCTGAGTCCTCAGAAGTGACTACAAAAATGATATCACCTAGATGTAGTTGTGTATTTGCATCTGCTATATTTATTCGGCCGTCAGAATATTTAATACGAGAGATGATGAAATTGCGATTTATCAGTTTTTGGATTTCATAAACACTCAGTCCATCCAGAGATTTGTTTTCCACGCTAAGTGATAGTAAACGAGCGGGGTTTTCTTGTTTGTTAGCCTCTAAAGCAGCTTTTTCCTCATCTTGTTTCTTAATGCGAAAAATAGAATAAAAGAATAATAAAGTAATAATTGTTCCTATGATAGCCGATGGGTAGGCTACGGCATATCCTGCTGCAATATCCGGGTTTTCAACACCCGTTATGTCTAAGCTAGTTTGTTGTGCTACACCTAGGCCAGGAGTGTTTGTTACCGCACCAGACATTACACCCATCATTGTCTCAATGGGCGTATCAGTTATCAGATAAATAATATAGGTCACTACGCACCCTAGTAATGCAATAATTAATGCAAATAGATTTAGGCGGATACCATCTTTTTTAAAAGAAGAAAAGAAACTGGGGCCAACAAGCATCCCAACCGTATATATAAATAGGATCAGACCAAAATCTTTAAATAAATTGAGAATATTTGCTTCTACATGAATTCCAAAGTGGGCAAACAATATACCTATAAAAAGGGTCCATGTAACACCTAAAGAAACACCTTTAACTTGTACTTTGCCTAATGCAACACCTATGGAAATAACAACAGAAAGAATCAGTATGGAGCTAGATATACTTTGCCCCGACCATAAATCGCTAAACCAGTCCATAGTAGTATTGTTTAAAAATGGAAGTTTCGTGAACTAACTTTGAGAATAGAATAAATGAGATACTGTGCTTATATCTACTTAGAGGCAAATGATTGGCTTTACTTTGATTACCATAACGCGGATAATCGGCTTTGCTTGTTCGCATGTTTCAACTTTTAGGATTAATAATAAATACCTGAAAAGTTCTTTTCGAACTTCACAATACAGCTAGATAAGAATAGAATAAATGAATTTCTCCCTGATTTAGGGAATTTGAATTCGACATTATACTTTTATCGCGAAGTATTGTCAATCCAATAAAGGCAGGTATCCTGGCTTGCGTCATTTCTATTTATCCTTCCCATTCCTTCTAGGAACAGTGGATGTTGTTAAATAGAATAATTTGCGACGCTTACAGTTGCGCGACAGCTCACGAGTTAAACGTGATTCCCTATTCTCCTCTGATAATAAGAGGCACCTTTATGGGTTGAAGAAATAAGATAAAGAACTCCTTATGTGTAAAGTTATATAAATTTTTAGATGTTATAACTATTTGTTGATAAAATATAGTCATATAAACAATTATACGTATTTATATAATCATAAAACGCATCTATAGCTCTTCGTTATGTTCTGAGTTTTCTGCTCGTGAAAGTAATTTAGAGATAGTAAGTTATACCTTTTTTTTAGAAGATTAGTTCCCTAGATAGATGAGTGTTTTTATCAAGAAGGAACTGCTGTTGTTATGGGTGTATTTTAGAAATAATGAGAACTGTAATTTTTACAGTAAAAGAAAATTACTAAAATAAAAAAAGGAAGACCGTTAAGTCTTCCTCTTCTGTGATCCGTCTGGGGCTCGAACCCAGGACCCCAACATTAAAAGTGTTGTGCTCTACCTACTGAGCTAACGAATCAATCCTAGTTGCTTTTTGATTGCGGTTGCAAAGATAGATATATATTTTTTACATCCAAAATAAATCGATAAAAATTTACTATCTTTGTTTGCTATAGGCATGTAAAACACTATTAATAAAAAGTTTATGGCTGACGATAAAAAAGTAATTTTTTCTATGGTTGGAGTGAGTAAAGCATTCCAACCCAATAAGTATGTCTTAAAAGACATTTATTTATCTTTCTTTTATGGAGCTAAAATCGGTATCATTGGTTTAAATGGTTCTGGTAAATCAACACTCCTTAAAATAATTGCCGGCGTAGAAAAATCATATGAGGGAGAGGTGGTGATCTCTCCAGGATACTCTGTAGGTTATTTGGAACAAGAACCATTTTTAGACGACTCTAAAACAGTAAAAGAAGTCGTGATGGAAGGCGTTCAAGAAACAGTTGATGCATTGAATGAGTATGAAGATATTAATCAAAAGTTTGGTTTGCCTGAATATTATGAGGATGCCGAAAAAATGGATAAGCTCTTCACTCGTCAAGCTGCACTACAAGATATAATCGACGCAACGGATGCGTGGAATTTAGATAGTAAATTAGAACGTGCAATGGACGCACTTCGTTGTCCACCCGAAAACCAATCGGTTAAAAACTTATCAGGAGGTGAACGTCGTCGTGTAGCATTGTGTCGCTTATTACTAAAGAAACCCGATATTCTATTGCTTGATGAGCCTACCAACCATTTAGATGCAGAATCTATTGATTGGCTAGAACAGCATCTACAACAATACGAAGGTACGGTTATCGCTGTAACCCACGACCGTTATTTCTTAGATCATGTAGCCGGTTGGATTTTGGAACTAGACCGTGGTGAAGGTATTCCTTGGAAAGGAAATTACTCAAGCTGGCTAGAGCAAAAGACCAAACGTCTTGAAATGGAAGAAAAAACAGAAAGTAAGCGTCGTCGTACACTTCAAAGAGAGTTGGACTGGGTACGTATGGCTCCTAAGGCTCGTCAGGCAAAGGGTAAAGCTCGTTTGAATGCTTATGACCAGTTGCTCAATGAAGATGTGAAAGAAAAAGAAGCAAAACTGGAAATCTTTATACCTAATGGTCCTCGTTTAGGCAAGAAAGTTATCGAAGCTGAGGGTGTAGCCAAAGCTTATGGAGAAAAACTGTTGTTCGATAATTTGAATTTTAACTTACCTCCCAATGGTATTGTGGGAATTATTGGTCCGAATGGTGCTGGTAAAACAACTTTATTCAGACTAATTATGGGGTTAGAAACTCCAGATGCAGGTACTTTTGATGTAGGTGAAACAGTGAAATTAGCCTATGTCGATCAGCAACACAAAGATATAGACCCTAGCAAGACAGTTTACCAAGTTGTTTCACAAGGAAATGAAACTCTTCGATTGGGGGGTAGAGATGTAAATGCTCGTGCCTATTTATCTCGTTTTAATTTCTCAGGTTCCGATCAGGAAAAACTTTGTGGAGCACTTTCTGGTGGAGAGCGTAATCGTTTGCATTTAGCTATGGCGCTTAAAGAAGAAGGAAACGTGTTGCTTCTAGATGAGCCTACCAATGATATTGACGTAAATACATTGCGTGCATTAGAAGATGGTTTAAATGATTTTGCTGGTTGTGCAGTGGTTATTTCTCACGATCGTTGGTTCTTAGATCGTATTTGTACTCATATTTTAGCTTTCGAAGGAGATTCTAATGTGTTTTACTTTGAAGGTTCTTATTCAGAGTACGAAGAGAATAAGATTAAACGCCTAGGAGATGTTGGTCCACAACGCATTCGATATCGAAAATTAATTAACGATTAATACTTCTTAGTATAAATAAATTCTATTAAATAAAAAAGAGGGCAATATGTCCTCTTTTTTTATGCTTTTAATTTAATCATTGGTTCTAAGTATTAAAAAATGTAATAATAACGTAACCGTTATTTGCTGAATAATATATATCTTTGTAGGTGAATCAAGTATCAGTAACTTTTATTAACAAACAAAGAAAATTATGAAAAGACATCTATTTCAGTTTCTTTTTATTACTTGTGCTATCATTTGTTCAGCTGCAACAGCAGTTGCCCAAAGTGTAGTAAAGGGGCAAGTAGTAGATAAAGAAACAGGTGATCCACTAATTGGAGCTTCTGTCGTAGTTGATGGAACTTCACAAGGAACAATTACAGACGTCGATGGTAACTTTACTCAATCTGTACCCACTAATGGTACATTAAAGATAAGCTATATCGGCTTTTTAGATTGGAAACAAAAAATTACTAAAAAAGGGAATGTTAATCTAGGTGTAATAAAAATGAACCAAGATGCTGTTGCACTTGCCGACGTTACTATTACATCATCTATTGCTAAAGATAGACAGACACCCGTAGCTCTTTCTTCTGTTGACCCTGTGTTTATCGAAGAAAAACTAGGTACTCAAGAGTTCCCTGAAATTTTGAAGGCTACTCCTGGGGTATATGCTACTAAACAAGGTGGTGGATTTGGAGACTCTAAAATCAATATGCGTGGTTTTAAATCCGAAAACATTGCTGTAATGATTAATGGTGTGCCTATGAATGATATGGAGTGGGGTGGTGTTTACTGGTCAAACTGGGCTGGTTTATCTGACGTTACTCGCTCTATGCAGACTCAAAGAGGTCTTGGAGCTTCAAAAGTAGCTGCCCCTTCTGTGGGTGGTTCTATTAATATTATTACAAAAACAATTGATGCTCAAAAAGGAGGATCTGTTAGTTATGCATTAGGTAATGATGGTTACAATAAAATGCTATTTAATGTATCAACTGGTTTAACAGAAAGCGGTTGGGCATTAACTCTTCTAGGTGGTAAAACATGGGGTGATGGTTATATTCAAGGAACAGAGTTCGAAGGATATAACTATTTTATTAATATAGCAAAACGTATTAATGACAATCACCAATTGTCATTTACAGCTTTTGGTGCGCCACAATGGCACAATCAACGTAATCGTAATGATGGTTTATCGATTGAGAATTGGGAAGTGTATGGCAAGCGCTATATGGGTGAAGGCAATAAATATAAGTATAATCCAACTTATGGTCATGGAATTAATGGTGAACGCAAAACTTCTCAGCATAATGAATACCATAAACCACAATTGTCTTTAAATCACTTTTGGGAAATAAATCGTCAGTCAAGCTTGAGTACTGCTCTTTATGCTTCTATAGGTAGAGGATATGGTTATGGTGGTCAAGGTTATGGTAAGAGTGCCTCTGGAACTAGTCATAGAAATATGTGGTATGGTACGAATAGAGGTGTCTTGAATGAGTACTTCCGTAATGATGATGGTACCTTTGCTTATGATCAGGTCTATGATTACAATAAAACAAGCGATAATGGCTCTTATATGGCTATGTCTAAATCAAAGAACTCTCATAATTGGTATGGTTTATTATCAACTTATACTACTAAATTTAAAGAAAAATTCGACTTCTATGGTGGTATAGATATTAGATATTATAAGGGTGTTCATACAAATGAATTAGTAGATCTTTATGGTGGAGAATACTTCCTTGACGAGAGTAGGGCAAATGTTCGTCCTGAAAATAATGCAGCAGCAGCTGATCCCCTATTTAAAAATAAGAAACTCCAAGTAGGTGATGTTGTTTATCGTGACTATGATGGTCATGTAATGCAAGAAGGTGTTTTTGCTCAAGTAGAATACAATACTGATAAATTAAGTGCATTTGTATCTGGTTCTCTTTCAAATACAGGATATTGGAGATATGATCGATTCTATTATGATAAAGATCATGCAAAATCAGATACTAAGAACTATTTAGGAGGAACTGTTAAAGGGGGGGTGAATTATAATATTGACGAACACCACAATGTATTTGCTAATATTGGATATATCAGCCGTGCACCTTATTTCTCAGGTGGTGCATTCTTACAGTCAACAACGAATAATGCTACCAACCCTGATGGTTTAAATGAAAAAATATTTTCTTTTGAGTTGGGTTATGGTTTCCGTTCTTCTTTCTTAGCAGCTAATGTGAACTTATATCACACGGATTGGAAAGATAAATCTATGGTTAAATACAACTCCATAACAGATGAAGATACTGGGGTTGAAATAGATAGAGCAACTATTAATATGTCTGGAGTTAATGCTCGCCACCAAGGTATTGAACTAGACTTTACTGCAAAACCTTTTCACTGGTTAGACATTACAGGTATGTTCTCTCTTGGTAATTGGAGATGGGTAAGTAATCCTAAAGGCTATTTTTATAATTCACAAGGTCAACCACTGAAGGACTTAAAGACAGGTGAGTTGGCTTCGGGGCCACAATCTGATGATCATGCTTGGAGCCAGTTGAAATTGAAAGATGTTAAAGTGGGTGGTTCTGCTCAAACTACAGCAGCTATTGGTGCTACATTTAAGCCATCCAAAGCATTAAGAATAGGTTTAGACTACTTATTCTATGGAAGAAACTATGCTGACTGGGATATTAACGCTAATTCTCTAGATAAAGATAAAGCTATTGATTTCTATTCTCCATGGAGAATACCTTCTGCAGGAATTTGGGATTTGAACTCAAGTTATCGCTTCAAAATAGGTGGTGTAACAGCTATTTTATCAGGGAATGTAAATAACTTGTTTAATCAAGAATACATTACTGATGCTTCGGTTGATGCATCTAAAGATACTGCTTCAGATTGGAGAAAAGCATATGGTGTATTCTATGGCTTTGGACGTACTTACAATGTAAGACTTAAAATAACTTTCTAATAAAAAAGATTATGAAGAGAAATATATTGAGTCTAATAGCTATGCTCTTTGTATTGGGCAGCTGTGACTATAATGATAAATATTTTGATGGCCTAGATGAAATGTCTGAGCCTCAAGATATAGTAAAAATGGATTATAAACTTTTGGATGGTGATTATGCTTTAATAGGAAGTAATAGTACGAATAAAAAGATCGCTTTAGATTTGGATGAAGCTGCATCAGCTGAAGGAGAAAAAATTGAGATATACTCAAAAGCTCTTGCTAAAATAAAAGACACTAAGACTTTTGATAAGCTTTTAGATCCAAGTGTATTCCTACCTGCTTTTTTGCAAGAAAAGTGGTTTACTAAAGATAATGGATCCTCTGTATTTATTACATATAATTATCAGGAAGCTGAGAAAGAAGTAGAAGAAAGAGAAGCATTATTTGTTGTTTTAAACAATAAATGGATTTTAAAACCGCTTGCATTAATTTCTGTTGATTTTGAGGATTACGATAAAGGATATATTGACTTTGTTCGTGAAGGATGGTTTAATTTAGCTCTTGGAGACGAAGTGAAAGTCTGGCAGGTTAAAGAGTATAATAAAAATAAGTATATTGATTTTTCTGCTTATAAAAAGAATGGTATTTGTGAAAATTGGGTAATAACTCCTACTAATAAAATTCTTGATAAAGATTTTATCTTTAAATTTGATATACAAGTACGTAATTATGCAGGAGACTGTTTGACTATTCTTGTGTCTGAGGACTTTAATGGAAAAGAAGACGGTGTTGCTTCTGCAAATTGGAAAGATATTACTGAAATATTTAAGGGTCTTGAGAAAAGAGATGAGTTTGTTGAAGCAGGTGTGTTTAAGCTTGATGAATATATTGGTAAAAATGTAACTTTTGCTTTTAAGTATCTTGGTAGTGCATCTGAAGGGAAAACTACAACTTATCAAATTGACAATATATTATTGGATAATAGTAATTTTTTAAATTAACTTCTAATTATATATCCTGAAAATAGAAAGGTAGGCTTTGGTCTACCTTTTTTTATGTTATATATCATATCGTTTCAGTTTTTTCAGCACTGTTAAAATTTAGGAGTGTCTTAATTATTTGTTAATTTTGCTAGTAGTTTTAACTGACTAAACACTCAATGATATGAAGAAAACTATTTTAAGTGTAGTACTGCTCAGTGCTATGTTATCGCCTTCACAGGCACAAAAAAAAGGAGGAGGCATTACTCCTGATATGCTTACAAAAATGGAGCAATCCTATAAAAATGATGCAACCGACAAAGCTTTGCGAAATGCTTTAAATGCTACAAGTATTGATAACTTGGCGCGTAGTACTGAAGCAACTCCTGTTGATGGACATTTTGCTATTCAAGTTAAATCTAAGGGTATAACAAATCAACGATCCTCTGGGCGTTGTTGGTTATTTACTGGTTTAAATGTAATGCGTTCTCAAGCAATTGAGAAATATGACATGGGAGAATTTCAATTTTCTCAGGTTTATGGATTCTTTTGGGATCAGCTGGAAAAATCAAACTTATTCCTTCAAGGAGTGATCGATACCCGTGATAAAGCTATTGATGATCAGATGGTTCAATGGCTGTTTAAGAGCCCTATTAATGATGGTGGTACCTTTGCAGGTGTAGCTGATGCTGCCAATAAATATGGACTTGTTCCAATTGAAGCAATGCCTGAAACTTACACAAGTGTTAAGACTAGTAATGTGAATAAAATCTTGAAATACAAGCTTAGAGATTTTGGTATTCAGTTGCGTAAAGCATCAGAAAAAGGTGAGTCATTAAACAAACTTAATGGCTTGAAAACTGAAATGCTAGGTGAGGTATATCGTATTTTAGCTTTAGTCTATGGAAACCCTCCAAAAGAATTTACATGGGTGCGTAGAGATGCTAAAGGAAATCCTGTAGCAACTGAAAACCATACACCTATGACCTTTATGGAGAAATATGGAGATAATAAAATTATCAACGATTATGTGATGTTGATGAATGACCCAAGTCGCCCATATTATGAGCTTTTTGAAATTGATTTCGATCGTCATCAATATGATGGACAAAACTGGAAATATATCAATCTGCCGATGGATGAAATTAAAAAAATAGCTGTAGCTGGTCTGAAAGACAATAAAATGATGTATTTCTCTAGTGATGTAGGTAAATACTTTGACCGTCAAGCAGGTATTAATGATCTTAAGCTATATGATTATGAATCACTTCTAGGAATCACCATGAAGATGGATAAAAAAGAAAGAATTGAATCTTATGAAAGTGGTTCAGCACATGCTATGACTCTTTGTGGAGTTGATTTTAATGAAAAAGGAGAAACAACAAAGTGGTTAGTTGAAAACAGCTGGGGTGCAGACAGCGGTCATAAAGGTTTTGTAATAATGACAGATGATTGGTTTAATGAGTATATGTTCCGCTTGGTTGTAGAGCCTAAATATGTACCCGAAAAAATATTGAATATATTGAAGAAAAAACCTTCTTTATTACCAGCCTGGGATCCAATGTTTGCTCCTGAAATGTAAATAAAAAGAAATAGAAGCATCAAATTCTTATACTTTAACGACTTAATAGACTGTTATTGTGTTGTATTTATGCTGTTGGCTGAAAAATGTATAGTGGTATATTAACAAATTCAGCCAAAACAATCAAAATATTTTAATTAATTGCGAAAAGCAGAACATTTAAGGAATTATCTCCTTAAAACGTTCTGCTTTTCCTCTTTATTCAGAGTTTAATTTATTACTTTTGCTATCAAATAAACAAAATCATTATTTGTAATAACATGGCAAATGTAATAAAGTTACGTAAAGGCCTCGATATCTCTCTTAAAGGTAAAGCTGAAGAGGTGTTATTTACTGTTGAAGAACCAGGACTTATTGGTCTCGTACCTGACGACTTCCCAGGAGTTACACCTAAAATCGTTGTTAGACCCGATCAAGAGGTAAAGGCTGGGACTCCCTTGTTTATTGACAAGAAAAATCCCGAAGTGAAGTTTGTTTCACCCGTTAGTGGTGTAGTTACTGCTGTAGAGCGTGGGGCTCGTCGAAAAGTATTGAACATAACCGTTCGTCCTTCGAGTGCTCAAGAATATGTAGACTTTGGTAAAAAGGATGTTGCTAAACTCTCTGCAGAAGAGATTAAGTCAACTATGCTTGCATCAGGTCTTTTTGGTTTTATTAAAGAACGTCCTTATGACGTAGTTGCTAATCCCAATAGTAAACCCAGAGCGATATTCGTTTCAGGCTTTGATAGCAACCCTTTAGCTGGAAATTTTGAATTTAAGCTTAAAGGTGATGAAGAAAACTTCCAAACTGGTTTAGATGTTCTTTCTAAATTAGCTAAAACCTATCTTTCAATTAGCATTAATCAAACTTCTCCTGCTTTAACTCAAGCAAAAAATGTAGAGATCAATGTTTTTGATGGTCCTCATCCTGCAGGAAATGTAGGAGTTCAAATTAATCACATTGCTCCAGTTAGCAAAGGTGAAGTAGTTTGGACTGTAAGTGCAGAAGCTGTTATTTTTATGGGACGCTTATTTAATACCGGCAAAGTTGATTTTACTCGTACGGTAGCATTTGTAGGTTCTGAAGTAAAGAAACCAGCTTATTGTAAATTACAATTGGGTACTCAATTGACAAACCTCTTTAAAGGAAAAGTAAACGACGATAAAAAACTACGCTATATTAGTGGTAGTGTCCTTACAGGAAGACATATTGCAGCTGATGGTTTTTTAGGTGCAACAGATTCAATTGTAACAGTTATCCCAGAAGGTGATGATGTTCACGAATTATTTGGTTGGATTATGCCTAGAACAGATCAATTTAGTGTTAGCCATTCTTACTTCAGTTGGTTACAAGGAAAGAAAGAATACACTCTTGATGCTCGTATCAAAGGTGGAAAACGTCATATGATTTTCTCCAATGAGTATGATAAAGTTCTACCTATGGATATTTTCCCAGAATACTTAATTAAAGCTATTCTTGCAGGAGATATTGATCGTATGGAGCAATTGGGTATTTATGAAGTAGCCCCAGAAGACTTTGCTCTTTGTGAATTCGTATGTTCTTCTAAAATGGAATTACAGAAGATTGTACGTAATGGCTTAGACATGCTTAGAGCAGAAATGTGTTAATATTAAAAATCAATATAAATAAATGAAAGCGTTAAGAAATTATCTAGATAAGATAAAACCACACTTTGAAGAGGGTGGTAAACTCCACGCATTCCATTCTCTATTTGACGGATTTGAAACATTCATATTCGTTCCAAATAGTACTTCGACATCAGGAACTCATATCCATGATATGGCTGATAGTAAACGTTTGATGTCGTTTGTTGTGATTGCGTTGATTCCAGCTCTTTTATTCGGAATGTATAACGTAGGTTATCAACATTTTATTCACGCAGTAGGCGAGACTGGTTCTTTCTGGGAAATGTTTGGTTATGGTTTCCTAGCCGTTCTTCCCAAAATTATAGTTTCATATGTTGTAGGTTTAGGTATTGAGTTTGCTATAGCTCAATGGAAAAAAGAAGAAGTGAACGAAGGTTTCCTTGTTTCTGGTATCCTTATTCCTATGATTGTTCCTATTGACTGTCCTTTATGGATGCTAGCTGTTGCTACAGCATTCTCAGTGATTTTTGTTAAAGAAATCTTTGGCGGTACAGGTATGAACGTATTTAATGTAGCTTTAGTAACTCGTGCATTCCTATTCTTTGCTTACCCTACAAAAATGTCGGGTGATGCAGTATGGGTATCATCAGATAGTATTTTTGGCCTTGGTCAAACTGTTGATGGTTTAACTGTAGCTACTCCATTGGGTATAGCTTCTACAGCAGCCGCAGATCAACTACCTGCATTTGATATCAATATGGTAACTGGTTTAATTCCCGGTTCTATTGCAGAAACAAGTGTAATTGCTATTCTAATAGGAGCAGCCATCTTACTAATTACAGGTGTTGCTAGCTGGAAAGTTATGTTCTCAGTGTTTGTTGGAGGTGCATTTATGGGCGTTATTTTCAATCAATTTGGTCCAGATACAGCTATGGCTCACATGCCTTGGTATCAACATTTAGCTTTAGGTGGATTCTGCTTTGGTGCTGTTTTTATGGCTACCGATCCAGTGACCTCAGCTCGTACCGAAACAGGTAAATATATATTTGGATTCCTAATAGGTGTTATGGCTATTGTGATCCGTGTATTAAACCCTGGTTATCCAGAGGGTATGATGCTTGCTATTTTATTAATGAATATTTTTGCCCCATTGATTGACTATTATGTTGTTCAATCGAACATCAATCGTCGTGAAAAACGTGCAATAAACTCTAACAATTAATTAAAACCGAAAGAAAGATGAATACAAATAGTAATACATATACTATCATTTATGCTTCGGTAATGGTTGTTATCGTTGCGTTTCTCTTAGCTTTTGTGTCTGAATCTCTTAAGAGTACACAAAAGAAGAATGAGGATTTTGATAAAATGAAGCAGATTCTTAGTGCCTTGAATATTGACGCAAGTAAAGCAGAAAATATCCAAGCAGAATTTGATAAATATGTTAAAGCTGATCAAATAATTAATTCTGATGCAGCTGTAGTAAAAGAAGATGGTGGATTCAGCATTGATATGAAAGCTGAATTAGCTAAGGACTTAAAAGATCGTCAGTTACCTCTTTATATTTGTGAAGTGAATGGTGAAACAAAATACATTTTACCAATGTCGGGTAATGGTCTGTGGAATATCCTTTGGGGTTATGTAGCATTAAATGATGATAAGAACACTATATATGGTGTTTTCTTTGATCATGCAGGAGAAACTCCTGGTTTAGGTGCTGAAATAGCTACACCAATGTTCCAGAATCATTTCAAAGACAAAATCATAATGAAAGATGGTTCTGTTGTGCTTAGTGTAGTTAAGAACGGTAAAGTACAACATGATGAATATGAAGTAGATGGTATTACTGGTGGTACAATTACATCACAAGGTGTAGATAAGATGATTAAAACCAGTCTTGGCCAATACAAAACATTTTTAACAAAATAAGGAGGTATAGAATATGAGTCAATTATTTTCTAAAAAGAATAGAGATATATTCTCAGCTCCGTTAGGTATAGATAACCCAGTAACAGTTCAAGTTCTTGGTATCTGTTCTGCATTAGCGGTTACATCTAAATTAGAACCAGCTATTGTAATGGGGCTGTCAGTTACTATTATTGTAGCTTTTGCTAACGTAATTATTTCTTTAATCCGTAAAACGATTCCTAATCGTATTCGTATTATTGTTCAGTTGGTAGTCGTAGCTGCTCTTGTAACTGTAGTAAGTGAGATATTGAAAGCTTATGCTTATGATGTAAGTAAGCAGCTATCAGTATATATTGGTTTGATTATTACCAACTGTATCTTAATGGGTCGTTTGGAAGCATTTGCAATGGCTAATGGTCCTTGGGAGTCATTCCTAGATGGTATGGGTAATGGATTAGGCTATGCTAAAATTTTGGTTATTGTAGGTTTCTTCCGTGAACTATTAGGTTCTGGTGAGCTATTAGGCTTTAGAGTAATCCCTCAATCATTCTATGATATGGGATATATGAATAATGGTTTAATGGTAATGCCTCCAATGGCGCTAGTTCTTTGTGCTTGTATTATCTGGTACCAAAGAAGTAGACATAAAGAGTTACAAGAAAAATAATATGAATATTTAGCTGTAGTCTTGGCTATGGTTTAAATTCTGAAAAATTATGGATTATCTAAGTTTATTTGTAAAATCGATATTTGTCGATAACATGATCTTCGCTTACTTCTTAGGGATGTGTTCATACCTAGCTGTATCGAAGAACGTTAAGACAGCATTAGGACTTGGTATCGCAGTAACATTCGTGTTAGTTGTAACTTTACCAATTAACTATTTGCTTGAAAACTATATATTGAAAGCTGATGTACTTGTAGAAGGAGTAGATTTGAGCTTCTTAAGCTTTATTCTATTTATTGCTGTAATTGCAGGTATAGTACAGTTAGTGGAGATGGTTATTGAACGATTCAGTCCTTCGCTGTATGCTTCTCTAGGTATCTTTTTACCCTTAATTGCTGTAAACTGTGCCATTATGGGAGGTTCTTTGTTTATGCAACAAAGAGAATTTGTTAACGTAGGTGAGGCTACTGTATATGCATTAGGTTCAGGTATTGGCTGGTTATTAGCTATTGTTGGCTTGGCAGCTATTCGTGAAAAAATGACTTTCTCTGATGTTCCAGCTCCATTAAGAGGTCTTGGAATTACATTTATTACTGTGGGACTAATGGCTATGGCCTTTATGTGTTTCTCAGGTTTAAAAATTTAATTGATAAAAGAATAATACAATGACAGCTTTACCTTTAATAGTAACGAGTATTGTAGTTTTCCTAGCGGTTATTTTACTGCTCGTTATCATATTGCTAGTTGCAAAAAAATATTTATCTCCATCGGGTAAGGTAAAAGTCCTTATTAATGGAAAGAAAGAATTGGATACTGAACCAGGGAGTTCTCTCCTAGGAACATTAGCATCAAATGATATTTTCTTATCATCTGCTTGCGGTGGAAAAGGTTCATGTGGACAGTGTACTTGCCAAGTCTTAGAAGGCGGTGGTGAGATTTTGCCAACTGAAAAAGTTCACTTTTCTCGTAAAGAACAAAATGCTAAATGGCGTTTGGGTTGCCAAGTGAAAGTGAAAGAGGATATGAAGATTCAGATTGCTGAATCAGTACTAGGTGTTAAGAAGTGGGAATGTGAAGTGGTTTCTAACCGCAACGTTGCTACCTTTATTAAAGAGTTTGTAGTGAAATTACCTGCTGGTGAACATATGGATTTCGTACCAGGTAGTTATGCTCAGATTGATATTCCTAAGTATAACCTCAAGTATGCAGATTTCCAAATTGATAAAAACTTCCATTCTGATTGGGATAAATTCAAGATGTGGGATTTGAACTGTAAGAATGATGAAGAAACCATTCGTGCTTACTCTATGGCTAACTATCCTGCCGAAGGAGATGTGATTACACTGAACGTACGTATTGCAACACCTCCTTTTGATCGTAAGAACGGTGGATTTATGAAAGTAAATCCTGGTATTGCTTCTTCATATATCTTCTCACTTAAACCAGGTGATAAGGTTATGATGAGTGGTCCTTATGGTGATTTCCATCCTATCCTTTCTACGAAGAATGAAATGCTTTATATTGGTGGTGGTGCTGGTATGGCTCCATTACGTGCACACTTGCTTCACTTGCTAAAAACATTGAAGATCACAGACCGTAAGATTTCTTATTGGTATGGTGCTCGTTCAAAAGCCGAAATTTTCTATGAAGAAGATTTCCGTGAACTAGAAAAGCAATACCCTAATTTCTCATTCCATATCGCTTTAAGTGCTCCACTTCCAGAAGATAATTGGGATGGTCCAGTAGGTTTCATTCATCAGGTTATTTATGATAATTACTTGAAAGATCATGAAGCACCAGAAGATATTGAATACTACATGTGTGGTCCTGGTCCTATGAGTAAGGCAGTAGAAAAGATGCTTTATGACCTAGGTGTACCAAGAGAAAACTTATTATTTGACGATTTCGGAGGTTAATAGACAACCTTTTCGATATACTTATTTGGAAACGGCAGCTCGTGAGAGTTGCCGTTTTTGTATATATGCGAATTTGAAACGAAAATATATAAAGAGAAGAGGAACGAATGTAAACAGAGATATAAAGGCATGGTTTAGAGATTTGTGTTGCAACAAGAATAGCGATAGAAACTTGTTTGTATATCGGTAGAGTTCTGTACTAAGCTTTATTACCATCGTAGCTTTGATAAGTCGATGTTATGGGGATATACTATTATTGGGGGAGAGGTAGTGTAATAAATTATACTCTTTTACTGAGGTTAATGCGTTTTTGCTATAGAGATAGAATGTAATATTATTGAATGCTTTATTTTTGATTAAATACTTCCTGTTTTTCTGCAATCTGTCAAATCGAGATTAATAAAAAGGATATTTTAGATAGGTGTTATCTATTTATATACACCTATTATGCTGCTTTTCATTAGTTTTACCTTGTATTTTAGGGCATTGTTCTCGATAATTTATCAAAACATGCGTTTTTGTGTCTTTTATTTATCAAAATGTCAATAAAAGTGTGGTGAGGACGTATTTTCCCATTTACCTACAAAATAATAGTGTTAGATGCAAAGATAAATAACGTATTATCTTAATAAAGAATAGATTTTTTTTACTTTTTTTTAACTAGTTATCAAAATAAAAGTTAGATTTGTATTAGGTCTAAGGGCTGATAGTATGACACTTACTATCATATTGATAGCTAATAATAAAAAACAGAATAAAAGGTTATCATAATAGACTTAAATAAACTTTAAATACACTATTTGCTATGAACACGAAAACAATTGTCACTGGGGTAATCGGTGCAGACGCACATGCCGTAGGTAACAAAATTATCGCTTTTGCACTTGATGAGGCTGGATTCAAGGTTGTAAATCTTGGCGTAATGGTTTCCCAAGAAGAATACATTGAAGCAGCACTTGAAACTAATGCAGATGCGATCCTAGTATCTTCTCTTTATGGTCACGGTGAAATTGACTGTCAAGGTCTACGTGAAAAATGTGATGAAGCTGGCTTAAAAGGAATACCTTTATTAGCAGGCGGTAATCTTGTGGTGGGAAAACAAAATTTCGAAGACGTTGCTCAACGTTTTGAGAAAATGGGCTTTAATCAAGTCTATCCTCCAGGTACACCTATCGAAACTACTATTGCAGATTTAAAGAAAATCTTAAAAATGAAATAAAATGAAGTACCTAACTATCGACTTTGGTAGCACTTATACAAAGCTAACTGCAATCGATGGTAATCAGGCTGAGATATTAGGTACAGCATCTTCTTTTACGACAATTGAAACAGATGTTATGGTCGGTTTCAATAAAGCTCTACAAAAACTAGAATCAAAAATAGGAGAGTTTAAATATGATAAACTCTTATGTTGTAGTAGCGCTGCTGGTGGATTAAAAATGGTTGCTCTAGGACTAGTTCCAGAATTGACCGCTAAGGCTGCAAAAATGGCTGCTGCTAGTGCAGGTGCAAAAGTTGTAAAAACCTATGCTTACGAAATATCTAAATTTGAGCAAGATGAGATAGCACAAATAAAGCCCGACTTAGTTCTTCTTTGTGGTGGTACCGATGGAGGAAATAAAGAGGTTATTATAGCAAATGCTAAGCGTTTAGCTCAGATCCCTGAAAAGTTTGCAGTAATCGTTGCAGGAAATAAAAGCGCTTCTTATGATTTAGAGGAAGTATTTAAAAATGCTGATAAACCCTATGTCATTACAGAAAACGTAATGCCTGAGTTTAATAAGTTGAATATTGATCCCGCAAAGCAATGTATCAAAGACTTATTTATTAGTCGTATTATTGATGCTAAAGGATTAAGTAAAGCTCAAGCACTAACTCCTTATAAAATTATCCCAACCCCATTAGCTGTATTAAATGGTTGTGAATTATTAAGTAAGGGAACTCTTAAAACATCTGGAGTAGGAGATTTACTAGCTGTAGATATAGGAGGTGCTACAACAGATATTTATTCCATGTCAAAGGGACATCCGACAATGGATAGCGTAATGTACAAGGGCTTACCCGAACCTTATAATAAAAGAACAGTTGAAGGAGATTTGGGGATGCGTTATAGTCTTGCTGCATTACTAGATGAGGTTAATTTAGATTTACTCGAAATGCAATCGGGGATCAAAGCCCAAGAATATAAAGATTGGGTTGCTAAATGTACTTCTAATCCAGATTTATTAGCTGAAGAAAATAGTCAAGAGCAAAAGATAGAAGAAAACTTAGCTCGTATGGCTGTAGATATCGCAGTGGAAAGACATGCTGGAATTTATGCTCAAGCTTTTACTCCTATGGGAGAAGTTTTTACTCTAGTAGGTAAAGATTTAGCTGAAGTTCCTTATGTTATTGGTATTGGTGGGGTTATTGTTAATAGTAAATCACCCACGCATATATTAGAAGGAGCTAAAGCAAAACCTATGGATTATGTTCATCCCAAACCAAAAAATCCAAGCTATATGCTGGATCAAAAATATATTTTTGGAGCAATGGGATTGCTTTCAGCAGTAGATCCAGAATTGGCTCTTTCATTATTAAAAAAAGAAATTATAAAAATCACCGATAAAGAAACTAATACACATGAAAATCACAAATAAAAAGCTATCTAATGATGATTTCTTTGCAGAACGTAAAGAAGTCTTGAATCAATGGCCTACGGGTAAAAATATTGATTTTGACGAAGCAGTTGCTTATCAAAAAACAATTCCAGATTCAAAAAGATTTGGTACTAAACTTCAAAAAGCTACAGCTGAAGGAGTAACATTAGTTCAACCACGTGCTGGTGTAGCACTTTATGAAAAACACATTGAACTTCTTCAATATCTAGAAAATGAAGGAGGAGCAGATTTATTACCTTCAACTATCGATAGTTATACTCGTTTAAATAGATATCATGAAGCAGAAGTAGGTATCGAAAAGAGTATTGAAACTGGTCGTTCTATGTTAAATGGTTTTCCTGTTGTAAACTATGGACAAGAAATTTGTCGTAAGGTGACATCAGTAATGAAGAGTCCAGTTCAGGTACGTCATGGTACTCCTGATGCTCGTCTATTAACAGAGATTTCTATTGCAGGTGGTTTTACTTCATATGAAGGTGGAGGTATATCTTATAACATACCTTATTCTAAAGATTATTCTCTTGAAAAAACGATTGCTCACTGGCAATATACCGACCGTCTATGTGGGTTGTATGAAGAAGCAGGTGTTTCTATCAATCGTGAACCATTTGGCCCATTGACAGGTACTTTGATTCCTGCTTGTATTTCTAATGCTGTAGCTGTAATTGAAACCTTATTGGCAGCAGAGCAAGGAGTGAAAGATATCACTGTAGGTTATGGACAATGTGGTAACTTAATTCAAGACGTAGCAGCTATTCGTGCTCTTCGTGAGGTAACTAATAAATACTTAAAGAAATTTGGTTACAAGGACGTGAAGATTACTACTGTATTCCACCAATGGATGGGTGGTTTCCCTCAAGATGAGTCTAAAGCATTTGGTGTAATATCTTGGGGTTCTGCAACTGCAGCCTTAGCAAAAGCATCAAAAGTTATTGTTAAAACACCTCATGAAGCTGTGGGTGTGCCAACAAAAGAAGCAAATGCTGCTGGTTTGAGAGCTACTAAGCAAGTTATATCTATGTTACGTGACCAAGATTTTACAGAAATACCAGCAGTGGTAAAAGAGTGCAATATCATTGAAGCAGAAATGAAATGTATCCTTGATAAAGTTGAAGAACTAGGTAAAGGTGATTTCGCCCTTGGTACTATTGCAGCATTTGAAGCAGGTGTATTAGATATTCCTTTTGCTCCTAGCCGTTACAATGCTGGTAAAGTAATGCCTGCTCGTGATAATGATGGAGCAATCCGTATTTTAGAGTTGGGTAACCTTCCTTTCACTCAAGAGCTTAGAGACTTCCATAGAGGTAAGCTTGAAGAGAGAGCTAAATTTGAGAACAGACCTGTCAATTTCCAAATGGTTATTGATGACGTGTATGCCATCGGTAAAGGATTCTTGGTAGGACGTCCAAAAATATAATAACTAATCAATAAAACGACAACACTTTTAAAACTAGTACTATGAAAATTAAAAAAGTTATATGTGCCCCAGGTAAAACAGGTTTTTACTTTGACGACCAAAAAGCAATTAAACAAGGTGCTAAAAATGATGGAGCATTTTATTTAGGTGAGCCTGTAACTCCAGGTTTTACATCAGTTCGTCAAGCTGGTGAGTCAATTTCAGTACTATTCATACTTGAAAACGGAGCTATTGCTCATGGTGATTGTGCAGCTGTACAATACTCAGGAGCAGGTGGTAGAGATCCTCTTTTCTTAGCAGAAAACTTTATTCCTCTAATTGAAAAAGAGATTGCACCACTTTACGAAGGCAAGGACATCACAACATTCAAAGAAATGGCAGATAGAGTAGATAAAACAACAAGTCCATCTACTGGTAAAAAATACCACACTGCTATTCGTTATGGTGTTACTCAAGCATGTTTGGATGCAGTAGCTAAGAGCAAAACAAAATTAATGGCTCAAGTAATTGCCGATGAATACGGAGTAACTATCTCTGATAAAATGATTCCTATTTTCTCTCAATCGGGAGATGATCGCTATCTTAACGTGGACAAAATGATTATTAAAGGTGTTGACGTATTGCCACATGCTTTATTTAATCATGTTGAAACTAAAGTAGGCTTCAAGGGAGAAAAAATTAAAGAATACTTGACTTGGTTGAAAGATAGAATCGTAACTCACAAACCTTATGATTCTTATAAACCAGCAATTCATATTGACGTTTATGGAACTTTAAGTATTGTATTCAATAACGATCTAGAAAAAATTGCAAATTATATTGGTGAATTAGCTGAAATAGTTGCTCCATTCGAACTTCGTGTTGAAGGTCCAGTTGATATGGATGGTAAAGTAGATCAAATCAAGGCGTTAAGTACTCTTCGTAAATTGTTAGATGATCACAAGACTCCTGCTAAAATTGTAGCAGACGAATGGTGTAATACTTTGGAAGATATCAAAGACTTTACATTAGCTAAAGCTGGTCATATGATCCAAATTAAAACTCCAGACTTAGGTGGTATCAATAATGCTATCGAAGCTGTAATCTTCTGTAACAAAGAAGGTGTTGATGCTTATTTGGGTGGTACTTGTAACGAAACAAACCGTTCTTCAGAAGTTTGTGCAAACATTGCTATGGCAACATCTCCTATCCAATACCTTGCAAAACCAGGTATGGGTGTTGACGAAGGCTATATGATTGTATTCAATGAAATGAGTAGAATCTTAGCACTTAAAAACAAACTTTAATTTGTAAACCTTTAAAAATAGATACTTATGAAAGAGTTGAGAATTCTATCTACAACCGCTATATTAGGCTATGGGTTCCCCATAGAATCATTCCAAGCAGGAATGGAACGTAAACCAGATGTTATTGCTGTGGACGCAGGTTCTACAGACCCGGGTCCTTATTATTTAGGTGCTGGTATATCATTTACAGATCCTAATGCTGTAAAGCGTGATTTGGAAATAATGATACCTGCAGGGCTTGAAAATAAAGTACCTGTAATCATTGGTTCGGCTGGTGGTTCTGGAGGAAGACCTCACGTAGAGTTAACTTTAAATATAATCAAGGAGATTGCTAAAGAAAAGAAGTTAAACTTTAAATTGGCAATTATTCAATCAGAGTTTGATAAAGATTTTATCAAAGCTGAATTGAAAAAAGGAAATGTAACTCCTTTGGCTCCTGCAAAACCAATTACAGAAAAAGATGTTGATGAATCAGTTCGTATCGTAGCTCAAATGGGTGAAGAACCATTTATCAAAGCTCTAGAAAGTGGTGCAGATGTTATATTAGCTGGTCGTTCTTATGACCCTTCTGTTTTTGCTTCTCTAGCTGTGAAAAACGGTTTTGATAAGGGCTTAGCTCTTCACTTAGGAAAGATCCTTGAGTGTGCAGCAATTACTTGTTTGCCAGGTAGTGGTAGCGATTGTATGTTTGGTTATTTACGTGAAGACGGCTTTATTCTTGAGCCATTGTCTCCTCTACGTAAATGTACTACTCTGTCGGTAGCTGCTCATACGCTATATGAAAAAACTAATCCATATATCCTTCCTGGTCCAGGGGGTGCTCTAAACTTACATGATACTAAATTTACTCAGGTAGATGATAATAAGGTACATGTAACAGGTACAAAATTCGTTCCTACAGATGAGTATTTTGTAAAACTTGAAGGTGTTCGTAAGGTAGGTTATCGTACTATCTCTTGTGCTGCAACTAAAGACCCAATCATGATTAGCAAGATAGATGATATCGTTGTTAATGTGAAGAAGAGAGTTGAAGATAACTTTAAGCATTATGGCATGAAGTTCTTCTTAGATTTTAAAATCTATGGTAAGAATGGTGTTATGTCTATGTTTAAGGGTATTGAAGGTGAGACAGGTGATGAATTACTAATTATTATTGAGGCTGTTGCTGATACTCAACAACATGCTGATACGATTTGTGGCTTTGCAAGAAGTACTATGCTTCACTATGGTTATGAAGGACGTATTTCTACTGCTGGTAACTTGGCTTTCCCATTCTCACCATCAGATTGTCACGTGGGTGAAGTGTTCGAATTTAATGTTTATCACTTATTAAAAGTGGCAGACCCTGTATCGCTATTCCCAATCGAATACATTAATTTTTAAATAAGGAGGAGAAATTATGGAATATAAGTTAATGGATGTGGCTTCAGTAATTCGTAGTAAGAATTCAGGCCCATATGAACTCACTTTCGATATCATTTTTAAAGATTTCGATATGTACAATAAGGCTAAAGAGGCTCAGATAATGAATAAAAAAGTTTTTGCTCCTCTTTATAATATCCCTGAATCAGATATTATTAGTCTTGTATATTTTGATCCAGCTAAGGCTATCAAAATAACTATTGTTCGTCCTATTCCATCAGGATCACTTGGTGAAACTGATGTTTATGGAGCTCAACAACATGCTCCTTTAATGAAGTTTCAGTTTAAACTATAATAAAGTATGCGAAATCTCTTACAAGAATATTCGGTCTCTTCGCAGTATTATGCTCCCAGAGGCAAGGAGAGGCTAATCTTCTTGGGGGAACAAATTGCGCATCAACATTTACACTATAACGATAAATTAATCGGAATAGTAGGAGATGCTGGTTCTGGAAAATCATCCCTTATCAAAGGGATGTTTCCAGGACTGGAACTCTCTAATGATGATGATGTCATGAATCCGCGCAAAATAATGCAGGCTAGAAACCCCTTTGAAGATCTAACGGATGCATCAACTTATCATATTGACGTGCGCTTTCAAATGGCATTCGTTCAGATGCACGAAATCGTTGATTTCGTTAAAAGGGTTTTAGCTCAAAACCGCAGGGTAATCATAGAACATTTCAATCTATTATATCCCGCTTTAGGAATGAATGCTGATATTATTGTGGGCATTGGGGAAGAGATTATTGTTACTCGTCCTAGTGTTTTTGGTCCGCTACCTGAAAGCATTTATACCATTGTTCATCAATCTCAGAAGTATCGTAAGATGGCTCACTCAGCTGAGGAACTTACTATGCTAGTGTTGGAAGATGAAATGGGTGTCTTTACTGATTTCTATTACAGTTCGGATGTACGTTGTGGATTCTTATTACGCTTTTACAATGAAATAGATCTCGACTTTAATTATCTAGCTGATCGTATTCATGAGTTAATTGCTATGAATCTTCCTATAGCCTATTATGATGAAGAACACATCAAAGTAGGTGAAAGGGTTCTTCCTTGTGATGGAGCTCGTATTCATGTGCGCAATACATCGGAAATAGAAGATTTCTATCTTGTGCGAAAGTTTATTTACGACTCTAAAACTAAAACATATTGTTTAGTAGGGTTAATAGGCGATGTTGATAGTGATCTTTCCAATCGCAATACCATTCACTTTTTTAAACGAAGTAATAACGATTAATCTATATGAGACAAATAAATGTATCTCAAGTTACCGACTTGGTAGAAAAGCTTTGTATTGAAGCCAACACAGTATTGGCTGCTGATATTAAAAGCTGTCTGAAGATGCGTGCTCAAAAAGAGGAATCTCCATTGGGAAGAGGTATTCTAAATACCTTGATAGAAAATGCTGAGATTGCTAAGGCTGAGTGCAGTCCGATGTGCCAAGATACAGGTATGACTGTAGTATTTGTTACTATGGGACAAGATGTTCAGCTAGTTGGAGGCTTTTTAGAAGATGCCATCAATCAAGGTGTTCGTCAAGGTTATACCAAGGGATATCTGAGAAAATCTGTTGTTAAAGATCCATTGGATCGTGTAAATACTAAAGATAATACACCAGCAGTGATTCACTATGAATTAGTACCTGGTGATACTTTCAAAATAACAGTTGCTCCAAAAGGTTTTGGTAGCGAAAATAAGAGTCAGTTAAAGATGCTTGTACCGAGCCAAGGTATTGAAGGAGTAAAAGATTTTATTCTTCAAGTAGTTTCTGAAGCAGGAGCTAATCCTTGTCCACCTATCATTGTAGGTGTAGGTATTGGTGGTACTTTAGAGAGATGTGCTTATTTGAGCAAAAAAGCTTTATTACGCCCTGTTGGTTCAAAGAATGAAAACCCCATGCTGAATGATTTGGAGGAAGAACTTCTTGAGAAAATTAATAAATTAGGTATCGGACCTGCTGGATTTGGTGGAACTACCACAGCGATGGCCGTACATATATTAACTAACGCTACGCATATAGCAGGTCTTCCTGTTTCTGTAAATATTGGTTGCCATGCTACGCGTCATGCTGATGGAGCACTATAGGAGGGGAGTATGGAAGAAAGAATTGAATTAACAACGCCTTTGACAGATAAAGATGTATCTAAGCTTAAAGCAGGAGATATGGCTTACCTTTCAGGTGTAATTTATACAGCAAGAGATGCTGCTCATCAACGTTTATGTGATGATTTGGATGCTGGTAAACCTATGCCTTTCGATTTTGAAGGTTCTGTAGTTTATTATGCGGGTCCATGTCCAGCAAAACCTGGTAAACCTATCGGATCTGTAGGACCAACAACTGGTGGAAGAATGGATAAATTCTCTCCCCAATTGATTGAAGAAGGTCTTCGATTTATGGTAGGAAAAGGTTTGAGAGATGAAAACGTTATTGAAAGTATAGTTCAACATAAAGGGCTATATTTTGCTGCCATTGGTGGTGCTGCTGCTTTAATGGCAAAATGTGTTCAAGAGGCAGAAGTTATCGCTTATGATGACTTAGGTCCAGAAGCCATTAGAAAACTAGTGGTAAAGGACTTGCCTGTTATTGTTGCTATCGATAGTCTCGGCGAAAACTATTACGAGAAAGGTCGAGCAACATATGCTAAGTAGTTTAAAGTAAATTAATGTACATCAGTACATTAGAAGGGAGTAATTACCAGTCCTAATTACTCCCTTTTTTATGCTCAAAAATCAATTATAAAAATATTTAACAAGAGCGAGAGTCTTTCGATTTGTGTTTTTCGTATCTTTGTAGTACTTATGAATAAAGATATTATAAAGCAAGCTATGCAGGAGTTAGGCATCGATGAGCTTACTCCTTTACAGCAAAAGACTATCAATCTGGCTATTGATAAACGTGATTTAATTGTTTTATCGCCTACTGGTTCAGGTAAAACATTGGCTTATTTACTTCCTTTACTTTTGAACTTGAAAGAGAATAAGCCTAAAAAGATATCTACGCTTATCCTTGTCCCTTCTCGTGAATTAGCTCAGCAGGTCAATAGAGTTTTCTCTTCTTTGAAATCGGGATTTAACTCTGTTTGTGCCTATGGTGGTCATTCTATTCAAGAAGAAAAAAACAGCTTGCTGACTGGTAGCCCTCATGTTCTAGTGGGTACTCCTGGTCGTATCCTCGATCATATGAACAGAGGGAATGTAGATGTTTCCGACATTGAATTATTGATTATAGATGAGTTTGATAAATCTCTAGAACTGGGTTTCCATGAAGATATGGCTGAGATAATTCATCTTCTACCTGCCTTGAAACGTCGATTTCTGCTCTCTGCCACCGATGCTAAAGAAATACCTCAGTTTACTGGAGTAGGAAGAGTTGCACGTTTAGATTTTCTGGATGAGAAGGATGAGCTAGCGAGTCGTATTCAACTGATGCAGGTGCATTCTCCAGGAAAAGATAAATTAGAGACGCTTTTAAAACTTTTATGTACCATTGGAGCAGAATCTTCAATCGTATTTTGTAATCATCGTGAGTCTGTCGATCGTATTCACCAATATCTTGAAAAGAATAAAATAGCTTCCGTTCCTTTTCATGGAGGGCTAGAGCAAGATATGCGCGAAAGTGGATTGTTTAAGTTTAGTAACGGATCAGCTTATACGTTAATAGCGACAGATCTTGCTGCACGAGGACTTGATATCCCCGAAGTAGAACATGTAATTCACTATCACTTACCACTCAATGAAGAAGCTTTTACCCATAGAAATGGGAGAACAGCACGTTGGCAGGCAGAAGGTACTTCGTATGTGATTTTACATGAAGAAGAAATTCTTCCTGAATTTATCAAAGAAGAAGTTCCTACCTATGAATTTCAACAGTCTATTCCTGCCCCAGCAGAGTCAGAATGGGTTACTCTCTACGTGGGTAAAGGAAAAAAAGATAAAGTAAATGTAATTGATATTGTCGGCTTCATGCACAAGACAGGGCGTCTGACTAAAGGGGATGTTGGTAAAATAATGGTTAAAGACCATTTTTCTTATGTTGCTGTTCAGCGTAAAAAAGTAAAACAACTCTTACAATTGATTCGGAATGAAAAGATTAAGGGGATGAAAACGATCTTCCAAGAGGCGTATTAATTGAATATCTATACAAAATATATAAGGTTGGTAAATTATCATTATGATATTTACTAACCTTTTTTGAAATCAAAACGTTATTAATATAAGTGTTTGTGTGTAAAAAATGAGTTAATTATTTGAAATAGACTTATCTTTTACTACATTCGTGATTTAATCTATCTTTAGATAGATAATAAGAATACAAAAATTAGAAGAATAAAATGGTAAAGCACAATTTCTATGCAGGCCCTTCTATTTTACCTCGTGAAGTAATAGAAGCAACAGCAGAAGCTGTATTAAATTTGAATGGTTCCGGATTATCAGTCCTTGAAATCAGTCATCGATCGAAGGATTTTCAAGCTGTAATAGATGAAGCGCGTTCGTTATTCCATGAATTGCTATCCATTCCGCAAGGCTATACTGTTTTATTTTTGGGTGGTGGTGCTAGTATGGAATTCTGTCGAGTTCCATTTAATTTTTTAAAGAAGAAAGCTGCTTACTTAGATACCGGTGTTTGGGCTCACAAAGCCATCAAAGAAGCAAAAGCTTTTGGCGAAGTGGATATCACAGCCTCTTCAGAGGATAAAAAGTATAGCTATTTGCCCAAGAATTTTAAAATACCTGCTGATGCAGATTATTTGCATTTCACTACAAATAATACAGTCTATGGAACAGAATACTTTGAGGATTTTGATTCTCCCATACCTTTGGTAGCAGATATGTCATCAGATATTTTTTCTAGACCGATAGATGTATCCAAGTATATTTGTATTTATGGTGGTGCTCAAAAGAATTTAGCTCCTTCAGGTTTATCTTTTGTAATTGTGAAAGACGATGCTTTGGAAAAAGTAGATCGTTATATTCCTACTATGTTGAATTATAAAGTGCATGTAGATAAGGAATCTATGTTTAATACACCTCCCGTATTGCCTATTTATTCAGCATTAATGACATTGCGCTGGATCAAAAAACAAGGTGGAGTAAAAGTGATGGAACAAAGAGCAATAGATCGTGCTCATCTTCTTTATGGTGAAATAGATCGCAACTCTATGTTCGAGGGTACTGTAGCTCATGAAGATCGTTCACGTATGAATGTTCGCTTTGTTTTAAAACCAGAATACCAATCTCTTGAAGGTGAGTTCTTAAAATTTGCTGATGAGAGAGGAATAGTAGGTATCAAAGGTCACCGTATTACGGGTGGGTTTAGAGCTTCTCTTTATAATGCAATGCCTATGAGTAGTGTACAAGTACTTGTAGATTGTATGAAGGAGTTCGAGAAGCTGAATAGTTAATTAAGGAATTATTTTTAGAAAAAGATTAGTTTTATGAATAGGATAGAGGTGCTTCTTGCTACCCAAAAACCTTTTGCCCAATCTGCCATACAGCAGATGGAAGAGGCACTGGGTGCTGCTAACATTAAGCTCGAGCAGCTAGAAGCTTATGCCGATCGAAAAGAATTAATGGAACGACTGAAAAATGTCGATGCATTAATCGTAAGAAGCGACATTATAGATAAAGAAATAATTAAAGCAGGTAATCAGCTTAAGGTGATTGTTCGTGCAGGGTCTGGCTTTGATAATATTGATATTAAAGCTGCACACGATGCAGGTGTTATTGTTATGAATACGCCTGGACAAAATGCTAATGCTGTTGCCGAACTTGTTTTTGGTATGCTCCTTTGGGGAGCACGCAATGGGTTTAATGGTGTTTCGGGGTTTGAGCTTAAAGGAAAAACACTAGGAATTCATGCTTTTGGTAATGTTGGTCAGAATGTTGCCCGTATTGCCAAAGGTTTTGGAATGAATGTGTTGGCCTATGACCCTTATACTCCATCGGTTGTAATCTATCGTTCTGGAGTAGAGCCTGTTTCTTGTGCTGAGGAACTATATTCTAAATCGGATATTATTTCTATTCACTTACCCTATACTCCTTTAACTAAAAAGGTGATAAATAGGGAGCTGCTGCAGAATTTGCCCGAAAAAGCTATTCTTATTAATACGGCTCGTAAGGAAGTTATTCATGAGGAAGATCTTATAGCCATGATGAAAGAAAGACCTCAGATGAAATATCTTACAGATATTGCTCCTGCACATCCCGCAGAATTTTTAGAAATGGGTAACCGTTATTTTGCAACTCCTAAAAAGATGGGTGCACAAACTCTTGAAGCGAATAGTAATGCTGCTGTTGCTGCTGCTAGGGAGTTGATCAATTACTTCGAGTCGGGTAATGTAGATTTTAAAGTTAATTAGACCTCAATTTAGTGTTTTTATGTAATAGCGATGGTTATCGCACAATTGTCTAACCAGTTTTACTGTTGGCAATGATTAGTACTGAGAGAAGCCTTCTATGCGAATAGAGGGCTTTTTTATTGGGTATAATTTGAAGATTAATAAGCATAAATATGTATTTATAAATGAATGTAAATACGTATTATTCTAAGACTAAATAACTTATTTATTTTGACACCGACATCGTTTCATCATGTCGGTGTCAAAGTATGATTTTAACCCTGACAAAGTACTCTTTTGAGTAAGTCATTTAAAATAGTCGTTTTTGTGTGTATTTTTATTCATATAAGTAGAAGTCTGCAACTGCTTGTATAAAGACAACAAATAGAGTGCATCTAGTTCTTCTGTAAGGGATATAAAAAAAGAGACTGTCTAGTCTAAGACAGTCTCTTTTCTATAGATTTATTATCAGTTATTAATTAATACCACCACCTAGTGCACGATACAAGTTTGTACATGCTTGGAGTTGCTGCAGCTTATCATTAGTTTGATTGAGCTGTGCTTGTAGTAAACCTTGTTGAGCACTTATAACCTCAAGGTAGGTTGCCTCACCAGCTTTAAGAAGCTCTTGCGTATATTCCATAGATTTCCTTTGAGAATCTACTTCTATAGCTCTATCAGCATTCTTTTTCAATGAGTTTTCATAGACATTCATGATGTCCGAAACTTCTTTTCCAGCCGTTAAAACCGCTTTTTCAAAAGCATAAAGTGTTGCTTTTTGTTCGGCCTTAGCCACTTTCAATTGAGTTACTAGCTTTTTACGAGCAAAGATAGGTTGAGTTAATCCACCAACAAGATTTGCAATCAGGTTTTCTGGTTTAAAAAACTGACTTAGTGTATTTGTTGTAGCATAACCTATCATACCCGATGATAATGTAATAGCAGGGTAGAAGCTTGCTTGAGCAGCATTCTTAAGCTCGAAAGCTGCACGGAAAGTAAGTTCTGCCTGTTGTACATCAGGGCGTCTTGACAACATCTGTACAGGTACACCTGAAGCAAGTGAAGTAGGAATATATTGAGCAGCAATAGTGCTTCTTTCAATATGACCAGCATCACGACCTAGCATTACACTGAGTGCATTTTCCAATTGGTAGATGGCACTCTCCAAATCGGGAACCGTAGTTCTTACATTGTGAAGTGATGCTCTCGATTGTTCTACAGCAGCAGCTGTAACCATTCCTCCTTCTTTCATAGCTTCCATAGTAACCAAGCTTTCTTCCATAAAAGTAATCATCTCTTTGGTTACTTTCAGTTGCTCATCAAGCGCTAAAAGAGAATAGTAGCTATTGGCTACACTAGAAATAAGCGAGGTTTGAATCAAAGTTCTACCTGCATAGCTATTTAGCATATCAGCATATTTAGCTCTAGATTGGCGGTTTAGCTTACCCCAAATATCAAGCTCCCAGCTAGCTACAAGTCCTAAACTATACTTTTCGGAGTGATAAGCTAGGCTGTTTCTATCTTGTGGCATACCAGTAAGGGGATCGGCACTACTTAATCTTGTTTGATTAACTTGTGCACTTAGTGCCAATTCAGGGAAATAAGCAGCACGTGCCATTCCTAGGGCAGCTTCTGCTTGCTTTATCCTTTGTTCTGCCATAAGCATATCGTAGTTGTTATTCAATGCTTCGGCAATATAACCTTGTAGTTGAGTATCCTTAAAGTACTCCGACCAAGGAATATCTGCTATTGTGGTTGAATCACTTGGATTCATCTCGCGGTATAGATTTTTAGTATCTAGCTCGGGAGATTTGTAGCGATTTGTAACTTGACAAGACTGTAATCCTGCAATCGCTATCAATCCAAGTAACACTTTTCCGTATTTTAATTTAAATTTCATAGTTTCTACTTTATAAAATGTTTGCCTCTATTTCTTAGACGTCTTTTTACTGAATCGGTCTTGAATAGTTTGGAATACGATATAAAGTGTTGGAATAACCAATACACCAATCATTGTACCCACGAACATACCTCCCACAGCGCTGATACCGATAGAACGGTTACCAGTAGCACCTGCACCAGATGCAAACATTAGAGGAAGTAAACCAATAATTAATGCGAAAGATGTCATTAAGATCGGACGAAGACGAGCAACAGCTCCGTTTACTGCCGCTTCAACAACAGTTTGTCCTTGCTGACGACGTTGAAGAGCATACTCCACAATCAAAATAGCATTCTTGGCAAGAAGTCCGATCAACATAATCATAGATATCTGTACATAAATATTGTTTACAATACCGATGTGTGAGCCAAATATCTTGATAAAGATGAATACCCCAGCCAAACCAATAGGAAGTGAAAGCAACACCGCCAATGGTATAATGTAACTTTCGTAAAGAGCAGCAAGAAGCAAGTACACAAAGACAATACAGATAAAGAAGATAATACCTACCTGTGATCCTTGTGAGGTTTCTTCACGTGTCATACCCGAGAACTCGTAACCATAACCTGTAGGAAGAGTGTTTGCAGCAACTTCTTTTACAGCATTAATAACGTCACCCGAGCTATAGCCATCTATCGAGTTTGGCATAATAGTTACGTCCATAGATTGGAACATATTGAAACGAGTCAAAGCTTGAGGTCCCATAACAGGTTTGGTAGAAATAAACTCAGTTAAAGGAGCCATTTCTCCATAAGCCGTACGAATTTGAATACCTTCAAGGTCTTCGAGTTGCTTACGATATTCTGGTGGTGCTTGAAGCATTACACGATATTGCTTACCATACAAGTTGAAATCGGATACATACATACTACCAATATAAGCCTGCATAGCAGTCATAACATCTTGTAGAGTAAGTCCAGCTTCTTTGATTTTAGCAATGTCAGCAGAAATCTCTCTTTGAGGGAAGTTAGGGTTGAATGTTGTCATAGCCACCATAACTTCTTTTCTTTGGTTCATACCAGCTAGGAAGTTGTTTACATTATCATAAAATGTAAAAATATCACCCCCTGTTTTATCTTGCATTTTCATCTCAACTCCCGTACTCATACCAAAACCTTGTAGAGTAGGCATACCAAAGAACATAAATGTAGCATTGGGGATGCTCGCTGTTCTTTGAGATAAATAAGCTGCAATATCATCGGGTTTTTTATCACGTTCGTTCCAGTGTTTCAAATTCATGAAAATTGTGGAGTAAGAACTAGCAATACCTCCCATACCTCCGAGGAAGTTAACACCTGTAATTTCTGTTGCAAAGTTTATCTCTTCTACTTCTTTGGTGATCTGTATCAATTCATTTACTACAGAGTCTGTTCTTTCCAAGGATGAACCAGGAGGAAGAGAAACCAATCCTACCATAGTACCTCCATCTTCTTGAGGAACAAAACCTGTAGGAGTTGTTTGCATCATGAAGTAAAGTAATCCTGAGAATGTGATAATAATTGCTACAGTAATCCAGCGATGTCCTTTTTTTCCTAAGAAGTGAAGAGATGATTTGTACTTTTGAGTGGCAGCATCAAAATTTGCATTAAAGAATACAAAGAAACGCTGTGCAAAGTTTTTCTTCTTTTCTCCACTTTTCAAGTCTGGCTTTAAAAATAAAGCACAAAGTGCAGGACTCAAAGTTAGTGCGTTTACTGCTGATAGAGCAATCGCAATAGCAAGAGTCAAACCAAACTGACGGAAGAATACTCCCGATGTACCTCCAATAAAGCTGACAGGTATAAATACAGAAGACATCACTAAGGTTATTGAAACAATAGCTGGTGAAATCTCTTTCATAGCTGCTATAGCTGCTTGTCTAGGATCTGTCTCTCCTGCTTCCATATGGGCATGGACAGCTTCTACCACAATAATAGCATCATCTACTACAATACCAATCGCCAAAACAAGGGCAAATAGAGTCAAGATGTTGACTGAGAAGCCCATAACTTGCAGGAAGAAGAATGTACCAATGATGGCTACGGGTACCGCTATACCAGGGATCAAAGTTGATTTCCAATCTTGTAAGAAAAGGAATACAACCAAGAATACGAGTATAAGAGCTTCAAATAGAGTTTGAAGAACTTTGGATATAGATGCATCTAAGAAGTTGTTTGCATCCATTAAGTAAGACATCTTTAACCCTGGAGGGAATGATGGAGCTGCTTCATCAAGTACATTCTTAATGTTATTAATTACTTCTTGAGCATTTGAACCTGCAGTTTGGCTGATAGAAATAAATACAGATTCATTACCATTTGTCTTTGAGATAATATTATAACTCAAAGAGCCTAAATCTACATTAGCAACATCTTTTAATTTCAGGATATGGCTATCGCTAGAACGAATGATAATATTTTCAAATTCTTCTGGAGATTCCAAACGCCCTGTGTAGCGTAATGTATATTGGTAAGTTTGGTCACTATTTTGTCCTAATTCCCCTGGGGCTGCTTCGATATTCTGATCGGCAAGTGCAGCGATAACTTCTGTTGGATTCATCTTGTAAGATGCCATCACATCAGGTTTCAACCACACACGCATAGAATAGGTTTTAGCACCCATTACCGAAGCATCACCCACACCATATACACGCTTAATCTGCGGTATCAAGTTAATGTCGGCATAGTTTTGAATAAACTGTCCGTCATAATCAGGGTTTTCAGACGATAATGAAATACCTAAAATATAGCTACTCAACTGTTTCTTTACAGTTACCCCGATTTTGTTTACTTCAGCTGGAAGAATGGGGGTAACGGTAGCCACCAAGTTTTGAACGTTTACGGCTGCAATGTCGGGATCTACACCTTTTGCAAAGTAAACTTCAATAGAGGCCATACCCGAGTTTGAAGCCGAAGAAGACATATAAGTCATACCTTCTACTCCGTTCACAGCTTCTTCAATAGGGATCACTACACTCTTCATAATAACGTCAGCATTCGCCCCTGGATATTGAGTCGAAATATTGACGGTAGGAGGTGCAATGTCGGGGTATTGTTCAACGGGTAATGTGACAATACCTATAACTCCCAATACTACTATAAATATTGAAATTACAGTAGATAATACCGGTCTATCAATAAATGTTTTTAACACAATCTTTTTATTTTGATTTTAATAATAAGAATTTCGTATCAATTCTTTTTATTACTTAAGTTGTTGTTGGTTGTACTTATTCAGTAGCTATTTTCTTACCATGACGTAGAGTTACAATACCATCAGTTACAATTTTGTCTTTTTCTTGTAAGCCACTTGTAACCACATATTGTTTGCCATCAGGTGTAGGTAGAACAGAAATGGATTTTAATACTACAGAATCTCCTTGTACTTGGTAAACTAAGTTTTTGTTTTGTTGCTCAAATACAGCTTTTTGAGGGATGATTAAAGCATTATCCATGTGAGTAGGAATAGTGATTTTTCCACTCATACCACTTCTTAATTCAAAATTACTGTTTGGGAATACCGCTCTAAAACTTACAGAACCAGTTGTAGCATTAACAGAACCTGTAATGGTTCCTATTTTTCCTACATAAGGGTACTCTGTACCATTTGCAAGAGTAAGTCTTACTTGTGGTGCATTTTTAATTTTTTCGGCTTGTGTATTACCTTCAAGTTCACTTAGAAAAGTAGAAAACTCTTTTTCATTCATTGAGAAATAAGCATAAATGCTATCTACATTGGCTACTGTAGTAAGTACATTCATAGAGTTTACTAAACTACCTAAACGTAGAGGAATTGCACCTACAAATCCATTAACAGGACTAGTAACGTTTGTCCAGCCAATTGTAGCTTGTGCATTTTTAAGGTTGGCTTCAGCTTGTGCCAATCCTGCTAAGGCTGAATTGTAAGCATCTTCAGCTGTAGCAAGTTGTACACTACCTACAATACCTTTTTCTGCAAGTGGTCTAATTCTATCTACATTTAACTTCGCAGTATTAACAGAGGATTGAGCCATTGTAATAGCTGCCTTTGCACTTGTTAGTGCTTGCTCAGACTGAGGAGAGTTTATTTTGAAAAGTGCTTGTCCTTTTTTCACTAGAGAACCCTCATCAATATAAATGGCATCAATGAAGCCATCAATTCTAGGGCGAATCTCAATATCCTGTTGTCCTTTCAGGCTAGCAGGATAAGTAGTAGTCAATTCAACTTCTTGACCCGTAATTACCTGGGTAGGGTATTTTTGAACGTCAGTTTGTCCTGCGTTTTGCGATTTATTACCACATGAAACTAGTAGTAACAAAGCCGACATTCCATAAATTAAGTTCGACAATTTCATAATTTAATGTTTACTGTAAATCTTTGTTTAATTATTGTATAAATACTTGTATGCTTTACCTTTATATCCTCGTTAAGTAACGTCATTTAGACTTCTTAGGTTCATGAAAGAAGCTCGTTTAATTCTTGTTTTTACTGATTGCTGTTTTATTGCTTATTTCTTTCTAGTGTCTAGTTACTTTTACTAGTTCAGTTTAAGCATAACACTCTGTAAGTTTTTTGAGTTTCCTAGATGAACGTTCGAAATTACAAATAATATTGAACAAAATCATTTTTATAATGATTTTGTAAACATTATTTATATCTATTTGAAATAGTTAGCTATTCTGGGCTACCTTTATTGAGAAAAGTAAAAAGAGATAAAAAAAGCTCACAATATAGTGAGCTTTTCAAATATTTTTAGGGAGAGGTTACTCTTCTTCTTCTCCAAATGTATCTCTATAGTCTTTCACTGAGCGACGAATGACATCGTATGCAGTTTCTACATCATAGACATCTGTAACAATACATCTTGGTTTACTATCGCCTGGAAGATCTTTATAAGTAGTAAAATAGTGTTTCAAGCGATTAACTACAGTCTCTGGAACATCAGCCATCGAGCGATAGTGTCCATAGATTGCATCGTCTTCAAGTACGGCAATGAGTTTATCATCAGCTTTATTATGGTCAAGTAAACGGAACCCACCGATAGGGCGTGCACGTACTATAATATCACCATGCGTAATGTCTTTTTCAGTTAGTACGCAAATATCTACAGGGTCGCCGTCTCCTTCAATATCTGTACGTCCTAATGCTTGATTAGTTAATTCTGCTACCTTTTTCCAGCTATAAGTTTGAGGAATAAATCCATATAGAGCAGGAATGATGTTGGAGTATTTTTGAGGTCTATCAATCTTTAGATATCCTGTTTCTTTATCTACCTCGTATTTTACTGTGTCTGTTGGCACAATCTCTATAAAAGAGTTCACAACGTGAGGAAAATTCTCTCCTATTCTAATTCCGTGCCAAGGATGTGCCTTATATTTTCTCATTCTAGTATTTTTATTCTAGTTTATAATTTATTTACAAATATAGGGAACTTTCATTAAATCACTTTGCTTTTATACGAAAAATACTAAGAAGTAGCCCGATTGAGTGAGATAATAGGGAGTATCTTATGTTTTTATAAATAAAGGTGTGTTTTTTCTGCTGTATCTGTAGTTGCTATTTGTTTCTATACTGAGAAAGAGTGGTAATATGGGTATGCTTCATGATAGTTTAATGATCAATTGACCATATCTCATATCGTATTTTGGTATATCTATATTTATTTAAGCTTGATGATTTTCTTTATCTTTGTGTTAATTATGATTCAAGATGATGTTTTTAAAACCATAGCTCAGTCTTCAGAGGGTGCATATAGTGAAAAGCGAAGTAAATTCATCAGCTTTGCTATGCCTGTTGAGTCAGAAGAGGAGGCTAAGGAGTATTTAGAAGAAATAAGGAAGAAATATTATGATGCTCGTCACGTCTGTTGGGCTTATCTAATAGGAAGTGATGAGATAAAATATCGTGCTAACGATGATGGCGAACCTTCTGGCACAGCAGGTCGTCCCATCTTAGGTCAAATACGTTCATTTGAATTGACGAATGTATTTATTGCTGTTATACGATATTTTGGTGGAATCAAATTGGGTACGGGTGGATTGGTTGTGGCTTATAAAGCAGCAGCTGCAGATGCTTTAGATCATGCAGAAATCATAGAGAAGACCATAGACGAAGAGGTTACTTTCGATTTTGAATATCCCTTTATGAATGATGTGATGCGTATCATAAAAGATATAGAACCCCAAATAGTAGATCAGACATTTGAGATGGCTTGCAATATGTGTTTGCGAATTAGACGCTCAAAGATGGAAGAGTTGAGGGATCGATTAAGTAAAGTGCAAACGGTAGTGTTTGCAGATGAAGCTGCAGAAACTGAAAAAGAAGAAAATTAAGAACTAAATATGGCATTTAAAGCGAATAAATCAGAGTGGAGTGAATTGTATGTTTTCCTGAGACTGCTTACAGATGGCAAACTCTACTTAGGAAATCACAGAGGAGAGAAGAGTGAACGCTCTTTCTGGCCTATAAGTGTGATAGAACGTGAGGAACACGATGGTCCACGGAGGTATTATATAGAAGAAGATAAGGTTCGTGTTGAAGGGAAGGAAGATTATATTAAACTGCATCGTGTAGCTTTGGCCGTAATGGCAGATAAGGTACTCGATTTAATAAAATCGAATAATGAAGAGGAGATAGAATGTCCCGAAGATATTGAAAAGTTCTTGGATACTGCTAAGATTTTGTATCTCGAGCCTGAAACGCAAGATCGTACTGATTTAAAAATCAGCTTTTGGTCTCCTCACAAAATCCCTACTGGCTTTATAATTCAGTCCAAATTGGCTCCCATGCGTCCTTTATTAGACGGAGGAAGATCGGCTAATCTAAAATTGGAATTAACAGGTGCTCGCAAATTTGCTCAACCAGAGATAGAAAATATTAATGCTCTTGAAACCAATGAAACGGTAAGAGACCGTATGTTATTAATTCAGGAGATGGATGGAGTATTAAGGTATTCCGATGTTGCCGACAGAGTATTCCGCTGCAATCTGAGTATGATTGATCTTCACTTTGCTCGTATATTGGCAGAGATGGTGCGTACATTTCATGTAGAAGGTAAGTCAAGGGTTTATGAAGTAATGAATCTAATAAAAAAAGAAAACCCCATAAAAATCAAAGAAGACCTTATTCAGAAGCATCGCTTTTATGAATACAAGATGAAGCAGTTTCTTATGGCTGCAACTTGTGGTATGCGTCCTGCTAAAATATTCAATGGAGAAGATTCAGCGGTAGAAGGAATGCTTGTAGTTGGTAGTGAGGGACAGATTATTGGATATCACAAAGATGAGCGTAAAGCTTTTGAGGATTTTCTATATCTGAATACCCGTTTCATCAAAGGATCTCAAGAAAAAGATAAATATGGCTTTTTAGAAAGAGAACACGGTACCTATTTCTTTAAACTAAATGTAAAGATTGGTCTAACGAAGAGGTAATAAGGACATTATTCCGTTCTGAAGCAGTATTCAATAAATATACCCTAAAAACTTCAGCACTGTTTCTGTAAGAGTGAAAGTTAAGGAGGAAAATAAAAACCCGTCCCCAAGTCGTCTTAGAAAGGCGGTTGGGAACGGGTTCTTTTATAGTTTTTATTTGTTTACTTGATTTTCTGGTTTACCTTCCATGAAAGCTTTTACATTATTAATTAAAATTTTCATGAGTCTTGTTCTTGCTGCGAAACTAGCCCAAGCAATATGAGGAGTTATATAGCAGTTTTCTACACCTAAAAGAGGGTTGTCTGCCTTAGGAGGTTCTTGCGACATTACGTCTATACCTGCGGCATAAATGGTCTTATTTTTAAGAGCTTCAGCTAAATCAGCCTCATTAATTAGAGGTCCACGGCTTGTGTTGATAATGATTGAAGTAGGCTGCATAAGCTCTAATCTTCTTTTGTCAACCATATTGCGGGTTTCATCTGTTAGCGGACAATGTAGTGTTACAATATCTGCTTGTTCAAATAATTCATCTAGCTCTACTTTCTGTATTTCGTGTGGAAGCTGTAATTGGGTTTTAGAAGTGTATGCTATAACTTTCATACCAAATCCAAAAGCAATACGAGCTACTGCTTGTCCAATGCTACCTAATCCTATAATACCGATGGTTCTACCGTGTAACTCTAACAAAGGAGAATCCCAGAAGCAGAAGTCTGCATTTTTACTCCATCTGCCTTGATGCACTTCATCCGAATGTTTTTGTACATGTAGAGTGATGTTTAGAATATGAGCAAATACCATTTGAGCTACAGAGTTTGTGCTGTATGAAGGGATGTTTGTTACAACAATACCTTTTTCTTTTGCAGCTTCTGTATCTATGATATTATAGCCTGTAGCCATGACACCAATATATTTTAAGTTGGGTAATGCCTCAATTGTCTCTCTCTTAAATGGGACTTTATTTGTGAGAACGATATTTGCGTCTTTACATCTTTCTAATACTTGATCTCTACTAGTTCTATCATACAAGGTACAATCACCAAGTTGTTCTAATCCATCCCATTCTAAATCGCCTGGGTTGGCTGCGTAACCATCTAAAATTACAATTTTCATAACTAAGTTAGTTTTATAAGGTTATTACTTCGAATACTTGTCACCCCAAAGTTTGTTCAATAAATCACTATGTCTTTTTTCAGCACTATTATTTTGAGGATGCCAAATACGTTTATTCTTTATTTCATCGGGTAGGTAGGTCTGTTTTACAAAGTTGTTTTCATAGCTGTGTGCATATTTGTAGTCTTCACCATACCCTAATTCTTTCATTAGTTTTGTTGGAGCATTGCGCAAGTGTAGAGGCACTGGAAGATTTCCCGATTCTCTAACTACTGCTATTGCATCGTTTATTGCAGCATACGCCGAATTGCTTTTCGGACTTGTAGCTAAGTATATAGTGGCTTGTGCTAAAGGTATTCTTCCTTCGGGCCACCCAATCTTTTGAACTGCATCAAAGCAGCTATTAGCCATAAGTAAGGCGTTTGGATTTGCCAATCCAATGTCTTCTGAGGCAGATATAACCAATCTTCGAGCAATAAACTTGGGATCTTCGCCTCCTTCAACCATTCGGGCCAACCAATAAATAGCTCCATCAGGGTCACTACCTCTTATCGATTTAATAAATGCAGATATGATATCATAGTGTAACTCTCCACCCTTATCATAAGCTAATGGATTTTGCTGTAAGGAGTTTGTTACTAAATCATCTGTTATTACTATGGGTTCAATATTGCTGGAGGTAGCAATTAGTTCTAAAATATTGAGTAGTTTTCTTGCATCACCTCCTGAATAACGGAGCATAGCATCTGTTTCTTTTAACTCAATCTTCTTTTCTTTTAGAATGAAATCTGTTTCAATCGCTCTATGTAGAAGTTGGATTAAATCTTCTTTACCCAGAGATTTTAACACATAAAGTTGGCTACGAGAAAGTAATGGTCGTATTACTTCAAAAGAAGGGTTCTCGGTTGTAGCACCGATAAGAGTTACTACACCTTGCTCCACTGCGCCTAATAATGAATCTTGTTGGGATTTACTAAATCTATGTATTTCATCAATAAATAGGATGGGGCTTGCTTGGTTGAAAAAGCGGTTACTTTTTGCCTTTTGAATAATTTCTCGTACATCTTTTACTCCAGAAGTTACAGCACTTAGTGTGTAAAAAGGAACATCTAATTGGTGCGAAATTATTTTTGCTAATGTGGTTTTACCCACCCCTGGAGGTCCCCACAATATAAATGATGAAATTCTACCCCCTTCTATCATTTTACGAAGAGGTGCATTGGGTCCAACTAAGTGTTGCTGCCCTATATAATTGTCTAAACTGGTTGGTCTTAATCTTTCTGCTAATGGTTGCATATATTCTAAAATCCCATATTGACCATAACCCTTATTCCATGCTTACTTGCTCCTGGATTGTCTAAGTAGGTTAATCGTCTTACGTATTCAACTTGTAGAAATTTAAAGATATTATAAATTCCTATACTTGCCTCGACATATGGTGTTTTTTTATCCATTACAAAAGCTGATTGCTCTCCATTTCTTGTAGGAAACAAGAATAAATCGGGGTTCTTGCTAAGGAAAGGATTGTTTTTATCTGTAAGATGTCCATACATCGCTTTAACCTTAAATATTTCTCTCCACTTTAACTTATTAAAGAGTGGTATTCTGTTGAAGAGTTTTCCATTCATATCATAAATAACCGACAAAGAGGCATATCTGTCGTTTAAAAACTCCATGTTCCTCATTAAATTGAATGTCTCATCATTCTGAGCAATATAAGATAAGTTAGCCGAAGGAACAATTAATAGAGGGAATGGTACTGTATTCCATTGTGCCCCTGCTTTAAAGGTTAAATCGAGCTTACCCCATGAGGATAGCCAGAAGCGATTCCAAATGCTAACCTCTGTAATGTTTGATTTGTAATCACTCTGCATAACTCCCTTAAAGCCCGTAGTATGAGCCAGAGTGAAGATGGGAGCATTTTTATTGACTGGTTTTCTTCTTTGTTTTGTATTAATGTAGCTTTCACCTGGAGAGAAACGGAGTTTAAAGCCTAACTCACTTGTTGCAATGTCTCTTACAAAGTCTTTGCCTTCATTATTTCGTCTGAATTCTAATAATCCAGTAGGCTTTTCATTTTTTCTCTTTGCGAATAAATTAACAGACAATCCCCCATAAGTTTCGTACTTATATGTAAATGTACCCTCCCTTACATACGACATTAAATCTACGGGAAAAGCTTTCATAGAGACAAAGACGTTATCCTTATCCGTATCCAAGAATTTATCCATAGGCGATTCCACTTCACTGCGATAGGCAAAACTTATGTTGTGCATAGGGAATTCCCATGGGAAATTTTCAGCTTTCAAGAAGGAGTAAGTAATTTCTCCAGAGTATTTCCATCTCTTATCTCTAAAGCCATAAGCCCCATATCCACTCAAGAAAAGATGAGGGTTGAGGTGAGCTGTGGTTGTACCTCCAAAGCGAAGGCGTGTTCCATCTACATAGTTCCCAGATACAAAGGTGTTGATAGGACCAAGGTCTATTTTACTAGGGTTTCCCTTTTTTGTGGTTTCTACATAATTTTCAAAAAGGATCTTAGTGGCAAAAAGAATGTATTTAAAGGCTGGAGCTTGTGCTAACCTTTCCATAAAGTCATCCATTGATCCTTCAGTTTCAGTTAATGGAACTTGTCGTACCTCTGCCCAATATTCGGGATCTTTGTTGTATGCATTTCGTTCTTTTATAACCAATGCTTTTGGTTTGAATTGTTTGTCTGGAATTTCATTGAAACTATAGTCGTTGTATTTGGTTGTCCTTTCTATTTGAACACCTTGAATAAAGTCTACCAATGATAAATCGACAGTCATAATATCATTTTTTAGAACCCAACTGCCATTGTCTAGCTTCACAAATTCTTGTTCAATATCCATATTGTTAACCCAGTTTACTCCAGTTTGTTTGGGTAGATTCATTCTACATCTTCTAACGGCATAAGAAGAGTCGTTGAGGATATAGATGTGACCTGTAAACCCAAAGTCTTGAACGTTCTGGGGTACAAAGGATAAGTGAATACAGCTGTCGTTGTCTATACGAACTGTATCCATAATATAAAATTTATAGAATGATATTGCATTAGTACCAATGGGACTCACAAAGCGTCTGTGTAAAAGTTCTAGATTGTTTTCATAGATGTTTACATCTGCAAACACATCAGCAAGAACTTTACCAAGCATATCGCCAGTAGAGAAAAACTCTTCTATACCCGTAGATGTTTCTCCTTTAATATAAGTTTTTTGACTTTTAGGTGATTTTCGATAAACAACTTGTGAGGCTGTTTCTTGTATAGATACGGGCAAGATATATCCACCTGTTACTTCCGATTTCTCTAGTTGGTCTTTTTGAAAGTTTAGTCCTTTATATATACCTTTTCCAAGCTTCTCTTCGGTTAAGTCATTGAGAGAAGTTTTCATCTTTTGGTACTTGTTGTATTGGTAGAAATCGTTTTCTTCTAGTTTAAATTCTTTCTTGTTATCAATAACCTTACGCATCAGATCAACAGCTGGGTTGTTTTTCCTTTTGTAGCGCTCTCTCTTGGGTTTGATAACTACCTCATCAAGTAAAACTTTGTCAGAAGACATTTTTACATTTACGTTCCTCGTTTTAGAATCTATTTTGATTACTTGAGTTTTGTAGCCTATGGCAGAAAATGTTATTTCGGTCTTTCCTGTTCGATATGGAATGCTGAATTTACCATCAAAATTAGTCCTAGTACCTATTGTTGTACCCTCGTAATAAACAGATATATAGCCTAATGGCTCTTTTGTTTCAGCATCAGAAACTATGCCGTTTATTTGTTGTGCTTTTAAAGAAAAGCTGATGACTAAGAATGTTAAGAACAAGATTGTTCTTTCTATAGTCTTTATATTGTAGTTCATTAATATCGTAATTGTTGTTTACAAAGCTATCAAATTAATGTTTAAAAACTCAAAAACAGAATAGGGTTTTCTTTAATTAATACTCATTAACCATATAACAAGTAGTTTATACACTAATTTAGAATTTGAGTTATAAAAGATGGCTTCACTTTTTATCGCTGTTTAAAAAACAAATAATCGTGAACTATGTTCGTGAAGTATTGTTTATATAATTGAAATCTATGACTAAAATAGATAAATTTTAAAACTTTAAAAACAGAATTGATATGACTACTAAATTTAAAGGTGAACCAGTAAATCTAATTGGTGAGTTTGTAAAAGTAGGCTCTAAGGCTCCAAACTTTGAGCTTGTAAAATCAGATTTATCCTCTTTGTCGCTTGACTCTCTTAAAGGTAAAAAGGTTCTATTAAATATTTTCCCTAGCTTAGATACTGCTGTTTGTGCTACCTCTGTACGTAAGTTCAACGAGAAAGCTGCTAGTTTAGATAATACAGTTGTTCTAGCTATTTCTAAAGATCTTCCATTTGCTCAGTCTCGTTTCTGTACAACAGAAGGTATCAAGAATGTTATTCCATTGTCAGACTTTAGATATTCAAAGTTTGAAGAATCTTATGGCCTTCGTATGGCTAATGGTCCTTTGGCTGGCCTTTTAGCTCGTGCGGTAGTGGTTATCGGTGAAGATGGTGTTGTGAAATATACAGAGTTGGTTCCCGAAATTACACAAGAACCAGATTATGATAAAGCATTAGCTTCTCTTTAAATAACTTATTATAAGAAAATTAGATACAAAAAAGCAGGTGACAGACCTATATTATCTGTCACCTGCTTTTTTTATGCTTTCTATATTTATTTCTTTTTCTTTAGTGCATGGTAAATAAAGAAGCCCACAACGAACACTCCAATAGCTATAAATACATATCCTATTTCGGAACTATACATTGTTGTTTTTTCTAGAAGCTGCTCTTCTGTTTCAATGCCTGGAACTGTCGATAAATAATAACCGATAGCGGCTAATATACCATTCCATAATCCTGCACCTAGAGTAGTGTATAGTAGGAATGTGGAGAGCTTCATGCGAGCTAATCCGGCAGGTATCGAAATGAGTTGTCGAACAGCAGGGATTAGTCTTCCTATGAAGGTTGACATGGCTCCATGTTTGTCAAAATAGACTTCTGCGTTTTGAACTTTTTCTTCATTGATGAGGCACATATGTCCAAATCTGCTATTGGCAAACTTGTATATGATGGGGCGTCCTAAAAATTTTGCTAAATAATAATTGATAAGAGCTCCAATATTTGCTCCTATTGTAGCGAAAATAACAACTAGAAAAATATTTAGCTCATTACTTACTGCTGCTTTATAGGCGGCAGGAGGTACTACTACTTCTGATGGGAATGGTAAAAATGAGCTTTCTATAGCCATCAATAGTGTTATTGTCCAATAGTTTAGGTGTTCTAAGCACCATTGTATAAAAGCAACTGACTCCATAAATAAATAGTATTATTCTTTTAATTTAGCAAAATGTCTTAATAGAATTTTTACCAACTGGTGCTCTTCGTTTTTACTAAGTAAATCACAAATCTCTTTTAAGTTATCACGATGAAAGCTAATTCCTGCTTTTGATTGCCAATATAAGATGTCTTCATTGTTTCTCTCTAATAGGGCAAGGCATCCATGTTTTAAGTATTGCACAAAGCTGTTGTCGTTTTGCGTTTGAATCATATCTAGAGTGCGATGAGCCAACTCATGGTCGCCTATCAAAAAATAGACATTTGCTAGTTTACTGAGTTGTTTTTCTGTTTTTGCCTTTTGTTCGGCTTGTATTAGCAAATCTGAACCTGTAGCGTAATCTTCTCTGTCAAAAGCATCAAAAGCTTTTTCTATGATAGTACAAACTTCATCTTCTACTATTGGAGTGTTTTCACTCTCATTCAATTGAAAATAAAGATTTTGTAAGCTATCAGCAAACTTATTTTGATTTTTGTTGTTACTGTTATTAGTACAATTTGTTAGTGGGATATTTGAGCCTTGTTCTGTAATAAGTTTTAAAAAATTATTGGGCTCATTTTCGCTTACTATCCCTTCTTCCTCTGGGTTTTCTAGTCCATCTTCTTTGTGCAGATTCGCATAAGACTGGCTAAGTAGTAAATTAACTAAATCTTTATCTAAGCAGTCCCTATCTAATGCTTCTTGAAACATAGAAATAGCTTGCTGATATAGATTAACTTGTTGAAAGCACTGCCCCTTTAAAATATAAAAGGCACTGAAGTTTTCATCCGTAACTAATCCAAAATCACAAGCTTCTAAACATTTATTATATTCAGATAATTCAAAGAGGGCTCTTGCTAACCCCCACCAGTAAGTATTACAATAAGGATCGGAATCCAGTAATAGGTTATAATTTATAACCGCATTCTGATTTTGGTCTGTTGCCAGAAAATAATCTGCACATGCCAGAATGTATTCTTCGTCCTCATTAAATTCTTTTTTTCCTAGATCGAGCCATTTTTTTACTTCGTCGTAGATTTTATATTCCATGTAGAGATATACTACATCTAAAATAGCATCTATATCTTCTTTTTCTTCAATTAAATCGAGAATCTCTTTGGCTTTTTGTTTCTTATTTTGATTGAGTGCTATATCGGCTCTCACCATAAGAACATAATAGTCTGTTTGATCTGGAATTTGTTTGATTACTTCATCAGCAAACTCTACTTTGTTTTGCTCTAGATACAGATATGCTTCTTCTAGTAAAATCTTCGAACTATGAGGATGTATGTTTATGCCGTCTTTTACTGCTTGTTCTGCTTCATTAAAGAGCTTTAAGCCGGTATAGTAACTGACGATTTCTGCATACTCTTCAGAGTCTAAGTAAAGGCTCTCATCCTTAGCTTTTGAGTCTTCATAATAAGCTAAGGATGGAGGAATCTGTTGGTCGCTCCCTTGAGTAAAGCCTTTTCTATTCATAGAAATATCTTATTTCTTTTTACTTATTTTGCCCCAGGTGTCTTTCAGTCCAACAGTGCGATTGAACACAAGTTTCTCTTTAGTAGAGTCTTTGTCGGGTGTGAAATAACCTATACGTTGGAACTGAAGATAACTTCCTGGTTCAAAGTTTGTAAGGTATTTTTCAACATAGCAATTGTTGAGTACGGTTAAAGAATCAGGGTTCATTAGTTCTCTAAAATCTTTATCTTGTTCTGCTGCTGGATTTTCAACAGAGAATAAACGGTCGTACAGACGTACTTCTGCAGGAAGACAATGTGCACTGCTAAGCCAATGCAATGTTCCTTTCACTTTGCGACTTGCACCTGGCATACCGCTAAGTGTATCAGCATCATAAGTACAATATACCTCAGTTATTTTTCCGTCTTCATCTTTTTTGCAACCTGTACATTCTACAATGTATGCGTTTTTCAGACGAACTTCTTTTCCAGGAGTCATACGGAAGTATTTCTTAGGAGCATCTTCCATAAAGTCATTACGTTCTATCCATAGTTCACGACTAAATTCGATCGTATGTGTTGGAGAATTTGGATCTTCTGGATTGTCGATGCATTCTAGTTCTTCCACTTTTCCCTCAGGATAGTTAGTAATGATTAATTTTACTGGATCCAATACAGCTGAAACACGCGTAGCACGTTTATTTAAGTCTTCTCTAACTGCAGATTCTAGAAGTGAGAAGTCATTAAGTGCTTCGTACTTAGTATATCCAATCATGTTTAAGAAGTTCTTGATGGCCTCGGGTGAATAACCTCTTCTTCTGTAACCACAAATTGTAGGCATACGAGGGTCATCCCATCCGTGAACTAAGTCTTCTTTTACAAGGGTAAGTAGTTTACGTTTGCTCATTACATTATAGGTAAGATTCAAACGGTTAAACTCCATTTGTCTTGGTCTGTAATCACCACCAGCACTTAAAGTTGTATCTTTCAGTTCGTCAATGAAATAATCATAAAGAGGGCGGTGTACTTCAAACTCTAATGTACAAAGAGAGTGAGTTACTCCTTCAAAATAGTCACTTTGTCCGTGAGCAAAGTCATACATTGGGTATGCTTTCCATTGGTCACCTGTGCGGTGATGATGGTGCTTGATAACACGATATATAATAGGATCACGGAAGTGCATATTTGAATTTGCCATATCTATTTTTGCACGAAGAACCATAGCACCTTCTTCTACCTCTCCACTATTCATTTTGTTGAAAAGCTCTAAGCTTTCTTCAATAGGGCGATTGCGGAATGGACTCTCTGTTCCTGGGGTAGTAGGTGTACCTTTTTGTGCAGCAATTTGTTCTGCAGATTGTTCATCGATATAAGCTTTACCTTGCTTAATGAGCATAATGGCAAAATCCCATAACTGTTGGAAATAGTCTGAAGCATAATAGATATTGTCCCAATGAAAACCTAACCACTCGATGTCTTCTTTTATAGAATCTACGTATTCTACATCTTCTTTGACTGGGTTGGTATCATCAAAACGTAAGTTACATACTCCATTGTATTTTTCAGCCATACTAAAATCTATATTGATAGCTTTAGCATGTCCTATATGTAGGTAACCATTCGGTTCTGGAGGGAAGCGAGTTTGAACTCGTCCATCATTCTTTCCTTCCTTTAAATCATTAACGATAGCTTGCTCAATAAAATTGAGGCTCTTCTTTTCTGTTGCTTCAGTATTATTTTTATCAGTCATGATGTTATAATTATCTCAATTGTATGCAAAAATACTATATTTTTTCCTTTTACAGCTAAAAGAGCAAAGATAAGGTTATTGATTTAATAATTCCTAAGAATTGAATGCTTTATATAGAGGTAGAATGCTTTATTCCCTATGAAATAGAGTCGTGTTCTGCCTAGACTGATTGAGTAGAGTGTAGCAAAGAGATATAAATGGTGCATTAGTGATTGATTTCAGTGCTAGGGTTTGAATCTTGAAATTTGTGTCAAAATGAAAGTCTAAAACTTATTTTAAACCGTGTTTTAGACAAAATTGATAGTAAAGGGTTAAAAAAGTGAGATTAAAAGCACTTTTTTGTACTTAAAAAACAAATAGTTAAGAATTTGTATTATATTTGTTACGCAATAGCGCTTAAGATGATAAGTAGAAGTCTTGGTTCAGAGCTTATTTTGAATGGATTCGCTAAAACATGTTGTATGACATACTAATATGTTTGAACCTTCTTCATTAACCGCTTATCTTTGCAAGCGTTATCCTAAAACAATCTTTTTTACCTTAAAAGAACTAATACCTATTGAAAACTGAAAAATGGGGCTTTGTGAAAAGCCCCATTTTTTAAAAGCATCAATTCCTATTTGATGTCTTTTATAAGATTTATTATAATCTGTGCACCTCTGCATATTAAAAGAATAATTTCCTTTTCTGTCGCCTCTCATTATCCCTTTATGATACGAATATTCCTTTGAATTATTTTATTTAAAATAAGACTACTCTTTTTTTCTGAAATAGCGTTGTGGTCTGGCTTTTGTAATAAATAAGAGAATATTTTGACTGAGTCATGCATCTATCATGACACCGACATGATGATACGATGACACCGACATGTTATCCCTTTGTCTAAGGGATAGTGAATCTGCTATCTTATCTTTTTGGAGTGATGATAAAAGGATGAGATGTATAAGATATATTATAAGACAGCGCATTTATTAATATTCAGAATAGAATGTGACTCTAGACTTATCTTCAATCTACTCCTTTTTTCTTATATTTGTTATAATTATAACCGTACCTAATTATATAGAATATAATGGGGAATTAATTTATGAATATTATGTTTTCAGGAATTGTAGAAGAAACTGCTAAAGTGGTTGATATCGTAAAAGAAAAGGAGAATGTTCATTTTACATTAACTTGCTCTTTTGTGAATGAGTTAAAAATAGATCAGAGTATTTCTCACAATGGTGTTTGTCTGACAGTTGTTGATTTAAAAGATGATACTTATACTGTTACTGCAATGCGTGAAACATTGGATCGCTCCAATCTTGGTCTTCTTAAAGAAGGAGATAAAGTAAATGTTGAACGTAGTATGATGATGAATGGACGTTTAGATGGTCATATCGTACAAGGTCACGTAGATCAAACTGCTGTTTGTACAGATATTAGAGAAAATGAAGGTAGCTGGTATTTTACTTTCAAATACAAATTTGACCCCGAAATGGCTAAACGTGGCTATTTTACAGTTGATAAAGGTTCGGCTACCGTAAATGGCGTAAGTTTGACAGTGTGTGAGCCTACAGAAGATTCGTTTACAGTGGCTATTATCCCTTACACATACGAATACACAAATTTTCATGCGATAGGAGTGGGTGATGTTGTTAATATAGAGTTTGATATTATTGGCAAATACATTAGTCGCCTTCAAGAACTTACTGCCTAATTTTTCTCCTTATATATAAGTAGTAACAAAAAAGAGTTATATCATGGATTTTTTAGAACTAGTCCAATCTCGGCAAAGTGATCGTAAATTTGATGCGAGTAAACCTATCGAAGCCGAAAAGCTAGATTATATTCTACAGGCAGCTCATCTTTCACCTTCAGCTTGCAATGCTCAACCTTGGAAGATCATTGTGGTTAGTGATGCCGACTTATGTGAGCAAGTAGGGAAGGCGGCAGCTGGACTAGGAATGAATTCTTTTGCAAAGAATGCTCCCTTACATTTATTATTAGTAGAAGAGTCTGCAAATATAACATCCTTATTGGGTAGCAAAATTAAAGGAAAATATTATCCACTTATGGATATAGGAATATTAGCGTCCCATATTTCATTAGCTGCCGAGTATTTAGGATTGGGCTCTTGTATTATGGGATGGTTTGACGAGAATAAAATAAAAGACTTACTTTCTATTCCATCCAAAAAAAGAGTTTTACTTGATATTGCAATCGGATATTCTTTAGCAGAGAAGAAAAAAAAGAAAAGAAAACCTATAGAATCCATTATTTCGCACAACAAATATTAAAACAAGAATTAATAGAGTAGCAAGCCCGAACATATTGTAGTTCGGGCTTGTTCTTTATATGTACATTTAATACAATATTGTCATTAAAATGTAATAAGATCGTAAAATCCACTTCGTCAGTAAATAGGGGTAATAACTGCCAAAACCACCTAAAAATAGGCATTTAATGACCCAATATCTGTTATTTGTTAGATTTCAACCCTTTTTTTGATAATAATTCCGTCTTAGATATCAAAATATCTTACTATGTTTGAGGTATCGAAAACAGAACGGAGTTATTAATTATTTAAAACAAGCAAAGTATGAAAAGTTTAAGCTTTAGAAAAGAGTTGATAGGAGCACAAGAAGAGTTACTGCGCTTTGCATATAAATTAACCGCTAATCGCGAAGAAGCAAATGATTTATTACAAGAGACTGCTTTAAAGGCTCTAGATAATGAAGATAAATATATTCCTAACACAAACTTTAGAGGATGGATTTATACTATAATGCGTAACATCTTTATTAATAATTATAGAAAGATTGTACGCGAACAAACATTCGTTGATAAAACAGACAATTTATACCACTTGAATCTACCACAAGATTCAGGATTAGAAAGTGCAAGTGGAGCTTATGATTTAAAGCAAATGCACAAAATTGTTAATGCTTTACCAGATGAATATCGAGTTCCTTTTACAATGCATGTATCAGGATTCAAATATAGAGAAATTGCAGAAAAATTAGATTTACCTTTGGGTACAGTAAAAAGTAGAATCTTTTTTACTAGACAAAAGTTACAAGAAGATTTAAAAGATTTCTTATAAGAAAATAGACTTATAAAACATTTTTGGTGAGGTGGTTCAAAAAATTGAACCACCTTTTTTATTGAAATTATTTTAATTATGGAAATAATTCACTAATTTGTTCCCCGTATTAAAAAAACACTCTGAAAACATTTTATTCTGTAATTATAAAGTTATATTTGTGATTATAGATAAAACCTTGAAGTCATTCTAAAAATCTCTATCACTATGAAAAAAGAAATAAAATTCAGTTTAGTTTACAGAGACATGTGGCAATCATCTGGAAAATATCAGCCAAGAGTTGATCAATTAGTACAGATAGCACCATTAATTATTGAAATGGGTTGCTTCAGTCGTGTAGAAACAAATGGGGGAGCATTTGAGCAAGTTAACTTGCTATATGGCGAAAATCCCAATAAGGCGGTAAGAGCTTTTACAAAGCCCTTTAATGACGCAGGTATTCAAACGCACATGCTTGATAGAGGATTAAATGCATTACGTATGTATCCTGTGCCAGCAGACGTACGTAAATTAATGTACAAAGTAAAACACGCACAAGGAGTAGATATCACTCGTATCTTCTGTGGTTTGAATGATGTTCGTAATATCATACCTTCTATTCAGTATGCAAAAGCAGCGGGTATGATACCTCAAGCAACATTGTGTATTACATTCTCTCCTGTACATACAGTAGAGTATTATGCAAATATTGCTGATCAACTTATCGAAGCTGGTGCTCCAGAAATCTGTCTGAAAGATATGGCAGGTGTTGGTCGTCCAGTATTCCTTGGTAAATTAACTAAAGCTATAAAGGATAAACATCCAGAAGTGATTATTCAATATCACGGACACTCAGGACCAGGTTTATCAATGGCTTCTATCCTAGAAGTTTGTCAAAATGGTGCTGACGTTATTGACGTTGCTATTGAACCAATCTCTTGGGGTAAAGTGCACCCAGATGTTATTTCAGTACAAGCTATGTTGAAAGACGCAGGCTTTAAAGTTCCTGAAATCAATATGAGTGCATACATGAAGGCTCGTGCAAAAACACAAGAGTTCATTGATGATTTCTTGGGTTACTTTATGAATCCAGGTAATAAATTAATGTCTTCATTGCTACTTACAAGTGGTCTTCCTGGTGGAATGATGGGATCTATGATGGCAGACTTAGAAGGTGTACACTCAGGTATCAACTTGATGTTGAAGAACCAAGGTAAACCAGAACTAAGCATCGATGATCTATTAGTTAAACTATTTGAAGAAGTTCAATATGTATGGCCTATGGTAGGTTATCCTCCATTAGTAACTCCATTTAGCCAATATGTTAAGAATATTGCATTAATGAATATCTTGACAGAAGTAAGAGGCGAACCTAAGTTCTCTATGATGGATAAACATATCTGGGGTATGATTCTTGGTGAAAGTGGTAAACTTCCAGGAAAACTAGATCCACAGATTATTGCTCTAGCTAAAGAAAAAGGTTACGAGTTTACAGATAAAAATCCTCAAGATAATTATCCTGATGAATTGGATAAGTATCGTAAAGAAATGGATGAAAATGGCTGGGAATACGGAGAAGATGATGAAGAGCTATTTGAATTGGCTATGCACGATAGACAATACCGTGATTATAAGTCAGGTGTGGCTAAAGAACGCTTCTTAACAGACTTAGCTAAAGCTAAAGAAGAGTCAATGGCAGAAAAAGGATATACTGCTGAAGATATTCTTGCTATTAAGAGAGCCAAATACGAACCTGTAACTTCAGAGGTTAAGGGTCAAGTTATTTGGGAAATAGATGTAGATTCTCCTTCAATGGCTCCTGCTGTAGGTAAACACTTTAGTCCAGATGATATCTTCTGCTATATCACTACTAGCTGGGGTGAACATACACCTGTTAAAGCCAACTTTGATGGTAAAATTATTGAAGTTATAGCTAAACAAGGTGATAAGATAAATAAAGGTGAACCTTTAGCTTATATCGAACGTACAAAAGAATAAGTAAATACCTTACAAATAAAAAAGAGTGGAATTGAAAAATTCCACTCTTTTTTTATGCTTTAATAAGTTTCAGTATTAATATCCTGCTTCAGCATTAGCTTTGTTAATCATAGCTTCACTAGCATACATATATATATCTACTACACGGTTTTGAGCAGGCAATAGAGCTTCATCATATTGAGTATAACCCACACCTTGTACAGATTTAAACTGATAATCGTTTACTCCTTGAGATTGTAAGAAGCTCTTAACAGATTGTGCACGTCTATTGGATACAGTCATGTTTGCATCATAAGTACCTACTTTATCTGTTTTACCAAATACAGCAATGTCAATAGTAGGGTCTTGTCTTAAGATGTCTGCAAACTGGCTTAATGAGCTTCTTGACGCTGGACTAAGAGTAGAAGAGTTGAAATCGAAAAGAATACCAGAGTCAAAAGTAACCTTAACAGCAGCTAAGCCGTTAGTATCTTGTACTTTTTCAACTTGGGCTCCTTCGATTGCTGCAGCTTCAGCAGCTTTCTTATCCATTTTCTTACCAATGATAGCACCAGTACCACCACCAACAGCAGTTCCAATAGCTGCACCAATAACGGCACCTTTACCTTTACCTGCAATACCACCAATAATAGCACCTAACGCAGCACCTGATCCTGCACCAATAGCTCCACCTTTAGCTGTGTTTGATTGCATTGAAGCACAGCTTGCAAATAGAATTGCAAATGATAGGAAAAGAGCTGAAAATTTAAATTTATTCATAAGTCAATTAATTTTAGTCTCTAACAATAGATCCTTTCTTCAATTACTAAAACGATTAATGGATGTGTTTTGTTCTAGATAACTTTTAATATTTTGTTTAAAGTTATTACTATTCGAGAGTATATCCTTTGCTATCCTTACCCAACACTTTGTTTTTGATTGATACAAACCAAAGAGTAAGAAATGTTCCTTTACAAATACTTGTAATACTTACTGCCCACCATATTCCTTCTACGCCCAGAGCAATGCCACCTATGGCAATGCTACCAGTCAAAATTAAGGCTAACGGTATTCTAGAGTAATTAAAGAATATACTGATGATTGCTGGTGGAGTAGTTCTTCCTATGCCGTAGAATACTCCTTGGCTAGTTATCTCGAGTGTCATAAAGAGCTGTGATAGCCCCGATATTTGCAAATAGAGTCCTCCTGCCTTGAAAGCTTCTGGTTCATGGGGTACAAATAGGGAGAACACCTCGCTACCAAAAAATACAAATAGCAGAGTACATAGAGAACCAAATACCGCAGTCATTTTGAGGGTGACATGCCATGCTTTTATTACTCGATCATACTTTCCCGCAGCATAGTTTTGGGCTATAAAAGTACCCAATGCTGTAGAGAATCCTTGGGCAGTATTCCACGTAATCCCTTCAATGAGAGCACCTGTGGTAAGAGTCATAACTCCAATATGACCTCCGTATTCAGACGCTAAGCGAGATAAGAATAAGTTTACAAAAGCAAATAGTAAATTAAAGAGAGCAACAGGAGAGCCTAGTTTAAGAATTCGTTTTGTGTACTTCTTTTTTAATCGAGTAAAGAATGCAAAACCTCCTAATATTGGGTTCTTATATTTTATATTGTAGAAAAAGATTAAGAGTACAATAGCTTGTGAAATGATCGTAGCATAACCAGCACCGTCTGTACCTAGGTTAAAGGTAAATATGAATATAGGGTCCAATACCATATTGAAGACAAGCCCTGTTCCACTAATATAGAAAGGTATAGTACTTCTTCCTACCGAATTGTACATACCAGTAAAAGCAGATGTCAAAAAGATAAGTGGAAAGCCTAGGGATATGATTCTTAAATATGAAACGGCATTATTGGCGATTTCCCCTCCAGCTACATCATGTCCATCTAGTTTGAATATATCAATGATGGGGTGAGCAAAAACGATGAATATAAGTCCCCAAATGATGGATATAATAAGTGAAATTGTAAAGTTATGTGATGCAAAGCTACGTGCATCTTCTTCATTTTGTGCTCCAACAGATTGTGCAATACTAACTTCAGACCCAATTTTACCTAGGAGAGAAAGAGCTGTAGTCATCCATACAAAAATACCTACAGAACCTACAACAGTTGCAGCTTCACTACCTAAACGTCCTACCCATGCCATATCGGTTAAGCTGTAGGCCATTTGGATAAAAGATGTAGCCATAATTGGCATAGCTAGTTTAAACAACTGGCTATAGATAGGTCCCTGTGTAAGATTTTTAGTTCCTTTCATTTTTACCTTATAAAAAGAGTTTGTTTTATTTAGTATTAATCCTTAATAATAGCGCTTATAAAGGATAATTATATTTTTCCTACTGTAGATAGTTTCCTATACAATGGTAGTGACAATTGATTTCCTATTTGAAAGATCGATAAATAGATGTCTTTAGTCTTATAAAAAGCATTATAAACATTGATTTTACAAGGGCTTTCTTTAAGCGCACGCAAAGGTAGATATTATTAAAATAATTGCAAAACTAAGGAGATAAAAAGAGTATACTTCTTTCTATGGCTTGATTAGAAACAGAGTTTATTTGGTGTATTAATACGAATATAATTGGGCATTCTTTGTTTTTAATGTGTATGTTTGTAGTAACACTATTAGGGGTGCTGTCTATAATGATAGCTGAGATTACACCCTGAAACCTGATATGTTGTAATTGACATCGGAGGGAAATGGTTCATTTTATTTAAAGGATTAAAAGCCGTTTCGTTCATTCTTATACGAAATGGCATTTTTTGTTTTATACACTTCTCTTCTCTAGTTTAAAAGCAATGATATTAGGTCGAATGAATTTATATCGACTGTAAAATGAATGCATTAAAATCTATTTTAAAAGATATTGAGTTAATCAAAGCTCAATCCCCACTCATCCATAATATTACCAATTTTGTGGTAATGAATAATACAGCTAATGCTTTATTGGCTCTTGGAGCTTCACCCGTCATGGCACACGCATCCGAAGAGGTTGAAGAGATGACTAGTATTGCTTCTGCATTAGTGTTAAATATCGGAACCTTGAGTCCTACATGGATAGATTCTATGAAAATAGCAGGACGGACAGCTTCCTCCAAAAACATACCTATCATTCTTGATCCCGTAGGGGCGGGTGCGACTAGTTATCGTTCACGAATTTGTAGGGAGTTGATTCAAGATTGTAACCCTACTGTGATTAGAGGAAATGCTTCTGAAATCATGTCTTTAGTAGATGAAGAGATTCAAACTAAGGGGGTAGATAGCACCTCTTCGTCGCTCCATGCTGTGGAGTATGCGAAGGTTTTGGCTCAAAAGACAGGTGCAATTGTATCGATCAGTGGTGAGATAGATTATATCACAGACGGTACTCGTGTGAATGAAGTGAGAGGAGGTTCTCCTCTTATGCCTAGAGTTACGGGTATGGGATGTACTGCAACAGCGTTAACTGCGGCATTCTTAGCTGTCAATAAAAACGCATTAGAAGCTGCTACTCATGCTATGGAATTAATGAGTTGGGTGGGTGAGAAGGCTGCTAAACAAGCAAAAGGTCCTGGAACTATGCAACTTTTCTTCTTGGATGAATTATACCAGGTAGCAACTGGGGAGGTGCAAGCATGAAAAAGAGTTTAGATTTATCACTTTATCTAGTAACAGATCCTCAAGTAGCAGAAGGTAATTCTTTTTTGGAGGTAATAGAAGATGCTGTAAAAGGCGGGGTAACACTAGTCCAGCTTCGTGAAAAAGATTGTTCTTCAAGAGAATTTTATGATAAAGCTCTAGCAATCAAACATCTTCTATCCTCCTATGACGTGCCTTTGATTATTAATGATCGGTTAGATATAGCTTTGGCTGTTGATGCAGATGGCTTACATATTGGTCAAGAAGATATTCCTTATGATGTTGCTCGAAAGATCTTAGGGCCCGATAAAATAATCGGCTTATCTGTAGAAAATAAAACCGATGCTCTGCGGGCGAATAAGCTTGATATTGATTATATCGGTATTTCTCCCGTTTTTTCTACACCAACCAAAATAGATACTGCACCAGCTTTAGGATTAGAGGGCTCAAGGCTGATTAATAGCATATCCAAACATCCTAGTGTAGGTATTGGTGGCATTCATCTTCAGAATGCAGCATCTATTATAGCCTCTGGTTCTGATGGAATCTCAGTAGTTTCTGCTATTATGATGGCAAAAGATCCTTTTCGGGCTGCTCAAGAATTAAAACAAATTATTTTAAAAGCAAAAGACTATGAATAAGAAAACATATAAAAGAGTATTATCTATTGCAGGAAGTGATCCTAGTGGTGGAGCGGGAATACAAGCCGATTTAAAAGCTTTTTCAGCTTGTGGTTGCTATGGTACAACAGCTATTGTGGCAGTGGTAGATGAAAACACAGTGGGAGTAACTGGTGTTCATCCTATACCTGTAGAATTTGTAAAAGGGCAGATAACTTCTGTTTTAGATGATATAGGTGCTGATGCTATCAAAATAGGTATGTTGCACTCTTCAGAATTAATACGAGGAATCAAAGAAACACTCGATAAATATCAGATTAAGGATATTGTACTAGATCCTGTAATGGTAGCTACCTCTGGAGATCCTCTTTTACAAGAAGAGGCCATTCAAACCTTGAAAGAGGTATTGATACCTCATGTAAGAATACTGACTCCTAATATTCCCGAAGCAGAGATATTGCTCGAACGCAAAATAGAGCATCAAGAAGAACTACCTGCTTTAGCTACTGAACTAGGTAAAAAGTATGGTGTGTCTGTTTTACTCAAAGCAGGGCATCTTACGGATGATGTTTTAATTGATATCTTTTATAATGTAGAGTCTGATGAAATAGTAGAACTAAAGTCGGATAGGGTATATACCTCAAATACGCATGGTACAGGTTGTACATTTTCTTCGGCAGTGGCAGCGTACTTAGCACACGATTTGCCTATGAATGAAGCGGTAAAAAAGGCAAAAGAGTATATGGTGAATGCGATAGAAAAAGGGGCTCATTATGAAATAGGTAAAGGACATGGTCCTGTTCATCATTTCTGGGATTTTTGGGAGTAAAAGCCCTACTATCACTTTATAAAGCCAAGTTAAAATATATAGCGTTAATACCTATCTCGGGGTATTAACGCTTTTTTTATCCCTAAAAGTAAGTATATAATACATAAAAAATAGCGAATTATAGCGATTGATAGGTCCTGTTTTTTGTGAGAAATTTGCATCGCAATAAAACAATAAATAAAATGGACTTAAGAAAATTACACTTATTATTACTCTCATTATGCTTATCAATTGGTGCTTTGGCAGAGACTGCGAAGCCGATTAGAATGATTGAAGGTATTGTTAAAGATACAGAAGGAAATCCTCTTCCTGCTGCAACTGTTTATGTTGAAGGTACGACAACTGGTACAGCAACTAATGGGGAAGGTTTTTATAGATTGAAAATTCATGCCTTTAAGGAGTCCAATATTACTGCTAAATTCTTGGGATATGAGAGTCTAACAATTAAAGTTAGTCCTCAAGTAGATCCTAAAAAGGTAGATTTTATATTAAAAGAAGAAAGCAACAGTCTACAAGAAGTTGAGGTTTTTGGAGTGCGTGATAAACAGCCCGATAAGTTGGATATGATTACTCGTATGCCTCTTCGTCCTAGTGAGCAGATTCAAAGTATTTCTGTAATATCCAATCGCTTGATTGAAGAGCAAGGATCTCAAACACTAACAGATGCTGTACAAAATGTTGTAGGAGTAAATCAGTTTGCAAACTTTGGGGGTGTTCAAGAAAGCTTGTCTGCCCGCGGCTATAGAGGTTTGCCCATCCTCAAAAATGGGGTTCGTGTACAGTCCGATTTTAGAGGTGGTGGCTTCTTGATGGATATGCAGGGTATAGAAAGTATTCAAGTTCTAAAAGGATCTGCTGCTGTAACTCAGGGTATTGGAAATGACTTGGGTAGTGCAGGAGGTGTAGTGAATTTGGCTACTAAAACTCCTAAATTTGTATCCAGAGGTAATATCAATCTTCGTGGGGGTAGCTGGGGTTTAATCCGTCCCACATTTGATGTAGAGACTACTCTTAATACCAAGAAAAACATGGCGGTACGGTTGAATGGAGCCTTTGAACGAGCAGATAATTATCGCAAACACGTGGAGAAAGATCGTATCTATGTCAATCCATCTTTAGCATGGAAAGCAAATGATAAAATGACTTTTGTAGCAGAATTCGATTATATGCACGATTCTCGTACTCCCGATAAAGGAACTGTAAACTTAGCAGCCGATAGTGTTTATGCTTTGTATGAATTACCTCATGATAAGTTTTTAGGTTTTAAGACAGATAGAAACATCTCCAACAACTTTACTTATGGATTGCGTGGAGAGTATCAAATCAATGATTTGTTTTCATTAAGAGCTGCATATATAGGTTCTAGTTTATCTACTGATAATTTGGGCGCTTCCAATCGTGTTTATAAAAGAGGAGCAGAAGGCTATAATATGCAACAAAGAAGTTTAGGACGTTCTGAGCGAGATGACAAAAACTCTACCTTACAAATAGACTTCATTGGTAAAGATGTATATACTGGTTTCATCAAACATACATTTCAAGTAGGGGTAGATTATCGTACTACCGATTTAACAACAACCTCTTATAACCCAGTACAAGTAGATGTTATAGATGTTTTAAAGGATGTAACCAACGAACTTCCAGGTAATATTCAAAAGCTTGAAGTCAATAAAGTACAGAAATCAAAAGAGTATGCGTATGGTTTGTTAGCACAAAATGTAATGTCTTTTACAGACTATCTAAAAGCAACTGTAGGTGTGAGATATAGCTATAATACAAGTACTGAGGAAGGTAGTTCTACCACTACTACTGGTGATGCTTGGAATCCTGTGTTTGGTATCATTATATCGCCAATTAAACAATTAAATATTTTTGGTTCATATACAACTACAACTAGTTTACGTTCTGCAGCCAATAAAATGGAAGATGGTTCTTTGGTAGGTTCATCTCGGTCTGATCAGTTTGAGGTAGGCATTAAATCGGATTGGTTTGATAATCGTCTTCGCTTCAACCTAACTTATTTCAATATTATGAATAAGAATTTGGCTTATCAACTTTATGATGAGGCTGATGCTGCTACGGGCTTATATGCTAAGGCAGGAGATTTACGTCGCCAAGGTATTGAAGCTGAGTTGTTGGGTAGATTATTACCTAATCTAGAAGTTATCCTAGGCTATTCTTATCTAAAAGCAGAATACAGAAATAGTCCTGCCTATCACGAAGGCTCTGCACCTATCAATACCCCTAGTAATACTGCCAATGCGTGGGTTTATTACACCTTTAATAGAGGAGCTTTGAATGGTTTATCTATGGGGATAGGTACTTACTATGTAGGAAAACGTCCCGTTAATGATTATAGTTATAAGGCAACTCATGCCAATTCTACCCCAAATGTAAAACCTTTTGATATGCCTTCTTATACAACAGTAAATGCTCAATTAGCTTATTCTGTAAAGAAGGTAAAGATGCAAGTGTTCTTTAATAATATATGGGATAAGCTGGGATATACCTCATACTATAGAGGAGGATATATTAATCCAATTGATCCTTTTAATGTTTCAGCATCTATCGGATATACATTTTAGAGTATGAGGAAGTTCTTGAAAAAGGTACACCTAGTTTTAGCTCTACCTACGGGGCTGATTATCTCTATTATTTGTCTGACGGGGGCATTGATGAGTATTGATGAATACGTTCGTCCGATATGGTCTATGTGGCCTGAAATTTATAAGACACTTATGTTTTTGCATCGCTGGTTACTCGATCCCACTAAAGCGGTAGGTAAATTAGTGGTGGGTATTTGTACTGTATTCTTTATTGTCATTCTGCTATCGGGATTATTTATATGGTTGCCTAAAAAGTGGAGTAAAGTAAAAAATAATCTTCAGGTAAAATATAAAGCTGGTTTTGCTAGAAAAGTTCTCGATTTACATAGGGTATGGGGTATTTACTGCATGCTTATGTTGTTGCTATTGTGCTTCACTGGTTTGATGTGGTCATTCGAGGGATATCGTAAAACGGTATTTAATATGGTTACAGTTGATCGAGTTCCCGATCGAGTAGCGATTGTTGAAAGAAAAAATAGAGAAACTGGTGAAATAATACGTATCGACTTCAATGAAAAAGAAAATAGCTCTAAGGTTATGCGTTGGGCCTATTTACTTCATACCGGTAGGTGGGGAGGTTGGTTTGGTCTGTTACTAACGGGTACGGCTGCATTAATGGGTGCGACATTACCTATAACAGGTTATATTTTATTTATAAGAAGAATAAGACGCCAAAAGCGGAGTAAAAATTAATCTATACTTTTGTTCCATATTGTTTTATGTATATGTTTTAGAAAGGGCTTATCAAACAGTTTTGAGGGCACTGAAAAAGTCCTTATGAATTAATTCTTTAAAAAAGCAGCAAATACATTGGTTTGATTACCAGTTATCTGCTGTTTTTTTGTATCTTTAAGTGTAATATTCAAGCACTTATATGTTAGTACAACAACAAAAACTTCAGCTAAGCTCATATTCAGATTTGTACGATTTAGTAATTCCTAAAGACAATTTACTTCGTAAAATAAATGAGCTAATCGATTTTACTTTTGTATATGATGAGCTAGTCGAAAAGTATTGCCATAATAATGGTAGAAATGCGGAAAGTCCCATCCGTATGTTCAAATACTTACTACTCAAAACTATCTATAATATCTCTGATGTCGATGTAGTAGAACGCTCTGGTTATGATATGTCCTTTAAATACTTTCTAGAAATGACTCCAGAGGATGAAGTTATCAATCCCAGCTCGCTTACTAAATTTAGGAAGCTTCGTTTAAAAGATACAGACCTACTCAATTTATTGATAAGCAAGACTGTTTCCATAGCTATTGAAAAAGGTATTATTCAATCTAAGTCCATTATTGTAGACGCTACCCATACACTTTCCCGCTCCAATCCAATCTCACCAATAGATGTTCTTAAAGAACGAGCTAAACAAGTTCGTAAGGTCGTTTATTCCGTAAATCAAGTAAAGCAAGGAAGTTTACCCCCAAAGAATGAAAACAATGATTTATCAAGTGAACTTGATTATTGTGATAAGCTTGAAAAGGAAATAGGATCAGGTCTTGCATTGAGCTCATTGCCCAAGGTTAAGGAGAAGCTCAATCTATTAAAAGAAGCAATTGAAGACACAAAAGATCATTATACGTTATCTAAAGATACTGATGCACGGACGGGTCATAAAAGTTCTGACTCCTCATTCTTTGGATTCAAAACTCATATAGCTATAACAGAAGAACGAATTATTACGGCAGCAACCATCACCTCAGCAGAAAAGGGAGATGGTCCCCAGCTTCCAGAATTATTAAAGATAAGCAAGCAAAATGGAATTCAAGTCAACACAATTATTGGTGATACCGCATATTCAGGAAAGGAAAATTTAAAATTAAGCAAATGAACAAGGTATAAAAGTTGTTGCCAAATTGAATCCAGGGATTACTCAAGGTCATAGGAAGCAAGAAGATAAGTTTGACTACAATAAGGATGCAGGAATGTTCGTATGCCCAGCTGGTCACTTAGCTATTAGAAAAGCACGTCAAGGGAAAAAGAACAGTGGTAAAAATCAAACTTATACATACCTTTTTGATATTGAAAAATGTAAAACTTGTGCTCTTAAAGATGGTTGTTATAAGCCTGGGGCAAAGTCTAAAACTTATGCTGTAACCATTAAATCTGATGAGCACAGAGATCAAATGACTTTTCAGGAATCAGATTACTTTAGAGAGAAGTCAAAACACAGATATAAAGTTGAAGCTAAGAATAGTGAACTGAAAAATGTACACGGATATGGCAGAGCCTCTTCCTATGGCATTAAAAATATGCAAATGCAAGGAGCGATGGCTATTTTCGTTGTGAATTTAAAGCGAATACTCAAATTGAATATGTGATTTACTAAGGAGTAGTGCTTTTTTATCGTAAATAGAACCTATTATAGCCTAAATAAAAGACTGTTTTGTGTTCCAAAAACAATCCGTGAGCTTTTAAAAGAAAATCTGGCAAAAGAAAGTATATTTTCTTTTACCAGATTATTCTTTTGTTAGTACCCATCTAAAACGGAGACTTTTTCAGTGCCCTCAACAGTTTTTGATAAGCCCTTTCTTGTATTCTGCCTATTCTTTTGACACCGATATGTCATCATCATGTCGGTGTCATCGTTTCATCATGTCGGTGTCATGATGAAATGATGACTCTATACAAAAGATGTATTTGGGTTGCCTTCAAGTGTGTATAACACTCTATTTTAAAGAAAAATAGCTTATCTAATGATGATTTAGATAAGCTATTGATATACTCAATTTAAAATAAGTTTTTACTTCATTTCTGTAAGAATTTGAATAATTCTTTCTGCCGTTCTGCCGTCCCATCTTTCTGGGAGAGTTCCTTCTTTCCAATCTCCTTTTTGAAGTTTGATAAGAGCTTCTTGAAGTAGTTGAGGGTCTTCCTCTACCAACTCATTAGTCCCTATTTTCCATGTTTCAGGATGCTCTGCATAATTACTTAAAGTCATACAAGGAACACCTAAGAATGTGGCTTCTTCTGCTACATTTCCTGAGTCAGTGATGATAGCCTTAGCTCTATCTACAAGAAAAGCAAAGTTGAGATAGGTTTGGGAGGGCATAATATGGAAGTCAGGGCAGTCAAGCTCTAAGTCTATTATTGCTTTTTCAACATAAGGGCGAACTGGAGCTACAATAGGTAACCCATTCCTATTCTCAATAATAGTCTCTATTAATTTTCTGAAGTTAGCTTTATTTTCAATAATAGAATGTTTATTGATAGTAAGTAGAAGATAATTCTTTTCTTTAAGTCCTAACACATTAAACCAAGCAGGTTGAAGTAGCCTATTCCTATTATAGCGTATAGAGTCGATCAGAATATTACCCACATGGAATACCTTAGTATTGGAAGTACCTGTTTGAGTTAGATTTTTGTTAGCATCAGAGCCTGCTGTGAAGTGATAATCAGATAAGCCATCTGTAATGACACGGTTCATTTCTTTCGGCATATTGATGTCGAAAGAGCGTGTTCCTGCCACAAGGTGGGCTACTTGCAAACCTCTTTTCTTAGCAATAATACAACAGCTCATTGTTGCGGTAAGGTCATCAACAACAAGAACCACCTGAGCAGGGTTTTGTGCTAATTCTTTATCAAAAGCAATCATAATGCCTGCTGCAAGTTCTGCAAATTGGGTGTTATTTACATTTAAGTACGCATCGGGTCCATTAATTCCTAAATCGGCAAACAAGGAGGCGTCCAGAGCAGGATCATCTTCTCTTCCTGTGTAAACAAGGCGATAGCTTATTTTTTTACCTTCTTCTTTGTTCTTATCTATAGCTCTAATGATGGGAGCTATTTTCATGAAATTGGGACGTGCACCTGCAACAATTGTTATTTTCATTTCATAATCTTTTTTACAAAACAAAGATAATTCTACTAATTGATAGTTTATTGTTTTGTCATTATATTTTTAATATAAATAGAAATTCTCATTCTATTCTATATAAACACGATTATTTAGAAACTGTTTTGTTACATCTGCACTTCATCTCGTATTTGGAGCAAAATAATTGCAGTTTGTTTTACTCTTGCCAAGAAGAGTTTGCTAGTATAAAAAAGCGTTGCAACTACTGGTTACAACGCTCCCTATTTATCATCTACTTAGAATCTTCTTTTTGGTTACTGATATAATCCCCAAGGAATGAAATAGATTCTCTATTTACACCAATTACATCAAAACTTACACTTCCATTGGAAAAGATAGTTATGATATAGCGATAATAATCATCACTACTATCTGCTTTTAGAGTAAGACTAATGCGGTTATCTTTTACTTTATCTATTTTATATGATTTCAATTTCGCATCAAAAGTGAGTCCATCTCTACCACCATAAGCAATATTAGTAGCCCTACCATAATAGGGTAGATAAGAGTATAATGAATCATTTCTCACTTCAATAGAATAAATAGACGAGGGATGAATAGTTCTTCCTCTAAAAGGAGTAGCTTGAGTCACTTCAACTTTAAAGCTTTTATTCTCGGTTACTTCTGTCTGAATCTGATTCCACAATTCTTCTTTTGATTTTTTTTCATCTTGTGCAAATCCTTCTATGCAAAAAAGAGTTGCTATTAGAAATACAATGTACTTTTTCATACGAGTCTTGATATTTGTTTGAATATAAATGATACAATATATATAAATATCGTTCGAGTGAATTATATGTTTATTTTCTCTGACTAAAGAAGTGGTATTAAAGTGAAGTGTTACACCTATATAACACAAAAGGACCATGAATTGATCATGATCCTTTTATTCTAAGTCTATTATTGTGATAGAATTTTATCTAAATAAGTTTTTGAACTTATTGAATAACTTCTCTTTTACGTCTTTGGATGGAGTTATATTTTCTGATTTCTTTAAAGCTTCAATGTTTTTCTTATCTTCCTTACTTAGGGTTTCAGGAACGTATACACTAACATTTACTAGTAAATCACCTGTGCCTCTACCATATCCACTTATGCTTGGAAGACCTTTGCCTCGAAGTCTTAAAATCTTTCCTGGTTGAGTTCCTGGTTCTACTTTAACCTTGGCTTTGCCGTCTATAGTGGGAACTTCAACTGTTCCACCGAGTGCTGCAGAAGGAAAATCTAATAAAAGATTATAGATAACATCGTTTCCATCTCTGATTAATTCATCATGAGGAACTTCTGAAACTAGAATGATAAGATCTCCGGGTACACCATTGTGTTTCCCAGCATTACCTTTTCCTCCCATAGAAAGTTGCATACCATCCATTACACCAGCAGGTATTTTTACAGTAACAACTTCTTCGCCATACATAATTCCTTCACCAGAGCAATGGGTACATTTGTTCTTAATGATTTTACCTTCACCATGGCAAGTAGGGCAGGTAGTGCGAGATTGCATAGTACCTAATATGGTTTGTTGAGTGCGTGTAACAGAACCCGTACCATGACAAGTACTACAAGTTTCTGTTCCACTATTGCCTTCAGCTCCCGTACCATGACAATACGAACAAGGTACATATTTCTTTATCTTGAACTTCTTTTCAGCTCCAGTTGCAATTTCTTGTAAGGTAAGTTTTGCTTTTACTCTTAAGTCGGAACCTCTAAACTTGCGAGTCTGAGCTCCGCCATCAGAGCCAAAGCCACCAAAGCCTCCGAAACCACCAAAACCTCCGCCTCCACGGCCACCAAAGATATCGCCAAACATGGAGAATATGTCATCCATAGACATACCTTGGCCACCAAATCCTTCAAAGCCACCACCAGCAGCTCCACCCATACCTGCATGCCCAAATTGATCGTAGCGTGCACGTTTGTCGGGATTGCTTAGTACTTCATAAGCCTCAGCAGCTTCCTTAAATTTGTTTTCAGCTTCCTTATCACCTGGATTTTTGTCAGGATGATACTGAATTGCTTTCTTACGATAAGCTTTTTTAATTTCGTCTGCTGTAGCGTCTTTATTTACGCCAAGTACTTCGTAAAAATCTCTTTTTTCCATACCAATTTCCTCTTAATTATTCTCCAACTACAACTTTTGAGTGACGAATCACTTTGTCGTTGAGCATATAACCCGTTTGTACACAGTCTAAGATCTTTCCCTTTAATTCTTTAGATGGAGCAGGAATAACAGCTATCGCTTCATGATAGTCTGTATCTAGAGGCATTTCTTTGGTTTCAATCATTTTAACTCCGTTCTTTTCTAGAGTTTTCATTAATTTATCATAAATAAGATCAACACCCGTTTTTACTGCCGATACGTCAGTTGCAGTCTCCATTGTCTGGATAGCTCTTTCAAAATCGTCAATTACAGGTAAGATGCTTGATATGCTTTTTTCTCCACCATTAAGAATAAGCTCTGCTTTTTCTTTGAGTGTACGCTTTCTATAGTTATCAAATTCAGCAGATAAACGTAAGTATTTATCTTTTTGGTCTTCAATAACTTCTTGTAGCTTTTCAATAGTTTTTTGAAAATCATCCTCTGCATTTGCTTCTATATCTTCATCAGAATTAGTTTCTTCCTTCTGATTTGTTTTAGTTGCATTTGCTTCATCTTGTAGAATGTCTTCTTTATTCAACTCTTCATTCGTGTCTCCACAAGCTGAGGTATTTTTATTCTTATTCATATCTTGGGCTATTATTTATATTCTTAATTTATTCTTATTATTTTATGCTGTATATGCTCTGTATGATGTACAAATACTTTGCCACATTATAGTGTTTGCTAAAATTTACGGCAAAGATAATATATTTATGTCAGAATGTCACCATCCTAAAAATTTGTATTTCGAAGATTATCACTACCTTTGCGGGCGTTTTAAATAATTAATATTCAATTTTGGTAGAATGATAACAGTATCTAATGTTTCAGTTCAATTTGGTAAAAGAGTCTTGTTCAATGAAGTAAACTTGAAATTTACTAATGGAAACTGCTATGGTGTAATCGGTGCTAATGGTGCTGGTAAATCCACTTTCTTGCGTACCATTTCAGGTGATTTAGACCCTACAACTGGTAATATAACTCTTGGTCCAGGTGAACGCTTATCTGTATTAAGTCAGGACCACTTTAAGTGGGATGCTTATACTGTTCTTGATACAGTAATGATGGGGCACACCATTCTTTGGGACATTATGAAGCAGCGTGAAGCTTTGTATGCTAAAGAAGATTTTACCGATGAAGATGGTATGCGTGTGTCTGAGTTAGAAGAAAAATTTGCTGAACTAGATGGTTGGAATGCCGAAAGTGATGCTGCTGCTTTATTAAGTGGACTCGGAATAAAAGAGGATTTACACTATACATTAATGGGTGAGCTTAGTGGTAAGCAAAAAGTGCGTGTGATGTTAGCTCAGGCATTATATGGTGAACCCGACAACTTACTACTTGATGAGCCTACCAATGACCTTGATATGGAAACTGTTCAATGGTTAGAAGACTATTTGGCAAACTGCGAACACACTGTACTTGTAGTGAGTCACGACCGTCACTTCCTTGATGCAGTAAGTACGCATACTATTGATATCGACTTTGGCAAAATTAATATGTTTGCTGGTAACTATAGTTTCTGGTATGAATCTAGTCAGTTAGCGCTTCGTCAACAACAAAATCAACGAGCTAAGGCTGATGAAAAGCGTAAAGAATTAGAAGAATTTATTCGTCGTTTTAGTGCAAACGTAGCTAAGAGCCGTCAAGCAACTAGCCGTAGAAAAATGCTTGAAAAGCTGAATGTAGATGAAATTAAGCCTTCTTCTCGTAAGTATCCAGGTATTATCTTTACTCCAGAGCGTGAACCAGGTAATCAGATTCTAGAAGTAAAAGATTTAGCTGCTAATGGACCTGATGGTACTCCTTTATTTAAGGGGGTAAGCTTCAATGTAGAAAAAGATGACAAAGTAGTATTCTTGTCAAGAGATCCTCGTGCTATGACTGCTTTGTTTCAAATCATAAATGGTGAAGAAGAGCCTGTTGCAGGAGAATATAAATGGGGTGTGACAATCACAACTGCATATCTACCACTAGATAATACGAAATATTTTGAATCGGATTTGAACTTAGTCGATTGGCTTGGTCAGTTTAGCTCTGGTAATGAAGTTTATCTTAAAGGCTTCTTAGGAAGAATGTTATTCTCGGGAGAAGAAGTTTTGAAGAAAGTAAATGTTCTTTCTGGGGGAGAAAAAATGCGTTGTATGATTGCTCGTATGCAATTGAAGGACGCAAACTGCTTGATTTTAGATACTCCAACCAACCACTTGGACCTAGAATCTATTCAGGCATTTAATAACAATTTGAAAAGTTATAAAGGCAATGTCCTTTTCTCTTCTCATGACCATGAATTTATTCAAACTGTAGCAAATCGTATTATTGAATTAACTCCTAATGGAATTATTGATAAGATGATGAGCTATGATGATTATATTCACTCTGATCATATCAAAGAATTAAGAGATAAATTCTATAAGTAAGAAATTTAAAAAGCTCGTTTTGAACGGGCTTTTTTTATGCTTAGAGGTTGAGTTTATTTGAGCAACTTCTTTAAAGAATAAAAGCGACTTGTGTGATATGACAAGTCGCTTTTATATTATTTATTTCTAGGTTATGTTTCTTACTTATTTAGCATAGACTAATTTATTCTTTACTCCTTCACCAAATATATTTTCTCCTATTGCAGTGATATTATTGCCCAAAGCTCTAACCACATCAAGTGCATGGCAATTTATAAAAGCTCCATAATCAATAGAAGTTAAGGAAGCGGGCAGAGTTAATATAGGTCCTAGCTTATTACAATTATCAAAAGCTCTTAACCCTATAGTTTTTAAATTTCTTGGGAGATAAGTTGTGATTAAATTTACTTTTTGAGCGAATGTATATTCTGGTATTTCAGTAATATCTGTTTCTGTTAAATCTACATAAACCAAATTAGACATAAAATCACGAATTAATCTCAGGTCATCTAGATCTACAATGCCTGTAAGAGTAAGATAATTGACATCTTTGGGTTGTATGCCTTCTCTAGAGAGTAGTTCAGCTAAACTTTTGTCCGACTGTAGGTGTAGGTTTACTCTTATCGGTTCACTGTCTATGATTGCAAAATCAGTCCATTGCTTTTTACTCGTAAAATTTTCTTTGCAACCTGCTGGAACAAAGACAGCAGTTCGTTGTGGAGATAAAGCCGTATCCCCTAGAGTAGGAGCAGTACCTCTGGTACTAACTAGCACCTCAAGTTTAGGACAATTAGCAAAAGCATATTTATCAATGGCATTTAGGCTATGAGGTAAAATTACTTTCTCTAATGATGGCTTCCCTTTTGGATCGTAATCCGTTTTTTCAGAAAAAGCATGTGCAGGTATTGAGTTACTATTATAGACTTGAAAAGCATCTACTGTACCTTTTTTCCCTATGTAGTTTTTGATATCAACTGCTGATAAATCTAATACTCTAAGATTCTTAAATTCATCTCTCAGGTGTTTGAAGTCAATAGCATTTATCTTACCCGTTAAAGTAAGATGTGTAATCTTGTTTGCTTCATCTAATGTTAGTTCTGAAATAAGAGATCCTGCTTTTTTAACAAAAATAGCTTTCTCTATTTTTTGAGCCCACAAGCTACAAGGACCTAATAAAAGAGCTAGGGCTAGATAAATAAGTCTTCGTGTATTCATAATTTATTCTGTTCAATGTTTTTTAAAGATAACTGTATGCGTTTACGCTCTAAATCGACCGAAAGTACTTTTACATAAATTTGTTGGTGTATAGAAACGTATTGAGTAGGGTCTGACACAAATTCATTAGCCATTTCAGATAAATGTATTAAACCATTTTCTTTAATGCCAAGGTCAACGAATGCTCCGAAGTTAGTAATGTTTCCCACAATACCCGGCAGAATCATTCCTTCTTTTAAATCTTCTATAGTTCTGATGTTCTGATCGAACTGGAAGACCTTAATGGCTTTTCGAGGATCTCGTCCTGGTTTCTTCAACTCAGACATTATATCTTTAAGTGTAGGTAACCCTACTTGGTCTGTAATGTACTGCTGAATATCCACACGGCTTTGAAGTTCTTTCTGTGCTATAAGTTCTGGAACTGTACATTTCATGTCTTTAGCCATTTTCTCTACGATATGATAACTCTCAGGGTGGACTGCTGTATTATCTAGTGGGTTTTCACCCTCTCTTATTCTTAAAAACCCTGCTGCTTGTTCATACGTTTTAGCTCCCATACGAGGTACTTTTAGGAGTTCTTTTCGTGAAGAAAAAGGTCCGTTTTCTGTTCGGTAATCTACTATGTTTTGAGCCAATTGAGGACCAAGTCCAGAAATATAAGTGAGTAGGTAAGTACTAGCTGTATTTACATCTACTCCCACAGTATTTACACAATTTATAACTGTTTGATCTAGAGCTTTCTTTAGTTTGGTTTGGTCAACATCATGTTGGTATTGTCCTACACCAATAGACTTTGGATCTATTTTAACCAATTCAGCAAGAGGATCAATAAGTCTTCTAGCAATGGATACAGCACCCCTTACAGTAACGTCGTATTCAGGAAACTCTTCCCTTGCAATCTTAGATGCTGAGTAGATAGATGCACCTTGTTCACTTACTACAAACACCTGTAACTCTCTGTCAAACTGCTGGTGAGTAACAAAGTATTCTGTTTCTCGACTAGCTGTACCATTGCCTATAGCTATAGCTTCTATTTTATAAGCTTCCACCATCTTTCTCAATTTGGAAGCTGCTTCAGGCTTCTTATTGTGAGGAGGGTGAGGAAAGATATTTTCGTTGTGCAATAGATTTCCTTGAGCATCTAGACAGACTACTTTACAACCTGTTCTGAACCCTGGGTCTATTCCTAGTACTCTTTTTTGTCCGAGGGGTGGGGCAAGAAGAAGTTGCTTTAAGTTCTCTTTAAAGACTTCTATTGATTCATCATCTGCTGTTTCTTTACTAGAATTAGCAAACTCTGTTTCTATGGCCGGTTTAAGTAGTCTTTTATAAGAATCCTCAATTGCTTTTTCTATAATTTCAGTATTTCTCCCATGTCCCTTGATTAGATATCGTTTGGTTTTATCTATTAAATCATCTTCATAATTGGGAGTAATAGAAACTCGTACTATCTTTTCTGCCTCAGCTCTGCGAATAGCTAGTAAACGATATGACGTAATTCTCTTTAGCGGCTCAGAAAAATCAAAATAATCTCTGTACTTTTCACCTTCTTCCTCCTTGCCTTTGATTACTTTAGACTCAATTAAGCCTTGTCTGTCAAATTGTTGTCTAGTAATATTTCTTACCGTTTCATTCTCGTTAATCTGTTCGGCAATAATGTCTTGAGCTCCATCAAGAGCATCTTGTTCTGTGGCAACTTCATCGGAGAGGTATGCCGCTACTTTAGAGCTGTAATCTCCGTTTTGTTGAAGTAGAATAAAATGGGCTAGAGGTTCTAGTCCTTTATTTCTCGCTATTTCTGCTCTTGTTCTACGTTTGGGTTTGTAGGGGAGATATATATCTTCAAGAGTATTGAGTTCCCAAGTGTTTTCTATCCTTTTTTTGAGCTCAGGAGTCAAAGCACCTTGCTCTTCTATGGTAGATAAAATACTTGTTTTTCTTTTTTCAATCTCTGTAAGTTCTTCGTGTTTTTTAGCAATCTTCTCTATTTGAACTTCATCTAATCCGCCCGTAGCTTCTTTTCTATACCTACTAATAAAGGGGATACTAGCACCTTCTTGTAAAAGTTTTACGGTATGACTTATCTGTGCTATGGCAATATTTAGCTCATTTGAAATGATTTTATTGAATAATGTCATGTTCTATTTTTACTTAGATATTTTCTCAAATTTACATATTAATTCTTATCAACTCTTATCTTTGTATATAAATGAAAATCAAAATTCAATAGGATTTGTTAAGATTATAAAACAATGATGCATATCGATATGAAAAAACTAGTTGGCTTATTTCTGATTCTATTCTTGTATATACCCAGTTTGTGGGCACAAGAAGTTCATATTAAATTTCTGATAACGAGTGATGTACACGGAAACTATTTTCCTTATAATTTTATTACTCAAGAAGGCTGGGAGGGTAGTTTGGCAAGGGTTTACAGCTATGTAGAGCAGCAACGTAAAGCTCTCAATAATCAGGTTGTACTGCTTGATAATGGCGATATTTTACAAGGTCAGCCTACAGCTTATTACTCCAACTTTATAGACACCGTTTCCCCTCATATTACTTCGTCGGTAATGAATTATATGAAGTATGACATCGGTAATGTGGGCAATCATGATGTAGAAACAGGTCGGTCGGTGATGGGAAGATGGATTCGTGAGTGTAATTTTCCTGTACTCGGAGCCAATATAATGGATGAAACAACTCATGTTTCTTATCTCAGACCTTATGAGATTATACAAAGAGGTGGAGTAAAAATTGCTATTTTAGGAATGATTACACCTGCTATTCCTGTGTGGTTGCCTCAGAATTTGTGGAAGGGACTCTATTTTGACGATATGGAAAAGACAGCACAAAAATGGGTGAAAATCATTCAAGAAGAAGAACAACCGGATGTGTTGATTGGTATATTCCATGCAGGAAAAGAACCTCGACAGATGGGCGAATACCTTGATAATGCTTCTATGCTTGTAGCACAAAATGTTCCTGGTTTTGATGTAGTGATGTTTGGTCATGATCATCAAAAAGCTTGCGAAAAAGTAGATAATATTGCTGGAGATTCGGTATTGATTATCAATCCTGCAAATAATGCCTTCTTCTTAGGGGATGTAGATATTAAACTTACTTACGATCAGAATAGCTTAATTGATAAAGAAGTTGAAGGTAAACTTGTAGATTTGAGAAAAACAGAAGTTAGCAAAGACTTTATGAAGCATTTTGATCAAGAATTCAATACCATAAAGGACTTTGTATCGGCTAAGATAGGGGAGTTTTCTACCACTATTTCTACTCGTGATGCTTATTTCGGATCTTCTGCATTTATTGATTTAATCCATAATTTACAGTTAGATATCTCAAAGGCAGACATTTCTTTTGTGGCACCTCTTTCTTTTGATGCTCAAATTGATAAAGGAGATGTGTTTGTAAGTGATATGTTTAATCTGTACAAATATGAAAATATGCTATATGTGATGGAGTTGAGTGGTCAAGAAATAAAAGATTTCTTGGAAATGTCTTATTCACAGTGGATTAATCAGATGAAATCTTCTGAAGATCATTTGCTATTGCTTAAAGAAGAACGCACTGGTAGTGATGAACGTACCGTTTTTAAATATTTTAGCTACAACTTCGATTCGGCAGCAGGAATTATTTATGATGTAGATGTTACTCAATCTCAAGGTAATATGATCCATATCAAGAGTATGGCAGATGGAACACCGTTTGACTTGACAAAAACTTATAAGGTGGCTCTAAATTCGTATAGAGGAAATGGCGGCGGAGAGTTACTTACCAAAGGTGCAGGAATACCACACGATGAACTAACTAGCCGTATTGTGTATGCCACAGATAAAGATTTGCGTTACTACTTAATGGAAACAATTCGTAAGCAAGGAAAGATAGATCCTAAGCCTTTAAATCAGTGGAAATTTATTCCTGAAGAGTGGACTATACCTGCTGCAAAGCGTGATTACAAACTTTTATTTGGAGCTGAGAAATAACTATGACTAAGTTGACAAAAAAAGAAAGATATGAATCTCTACTCAGTCAAATAAAAGGTTTAGTTGAGGGAGAATCCAATCAAATTGCTAATATGGCAAATGTTGTTGCGGCTATATTTGCTGAATTTAAGTTTCATTGGGTAGGTTTCTACCTTGTAGAGGGAGATGAATTGGTGTTAGGGCCATTTCAAGGGCCAGTAGCTTGTACTCGTATCACTAAAGGGAAAGGAGTTTGTGGCACGGCTTGGGAAACAGGAAAAGTTCAAATTGTAGATGATGTGCATGAATTTCCGGGTCATATTGCTTGTAGTGCCTATTCTTTATCCGAAATAGTTATTCCTATTTATTCTAATAACAAAATAATTGGGGTGCTAGACATTGATAGCGATACCTATAGTTCATTTTCTAATGAAGATGAATTGTATCTTTCAGCCATTATGTCTCTTTTTTTAAAATAGAGTAAGAATTTAATTTAAGATTTGATTATTTGCCTTATCTTTGCTCATTCTAAATAAGACACGCTATTTAGGTGAGTAAAGTAAGGATAAAAAGAACGGCTTTATTATTAGCATTCCTATTTTTGGGATACTATATTAATCAAAGTATATTTCTGCATATGCACTATGTGGATGGAGTTGCTATAACGCACTCTCACCCATTTTCACATAGTCATTCTCACTCACACTCTGCTTGTCAATGCGTAGCTTTAGATCGCTTTACGCATTTCGATGCTTCTACCGATATATTATTCTCTTTTTTACCTCAACTATTCTGCATTACGTTTGAGTATGTAGAACTTATAGAAGATCATATCCCATCGGTATATACTCCCTATTTACTACTTAGAGGACCTCCCTCTGCTTTTTTCTATAGAATCAAGTGATACTTTTTCTTATGCCTATACGAGGTAGAAGAAGGTTTTTTATTGTCTATTTCTAAAAGCAAATCAAATTTAATGAAACATTATATTTTATTATTAATGGCATTTTTATCATTGAATGTCACTAATATAGAGGCATCTCCACGTGAAAAAACGGGGGTGATAAGGGGGAAAATCAATGAGAAATACTCGAAAGAATCTGTGCCTTATGCTACAGTCCAATTAGTAGGTCATGGTAGCGGTGCAGTATCTAAAGACGACGGAACATTTGTTATCGAGCACTTAGCAGAAGGTAAATATCTTCTGCGTGTTCAAGCAATGGGATATAGAACGCAAGAGGTAGATGTTATTGTATCTGCTCAAAAGCCATCTGTTGTAGATTTTATATTGGCTGAAGAAGCTTTTATGGTAGATGAAGTTGTTGTATCTGCCAATCGTAATGAAGTGAGCCGTAGGAATGCACCCGTAGTGGTGAATGTAATGAGTACTAAGCTATTTGAAACTGTAAACTCTACCGATTTAGCAAAATCTCTTAGCTATCAATCGGGTTTACGTGTTGAAAACAACTGCCAAAACTGTGGTTTTCCTCAAGTAAGAATCAATGGTCTTGAAGGTCCGTACTCTCAAATATTAATCAATAGCCGTCCTGTTATTAGTGCTCTTTCTGGGGTGTATGGATTAGAACAAATGCCCGTAAATATGATAGAGCGTGTTGAGGTGGTGCGTGGTGGTGGTTCTGCCCTTTTTGGGGCGAATGCAGTAGGAGGAACAATCAATATCATTACCAAAGACCCTATCAATAACTCTTTCCAAGTTGCTAGTACCTTTTCTAATATGAACGGAAAATCGTGGGAGCAATACGTGGGAGCCAATGCCTCTTTTGTAAGCAAAGATAATAAATACGGACTGGCTCTTTATCAGGCTTATCGCAATAGAAACCCTTACGATGCAGACGATGACGGTTTTACAGAGTTGGGTAAATTAAACATGCATACCTTTGGTTTGCGTGGTTATTATCGCCCTACTGATATGGGTAGATTAACTGTGGAATATCATACCACCAACGAGTTTCGTAGAGGAGGTAATAAACTAGATATGCAACCTCACGAAACAGATATTACGGAACAAACTAAACACGTTATCAATTCTGGTGGATTAAGCTATGATCAATACTGGAATGAATATAAGCAAAAGCTTTCTGTATATGGTTCTATTCAGCATACCGATCGTAAAAGCTATTATGGAGCAGAACAAGACCCCGATGCTTATGGTAAAACTTATGATTTAACTTGGGTAGTAGGTGGTATGTTTGTTGGAAAAATGGATAATTGCCTGATTGGTCCAGCTACATTTACAGGTGGATTGGAGTATCAAGATAACGATTTGCACGATGTCATGTTGGGCTATGGTCGGGATATAGAACAGAAAGTTCATATCATGGGTGGCTATGTTCAAAATGAATGGGATTGGGAACGTTTTAACCTATTAATAGGTGGACGTTTAGATAAACATAATTTGGTAAACAATGCCATATTTAGTCCCCGAGTAAACTTCTTATATAAAGCTACTGATAACCTGCAAGCACGTCTTACTTATTCAACAGGTTTTCGTGCACCTCAGGCATATGATGAAGACCTACATGTGGCAGCAGTAGGTGGTGAAGGTATCCAAATCAAACTATCTGATGATTTAAGAGAAGAGCGTTCTACAAGTTATAGTGGTTCTCTAGATTGGACTACCTACATAGGACATTGGCAAACAAATATCTTAGTTGAAGGTTTCTACACAGACTTAAGACACGTATTCGTGTTGGAAGATATGGAAGATCCTGCTACTCAGTCTATTTACAAAGAGAGAAGAAATGGTTCGGGTGCTCGTGTATATGGAGCCAATATTGATGCTAAAATAGCACATGGTAGAGATGTCCAATTACAAGTAGGCTTTACTGCTCAAAGGAGTAAATATAAGAAAGACGAAGTGTGGACTACCCCTGAAGACAATGTGCAGCTAACCACTCGCAATATGCCTAGAACTCCTAATCTTTATGGATACTTTACGCTGACAACCGCTTTCTTGAAAAACTTTGAATGGTCACTTACAGGAATATATACAGGTAAAATGCATGTTCCACATATGGCTGGATACATTAAAGAACCAGTTATGGAGCGTACTCCAGAGTTTATGGAATTGGGAACAAAACTAAGCTACTCATTTAAATTGAAAGACAATTTACAAATTCAGTTAAATGGGGGAGTACAAAACATGTTCAACAAATTCCAAAAAGATTTAGATAAAGGAACCTTTAGAGATTCTAATTATTTCTATGGTCCCACACAACCACGAACTTATTTTGTAGGATTAAAAATCAGCAATCTTTAATTCTCTCAGTTTAATACCAAAAGAGTCGATTTAATGAAAATCGGCTCTTTTTTTTGACTTGATGAGAGTGCTTATCTGTTTATATAGTCTAATTATTATCTCTTAAACAAGAGTTTCTCTTGGCAAAAGTGTTTTGCATATAAATTCACAAGAAAAGTGTAGCTATTTTAAGTCAAGGATAAGAGATCATCATATCGGTGTTAAGATAGTAACATGTCGGTGTCATGTCATCATCTTGTCGGTGTCAAAACTAGTTTAGTGTTTATGCGCCTTTTAGGGGTGAATAATAATTTATTTCTATAAGTATAAATATGCTATTAGAGAACCAAGTAGGGATAAAAGTAAAGGAGCCGACTAACTTGTGTTAGACAACTCCTTTACCAATCATTTTTTACCTTATCATTAACTAACTTTCCTATTTGAAAACGTTACAAAGATATGGTTTTGTATTCTTGTTTCCTTTGACATAAATCAAGAATTAAAAGGCTGTAGCCCTAACTCTACTTAATGTTTCAGGTGTTATGTTTAAATAGGAAGCTATATGAATGAGAGGTGCTCTTTTTATAACCTCAGGATGTCGTTGAAATAGTAAATGATATTTTTCATTTGCTGAGTTAAATCTCCATTCATACGCTTTTTGTTGCGATACCATCAAAGAGTATTCTAAAACCTTCCGATAGAATAGATTAATCCCCCAATGCCCTTGAGTAAGTCTCATAAACTCATTAAAGGATACTTTATATACAATAGCATCTTCTAGAGCTTCAGCAAAAAGATAATTAGGCTTTTGCCAAATAGTGCTTTCGATTGCCATTAAGAAACAACCCTCATACGAGAAATGCTCTGTAATATCTTTACCTTCCTTATAATAATATTGGCGTAGCATTCCTTTTCCTACGAAATAGATGTCCTTACATATCTCCCCTTCATTCATAAAGATTTCTCCCTTTTGGATGTGTTGGGGGATAAGTAGAGATTCAAAAATATCTCTTGTTTCTTTATCCATCTCTGGATATCTGGAATTAATCACCAAATCAACAGTTTGCTTCAGAAGTGATGTTTGCATAATCTTTTAAGCTCTTTGTATTTGTTTTACTCCTTTTACTCCTTTTAGTTTTTTTATTAAGGAGTTTAGTTTACTTGTATCTCCTACCATAATAGTAAGATTTCCCGAGAATAGTCCATCGTGTGAATCGATGCCCATTGCTCTTAATGTAATATCACTTTCTTTGGATATAATAGATGTGATATTGGTAACAATGCCGATATCATCATGCCCTATCACTCTTAAAGTAATGGGGTAATGTTTTCCTATCGATTTCCCTGCCCACTGTGCTTTAATAATTCTATAACCAAAGCGTTCCATCATTTGTTGGGCATTGGGACAGTCGGTACGGTGAACTTTGATACCCCCCGATACAGTGATAAATCCAAAAACAGAATCACCGTAAATAGGATTACAACATTTCGCTAAGCTATATTTTATCCCCTTCAAATCTTGGTCTATAATAAGAACATCTTCTTTGGGTGCTTTTTCTTCGAGCTGGTGTTGCAAATCGTATGCTTCAGCACTTCTATAAACAATTTCTTCAGAAGGATTATCTTGTTTATGCTGTATCTCCAAATAAGTTTCTATAGCCGTGTTGACATCCAATATACCATCTGCTATATCTTGATAAAAAAGAGGAGTGTCTTTGTAGCCTAACTTTTTAATCAAGCGCATCATGATGGCATCATCATACTCAATCTTTCTATTTTTAAACTTACGGTCAAGGGTTTCTCTAGCAAACTCTTGTTGTTGAAACTTCTCTTCTTTCAGCGTTTTTCTAATCTTTGTTTTCGCCTTAGAAGTTGTAACTATTTTTAACCAGTCTTGTTTGGGCTTCTGAGAGTTGGACGTTAATATTTCAACCTGATCTCCACTGCCCAATTTATAACGCAGCTGGGCGTTTTTTCCATTTACTTTAGCTCCAATGCACTTACTACCTAAATTGGTGTGAATATGAAAAGCAAAATCGAGTACAGTAGCTCCTTTGGGAAGTTTAAATAAATCTCCTTTGGGAGTAAAGACGAACACTTCATCATCATAAAGGTCCATTTTAAACTGATCCATTACTTTTCGGGAGTCGTTTTCGGAGCTTTCTAGAGCCTCACGAACAGAAGTAAGCCAGTCATCAAGTCCTGTTTCTCCTTTAATGCCTTTGTATCGCCAGTGAGCTGCTAATCCTCTTTCAGCAATATCATCCATGCGCTGAGTACGAATCTGTACTTCCACCCATCTTCCTTGCGGACCCATCACGGTGATGTGAAGAGATTCATATCCATTGCTTTTAGGAATAGATAGCCAATCTCTCAGACGTTTTGGGTTGGGCTGGTACATATCTGTTACGATAGAATAGACTTGCCAGCATTCTTGCTTCTCTTTTTCGTAATCAGAATCTATGATGATACGAATAGCAAAGAGATCATATATATTTTCAAAAGGAGTTTGTTGTTTTTGAATTTTATTCCAAATGGAATGTATCGTTTTTGTTCTACCTTTTATTTCATATTTTAAACCAGTCTTCTTTAGCTCATCATCTATGGGCTTAATAAAACTTGCAATATATTTTTCTCGAGAAGCTTTAGTTTGGTTGAGCTTATCTCTTATTAAATAGTAGGTATCTTTCTTCCTATACTTTAAAGATAAATCTTCAAGTTCCGATTTTAATTTATAAAGCCCTAGTTTGTGTGCTAGTGGTGCATATAAATAGGCTGCCTCTGTAGCTACTTGTAACCTTGCTTCTTCGTGTGTCGTATCTCTTATTTCTCGCATTACGTTGACACGGTCTGCGATCATAATTAAGATAACTCGCATATCTTCGGCAAACGACAAAAGCAAGCTCCTGAAGTTTTCAGATTCTACTACGGGGCTTTTGTCATAAAGCTCGTTGGTTTTGACAAGTCCATGAATGATCTTAGAAACATCATCTCCATACTCCTTATCAACTTGTTTAGAAGTAAGAAAATTGTTTTTTACAATATCAAGTAGTAAGATACCCAATAGGCAAGATCCTTTAATTCCGACTTCTTCCGATACGATATAGGCCGTACGCATGGCATGAAGAATAGGATTAGCATCGAATGTGGTGGGCTTTAAAGCACCATTCTTTGCGGCTTGGGTTAAGTGATTTTTGAGCTTTTCTCTAGACTCTTGAGATACACTATTCCCTGCAGAATGGATAAGTTTCCGGTATAGACTTAGAAACTCTTTCTTTTCGTTTCGTGTAAAAAATGTAAGCTCTTCCATGATTATCTGTGCATTTTGGTATATCTGTTTGTAAAAGTACGCTTTTTTGTGGGGTACCAAATATAAATAAATATTATTTTGTACATTTGAGTATATAACATGTAAAAAAACCTCAATTATGATGAATTCTCAAGATAAATCACTTCTTAAAGAAAAAGGGATTAGCGAAGAACAAGTCAATAATCAGCTACGTCGTTTTGATTTAGGCTTTCCTTTTCTGAAAATTAGTCAAGCTGCTTCTGTAGAATATGGTATTTTACGATTGGACGATACTCAAATACAATCTGCCATTCATTCTTGGGATAATTACTTATCCAATAAACATAGAATAGTAAAGTTTGTTCCAGCATCGGGTGCAGCGAGTAGAATGTTTAAAGATTTGTTTGCTTTCTTAGAAGCTACATACGATGAACCAACAACTTCTTTTGAACAATCCTTTTTTAAGGGATTAAAAGATTTTTCTTTTTATACAGCTTTAAATAGAGTCTGTGAAGTTCAATTAGAAAAGTCTATAGTTCAATTATTAGATGAAAAAAGATATAAAGACATTGTTAAGATGCTTTTGGCTAATGAAGGGTTGGGGTATGGACAATTGCCTAAAGGTTTGTTGTTGTTCCATAAATATGGAAATAATAGTCGTACTGCCTTTGAAGAACATTTGGTTGAAGGAGCTTTATATGCAAAAGAAGCGGATGGCGTAGTCAATATTCATTTCACCGTTTCTGAAGAGCATCAAGCTCTTTTTGAAAAGCTAAAAAACGAAGTATTACCCAAATATGAATCATTATATAAGGTCAACTATAATATTACTTTTTCTATACAGAAATCCAATACCGATACAATTGCTGTAGATTTATCCAATCAGCCTTTTAGAGAGGATGGACAGTTGTTGTTCAGACCAGGTGGGCATGGTGCATTAATCGAAAACCTAAATGATTTGTCGGAGGAGGTAATCTTTATAAAGAACATAGACAATGTGGTTCCCGATCACTTGAAAGAGTCGACTGTACTTTATAAGAAAGTAATAGCTGGTGTGTTGGTAAGTGTTCAAGAGCAAATCTTTGCACACTTAAGAAAACTGAATAGTGGTCAATATACGCATGATGAGGTTTTAGATATCTTGCAGTTTGTACAACAGACACTCTGCTGCAAAAACCCAGAAGTTAAATTTTTAGAGGATTCAGAATTAGCTCTCTATTTAATCAAAAAATTGAATAGACCCATTCGTGTATGTGGTATGGTTAAAAATGTAGGTGAGCCAGGGGGCGGACCTTTTTTAGCCTATAATCCAGATGGTACAATCTCACCTCAAATATTAGAAAGCTCTCAGATTGATATGAGTAATGATAAATATGTTAATATGTTTAACAATGGCACCCACTTCAATCCTGTTGATTTGGTGTGTGGAGTTTTCGACTTCGAAGGAGAAAAGTTTCATCTGCCACAATTTATTGATGCCGAAACAGGCTTCATATCTAAAAAATCTAAAAATGGAAGAGAGTTGAAAGCATTAGAACTTCCAGGTCTATGGAATGGAGCAATGAGTGATTGGAATACCTTATTTGTTGAGGTTCCACTGAAAACTTTCAATCCAGTTAAAACAGTGAATGATTTACTACGAGTAGAACATCAGTAAATTACTGAAAACTTTGCGATATAATGGAAAAAGAGAGGGGGTTGTAAATTTTCAACATCTTCTCTTTTTTTTTCAACATAAGCTGTTCTCTTTTTGTCTATATTGTTTACTTATATGTATATGTTATCAGAACTAAATTTTAATGATTTTAGATTTAATTGTCTTAAATGAAATCATAAAATCTCAAAATCTTAATTAAGATAATTAATCTTATCAAGTATTAATTATCTCAATGAGAACCAAATAGAGTGCTATATTGTTAGCTGTATAAGTCGAAGTTCTTTAATAAATATTATTTTAACTTTCTTATGCTTTCTAAGCAGTGCATATCCTTGATTGCATGAGATTGTTTATACTTTTGTATTATAACTTTATTAAAATAAGAACTGTTTAAGGATAATATTCTTTTAAGACAGGATCGTTTAATATGAAATTAGAGTTGATGTTATGTCGGAATTAATTGGACACATTTCCCAGGTCATTGGACCTGTTGTTGACGTATATTTTAGCATGGAAGAGTCTGACGCTACTTTGCCCAGCATCCATGACGCTTTGGAAATAAAGCGTTCGGATGGAAAGACTTTGATTGTGGAAGTACAACAACATATCGGAGAAAATACTGTAAGAACAGTAGCCATGGATAGTACAGATGGATTGCAACGTGGATTGCGTGCAAGATGTACGGGTCAGCCTATAACAATGCCTGTTGGTCCTCAAATTAAAGGTAGACTGATGAATGTAGTGGGGGAATCAATTGATGGTCTTAGCTCTTTAGATAGAGAAGATGCATACCCTATTCATCGTGATCCACCTAAGTTTGAGGATTTAACGACAGTTCAAGAAGTGCTTTTTACAGGAATTAAGGTTATTGATTTGCTCGAGCCTTATTCTAAAGGTGGTAAGATTGGACTTTTTGGAGGAGCTGGTGTTGGTAAGACTGTATTGATTATGGAACTTATCAATAATATTGCTAAGCGACTCAATGGTTTTTCTGTTTTTGCTGGTGTTGGTGAGCGTACTCGTGAAGGTAACGATTTATTACGCGAGATGATTGAGTCTGGTGTAATCCGTTATGGTGATGAATTTAAAAAGAGTATGGAAGCGGGTCACTGGGATTTATCTAAAGTGGATTATGATGAAGTAGCAAAATCTCAAGCAACCTTGGTGTTTGGTCAGATGAATGAACCTCCTGGGGCTCGTTCTTCAGTAGCATTATCTGGCTTAACTGTTGCAGAATCCTTTAGAGATATGGCTGCACAAACAGGCTCGAAAGATATTCTATTCTTTATTGATAACATATTCCGTTTTACACAAGCGGGTTCGGAGGTATCAGCCCTTTTAGGACGTATGCCATCGGCTGTAGGTTACCAACCTACATTAGCGAGTGAAATGGGTGCTATGCAAGAGCGTATTGCGTCAACTCGTAATGGTTCTATTACTTCTGTACAAGCAGTATATGTACCTGCCGATGACTTAACAGACCCTGCTCCAGCAACTACATTTACTCACTTGGATGCAACGACGGTACTAAGTAGAAAGATTACTGAAATGGGTATTTATCCAGCTGTAGATCCTCTTGAATCTTCGTCACGTATTCTTGATCCACATATAGTGGGTAAGGCTCACTACGAAACGGCACAACGTGTATCACAAATTCTTCAGAGAAATAAAGAATTACAAGATATCATCTCTATTTTAGGAATGGATGAGTTATCTGATGATGATAAATTACTTGTCAATAGAGCTCGTAAAGTTCAGCGTTTCTTATCCCAACCTTTTACTGTAGCAGAACAGTTTACAGGTGTACCCGGTGAAATTGTTTCAATAGAAGACACCATTAAAGGTTTTAATATGATATTGGATGGTGAAGTAGATAATTTGCCAGAATCAGCATTCTTGAACGTGGGTACTATTGAACAAGCTATTGCTAAAGGTGAGAAATTATTAGAAGAAGCTAAATCTGAATAGTTATGATGAAATTAAGTATTGTCTCTCCTGAAAGGGAACTTTTTAAGGGCGAAATTAAAGAAATAAATTTGCCAGGAACCAAAGGTAAGTTTACAATACTTACAAACCATGCTCCCTTAGTTTCTTCTTTAGAGAAGGGAGAAGTTCATTATACTACGATAGAGGGTATAGAATACTCTTTGGAAATAGAAGAGGGCTTTATAGAGGTAAGTAATAATGTTGTATCTGTATGTGTCTCTTAAAATTAAGTGAATGAAGTTAGAATTGATTTTAAAACTGTTAGTCTTTTCTGTTGTGGTATCTTTAGGAGGGTGGTTCTTATTACCTCAATTTGTTGAAAGTTATAATCCCTACCTCTTCTTTGCAGTACCCGCTTTTCTAACTGTTTATCAAATAATAGTAATCTCTTTTATTGATTACTTTTTTTCCGATGATGTACAAAAAACGACTCAATTCTTATTTGGAACGAAAGTTTTTAAGGTATTACTTTCAATAGCTTTTGTATTGACATGCTACTTTGTAGTAGGATTGAATACCGTTTTTTTGGTCATCTTCCTTCTTTACTATATGATATATATATTCTTTGATAGTTGGATGTATATGAGATGTAACAGAGAACATAAAAGAAAATTAGATCAACATGAATAAGTTAAATAGATACAGGACAAACCTATGGAGAATCTTGACATTATGTCTTCTTCTGATTCCCTTCTCTGTAGCTTCGGCTCAAGAAGAAGTTAGTCCTGAGTCCGACCTAGATATGGGCGAAATCGTCTTTGGTCATATGGGAGATTCCTACGAATGGCATATTCTATCTTGGGCAGAGGGTAAAGATTTAACCTTACATTTACCCATCATAGTATATAGTCAGGAGAAGGGTTGGAATGTTTTTAGCTCTTCGAGGTTGTTAGAAAATCAAACATACAATGGATTTCATATTGCTCCAAAAGGAGCACCTCATGAAGGTAAAGTTGTTGAAGAGGGAGGGGATAGGCCTATTCTAGACTTGTCATTGACAAAAGTAGCGTTGGCTTTAATATTCAATAGTATTGTTTTGGGAGTCATTATTATGTCTGTAGCTCGTTGGTATAAAAAACGAGACTTTAGAGATGGAGCTCCTGGAGGGTTTATTGGATTTATGGAGATGTTTATTATGATGATTTATGATGATGTCATTAAAGATAGCATCCCCAATAATGCTAAGAAATTTGCCCCTTATCTGCTAACGGTATTTTTCTTTATCTTTCTAAATAATATAATAAGTTTAATACCCATATTCCCTGGTGGAGTAAGTGTTACGGGTAATATTGCTATCACATTCTTTTTGGCTATTTGTACGTTTATTGCCGTTAATGTATTTGGAACTAAGCATTATTGGAAAGAGGTGTTTTGGCCAGATGTACCTGTGGCTTTAAAATTTCCAGTACCCTTAATGCCTCTTATTGAGTTTATGGGGCTTTTGACTAAACCATTTGCTTTAATGATTCGTCTTTTTGCCAATATGATGGCAGGACACGTAGCTATACTCATATTTGTATGCTTAATATTTATTGGAGCTAAAATGGGACCTGCATTGCAGGGAGGGTTAAGTGTAATCTCTATTTTGTTTACACTGTTTATGAACTTACTAGAAATTTTGGTAGCCTTTATTCAAGCTTATGTATTTACACTCCTTTCAGCTGTATTTATAGGATTGGCTCAAGAAGGTAGTGAAAAGAAAAAATCAGTAAAATAGAAAATTAGTTTTATAAAAAGTAAATTTAAAATTGAAAGTTATGTTATTACCAGTATTATTAGAAGCAGCAGCTGTATCAGTTGGAATCAGCAAGTTTGGTGCAGCAATAGGCGCAGGTTTAGCTGTAATAGGTGCAGGTGTAGGGATTAGTAAAATCGGGGGTTCAGCTATGGAAGCTATCGCTCGTCAACCAGAAGCAGCTGGTACAATTCGTACAAGTATGATTATTGCTGCTGGTCTTGTAGAAGGTGTTGCACTTTTTGCATTGATTATTTGTTTCTTAATCTCTTTATAAAAAACTTATGTCACTATTACAGCCAGAAGTAGGACTTCTGTTCTGGATGCTCCTTTCATTTGGAATAGTGTTTTGGATACTCGCCAAGTATGGTTTTCCCGTAATCATTGATATGGTTGAAGGACGAAAAAAATACATTGACGAGTCTCTCAAAGTAGCTAAAGAAGCCAATGAAAAGTTAGCTTCCTTGAAAGAAGAAGCCTCACGAATAGTTGCTGAGGCTAACCGAGAACAAGGTCGAATCCTTCGTCAGGCACAAGAAGAGAAGAATAGCATCATTTATGAAGCTCGTGGTGAAGCCAGAAAATTGGCTCAAAAAGAGCTGGATGATATGAAAATTCAGATTCAAAAAGAAAAAGAAGAAGCTATTCGTTCTATCAGAAAACAAGTGGCTGTTCTTTCTGTGGATATTGCTGAAAAAGTAATTAGAAAGAATTTGGATGAAGAGAACCAACAAATGGATATGATCGATCGAATGTTAGATGAAATTTTAGCTCATAAATAGAAAGTATTAGTATGGAGGCAGGTGCAATATCAATGCGTTATGCAAAAGCATTAATGAACTTTGCTCTTGATGCACAAAAAGAAGATTTAATTTATCAATCAGCATATATCTTGTCTGAGAGCTTAATCAGTCAACCTCGTTTAAAGCAAGTATTGGTCAGCCCGATACTTCCCGTAAAGGAAAAGCGAACATTGATGATTACAGCTTCTGGAGGAGAGGAAAATGTATGTCCTGAATTTAAACGCTTTATCGATTTAGTACTTCAAGAGCGTCGTGAAAGTTATCTTCAATTTATGATGATGATGTATCTCGATCTATATCGCAAGCATAAACATATAGGAACTGCCACACTAATTACTGCTGTCCCTGTAGATCAGGCCATAGAAGATAGAATTAAAGAAACAGCCTCACATTTACTTCACGCAAAAATGGAGTTGAGTACAGCTGTTGATTCAAGTATTGAAGGTGGCTTTATCTTTGATATTGATGGATATAGACTTGATGCTAGTATAGCTACCCAATTAAAAAGGGTAAAGAAACAGTTTATTGATAAGAATAGAAGAATTGTATAATAGAATAATAGTATGTCTGATAATATAAGAGTTAGTGAAGTATCGGAAATCCTTCAGAGACAATTGGAGGGAATTGATACCAAAGTTCAGCTTGATGAAATAGGTACTATACTACAAGTTAGTGATGGTGTGGTGCGTATTTATGGTCTTAAAAATGCTGAAGCTAACGAGCTTCTAGAGTTGGAAAATGGTATAAAAGCCATTGTGATGAACTTGGAAGAAGATAATGTGGGTGCTGTATTATTAGGGCCTACAGATAAGGTGAAAGAAGGTGATATCATAAAAAGAACCAAGCGTATTGCTGCTATTTCGGTAGGAGAAAATATGTTGGGAAGAGTGATTGACCCTCTCGGTCAACCTTTGGATGGAAAAGGTGCAATAGGTGGTGATCTTTGTAGAATGCCCTTGGAGCGTAAAGCTCCTGGAGTTATTTTTAGACAACCTGTAAGTGAACCTCTTCAAACAGGGATTAAGGCTGTAGATGCTATGATTCCTATTGGTAGAGGTCAGCGCGAACTTATAATTGGCGACCGTCAGACAGGTAAAACTGCTATTGCTTTGGATGCAATTATAAATCAACGCACCAATTATGAAGAAGGTAAACCGGTTTATTGTATCTATGTAGCAATTGGTCAGAAAGCTTCTACTGTAGCTTCTATTGTAGAAACGTTGGCTAAAAATAAAGCTATGGAATATACAATCGTAGTAGCTGCTACTGCTGGTGAGCCTGCTGCATTGCAGTATTTCGCAGCTTTTGCAGGTGCTGCTATTGGGGAGTATTTCCGTGATACAGGTAAGCATGCTTTAGTAGTCTATGATGACCTTTCAAAACAAGCTGTAGCTTATCGTGAAGTGTCGTTAATCCTTCGTCGTCCTTCTGGCCGTGAAGCTTATCCAGGTGATATATTTTACTTACACTCTCGTTTGCTTGAGCGTGCAGCTAAGATAATTAGTCAACAGGAAGTAGCTGAGAAGATGAATGATTTACCCGAAAGCTTGAAAGGAAAAGTAAAAGGAGGTGGTTCTCTAACTGCTCTTCCTATTATTGAAACTCAAGCAGGGGACGTATCTGCTTATATTCCTACCAATGTGATTTCAATTACAGACGGTCAGATATTCTTGGATACTGATTTATTTAATCAAGGTAATCGTCCTGCAATTAATGTAGGTATTTCTGTGTCGCGTGTAGGAGGTAATGCTCAGATAAAGTCTATGAAAAAAGTTGCTGGTACTTTGAAAATAGACCAAGCTCAATATCGGGAACTAGAAGCTTTCTCAAAGTTTAGTGGAGATATGGATCCAGTAACTGCAATGACTTTGGATAAAGGTAAAAAGAACACTCAATTGTTGATACAACCTCAATATGAACCTGTACCTGTTGAAAAACAGATAGCAATACTTTATTGTGGTATTCAAGGATTATTGCGAAAGGTTCCGTTGGAAAAAGTAGATGAGTTTGAAGAAAATTATCTAAATGCAATGGAAAGAAATCATCGAGAAGATGTTTTAGATAAGCTAAAAGAAGGTATAATTGATGATACAATGAGGGCTAAAATGGAAGAAACAGCCAAAATGGTTGCTAATCAATTTATAGCATAAATTTAAAATTATGGGATCACTACGGGAAGTAAAAAATAGGATTAATTCGGTAAAAAATACCCGAAAAATAACTTCGGCTATGCGTATGGTAGCCTCAGCTAAGCTGACAAAGGTGGAAGGTGTGATAGAAAATATGTTACCTTATCAAAATAAACTTGACTCCATACTGTGTAAGTTTTTAAGTGGAGGTACCAAAGTTGAATCACCTTTTACTGTGCAGCGTGAGGTTAAGCGTATAGCTGTAGTGGTGATGTCCTCAAATACTTCTTTGTGTGGAGCGTATAACGCCAATGTTATACGATCTTTAACAAGTCTTTTGGAGGAGAAAAAATATCTAGGAGAAGAGGCTATTCTCCTTTATCCAATAGGGAGGAAGGTCGAAGAATTTCTTAAAAAGAATGGGTATCAGACAGAAGGTTCTTTTCAAGAGCTGGCAGAAACACCAAGCTATAAAGAAGCTCGAAAATTAGCTAATATTTTGATGAAGAAATTCCTCATTGGTGAGATAGACCAAGTCGTGTTTATTTATCACCATTTTAAATCTTTGGCAAGTCAAGAACTTTTAAAAGACGTATACTTACCTCTTGATATTGATAAATATAGACAAAGGGGTGATGACAATAAGGTAAATAATGATTATATTGTTGAACCTTCAGAGGTAGAATTAATAGCCAATCTTTTACCTAAAGTATTAAGCCAAAAACTGTTTACAGTGCTAGTTGACTCAAATGCATCAGAGCATGCTGCCCGATCTTTGGCTATGCAGATCGCAACAGATAACGCTAATGAACTAATACAAGAGTTGACAAAGCAATATAATAAATCCAGACAGCAAGCTATTACCAATGAGCTTCTAGATATTATTGGTGGCAGTATGAGGTAATGTGATATTGTGAAATATTTTATTAATTCAATAGATATAAGTATAATGCAGATTGGAAAGAAATTTACGGTTCCATTTTTGATGATGATTGGAACGCTTTTACTTTGGAGTTGTTCTTCAGGTAAGAAAAATGAGATTGATCGAACACTAACTGTGAAAATAGATTCAGTGAGGCCGTATACTAATCAATTATCTGTATCCTATCCCGGGAAAATAAGGGCTTCATCAGATGTAAATCTAGGCTTTAGAGTGAGTGGAACTCTTCTAAGAGTGAATGTCGATGTAGGTAGTGTAGTACGTAAGGGAGATGTACTTGCCGAAATTGACCCTCGTGATTATCGTACTCAGCTCAATGCTACAGAAGCCGAATATAATAGAATAAAAGGTGAAGCAGAACGAATTATGGCTCTTTATGAGAAGAGAAGTGTTTCCAAAAATGATTATGAAAAGGCTAAATTTGGTTTAGAACAAATTACGGCTAAACTGGAAGCTCATAGGAATGCTTTAGCAGATACAAAACTAAGAGCTCCATACGATGGCTTTATTCAGAAAAAACTCTTTGATAGAGATGAAACAATCTCAGCAGGAATGCCCGTCGTTTCTATGATTAATAAAGGTGTACCTGAAGTAGAAATAAATATTCCTTCTGCCGATTATTACGACAGAGATTCGTTTGATAGTTATGTCTGCTCTATCGATCTTTTCCCTGGTACTGTATTCCCTTTGAAACTAACAGGTGTTACGCACAAAGCAAACCTAAATCAGCTTTACACAATGCGCTTTACATTTGTGGATGGTAATCAAGACCGTATGCCTACTCCAGGTATGACAGCCACTGTTCGAATTAATAAAAAAACAGAAGCTTCTGCGTTGACAATGGTGCCTTTGTCTGCTGTGTTTAATGATGGCCAGGGAAAATCTACTGTTTGGATATACAATGCGGATCAAAAGACTATATCAGCTCGTGAGGTTCGCTTACTCGGTATCAGAAGAAGTGGTAATACCATTATTTCTGATGGATTAAAAGTGGGTGAGCAGATTGTTATTGCTGGAGTTCATAGTCTAAAAGAAGGAAGTAAAGTTGTTCCTTTACCTCCAAAAACAAAAACTAATGTAGGAGGATTACTATGATAGACTATGGAAAATGGGCTTTAGATAATCGCTATTTAGTTCGTTTCCTTATTGCTATCTTAGTTGTGGGTGGTGGTTTAGCTTTCTATGATATGAGTAAGCTAGAAGACCCCGAAATTAAGGTTAAGGAAGCACTAGTTATAACTCCCTACCCAGGAGCCTCTCCGCATCAAGTAGAGTTGGAAGTAACAGATCTGCTTGAGAAGAGTATTCGAGGTATGAGCAATATTGAAAAGGTAAGGAGTAGATCCTTAAATGACCTTTCAATGATTTCTGTTGAACTCTCTAAATTGGTACCCGATGATGAGGTAGATCAATATTGGGATGTTTTAAGAAGAAAAGTTTCTGATGTACAGAGTCAATTACCTGCTGGAACTATGGGTTCCATAGTAAAAGACGATTTTGGTGATGTTTATGGTATGTTCTATGCCGTAACATCAGATGGTATAGCCGATTCTGAATTAATTCGCTATGTTGACATGGTGAAGCGAGAGATTCAGGCGATAGAAGGCATTACTAGTGTTGAAATATTTGGAGAACGGGAAGAGTGTATTAACATCGAGCTGATGGAAGAACGTATGGCCAATCTTGGTGTGCATCCTGCTGAAGTTCTTGCCACTCTAAATGGTCAAAACAAAACAGTTTATTCTGGTTATTACGAAGCAGGAGATTATCGCCTGCGTGTAGCTGTTGATGATCGATATAATACTGTTGAAGATATAAGTAATTTACTCCTTCAAGGTCATGAAGGAGATCAGTTGCGTTTAAAAGACATTGCAAAAGTATCCATTGGTTTTGAAGATCCTACAAGGTATCAAATGCGGTATGACAAGGCTCAAGCATATGGTTTAGCTATAGCGGCTAGTAGTGAGTCGGATATCACAAAACTAGGAAAAATTGTAAGTGATAAAATAGAAAGCCTTCAAGAAGAAAGAATACCTGTTGGGATAGATTTCCATAAGGTTTTCTACCAACCCGAACGTGTTATTGAATCCTTAAATACATTCTTACTAAACTTAATAGAATCAGTAATTATCGTAGTTGTTGTGCTTATGTTTACTATGGGCATAAGGAGTGGTATGATAATTGGTGTCAGTTTGGTGGTGATTGTATTTGGTTCTTTCTTAATACTGAATATGTTTGATGGTACTCTTCAGCGTGTATCTTTAGCTGCTTTTATATTGGCTATGGGTATGCTGGTGGATAATGCCATTGTTATAGTGGATGGTATTTTAGTGAGTCTGCAAAAAGGAGTAGATAAGAAAGAGGCCCTAACGAAAATTGGTAAGCAAACTGCTATGCCTTTATTTGGAGCAACACTTATTGCTATTTTAGCCTTTTTCCCTATTTTCCTATCTCCTGATACTGCAGGAGTGTATGTGCGAGATTTATTTATTGTATTAGCAGTATCACTATTATTGAGTTGGGTATTGGCTCTAACACACGTGCCTTTAATGTCTGAGTGGATGTTGAAAGCACCAAAAGAGAGTGCTGATGATGCTTATAATTCTGTTTATTATAGAGCCTTTAGATCAGTCTTGAAATGGGCTTTAAGTCATAAATTAATTACCATTGGTATCGCTGCTGGTTTGGTGAGTTTGAGTGTGTTCTGTTATCAGTTCTTGCCTCAATCATTCTTTCCAGATATGAATTACGACCAATTGTATATAGAGTATAAGCTCCCCGAAGGAACAAATAATACAAAAGTAATTAGTGATTTAGATCAAATTGAAGATTATCTTTTGGGAAGAGATGAAATAACACACGTAACTACAGCTATTGGTGCTACTCCAGCACGTTATAATTTAGTGCGTAGTATTGCCGATCCTTCTCTCTCCTATGGAGAATTGATTGTAGATTTTAAATCTCCTAAGCAACTGGTGGATTCGATGTGGGTAATTCAAAATTATTTGACTGCTCAATACCCTGATGCTTATGTTAGATTGAAACGTTATAACTTAATGTATCAGCCTTATCCAATAGAAGCTCAGTTCTCTGGGCCAGACCCTGCTGTTTTGAAAGAACTAACAGCTAAAGCTGAGAAGATAATGACTGATAACCCAAAGACTATGCTTGTGCGTAACGACTGGGAACCAGAAACACCTACGTTGATGGTCAAATACAATCAACCTATAGCTAGGAACATCGGACTTACACGTGAAGATGTTGGCTTATCTTTATTGTCAGCTACGGGAGGTATTCCTGCTGGTTCATTCTATAAGGGAGATCAAAAGAAAAATATTTATTTAAAGAGTACAGATAGCAAAGGAGATCCGATTGAAGGACTAGATAATGTACCTGTCTTTAGTTTGATTCCTGCAATTCAAAATTTGTCTATGGAAACTGTGAAAGGTTTAGTGATGGGTTCTGTTTCTCAAGAAGATCTATTAGAAGGAGTCTTGCGTACGGTGCCCCTAAATCAAGCTGCTGAAGCAGTAGAAGTGGAGTGGGAAGATCCTTTAATATTGCGATTTAATGGAGAACGTGCTATGCGTGCACAATGTAATCCTGTACCAGGAGCTAGTGCCGACGATGCTCGTAATGCTATTCTTGCAGATATTGAAGCTATTGATTTACCACCAGGTTATTCACTACTATGGCAAGGAGAATATAGCGCAAGTACCGAGAGTATGAAATACTTATTTAAGAGTTTCCCTCTTGCAATAATTTTAATGATTACAATTCTTATTTTACTATTTAAAGATTATAGGAAGCCACTCATTATCTTTTGTTGTATGCCATTAATTGCTATTGGAGTAGTGTTTAGTGTATTGCTATCGGGTAAGGACTTTGGTTTCGTAGCTATTGTAGGTGCTTTGGGCTTGATAGGGATGATGATCAAGAATGGTATTGTTCTTATGGATGAGATTACCTTACAAATTAATAATGGTGTAGAACCAACGAAAGCGCTTATAGAGAGTTCTCAATCGAGATTCCGACCAGTAATGATGGCTTCTCTAACAACGATTGTTGGTATGATTCCATTATTATCCGATGATATGTTTGGATCTTTAGCTGTTACGATCATGGGCGGATTATTAGTGGGTACACTGATTATCTTAATCTTTATCCCTATTCTTTATGCTTTATTTTTTAAATTGAAAATCCAAAAATAAGACAATGCAATGAAATATATATATACTTGTTTGTTAGCATTTTTGAGTGTTGGAGTCTATGGGCAGAGAGTTTTATCTCTTTCTGAGTGTAGGGAGATGGCTTTAGAGCATAATAAACAAAGTAAGGCTTCTGTGATACAAATAGAGAAAGCATCTCAAGATATTCGTACCTATAGGGCTAAGTTTTTCCCTCATCTGTCAGCGCAAGGAAACTATTTATTTAATTCAAATAAATACGAAGAGAAAACTCCTAGTTTTCAACTACTGACATTTGCTCCAGGAGAAATTCCTACCCCCAATGGCTTTGTGATGTTCCCCTCTATACCTATAGAGTTTGATATGAATAAAAGCTGGTTTGCTGGTTTAAGTTTGACGCAACCTCTTTATATGGGGGGTAAAATAAGATCTGCCTATCAAATGTCTAAAATAGGTAAGGATATGGCTTTCTTAAATAGAAAAATGTCAAATTCTGATGTTCTTTATGAAACAGATAAAGCCTATTGGACTTTACTAAAAGTAGAAGAGTTAGTCAAGGTTGCCCAAAAATATGAAGAAGTAGTAAATCATTTACTTTCTGATATAAATAATGCCTTTGAAGTGGGTATGACTTCCAGAAATGACATTTTAAAAGTTCAAGTAAAACTGAATGAAGCAAAACTACAACGTCGAAGAGCAGAAAATGCTATCCGTCTAGCGAAGATGAATCTTTGCCACATGATCGGGTTACCATTGGTAGATGATGTAACTGTTGCTGATCAGAATTTAGATAGTTCAGCTACTCCTTTACATTTGGTACAAGATGTATCTTTGCGACCAGAGTACCAACTACTATCTCGTAAGCTAGATTTAAAACTTCAAGAAATTAAATTAACTCGAAGTGATTATTTACCTCAATTAGGTGTTGTTGGAGCGTGGAATTATTATGACGCAGCTCGTTTAAATGATACTCCTCTATTTAAGGGAGGATCATTCTCAGCTTTGTTTTCTATAAAAGTACCATTATTCCAATGGGGTGAAGGAATAAGTAAGGTTAAATCTAAAAAAGCAGAACATCAGATGGCACAGCTACAAAGAGACGATGCTTCTGAAAAGATGATGCTAGAAATGACAATGGCATTAAACCAAGTTGATGAGTCAAAACTAGAGGTTGAGATGACAGCTGAAGCACTTTCTCAGGCTGCAGAAAATTTAAAAACAAGTACTGAACAGTTTGAAGTGGGCTTAGAAACGCTTACAGAGCATTTGGAGGCTCAAACTTTGTGGCAAAAGGCTTGGGCTGAAAATGTAGAAGCTATGGCTCAATTGCGATTAAATGAAACGAATTACTTAAAAGCATCTGGACAACTTGAAGTAGATGCAAATCATTAAAAAAATACTTATAACTATATTATGCCTCACTCTATTATTGGGTGGGGTGATATGGTTATGTTCTTATCTCATTGTAAGTTATGCTGAAGATAGAACTTACTCCTCTATTTATGATATCCCTCATAATCGAGTAGGTGTTATTCTTGGCACCTCTAAATCTTTACGTACTGGAGCTCCCAATCCCTATTTTATTTATCGTATTGAAGCTGCTGCAGCTTTATATCATGCGGGTAAAATAGACAAACTAGTAATCAGTGGAGACAATAGTGATAAATACTATAACGAACCCCGAGATATGAAGAAAGCTCTTATGGCTAAAGGGATTAGTGAGGACAATTTATTTATTGATGCAGCAGGTTTAAGAACCTTAGATTCTATGGTGAGAATGAAGGAGATTTTTCAGCAGACAACGTTTACAGTTATCTCTCAAAAGTTTCATAATGAAAGAGCCATTTATCTGGGTAGGGCTTTTAGTTTGGATGTGATAGGTTTTAATGCTGAAGACGTGGGAGTAGTTCGAGGCTTTAAAGTCCAAACTCGAGAAAAATTAGCTCGAGTAAAAGTTTTTTTGGACATAATGTTTAATAAACAGCCCCGTTTTTTAGGAGAACCTATTCCGATTGATTAATTTGGTATTATAATTGAAGTAGCATTTAGCTCTTCTTTCAATAATAACCATATGATTATTTCCAAGCATCGTATTTCGCTCTTATTTTTATGTAGCGTTTTAATACTTCCCTTGTTATTGTGGAATTGTTCTAGTCAAAATGAAAAAGAAATAGAACCTTCTTCAGATTTTATTCCTTATATCTCTGGCTATTCCGGAGGCATACAGTCTGTCAATGCTCCGATTACTTTGGAATTGACCAACATCTATCCTGATGCAGTACCGAATCAAATAATTGATAAAAGATTATTTTCAATAGGACCTTCTATTGAGGGAAATGCTGTGTGGAAAAATACTAAGACTATTCAGTTTATACCCAAAGAGGGCTTAAAATCAAACACTCAGTATGTCGTTACCTTTCATTTAGGAGAGCTCTATAAAGTAGATCCTTCACTACGTAATTTTAAGTATTCCTTTAGAACCAAAATAGCCGATGGAATACTAGAGTTAAAAGATTTTATTCAGTATGAATCATCTCCTGATGAGGTTAGTCTGCTGTTAGACTTTAAATTAAGTGATCTCTTAGATATGACAGGGTTGAATAAGGCAATATCTGTTTTTGATCAAGAGGATGTAAAACTAGATTTTAAATTAAAAACAATTGATGCAACTTCCTTCGAAATTCAAGTGGATGGAATAAAGAGAACAGATAAGAGAAGACACATCAAAGTTTTTATTGATGGTGTAGCATTGAAGCTACGATCTTATATCGAACAAGAATTTACAATTCCAGCTAAGAATGATTTTTATGTTGTGCAATCAAAGCGTATTTCTGAACCAGAAAAAGGCATTGAAGTGGTGTTTTCTGAAGCTCTAAGTAAGCGACAAAACATAGAGTCTTTTATTAGCTTATCGGGAATAGAATCATTTGTAACTCAAATACAAGACAATAAGCTTTATATCTATTTTGAAGATCAGACAACAGAAACTCTTCAGCTAACTTTATACAATTATATTCAATCTACAGCCGGAAATCAATTGAAAGAAGATCAGGTAATAGATGTGGAGCCTAGCATCAAAAAGCCTGAAGTAGTGATGATCTCTACGGGTACCATTCTTCCAAATAGTGAACAGCAGATGATTGCTTTTAAGGCAGTGGGGATTGAATATCTGGACTTACAGGTGGTTAAGGTATTTTCATCCAACTTGTTGAGCTTTTTACAAGCTAATAACTTATCTGGATCTGAATATCTAAAACGTTCAGGTCGATTGATTTTGAAAAAACGAATAGACTTGAAAGAACTTACTCCTGAGCCACTAGACAAGGAACAGTCTTTTAAATTAGATTTGTCTAGTTTATTTGAGCAGGAGGCAGGAGCATTGTACCATATTGCCTTATCTTTTAAGCCAGAATACACCATTCTTCCCGAGTTTTATAGCAGAAGAGGAGATATGAATTTGGTTGAGTTGGATAAAACAGACTATAATAAATCGGATTGGGATTCTTCAGAATATTATTATAACAGTTTGAATTTATCTATTCCTTATGATTGGAGTGTTTACGATTGGAAAAAACAGAATGATCCCACTGATCTGACATTCTATATGGACGACTCTCGTGTTTCTACTACTACTAATGTCTATTCAACCAATATAGGACTTACTGTTAAGCAAAATCTTTCGGGAAAACTATGGGTAGCAGTGAATGATATATTAACTACTAAGCCCATGAGTGGAGTAAAAGTGAAGGTCTATTCTTACCAATTGCAAGTTCTTGATGAATTGCATACTGACAAACATGGTTTTGCTGAAGTACAATGTAAAGGGGTGCCTTATATTGTTGTAGCAGAATATGATCAAGATAAAACCTATTTAAAAGTTCCTCAAGGTAGCCAACTTACAACAAGTAGGTTTGATGTGGGGGGAGTTGTTCGAGAAAATGGACTCAAAGGCTTTATTTATGGGGAAAGAGGTGTTTGGCGTCCTGGCGATACCATGCACTTAACTTTTATGCTAGAAGATAGAGAAAAGTTGATTCCCGAAAATCATCCAGTTGCGTTAGAACTATTTAATCCAAGAGGTCAGTTTTATATCAAGCTACTTTCTACGCAGAATAAAAATGGGGTTTATTATTTTGAAGTTAAGACTGACGCAAATGACCCCACTGGGTTATGGAATGCTTATGTAAAAATAGGAGGAAGTACTTTTCATAAATCACTGCGAGTAGAAACGATTAAACCCAATCGCTTAAAGATAAATCTTGATTTTGCTCAAGATATTTTAGATGCAGGTTCGAGTGCTAATGCTGCACTATCAGCTAATTGGTTGATGGGGGCAAGTGGTGCAAATTTGAATGCTAAGATAGAAATGGCTATTTCTCCCATTCGATCTTCTTTCCCAAAATATGATGATTACTTATTTACTAATCTCAATTCTTATTTTAATTACAATAAAACAGAAGTTTTTGATGGTACTTTAGATGGTAACGGAAGAGCTAATTTAAATTTAGATATGCCCGTGGCTAGTGATGCTCCTGGATTGTTGAAAGCTCAGTTTATCACTCGTGTTTATGAGGTTGGTGGTGATTTTAGTATTCATACTCAGCCCATGACATTATCTCCCTATAAATCTTATGTAGGAATGAAAATAAGAGATGCTAAAGAGAACGATTATCTTGAAACTGATAAATCTTATCAAATAGATTTTATCTCTTTAAATAAATTGGGTAAAGCTCTTTCGAATCAAAACCTACACTATGAAGTGTATTATATCGGTTGGAGTTGGTGGTACGACAAAGAAAATTATTTAGCTAGTTATGTGCATAACAGTTCCGTTAAGCCGATACAGAAGGGGGATTTGATTACAAATAATTCTGGTAAGGCTAGTTTTGATTTTCAAATTAACTATCCCGATTACGGACAATTCCTAATTTATGTGTGTGATTCAAATAGCGGACATACTGTGATGCAGACAGTGTATGTGGACTGGCCTAGTTGGAGAGGAAGAGCCTCTCGGGAGAATCCAACAGACGCAACTACTCTGGCTTTCTCTTTGGATAAAAAAGAATATAAGGTTGGAGAAAATGTAGAGGTAACAATTCCTGCAGCCTCAGAGGGCAGAGCCTTAATCAGTATTGAAAATGGAAATCAAATCTTGAAACATGAATGGGTGGATACTCGTAAAGGCGTAGATACTAAATATACATTTAAGGTAACATCAGATATGGCCCCCAATGTGTATGTATATGCTAGCTTGTTACAACCTCATGCCCAGACGGTCAATAATTCGCCAATTCGTATGTATGGGGTTATTCCTGTTTCCATAAAAGATGAATCAACACACCTAGTACCTATTTTAGAGTTACCTAAGGTTATTGAACCTGAAAAGAAGTTTACAGTAAAAGTAAAAGAAGAAAAAGGCAAACGAATGACATATACCTTAGCAATTGTTGATGATGGTTTGTTAGACTTAACTTCATTCAAAACTCCTAATCCATGGGATTATTTCTTTAGTAAAGAGGCTTTGGGAATAAATACTTGGGATATGTACGATGAGGTGATTGGTGCCATAGGTGCAGTATATACCCAGAAATACAAAGTAGGAGGTGATGAAATGTTGAAACCAGCAGATGCTAAAGCAAATCGCTTTAAACCTGTTGTTGCATTTTATGGACCTTTTACCGTAGAAAGTGGAAAAACTGCCACACACGATATTACTTTGCCTATGTATGTGGGCTCAGTAAGAACTATGGTTGTAGCTTCTAGTGGAAGTGCCTTTGGCAGTGCTGAACAAACGTCTGTAGTTCGTTCTCCATTAATGCTATTGTCTTCACTCCCAAGAGTATTGAGTATCGGAGATGAGGTATGGGTGCCTGTGAATATTTTTGCTATGGATGAAAAAGTAAAAGATGTTCAGGTAGAAATGATTAGCTCAAATAATGTGAAGTTATTAGAGGGTAATAAAAAGACAATTACATTTACTCATACAGGTGATAAGATTGCATACTTCCGTGTTCAAGTAGGAAATGAGGTGGGGGTTGAAAACATCAGCTTCAAAGCAACAAGTGGTACTCATACAGCTACTGAAAACATAGAAATAGAGGTTCGCAATCCGAATCCGATATTGACACAGACTAAAGAGGTCTTAATTTCTGCAGGAGAATCGGGTAGGATAGATTATTCTACAACGGGTAATACAGCAGTGTTTAATTCTAGCGTAGAAATATCGGGATTACCATCTGTTAATTTGACGAATAGAATATCTTACTTAATCGATTATCAGCATTCTTGCACAGAGCAGATTACATCTAAAGCCCTACCTCTTCTTTATGTAGATAAGTTTAAAGAGCTATCGAAAGAGACAAAGCAAAAGTATGATGAAACGATTGAACGTACCATAAAAGAACTATATGCTCGTCAGTTGGCTGGTGGAGGATTTACCTATTGGCCAAACACTTCTGATTCGTGGTCAACAGCTTATGCTACTCTTTTCTTGGTAAAAGCAAAAGAGATGGGGTACAAGATAAACGCTAATGTGCTCCAAATGGCATTGAATAGCTTGTCTAAGTCTGTTCGTGCATGGACACCATCAAGTAGATATACTTCCGATTATTTGCAAGCTTATAACTTGTATGTGCTAGCATCAGCCAATAAAGCAGATTTAGCAGCCATGAATAGATTGAGAGAATATAAAGAAATGCGATTGCAAACTCGTTGGTTATTGGCAACTAGTTATGCCTTAATTGGTAAAAAGGAAATAGCTACTGAGTTGACTTTCAATTTAAAGAATGAAGTTTTAAGTGAAAATATTTACTATGGTTATTTCGGTTCTCAAATTAGAGATGAGTCCTTTATCTTGCAAACTTTAGTAGCAACAGGTCAAAAGGAAAAAGCTTATAAACAAGCTAGTCGATTAGCTAAATTATTGAACTATGAAACGTATTATCAAACTCAATCTACAGCTATTGGCTTGATGGCTTTGGCTGAATATATTAAAGAATTCAAGGTGGATAAGTTGAAATTCACTATGAAAGTTGGTCAAGATAAAGTAGAAGAACTCACGTTGAATCAAGCAATTTATCAGAAAGAGTTGAAGAATATAGGTAAGTCGGGAGAAATAAAAATAGAAAACAAATCGAAGACTACGATGTATGCTCAATTGATACAAACTATACGTTTGACAAATGATACATTATCTGCAATTCAAGATAGAGGCTTAGCTATAAAAGTAGCCTATAAAGATCTTGCAGGTAATGCTCTTGACGTACAAAAGGTAAAACAAGGTCAGGATATTTTGGCTTACGTGCGAGTAACGAATATGACTTCAGATAGATACGAAAATATTGCTTTAACGCATATCATACCATCGGGCTGGGAAGTATTCCATGTAGAAGCCTTATTGGATGAAGCATCTTCGGGTGGCTCTATTGCCAATAATAAGATAGATTATCAAGATGTGCGAGATGATAGAGTTCTGACTTATTTTAGCTTATGGCCTAGTGAAACAAAAACAATATTAGTGCGACTACATGCTACTTATGCAGGAGAATATGTTCTACCTGCTGTACATGCAGAAGTTATGTATAACACTTCCGTATTTGGAAGAACTAAAGCAGAAAAAGTAGTTGTTGAACGATGAGCAAATCTTTAAATGTGAATAAAAGGAAAGCCTGGAGGTATCTTAGATACTTTCTGGCTTTCTTCTTCATACTCTTTTTTTTCTGCTTACCTAAGCAGTTGTTTGATGATCCCTTTTCTTCAGTGGTGTTAGATAGAGAAGGGGTATTGATGGGTGCTCGAATAGCACCTGATGGGCAATGGAGGTTTCCTTTGGAAAGTGAAATCCCATCCAAACTAAAGAAATGCATTATCCGTTTTGAAGATGATTATTTTTATTATCACTGGGGAATCAATCCTATATCAATAAGTAAGGCTTTTGTGAGCAATCTAAAGGCTCGTAAAGTAGTGCGAGGAGGAAGTACAATCACCATGCAAACGATTCGTATGGCTCGTCGGCAACCCCGTACTATCCTTGAGAAAATGAAAGAAGCTATCTGGGCTACCCGACTAGAATTTAGATATTCCAAAGATCAAATTTTAAATCTATATGCATCTCATGCTCCTTTTGGAGGGAATGTAGTAGGTTATTCTGCTGCGTCATGGAGATATTTTGGTCATACGGCTACTGCCTTGTCATGGGCTGAGGCTGCTACTTTAGCTGTGTTACCCAATGCTCCGTCGGCTATTCATTTATCTAAAGAACGGGAATCACTCAAACTAAAAAGAGATAAGTTGCTTCGTAAATTATATGAGAAAGGAGATATTTCTGAAACCGACTATCTTTTAGCAAAAGAAGAAGAACTACCTCATGAACCACTCGCTTTGCCGCAACTAGCTCCTCATTTAGTTGATAAACTAGCTTTAGAATCACCTCAAAAAGAAGTGATCACTACAATTGATGCAGGCTTACAAAGTAAAATGGAGGCGTTGCTCAATGAGTGGAATCGGAAGTACCAACAACATCATATAAAAGATATTGCGGCAATACTTATTGATGTAGAAACCAGTGAGGTATTGGCCTATCATGGAAACTCGGGATTTTCTACAAAGCGAGTAGGTAGTCAGGTTGATATTATTCAATCTCCACGTAGTACAGGTAGTATTTTAAAACCCTTCCTTTTGGCTGCAATGCTCGATGAGGGTAAGCTCTTAGTCAATCAACTATTACCTGATATTCCTATCAACATCAATGGATTTACTCCCCAAAACTTCAGTTTACGTTATGAGGGAGCTGTCCCTGCTGCCGAAGCCATCAGTAGGTCTCTAAATATTCCTTCTGTTTATATGCTCAAAGATTATTCTGTACCCAAGTTTTATGACAAATTAAAAAAACTCGGTTTATCTACACTTACCAAACCTGCAGGACATTATGGACTCTCTTTGATTTTGGGAGGAGCAGAGGGAAAATTGGGAGAAATAACGGCAGCCTATATGCATATAGCCCAAATTGCTTTAGGAAAATCTTCTACGTATCCTAAATATAGATTGGGTGAGGAAGATATCCTTTGGAAACCTACTTATTCTGCAGGATCTTCGTGGCAAACCTTAGATGTTTTGAAGGAAGTAAATCGTCCTGGTGAAATTGCTTGGAAAATGTTACCATCTATACAAACTATCGCTTGGAAAACAGGGACGAGCCATGGTTTTAGAGATGGTTGGGCAGTGGGTGTTACCCCTAAATATGCCGTTGGAGTGTGGGTTGGAAATGCAACAGGAGAGGGGAATGCCGAACTAGTAGGAGGACGAGTTGCTGGCCCCGTCCTTTTCGATATATTTAATGCTCTCCCCTCTAGTAAATGGTTTGAGCGACCCAAAGATGCTTTTGTAGATGCAGAAGTTTGCCGTCAATCGGGCTATCTGAAAAGTAGATTTTGTAATGATGTAGATACTGTTTTGATCTTATCACAAGGAATTCGTACCCCATCTTGTCCTTATCATCACTTGGTACATCTTACTCCCGATGAAAAATATCGAGTCTATACCTCATGCTTAGATAGTGAGGAAACAATTGAAAAATCATGGTTTACTTTGCCTCCAGTGTGGGAGTGGTATTATAAAGCGGTTCACCCTTCTTATCAAGTATTACCCCCTTTTAAGGAAGGTTGTGGAGAAGATTATAGGCAACCCATGCAGTTTATCTATCCTCAGATGAATGCTGAAATACTACTTGCTAAACAGTTGGAGGGTTCGGAAGGTAGTTTGACACTCGACTTAGTTCATAGTAATAAAGAGGCCATTATCTATTGGCATATGGATGGGAATTATTTAGGTGAAACCCAGTTTATCCATAAGTTTACGATATCTCCCAAAGATGGGGAACACAATGTAACTGTAGTCGACAATCAAGGGAATACGCAAAGTGTACACTTTTCTACTACCTCTAAATTATGATTAATCTATAAATTTATGAAAGAGCTATCTTATTGAATAATAGGATAGAAGAGAATGATAGATTTACTTTGACACCGACATGATGATGTCATGTCGGTGTCAAAGCATACTCATATCGGTGTTATGATAATACCCTGCTTTAGTAGGGGAATACTTTCCTCTTAGTAATAAAGAATCTGATTGTTTACTACCTGACCAATAAGAGTTACGGTAAGGACGATGCCTATGCCTAAGCAAACAGCCATTAATAGAAGGTTGATGTACTTTGCATTGGGTTTAGTATCCTTATGCAAGTCTTGAAGAAAGTATTCTTTAAAGAATAAATAGATAGCAGGAATAGATGCTGCTACCAATAGGAAGTCTTCAGGAATATTATAGAAATACGTTTTAGTTAAACCGATTAATGACCAATGGCAAAGGAACAATACGATAAACATATTTACCTTTTGGGATCTTAAGAGGAGTAATCCTATTGTAAATGTTGTTACAGAACAAGGCAATAAAGGGGATGTCATAGCTGGAAAAGTAAGGCCCCTAGCCATTGATAGCAAAGGATAGATAAAGGGCATAATCATTAATAGATACCCTAGTGTATTGTATTTTTCATTTTTTGCAAATGTAGTATATCCTTTGATGGCATCCCAAACCCATGTTCCTGCAATTAGAATCCAGAAGAAAGTAAGAATATTGCTATACCCTCTTGGTGCACAATAATGGTCGTAATACACCAACGAAATCCATGTAAAAACACCTGCAAGATATAGCTTCATGGCTATATCCATCTTTTTGCTCGGTTTTTTAATAAGAAGTGTAGTGAGTATGAACCCGATTAATAGAATAATAACTTGATAGAGCCAAGTTTCAGAATTGTAATTGGCTATCGTCGTCCAAAAAATATCCATTCTCTTTTATTTGTTGTGTCTAGTTAATGAAGATGCTTGTTTAGGGAATAAGAATAAGGGCAACGTAGCACCCACTGCAAGCATAAAAATAACAGTGCAGGCTACCATACTATTTGTAAAGAACATTTCCATATATTTGGCTCTTTCAACAGCTTGATCCATGGTTCTCAAGAACATAAGTTGAGAGAAAATCATGTTGTATGCAAATTTACCTGGAATCATAGGGAGTAAAGCTGGAATGTATAAAACTGTCATTGGACAATAACATTTTTTACCCAACCATAAACTACCAAAACCAATTAGTAATGATGCACATAAAGAAGCTGTAGAAATATCTACACCTAGAAATGTCATTAAGCAATAACGTGAAGCATGTCCTATTGCAGCAAGAAGTGCAATAAATTTAAAAGCTCTTAGGGGAGGATCTGATATAGCTCCGAATCCAATACTTGCTACTGCAGCAAACGCTCCATCTAGAATTACGTCTAAAACAACCATATTAAATTAAACTGTCTTTGATTAAGAAGAGTGTGAATGATAAACCTATTGCTATACATACCACCAATAGAGCAGCATGTGTAAGTCGTGAGAATCCTGTTAGAATATAACCTTCGACTATATCAATTACTCCATTGATTAAAGGCACTCCAGGGACCAAGAATAGCACACTTGTAGCTAAAGCAGTCTCCGATGTTGTGTCGAAAATTAGTGAGATAGAAGCACATAATGAGGCTATAAAAGCTACCAATATAAAGGTAATGAAGTGATTAACCTTATTGGCTCCTAGGCGTTGCTTAATGAAGAATCCAACGAGAGTGGATGAAAAGACGATGCTCATTGAGCAGAAATCTCCTCCAAATAGTCGGCAGAAAGATGCGTTAGCAAAACCTACTAAGATTAAGACAAACAAGGGATGAATACGAGGAGAGTTGATAATTTGATAATACTTCTCCTTTACCTCTTCAAAAGACAAGTGTTCATCATAGGCTTCCCAACTTAATGCACTTAGTTCTGAGTTGTACTCAAAACTAATAGGATAGGCTGGAATGTCTACAACTTCACTGTGAGAGATATTATTTTCCTGATCTAATGTTGTTAAAATAATGTTCTTCTGGAAAACACCTATTTTTACCTCAATTCCCAGTGCCCTTCCCAATCGCTTTGAGTTCCTAATGACACGGGATGTGTGTACTCCACTACCCATTAAAGTGGATGAATACTCGGCAATAAATCGAGTTCTCGAGAGCAATCGCTCTTTCATAATAATTAAGTGAAAATTTATGTAAAGTGAATTATATGTAGCTATTTTAAACTTTGCACAAAAGTATAAAAAATAGGCTTACAAACTTAGTAAAAGACAATCTTTAATTTTGAATAATAGTCTTACTAGCTCTAAAAAAGGTCCAATAATAGATTCTTTTTGAATTATAGAGTTGTCCTAATTTATTGATGCATAGGTGCTATGTGGCAGGACAGTGTTGTGAAATATAATTTATAATACCTCTTTTTCTATTCTAAATAAGAGGGATATAAAATCTGTTCCTTCTTCCATATTGTACAATCCTTCAAGACAAGAGGCTTCATTGTATGCTCGAACAACATCGGGTGTAATAGAAGGATGGTAGATGATAAATGGTACCTTTTGATCCAAATGAATCTTAGATAGAGAAGATGTGGGGTGATCAGGCAATACTGCAATTAAAGGTGGTTTTTCCCAGTTTTTTGTTGCCTCTAAAAGGGGGTGTATCACTCTGGAATCTAAATCTTCAATCGTTTTTATTTTAAGTTGGTAATCTCCATCATGACTCGCTTCATCGCTTGCTTCAAGATGTAACCACACGAAGTCATCCGTCTGTAAAGCCTGAATTGCTGCTTGAACCTTACCCTCATAATTGGTGTTCGTTCTTCCTGTAGCACCTGCTACTTCTATTACTTTTAATCCTGCGTATATTCCAATTCCTTTTATTAAATCTACTGCCGAAATAACCGACCCTGCTTTTAGGGGTAAAAAAGACTTTAAAGGATTCATGCGAGGAGTAAAACCAGGCGACCATAGGCTGATGGCATTGGCGGGCTTTTTACCATCGCTAATGCGTTTAAGATTAATCGGGTGTTTGGCTAAAACTGCTTGACTCTCTAGAATAAGGGTGTTGAGCTTGTTTGCTAAATCTTCTGCCTCAGGGATAGATGCTTTTAAGTATAAATGATCTTTAGTTAAGTCTAGGGCATTATGAGGAGATGTTCCAACTAAAAAGCTTTTTGATTTTGTCAAAGTAGGTTCATAACTAGGGCAAACTAAAAGATGTCTGTAATACTCACCAACATGAAACTTAAATCCTTTGCTTTGAAAATGAGAATTTAGATAATCTAGTAATACTATAGCTTCTTCTGTGCTGATATGATCGGCCGTGAAACTTGTTATTTTATCTTGTTCTATGGTAATTAAATTGCAGCGAAGAGCTAGTTCGTCTCCTTGTAATTGAATCCCCAAACTAGCTGCTTCAAAGGCTGATCTACCTTGATAGATTTGGTTTACATCATATCCTAGGATGGAAAGATTGGCTACATCACTACCTACTTCCCAACCATCTGGAACCGTTTTTAAGAGTCCTGTCTGACCATGCGTAGCGAGATAATCCATATTAGGAGTATGTGCAACTTGCAAAGGCGTTTTGTTGCCTAACTGAGGAATTGGTTCATCAGCCATGCCATCACCTATGATTATGATTACGCTCATGTTGTTCTTTAATGGATTGTGGTAAGTATAAGTATCGATTGTTTTAACGCCCCAAATATCTAAAAAATAAATGAGAATAGTCCAAGTTTTATGAAAAGAAGGATGAATTAATTGATAGACATGTTTCATAATTCTTGTAAAAAGCAGTAACTTCGGCACAGTTTTGGTGCCCTCCAGACGGCTGTCTGGCTGTGGTGAAAAGGGAATCAGGTGCAAATCCTGAACAGATCCGCTGCTGTGTACATTTATTAACTTTAGGTAACTACATAAACCACTGTTTTTTACAAGAAATGGGAAGGATGTATCTAGAGGAATGTGAGTCAGAAGACCTGCCAAAATAATTGGTTTTTAAGAGCTCGAGATTTAGGCTTAAGAACTTTGTTACACCTAATCGTTACAACTTGTTCATCCTATTTTTTGAAGCCTCTTTATAATTTACTCAATAATAACTGAGTTTATAAGATGGCAAATACTATTACGTTTGTTTCTCTAGGACCTGGAGAACCTGAGTTAATCACGTTGAAAGGGCTGAAAACACTGAAGGAAGCAGATATTATCTATTGTCCTTCAACAACACTAAAAAACACAAAAGTTTCTTCTAGAGCATTAGATATTCTTTTAGCTCTTGATATTGACCAAGCAAAAGTACAATTGTTTGATGTCCCCATGAGTAAAGACCGTACTTTAGCTCTGGCTAGCTATGCTGCGGTTTCTAAATTGATTCATCAGGCTTACTTAGAAGGGAAAAATGTAGCTGTTACTGCCGAAGGCGATGCGGGCTTTTACTCCTCTAGTCATTATATCATAGATAATTTAAAAAGAGATGGGGTAGTGGTGGACAAGATTCCTGGTGTACCTGCTTTTATCTCTGCTGGTGCTTTGGCTCATATTCATATTGCTATGCAAGAAGAAGAACTTCATGTTGTTCCTGGAGTTATAACCACTTCAGATCTCGTTGATAAAATAGAAAAACACAGAGCGGTGGTAATAATGAAAGCATCTCAAAGTGCAGAAGATATTAAACAAGCGATTCATAAAGCACCTCAATCCACCTTCCATTATTTTGAAAATGTGGGGTTAGATACAGAATATTATACTACAGATACAGAAGAAATTATAAATAGAAAGTTCCCTTACTTCTCATTGCTGATTATTAAATCATGAAACACAAACACATTATGCATATCAAACCTTTATTACTAACTATTTTATGTGTCTTTATTTTCACAGCTTGTGGACAGAAAAAGAAGAAAGATACTACAGAAATAAATCATTCTCAAGGAGAAAAAATAGAGATAAAGTATGCCAAAGGATTCTCCATTCAAGATTTTGGAGATTATAAACTAATAGATGTACAAGATCCTTCGGGAGAAAGCGAACTTAAATATCAGTATGCTTTAATTCCACGGGGAACTCATCCAACTAATATACCCAGTGAGTATTTGAAAGTTGAAACACCCGTTCGTAGTGTTATTTGTATGACTTCTTTGCAAATATCTAATTTCATAAAGCTAGATGCTGTAGATCGTATTACAGGAATAACGAGTACTCGTTTCCTTTTTAATGAGGAGATAAACAAGCAATTAGAAGAGAAGAAAACGCATAAAATAGGTATTGAAGGAGATTTTGATAGTGAGCTGGTTATTGCTCTCAATCCAGATATGATTTTAGTTTCTCCATTTAAAAGAGGGGGTTATGATGCCATTCGAAACTTGGAGATCCCCCTAATTAGTTTTTTAGGATATAAAGAAGTTACCCCACTAGGACAGGCGGAATGGATTAAGTTTACTGCTGCCCTACTAGGTTTAGAAGATGAAGCAAATGTAAAGTTTAAAGCGATTGAAGATCGGTATCTAGAACTAAAAGCATTAGTGGAAAATGTTGAGAAGAGACCTACGGTATTGAGTGGAGAACTTCACTCGGGAAATTGGTATGTAGTAGGAGGAGAGAGTTATCTTGCTCAGTTATTTAGAGATGCAGGAGCACAATACTTTATGAAAAACGACAATGAATCGGGAGGATTCTATGTTGATTTTGAAACTGTATATTCTCAAGGTGCTGAGGCTGATTTTTGGAGAATCGTTAATAGCTATAATGGCGATTTTTCGTATGATATACTGAAACAAACAGATGGAAGATACGCAGACTTTAAGGCATACAAAGAGAAAAAAGTAATTTATAGTAATCTTCGTGAAGTTCCTTTCTACGAACAAACTCCTGTTGAACCCGAAGTTATTCTAGCTGATTTAATTAAAGTATTTCACCCTACTTTATTATCCGATCATGAAGCTGTTTACTACAAATTATTAACCCAATAAGATATGAGAAAAAATATCATACTCTTTGTTTTTATTACAGCTTCAATTTTTGTTCTATTTGGTTTAAACTTGGCTTTAGGTACTATTTCTATTCCTTTAGAGTCTATTTGGAACATCTTATGGGGTAAAGGTGATGAAACTATTATTTGGCAGAACATTATATGGAAGTCTCGTTTTCCACAGACTGTTACAGCCTTGATTGCTGGGGCGGGATTGTCTATTAGTGGCTTACAAATGCAGACCATTTTTAGAAATCCTTTGGCGGGTCCATCAGAGCTAGGTATCAGTTCAGGTGCTAGCTTGGGTGTAGCATTTATTATCCTTCTTTCGGGAAATATTGGAGGAGTGGCACTAAGCCGTATGGGTTTTGTAGGTGAAATGGCTGTTTCAATCGCTGCTATTATTGGAGCTATGGTAGTTATGCTTATTATTGTAGCCATCTCTCAACGAGTACGAGGAAATGTTATCTTATTAATTATTGGAGTAATGATAGGCTATATTGCCACAGCTATTATCGGTGTCTTAAAATTCTTTAGTAATGATGAAGATGTACGTGCTTACGTTATTTGGGGATTAGGAAGTTTTGCTAAAGTATCAGAATCTCAAGTCTATACTTTTGTGACATTAATGGCTATACTTATTCCTTTATCATTTCTGTTAATAAAAACGTTAAACTTAATGCTCCTAGGTGAAAGCTATGCTAAAAATCTAGGTTTAAATATGCGAAGAGCTCGGTTTTGGGCGATTTGTTGCTCTTGTATTATAACAGCTATTGTGACGGCATATTGCGGACCAATTGTATTTCTGGGGCTGGCTGTACCTCATCTTTGCAGAACCTTGTTCTCAAGTTCGGATCATAGAGTTTTAATGCCAGCTGTAACACTTACTGGAGCTGCACTTGCTTTGCTTTGTAATCTGATAGCACGTATGCCTGGCTTTGAAGGAGCTTTACCAATCAACTCGGTTACTGCATTAATTGGAGCTCCTATTGTCATCTCTGTTTTATTTGGAAAACGTAAAAATGAATTGCATGAATACTAATTTTAAAAAACGAACCATTGAATTGCAAAACCTATCCATTGGCTATTGCTCTAAAAAAAATAGAAAAGTAATTGCTGATGAGATGAATTGTGCTGTGTACAGTGGGGAGTTAACTTGTTTACTAGGAGCAAATGGAGTAGGCAAATCTACTCTGTTGAGAACCCTTTGTGCATTTCAACCTAAACTAGGTGGGAATATCATGATTCAAGGAAAGGATATTGCTACTTATACGGAAAAAGATTTAGCGAAACTCATCAGTGTCGTACTTACAGATAAGTTTTCCATAAAGAACATGACTGCTCGTGAGCTGATCGGTTTAGGAAGAAGTCCTTATACAGGGTTCTGGGGTATGTTGAGTAAAGAAGATAATCGCATCATTGATGAGGCTATTTCAATGGTGAAGATTGAAAACTTAGCTGATCGTCTGATAGATACACTGAGTGATGGTGAAAGACAAAAATGCTTGATAGCTAAAGCTCTAGTTCAATCTACTCCTATTATTCTTCTAGATGAGCCTACTGCTTTTTTAGATTTTCCTAGTAAAGTAGAGTTGATGCAGATCCTGCACAGACTATCACGAGAAACGAATAAAACGATATTCCTTTCGACTCACGATTTAGAATTGGCTTTACAAATAGCTGATAAAATATGGTTGATGGATCGAGGAGATGGCATAAACATAGGTACACCAGAAGATTTAGCCCTGGATGGAAGTTTAAAGAATTTCTTTGCTCAAAAAGATATAATATTCGATCCCAAGACAGGTCTGTTCCGTGTAGAAAATGATTTTGATAAAGAGGTGAAATTGATAGGTCATGGTGCTGTTTATGCTATGATTCGTAAAGCTTTACTTCGACATAAAATATTGGCATCTCGGGATACTGAGTCTGAATATTGTATTACAGCTCAAGAAGAATCCTTTTTATTGATGCATAAAGAACAGTTGTTAGTATCTGTAAAAACGATAGAAGAATTAATTGAAGAGGTAGAGAAATTATGATATTGATTTTTGGAGGAACAACAGAAGGTAGAGTATGTGTCCATGTATGCGATGAAGCTCAGAAACAATATTATTATTCTACCAAAACAGAGCATCAAGAAATAGAGTTACATCATGGAATTCATTTATCTGGTGCGATGACAGCGGATGAGATAGTCGCATTTTGTAAATTAAACTCTATTCTATTAATTGTAGATGCAGCCCACCCTTTTGCTGAAAATCTTCATACTAATATCGCTAAAGCTTCAAAACAATTAAATATTCCGACAATTCGTTATGAGAGATATTTCCCTCCAAGAGATGAAAGTTTGATTTGGTTTGATTCTTATCAAGAGGCAATCAGCTATCTGGTTACCCATAATATAGATAATTTATTAGCACTGACAGGGGTAAACACTATAGCTAAATTGAAACCTTATTGGGTATCACACCATACCTGGTTTCGTATTTTAAATCGAGATGATTCAAGAGAAGTTGCTTCACAAGCAGGATATCCAAGTGAACAGTTACTCTATTACCACAAAGGAGTGGATGAGGTTGCTCTTTTAAAGGAACTTCAGCCCGATGCAATTATTACCAAAGAAAGTGGAGAATCTGGAGGTTTTGAAAAGAAAGTAAAAGCTGCTCAGAGTTTAGGAATTCCAATGCTCGTCGTAAAACGTCCAACGTTGAGCAAACAATTTATAGCAGTTCATGGTCCTTATGGGTTAAGAAAAGAAATCGAACGACTATTACCCGATTTTTTTGAACTTAAGATTGGTTATACGACAGGTAGTTGTGCTACTGCTGCAACCAAGGCAGCTCTATTATCTTTAATAACAGGAGAAAAAATAGAGAAGGTTAGCATTACTTTACCTAGTGGGGAGATGATATATATTCCAACTCGTGTTATTTTTAGTGAGGAAGGAAAAGCCTCAGCTGTTGTAATCAAAGATGCTGGCGATGACCCCGATGTAACCCATGGGAAAGAAATAGTATCTACTATTGCACTCAATGCAGATCACAAGGGGGTACGCTTCTTGCAGGGTAAAGGGGTAGGCATGATCACCCTTCCTGGTTTAGATATTCCAATAGGAGAACCTGCAATTAATAAAACTCCTAGAATGATGATGAAACGTGAAATATTTAAGGTTTTACGTCATTATGAAGATCGATTTACGAATGGATTGCAAACTGGGGTAGATGTAACTATATCAGTTCCAGAAGGAGAGGAGTTAGCAAAAAAAACATTCAATCCTCGATTGGGAATCGTTGGAGGTATTTCCATAATAGGAACTTCAGGTGTAGTAAAGCCATTCTCTTCTGCTGCCTTTATTGGTTCAATTCGTAGGGAGATGCAGGTGGCTAAAGCATTAGGTTGCAAACATATCGTAATCAATTCTGGAGCTAAGAGTGAAAAATACATCAAGAAATTATATCCTGATTTTTTGAGTAATGCTTTTGTGCATTATGGTAATTTTATAGGAGATGCCATAGAGATAGCTAAAGAAGAAGGATTTCAGAAACTAACCATGGGCATCATGTTGGGCAAAGCAGTGAAGTTGGCAGAAGGCAACTTAGACACCCACAGTAAAAAGGTGGTAATGAATAAGGATTTCTTAAAATCTATTGCTCTAGAGGCTAAATGTGAAGTTGAAGTACTAGAAAAGATTGATCAAATAACTATGGCTCGTCAGTTGTGGGATATTATTCCAAGTAGTAATGAATCCTTCTTTCATCTGGTATTAGAAAAGTGTCATACAGTATGTTCTCCATTATTTGGTAATGGAGAACTCCAGATTTATCTGATTACGGATGATGGAGAAATACTAGAATAGTTATACTTCAAATGTTAAAACTTCTCCGTAGCTAAAAGGATTATCAAAGGCGTTTTTTAGAGGTATATTGGTATAGAATACATTAGCACAAGCGAGGACACCTCCATGAGTAAAAATAGCCACATTCTCATGACTTTCTTTTTTGAGTTTTTCTAGAAAATCGGCAACACGCTGGTACATCTCACAAAATGATTCACCATTGGGTACAGGAGTATTTACCCAATCAATATCCCATGCATTAAAGTCTAATTGATCCCATTGAGTCATTTCCCAGTCTCCAAAATCCATTTCCATTAATTGAGGTCGGTAATTGATTTCTTGATTTTGAATACAGAAATGAGCTAATCTTTTACAGCGAGTTAATGGGCTAGAGTAGATGTAATCAAACTCTTTTCCTTTGAGTTGATTTTTTACTACTTGTGCTTCTTCTTCAAAAGAATCATTTAATGGAACATCTGTTTGTCCATAACAAGTTCCTTTGGGAACATTAACTGAAGTATGACGAATCAAATATACATTCATAAGCTTAAATATTTAATGCTAGTAAGATACCCAAATAAATGGAAATTTCACAAAGAAGGAAGGATGCTCCACAACAATCTCCCGTATAGCCTTGAATTCTTCTTTTCAAAATGACAGCGATAAGCAGAAATGTGAGGATAGGGAAAAGAGCAACCCACCATATAGCATAGGGTATTAATAAAATAAGAGGTAATAGTCCAAAGAGGTGTGCTATAATAAAAGTAGAAACAGACATTTTTCCATAAACCACTTTGGCTTTACTAGTTTCTTCTGTTCGTGCATAGGGTAGAACTTTATTTATGTAAGAGGATATTAATTTTGCTAACGGATCAGCAACTAATATTGCAAGTGCTGCTGTTTCTATTGGTAGTGCAGATAAGCACTGAAAGAGTAATAAAAAGTAGATGATATGACTTAGTACGCCGTACGTACCAATATGAGAATCTTTCATAATTTCAAGTACTCTTTCACGAGTAGTACCCCCACCTAAACCATCAAAAAAATCAGATAACCCATCTTCATGTAATGCTCCAGTAAGTAGCAATCGAGATAGGATAGCTAGGATAATAGCAATGGGATAAGGAAAGATATAGCTGCTAAACCACAATGTCATAGACATTACCCCAGCCGTCAGCCAACCGATGACAGGCCAATAGTTAATTGCCTGCTTGAAGTGTTCTGCTGGAACATTAAAAATCTTAAGTTTGTAGAAAGGAAGTCTTGTGAAAAACTGTAGTGCAGCAGCAATATCTTTTATCATGTCCTTAGAAGTATTTAGTTACTTGTACATCTTTGAATGTACTCATTTCATTAATCATCCGAATGGCCGATTCTAGTATAGGGTAGGCACAAAGAGCTCCGGTACCCTCACCAAGTCTAAAACCCAGTTGTAAAATAGGTTTTGCTTTTAAATAATTAAGAGCAATATGATGTCCTATTTCATTTCCTTGATGTCCATAGATAGCGTAGTGTAACACATTCTTGTTGATTTTAGAAGCCATAAGCATACAGTTTGTCATAATGAAGCCATCTACAAGAATGATCATTTTTAGTCGGGCAGCTTCGAGCATAGCACCTACAGTCATAACCATTTCATAACCTCCAAAATAACGCATAATGTCAATTGGTGAGCTATCTCCTTTGTAGTTAGTTACAGCTCTGCTTAAGACATCGTATTTGTGGTTGAGAATATCACCTGTATGATCACTTCCTGCTCCTGTACACTCTTTCAAAGATGTACTAGTGAGAAAGTGCATCCAGATGGAAGAGGAAGAAGTGTTTGTTATGCCCATTTCACCAATAGCTAATACGTTGCAACCCTCTGCATGACATTGACGTACGCATTCTGCTCCAGATTCAATAGCTTGATTCATTTCCTCTTCGGTCATTGCTGCTTCATACAAATAGTTACGTGTTGATTTGCGTATTTTTTTGTGTGTAATTCGTTTGTCTGAAAGATCAAGATCTCTATTAACACCCCCATCGACTACCATTAATTTAAAATGGTGTTGACGAGCAAGAAAGTTGACTCCAGCTCCTCCCTTTAAGAAGTTTTCAAGCATTTGATAGGTTACTTCTTGAGGAGAAAGACTTACTTTTTCTGAAGCAATACCGTGATCCCCAGCGAAAACGATGTGATGGGGATTAGATAACTGAGGGGATAGAGTTTGTTGAATCCATCCTACTTGTAGTGCAAGCTCTTCTAGAAAGCCTAAAGAACCTTTGGGCTTGGTTAGGTTGTTGATTTTGTCTTGCAGATAAGGAATAATTTCCTCGTTGGGTTTTTCAATGTCGAATTGTAGCATTTTATTTAATTTTGACGGGAATTCCCGAAACCATTAGCGTAACTTCATCTGCTTGAGAAGCAATATATTGATTTAGCCATCCTTGTAGATCAGCAAATCTTCTTTGTATGGGGTTAATAGACATCTCCCCCATACCTATTTCATTGGTTACAAAAAGAAAAAGAGCATCTTGTTGTGTAAATAGATCAAACTCTTTTTTGAGTTGAGAGAGCGACTCTGCCATGTCAGAATCTAAATCATAGAAGAAATTAGTTGCCCATAAGGTTACGCAGTCTATGAGAACTACTTTTCCTTCTAGATGATGTTTACTCAGTTCTTTTTCCTCTTCAATATTTATCCAAGAGTTCGCTTTACGTCGCTCCTTATGAATTTCGATTCTTTTGCGATGTTCATCATCCCAAATTCGGGAGGTGGCTAAATAGACGGGAGTTTCAGAAAGAGAAAGAGCTATTTTCTCTGCGTAAGAGCTCTTTCCCGAACGTTGTCCTCCTGTTATCAAACAAATCTTTTTCATTTTCTAAATAGATGTCTGAATTTGTGAGAATAGAGTTTAGATACTCCTTTGCGATTATCTATTGCTTCACCTACTACAATCATAGTAGTTAGAGTTAGGTTATTGCCTTTTACAATCTGAGCTAAGTCTTTTAATTGTCCGCGGAATATCTTTTGATCTTTCCAAGTTAGTTTATAGCAAGCAGCAACAGGGGTGGTAGGAGGGTAATGTACTAATAATTCCTCTTGAACTTTATCTACAATAGATGCACTTAAAAAGATACACATGGTACTTTGTGATTTAGCGAGCATATGTAGTTGTTCTTTTTCGGGCATTGGAGTACGACCTTCACCACGAGTCAGAATAATAGTTTGTACTTTTTCGGGTATTGTAAACTGTGAACGTAACTCTGCAGCAGCAGCTTGGAATGATGAAATACCTGGAGTAATGTGATACGACATATTGTATTCATCGAAAAAAGCCATTTGTTCCTGAATAGCACCATAGATACAAGGGTCTCCCGTATGAAGTCTTACGACTAACAAATCTTTATCATAAAACTCCTTCATGATAGCAAACTGCTCTTCTAAAGTCATAGCAGCTGAACTACGAACAACAGCTCCTTTTTTTGCATAGTGAGTCAGTTCTACTGGCACTAAGCTACCTGCATAAAGAATTAAATCCGCTTCTTCTAAGAAACGTTTTCCTCTTACAGAAACGAGTTCAGGGTCACCCGGACCAGCACCTACTATTTCTATATGTCCTTGTCGAATAGAAGCAGGATCAATAGCTAATGCAAATGTAAAATCATTGCCTTCACTGAATACTCCTTTTTGTTTTTCTACAAGTAAAATACCATCATGAGCACTGCGTATAGCCGATGCTTCAGAGACACTAGGAGATTGAGTTACCTCTTTGACTTTTTCGGAAGGATTTGGAACGTTTACATCTTCCAATTCTTCTGCAGAATAGATATAAATAGGTAGTTTCCCGAAGTATTCACTCAATTCCTTTAAAAGAGGTTCGTCTTTCTTAATATCAATTGAAGAAATGTCTTGAATCGCATCAGTAGCTATATTGATGCTGTTGAGATAATTCTCTATATGTTGTGCTATACCTGTTGCATTACAGTTTTTTCTACAACCTACACCTAAATGAAAAGCTTTGTTATGAAAGGATATAGTATCAATTCCTGCATCGGGATAGATGTAGGGAGTTACTGCTATAAATAGCTGGTAATGATCAAAGTTGATATCCTCGTATTTATAAAAAATATCTACATGTTCAGGTTTCGTTCTTTCTAAATAAGCTGTTCCTTCATCTTTGGCATTGAGAAGTAGAGCTGTTTTTTCTTTATTGACGAAACGAGTAAGAGGTTGATTAAAGTTGTTTACATTGCTGCGTGTTACCCAATTGTATTTTTTGCCAATTGTATCTAAAGCCCAAAGATTATTGTTGTCACTTTGAGTCGTAATAACAGGTTCTGTACCTAAAATTCGTGCAATTTGTTCTGTTAGTTCGTTGGCTCCTCCTACATGTCCTGATAAAACAGAAATTACACTTTTCCCCGTGCTATCAATGCAAATAATTGCTGGATCTGTATGTTTATCTTTAATATGAGGAGCAATAGCTCTTACGCAAATGCCCATTGCTCCAATAAAAAGAATAGAATCTACTTTATCAAATAGATCTGCTACACAGTCACTTATAGAAGGTATGAATTGACAGTTTTCTAGTTCGTGTTTAGAGTAGATCGTACTGCCAATCAGACTCTCTTGTATGGTTTGAGCTACACCCAAAGCAGATTTAGATGTAAGTATTATTGCATGTTTCATATTATTTATTTTTTATAGCTTTCATCACAAGGATGGTGTTATAGTTGTCTATTTGGATTGAGGTTGACTCTTGTAAAGTTAAGTTATTCTCTTGAATTGCTTCCCTAAAAAGGCTCTGACTATTTTCAGAAACTGAATTAAACACAATAACTCCGTTATCTGCAAGGATAGGAGCTATCTTTTGGATGATATGATTCATTTTTCCTCCATGCCCACCTATAAATACCGCATCTGGTCTGGGCAATTCAGAAATATCTTTTTGAGTAAAGTCTCCTATATATGATTCAATTCCTGGTGTACCCCAAAGTTTGGCATTGGCATCAATAAGTTCTCTTCCTTCCTCCCTGATTTCAAAAGCAATTACTTTGAGATGAGGAAACTGAAGTTTGGCTTCTATAGAAACTGAGCCTGTACAAAAACCTACATCCCAAAGTGTTTCTTTATTCCAAAGATCGAGCATACTTAAAGACAGAAGTCGGATAGGCATTTTGGTAATCATATTGACTCTACCATCCAATAAATGACATTTTTCATTCGGTAGTCCAAAAGGTTTATTTCGCTTGTATGTTTGTTGAAGAATGATATTATTCGGGAATTTAAATGCTTTACCAATAATATCTTTTATATTCCAAGTAGAAGTATTTTCTTTCTCCTTATTCCCTAATAGTTCACCTACAGTCATTGTATAATTATCGTACCCAAAATCAAGCATTCGCTGCGCTATCGTTGATGGAGTATGATTTTTTTTATCGGTGAGAATGCCCATCTTGGCATAACCAGAAATTAGTGCTTCATCAAATTTATCCCAAGGTCTGCCCGTCAACGAAACAATGTGCATGTCGTGATACGGTAAAACCAAGCGATGAGCTAAGAGTTGTAGGGAATTAAAATAGGGATAAAGTATAATTTCCGCATCAGGAACTTCCCTTTTTATGGTATTAGCAAATCCAAAAAAGAGTGGATCTCCTGAAGCAAATACAACTATATTTTCACAACTCTGATATTGCTTGAAAACATCACTTAAAGGAACTACGATATCTATCCATTGGTGAGCTGTTGGCAAGTATTCTTTGACTATCTCATAATGCCTTTTTCCTCCAGAAAAGATGGAGTTGCTTTGAATTATATGATTGACTTCAGAAGAAAATTCTTGATTCTGATTATCATCTATGCCTATTACGTAAAATTTCATAATACTATAAATACAGCGATTAATAAAATGACCATAAGTGCCTCTGTATAGAGATTCACACGGATGGCTTTCTGTGCATCTTGAAGAGTTAATTCTCTTGGGTTATCTCCTATATAGGGCTTATCAACTACTTTGCCATAATAAATATTGGGTCCACCAAATCTACAATCTAATATTCCTGCGAGAGCTGATTCTGGATAACCTGAGTTTGGGCTAAGATGCAATTTACAATATTTTCGGACGAATGAATACTTTTTTAGATTGCCACTAACAAGAAGCATTAGTATAGCTGTTAGTCTAGCTGGAATATAATTGGCGATATCATCTATGTGTGCAGCCCAACATCCAAAATCTTTATATTTATCATTCTTATAAGCAATCATGGAATCTAGGGTATTAATCATCTTGTAGGCAGCCATACCTGGTAAGCCAAATATTAAAAACCAGAACAAAGGTGCAATGACGCCATCACTTAGATTCTCTGCCAAAGTTTCTAGTGCTCCAATACGTATCTGTTGAGGAGAGAGTTGAGAGGTATCTCTGCCCACTATTCGTGATAATTGCTTTCTTCCATCTTCTACCGATTGATCTACTGCATCAAAAACCATTTTCACTTCTCTGCGAAGAGTTTTACCAGCCAAGAAGAAGAAAATTCCAAGAGTATTGATGGTTATGGCTAAAAGAGGATGTATTCGATTGGCTAGAAGAAGAATGCCCCAAGTCAATGCAAAAACAAATAGAATCAAAAAGGTACTATATAATCCACCTTTTATCAGTCTATTGCTTTGTTGGTTTAGCCTTTTGTCGCCCCAAGCAATTAACTTACCAAACCAGACAATAGGGTGAGGGAGATGCTCAGGGTCGCCTAAACTCAAATCCATCAGCCAGCCTAGTAGTAAAGGAAGAATAATATAGAGTGTTATGATATCCATTCTTTAATTGCTTTTATAAGTACGTTATTAGCCTCTTTGTTTTGGGCTGCCACTCTAAAATGTTGAGGTGTCAATCCTCTAAAATTACTTGCATCTCGAATTAAAATACCATAGTTCTTAACTAAAAATTCTTTTAAGTCTTGAGCTGTTCTATGTTTATCCTTTATACAACACATAAAAAAATGAGTAGTAGTGGGACTAACTTCCAGCTCATCCATTTTAGCTAATTCTTTTTTAAGAATGTGAGCATTTTCTAGTAATTTTTCTACATCTACTAGGTTATCGTATTGAGTTTCTAAAAACTTACCCGCTTCAATAGCCAATTGATTCACCGCCCAAGGCATTCTAAAATAGTTGATCTTATTGATCAAGTTTTCAGAGCTACTTAAATAACCTAATCTTAATCCAGGAATGGCAAAATGCTTAGTCATAGAATGGAGAAGAATTAAATTTGAAATGCTTTTAGAATCTAGCATTGTAAAAAGCTCTTCTCTACAAAAATGCTCATACGACTGATCTATCACAAAAACTGTTTTGGGATGTAGGTTGATGAACTTTAAGAGATATTCTTTTGAGTAAGTGTAGCCCGTAGGATTATTGGGATTACAGAGCCAAATTAAATCGAGTTCTTCATGGACCTCACTTAAATGTGAGTAATAGGATAGCTGATGTTGATTAATTCGACAAGCATCTTCGTACTCACTGAAAGTGGGAATGATTATAGCTGTTTTTGCTTGAGCAAAAGCTTGAGCTATAAGGTAAATAGCCTCGGTAGCTCCATTGGTAATTGCTAAGTTAGTTTGGTTAACTCCGTTCTTTTCTGCTAACACTCGAGCCAGAGAACCAGCATCGGGTTCTGGATAGGAGTGTATTTGGTGAATACAAGTTGTGATGTAAGCTCTTAGAGCTGATAAATCTTGATGGGTATCCACATTAGAGCTGAAGTTCCAAACGATCTTATTGTCTTGGTTATATATGTCGTCTCCGTGACCAATAATCATTTAGTCTTCTTGTTTTAATATTTTGTATAGCAAATCCATGTTGACGTGCTGACGTACATGATCTGCTAATTTATCGTATTGTTCTTCTTTGAATTGAGCTAAATCTAAAGGCTCTTCATTCAATTTATCTGTGTAAGGAGCTAAAATATGCTCTATTACATTTGAGTTGTCTAGTATGCCATGAATGTAAGTTCCAAAACATTTGTTGTCAACATAATAACCATCGGTTTGTCCTTCCTCCGTGTGATTGACTGGTTTTGACTTGGTACCTTCAATTGGCCTAGTTGATCCCATATGTATCTCATATCCTTTACAAGGTTGAGGCTGATCGAGAAATGTAAACTCTGTTTGTCGGGTTACTTTTTCTTTTCCCATAATCGTAGTTGTAGGTAAGAGTCCTAAACCCGGGAAACGTTCAATTTCACTCTCTACGTGGAAAGGGTCACACACCTCTTGTCCCATCATTTGATATCCACCACAGATCCCTACCACAGTTGCTCCATTTTTGCGTGCATTAATGATGCTTTGGGCTAAACCATTTTTTCTCATTTCGTATAAATCAGATATGGTGTTTTTACTTCCGGGAATTAAGATGATATCAGCTTTCTCAACTTCTTCTGTATTGTTTGAATAGAAAAGATGTACACGAGGATCTCTTTCCAATACATTAAAATCAGTATAGTTAGACAGATGTTTAAGCAAGATAACTACTACATTGATTTTTCCTCTTTCGGCGTTCATGCTTTTAGTTTGCAGAACGACAGAATCTTCTTCTTCAATGTGAATATCTGTATATTGAGGAACAACTCCAAGTACGGGTACTTTACACAAGTCTTCAATAATCTTAATCCCCGATTCAAACAGACGAGCATCACCTCTAAACTTGTTAATGATAATGCCCTTGATATGTTTGCGTTCTTCTTCGTTCATAAGCATTACTGTGCCATATACTGAAGCGAAAACTCCACCTCTATCAATGTCGGCTATCAAGATTACGTCTGCTCCAGCATACATAGCCATCGACATATTCACTAGGTCTATTTCTCTGAGATTAACTTCAGCAATGCTACCAGCTCCTTCCATCACGATAGGATTATATTTTCCTTCTAGTCGGTCGAAAGCTTGATGTACAGCTTGCCTAAGTTCATCCCGTCCTTCTTTCCTGAAATACGCATAAGCACTTTGATTGCCTATAGCTTTACCATTTAATACCACCTGAGAAGTTTTATCTCCTGATGGTTTAAGAAGTAGGGGGTTCATATCTGTTTGGCAATCCACTCTTGCGGCTTCGGCTTGTACAGCTTGAGCCCTCCCAATTTCTAATCCATCGGCAGTAATAAATGAATTGAGAGCCATGTTTTGGGCTTTGAATGGAGCAGGTTGATAGCCATCTTGTAAAAAGATTCTACAAAAGGCAGTAGCGATAATACTTTTTCCAACATCACTACCTGTACCTGCCAACATGATTGGTTTCAGTTTTTTCATTTTTAGTGCCTCCTAATCATACATTTCTACCTGGTCGAAGTTGCTCGGCATCTTCAAAGGATAAAATAGAGTTTACTAAAGTAGCTGCTAAGTTGCTTCCTCCTTTTCTGCCTTCTACAATTAATTTGGGTATCTCTTTAAAAGGCTTAATCATGTGCTTTGATTCTTTCACATTGACAAATCCTACGGGAGAAGCAATGATTCCTGCTGGATGTGCCTTGCCCAAGCGTATTAATTTGCATAATTCCATTAAGGCTGTGGGTGCATTACCAAATACGTAAAGTGCATCAGGATGTTCTTCTACAGCTAAACGAATCCCTGCTTGAGTGCGAGTAATATCGTGTTGTTGAGCTAATTCGGCTACACGCTCATCGTGTAAATAACATTTAGCTTCAATACCCAATCTCTCTATAGCTCCTTTGCGAATTCCTGAAGCAGCCATAGTTACATCGGTAATAATTTGTTTGGTTTTGCCAGATAAGAATGATTTGTTTAAGGTTTCTACAGCATCCTTATCTACATGGAGAATATTTTCCATATCAAAGTCGGCAGTAGTATGAATAGCATGTAGAAGTGCCCATTTATGTCCGAGAGGGATCTCTTTGTTTTTTAATTCACTCTCAATCGTTTTGAAACTTTTGATCATGATGCTTTGTCCTAAACCTACATTGGCATCTCTACCTTCCCGATAATAACCACGAGGAGTAATAATCTGATTTCCAAAAGTATGGCTTTGTGAGTTCCCTATAATGACAATGGTAAACATATCTATCTTTTCGATATCTAGTTCGGACAAGGTAGTAATAACTATTTCTTGATCCTCTCGCCCAGCTTGACGAACATAGCCTACGGGTGTTTGTGGATCTCTTTCTTCTAAGAATAGCTCTATCAAACGGTGAAGTTGCCAATACCTTCCTTTACTTTTGGGATTATAAATGGCTGTAACAAAATCTGCCATAGCCGCAGCTTTTATTCTCTTTTCTATGGTTTCCCAAGAAGTCATTAAGTCGGACATGGAGATAACACAAAAATCGTGTCCTATAGGGGCACCAAGTAAAGCAGCAGCCTTTTGAAAGGCACTAATTCCAGGAAGAGCAATTACCTCAATATCACTATTCTTCTCCTTTTTCATTTCATAAACAAGAGGAGTCATGCCATATATTCCTGCATCTCCAGAGCTAATTACACAAACAGTTTTTCCTTCCTCTGCATATTTAAAGGCTTCTTCTGCACGATCTTTTTCCTTACGCATACCCGTATCTATACAGATCGCTCCTGGCTTGCTGATACCTTCTATAAATTGAAAATAATATTTATAACCTACTATTACATCTGAGGTTTTAATAGCTTCCAATACAGCTGGAGTAATATCTTCTTGTGAGCCAGGACCAATTCCTGCCACTATAATCTTTCCTTTTAACATGTCTTTTTAGGTTTCTTTTTCAGTTTACGTATTAAAAATTTAAAGCTTAGCCAAACACCTGTACCAGAAACAGCTATACATCCTAAAGCTAGGAACCAGATGGTTAAAGTCCATAATACTGGTCGTTCCATTAGCCATTGTATGTGCAAATAGTGGAATCCATTGAATAACCATTTTCGTGCTTTTCTATTCTTATCTAAGTGTTTGTAATTTCCTGTTTCAGGACTTATATAATATGTATTCTCGTCTTCACTCTCTACGGATACCTTGTAAATAGGTAAATCTAAATCTCTTTTCCAAGGTAAGTAATATTCTTCAAAGTGATGGATAAGTTGGATGTTATATTTTGTCTCTTGACCATGGATAGACTCTATGGCTTGGCAAATTTGAGCCTCTGATAAATTGAGCCTTTGTATGCTATCTTTCGAAGCATCAATATGTAACACTTCTTTACCATCTATGATTTCATAGATAGGGACTCCCTGAAAAGAAGTCCAAGAAATTTGTTTTAGTTTTGGAAATGCTTCTTGGAGTTTTCTATAATCTAAAGGATAGACAGCAGGATCTACCTTTTTACCTTTAATTTTTTGAGGGATATGATAATTCGTATGTGTCTTTACAAGCCATTGAGGAACTTTCTGGAGAGCCATCATTCCACTAATAGACCAAGTAAAAAGGAATAGGCTAAATGCAAAACCTAAAAGAGTATGCCACTTATAGCTAAACTTACGATAGGGAGTGCTCCATTTCTTTTGAATCTTATATCTTTTAGTATAAGCTCTTACCCCTAATATAAATCCTGTAATCACGGTTATAAAAGAGAGAGTGGCTAGGGTAGTAAGGGTATTTATCCATGTTCGCGTATGTTGGCGTAGAACTGGAATATATAGCTTGTGAGGAATAGAGCCCACATAAGCCCAAAGTCTTTCATTACGTGTGGTTAATTGTTGGACTTCTCCTGTTCTTGATGATAAGTAAAGTTGATGTTTTGCAGAGTCATCAAAATGTACTTTATAGATGGGAAGTTCTTTTTGATATTTAGAGTACATAATCCAAATATCTTGCTTGTGCAGCGTATCTATTTTTGCAATAGAAGCCTGAACCCATGATTGAGCGATGTCTTCTAATTCAGCTTTAGAAATAGGCTCATCATCTTGCTCTAATTGAGAAGAAATATAATAGGTGTCTTTGCTCGTTTCTACAGTAAATATTCCTTTGTTTTTATACTGATTTACCTGAATGCTTTTTAGCTTTTCATCTTGAGGAATTTCTGCTAATACATCCTCTATATTCGGTAAGGAATCGGTGAGGCATATTCTGTGGTCGTGTCTCTGTGTTTTATCTACATCAGGAAATGACTTGTAGATCAAAACTAATCCTGTAATAAACCACATTAGGAACAGTAAGCTAATTACTGTTCCTAATACTCTGTGGATGGCATATGTTATTTTCTTAAACATAAAGTGTTTTCTATATTAATGCATCACTTCTCCAGTTACTTCGTAAACTGCTTTTTTATCTATGATGTCTCTTTTTTTGTGAGTCGTGATAAATTGTAGATGTTTTACATATAAGTTTTGTATTTGAGGATTTTCTCCTAGTCCTTGTACTCTTACATCTACTTGATAGCCCTCTTTTTCTAAATCTTCTTTCCAATCTCCAGCAATGTCGTTTTTAGCATGGTCTCCAGCTACAAACATAAGAGGGATAAGAGTTACCTTCTTATACGGAGAAGCTTTGAGTTGGTTTAATGCGTCATCAAAAGAAGGATAACCTTCAATTGTTCCAATTATGCAGTTGTCGTGTCCTTTTGCTTTGAGCATATAGTCCATCATAGCATATTGTGCCGTTGTAGGGTCAGAAGTTCCGTGTCCTACAAAGATGAAGGCTTGGTCTTTACGAATATCTTTAGTTATGATTTCAATCAAATTACTATAGTCTTCTGGCTCATAAAGGAGAGGATTACCGATGCGTATATCTTTAAATTGATCTTGAATATCCAATACATTTCTGCGTAGAGATTCCATTTCTACCCCATTAATAATAGTTGTCGGTTGAATTAAAATATGGGTGTATCCTTCTTTCTGCAGTTGAGTTAGAACTTGAAGAGGGTTTTGTTTTTTGATTCCTCTTTCGTTCAATCTTTTGATAATAATGCGAGAAGTATAGGCTTCATAGAAATCACAATTTGTAAATTGCTCTTTCACCTTTAGGTTGATAGCATCAATGGTTTTCTCACGAGTGTCGTTATGTGTTGTACCAAAGTGTACCATTAACACAGCGGCTTTATCAGCCTCCTTCATATCTTTAAAAAAGTCAATATGCTCATAATCTCCACCACCATGTGCATATAGGGCTAGAGAGCTCACCATACAAATAGCAATTAAGAAAAGTTTTTTAATAGAGTTCATTGTTTTATTTATTAAATTTAAGTGTTACACTAGCAAAGAATGTTCTTCCTGGAGAGGTTGTAGCATATCTCATCAAGAAAGGTTTTTCATCTTTAAAGTTGAAAATATTATCTATACCCAAAGAAACTTCAGGGGTGAAGATGGATAGTGCTTTGAAGCGATGAGTGCTTGTAATATTCCATAGGTTATATGAACGAGCATCCATATTCGTATAATAGGCTCTGGATTGTAAGTGTCCATTCAAGTTGACATTTAAGTCGTATTTACTCCAGTTCTTGAAATAGTTAAGACTTACCGAACCAGTATGGCGGCTTGAACCGTTTAAATATTTATCTCTAACATTTGGTTTGTTTTTGGAATTCATATTCTTAGCTTCCAAGAAACTGTAATTCGTACCTAGGGTTAAACCCTCAGTAAGTAGAAATTGCATACTCACATCGAAACCTCTACTTCTTGCTCTATCGTAGTTCTGATATTGATAATGATCTTGTTTTGCCGATTCATTAGTATATTGATCATTGATTAAAACGCGTTGAATAATATCATCCACGAATGTAATGTAGGCTGAACCTGATAAGGTGAAGAAGTTATTGAAGTATTCAGCATTGAAAGAGAATGAGTTTGACTTTTCAGGTTTTAAATTGGGGTTAGGATGATTCACTGTACCACCATTCATATTTTCATTTTCGTAGTAAAGTTCCATCATATCTGGGGCACGGAAACCTCCTGCATAAGATAGGCGCATATTGACATGATCCCAAGAATACATAGTAGAAAGTGAAGGAACAAAGCGATTGTTGAATTCTTTGTGGTGTAAGGCTCTAAATCCAGCAACAACAGTCCAAGCATCGAAAAATTTCATTTCATCTTGAGCATAAACAGCAGCTGTATAAGCCGATTTTGAATGTTCTAGTTTTTCTGGATTAGCTAAATAATCGATGGTGTAATCTAGCCCTGTAGTCAACTTATGATGACTAAAGTTTAATACGCTTTTTAAGTCGTTTTTAAAATAGCGTTGACGTTTAGATAACTCTGATGTACCTTCTTTTTTACCTTTGAAATGATCTTTTTCATATTCATAGTTGTCAAAATAGGTATCAAAACTGATAAAGCCTATCTTTTTAGGTAAGCGATAGATTGTTCCAGCCCCGATATTGTAATCCTTATAAGCCATGTTGTAGCTATATGCTTCATAAGGACGATCTTGTTTCTTGTTGTAGTAAGAGCCAAAAAGATCAAAGCTTAAACGAGCGTTGGGCTTATACGTAAATTTTTGTTTTACAATATTTGAAGAGTAGGCAGTTACAGCTTGTTTTACTGTTTCTTTTACGGTAGGCTGACCATTTTCATCGTAACCATTTTTATTTGGACCTCCTTTTTTATCCCATTCGTATGGACTAAGTTGCCAACCATTGGTTTGTCTTCTCTGGTATGATGTTTGGGAAGTTACTTTACCTAGTTTGAATTCGGCAACAGTAGAGTGAAAGAACTGTCCTTTTCTAGATATCTTATTAGTTGTTGTAATATTTACTTTTTCAGTAGGGTTTTGGGTGATGATATTGATAACTCCACCCATCGCTTCCGAACCATAAAGAACAGATGCTGATCCTCTAATAATTTCTATTCTTTTTATCTTACTCATGTCGATACGCTCCAAGTCTGTCTGACCGCTGGTATCTCCATTCATTTTGTTGCCATCTACTAAAATTAATAGATTTCTACCACCCAAACCACTTGCTATAATACCGTGGCTTTCACTATAAGTAACTGAAGAGTTCATGTTGGCAACAATCTCCTCTAAAGAAGTACTTCCTGTATTTTGAATTTCTTTTTGAGTAAAAATCTGTGTGTGAATGGGGGTGTCTTTCAAATAAGTATGTGTACCTGTTCCTGTAACTACTACTTCTGATAAGTTGAAAGCCTTGTCGGGCAATACGATAGAGATATTATGCTTGTCTGCTATCTTGTCTATAGACAATCTTTTATCTTGATAATTAAAAGAGTGAACTCTTAAAATAAGGCTTCCTGTATCCTGAATACTGAGTTCAAATCTTCCTTGATTGTCTGTCATTGTACCATAGTGGGTTCCCTCAACTGCTATTGTAGCCTCTTTAACGGGGTAACCTTTTTCGCTCTTTACAATTCCTTTTAATAAGGTTTGAGCACATAACAAGTTGAATGAGCAGCATATAAATGCTACTAAAACCAGTAAAGTCTTTTTCATTAGATGTTTTATGTAAAATTCATACTCTATTCTTAGCCCCGAGAATATTGTTATCTGTTTGTGTTGGCAGGTTTCCTGACTAACTCTGTCTGAACGCCTTCCCATTCTGTATTTAGAATAGTGGCAATGAGGATGTTCAAACCGTGTTTTTATAGAGTTCACAGTAGCGGGCACTGTTTCGGATTCTAACCGAATTCCCTTTTATACCCTAGTAAGGAAATACTAGGACATCACCAAAACGCTGCAAAGGTATTAAAATATAAAAGAGTTTTAAACACTTCTTTTCTTTTTTTTAATGTAATATTGTGATTACGTTTTTTATTAGTAATAAAACTTTATAGAAGATATGAATAAACCCCAATTCTTAATTGCAGCAGCAAACTCTGGTGCCGGAAAAACCACAGTAACACTTGGATTGATGAGAGTTTTAGCCAAACGCAATTTATCTGTACAACCCTTTAAATGTGGTCCCGATTATATTGATACCAAACTTCATGCATTAGCTTCTGGTAAGCCTTCTGTAAATTTAGATTTATTTCTTGCGTCCCCCGAGCATATAGAAAACACTTATAATAAGTATACCTCTTCTATAGATGTTTCTGTTGTAGAAGGTGTTATGGGTTTATTTGATGGTTATAAAAAGATGGAGGGTAGTGCTGCACAGATTGCAAAGCAATTGGATATTCCTATTGTTTTGGTAGTCAATGCAAAGGCATCTGCTTATTCTACGGCTGCTTTGCTTTATGGCTTTAAGAATTTCGATAAAGATATTCGTGTGAAAGGAGTCATATTCAATTTTGTGGGTTCTGAAAGTCATTATAGCTTCTTAAAAGATGCCTGCTACGATGTAGGAGTTGAGCCTTTAGGGTATTTACCTAAAGATGAAAATCTCGCCATTCCTGAACGACATTTAGGTTTAGATACCGACAACACCGAAGCCATCCATCATTCTATTGATATTTTGTCAGATGCTATCGAACAGCATGTTGATATAGAACGATTATTAGAAATAACTTCTTCATCCGTAAAAAGTACGAGAGTAAAAGAGATAGAAACTAAACCTATGTTCCAGTGTATTGCCGTAGCTAAAGATGAAGCTTTTAATTTTATGTATGTAGAAAATATTGAGACACTTCAGCAATTGGGTTCTGTTGTTTACTTTAGTCCGTTACACGATAAAGAGCTTCCCCGTGAGGCCGATTTTGTGTACTTGCCAGGAGGTTATCCCGAGTTTTATGCGTCTAAGCTCAGTGAAAACAAAACGATGCACCAAAGTATTTATGATTATATCGAAAAAGGAGGAAAGCTTTTTGCTGAATGTGGCGGAATGATGTATTTGTCGTCTTCCATACAAACGAACGAGGGTGTTAAATATCCTATGGTTGATATCTTTCATCAAGAAGCTAGCATGAAGAATATGAAACTAAAATTGGGTTATCGTTTATTCTCTTATCAAGGTGTAGAATACAGAGGGCATGAGTTTCACTACTCCCAAATCATTTCAAATTTGCCAAGTGTTGCACAACAGTATGGGGCAAGAGGTCAGGAAGTGGATACGAAATTACTTCGATATAAGAATGCAGTTGCAGGATACACTCATATTTATTGGGCTGATAATGAAATTTGGTTGAATCTTTTTAATGATTAAGAAATGGCAGTAAGAATTTATACTAAAGGAGGAGATAAGGGTATGACTTCGATTCATGGAGGTACTCGAGTAGATAAAGATGATATTCGTATTGAGGCAAACGGAGCTTTGGATGAACTCAACAGTGTCATTGGAGTGGTTCGCTCTTTTATGGCAGAAGAAGATAGCAGGCATGAGATTCTTTATCGCATTCAAAAAGAGATGATGGTAGTCATGTCTTTAGTAGCAACTCCCTCTGCACATCGCGAAAAAAACCCGAATACTTTTGATGAGTCTATTATTCCTTACTGTGAAGAATTAATAGATGAGATGGTGGCTCAAATCCCCGAAAATGAATTCTTTATTCTACCAGGAGGTAATCCAATTTCGGCTCATTTACAATGGGCTCGAACTATTGCTCGCAGAAGTGAGAGAAGACTGTGGACTTTGCACCGCAGTGATGCTTTACCCGATGAATTGTTGAAATTTATTAATCGGCTTTCCGATTTGTTTTTTATTATGGGCAGAGAAGAGATGTTTCGAGATGGGAAAGCAGAAGAGAAATGGCATAAATTTCTGTACAAAAGAAAAAAGAAATAGAGGATAATATTCCTTTATTTGTTAATGAATACAAAAAATACCGATTTGGTTCTAGATTCGATGAGTTCAGACCAAGTCGGTTTTTTTATACTCTAAAAACTGTCTTATCTTAGCAAAAGGAAGGAGAAAGAGCTCTTCTTTCATCAACTTATTGAATAAAGAAATTCACTAACAATTTGATATATATGAAACGATTTCTGGTTTTTGTCGCAGTAGTACTTTTGTTTTTACCCTACTCAAGTGCTCGAGAGCGAATGTTATTTAATGAAGGTTGGTCTTTCAAAAAAGAAGATCCCTTGTCTATTCAAAAGGACAACCGTTTAGATTATGAGAAAATAAAGAAATGGATATTACCCTCTGGTAATCGATTCCTAAAAAATGCACCACTCTATGCCCAGCCACAAGAAAAACTAAACGGTGGGGAATATACAGAAATTAGTTTCGATGATAGTTCGTGGAGAGTACTCAATCTACCTCACGATTGGGGTATTGAAGGTCCTTTCGTTCAAGATCTTCCTGGAGAAACAGCTAAGTTGGAGTGGTTTGGGGTTGCTTGGTATCGTAAGCAATTTGAAGTTTCTTCAGAAGATGTAAATAAGCAATTCTTTCTAGAAATAGATGGTGCTATGTCTTATTCTACCGTATGGTGTAATGGAGAGTTAGTAGGAGGTTGGCCTTATGGTTATGCTTCTTATCAAGTAGATTTAACACCTTATATTAAAGCTGGAGAAAAAAACCAGTTGGCTATTCGCTTAGATAACCCAAATATCTCTTCTAGATGGTATCCTGGAGGGGGTATCTATAGAAATGTGTGGCTAACCAAAACAAATCCTATTCATATTGATCAATGGGGTACATTTGTTACAACTCCTCAAGTTTCAGCAGAGAAAGCTGAGGTTCATGTAGCCGTTTCATTGGCTAATGCTGAGAAAGACCATGCGCAAGTTGTACTACGTTCTACTCTCTATTTACAAGATAAAGAGGGTAATATCGAGGGAGATGCACTTGTTTCAACAGAACAAAAAGTATGTGCATGTAGCTCTAAAACCGTTAGTCAGGTTCTTTCTTTAGAACAGCCCAAACTATGGGATGTAGAACATCCTGATATGTATGTGGTTAAAACTGAAGTGTTGAATAATGAAGAGGTGCTCGATACCTATCTCACACCTTTTGGCATACGTACGATTGAGTTTACAGCCGAAGATGGGTTTCACCTAAATGGAAGAAGAGTTCAGTTGAAAGGTGTTTGTATGCACCACGATCATGGAGCCTTAGGAGCAGCATTCCATACCCGTGCTATGGAACGTCAGATTGAAATATTAAAGGAGATGGGTGTAAATGCTATCCGTACTTCTCATAATCTTCCAGCTCAAGAAATGCTCGATCTTTGCGACCGTATGGGTATCTTAGTTCTAGATGAGTTTGTAGATACTTGGGTAATGCCCAAAAAGGAGAATGGTTATTCCAAATTGTTTGTCGATTGGAATGAACAAGATTTACGTGCTTTTATCCATCGTGACAGAAATCACCCTTCTATAATAGCATGGAGTATAGGAAATGAAGTAGGAGAGCAACACAACGAGCAAGGTATCGTAATTGGTAAATGGCTAAGTACTGTGGTGAGAGAAGAAGATTCTACTCGCCCTACTACAATAGGAAATGATAATCCTCAAGCAGGGTTTAATGGTTTCGAGCGAGTAGCAGATGTGTTTGGCTACAATTACAAACCTCATTTCTATGCGAAGTTTAAAGAAGAAAATCCAGAAATTCCATTATATGGTAGTGAAACTGCTTCTTGTATCAGTACACGTGGAGAATATCTTTTCCCGGTAGATAATGACAAGAGTGGGGGTAAAATAGGATTTTATATGAGTTCGTACGACTTATTTGCACCGGGTTGGGCTTGTCCTCCCGATACAGAATTTGAAGGTCAGGATAGAGTAAAAGCTAGTGCAGGAGAATTTGTATGGACGGGTTTTGATTACCTAGGCGAACCTACTCCTTTTACAGCAGATATGACAGTACTTTCCAACTATCATTCTGATGAAGAACGTGCTCAGGCAGAGAAAGATCTTAAGGAAGCAGGAAAATTAACAGTTCCTTCTCGTAGTTCGTATTTTGGAATTGTCGATTTAGCAGGTTTCAAGAAAGATCGTTTCTATATCTATCAAGCACATTGGCGTCCCGAATTGCCTATGGCACATATCTTACCTCATTGGAACTGGGCAGATCGTAAAGGAGAAATCACACCTATTCACGTATATACTTCTGGTGATGAGGCTGAATTATTCTTAAATGGAAAATCTTTAGGTAGAAAGTCCAAAGGGGAGTACGAATATCGCTTACGTTGGGATGATGTGGTTTACGAACCTGGAGAAGTAAAAGTTATTGCCTATAAAAATGGAAAAGAGTGGGCAGAAGATGTCGTTAAAACCACAGGAAATGCTACTCAACTCAAACTAGAAGCAGATCGACAAGCTATGAAGGCAGATGGATCAGATCTTATTTTTATAACTGTTGATATTTGTGATAAAGAAGGGCTAATGCATCCTAAGGCTTCCAACAAGATAGAGTTTGAAGTAAAAGGTGCTGCAGAAATTGTAGCAACAGATAACGGAGATCAAACGAGTCATGCTTCTTTCTTGAATCCTTATATCAATGCCTTTAATGGTAAAGCTTTAGTCATTTTGCGTTCTGTAAAAGGAAAATCGGGCAATATTATTTTAAAAGCAAAGTCCAAAGGCTTACGTGGTAGTCAAATTAAGCTAAAGAGTACAGAACTTTAAAAAACTGTGCTAATCCTAATAGTAGAAGGAGTTCCATAGAGACATGGAACTCCTTTTTTTACCCTTTCGTGTAGAAATTTTCACTAATTTCTGATAATATGTATAAAACGCCTTGAATAACGCATAAAAATTCTTTTCTTTGGAAGATACATTCTATAACCGCTAATAAGATAAATCTTCATTTTATGTTAAACAAATACACCTCACTTTGCTCTGTATATAGATATACATCACATTTTGAGCAAGTTGTAGATGCAAAAACGATTCAAAAGGAATTCTATGATACAGTATCGTTAAAGGATAAGGCAGAAGAGGCGTTAATCCGCAAAAATCTAGAAAATATTTACGATATAACCGATGAGGAAAGTGCTATTGCTACTATTGAAGACTATATGAGTAATAGTATCTGGTTACATCCTATGTTTTCTATTTTGGTAGATGTCTGGCGAGATCAGCTTGATGTTTTGGAGCAAGACACGACTCAGATAGATGATCTTATGCTTACCGATGAATACCTCATTGAAAAGGTTAAAAGTTACACTACCGATTTTGATGAAAACGACAAGGAGTTTATTGTCAATAGTGTTAAAGATCAGCTAATGGACTTACTTTCTTGTCCTGAAAGTAAAAAGTTATTCATCCAGTTTTTTAATAAGAATGAAATCCTTATTCAATTGGCTGGTAACTATCCTGTCTGGGGCTTTGAATTGGCACGTTTGGTAGAGGTTATGACAAAGGCTAATGATTTAGGATACCTTACAGATGAACAACTGACTACTTATCTCAATAAAGTAGGGGAGTGTGTAGAGTCTAAATTTAGTTCTTGGGAACAGTTTTTAGCTAGCTGTGCGTTAGGAAAACTTTATACTTCACAAAATAGAGATGTTAAAAGTGTGTTTGTGCATAGTCAAGAAGAATATATTAAGAATGTATATGGCTTAATCACTTCGCCTAATCGCATCCTTCTCGATTCGGATTTATGGGGAAATAGTAGTTTTGCAAATATAAAACAGGCTTTGGAAGTTCAGTTTCATTTAAAACCTGTAAAAAAAGAATATTTAGCAGAATATGAAGCCAATGCCCAATTAGAAGGTCAGTCTATTGCACTTTTTAATAAATATCTAGGTGATCCTTTGAAAGAAAAAGGAGTAGATAATTATGTTCTAGAAAACTGGCAACTCAATAATGTATATTCTGCAGAGAATGATATAAATGATGGTTCAACCTTCTGGAAGCAAGTGTATGATTTGAAAGAGAAGTTCGACTTGTTTTTTAGTAAAGAGGAAATTCCAATTCTTATCTTGGGGAAACAAGTGATTACGAATAGGGCTCTTTATTTAGTGAAGCGCAAATTCTTGAAGAGAAAACTAGAAACTATCCCTTTGCCAGATGTGCAATTTGATTTTGAGGTGGAATACACCCAAGCTTATCTTAAAGTTATTTATAAGGGAATGACTCTTACTCACTTCCAACTCGAAGCTTCAAGAGTAGGGCTAGAGAGGGATGATCTTTTCAAAAAGAATAAAGAAGAGGTGTTTCAACTCTTTGAAAAAGATATACAAAGTTTGAAAGACGTTTTTAATAGTCTTCGTACGATAAAAGAATAAATAATACACTCTAGATATAATGAAAGCCCTCGTTGGAATCTCCAATGAGGGCTTTATTGTTGAAGTACCTTTCCTGAAACTCTTTGCTTATAGCACCAGACTGAATGCAAGAGAATTACGGTTATACTCTATTTTGTAATTTGAGCCGAATAAATAGCCTAATTGGCTTATGTCACTTGGCAAATGAAAGAGTTTAATACAAGTCATTGTTTTAACTGATACATTTTGCAATAGAGTGTCAGTACTAAGACTCAGACAGAATAAAGGAATCCTCTTTTTGTGTATAACTCCTATTGTGACTATATATTCAGGTTGTGTATAAATATTAAGTTTACTTAGTGGCTTCATACTTTGACTAGGTCAAGATATCATCATGACACCGACATGATGATACGATGACACCGACATGATCACTTTTTGACCCTTTTAAAGTATAGCTCTGTCCTCGATTCAGAACACGTATTGTTGTTTGCGTATTTTTATACAAATAAGGAGTGAGAGAGTTTTGGTAAACTGGGAGGGTAGGAGGCATATAAAACGGGCTAAGTCCGTTGCAGAACTTAGCCCATTTCCCTCTAATTATATAATGATTAAAAACTATTCTGTGATAGATACTATTCTATCAAAAGAATAGCCTTCTGTGATGCTTAATCCTTTTGTGAGTTTTTTAGATTTAATATTGTAGATATAAACACAAGGAGCAGTCTTTTCTGGGTTTACACCAATATAAGCTTTATCACCTTCTACCAATGATCTTTGTGAGAATGTACCTTCACTAAATGGTAGGTCTAATACTTCTAGCTTATCTGTTTTAAGATCAAGTACTGCATAGTAGCAGTTATAGTTGGCACCCCAACCAGGAGCCTTAGTATATTCAGGGTCTTGGATGTAAAGTAGAGCTTCGTCATTGCCTAAGTAATCTACAGTTACAATTTTACCTTTACGATCATTTTCTCCTTTGCTAAAGCCTACATAAGTTTTGTCAAATGAGAATTCTCCTTTCTTGATTCTCAATAGAGAACCATATTTCTCTGTACTCTTTCTATCTTTATCTGTAGAAACACTAGGAGCAGCATCTTGTAATTGTGAGCTACAAGCTAAATAGAAATTGCCTTTATCATCAAAGAAAGTTTTGTGTTGAAGAAGTTCGCCATAAGCAGTACCAGCCATTTCTTCGGCTCTATTTTCTAGGCCTGTTTTTTCAACCTCCATTGTTGCAGGATTAATGAAGGCATAGAAGAATTGCTTAGCCGCCTTTTTATTCTTGTCTGTATAAAGATAGATTAATTTCTTATCTGCTTTACGGTAGCTAAGTAAGCCTGATGTACTGAATTTCCCACCTTCAGGTAGAGCAGGTAGGTTTAAAGTACCTTCAGCAGTGATGGTTAAGTTTTCAGCATTGATTTTAGTCCAAATCACTTGCTTCTTATCCCCACTAGCAGCAGCAATTACGAAAGTAGTATCGTCAATCCAAGCATGAGAATATCTTCTGTCTAAGAATGTATTTTTGCTAAAAGCAATTTCCTTAATAGTTGTTGCTTTCTTGTTGGAAATTTGATATTTACCGATACGACCTGTGTTTTTAGGAACTTGATAGTAATATTTACCATTGATGATCGACTCCTGATTAAGCATAGCAGTTACATCGGCAGCTACCCCTTTAAAGTCGATTGCTTTTTCTTGCTCCTCTAGAGAATTGACATTCATTACGAGCTGAGTTTTGCTTTTACCCATACCCGATGTTCCACCCAAAGACACCCAAATGTCAAAGTGTTTTTTCTCTACGATTTTTTCTGTTTCGTTTCCCTTTGTTGGGTCTAGTTCGTTCTTGTCATCATCTGAACAAGACACCATAAATGCACTTGATAATAAAAAAGTAAGTGCATACGCATAAAATTTTGATGTTTTCATGTGTTTGATTTTAATTTATAAATAGTCTGAATTTGCAAAAGAAAGAACGACCAGGTTTCTGCAACATGAAATTGTCGTAAACCAATTTGTCGAATATATTATTGCACTCAAGCGATACATTGTATCTGTTTTGGTGGAAAGAGTATGATAATTGCAGATCGCTAGTACATTGTGTAGGGATAGTCGATTTACTTTCCAAAGAGCCATACCCTTCCCACGTAAGGTAAAACCAATGCACGTATTGAAAGTAATAAGCCAACTTTAAATGATTGTCTGCATTGCCAAATAAGTTTTTTAACTTATAGCTGCATTCAAAATTGCTGTATAGCCATGGGTGATTGGGGATTCTGTTCTTATAAGTAATATCAGGTTTGCCATTGAGCATATACTTAGAAGTGTTCTTCTCATCTACGTAAGTGCCATTGAGTACCACCTGTATGATGTCTGCATAATCGTATCTTAGCTCACCTTCAACGCCATTAATCTTTACGTTTTTTACGTTGCTATACTGACTTGTTCCTTCTGCATCTGTCACCACTAGTCGGATATAATCTTTTACATCTCGAATAAAATAATTGCCTTCATAAGTGAGCTGATGTGCATTAGGCGAACCTATCGAACCAAAGAGTCCGAAATTTATATTATTACTGTTTTCAGGCTTTAGACTGAAATTGGGATAGATTGTTGTTCCATTACCCAGATATTCTCTGGAAAGAGGAAGGCGTACACTATGCTCATAAGAAGCCTTGATGGCCAAGGCTTGAAAGATATTCAATCGGCTAGCTAGTCCATAACCCCAGTTGTTGGTTGTAGAAGATTGTGGAACATCTTTAGAACCTGTAATCCACGACAAATCAGTTTGCCCTATTGATAGGTGGTTGATATAATTCTTTGCGAAAAAGGTATTAGATAACTTCTCTTTCCAGAAATTCTGTTGATAAGATAACCCTATAATGTGTTTTGTTAACTTATCCTTTGAGGGTTCAAACTCTTCATCTAGCTCATCATATCTGTCGTTACTTGTTCGGTTTAAGAGATAATTTAAGTTTAGATTATGACTAGGGTTCAACTTGTAATTAAAGTTGGAACGAAGATGAGTTTTGGGTCGTTTGATATGTCGGATAGACTTTCCTCTTCCTAATATTTCATTTCTTGAACTCTCTTGGTAACTACCATCCCAACTGTATTTTCTGTAGGCAGTATCTACTACCATAGATTTATCCCACGAGTGCGATAGAGTGAGATCTGCTGCTAATTTGCGAACAATAAAGTTTTGTTTTTTATAATGAGCAGCAAGGGTGTAAGCCTCATTCTCTCTCTTTGCTTTACCGTAAACAAATGTTTGTACCGAACCCGTTTGGAGTTGCTTATTGATAGATGAGGCTGAAGCAGAAATGAAGAAACTATCTGCCCATCTTTTGCGAGTAACCCCAACTTCAACCTTTCCAAAGGCAGAGAAGTATTTGTCGTGAAAACGCTTCGTATCTATTTCTTGAAATTCTTGTTCTTCTTTGTTCCATACTTCTACATTCTTCATCTTATAGTTGTTCTTGGAAAAGTTGAGTCCTAGAGTTGGCTTTATGATAATACCTGTTTTAGCAAGAGTATATTGTCCACTCAAGTCGGCTTTGTGCGTATCAAATGAACCTATCCCATAGGAAACATCTAAGTAATCTTGTATATCATTTTTGGTGATGATATTGATTGCTCCACCTAGAGCATCAGAACCTAGTTCAACAGGTACAGAACCCTTATAAACTTCAATACGATCTACAATGTTGATTGGTAAATTGGATAAATTGATGCCACTTCCCATAGATGAAAGAGGCACACCATCAATAAAATAGCGTATGGCATTGCCCGATAAACCATTGATAGTTAAATCAAAATTGGCACCTACACCCCCATCTTCACGTACTTTAATACCCGAACTTCTTCCCACTAAAGTGTTGAGATTATTCAGGTTGCTGATGATGGGTTTCACATCAAGGGCATTCACGGCAAAAACTCCTTCACGGGTTTGCTGGCTCTTCGACTTCCCATAAACTTGTACATCTTGGAGTAGGAGAGGTTGCTCCTTCAATTGAAAGTTTACTACCTCATTTCTACTTACCTGAAGAGTTGTAGAAGCATCTTTATAGCCAAAGCAAGTGGCAGTAAGAGTGTTTTTACCAACTTGTAGATCAATCTGATAATATCCTTTATCGTTAGTATAAGTACCTTTATTCTTTTTACTATCCACGATAAGAGCTTGAGAAATAGGGTTGCCTTTGGTGTCTTTTACTTGTCCCGAAATCGTATAATTACTTTGAGAGAAAGCAGGAATAGTGAAGAAAAAGGATAAAAAGAGTAGAACGTATTTCATTCGTAGTTGATTGTTTTATGGATTACGTATGGAGTAATGTTTGTGATTTTGAGTTCAGTCTATTAAGGGTTTGTGCCTATCAACTAATAAATAGCTTGATATACATAAAAGGTAAAACTTCGATAATCGAAATAATGAGGGCGTAAATAGGTTGAGCATCTCTGTTTTATATTAATAATTGATCTAATATAAAAACATCGAGTTTCCTCAGTGGAGAATAAAGTAGGAATACATTATTTGTGTAATGCACATTGACTTCAAATCCTGGAAGCTTGGTGTTTTCTTAATTATCTGGCAGGTCTTCTGGCTTTCCTCTAGTTGAAAAACTTCCCATGTTTATTTTTACACAGTGTTGCGGCAATTCAACTAACATAATGAGGATTTACAGCTGCAGGTACAGCTCCAGTATCTCACTGGATTCCCTTACATCGGAGATTTGAAATTGTATCCGATTACCAAAACGATTACAAAGATAGATATTAATGTTTATTTACAAATAAAAATAGAATATTTCTTAATAGATTGATTATTAATGAATAGTGATTATGTGTTATTTTAACAAAGTCTTTATTTTTAAGTATATTTTACAAATAGTGATGTTTATTTGTTATAAATGAAGAACTTAGGGAAGTTGTTGGACTTTAAATTACGAGAGATAGAGAGTAATTAAATGATAGAAGAAAAGGACGAATTACTGTCATTTTTTTAATATTGAGGAAGATATTCAAACAAAAATAAAATGAGACTTCTCTTTAAATTTCGCATTGGAAGAGAAGTCTTATGGGGTTCGATTAGATATAAAAGCTTTAAGACCTTATTATAATATATAGTAAGTAGTATTTTGTTGTGAAGTGTAACAGAGAATAGAGAAGAAAAGTATTCATTGTATCAAGAACTAAAGAGGTTCTTATGGATACTCGTTTTAGGGGTGAATTATAAGCTAAGCTTTTCCTTCTTTTGCCTATATTCTTCTTGTTTAAAAAAAGTTTAGAGAAAGAATTGAAGCGATTATAATATCATATCAATAGAAATTTAATTTAAATATGAGTTTAAAGTTACTTCTTCTTTATTTCTGCTGACAATTCGTTTTTATATGCAGCTAAAAAGCTTGTTTAAGTCATTCTATATCAGTTGAATAATTATAACTTTTTTAATCGGATTACTACTTTTTCTGTTAAAAAGTTTATATCTTTCCTACAACACTTAAATTCGAATATTATGAATATATCACTATCAACCGAACTACCTAAATACCCTAGTTTTGTTGAGGGTATGAGACGTGCTCCCAATAGGGGATACACGCTTACAAAAGCACAGACAGAAATAGCGTTAAAAAATGCATTACGCTATATTCCTAAAAACTTACATAAAGAGTTAGCTCCTGAATTCTTAGAAGAGCTTCATACTCATGGTAGAATTTATGGATACCGATACAGACCTCAAGGAGATTTAAAGGCTAAATCGATTGATGAATATAAAGGTAAATGTGTAGAAGGAAAAGCCTTTCAAGTCATGATTGATAATAATCTTTGCTTCGATGTGGCTCTATATCCTTATGAATTGGTAACCTACGGTGAAACGGGTCAGGTATGCCAAAACTGGATGCAATACCAACTAATAAAACAATATCTTGAAGTACTAACCGAAGATCAGACACTTGTATTAGAATCTGGACATCCTCTAGGCTTATTTAAATCGAAACCAGAGGCTCCAAGAGTAATCCTTACCAACTCAATGATGATTGGTATGTTTGATAATCAGCACGATTGGCACATTGCTGCACAAATGGGTGTAGCCAATTATGGTCAGATGACTGCTGGTGGATGGATGTATATCGGACCTCAAGGAATTGTTCACGGAACATTTAATACATTGCTAAATGCGGGTAGAATGAAACTAGGTGTACCCGAGGATGGAGATTTGAGAGGACACTTATTTGTCTCTTCTGGACTAGGAGGTATGAGTGGAGCTCAACCCAAAGCAGCAGAAATATCAGGTGCTACAGCCATTATTGCTGAAGTTGACTCTTCTCGAATACAAACTCGTTATGATCAAGGTTGGGTAAGCCATATTGCCGAAGAAATTCCAGAAGCTTTCCGTTTAGCCCAAGAATCTATGGCTAAGAAAGAAGCTAGTTCTATAGCTTATCATGGTAATATTGTTGATTTACTAGAATACGCTGTAGAAAACAATATTCATATCGAACTTTTATCAGACCAAACTTCTTGTCATGCTGTGTATGAGGGAGGTTACTGTCCTGTGGGCATTAGCTTTGAAGAGAGAACTCGTTTATTAGAAGAAAATCCTAAGAAATTCAATCAGTTGGTAGATGAAACATTGGTTCGCCACTTCCATGTAATTGAGAAGTTAGTAGCCAAAGGAACCTACTTCTTCGATTATGGAAACTCTTTTATGAAAGCTATTTATGATGCTGGTGTAAAAGAAATCTCCAAGAATGGAATAGATGAAAAAGATGGATTTATCTGGCCTAGTTATGTAGAAGATATTATGGGTCCTAAACTATTTGATTATGGATATGGTCCATTCCGTTGGGTATGCCTAAGTGGAAAGAAAGAAGACCTTCATAAAACGGATGAGGCGGCTATGGCTTGCATCGACAAAGATAGAAGAGGACAGGATATGGATAACTATATCTGGATTAGAGATGCAGAAAAAAATCAATTAGTTGTAGGTACTCAAGCCCGTATTCTTTATCAAGATGCTTTAGGTAGAATGAATATTGCATTGAAGTTTAATGAAATGGTACGTAATGGTGAAGTTGGACCTATCATGTTAGGTAGAGATCATCACGACGTGAGTGGTACCGATTCTCCATTTAGAGAAACATCAAATATCAAAGACGGAAGTAATGTGATGGCTGATATGGCTGTACAATGCTTTGCCGGTAACTGTGCTCGAGGTATGAGTTTAGTAGCCCTTCACAATGGTGGTGGAGTAGGTATCGGAAAGTCTGTTAACGGAGGTTTTGGAATGGTATGCGATGGAAGTCGCCGTGTAGATGAAATCCTGAAATCGGCTATGATTTGGGACGTTATGGGAGGTGTAGCTCGTCGTTCATGGGCACGTAATGAACACGCTATTGAAACAAGCGAAGAGTTTAATCAAACCCACAGTGATTACTACCACATCACCATGCCTTATGTAGCAGATGATGAGTTAATCAAAGATCTTATCAAATAATAATATATTAAAATCAGAATTATGACCTGGACAAAAATAGTTGAATGCGTTCCAAACTTTAGTGAAGGAAGAGATTTAGATAAAGTAGAAAAAATAGTTTCTGCTTTCCGTGGAAAAGAAGGAGTTAAACTGCTAGATTATAGTAGTGATCAAGATCATAACCGTACAGTAGTTACTGTGGTGGGCGAGCCCGAGGCTCTTAAAAAGGCTGTGGTTGAAGCAGCTAAACTAGCTATCGAGTTGATCGATTTAAATAAACATGAAGGTCAGCACCCTAGAATGGGAGCAGTAGATGTAATTCCATTTATCCCTATCAAAAATGTAGATATGGATGAGGCTATTGAAATGTCAAAAGCGGTAGGAAAGATTCTAGGAGAAGAGTTGAAGTTCCCTGTTTTCTTGTATGAAAAATCTGCTTCTGCTCCACATCGTGAAAATCTGGCTAAAGTAAGAAAAGGTCAGTTTGAAGGTATGGCAGAGAAGATCAAAGAACCCGAGTGGCATCCTGATTTTGGTCCAGCAGAACGTCACCCTACAGCAGGAACAGTAGCAGTAGGTGCTCGTATGCCTCTAGTTGCTTTCAATGTGAACTTGAATACTTCTGATTTGGAAATTGCTACTCAGATTGGTAAGAACATCAGACATATTAATGGTGGACTTCGTTTTGTTAAAGCAATGGGAGTAGAATTACACGAACGCCATATTACTCAAGTTTCGATGAACTTGACCGATTATACACGCACAGCTATTTATAGAGTATTTGAACTGATTCGTATTGAAGCTCGCCGCTATGGAGTATCTATTGTGGGAAGTGAAGTAATTGGTTTAATTCCAATGGCTGCATTGATAGATACAGCAGAATACTATTTAGGCATAGAAAACTTCAGCATGGACCAAGTTCTTGAATCAAGAATAATGGAATAAGCTATGAAAGAAAACTTAATAATACGTCATGCACATATTGTTACCCCAAAAGGAACATCTGCTCTAAAAGGAGAGCAGATGTCTCAATTGGAATCAATATCCAATGGTGTAATAGAAATAACAGATGGTATAATAACTTATGTAGGAACAGAAGCCGATTACAAGCAAGCCGAAAGCAAAAAAGATTTTCAGGTTTTAGATGTAAAAGGAAAATGCGTATTGCCAGGCTTTGTCGATTCTCATACTCACTTTATCTTTGGGGGAGAACGCTCAGAAGAATTCTCTTGGAGATTGAAGGGTGAAAGCTATATGTCTATCATGAATAAGGGTGGGGGGATAATGAACACTGTTCGTGCAACCCGAACTTGCTCTTTTGAAGATTTAAAGAATAAGAGTAAAATCTTCTTAGATAGAATGACAGAGATGGGAGTTACCACAGTAGAAGGTAAGAGTGGTTATGGCTTAGACAAAGACACCGAACTCCTTCAACTGCAAGTAATGCATGAGTTAAATGAAGATCCAGATGTCTTTGTAGATATCATCACGACCTTTCTTGGAGCACATGCCTTGCCTGTTGAATATGCAGGAAAAACGCAAGAGTACATCGAGTTTATGAATAAAGAAGTCCTTCCCGTTGTCAAAGAGAAGAACTTAGCTGAGTTTGTAGATGTCTTTTGTGAAAAAGGAGTTTTCTCTATTGAGGAATCTCGACAGATATTGAGTGCTGCAAAGGCTTTGGGCTTCAAACTCAAACTTCATGCAGATGAAATTGTATCTCTTGGTGGTGCCGAACTGGCTGCCGAGTTAGGTGCTTTCTCTGCAGATCATCTTCTCCATGCTTCAGATCAAGGAATCAAAGATATGGCAGATAAAAATGTGGTTGCGACACTATTGCCACTTACTGCTTTTGCTTTGAAAGAAGAGTTTGCTAGAGGTCGTGAAATGATTGATAGCGGATGTGCAGTAGCCTTGGCTACAGATTTAAATCCAGGAAGCTGCTTCTCTGGCTCTATTCCTTTAACTATTGCTTTATCATGTATCTACATGAAACTAAGCATAGAGGAAACCATTACTGCATTGACTCTAAATGGAGCGGCAGCCATTGATAGAGCAGATAAAATAGGAAGTATAGAAAAAGGTAAAGCAGGAGATTTAATTGTGCTTATGAGCGATGATTACTATGTACTGCCTTACTATATAGGAATGAACACTGTACAAACTACGATAAAAGGAGGTAAGATAATACCTCAAAACTAATACTTTAGAATCTCACATACTATGGAAAACAAACTTGTAGACTTAACCGTCAAAGGATTTTTAGATAAAGTGGCAGGGAATGATCCTGTGCCAGGAGGAGGTAGTGTTTCTGCTTTTTATGGAGCAGTAGCTTCTTCTTTAGCTGCTATGGTTGGTGGCCTTACTGTAGGTAAGAAAAAGTATGCAGAATACAATGATATCATGGAAGATACCATTAAATGTATGAAAGCTTACCAACAAGAATTTCTTACTCTGATTGATAAGGATTCTGATGCGTATCATAAAGTATTCAATTGCTTTAAGATGCCTAAAGAAACAGACGAAGAAAAAGCAAAAAAAAGTCAGGCAATCCAGGAAGGTACCTTATATGCAGCAGAAGTTCCATTGGAAGTAGCTAAGAAGGCTCTTGAAATAATGGATATGATTGAAACTGTTGTCAAATTTGGTAATCAAAATGCAGTTACAGATGGATGTATCGCTATGATGTCTGCCCGTAATGCTGTTTTGGGTGCTGCTTTAAATGTGCGTATCAATCTAGGAGGATTAAAAGATACTGCAAAAGCCAAAGAGCTAGAAAATGAAGTAGTAGCTCTAGAAAACCAAGCAATAGCAAGAGAAGAAAAACTAAGAACTCAAGTCACTAAAGATCTTTACTTATGAAAAATGTCTATTCTGTAGGTAGTTCAGAATTAACTTTCGAGTTAATAGAACAAGTTCTCTCTGAGAACATTAAATTAAAACTACACCCCGATGCTGTACAACGCATCCAAAAATGCCGCGATTACTTAGATGAAAAGATTAAAGAATCGGATGTCCCTGTATATGGTATTACAACGGGCTTCGGCTCTCTATGCGATAAAAGCATCTCTTTAGATCAATTGAGTACTTTACAAGAGAACTTAGTAAAAAGCCACGCTTGTAGTGTGGGTAAAGAAGTGCCACGAGAAGTGGTGAAGCTTATGCTTTTCTTCAAAGCTCATGCTCTATCACTAGGTCATAGTGGTGTGCAGGTGCTTACTGTAGAAAGAATTATCGATTTCTTTAATAATGATATTCTTCCTATTGTTTACGATAGAGGTTCATTGGGTGCATCGGGCGATTTAGCTCCTTTGGCTAATCTGTTTTTACCTTTGATAGGTGAGGGCGAAGTATATTATAAAGGAGAAAAGAAATGCTCTAAAGAAGTACTAAAAGAAATGGGTTGGGAACCTGTTGAACTTCAAAGTAAAGAGGGTTTGGCTCTATTGAATGGAACTCAGTTTATGAGTGCTAATGGTACTTACGCAATACTAAGAGCATTCCGTTTAGCTAAGATTTCAGATTTACTAGGGGCTCTTTCATTAGAGGGCTTTGATGGTAGATTAGATCCTTTCTTCGATTGTATTCAGCAAGTAAGGCCTCATCAAGGACAGATTGAAACAGCACAAAATATCCGAAATATATTAGAGGGAAGTGAGATGATTAAACAGCACAAAGTATGTGTGCAAGATCCTTACTCTTTCCGTTGTATACCTCAAGTACATGGAGCTTCAAAAGATGCTATTCGCTATGTTGCTTCCGTACTCTTAACAGAATTGAACTCAGTAACCGATAATCCAACTATCTTCCCAGATGAAGACAAAATTATATCGGGTGGAAACTTCCATGGACAACCTCTTGCGATAGTCTATGATTTCCTTGCAATTGCTTTGGCAGAACTAGGAAATATCTCAGAACGAAGAGTAGCTCAGCTGATATGGGGTTTACGAGGATTACCAGAATTCTTAGTTGCCAATCCAGGATTGAATTCAGGCATGATGATACCTCAATATGCTGCGGCATCTATGGTGAGCCAGAATAAAATGTATTGCTTCTCGGCATCTTCCGACTCCATTGTTTCTTCCAATGGGCAAGAAGACCATGTGAGTATGGGTGCTAATGCAGCAACAAAATTGGCTAAAATAATAGAGAACTTAGATTTGATTTTTGGTATAGAATTACTCAATGCCTCACAAGCCATAGAGTTTAGACGTCCATTAAAGACTTCTCCTATGCTCGAAGACTTGTTAGTGAAGTATCGTAAAGTAGTACCTTTCATTGAAGATGATATCGTGATGTACGATGCCATAAATAAATCGAAGAGCTTCTTAAAAACTTATAAATTAGAATTTTAATAACTAACTATAATTCTATTCTGTAAATCTCCTGCTAATATTTTGAATCGTGATATTAGTGGGAGATTTCTTTTTGGATAAAAAAATCAAACTTTTTTTGAAATTTTTATCAGATAATGTAGTATGTTTTTAGAAAATATATTACATTTGCAACGCAATCGCAAATAAAGCGATGCGCTCATAGCTCAGTTGGTAGAGCAATTGACTCTTAATCAATGGGTCCAGGGTTCGAATCCCTGTGGGCGTACCACTAGCAAAAAGCAGTTACAGTAAATGTAGCTGCTTTTTTTGTTTCGGATGACTGGCTGAAGGTGAGGAGCAAGATAAAAAAAGGATTAATTCACTATTCTATATTTCCCTAATTTTCATTCCTTTAAAAAACGATGAATCTACTTTGACACCGACATGTCATTGTCTTGTCGGTGTCAAAGTGGTCTCTTGTCGGTGTTATGATAATCTCTATGCTTAGTTGTTTTTAGCTAATGTTTTGCAAGGAGGAATAATTTCTCTTTAAAATACAAAAAGCGACTACCTTGGTGATAGTCGCTTTTCTAATCTATATCTATATGTTTAGATATATACTTCTCTATTCTGGTACTGCTAAGAGTAGGGAATCTTTTACACTATAGATACTGTCTCTGGTTGAGCAGTGTTCACATACAGGAACTATGTATTCTGCATTATCTTTTCCTTCAGCTTTATGTACATGGGCTGCTTCTACTTTGTCTTGTCGTATGGTCGTGTTACAGGCAGGACAGTTAATTACTAATTGGATGGGTTTCTTTTTCTTTTCCCAAAATTCAATCCAAGATTTACATCCTTTTGGATAGTAGTAATTCTCAGGACCATTAATGTTTTTAACTTTCATACAGTCTAGATTTTAGTTTTATAGTCTTTTTTATGTCGTTTGTAGGGGAGTTACTTATGACTCCTCATAAGCACAGATTAGGGGTGATACAAAGAGTGTCACTTAACTTGTGTTTTATTAGATGTAAAGCATCTATTTCTATAATATACTAAAATTTAGGCAGATATACAAGTTTGAAATTCAAAAACGATTACGTGGGAGGGTTGAATAAGGGAGTGGGAGCAGATTGTGTGGATATTCGTTTTTGCCGAGATTGTATAAAAAAAGGATGTGTTTTTGGGTTTCCCAACACATCCTTTCATCTCTATTTTATAATACTTGAATAAGCTTTTCCATCATCCAGTCGTACATCTGGCGATTGTTTTTTGGGGCAGTAGGCTCAAAGGCATTTATGAATAAGGTTTTGGTGCGAGTATCTACATATACCCAGTCGTTTATCTCTGTTAGTCTGTTGTCGTAGATTACTTCATTGGCTACTCTAAAAGTGATAGGGCCACAGCACACTACAATATTACCTTCTAATATCTCTAATTGCTCTTTTAAAAAATCTTTATATCTCATACCCATATTGTAGATTTCAGAATCGTATGTACGAGCTTCGGGAGCACTCTTTTTGATATTAACAAAAGCGTGTGGGTAGGTACGTAGAGATTTCAATTGTACTTTAGAGAAGAAAGCTGTTTCAAGGCTCGGGTACTCTGTTGAGGTTGCCTTTTGGATACCATATAGCCATGCTGCAATGCGACTGTAAAATAAATCGGGGATATTCATATCTTCCATCTTTCCCGACCAATCGCGAATGTCATGCAATTCTTTATTAAAGGGCTCTTTAAGTAGGAAAACCACCTTGCGTTCTGCATTCATCCAAGTAAGTTCTTCTTTGCCCAACTGGCGAATTAGCCCGTCTGCACAAAAGTCCTTATATCCATCTGTCTCCATCTGAGCTTTCCACTCGTTAAAGAGTACATCCAATTCTTCGTTTACCATCAATTCTTATCTGTTATGAGTTTGAGACTTCAAAGGTACAAAAGAATTTTTGGTTTGGCTTTTTGAGGTGTGAAGAATCTGTTATTCTTAAAAAAAGAAGTGCTAATTGCTTTGAACTATCTGATAATTATTTTCGTATTACTTTTTATAAGGCTAATGCGATTAAATATGTTACCCCCCCCAAGTTACCCCTCAAGTTACCCCCCAAGTTGAAAGTATGCTTTTGATTTTGGATGGAGAATTAAGTCGGGCAGAAATTCAAGAGGTATTAAACTTAGCAGATAGGAAGCATTTTAGTCAGCACTATTTAAACCCTGCATTAGCAGATAACTTGATAGAGATGACCATACCCAATAAGCCTAAGAGTAGCTTACAGAAGTATCGGATAACTTCGCTTGGCAGGCGATGTATTACAGTAGATGATTCTACTCTTGAATAGGAGCTAATTCTTTTTCTTTCTCCTCTTTAGATTTTCTTAATACAGCTTCTTGCTCCTTTAGTTTAGCTTCTTTTCTAGCTTGACGACGTAGTTTTATGGTGTTCCAAAAGAAAAGTTCCTTCCAATATAAGAAGTCTTTACGGAACATAATACCTACTCCTTGCGTAGTTAAATTGGTACGAATAAGGTATCTGTCATTTGTCTTGCTATATCCTCTTAAGCGAATATTTCCCGAACGATTTAATAGCCATTCCGCTTCAAAATCACCTACAAAGTTGGTCGTGGCCATAGGGTTATCTCTGTATCCAAAGTTTCCATTAATTAATAGTCTGTTGTTTAAGAGTTGTGCCGAGAGCATTCCCTCCACTTCTACATCTGTCCAGCCCTTGCTTCCAGTACTTACATTGGTTCCAAAACTCCAATTATTATTATTAATCATCTGAGATAAAATATCATTCAACTGTCCAGAAAGGGTGGAGGATAAAACGGATGACATCATATCCGAGCTTTGATTGTTATTGGCATTGTCTGCCATATAGAATTTACCAATACCTAGTAGATATAATACTTGCATATTCATCTGTTCCTCGGTATTGATATAGTTTTTAACGAGAGAACGTACTTCATCGTGCTCATTGGGCAAATCTAAGTCGAAAGTAATGTTGGGACTAGTGAGCTGACCCGTTACTCCCAAGATGCAGTTTACTTTAATATGCGACTGGCTAGTCAACGAGTTTTCCGAAGGAATTAAGTCGGTTAGTGAAACCGAGTTGACTGTATATTGCGCCCTGATATTCAGATTTGCATCTAGCGGCCTGCCATTGAAAGAAATACTACTTCCTTGCATAATGGTGAAATCTTTGCGAATAACCTCTTGCAAGCTGAATTTATACATACCCTTTTGGATTTCGTAACTACCAAACAGACGAACATCCCCTTTGTTGTAAAACTCCATCCGAATGTTTCCAGTTCCCGCAGCTGTCATATAATCTCCCGCAATAGGGTCTAGAATTATTTTCACATTGGCTTCAGGAGTTGCTTCTATCTGTAAATTAAGACGAATATCAATATCAGAGTCGTATTCAGTATCCTCTTGTATTACGTTACCATACATATCAAGCTCTTGAGGCTTCTCTAAATTAGCATTGTGATAAGGTGTTTTATCATTAAAATGGATAAACTGATTGCTTGCTGCCGAAGCTGTAGCATTCGTTATAAAAGTAAACTGTGTATTTTTGTCGGTTCGAACGGATGCATCTACGTTGAGCCCTGCTTGGTCTCCCCTTAAAATAGTATTTCCCGTAGCATATATCTTGCCATAAAAAGGGAGGTCGGGTGATTCCTTTGTGTTCATAACCAATAGATTATTGGCATTGATATCAAACTGGTATTTCAAGTTTTTAAAATGCTGATAATGCAAAGCCCCTTTCAGTTTACCCGTATGACCTTCCAAATCTCGTAGATGAATATCTTTAAACTCTATCCCATTAGGAGTGAAATAGAGGCTATCATTGAGAGCGAAATGTGTGTTGAGTACACCTATTCTGAGAGAAGCATCAGCTAGTAAATCTCCCTCTAGATTGAGTGTTTTGAACTGTCCATGCAAACGAACACTTCCATAAGCTCTACCTTTTACATCATTGGCAATATCTGCCATATATCCCTCTAAAAACTTGATATTTGTTCCATTGGCTATAATATCCAAATCGAGTCCACTCTTGGGAGCAATAGGATATACAAACCCCGTAACATAAGTCGAGCCTAAGTCGTTTTCATTAATTTCTGCATCCAAGAAAATACCTTGTGTATCATTATCCCAAAAACCATAGACATCCATATCTCCTAGTAAACCATCATTAAAAGTAAAATTGTTTACATGTAGATTGGTATTCATATTGGGCTTATCAAAAAGGTTGCTTACAATGGCTCTTCCCGTTGTTTTTCCCTTAAAGTCAACATCCTCTTTTATATTGGCAATGTCGAAGATATAGCCTAAGTCAATGTCATTTAAGTTTAAGAAGAGTGTATCTTGAGGAGAGATAGAGCCTTGTCCATCTATCTGTAAAAACTGTCGTTCGTTACTGAATAAGAAGTTATTTACTTTCACCAATTGAGGTGCAATTTCTATTTCTGATGGGTGTATCTGCCATGTGGTATCGTTTAAGATTACATCACTAGGTAATACCTTAATCTGCGTTTTGAGATAAGGTTTTTGCTTTTCATCTTTTATTCTCTGGAAAAATGTTTCTGTATTAAACTTACCACTGTAGGTAGCAGCTCCCGTATTCCCCCAGTTGAGGGAAGTAGTGATGATATCCTCTTTGGCTAGAGCATTTAAAGAGATATTCACAGCCCCATAAGATTTTTGCTGAGTAAGTCGGATGTGAGCAGTTAGTTCGTCACTCGGGTTCTCAAACAAAATCATAGCCGACTCATAGTTTACATTTTTGTAGCGTAGCTTAGGAAAATAACCTTCAATATGTACTCGTTCCTTTTCGTCATCAAAGTACCCTTTTAATGTGGAGTGCGTAAAGGTTTGAAAAGGAATATTGAAGAGATGAGTAAGTATCTCTGTATCTTCTAAATCTACTTCAAAACTAAAGTTGTTTTTACTCTTTGCTGGCGTCTTCAAGGTAGAAGTAAGCGAAGGCAAATAGCGTTTGGTGGTATTAATAATGCTACTCAATAGCGTTTTGTATGAATACTGACCATCAATATGAGCACGTAAAAACTTTGAATTGATAAGTAATTTATTGTATTCATCAGTATGTAGGGCCTGAACTTTGAAGTTATCCAACTTGTATTCAAGGAAACTCGTATGATAATCAAGATTATTAATATTAATCTCTCCATTCATTTTATCAATAGAACCACCCGTAAAATTGGCAACGATATTAACTGAAAATCTTTCATCCTCATCTCGTTTACTGAGGTTCAATTGGTAAGGACGAATATCAATGATGTTGGCCTCGAAGTTAAAAGACGGAATAGCTTGAGCAATATTAATGCTACCATTCAAATCTACCAATCCATTTTCATCATCTAGGCTAAGTTGCCCATCAAAACCACCCTCTTTGTATAAACCGTCAATAGAGATGTTTTCGTAATTGTATCCACTAAAATCAAATTCAGAAACGTTTCCTTGTATTTTGACATTAGGATATGCTTTCCTTTCCTCTTTAATTCCCTCTACATGTAGATTGAAGGATATCAGACCGAGCTGATCACTATTGGATAGTTGGGCTAAGTTAAATTCTTGCGTACTGATGCTTCCTTTATAACTAAACAAACCCTTATCCTCTGGTTTGGAGAATTTAACATCGGTACGAATATTCCCCAATGTGCTTGAGCGAAACACACCATAGGTTACAAAATCATTGGGGTAACCCGATAGTTCACCTTGGAAAGATGTTGTGCCCATACGAGTAAGAATGGGCGGTATGCCTTGAAAATCTTCATTCAAATTTCGTACAAGAAACTCCATTCCTTGTTGGTCTATGGAGAATCTAGAGAGTGAAGCATAGATAAAAGCATCTTTGGGATGTGATAAGTTTTCTACCGTTCCACTCCCCCTTAAAAAGAGATGGTTATCTCCATTCAGATAAAGGTGTGAGCAGTTGAGTTGGTCTATCGTTCCATTAACCTCTAAATCTAGATTGATACGTTCCTTGAAGTTTTTGAATCCAGGTACAAACGGACTCAAATCGCCTAATGTAATATAAGAAGGAAGAGTCTTTAAAGAGAATTCAACCTCGTCGGCAAACTCATCAAAAGATTTTATCCCTGCATAAGCTAGATTGATGGTATCTATCTGTAACTTAGACTGAGGCAGAGCCACTTCAAAATTTTGAATCTGCATCTTCTCCGGATTGGCAACTACCTTAAGAGCGAGTTTCTTAAGTTCCAATCCCGATGCTTCATTCACACTAAACCGCTTAATTGAAGCATTGATAGAGTCTGGCCTTAAAGCTTTTAGAGAGATATTGGCTACAATATTATTAAACTTGAGGTGGTGTGCATTAAACTTGTGTTCAGAGTGGGGTTGATCTTCTACATCGTATGAGAGTTTTCCTCTTCGAATAAGAAGAGAGTTGATACGAAGATCAAGATTACTCTCTTTCTTGGGTTCAGAAGATTGAAAAGCATCTATGATAAATTGCAAATTGAGTTCATCTTCCAAAGAAGGTTTTGCCAGTTTTAAGTCGAATCCAAAAAGCTGTACACTATTAATAGAAATCTTTCCCTTAAGTAATTCTAAAATATCAAATCGAGCAGATAGACGAGATACTTTGAGTAAATCTTTTCCTGCAAGATCTTCCACATATAGATCCTCAATAATGATGCGATTGAGCAAACCCATATTTATCCTACCTATTCGTAGTTCAGTATGAAGATGTTCGCCCAATTCTTTGGCAACAAACTCTGACATGGAACTCTGAATAGAGGGAATGTTGAGCATAGCAATGAGGAGCAAATAAATACCCAACAATATGCCCAGAACCCATCGAACAATTTTCTTAAGCGTTTTGATAAATACGGTGTTTTAAAGTAATTTGAAACAAAAATATAAAATATAACATCACGAATCCTACTTTTATGATTACTTTTGTGGCATAATTAGATTGTTTAAATTATGAGTACAATTATATTAGGAATTGAATCATCCTGTGATGATACATCAGCTGCTGTCATAAAAGATGGATATTTGCTATCTAATGTAGTGGCAAGTCAGGCTGTTCACGAATCGTATGGTGGGGTAGTACCCGAATTAGCTTCACGCGCTCACCAACAAAATATTGTACCAGTAGTACATGAAGCATTAAAAAGAGCAGGTGTAACCAAAGAAGAACTAAGTGCAGTGGCATTTACTAGAGGTCCAGGTCTTATGGGCTCATTATTAGTAGGTGTTTCATTTGCAAAAGGATTAGCTCGTTCTCTAGATATTCCAATGATAGATGTGAACCACTTGGTAGGTCATGTTTTAGCTCACTTTATTAAAACAGAAGGAGAAGAAAACAAACAACCCAAACTACCTTTCCTTTGCTTATTAGTATCGGGCGGTAACTCACAAATTATATTGGTGAAATCTCATAGTGAAATGGAGATTTTAGGACAAACTATTGATGACGCTGCTGGTGAAGCCATTGATAAATGTTCCAAAGTAATGGGCTTGGGTTATCCAGGTGGTCCTATTATTGATAAGATGGCTCGTCAAGGAAATCCCGAAGCCTATACCTTTAATAAACCCCATATCCCAGGTTTTAATTATAGTTTTAGTGGTCTTAAAACATCCTTCCTTTATTCTTTAAAGGATTGGTTAAAAGAAGATCCCGATTTTATCGAAAAGCATAAAAATGATTTGGCTGCGTCTCTTGAAAAGACAGTTGTAGATATCCTTATGGATAAACTACGTAAAGTAGCTAAAGAATATAAAATAAACGAGGTAGCTGTTGCAGGAGGAGTTTCAGCAAACACAGGTTTACGTAACGCATTCCTTGATCATGCCAAAAGATATGGTTGGAATGTCTATATTCCTAAATTTAGTTATACCACAGATAATGCTGCTATGATTGCTATGTCTGGTTATTTAAAATACCTAGACAAGGATTTCGCAACGATTGATTTGCCAGCATATTCACGTGTATCACTATAAGGAAGGAGAGGAATGAAGATTTTTGCTGAGATTATTACGGTTGGAGATGAACTCTTAATTGGGCAGGTGGTAGATACGAACTCTGCATGGATGGGAAAGAAGCTCAATCAGTTTGGCATAGCAGTAAATCGAATCACCTCAGTTCGTGACGATTCGAAAGAGATTACTGAAGCTGTAAACTCTGCCTTAAAAAGAGTAGATATTGTGTTGATGACTGGAGGGTTAGGTCCTACCAAAGATGACATAACAAAAACTACTCTTTGCCAATATTTTAATACAGAATTAGTATTTGATGAGGCTGTATATAATAATATTAAGCGTATATTAGCAGGCAGAATACCGATGAATGAGCAGAATAAGAGCATGGCCTATGTTCCGAAAAGCTGCACGGTAATCCCTAATCATGTAGGAAGTGCCTCTATCAGTTGGTTTGATCATCAAGGTAAAGTACTGGTGTCTATGCCAGGAGTTCCTGATGAGATGAAGACTGCGATGGAACAAGAAATCCTTCCTCGTTTAAATAAGAAATTTGATACAGATTTTATTCTTCATGAAACTTATATCGTGAAGAATTATCCAGAATCTGTTTTGGCTGAAGTCTTGGAAGAGTGGGAAGATAAACTACCTTCTTTTATCCGTTTGGCTTATTTACCCAAACCTGGAGCAATGAGATTGCGATTGACTGCTCAAGGAGAAGATAAAGCAAAACTAGAGGAGACTTTAAGATTAGCTGAAGAAGGTTTACGAAAGATTCTAAAGCACGATGTTTTTGCTGAAGATGATAAACCTTTGGAAGAGCAACTTGGAATTTGGTTGAGAAAACATAAATACACAGTGGCTACAGCCGAAAGTTGTACTGGAGGTAGAGTTGCAGCTAAAATTGCAGCAATACCCGGATGCTCAGACTACTTTAATGGTTCTATCGTAGCTTATCAAAATAGTGTAAAGAGAATGCAGTTGGGCGTACAGTCCGCTACATTAGAAAAGCATGGAGCAGTGAGTGAAGAAACTGCTCTTGAAATGGTTCAAGGAGTATGTAAGCAGCTTCATTCCGACTGTGGAATAGCGACTACTGGAATTGCTGGTCCTACGGGAGCAGCACCTGGTAAACCTGTTGGAACAGTTTGGATTGCAGTAAAATGTGGTGATAAAATCCGCACTCGTTTGCTAAATTATGATCATGGAAGAGAGATGAATATTGAGCGAACTTGTAATCAAGGATTTTTTATGTTAATGGAACTGCTTCAAGAACTTAAATAGTCTTATACTTCAATGAATTATTTTGAAAAAATCTTGCTTTCTAACTAGAAATGTGCTTTCTTTGCACTCTGTTTGAAATAAGTATAGAGAAAAAAACGAAAAAATAAGATAGAAATGTCGAAGATTTGTCAAATTACCGGAAAGAAGGCCATGGTTGGCAACAACGTTTCACACTCTAAAAGAAGAACTAAAAAAACTTTTGATGTGAACTTGTTTAATAAGAAGTTCTACTATGTAGAACAAGGTTGCTGGATTAGCTTAAGCATTAGTGCTGCTGGTTTACGCACAATTAACAAAATTGGTTTAGATGCTGCTCTACATGAAGCTGTAGATAAAGGCTTTTGCAGCTGGAACAGTATTAAAGTAATCGGATAAACAGGAGGACTGACTTATGGGAAAAAAGGCAAAAGGTAATAGAGTGCAAGTTATTCTAGAATGCACTGAGCACAAAGAAAGTGGTATGCCAGGTACTTCACGTTATATCACTACAAAGAACAGAAAAAATACAACTGAAAGAATTGAGTTGAAAAAATACAACCCAATCTTGAAGAAAGTAACAGTACATAAAGAAATAAAATAATATACTCATGGCAAAGAAACCAGTTGCGCGTACGCACGAAGGTCAAGACCGCGCATATACTAAAGCAATTAAAATGGTTAAGTCTCCAAAAACAGGAGCTTACATGTTTGAAGAAAAAATTCTTCACAAAGATCAGCTTAAAGACTTCTTTGAAAAATAAGAGATGTATTGAACCTTATATAAAAAAGCCCTTCCTATGCGGAAAGGGCTTTTTTTGTGTCTTATAACTTCTGTAAATTCAAGAAAGTGGATACTCTTTTTCCCCTTCTTGAAAGCTCGCAAAGCGAGGTGCATCCTTGTCATTGACGGGGTCTTCTGCATCCCAAGGCCACCCGCCAAATTCTGTTTTTCTAAAATCCTCAAAAGCTTGTAAAATCTCTTGCTTACTATTCATCACAAAAGGACCATGTGCTGATACTGGCTCATTTATTGGCTCACCTTCAAGAACTAAGAGTTTGGCAACTTTCCGACTTGTATTCTGAACCGTAATCTCTTCGTTACCCTCTAACTGCGCATACATTCCCTCAGATAATCCTTGACCCTCTAAATCTACTTCTGCTTGATTTTGAGAGTAATGATAAATAGATCTATTGAGGGTAGAAGATACCTTTGGTAGGGTGATTTTTGCATGAGGCTCTAGTTCTAGGAGTAAAATACAAACTCTATTCTTTCTATCAAATGCCCATGAATGAGGAGTAGGGTCGAGTGAGAGTATCCCATTAAATTCTCCAGCAAGAACCCTAACAGTAGCCTTTGACCCCTCATGATCCACTACTGTTGTTGGAATATCTTCAGCCCACAGCATTTTGTAATTAGGTTCAACCATCTTATCCTTTTTAGGGAGATTGAGCCATATTTGGAATAATTCCATCGGGTTCTCTTGCTCTTCGCTAAGTAGAGGAAACATCTCAGAGTGTTGAATGCCCTTTCCGGCAGTCATCCATTGTACATCTCCTTCACCATATCTCCCGTAACATCCAAACGAATCAAAGTGATCGGCATAGCCTTTGGTTACTACTGTTATGGTTTCAAAACCTCTATGTGGGTGTACGGGAAATCCAGGAATTTTATTTCCATAATACATCCTCCATGGGGCTAATAAATCAAAATCTCCATTGGGGTTGCGATTGGGTAAATACTGAATAGGAGTCATCTGTTTAGTGCCTTTTGGGAAAGCATCTCTGTGGTGAAAACATAAGATATAAGGATTTTGTACAGCGAGTTGAAACTCCATTGGAGCTACTAGTTTTACTTTCATAGTTTCATGTTAATAGTTTCATATATAACAAATAGTAAAAGCTTAAGGTTTTGCGTGGTTTAAGCTCTTATATTATTCATCAAACTAGATGGATAATTTTACACTTATGCTTTAAAATTGTTATCTTTGTAGGCCAAAGAAGGTATATACTAAACTAATTCGCGAAATATGGGAATATTTAATTTTTTCTCTAAGGAGAAGAAAAAGACCTTGGACCAAGGTTTGTCAAAAACTAAAGAGAGTGTTTTTAGTAAAATAGCTCGTGTTGTTGCAGGAAAGTCAAAAGTTGATGATGACGTTCTTGATGACCTAGAAGAAGTCTTGATTACATCTGATGTTGGCGTAGATACTACACTCAAGATTATTGAGCGAATAGAGAATAGAGTATCGAAAGATAAATACGTCAATACGAAAGAATTAAATGCTATTCTTCGTGAAGAAATTGCATCCCTTTTAATAGAAAACAAAGCAAGTGATGCTGCTTTTGATCTTCCTCAAAGAGATACACCTTACGTTATTATGGTGGTTGGTGTGAATGGTGTGGGTAAAACTACTACTATCGGGAAGATAGCCGCTAAGTTCAAGGCTGCTGGTAAATCAGTATATCTTGGAGCAGCAGATACTTTCAGAGCAGCTGCTGTTGAGCAATTGGAGATTTGGGGAGAGAGAGTAGGGGTTCCTGTTATCAAACAAAAGATGGGTTCCGACCCAGCATCAGTAGCTTTTGATACCTTGAGTTCGGCTGTAGCCAATCATGCAGATGTTGTAATTATCGATACCGCAGGTAGATTACACAACAAAATCAACCTCATGAATGAATTGACTAAAATTAAGAATGTAATGAAGAAAATCATACCCGATGCCCCTTCCGAAGTTCTTTTAGTCCTCGATGGCTCTACGGGTCAAAATGCATTTGAACAAGCAAAACAATTTACTCTAGCTACAGAAGTAAACTCATTGGCTATTACCAAACTAGATGGTACGGCAAAGGGTGGTGTAGTGATAGGTATCTCAGATCAATTCCAAATTCCTGTTAAATATATTGGCCTTGGTGAGGGCATAGACGATTTACAAGTGTTTAATAAGGAGGAATTTGTAGACTCACTATTTGGAGAACAATAAATGAAGAAAACAATAGATATTATTACTTTAGGTTGCTCAAAGAACCTAGTCGATTCAGAGCAACTTATCCGTCAACTAGAAGCTTCTGGCTATCATGTAGAACACGATCCAGAAGAACCTCAAGGCGATATCGCCGTTATTAATACATGTGGATTTATAGGTGATGCAAAAGAAGAATCAATCAATATGATTCTGGAATTTGCTCAAGCCAAAGAAGAAGGAGTGTTGGATAAGCTTTTCGTGATGGGATGTTTATCTGAACGCTATTTGAAAGAACTTCAAATTGAAATCCCTCAAGTTGATAAGTTTTATGGTAAATTTGATTGGAAAGGTTTATTAGCTGATTTAGGGAAAAACTACGATCCAAAGCTTCATTTGGAACGTAGCCTAACTACTCCCGATCACTATGCCTACTTGAAAATATCAGAGGGTTGTGATCGTACTTGTTCGTATTGTGCTATCCCCATTATTACCGGTAAACATGTTTCTCGACCTATGGAAGATATCCTCGATGAGGTGAAACTATTAGTAGGACAGGGAGTGAGAGAGTTTCAGGTAATAGCTCAAGAACTAACCTACTATGGTGTAGATCTGTATAAAAAACAACGTCTTCCTGAGTTAATAGAGCGTATGGCTGCTATTCCTGGTGTAGAATGGATTCGTTTACACTACGCCTATCCAGCACACTTCCCATACGATTTATTGCGTGTTATGCGTGAGAACGATAATGTATGTAAGTACTTAGATATCGCATTGCAACATATCTCAGATAATATGCTTTCTAAGATGCGTCGTAATGTAACCAAGGCAGATACCTTGGAAATGATAAGACGTATGCGAGCAGAAGTTCCAGGCATTCATATTCGTACTACATTAATGGTTGGGCATCCAGGAGAAACAGAGCAAGACTTTGAAGAGCTGAAAGACTTTGTCCGTGAAGTGAAGTTCGATAGAATGGGAGCATTTGCCTATTCAGAAGAAGAAGGTACTTTCTCAGCTAAGAATTATGAAGATGAAATTTCTGATGATGTCAAACAGGCTCGCCTAAGTGAGTTGATGGATATTCAACAGAGTGTTTCTGCAGAGGTAGCTCAACGTAAAGTAGGTACCGAGCAACGCGTAATCATAGATCGTATCGAAGGAGAATATTTTATAGGAAGAACTCAATATGACTCTCCAGAAGTGGACCCAGAAGTTCTCATTAAAGATGAAGGGCAAGATATTGAAATTGGTTATTTCTATGATGTGAAGATTTCAGGTTCCGATGATTTTGATCTCTATGGAGATCTTATTTAAAGACGGTAATAGTGAATAGTCAGTTATTTATTGATAAGCTAGCAAGTAAAATTAATATGCAGGAGGCAGATGTTTCAATTTATCTTGAAACCTTTGTTTTAGGGTTTGCTACAGAACTGCAAACTTATAGAAAAGCTAGTTTTGATCCTTTCGGTGTCTTTGAAGTTGAAAAGCGTTTAGAGTATGTTGAAAAGCGAGAAGATGGTAGTAAAATACTGAATCCACCTTCTCTTAAGGTGGTTTTTTCATCCTCTGCTATATTGGGTGTTTTAAAGTTAGATGAAAATGAAGAAGTAAACCCTGTCTATGAACTATTTGAAGAACGCTATGAATGGCAGAAGGAAGCAACCTCCTTATTTATAGCTCAAATAAAATCGGTCATTAAATCTCAACTTTTAAAAGATAAGAAATCTGTTATTTCTGGTTTTGGTACTTTTGAAGGAGAGTTGGGAGGAGATATTATTTTTACTCCTGATGAGACTTTCGCTGAAACAATAAATAAACCCTTTTCTCATTTTCAGGCTGTTGAGTTGAGCTGTAATGAGAAGGAGTTGAAATCTACAGCTGCATCCGAGGTAGTAGATTCTTCAAAACCTAAAGAAGTACAAGAAGCATCTACTCAAGGCAATATTGAAGCAGAACCCCGTAAGGAGGACGATCATAGTTCTGCTGAATCTGTTTCTGTAGAACTTAATGCACCCATCACTCACCCAGAAAAGAAAGAAGAAGTTGGTAATGAAAAGCCTCAAGAACCCCTTGATACTACTCCAATGGCAAAAGAAAGCCCCATTGTTCAAGAGTCTAAAGTAGAGGAGAAGAATCCGATTGCAAACCGAGAAGATTCAATAGCTCAAAAAGAGGAGTTGCCCGTAAAAGTATCTGAAGCAATTGAGGAAAACATAGAACAACATACCGAAGAACTCGAAGATCAGTTATTACGATATGATGACCGTCTTGCCAAGATAGAGCAGCGACTGATTAATAAAGATCAAGTCATTACTTATTATAAGCGATTAACTCTTTTACTAGGGCTGATTCTTATTGGTATATTGGTGTTCTGGTATTGGTCTGCTGTCTTAAATAAAAAGAATCCTGAGGTCCTAACTTATGAAAACCCAGAGGTAGTTCATTCGCAAGAAGTGGAAGAGTTACCTGTATTCTTTGTTGATACGTTGGCATCAGAAACCCCTGCTTTAGGAGATAGCCTAGCAATAGCTGAAAATGATACAACTCTATCGATAGTAAAAGAGGAAACAACTTCAAGAGATAGTATTCAATCCAATTTTAAAACTACCGAAGTGGTACTTCACAAACTTAAAGCAGGAGAAACCCTCCGAGGTCTTTCTCTGCGTTACTACCAAACAAAGGATAAGTGGAATAAAATAGTTGAGGCTAATCCTGAGACAATTGATGATCCCGACTTTGTGCCTGTAGGAACTGTGTTGAAGATACCCAAATAAACAGATTTACTTTGATTAAGAATAGAAAGGAGCAGTTGCTCCTTTTTTTTATGGCTGTAAGTAGCTCTTGCTATGTGTTGTTCTTCATGAATAAAAGTGAGTATCTAATTATCGCTTCCTATTGCGCTCATTAAGTAGAATATGATCAGGGAGCCTTTATGGGGGGGTAATAAGCAGGATTGTCTTAAGAATGGATAGCTATAAAAGCTCTCTAGTATCCTAATCTATTTTAATTCAAATTGGTCATTTGTAGTACATCCTAATAATTGATATGAATTTATATCTCTGAGGATTTGATTCTAAAAAGAAAGGTTTGGATAACTTGCTATTATCCAAACCTTTTATTTTAAACAATCTATTTTCGATGTTTTCTATTTAATACTAAGAGGGCTATCTAATTCAAAAGTTTGAATTTCTCTTCTTCCGCCGTTTACTATTCCGTTCATTCCTTTTTCTGACTGATCTTTCACGAACCATTGAGAATTATCAGCTTGATACTGGTCTGTACCATTTAGTTTATAGTAGGCTACTAAACCTTCAGATTTAGGATCAACATTTGTCATGTTTTGCTGTAATTGATTTTGTGTACGAGCTACACTCCAAAGTCTAACTTCACTCATTTTTCCATAAAGAGGGCGTTCTCCCCACATAAAGCCATCAATCTTTCCTATAAAGAATCCTCCACCATCTCTGGTAAGGTCAAAGGAAGGAGTATCCCAAGTAGATTCTGCGGCTTTTTCTCCATCAATATAAATGATAGCTTTACCTGTAGGTTGATCATAGGTGAAGGCAACATGATACCATTTGTTTGCTACAAATTTCTGATCTGCATGGAATTGCTTGCTACCTGCAATTTGTATTAAATCATTAGCTCCTCCAGGTAATGCTAAGTCACCGATTCTTAGAATAAGTGTACCTTCACTTCCCATAATTGTGTTATTACCTCCAAAGCTGTCAATATAAATCAAGGCTTCATAAGTTACTGATTTAAAAGGATCAGTTGGTAATAAAGGAACCTTAATAGAGCTACTGTAGAATCTACCTACTTTTAGGATACGAATAGGTTTTGTAAGCACTAAATATAAGGTATCTTCTCCCTCTACAACAGGAGTTGAAGAGCAAGTGATATGAATAGGAACAAGGTAACTTTTTCCTTCTTCCATTTTATCTACATTGTTTAATGTAAGAATATTCTTTTCAGAATATACTTGACCACTTGAAATGATAGTATTGGTTTCTTCTAGATTTATATTGGCAAGATCAAAAGCTTCATAGTCTGTTCCATTTCTTTGATTATACCTATCTACAGCACTTTTATCTGCTATAGCATAAGTAACTTCTTCTGATGATGAGCTTTTTTTTGATAAACGACAATTTAACTCATAGTCAATAGTCGTTTGATCTTCAACTTCTAGTTTGATTTCACTCTTTTCGAAATATATTTTTTTCTCTAATAAGTAATTTTCACTATCATTACAGCCTATAAAAAGAACTGTAATAGCGAAGCATGCTAAATATTTGAATAAATGATTCTTCATATCTTTAGTTTTTTTCAATTCTAATTATAAATTTTTGCTGTCTTCTTGTCCTTGTTCAGCTTTCCATTTATTGAAAACTTCTTGATTTATCTGTATTGCTTGGCGCATCCATTTATAATCAGGAGAGTTTGAGTAATCATTATCAAATCGATAAGCACCTACTCCTCCTTTATATCCTTCTGAAGGCATGGCTGCTGCTTGTCTTAATAGCTGACCTCCCCAAGTAGCACTAGATTCAAAGTTTTCAGTAATAATTAATTTTTCAGGTTTATTACCTGGAGTGTTAAAACTTGGATTACTTTGTCCATAGGCTTGGCGAATCCAATAATCTACATATTCATCTAACTCGGCAGGAAGTCCACCTATTTCACCATCAATACAGAAAAGTTTATGTCCTTTACCTTCTGGATCACTTTTAGGACCAATATATTTACCCATCTCTTTCACTAAGAATGTAAATGTAGAATAGTTAATAGTACCATCCGCATCATTAAATCCAGCACCTGGTTCCCAGTCAATATCAAAACCATCCCAATCACTAGTATAAAGTGAATCACAAAGGGCATGTGCGAATTGAGCTAAAGCAGATTCCAATTCTTCTTTATTATTCAAATCGTGTGATTTGAAGCCCCAAAAATCCCAACGAGCATGCTTTCTAGCTAAATTAAGTTTGCTGTCCGACCAGCCTTCTTCTTCAGCTTGTTTTTCAACTTCTTCATACACCGATTTTGGAGTTCTTCCTTTGCCCAGATGAGAAAGGAGACTTACCTCCAATAGTTTAATTCCTTTTTTCTTTTGAACAAATTCTTTGTCCTTTTTCTGTGCTTCAGTAATTTCATATCTACCTGGAGCACCACTCCACATAGATATGATATCGATACTGTCTGGAACAGCGGTTAAATAACCTTTTCGTACAACTCCAGATGGAGCCCAGTTACTGAACCATCCAAAAGATACAGGACGACCGTAGTTTTCAGCGGTTTTCTTCCATGCTCTTAAGTCTTTGTAATAGGCTTCACTTTTTTCATTATCCATGGTGTTGAATCCACCGATGTGATCTATTTCTTTTAGTTCAGCATCTGTCCATTTGCTGCAAGATGTAAATAGCAGGCCAGCCAAAGGAAGAATGAACAATATTTTTTTAAATAATTTCATAATATGATTTCTTAATCAGTCAATTAATCTATTTTTTATCCCACCATAGGTTAGTACTTGGCTTGTCAGGACCACCTAGAAGCTCAACAGCTTTGTTGTAGTTTTCTATTTGATCTGCAGATTGTCTTTCAGATTTAGGGTAAATCATTCTTCTGATACCTTTTTCTGTAGAAACCTCACCACCACTATTGTTTTTAATTACTTGATGTAGTTTTGGATAGCCAGTACGTCTCCATTCACTCCAAGCCTCTTGTCCATTAGGAAAAAGGGCAATCCATTTTTGAGTAATAATTTTTTCTAGCTTTTGCTCTGTACTGCCTTCCCACTCAGCAGTAGCTGAAGTTGGAGCAGGTACATTTACACTAATTGGTGCTTCAAGCTCATATTTAGCTGGAGCTTTTCCAGAGTTGATATATGCATCTACAGCCGAAGAAGGGATACCATTCTCTTCAAAAGAGATAGAAATACCTTCTTTATATAAAGATTCAGCATCACCTTTCATATTCCATCCTATAAGTGCACCTTCTGCTCTAAGGAAATAAACCTCTGAAGCACGCATCCAATAAGTTGGAGTTTCTGATTTAAAGTTTGAATGTGAGAATGCTTTGAAGTAGTCATTTGTTGCCTTTACGTGACCTGTAGGGATAGCTTGATATTTACCACCTTGGGGTACTTCTACTGCATATGGACTGTCTGATTCTTCGAAATATTTAGGTAAACGAGGATCTTCGTAACCCGAAAGATAGGCTAGTATGGAAGAACCCATTCTTGATTCATTGTATTGCTTGTCTAGCCACTCTATATTATTAACAAAAACAGAACCAGCACCTTTACTTATTTGTGCTTCGTCGTCTTTTGCCATCATTACACCGATAGGGTGGTTTACGGCTTCTTCAGCATAACGCTTAGCTTTTTCAGCATCAGCATAGCGAATACGCATTGCTAAACGAAGTTTTAATGAGTTCGCATATTGAACCCATTTGCTAGCGCTACCCGCATAGATAGCATCGTAATTAGCCATTAGTTTTCCATTTTGTTCTGCTAGAGGAGTCAATATATTGATAGCTTCAGATAAATCATCAAAGAAATATTGATATACATCTTCTTGGCTATCATAAGGTACTACTAAAATGGGTTCACCTGCATGTTTATAAGGAATAGGACCAAACATATCAGTAGCCTTGTGCCAAGCTGAAATTTTAAGAATTTGAGCTAATGCAAATGTTTCAGGCATATCTATTTTCTCATGTTCATCCTTAATCTTTTTCCAAGAATCTAGAATGCTAGAGTAAGCAGCCTTATACGAAGCACTAATCCATCCATCATTTAAAACATAGGTTAAATGGTTTCTACCACCATCCCAGTTGTTGTTTTGTCCAAAATAGCCTGCCCACGAATCTGCTGATAAGTGGTATGCAATTTGGTATTGATTGATAACATCTGTATCGTCGGCTTGTGTACCAACAGGGAATACATTTTGTTGAATGGATTTAAAAGGGGCACCTACAGCAATACCATCCATTATTCCCATTTCGGGAGTCATCTCCAACTGATTGGTATTTATACTCTCATAATCACAAGAAGAGAATAAACCTAAAGCTAGAGCCCCTATGATATATTTATAATTTTTGATTTTCATAATAATTAGAATTTAACTTTAACACCAAAACCTAAACTTCTTAAACTTGGTTGCATAAAATAGTCGTTTCCTTGACCATAAGTTCCTGTTGAAGGAGTCAACTCTGGGTCGTAAGGAGCTTTACAGTAGATCATCCATGGGTTTGAAGCGATGAATGAAAGAGTTAAGTTTTGAATAACGTTATTAAACCATGACGCAGGGAAAGAATAGCTTAATGTAAGTTCTTGCAAGCGTACATTAGTTGCACTATAGGTGTAAAAACCAGCTAATTCACTTTCTCCAGTACCTATCATTTGGTAATATTTTTTAGCATCAATGCGTGCATTATATCCTTGATTAGGTATTAACACACCTCCGTTATCACGAGCATCAGCAGAAGCTTTTGATACACCAAAACGATCTAAAACAGCTTCAGTAGAAGAGGTAACTACACCACCTACACGAGCATTAACCAAGAAGCTTAAGCCAAAACCTTTATAGCTAAATGAATTATTCCAACCTAAAGTATAATCGGGAGTTGTTTTTCCTAGGTAAACAGGATCTGTGTTTTCAAGAACAAGTTCACCCGTTTCAGAAATATTGATATGTCCTTGATTGTCTTTTTTAAAGAACTTAGAAGCATAGATATCATTAATGCTACCTCCAGCCTTTAATATGACACGTCCTTTGTCTTTAGATACTTCAGGAATGTTGATTGGTTCTGGACTCAATGGATGTTGGTAATTCTCTACCATCTCTTTAATCTTATTTTTGTTTTTGGTATAAGATAGAGTAGAAGAAACTCCAAAATCGCCAAATTGGTCGTTGTAACCTAAGCTAACTTCCCAACCTTTATTTTCGATATCTCCAGCTTGTAGATAAACCGCTTTGTAGCCAGAACTTTCAGGAAGATCACCAATAAAAGTTTGGTTGTATGTATTCGATTTGTACCAAGTTGCATCTAAGTGAATCTTATTAAAGAAACGTGCTGTAACACCCACTTCGTAAGATTTAGTACGTTCAGCTTTAAAATCTCCATAAGGATAGATGCCTGTAGGTTTGATTACCCCTCCTTTAATCGGAATAGTAATTGTACCTGGAGTCATACCCGATTTTGAAATAGGAGCACCTACTTCTGTATATGAACCTCTAACTTTTAAATATGAAATAGCTTTAGGTAAGTTTACCATTTCTGAAACGATAGCAGAAAGACCTACTGATGGGTAGAAGAATGATTCTTCTTTAGAGTTTACTAAACGAGAGTTCCAGTCGTTACGACCAGTCAATGTTAAGTAAATCATACTTCTCCAACCTAGTTCTGCACTAGCAAACATAGCAAAGTTACGTACATTTGTATCTCCACCTTCTTCTTTAATAGAACCTTCAGCAGGGTCAATATTGTGTGCAGAGAATAAATTAGGAACTAGTATCAAGTTACCTTTATATCCTCTTGTAAGAGATGAGTAATCAGAATAACTCAAACCTATATTTGCAGCAATACTAAAGTCTTTAAGGTGCTTATTAATGTTCACCATAAAGTCTGAGTATAATTGATTGTCTTCATAGTTTCCATATTCGTAATGGCCTTTAGATTTAGCAAATACATCGTGTGAAGTTGCGTAGATTTTTCTTTCACTCTTAACGAACGATTTATCCATACGAATACGACCAGAAACGTTCAACCAGTCTAAAATATGATAAGTCAGACCACCGTTAAACATAAAACGGTCTTTATTATTAGGAGCTACATTACGAAAAGCTGTCCAATAAGGGTTTTGGTTGGCAAACACTCCATCAGCAATTGGCCAATATTGTGCAGGAAGATTTCTATCTGCATTGAATCTTTCGAATGTTTTAATTTTTTCAAATGATTCCCCTCTAGGGTAAAGATAAGCAGCTACAATAGGGTTCCAGTATTGACCTTGAGAAACCATGTTTTTGTCTTTCTGTTTTACGTAAGAAGCACCAAGATCTAGTTGTAATTTATCATCTAACATCTTAGATGTATTTCTAACTGTAAAGTTATAACGATCATACGTATTATTTGGAACAATACCTTTTGAATTAGTAGAAGCTATAGAAGCAAAAGTTTGGTTGTGTTTGTTTCCTGTAGTTAAGGTAACCGAGTTGATAAAGTTTGTTCCTGTGTTGAAGAAATCTCTTCTAGGATCAAAATCACTAGGAGTAGTAAGTCTATCGCCCCAGCTTTCATAGGTATGAGCTTTGTTTCCATATCTATTTTGGAATTTAGGCATCATTAGAGGTCTGCTAAAATCTGCTGTTGAAGAGTAGGTTACCTGAGCTTTTCCCTCTTCACCTTTCTTGGTTGTGATTAAGATAGCACCATTTGCAGCATTACTACCATATAGAGCAGCAGCCGATGGTCCTGAAAGCACCGAAATACTTTCAACATCTTCAGGGTTAAAGTCGGCAATTCCTTCACTGCCCACTTTGCCTTCACCCATAATTCCACTATCAGCACCAGCGCTATAGTTGAAAATAGGAATACCATCAATAACATAAAGTACGTTGTTATCACCTTCAATAGATTTAGCACCACGCATAACAACTTTGGTTGCACCACCTACACCAGAAGCACTTTTGTTGATTGTAACACCAGCTACTTTACCACTTAAACTATTTACAAAGTTGGCATCTTTAACCTTAGTTAGGTCGTCTTGCTTAACTTGTTGTACATTGTAGCTCAATGCTTTTTCTGCACGTTTAATACCAAGAGCTGTTACAACAACCTCATCAAGTACTTTATTATCCTCTTTTAAAACAATGTTTAAAGGTTTATCTCCTATAATTTTAACCGATTGTTTTTCATAACCGATATAACTAAGTTCGATAACAGATCCTTTTTCTACTTGCAGAGAAAAATTACCATCTAAATCGGTAATTGTTCCTGTTGCAGAACCTTTAATTTGGATACTTACCCCGATAAGAGGTTCGCCACTAGCATCGGTTACATTACCTTTCACAAAGAAACGAGAATCTTTTTGTTGATTTTTAGATGTTGTTTTAGTTTCTTTAGATAAGACAATGTGATTGTTTAGGAATGAATAAGAAACAGATGTACCATTAAATAACATTGATAATACATTTGTTACAGTCTCGTCTTGTACGTTAATAGATATCGCTTCATTTGCATCAATATCTTTCACATTATAGACAACGGACAAAGACGTTATACGTCCAATATTGTCCAAGACTTCGCCCAATGGGGCATTAGAGTAGTTCAAACTTACTCTCTGCTCTTGAGCAAATGCCTTGATTGGCATTGACACAAATAGCAACAAGAGTAGTAAATAAAAGCTCTTGCTTTTCATAGAATTCTCCATGTCTTTAGTTAGTTTTAAATAATTTGTTTTTTTAGTTAACAGTAAGAATGCATATTTTATGTATCCTTACACTCTTAATACAAACATCTAAAGGGGCACACTAATGAAACACTAACATTCTTTTTAAGAATTTATTAAAAACATATTAAATAAATAAAAAATTAAAGGCCGTATACCCCTTATAAGCTTAGGATATACGGCCTTTAATCAAGAAAATAGATATTCTATGATTTTATTCTTTTATAGATGAAAAAACAAGAACTCTTCCATCATCAGTGATGTCGTAGCTAAAATGTTGGGTTAATGATAGGGTAGATAAAATCTCTTTTAGAGAGAAGTCTGTTTTGAATTTACAAGTAAAACGTTCTTGTCGCACTTCCTCATTTTCAAAATGGAAGCGAACATTATATACTTTTTCAAACTTCTCAGCCATTTCACCCAAGGTATTATTGTTGAATTTAAGATCTCCATTAATCCACAGCAAAACATCTTTAGGAGTATTGTATGTAAATAAATTGGATTGATGTGTTGTTACATCTATCTCCAGAGTTTCTCCTGGCTTAAGTCGTTGCCCCAATTTATCTGAACTATGTGTGTACATTTGTATTGCACCCTCAAATAGAGTAGTAACTACTTTGCTTTCTTGATTGCGGGCTCTTACATTAAATTTTGTACCCAAAACCTGGGTGCGTACTCCCTTGCTATTTACAACAAAAGGTTTATTCTTATTTTTAGTTACCTCAAAATAGGCTTCTCCATTGACATCTACTTTACGTTCTTTAGATAAGATTCCAGATTGATAGGCTAGTTTGGTAGAGGAGTTTAGCCATACATAAGAGCCATCGGGGAGTACAACGTGCGCACGTTGCCCTTCAAAAGTACTTACCTGGTAGGTTGAAGGCTGGGCTAATATACCCAATAGAATTCCCACAGATATAATAATGCCAGTAAAGAAGGCAGCAGCCAACCCTCCATATTTTTTTATTCGGTAAAGCTTTGTAGAGAAGGGGTGAGGATCCATCGTGTGAATCTCTTGTGGCTTTACTTTTGTGTGAAATTTATTTAAAGCCGCCTCTACATCAACCGATTCATAAGCATGTAATCGGTCTCCAACAAATGTCGTATAATATATTTGTTCTAATTTTTTATAATTGTCTGCTGATTTTGAAACCCAAAGATCAACTTCCTTATTTTCTGATTCAGATAGATTACCCTTGAGGTATGCTAGCAGCATTGCTTCATCCATAACTTTCTTATTTTATGAGAAAAAATAAAAACTCTCTAATATAATAACAAATCAAGGAAGGACTATACTAATTGTAAACTATAATAAATTTCTATATTAGCATGCTTTTAGAAAAAAGTTGCAAATATAAATAAGCTATCGTAAGTTTGCGCCCGAGAAGCTACAACTAGAGTCAGTTAATGTTTTGTTCTAGTTTCTCATGGATGGAGAGAATGAAAGACGTGATTTTTATGAAAAACAATAAACAAATTGTTAAGGCCTTAACATCTGGAGATAAAATTATTTTTGAAAAGGTATATCGCCATTATTATCAGTGGTTGTGTTCCTTTGGGTCGCAGTATGTATCTTTAGATGAAGCCGAAGAAATAGTACAAGATACTATGCTTTGGTTATGGGAAAATCGCACTAGTCTTAACCCCAACTTATCTTTAAAGAGTTTTCTTTTTACTATTGTTAAAAATAAAGCCTTAAATCAAATCCACCATAGTCATATAAAGAGAAGAGCCTACGATGCAATTGCACTTGAGCACAAAGAAGAGTTTGAAAATCCTAAGTTTTATATGGAGAATGAATTGTTTGTGTTGTATAAAAAAGCATTGACAAAGTTGGACCCTAAGCTTCGAGAAGCATACGAACTTACTCGAAAAAAGAATCTTACTCATAAACAGATCGCTGAAATGCTCAATGTTTCGCATCAAACCGTAAACTACAGAATCGGTCAGGCTTTAAAAATTCTAAGAGTAGAGTTGAAAGATTACCTCCCTTTATTAGCCTTCCTCTTTTGTTGATTTATTACTTGGTATAAGTAATATAAATTAGGTGATTGTAAGCCTAAAAGCAAAATGTTATATGATTATATGTGGTGCTAGTTTTACTCAAAATCAATTATAATTGGCATATGGTCACTATGTTCAAGATATCTACCAGATTTACCAACTTCAATATTTAACATTTTATCATACAAGTTTTCTGATATAAAACAGTAATCCACATGATATGGCTTAGTTATATGCCTATACATATAAAGGGTTGGAGTTGTTTCCTGACCATGTTCTTCATTATAAAAGGAGTGATAGCAACTAATTATATTTTTTTGCTTTAAGAAATTTACTACCATTGAATGTGAACCATATTTGGAGTGTTTTTTATCCCAAATTGTATTGCTGTTAAAGTCTCCAATAGCTAAAATGTTTTCAAAGTCTAAATGTTTAGAATAATGCTTCATTGCCTGATAAACTTGTTCGATATATTTGAACTTGCTTTTGCTAGGATTGCATGCCCAGATTGCAAACAATAAATAAGAGTTGTTTTTATCTTTGGCATAAATAGGAATAATATATTTGAATTTAGGATTATACCAAGAGGCAATTACCAATCTTATCGTTGAAAAAGAGAAGATGCCAATACCTTTATTGGGATTGTCACCAATCCAAATAGAGTCACATATTTTAGAGAAATGTTGAGATTCTTTTAATTTATCTATGTTTTCGCATTCAGGTATTATAGCTAGCTGTGTAGATAAATTGATTATTTCACTAATTTTATGGCGAAATCTCATATTACAATTCCAAGTTACTAATCTCATACATTAATGAATATTTAAGTTCTTTCAATAATTAAACACTCTAAATTACTTTAGTTGAGAGTTTATTTTACTATTTGTAGATAGAGATTTTGTGTATATGAATCTCTAAAATAACTGAATCTGAGCTTAGAACCTAGTGTTGTTATGTTTATTAATTTAATAAGCTGTTTTTTGCATCATCACCTTAACTTTTTTCGCTTGCGGACTTTGTTGTATATTCTGTGAGTTGATTCAAAGATGCTGCATAGTTGAAATTCTTTACCTATTTTCTATAGGGTATTTCTGAGTTAGTAGGAGGTGAGTGATCCTTAAAAATCTGAAAAATGCATTCTGTTTTTCAAATTACCCATTACAGAAAACAAAAAAGCTCTGATAATCTAAATTATCAGAGCTTTTTGCGGTATGTACGGGACTCGAACCCGTGACCTCCTGCGTGACAGGCAGGCATTCTAACCAGCTGAACTAACACACCTTGTTTTCTTTCGAATGCGTTGCAAAAGTAATGATAAATTTGATATCTGCAATACCTTTGAGCATCTTTTTTAAGTCTGTTTTTGAGATTTTATTCTCTTGTAAACTTATCTTATTAGTAATAAGAAGATTATTGCTTTTTTGTCTTTTTAAATAACTTATCCTCTAAAAACTCCTTCAAATTTTTTTATGACACCGACATGAGATTGCTTTGACACCGACATCGTATCATCATGTCGGTGTCATAATATTCTTTGAGCCTGATACTCACACTTTATCTTTTATGAAAAAAGCCGACTAACAAAAGATGTCAGTCGGCTTTGTGTATCTTAATCAATGGAGTTGTTTGTTATTCCATTTCTACTAGACCAAGCGTGTCTAGCATTTTTCGTGCAGCAAATTCGTCAAAATTATCAAAGTCTGTATTGAAGATGACGTCGTCACTACAATTTCCTTTTAGTATTTTTACCGTTAGTGTAGGTTGCCATTCTAGATCATCATCGTACACTCCTAGTTCATAGAAACCATCTGAGATTTTAAAATCAAGCTCGTTGGCTTTCTTCATACCACCAGCTTTTGCTATTTCTTTGAGCTGCTTTTCTGTAATATTCATAGTGCTTCCAATTTTTTATGATAGTCTGATAATTGGAAAGAGCTTTTGCTCTTTTCTTATTACTTAAAAACTAGTATATAAACACTTTATGTAGAGGTCTTGTTCTGATGAAGAATCGTTTAATGAAAAAAGCTCCGATAATCTAAATTATCAGAGCTTTTTGCGGTATGTACGGGACTCGAACCCGTGACCTCCTGCGTGACAGGCAGGCATTCTAACCAGCTGAACTAACACACCTTGGTTTTATTGTGATGCAAATGTAGTGGTTTATTTTATATCTGCAAACTAATCAGAAATAAATTTACATTTTTTAGCTAAAAAGAATAGAGAAGAGTGCCTCTTAGTAGAAAAGGGAAGGAATAGACGTATCCTTGTCTTCTTAAAAGAACAAAAAATAGGTAAATGAAGTCTGCTAACCCTTAGATTTGTATCTTCTCCTTTGTTAATACGGTGTTGGAGTATTACTTTTGTATAAAGAATATCAAGTTAAAATCAACAAAAAACGACATAGTGATGAAAGAGACAAAGAAGTTTATATCTCCCAATGCCTGGTTCTCTATTGAATACCCTGCCAATTGGTACGAATTTGAAGATGGAGAAGGCTCTTTCTTATTTTATAATCCAGATCAGTGGACAGGTAATTTTAGGATTTCGGGTTTAAAAGGAGATTCTTCTCAATTTGGAACACAGGTGGTAAAAGAGGAACGTGAAGTGAATCTAAAAGTGAAACCTTTCCAATTGTCATCGGGAGAGGCTGTGTACGAAGTGTCTTTTTTTGAAGAAGATGAACATGAATTTGCCTCACATCATTGGGTTATCGGAAAAGAGGATATGAGTTTTGATTGTACTTTTACTTCTTTCAAGAAGGATGGATATAAAATAGCCGAAGAGATTTTGAATACGTTGGTGGTGAGAGATACAAAGCAGAAATACCCAGCCGAAATCATCCCCGTTCGCTTAATGGAGATTTATGAGATCAACTCTTCCTATGAATGGGTGGTTAATTTCGTCAAAGAACAGCTCACAACCGATTTTCAAGGGATAGAAGAAGATTTGAGTAAACTTGATAAAATAAAAGAAGAGGGTTCTATCTCAACCAAGAAGAGAGATAAGTGGGTTGCTCTGGGCTTGACAGTTGGTGTTATCTTAGCCAATGAAATAGAGGGTATGGAGTGGCGTACGCTTATTGATGGAAATAGAGAAGCTGCTATCTTAATTTATACTCCTTCACAGCAAGTAATAGATCCTATGAAGCTTGTTTGGAGCAAAGTTAAGGCGGGTGAAGAGTTTACTATCGTAGAGAGTTACAAAGAAACTCTGGCCTCTCTGCACCAGTAATATTCTTCTAAGGAATCTATCTGAAACAAAAATTAAAGAATGATAAGTTATCTACAAATAGAAAATCTCACCAAATCGTTTGGTGATTTAGTCCTTTTTGAAGACCTCAATATGGGGGTGCTTCAGGGAGAACGCATTGGTTTAATTGCTAAAAATGGTACAGGAAAATCTACCTTGCTCAATATTATAGCAGGGAAAGAGGGTTACGATGCAGGCAGAGTTACTTTTAAAAGAGATTTAAGAGTGGGCTACCTAGAGCAAAATCCCGAATATCCCGATAACCTAACCGTTATTGAGGCTTGTTTCCACCATGGAAATGAAGTGATTGAACTCATCAAAGAATACGAAATTTGCTTACAGACAGAGGGAAATCCTGACTTGGATAAAATCCTTTCTAAGATGGATTTACTGAATGCTTGGGAGTATGAGCAGAAGGTAAAACAGATTCTTACCCAGTTGAAGATTACCAATTTCCAGCAAAAGATAAATCAACTTTCGGGAGGACAGTTGAAGCGTATCGCTTTGGCAAATACCTTAATTACCGAACCCGATTTATTGATTCTCGATGAGCCTACCAACCATTTGGACTTGGATATGACCGAGTGGCTCGAAGAGTACTTGAAACGCACCAACCTCAGTTTGCTAATGGTAACCCACGATCGTTACTTCCTAGACCGTGTGTGTGATACCATTATGGAGATTGATAACTTACAGATGTACACCTACAAGGGGAACTATAGCTATTACTTAGAAAAACGTCAGGAACGTATGGATTCTATGGATGCTGAAGTTTCTAAAGCGAAAAACTTGTACCGTACTGAGCTGGAGTGGATGCGTCGTATGCCACAAGCTCGTGGACATAAAGCCAGATACCGTGAGGAGGCTTTTTATGATTTAGAGAAGGTGGCTAAACGCCGATTCGACGATAGTAATGTGCAGCTCAATGTGAAGGCTTCTTATATTGGTTCCAAGATATTTGAAGCAGAAAATGTGAATAAGAGTTATGGTGATTTGGTGATCCTAGATGATTTTTCATACATCTTCTCTCGTTATGAAAAGATGGGAATTGTGGGAAATAATGGAACAGGTAAATCTACCTTTATCAAAATTCTTTTGGGCGAAGTAGAACCCGATAGTGGTACGATAGATATTGGAGAAACGATTCGTTTTGGTTATTATTCTCAAGATGGACTAGAGTTTGATGATCAGATGAAGGTGATCGATGTGGTACGTGAGATTGCTGAGGTAATCGACTTGGGGAATGGCAAGCAACTGACTGCTTCTCAGTTCCTGCAACACTTCTTGTTTACTCCCGAAACTCAGCACAGTTATGTGTACAAGTTAAGTGGAGGTGAACGTCGTCGTCTTTACCTATGTACAGTATTAATGCGTAACCCCAATTTCTTAGTTCTCGATGAGCCTACCAACGACCTTGACATCGTAACCTTAAATGTACTCGAAGACTATCTTCAAAACTTTAAAGGATGTGTGATTGTGGTATCCCACGATCGTTACTTTATGGATAAAGTGGTTGATCACTTGATGGTATTTAAGGGTAGTGGAGATATTCGTAATTTCCCTGGAAACTATACTCAGTACCGGGAGTGGAAAGAGTTTAAGGAGGAAGAAGAAAAGAGAATCGAGCAAGAAAAGAAGAAAGAGGATGAGAGCGAAAAGCATGGTAGAGTACGTCATAACGAAGTACGCAAAAAGACTTATGCTGAGAAAAAAGAGTTTGAAGCTCTCGAAAAAGAGATTGAAAAATTAGAAGACGAGAAAACGCAGTTGGAAGCAGATTTATGCAGTGGAGATTTATCGGTAGAAGATTTAACAGAAAAGTCGAAACGTCTGCCCGAAATAGGTGATGCTATTGATGAGAAAACCATGCGTTGGCTTGAACTTAGTGAAATAGAAGATTAATGAACCTTACCAATTACCATAGTCATACCAATTACTGTGATGGTCATGCTACCATCGAGGAGTTTATTCAGACGGCTATCGAACTAAATTTTACCTCTTATGGCATTTCTTCTCATGCTCCACTACCTTTTTCTACTCGATGGAATATGGAGTGGGATAGGGTAGATGATTATTTGAAAGAGTGTGCAGAGGCTAAAGAAAAACTCGGTGATCAAATCGAGATTTATACGGGGCTGGAGATGGATTACCTCCATGAAGATTACAACCCAGCTATGGATAAATTTCAAGCTATCCCACTAGATTATCGGATTGGTTCGGTGCATTTTCTAGAGTTGGATTCGGGCGGCTATGTAGATATAGATTCGGGTGAAGAGCTATTTAAAGAAAATGTAGATAAATACTTTCATCACGATTACGAAGAGGTCATCATCCGCTACTTCGATGCTATGCGTAGAATGATTGCTCTGGGTGGATTTGATTTCTTAGGACATTGCGATAAGATAAGTAAAAACACCTCTGCCAATGCCAAAGGCATTACTCAAGCTAGCTTTTATAAAGAGATAATAAGAGATTATTTTGAAACGATTGCAGAGAGCGGACTGATGATAGAAATTAATACCAAGGCGTATGATACCACAGGGATGTTTTTTCCGAATGAAGAACACTTCGCACTTATAAGAGAATTGGAGATTCCCGTATTGGTCAACAGTGATTCTCATCGTTTACATAAAATCAACTCGGGCAGAAAAGAAGGCTTGAAAGCTTTGGTGAATGCTCGTTTTGATACCGTTATGGAATTAAAAAATAAAGAGTGGACAGCTGTTCCTATCCACTCTTCATATCGTATTTAAATATATTCTTATCGTTTTATCTTACTCGTTTGCAAGAGTAGGTTTCTAAGAAACTTTGTATTAAACCTTCGTGATTGCCACGTATCATCACGTGGTGATTGCTCAAGGGGTTTCTTAAGAAATAAGAAGCCTCTTCATTCATTTTAAATAAAACTTCGGTTCTGCTGGAGAGTTCTTTTTCTGTGTTTTGTAAGATATAGCCCGAAGAAACGAAATACTTATCCAAGCATTCTCCTCCACATTTTAGGATAGTAAACTCTCCTAGAGGTAATATTCCTTGAATAGAAATAGCATTCTTCGTCAGGAAATGATTTCTTAGCACAAAGTGAGAGGTTTGTTTTGTACCGATGCTGCAATGCCCCATTACAATTTTGTTCTCTTTCACATCTACCTCACTGGGATTGCACATAAACCCAACCTCACCCGTTAGAGCTTTTATCATGACTAGAGTAAAGATGGTTTGCATATCCCCCTCGCAGCCAGCAATGATTCCCTCATCATTGAGTAAAGCATTGGCTAAGCACCCTGTAACTCCTATATCCTTGAGGGTTTTGTAACAATTGAGGGTAACAGCCGTTAGACCCTCCTCCTCACAAATCTGCTTCACAGCTTTATAAAAGCGCATAGAGTTGATTAGGGCAGTGGGAGTGCTTCCATTACAAGCATAGGCTTTAGATATAAAATGAGTACATAATGTACTTACATCGTCTTCGGATATCTTATCGAAAGTATCATAAATTCGAGTAAGAGGAATATTAACAAACTCGATACCCCAGCGTTGTTTAGCCAAATAGTAATCTACACTACTAGCTATAACCCATGGAGCAGGCGTGCCCAGAACACCTATTCTTTGTTGCTTCAGTCTTTGTTGGGCATGGAAGTTTATTGCTAAGTTTAAGATTCTTTCTTTAATCTGTTGGATGTCTCCGTGTAAAATTTCATTCTTCAGACCTCTTTCTCTCAACCAAGTTGAGGCTTCAAGAGCAGCAGCTAAAGAATTTTGGAGTCCGTCTGCCAGTAATACGATGGGGCGGGGTAGTTCTTCTACATCTTGAGCGATGAGTTCTTCTACTCCTCCAGTAGCTATAAAAAGTACAGAAAACTGGTCTTTAGGGATTTTGGCAAGATCTGTATGTTTGTAATATTTTACAGAGAATTGGATTTCAAGTTCATTCAGAAGTTTCTGATGATCTTGAGCAGATGATGCTAACTGATCTAATGAAGATGTGTAAGCTATTAGATTAATAGTCATGCGGTCTGATTTTTGTTACTACGCAAATGTATGTAAATTTTTATATAATGGAAAGTTAGAAAGCCCTAACCTATATTAATTAGTTAAAACTTAACTTTGCATAAGGATTTATACTTAACTTTGACACTTGAAATAAGATTGACAACCGAAAAATAAGATTTACTTTGTTTGAATTTCAATTAGCAAAACGATTATATACGAGTAAGAAAGGGGTAAAAAGGATATCTAAGCCTGCTGTGTTTATTGCTGTCTTGGGTATTGCTATTGGTTTTATTGTGATGATGATTACCATTGCCGTAGTGATTGGCTTTAAGGGCGAAATCCGAAACAAAGCAGTGGGCTTTAGTTCGGATATCCAACTATCCAATTACAATACCATGGCTTCATACGAATCGCATCCTATTGCAGTAAGTGATAGTTTGCTGACAGCTCTCCAAGAATATCCCGATACGCGCTGGGTGCAACGATACTCTACGAAGGTGGGTATGATCAAAACAGAATCTAGCTTTCAGGGGATGATTTTAAAAGGGGTAGCTCAAGAATTTGAAACTTCTTTCTTTACTAAATATCTGGTAGAAGGGACACTTCCTGCCTTTAACGATTCTACCTCTACTAATGAAGTAATGCTCTCCAAGACTGTGGCCGATCTCCTTGATATTCATCTCGATGATCGCATTTTTACCTATTATGCCGAGGATGAGGGCATCAAAGCACGTAGATTAAAGGTGGTAGGTATTTACCAAACTAATTTCTATGAGTATGATAAACTCTATCTTCTAACCGATCTCTATACCGTTAATAAATTGAACCGATGGGGGGTGGATCAGGCAAGTGGGGTAGAAATTGCGATTAAAGATTATGCCAAACTCGAAGAGGTTACTGAAGATTTAGGCGATAAGTTTATGGGCTTAGAAGATGCTTATGGCGAGCCTTACATTGTAAATAATGTAGAGCAGCTCAATCCTCAACTTTTTGGCTGGTTGGCCTTGCTCGATTTAAATGTCTGGGTAATCCTTGGGCTGATGATGGCCATCTCTGGCTTTACCATTATCTCTGGTTTGTTGATTCTTATTTTGGAACGAACTCAGATGATTGGGTTGCTCAAAGGATTGGGAGCTACCAATAAGATGATTCGAAAAGTATTTATTTGGTTGGCGATATTCCTGATTGGTAAAGGCTTATTCTGGGGGAATATTGTTGGGTTATCACTCTGCCTTATCCAGAGTAAATTTGGAGTTGTACCCTTGGATCCTGCTGTATATCATGTAGATAAAGTGCCTATTTCGCTTAGCTTATGGTGGGTAGTAGCACTCAATGCAGCCACCATCTTAATCTCTGTGTTGATGCTTCTCGGACCCTCTTATCTCGTGTCGCGCATTAATCCAGCCACGTCTATGCGTTACGAATAACCTTAGATTTTCAGAATATCTCCTCTTCCTTTTCTCGGCATCTTAAGTCGGATTAAGAAGTTGTTGAGGGGCAATAAAATATCTAAAAGAGGGAGGGAAAAGTAGAATCTTCTTCCTTCTGTCATCACTTTTGCTGTGCGATTAATTGTCAGAAACTGTACTACCCATCTCAACAGAAAACAGAGAAAAGTAAGTAAGCTCACTTGCCAAGTTAGCGTTATCAGGCTATAGATAAAAAGAGGCAAACCTAGGGCATACAACAGTAGGCGAGTAGTAGTCTCTAGCCCCATCCAATATTGCTTGTTACCTTTAAAGCGCTGTACCGATAGTAAGTGTGATTGCTTTTGAAGCTTCCAATCTTTCTTCCGTTTGATGGGTTCCATTTCGATGATAGACTCGGGAGAGAGTTCTACTCTGGTATTGGTGCTATTTACATTTTGATTGAGAAACAATTCATCCTCACCTCGTTGAAGATTTAGTTGGTTTGAAAAGGCTTTCTCTTGGAAAAATACCGATTTTCGGTAAGCCATATTTCTACCTTGTCCCATATAGGGTTTATTCTTGAGAGCCATACCCAAATAGCGCAACTTTAGTATAAGGCTGTCATAAGAAGTAAAGCGATTGATCCATGTCTTTTCTGTGCGGTATTTGCTATAACCCAATACAATATCAGTTCCCTGAATAAAATGGCCAGCTAGCTTTTTTAGCCATTGGTTGGATATGGGTTTGCTATCAATCTCCGTGAAAACTAACCAATCATATTTACTCGCTTTGATACCAATAGTTTGAGCCAATTTTCTTCTGCTAATAAACCGAGCACTCTCTGGAGTAAAACTGAAATAGAGATTATCATGATTTTCTTCTAGGTACTCCAAATACTCTTTTGTACCATCATCTGAGGCAATATCCACTACAATCACCTCAAAATTAGGATAATCTTGTTGTAGAATACTAGAGATGTTTTCTCTTAAATATTCCACCTGATTCTCTACACAAAGAATAATCGATAGAGGAGGATACTCCTGTGAAACCTCTTTCTGCTTTTTCTGGGCAGCAGGAATACGATTATATAGGCTTAAATGATAGATGAGCTGAATCATCAGACAAAGTCCGAGAACTATATAAACACCTATGAATGGGGTAGAGAGAAATATATTTGGCAACATGAATTTTATCTTTTATTTCTGAATAAGAGGATACTCTAACAAGGTAGAGTGGCACAAAAATAAGGAATAAAATGTGAACGAATAAGTTTGCAACCTAATATTTCTACTTTACCCTTCGAACTCCGCTTAAAGAGTTCGCTTCATTTCATATCGCTTGGTTATTAAATCAAACTGATGTTTCTTTAAAAAAACATTCATAGACTCACTAGCATCATCAATATTAAGCATTTTTACTGTTGGCGATGAGCAGTTTTGGGCAGCATTCTTTAGTAGAGCTGTAGCCACTCCTCTTTCTCTAAACTGAGGGTAAGTACCCAGTTGAATGAGATCCCCCGATAGTGGTTCGTAAACAATATATCCTATGATGTGATTTACATTCATAGGTACAAACTAAATTATCAGAGTCTCTCATAATGCTGTTGAGACTATTTTGCCATGAAGGATTAAAATCCCAAATGGTATCAAATTTTATTTCTTGCATAAATACAGAAAGAGGAATCTCTATTAAAGAGATGTCTCGTGCCGTAATTTGTGAAATTAAGTCGGTTTCAGCGTGATAACAGTTGAAGTTTCTTGTAATCTTAAAGTTCCTTTTCTGGTAGATTTTAAGTGCAGCCTCATTTTCTTGTGATACTTCGAGTTGGTAGGTTTTTACACCGTGTTTTCGAAGTATAGGTAGAGCATATTCAAAGGTTTGATGGATTAGTCCTTCCTTTTGATAGGCTTTCCTAGTCCCCATACCTATGTTATAGGCTGTAAGTACTCCATTATATCCATCTATGCTATTGGGTATAAAAGATACTAGTTTTTCGTTATGATATGCGCCAAAAGAAAGCTCTGGTTGATAGCCTTTTCTTTGTAGCATACGACTAAACTTTTTGGTAGAAAAAGAGATACTGTAATCCTGAAATGCATCAATAAAACTGTCTTTAATTTCCTGTTCTGATACTTTATTTAAAGTATTAAAAGAATAGGTATTGATCATATTCTGAAAATGAATTACATTATTGTGACAACAAAGATAAAATATTACAAGATTACTACAAATATTAAGGTTGATTAATTGTGTTTTAAATCATATAAAATAGTCCTTTATTAAGAACTTAATCTAAACTAAATGTCCTATATACTGTTTAAACAATAGGTTGTAGGATTTTATTTTTCTCTTTATCTAAAATAAAATAAAGTTCTATTTTTAATTAAAACGGTTGGTATGGAAATTACATTTTTAAAAAATCTGAGAAGAAAAGCAAAGTATTGGTGGGTGGGGTTACTCATCGGAGTTCTTATTCTCTGTTTAGGGATATGGAGTTTATCTGTGCCAGTTACTACTTTGTTCTCTCTTAATATCTTGTTCATTGCTGGTTTTATAGCAAGTGGATTGGGAGATATATTCTACGCTTTTTCTGTGCGTAAAGACAGGCACGACTGGGGGTGGATTTTGGCATCAGGTATTATTAGTTTGATGTTGGGGCTTGTACTGGTGTCCCGTCCTCTCGAAAGTATTATTGTACTGTTATTGTATGTGGGTTTTTGGGCCACCTTTCAATCGGTTATGATGATTAGTTCATCCATAATGATGCAACGTTTTGGCTTTAAAGGTTGGGGGTGGATCCTAACATTTGGTATAATCGGTATTCTCTTTTCGTTTGTATTGATTACCAATCCCGCATTTGCATCCAGCTTTATCATTACACTTTTTGCTTTCTCGTTGGTTTTATACGGTATTGCACGTATCTTTTATGCTTTTAAATTGAGAGGAATCTATAAAATAATTAAGAGCGAGAAGTTAGATATATAAGAGGATTGCTCGTACAATTAGCATTGGTTTGTATAAAAAGAAAAATTCCTATTTCATTTTAAAACCAAATAGATGAGTGCCGTGTTATAAAGCTGTTAAAGTTTAATAGTATGATTAATTTAAAGCGTTGGTCTTTCTTAATATCCTTGATAGGATACATTACTACTTTGTTGTCTTGTAATACACTGGCTAAGTAAAGATTAAGAAAGATAAGTTGTTTTGTAAAAACGATTTTCAGCGACTTTCTTTTTTTCGGAAAAGAAGGTCGCTTACATTTTTTTGTTAAAATGCCTGTTTCTATGAACAAACTAGCTTTCTATTTCATTACTAATATCGTTGTCATTGAAACAAAGCACTATGTCATACAAGAAAACAGATTCATTTTTACGCATCTTCGTTATTACGTTGATGGTATTGGTCTGTCTTCCTTGTTCGGCTAAGCGAGAGCTGAAATTGCTGTTGGATATTCCCGTAACGAGCTGGGAACACAAGTCCGACCAAAAGCAGATTGCTGCGTGTGATGTTTTTTCGAACGACTCCAATCCTACAATAACCGTGGCAAAGTATATCAGCCTACCTTCATTTTTGGCAGATCGGGTAGAAGATATATTGATACAACATGCCACTCAAACCTTCCAAAATGAAACGTATGATGCAGATCGGGGTACTCCTTCTATAATTCCCATCTATATCATTCATGAGCAATATCGGATTTAGACCTCTGTCGAATTTTATGTTATCGTAAGAATACAGGCTATTCTTACCCACTATCTATGTTTTAAAAATCAATATTTCGACAGATTATGAACAACAAACTACATTATACTTATGCGGGTATGTTTACTACCGCATTACGCTGGGTGGCAGGCTGGACATACTTTTCAGCTTTCTGGAGACGTGTCATTTTAGAAAACAAATTAGATCCTGATGCAGCTGGATACATCGGCGAGAAGTTCAATCACTTTTTACCCAATGCCCTAGGCATTAAGCCGATGATCGAGTTCTTGGTATCCAACCCCGAATGGCTTTGGTGGTTTATGCTTGCCTTTACCCTCATTGAAGGCGTAGTAGGACTACTTTTTATGCTAGGAATCCTTACTCGATTGATGAGTTTCGGTGTACTTAGTTTGGCATTTGGTATCCTTATTGGCTCAGGCTGGATAGGTACTACCTGCCTAGATGAATGGCAAATAGGGGTACTTGGGGTAGCCGCAGGGTTTACCATCTTGATGACGGGTGGAGGAAAATACTCTCTCGATTCTTATTTTATGAATAAGGAATTACCCTTTACCAAACACAAGTTGTATGCTATTTTGGGCTCGGGTGAACTTCCTATTCGTCAGACTATCCTCAATAAAACAGCACTTGTCGGTTCGATTTTAATTTTGGGCTTAACACTCTTTACCAATCAATACTTCCACGGAGGCGTGTATGGCACGTTGCACAATCTATCTGTCAAACCTCATGTTACAATTACTGAGGCACAGCTTAGTGGCAACGATTTGTCGTTTACCGTATTCCGTGATGAGGGAGCCGATGTTTATGGTTCGTTTTTAATAGGTATTCAACTCAAAGATAAGAGTGGCAATGTGGTATTTGAGCAAGACCAATCCGATTTGTCGAGCATGAACACCACGCAAATTGTCAATGATTTTGTGGCCAAAGTAAAACCAGGCAAACATAGCTTGGTTCTTCCACTTGGAGCTAGAGCGAAGCTTCACTTCACCCATACCGCTTTTAGTCAGCTTCAAGGCTCATACATCCTTGAACTGATAGATATCAGTGGGGCCACATGGAGTGTGGAAGTCAGTAAGTAATTAGAATTCTTTGCTTGATAGGCAGGGTTTGAGTTCTCCAAAGCTCGAATCCTGCCTTTTTTATGCCCTTTAATATGTTAAAATAGTGACAGGATATAAGAATAGGGCTAAAAAGAGGACTTGCATATCACTAGTTCTAGAATAAGTGCTTTGACACGACAAAAAGCCTAGGTTATCTTCTATTTAACATTTTGCTTTGCTCTCTAAATAAAAGAAGATCCAGATTGATGATTTAGTTTGTGATTTTCTAATGATAACTTTTATCCTATGAATTATATATTAGAAACCAATGCTTTTTACGATTGGCTCGAAACCAATCCTCTCTCTGCCAATGCCATCAACGTGTGGCACGCACTCATGTCTGTCTCCAATAAAACCTATTGGAAAGAAGATTTTACCGTGGCTATCTCGGTACTCGAACTCAAAACAGGTCTGTCTAAAAAAAGTATAGAACGTGGACGTACCGAACTGGCGAAGCGAAAGAGGCTGACGTGGAAGAAACGGAGTGGAAACCAATCGGCAGAATATACGCTAATCAGTTTTGTAGAGGAGGAGAGCTTGGAAGACGCACAAGTTGACGCACAACCTGACGCACAAGTTGTCGTGCAAACTGTCTCACAACCTGTCGCTATTAATAAACTAAACCAAACCAAACAATCTATTTTTATCGACGGCGAAGAGTTCTTTTTGGTGGATTCTCTACAAGCTACACTCACTGCTCTGCTAGAGGATAGGAGCTATCTGGAGTTGATGTGTATGAATTTTAAGATTAGAGATATCCCCATTCTCGAAAACCATCTCAAGCAATTCTTTGCCGAACTCTCCACGAGGGGAGAGGTGTATAAATCTGAAAAAGATGCGAAATCTCATTTTGCTAATTGGCTAAAAATTCAACTTAAAAAGAAAGGAACTCATTATGCCCAAAATCAGTCAACTCATACTCCGACCATCCGATTGGAAGACAACAGCAGTAGTACAGCCTGGAGAAACACCGCTAACGCCTCTTCAACTGGCCTTGAAGCAATCATTAACAGCATCTCAATTGGTGGATGAGTGGAGCGGCACATTGGCACAAATCAATGTCAAACAAGATATTATGGAGGTTGCTAGCAAGAGTAATATCCCCACTTTGGCAGATGTTACCCGTGCTTTCGACAATGGCACAGTCGTTACGGTGATAGCCAATCATCTGCATAGCTTGTGTAGTTTTGGCGATACCGCAGTGAAGCAAGACCAATTTCTAGATACGGCTTTGCTCATCGCTACAGAGTATTATTTCCTCAACTTGAGTGAGTTATGTTTGTTTTTTAGGAGATGCAAAATAGGGAAGTACGGACAAATAGTGTGGGGACAACGATTGAATATTCAGCAGGTTATGACGGCTCTCTATCAGTTTGTGAGAGAACGGGCAGAGGCGATAAATAAGAGGGAATCTCAAAATATAGCTCACCAACAAGCGATGATGCGTACCGAAGATGTACCCGTATTGATGGGTGGGCTAGATGAATTGCATGAGATGCAAAAAGAAGCACGAAAACACTATTCCATCTTTCGTAGAATCTTTCCTCGCCTGCCTCCCGATTTATCTCCACAAGAATATTGGGCAGCTTGGAAGCAAGATGAAAACCGAGTAGGCAGAATCCTCTCTGCTTTTTGTATGAGGGGGAAGGGTGAGTGAAAAGGTTTGCCTAAGTCATGACATCGCTTGGTCGGTGTCATGATCCTCTCATGTCGGTGTCATAATATTTTTTGAGCTTGATATAGAGTGAGTAGAGGCGAAAGATCTAGCTAATTTTTCAGGTGGATATCAAGCAGAATCTATCTTTCTGTTCTTTCATTTTCTGGAATACGGATGCTTCCACAACCATCAACTAGAGTAGCTCCATTTACTTTTACCAGCTGAAGAGCTAGTCGGAAGTCTGCCCAGTTTTTCCCTTTTACCACAAGAGCACCTTTCTGTTTATCGAAAGTATCTAGCTCAAAACCAGCTTCGGGATAATCTTGTGCATCGAAGATGGGATCGGCTTCCAAACCAAGTTCGGGATCATCTTTATAAGCTTGGTCGATGATAGCCTTGAGCGTTGCATTAAAACTTGGAGTAGTCAGTTTGCTAGAGTAAACCCATTCCATATTACTGTTCAACTCTCTATTTTGGTTGCATCTATCTACATAACTATTTATGAAAGCCAAAGCTTTATTCGCATCCTCTTCCGTAAAAAGAGAAGTTGAAGCTGAGAGACTGTTCTGCTCAGTAGTTATAGCATCTGTAGGCTGCGTGTTTGTATTCTGTTTTTGAGGCTTACAACTGCTCATTATCAGGATAAATGCCGAGAGAAAAAGAAGTGTTGAATATTTCAAGATTGAGTATAATTGGGTGATAACTAAAAGAATAGAGAGTACCAACTCTTAAAAACAAAAGTAGGAAATAAGTATTATTCGTACTAATTATTCCTACTCTTTATTTAATAAGATGCTTCTATTTTTTTTGATAAATTCTAAATTTGCATTGATATGTATGTCATCACTAAGAACAGCATTAGGATACTTGCTTCCTACATTGAAATCTAATCTTTTGATGATGCCCACCACCTGAAATCCAGCAACCGTATTACCCGATTTCTCATCATTGTACGAGCCATAGTAAATAGCATTTAGCTCAACTAGTTTTTTACACCTTTTAGAGTTAGGTAGCCATAAATCTTGGCAAAACTATCACCATTGGGCACTACAGATGTACTCTCAAAGGTAAGGTTGGGATACTTTTCAACTTCAAAAAAATCGGCAGTACGAAGATGCTCATCTCTCATTTTAATATTAGTATTGATGCTAGCAGTCTTCGCTTCTAGCTTGATGCTGAGGTCGGATAAATCTTCTTTAGATAGCTCTGCTACAACACTAAAGTCATTAAATAAACCTTGAACTTGTGATACACCCATGTGTTTTACATAAAAACCAAGTTGTGAATGACCAGGGTCATGATTCCATACTTTCTTTGCATTACTTTGTTGAGCAAAACCCACCAGAGGTAGATTCATTGTTATCAACAAGATTAGGGTTAAAACTCTCATATTCTATAGATAAATGTTAATATGCTTCGGGTAGAATATTACGTATAGCAGTGGTTCTGCTAAGTCATATTCAGTTATGAAACAATGAGATAGACTATAATGTTTCTTGAGGGTTGGCAAACTTACCAATGAAACTTCTTCTACTTAATTAACACATCTCCAAGAGTATGCGATGAGCAATATGACAGTCTGAATGGCTAGGAATCTGTTATTACTTACCAAAAAACATAATTTAGATATCTGTCTCCACTTATGAAAAGCCAATAACTAAATAATAAAAGGATACATAGTAAGATTATCTCAACGATTATCGAGTTTCTATGTTTTCTTTTTATTGCATGATACAATGAAAAAGAACGACGCCATAGTCCGACTATAAACAGTATTGTTACGCCGTACAAAAAGAGAGTAAAGAAAATGTCTAATGCTTTTTCCATATTATTTCATTCTGCTGATTTTATCTAAATTTAAGAATAAATAACAAAATGCTCTACTTTCTCTCCATGATTTATCAAATTATCTTATTCCCCCCATTTTTCTAAAACCTTCATGAGTTTTTCTTCTTCTACCACTTGGATGGGTACTCCCTGAGATTGTAGTTCGTGGATACGTTTGAGTTTGGCAGGACCAGCCTTTTCTCCTTTCAATACGAAGTTGGTACGTGAAGAGATGGAAGTATTTATTTTTGCCCCCAGTTGTTGAATCTGTTCGGCAAGCTCCATCCGATCTCTTTGAAAAGTACCCGTAATCACTACCTTCTGATTGTAAAAGGGGTTCTGAGGATTGGCTTGCGACAGATCTTGTTTCAAAACATCTCCCGTAAGCACTCGGTAAGTTGATTTCTTCTTTTGTTGAGGAATACGTGAAAACTGAGGGTGCAGCCCTTGCTGATAGTTGATGTAAAACTGGGCACAACAGGCTGCGTCAAAGCAAGCATCGTGATGATTGGTATAGGCTATCTGATAAGCATAACACAAATCTTCTAATCCGAGGTGTAGCAACTCATACGTGCAGATAAACGAACGAAGGTTGTTGGGTATTCTGAAATGAAAAAGATTCTCGGCAATCACAGCTTCATCAAACTTAGCATTGTGAGCCACAAGTTGGTTGTAACGTAAATCAAACCCTATCTTCTCCCATACCTGAGGCAGAGTAGGAGCCTGAGCCGTGTCGCTCTCGTAGATGCCATGAATCATGGTGTTGCGGTATTCAATGTGGTTGTGGGGCGGCTGTACCAGATACGATTCCTTCTTCACAATTTCCCCATCCAGCACATAAGCAAGCCCTATCTGACAAATAAAACGAGGCTTAGCCGAAGTAGCCGTTTCCACATCTATCGCAATAAAATCATATCTATCCATAACCAACCTTTCCTTTCAAAAGTAGTGAAAGAATATGTCTTTTGATATTTGTTTTTAAATAAATTAATGTAAGCTAAGTCGTTTTATTATGAAATGTTTTTTTCGGAATTAGAATTTTCTCGATACTCTGTAGGTGTACAATCATATTTTTCAAAGAAAATACGATAAAAAGTAGATCGATTGTTATAGCCACATTTATAAATGATTTCATTAATGGTGAGTTGGGTGTGTACTAAAAGGTTGTGTGCCATATGCATTCTACACTCTTTAATCATGTCAGTCGGACTTGATTCTCCTATTTCTTTTAATTTCCGATATAAATGTCTGGAACTGATATTAAGTTTGTCGGCTATCAGTTTGTTATCTAGCTTAGGATTGTTAATGTTTTCATTTATAATGTCTAGAATTTGTTGAACTAGTCTAGTATCTTCTTTATGGGTGAGTTGTCCTTCTTTTAAATCATAAGCACTTAGTGCAGAATTGAAATAATCTTTTAGCTTCTTTTTTCGTGCTAGTAATGAGTCTACTGATGTCTTTAAATATTCGGGATTGAAAGGTTTAATAATGTACATTTCTACTCCAGACGAAAGGATTTCTATTTGTTCCTCAACAGAATTATCAGCAGAAATAAATATAAATGGAATATGAGAGGTTTTTTTATTGTCTTTTACTTCTTTAATAATTGAGATGTGTTTTTTACTAGGACAAATTGTATCTGCTAGAATAAGATCAGGATAAAAGTTCTCTAAGAAATGCTCTAATAGAGAAATATCTCCAAGTGTTACAATATTATAATCTTCTTGGAAGATATCTTTTAGTAGCCATATAAGTTCCTCATTATCATTGATTATCAATAAGGTGTGTTTTGTTGGATTAAACATTTCTTTTTGTTGAATCAGATTTGGTGTACCACTAATTGCAAATTTCATATCAGAAACCTGCTTGGTCAAATAAGACGAATTTTCTCCTTCTGATAATTTTTGAGTGGGTAGAGAAATATGAAAATGAACAGTTTCTTCATTTTTATAAATGGTGATTGTCCCTTTTAATGAGTCTATTAAATGAAAAGAGATTGCTAGTTCCAATTCATGAATAGAATCGCTTTTAGTTTTTATCTGTTTTTCAAAGTTGTCTAGAAATTGATGACCTTTAAAGAATTGCTGTATTTCTTCAGTTGTTAATAATGTAGGGCTACAATCTATATTTATATCCAATATGTTTTCTTTAAATTCAAGGGTTAAAGTGATAATTCCCCTATTTTCTGTATGATTGAAATTATATGACAATAGATTCATTAAAATGAGGTATAAAAAATTCTCATCTGTATTCCACATGCAATTATCAAGGCTATTCTTTGTAAATATGATATTTTTAGAATGTGCAGTAGAATTATATAACTCATATACTTCATCAATTAAATTACTAATATTTGAAGAGGTTATATTAGGTTTGTAAAGTCCTGATTCCACCTTCTTAAAAGTGATTAAACTTTGGATTAAGCTATTCATCCTTTTTGCATTGTACTGTATCAGTTCTGTATATTGTTTGATGAGGTTTGTTGTCTCTGGTGAAGATAAGATACGGTGGCAAGGGCCATAAATAAGTGTAAGGGGAGTACAGAACTCTTGAGCCACATTGGTGAAGAAGTTGAGTTTAGATTCGTAAACCTCCTTTTGGTGCGATTGTTCCATTTTGTCAAGGGCTCGTTTGCGTTTTCTTTCGTTTCTTTTGTGTAGCTCTCTTATAGCATAAAAAGTTAAGCTAATAGTAAGTAAATAGTATAAAGCATAGGCCGTTGATGATTTATACCATGGAGGTGTAATTTGTATATTCACAGGAAATATAGGACTTTCTATTCCAGTAAAGTTATTGATATACTTAACTTGTAGCTTGTAGTTTCCTGGGGCTAAGCTTGTAAACGATAAAGTATTAGAATATCCATTATCTACCCATTGTTTACTTATGTTTTCAATATAATAGCTATAGGTGTAATTATTACTATATAGATAGTCTAGAGCATTAAATGAAAGATTGAAAAAGTTTTCGTTATAAGATAATTTAAGTAGTGGCACTTCATCTTGAAAAGATAGGAATTCGTTTATATTTTTATTTTTGCCATATACATTTAAGTCTGTAAGATAAATTTTAGGTAAATAGGCTTTTAATTCCTCTTTTGATTTGCTAATTGTAATAAAACCATTGATTCCACCAAAGAACATGTTTTTAGTTTCAGAGTCAAAAAAAGTGGCTCCATCGCTATACTCAATAATTTTAACTCCATTTTTTTGATTATAGATTTGGGTAGTCTCGTTTTGGGTGTCAAAGCAAACTATACCTTTGTTAGTACTTACCCATAAATTGTCTTCCTCATCAGCCAAGATAGCATGAATCGTGTTGTTGGGAAATCCCGATTGTTGGTTATATATTTTTATACTTCCATCGGGTAGATATTTTATTAATCCATAGCTTGTGCCAAACCAAATGTTTTCTTGTTTATCTCTAGTTATAGCAAAAATGTCATTAATGGTAGGTGGTGTATTCTCTTCATTTAGACGTATGTTTTTTAATCCATTATCTGTATTTAAATCATAAATATAAGCTCCATTTCCTCTATTTCCAAACCATACTTGGTTGTGCTTATTATCATCAAATATGGTAAAGAAATAGTTATTGTATTCAATCCCATTGTGTACAGTATAGTGTTTCAGATTATAAAATGAAGGAATGTCTTTAGTCCATTTGACATTAGCTATTACAATACCTTCTCCTACTGTTGCAATAAATAACGTAGAGTCATTTACTTCACATATACCATGCACATAATGAATCTTTTTACCGTCCTTTTCCAACTGTGCATTTTTAATTGCTCTATCCTTGTAAGAATAATAGTTGAGACCATATTCAGTTCCAATCCATAATATATCTTGATCACTATTTGCAAAAGTATATACTTGATTGTCTAGTAATTGAGAGTTGTTGCTACGAATATAGTTCGGTTTCAAGGTGTGTAGTGGTTTATCAAAGCTATAATCATCGATCTTCACAATTCCATCACCTTTAGTGCCTATCCATAAAGTCTTTTCAGTATCAAGAAAGAGAGAACGTATAGGTTTGTTTATATTATGGTTGAGGTTTATGAATTCATAAGATTGTATTTTATAGATATCATTGGAGTACATAAAAACGCCTTGACCATCTGTGCCTATCCATACCAAATCTTGGTTTATATCTTTTGTGAGGCAAAAAACTCCCACATGAATATCTATTTCCTGAGTAATATAATCGTTTGATTTATCACTTTGATACTTCAAGCAAATAACTCCATTTGTTTTGAAGCCAATAATATAATCATCATTGAATTTGATAATAGCCGAAATAACACCCTTCTCGTTAATTTCTTTATTTAGCCGGTGTATAAAGTGTTTTTTCTTGGATAAGAAATTATACTCGTATAAAACATCATTTTCATCTATAAAGTAGAGTATGTTGCTAGCATTCTGTTCATGAAACGCATTTTTGATGTTGGTATGATGCTTAAAAGGCTCAGCTTTTCTTAGATTTATCTGTCCATCATCTCTGTATTCTATTTGATAGCTTAGGTGTTGTTTCTTTTGAGTGATAATTTCTATTTGATTATTAGAAGTAATTGAAAAGTCTACAATGCTATTGTAGTAAATATCCCCCATTACCAGTGTTTTAAATGTTTTAGTAGGTCTGTGGTAATAATAGATTTTATTGTCTTTATCAATGATGAAAATGGTATTATATTGGTCTTTTTCTAGAAAATATAGACCTCGAAATTGATTAAAATTCTCCAATGTTTTGGTTTCTTTATGGTATCTGCTGAGTCCATAATTAGTATGAATCCATAAAACATTTTTTTCAGCTTCAATAACTTTCTCTATAAGATTGCCAGCTAGATTAAAATTATCATTCGTATGGTTGAGAGTTTGTATGTTTACTCCATTAAAGAGGTTTAATCCATCACATGTGCCAAACCATAAAAAACCTTCTTCATCTTGTTGAATAGATAGAATAGAGCTATTAGATAATCCATCTTTATTGGTTATTTGTCGTAGATTTCCTCCATACATTTTAACATTTAATAAAAAGAGAAATATGAGGATTATAAGATTTTCTCTTTTAAAATAGATTGTCTTAATCATGTTTTGTAATAGTATTATATAGAGACAAATGTAACTATTTAAATCTAAAAGCAATAGAATCAGTATTTTATATTTTTCTTAATATGTATTATATAGAGACAAACTTGTATGTATAGGTGACATTGCTATATGTTGAGTTTGTTTTTATTTTCTATCTACGCTTAGCTATGTTATATTTGCAATACTCTTTAAAAATTAACATTTGACAACGGTTAAGGTATAAAATAATTGAATTGTCAGATGAAAATATTTTAGAGAATAGCAAAACAAATATTATTAATAAATAAACCTTAAGTCTTTGTATGAGAAAAACATTTAAAACAGTACTGTCTGTTATTGCAGGTTGTGCACTTTTAGTGAATGCTCCTGTATATACACAAGCACAGTCAAAATCTGATACTGGACAATCCCAGTATTCCTCATTACAGAAGGTTGTTCGAGGCATAGTAAAAAGTGAGAGTGGAGAACCCTTAATAGGAGTCTCTATTTCTATTAAAGGAACTTCAAAAGGAACAACTTCTGATATAGATGGAAACTTCTCCATAGAGTGTAAGAAAAACGATGTATTAGTCTTTTCCTATATAGGCTTTAATACAGTTGAACTTAGAGTAACTAATCAGAGCAATATAGCTGTAACTCTAAAGGAAGATACTATTCTAATGGATGAAGTTATTGTTGTAGGCTATGGTACTACTTCACGTAGAAAAGCAATTGGTGCTGTTGATCAAGTTAAGCAGCAAATAATAAAAGAGCAGCCCGTAGCAAATGTAACTCAAGCACTGCAAGGTGCATCTCCTAGTTTGGTTATTCAGCAGAGAAGTATGGACCCTAATAATAATAGTTTGAATATTAATATTAGGGGTTTATCTACTATGAATAATAACTCTCCACTGATAGTAATTGATGGACTTGTAGCGGATGGTTCTAGTTTAAACCGATTAAATCCCAATGATATTGATAATATATCAGTGTTGAAGGATGCAGGTACAGCAGCTATTTATGGTTCTCGTTCTGCCAATGGAGTGATTTTAATAACTACAAAAACAGGTCAAAAGAATCAGCGCCCTAAAGTTTCTTTAACAGGACAAGTAGGTTTTCAAGATCCTGAAGTACTGTTCCGACCAGTATCAGGTTATCAAAATGCTACAATGGCTAATTTAGCTTTAACCAATGTAGGACAAAGTCCAACCTATAGTCCGGCTGAAATACGAGATCTTTATGATCATAGAGGAGATGAGAAGTGGAATTTTGATGAGATTATACGTACAGCTTTACAACAAAATTATAATGTAAGTGTAGCTGGAGGTAGTGACAATACTACTTATCTGTTTTCTGGTGGTTATTTTAATCAAGAAAGCAACTTTGTGGGTCCTTCTTTTGGTAAACAGAGATTTAATTTAAGATCTAATATAACAACAGAAATAGGTCGATTCAAACTAACATCTATTCTTTCTTACAATCGTGATGATGAGAAAAAGAATGTAGATGGAAATGCTATAATAAACTCATCGAGAGTTCCTGCCTATTATTGGACAAGGATGCAGTCTGAAAATGGAAAGTATTTAGTTAATAGGATATTAACCGATCAAAATCCACTTGCAGGGTTAAAAGAGGGAGGTTATGAAAAGGGCAATACAGATAATACCAATATCAATCTAAATCTTGAAATTAAAATTATTGATGGATTGAAATTAAGAGGGATATTTGGAGCAGATTTATATAGCTATCACAGATTTATCCGTCGAAATAAAACAGGCTTATATGATAGTGCAGAAAGTAAAGAACCTAGTGTGTATATGTTTGCCGATCGAGAAATAGAGGATTATAATGAAAAGAAACGCTTACTTAATTATCAGTTGTTGGCTGATTATCAGAAGACATTCAACGATAAGCACGAACTGAATCTCTTGTTTGGTGCTACCAACGAATCTTTTACATTTTCAAGAAATGAAGTAAAGTTCAAAAACACTGACGAAATATTAGGAATGCCTAGTGGTGTTCCCGAAGATATCTCGGGTAGTCCATCACTTGATGGAAGTTTGCGCGAGAGCATTACCTCTGTGCTAGGACGTGCTTCATATAGTTATGCAGATCGCTACTATTCTGAGTTTAGTTTCCGATATGATGGGTCTTCAAAATTTGCAAAAGATAATCGTTGGGGATTCTTCCCTTCTGTTTCTTTGGGTTGGAGATTGTCAGAAGAGCCATTTATGGATTACTATAAAGAAAAGATAGGAGATATTAAATTTAGAGGATCTTATGGTATTTTAGGTAATCAAAATATCGGTTCATATCAAACAATCACAACATATAGCTTAGGGTCAAATGTGTATGTATTTGATGACAAGTTAGTAGGTGGAGCAGGTTATAGTTATGGAAATAAGGATTTAAAATGGGAGAAATCTAAAAACTTAAACTTGGGTATCGATTTTTCTTTCTTAAATGGAGCTTTGTCTGGAACCTTTGATTATTTCGTGAAAAATACTTCTGATATTTTGTTAAGACCTCAGGTCCCTAGTGTGTTCGGAACTAGTTTAAAAGATGATAACATTGGAGAACTTCGAAATAAAGGTTGGGAGTTTGTATTAAATTATAACTTAGAACATGGTGGTTTTGAACACAACTTTACCTTTAATATTGGCGATACACAAAACAAAGTAAAGAAGCTAGTAGGTGGAAGAGAAATAATTAGTACAGATGAGTTTTACTTCTTAAATGAGGTAGGACTTCCATTCCATTCTTACTATGGCTATCAAACAGATGGCTTCTTCCAATCAATTGATGAAATAAATACTTCAGCATTACCTGTAGGTATATCAGCGCAGGATTTACGCCCTGGAGATGTAAAATATGTGGATAGAAATGGTGATGGAGTCATTGATGGGAAAGATAGGTTTGTCATCGGCAACGGATTCCCTCGTTATACATTTGGTTTTAACTATGGTTTAAAATGGAAGGGTTTTGATTTAGGATTATTCTTCCAGGGTGTAGGAAAAAGAGACTTTATGGTACGTGGAGAATTAGTAGAGCCATTCCATGGTAACTATTCTTATGTTATTTATAAACATCAACTAGACTTTTGGACACCTACTAACCCAGACGCTAGATATCCTCGCTTAGCTGCTATTGGAACACCTTCCAATAGAAATAATTATGGAATGGGTTCAACATTACAAAAGTTTAATGGCAGATATCTTAGATTAAAGAATATTCAAATAGGCTATACTTTACCAAAGAATCTAACCTATAAACTAGGTCTTCAAAAAATTAGAGCCTATATCAATGGTCAAAATTTACTGACATTCACAAAGAATTCATGGATAGATCCTGAATCATCAGAATTTGATTCAAACATGAGTGGTCCAGCAAATAGTGCTAGAAGCTATCCTACATTAAAATATTATGGTTTTGGTTTTGAAATTGAATTTTAAAGAAGTTGATAAAATGATTAAAAATATACTATTGTCCTTCTCAGTTGTATTATGCTTAGTAGGATGTAACAGTCTAGATCAAAGTCCCGAATATCAACATACTGATGATACATTTTGGCTTTCAGTAGAAAATTCCGACTTATTAGTTAATATGGCTTATAGTCAAATGTATGGAGCCAACAAACTTTGGGATGATGAAGCCTTGGGTGATAATCTGATTCAAGGAAGAAATAATAATGATATTCGATTAATTCGAAATGGTATGGCTGATCCTTCGTTAAATCATTTCGCATCTGAATGGAAAGGTGCTTATGAAGGAATTAAGACATGCAATAAATACCTTGAAAATGTAGATCGTGTGCCAGGAATGGCTGCTGATTTTAAAGCTCAGCGAACATCTGAAATTCGTTTTATTAGAGCATTTTTATTGTTTAGATTAACTAATTTTTATGGTGATATTCCATTCTTTATCCGTGATATTACTTTGGAAGAGTCAAAGAAGATAAGTCGAACTCCTAAAAAAGATGTATTGAATTTTATACATAATGAGCTTGATGAAATAATGGATATATTACCTGCTACTCCTAGTGCTAAGGGTAGAATTTCAAAAGGAGCAGCTGTAGCTTTTCAAACACGTGCATATCTTTATGAAAACAATTGGGACATGGTTATTAAGTATGCAGATAGATTAATTAATCAACAGCCTACTTATGGTTCGTATGAGTTGTTTCCCAATTATGAAACATTATTTTACTCTGAAAATAAATATAATAAAGAGGTAATACTTGATTATGGTTATTCTAGTTCCAAAAGATCATGGGGTGAGATGTATTCTAGAGTACCTATGAGTCAAGGGGCTTTCTTAAATCATGCAGCACCTATTCAAGAACTCGTAGATGTTTATTGGACCGTAAATGGTCTTCCTATATCTAAAGATCAGGAATATGATCCTAGTCGTCCTTATGAAAACAGAGACCCTCGTTTGAGTTGTAGTGTTGTATATGATGGATTCAATTGGGTTGATGAAAAAGGAAATTCTCATATAATACGGACTTCTTATGGGTCGGGAACAAAAGACTCATGGGAAGGTATTAATTCAAACAACTCTATAACTGGTTATTATATCCGTAAATATTTTGATCCTCGTTCTAGAGAAAAACTAAATAATTATCAACAAGAGAATAATATAATCATGTTCAGATACGCTGATGTACTCTTAATGTATGCTGAAGCAATGTTTGAATCAGGAAAAATGAGCCAGTCTGTATGGGATATAACCATAAAGAAACTTCGTGAACGTGCAGGTTTTTCTGCTTCCTCTGCTCTAGAATATCCTAGTTCTCTTTCTGCAGATGAAATGAGAGAGTTAATACGAAATGAACGTCGTATAGAATTGGTTTTTGAGGGATTAAGATATTATGATATTATACGCTGGAAAGAAGGTAAAAAGTATCTAGACGGACCTGCTCATGGGGCGAGATTTGCTAATAATAATACGTCATATATTCTATTAGATAACAGAAAATTTAATGAGGGAAAAGATTATTTATGGTCTGTTCCAAGAGATGAAATGCATAAGAACCCGAATTTAAAACCAAATAACCCTGGTTATGCTGAATGATTTAGTCAAATTTAAAATTAAGAACACTATGAAAACATATATTTACAAAGTATTATCAGTACTCTTTATTAGTTCTCTATTATTTTCTTGTAGCTCAGATAAGATGGAGTTTAAGGATTCTTATATAACTCCTGTTGAAAATCTATATGAGCCAGCAGATAGTAAAACCATTCAACTAACCTCGAATGGGACCCTCTATTTTTCATGGCAAGCTGCACGTTCTCAAGATGCAGGAGCTCCTTTGTATGAAGTTTTTTTTGATGTGCTAGAAGGTGATTTCTCAAAACCGATATACAGTGTGACGTCCGATCTAAATGGTTTTTCAAATGGCGCAGAGATTAGCTTTAAGATCTTAAATAAAATTGCGACAAATGCTGGAGCAGAGCCAGGTGAAGTTGCCACTGTAAAATGGACTGTTGTATCTTCACGAGGAATTAATCCTCAAATTGCAAAGGATAGTAGAACACTTACTATCACCAGAGTTCTAGGAATGGAAGATCCTGGTCAGCTTTTTATAACAGGATTAGGCTGTGAAGCAGGAGAGAATCTGACTGATGCTATGCCTATGCATCGAATAGCTGAAGGAGAATATGAAGTATATGTCAAACTTAATGCTGGTAATTCATTCTACTTTGTAGATGCGAAAAAGGAAGAAGCAACTCATTGGTATGTTGAACTTGGAAAATTGAAAGAAGGAACAGAAGATGTAGTGAATGAACTAGATGGTATATATCGTTTAAATATAGATTTTAACACTGCATCTTGGAGTGAGCCTGTTAAAATTAAAGAGATTGGTTATTGGTTCTGCCCAACTAATAAGGTAGAATGGGTTCTTGATTATGTAGGGAAAGGTGTGTGGGAAGGACGAGGTCCTATAGAATTTAAACAAGAAGATTGGGGACGTGACGAAAGGTACAAATTTAGAGTTTCTACAATATCAGGAGGTAAAGAATCAGAAGAAGACCTAGGTCCAGTTAATGAAGGAGAAGATGGTAAACCTTCGGGAGTTCCAACTTATTTCAATTTAAAGGTCTATAAAGAAGCTAATCAGTGGGATCATAAATGGAAGTTTATAAATGAATGTGATGGAAAAGATGTAACTCTCCGTGTTATGATGTCTGGAGAGGTTTATACGCATGAGGTGTCTTTATAAGTAGATTGTCAAATATTTAAAAATTGTAACACAATGAAAAAAATAATATATATAGCAATCTTTTTCGTAGCATGCACTTATGGATTATTTGCATGTAGTGATCCTAAAGATTCCTATTCCTATGAGGAACCGATAAGTTATGACTGGAGTTTAGCTGCTGATAGCGCAACTACTGCTCTCATAGATAAATTTTGGAATGAATCAGACCATTATTTCAACTATGCCAATAATGGGAAGGATTTGACTTTTCATTATTGGCCAAACGCCCATGCCATGGATGTGATTATTGATGCCTACTTAAGGACAAAGGATGAAAAGTATCTCACTTATTTTGATCAATGGTACGATGGTGTCAAAATGAAAAACGGCAATACTTATTTCAATGATTTTGTGGATGATATGCAATGGAATGCTTTAACGATGATTCGGATGTATCAAACAACTCAAAAAGATAAGTATTTAAATACAGCAAAAGAACTTTGGAACAGAATAAAAGAAGCCTGGTCTGACGATGCTGGCGGGGGTATTCTCTGGAGTTATGCTCCAGGTATAGGTTGCTCGAAGAATGCTTGTTCTAATGGGCCTGCAGCTATTATTGCTGCTCGAATGTATAAAATAACTCAAGATGAAGAAGATTTAAATTGGGCAAAGAAAATATTTGAGTGGGAAAAACAAACTTTAGTAGATTCTAGTATAGGGAAAGTATATGATAATATAAACTGTAATAGCTTGCAAATAGAAGATCTTTCTTTGACATATAATCAGGGGACTTACGTAGGAGCGGCTGTTGAGTTGTTTAATATAACAAAGGACTTTGTTTATTTAAACGATGCAAAACAGGCAGCTTTGTTTACTTTATCTTCTTTAATAAATACAAGTAATAATGTTTTGAGAAATGAAGGAGAGGGCGATGGAGGTTTATTTAAAGGAATTTTTATTCGATACTTTCTTGAATTAATTAAAGTTGAAGAATTAGAACCTGCTTATAAGAAGAAATTTATAACCTCATTTAATCATAATGTTTACATTTTGTGGAATAGTGCGGTTTATAAAACGGGTTCTTATGATGATGATTTGCTTTTTGGTCCATCATGGGATACTGCTCCCCTTGGATTTACACAACTTACTTCTCAAGCTAGTGGCTGTATGATGATGGAAGCAAAAGCCACGCTTGAGTTATTGAATAAGTAACACATTATAATACAGAATAATACAATGAAAAAACGAAATATTATAGTGTCATTTCTTCTTTTTATGTGTTTAGTTGGCTGTACTCATATGAGTACAGCTGATATAAATATAAATTTACAGAGAGCTACACAGACACTTAATGCTATTTATAAATATTACTCAGTAGATGATTCAAATTTACTCAGAGAAACTTATCCATTTGATCAAAATCAGAGTGCTACTTACCTTGCTTCAGAAAACCAAGTTAATAAATACTCTTATTTATGGCCATACTCTGGAACTCTGTCGGCTGTAAATGCTATCTTAGCGGCCGATAGAGAGATTCTTTCTTATGATTCTATCCTAACTGAACAGGTTTTACCGGGACTAGAAGAGTATTTTGATACAAAAAGAACTCCTTATGCTTATGCTTCTTATATCAATTCTGCTCCTCAGTCGGATAGATTTTATGATGACAATGTTTGGTTGGGGATAGATTTTACTGATCTATATATTATGACAAATCGAACAGAATACTTAGAGAAAGCGAAATTAATTTGGAGCTTTATTCTAAGTGGTATGGATGAACAATTAGGAGGGGGTATTTATTGGTGTGAACAAAATAAAGGAAGTAAAAATACGTGTTCAAATGCACCTGGTGCTGTATATGCATTAAAACTGTATCAAGCAACAGGAGATAGTGTTTATTTTGAATATGGAAAAGATTTATATAATTGGACAAAAGTGCATTTACAAGACACCGATGATTATTTGTATTTTGATAATATAAATCTTGAGGGAAAGGTAGATAAGGCAAAGTATCCGTATAATAGTGGGCAAATGTTGCAAGCAGCCGCTTTATTATATCAGTTGACTGAAGATCAGAATTACTTATTGGATGCTCAAAATATAGCTCAAGCGGGATATAATTACTTCTTTACCGATCATTCTTCATTTGGCTCTTCTTGTCGATTGTTAAAGAACTCTGATATCTGGTTTATTGGAGTTATGTTAAGAGGATATATCGAGTTATATACAATAGATAATAATAGAATCTATTTAGATAGTTTTCAAAAAAGTTTAGACTATGCTTGGGAAAACATGCGTGATAATAATGGGCTGTTTAATAAAGATTGGTCTAATACAAATAAAGATGAAAAGAAATGGTTGTTAACTCAGGCTGCATTTGTAGAAATGTACGCTAGGTTGGCACAGATTAACTAATACTAAATTAAAATAATTTACTAATGAGGTTTAAATCTTCACACTACAAGTTTTTAATGATTTCAGCTTTAATACTGAAAGGTTTCGATGCGAGCAGTATGAATTCGTGCTTTATTCAACCCAATGATAATACAGCTATAGCTTCTGAAGTATTGAATAAAGGTTATAAAACAAATAGACCTAAAGCTTCTAAAAGGCTTTTTGTATCCAAAGTAGTTGATAAAGAAATCGAGAGAGTTAAAGGGATGTTGAAAAATCCTAAACTAGCTTGGATGTTCGAAAACTGCTTCCCCAATACTCTAGATACTACAGTTTATTTTGATAAAAAGAATGGCAAACCCGATACAAGCGTCTATACAGGTGATATTCATGCTATGTGGTTAAGAGATTCTGGTGCGCAGGTTTGGCCTTATATTCACTATGCTGATAAAGATGCCAATCTTAAAGAAATGCTAAAGGGAGTCATATTGAGACAGTTTAGCTCTATTAATCTAGATCCTTATGCTAATGCCTTCTATACGGATACGAATCATGTAGGAGATTGGGCGAGTGATGGCACCGATATGAAACCAGGTGTTCACGAACGTAAATGGGAGATAGACTCTCTTTGTTACCCTATCCGCTTAGCTTATGAATACTGGAAAGTAACAGGCGATGATAGCATTTGGGGTGAAGAGTGGATGCAGACAATAGCCAATGTGTTGAAGACTTTTAAAGAACAACAGAGAAAGGAAAATGATGGTCCGTATATGTTCTTAAGAGTAACAGATAGAGCTCTTGATACTTTAAACAACGCTGGTAAAGGTGCTCCTGTAAATCCTGTGGGCTTAATTGTGTCTAGTTTCCGTCCATCAGACGATTCTACTACACTTCAATTTCTTGTTCCATCCAACTTTTTTGCTGTAACTTCTCTTCGTAAGGCAGCAGAGGTATTGACTCAGGTGAATAAGGATAGCAAATTGGCTCAAGAATGTACAGAGTTAGCAGCAGAAGTTTCTACTGCTCTTCAAAAATATGCAACCTACAATCACCCTAAATATGGTACAATCTATGCTTTTGAAGTAGATGGTTTTGGCAATCACATGTTGATGGATGATGCTAATGTGCCTAGTTTGTTGGCTATGCCTTATTTAGGAGATGTAGATGTAAATGATCCTATCTACCAAAATACTCGTCGCTTTGTATGGAGTGAAGATAATCCTTACTTCTTTAGAGGAACTAAGGGCGAAGGTATTGGTGGTCCACACATTGGTTACGATATGGCTTGGCCTATGAGTATTATGATGAAAGCCTTTACTAGTCAAGATGATGCCGAAATAAAATGGTGTATCGAGTTATTGCTGAATACCGATGCTGGTACAGGTTTTATGCACGAATCTTTCAATGTAAACGATCCAAATAAGTTTACAAGAGATTGGTTTGCATGGCAAAATACACTCTTCGGAGAGTTGATCTTGAAATTGGTTGATGGTGGTAAGTTGGACTTACTCAATTCAATAACAGTGCAATAAGATGAAATTAAGATATTTTAAAAATATAACTTTGGTATTACTCTGCATGGCTAGTTTGACTAGCTATGCAGGAAATACACTATCTGTTAAATCTCCTGATGGCAAGTTGAAAGTTCAAATCAGTTTAGATAAAGATATTTCTTGTAATATATCTTCTGATGATCATGATTTATTGACTTGTAATAGGCTAGGGCTAGAATTGGAAAATTCTTATCTAGGAATAAATCCAAGGTTAACTCGTTCTAAAGTTCGGAGTTTCAACAGTCAGATAACTCCTGTTATTCCTCTGAAATATTCATCTATCTCTAATGATTATAATGAGTTGATATTGAGTTTTAAAGGGGGTTATTCGTTAGAGTTTAGAGCCTATAATGAAGGAATAGCTTATCGGTTTGTGACAACCTTAAAAGATAAATCTCTTTTTGTGATAAATGAGAGTTTTAATCTTCATTTTCCTCTCGATTATACTTTACATCTCCAGCAGCCTGGAAACTTTAAAACTGCTTATGAAGAAGCTTATACTCATTTGAAGTCGTCAGAATGGAAGGAAAGAGATAAAATGTCAACTTTGCCTATTTTAATAGATACTTCAAGTGCATATAAGATCTTATTTGCAGAAGCAAATGTGTCAGATTATCCTAGAATGTTTGTTAAGGGAGATGGAAAAAACGGAGTAGAATCTATATTTCCTAAAGTTCCATTAGAGTTTGGAGAAGATGGTGATCGAAGTTTGAAAATATTGAAAGAAGCAGAATATATCGCACACACCTCTTCAACAAGAGAATTTCCGTGGAGATACTTTGTAATAGCAGATAGAGATGAAAAATTGATTGAGAATACAATGTCTTGCAAGTTATCTCCTTCTTCGATAATAGATGATCCTTCTTGGATTAAACCTGGACAAGCTAGTTGGGAGTGGTGGAATGAAGCATCTCCTTATGGGGCAGATGTCAATTTTGTATCTGGCTATAATTTGGATACTTATAAATACTATATAGATTTTGCTGCAAAATTCGGTATTCCTTATATCATCATGGATGAAGGGTGGGCCCTATCTACCACAGATCCTTATACTCCAAATCCCGAAGTAGATGTTCATGAAATTATCCGTTATGGGAAAGAGAAAAATGTAGGAGTTGTACTTTGGTTAACTTGGTTGACAGTAGAAAACAACTTTGATCTATTTAAAACTTTTCAAACATGGGGTGTAAAAGGAGTAAAGATAGATTTTATGGATAGAAGTGATCAATGGATGGTTAATTTCTATGAAAGAGTAGCTCAAGAAGCTGCCAAACATAAGCTTTTCGTTGATTTTCATGGCTCTTTCACACCAGCAGGATTAGAATATAAATATCCTAATATTTTATCTTATGAGGGAGTTAGAGGTATGGAGCAGATGCAGGGTTGCTATCCTGATAACAGTCTCTTTTTCCCTTTTATTAGAAATGCTGTAGGTGCTATGGATTATACTCCAGGTGCTATGTTTAGCATGCAACCTGATCGTTACTCAGCACAGCGTCCTAATTCTGGTAGTATAGGAACAAGGGCTTATCAAATGGCTCTATTTGTAGTCTTTGAAAGTGGATTACAAATGTTGGCTGATAACCCAACACTTTATTATCGTAATGAAGATTGTACTAAGTTTATTACTCAAGTTCCTGTAACTTGGGATGAAACAAAAGCTCTGATGGCTGAAATAGGGCAAGTAGCGGTTGTGGCCAAAAGAAAAAACTCTCAATGGTTTATTGGAGGAATTACCAACGATAGTAAACCTACTCGGGAACTGATTCTTCATTTTGATTTCTTAGATGAAGATAAAACTTATACTATGACTTACTTTGAAGATGGAATCAATGCTGGTCTTCAAGCAATGGACTATCGAAAAAAAGAAATTCAAGTGAAAAAAGGTGATTCTTTTACTGTAACCTTAGTTCGCAATGGTGGTTTTGCCGCTGTACTTGAATAGAATTCATATATATAAAACTTAAGCAGGCATCTCTAAAAGGGGATGCCTGCTTTGTTTTGTTATATAGGATATTGAGTTCTCTCATACGAGAGAACCTGCTTTACGACAAATCATGAATGCGTTGATCTAGCAAGTTGGATAATCGTTCAAAGTCCATGATATTCAACAAGGATTCCTCAATCAGATAAATCTCTTTCATCAGGTTCTTGAACTCTGGAGTGGGAGAAGAAGTTGAGTTTTTCATCTCTTCAATCTTCTGTCTGCAAAGTTGTAGCCCAAAAAGAGAGATAAAGTCAAACTCTTGCAAGGACTCAAAGTCTTTTACTTGAGGCTTATATTCTGCTCTTAGTTTCTTAAGCTCCTTGGCATGCTTCACAACGTTATCTGTTGTAAAATTATCACTTTGAATAAAATGTTTCAAATCACGAAAAGCTGCTTTTGATAAATTTCTGGTGTGCGTCATATTTCTGAATAAGATTAGGTTAATGTACACTTCTGATATATTAATCAATATACATATAACAAAAAGAAAGACTATTGGTTTAATAATAATCTTACTGATCTACTTTAGTCTTCGGTGATAGCACATAGAAACCCTACTCTAATAAAAAGATTCTTCGGTTTGGAGAATAACCCTAACTGGTATAGGGAATCTCCCCTGATGGAATAGGGGGTGTGCGTACTGTAGATGTTGAAATAAATGTACATTTAGAGTAATTAAAACATCAATACTATGAAACAGATTATAATAAGTATGCTTTTGGTTACTGTGCTACTCACATCTTGTTCGAGCCTCTTCTATACAGCCGATTATGACATTAAGAAAGTCCAGCTGGGTATGGCAAAGCGAGATATTCTTAAAGTTATGGGAAATGATTATGAAATGATTTATATGTCGAAAGGATCAGACAATGTATTTGTTGAAGTGATGGGGTATAGAACTTATGTGAATGGAGGAATATATAAGCTGTATCTCGAAGATAATGAGTTAGTTCAAATTGAAAAAGAGTGGCTCGACCTTCACAACTGTCATCACTCGACGAATACTTCAGATTCAAATGATTCATCTACTAACTGATTAGGGTAAAGCAGAAACTATTTTTAGGACTATCTATGGAAAGATGGGCGAGAAAGAAAGTGAAGTTTTGGACACAAAACACGAGTCCATGCCTTCCTCTTTTCTGAAGGCAAGTAAGTTGTCAATTCGTCTAAAAAACAAAAAAGGGTTTAACTCTATCCTTAATTGAAGATAGGGTTAAACCCAATTTTTAATTCCTTTGTATTTAATTTTAGGTAGTGAGGTTCTAACAGGACTACTGAGGAAAATCTCCATCAGCATAAACTTCATAAGTCCAGTTGTGCCAATAGATAATTTCTTTATTCTCTTCAGCGACGTCCTTTTTAGTGTACCAATCTCCGTCAATAAAATACTCTATTTCTCCGTTCTTGTTTTCACGTGTATCGGAGTAGTTTCTTCCTAGTATTTTTCCCATAGCATCGATTTAATAGGTTGATTTTAATTGATGTTCTAATAAAATACAGAATTGCTATATCATCTCTATAGCAATGTGTGTAAGGCAAAAGTGATAAAAAATATTGAATATATTAAATCCTACTCGAACGAATAAGTGTATTTATGTTATATAACAGCTAATTTATGCTAAAAACGACTACCAACGGCTTCAAAAGTGATAAAGTGTTAGTATTTAGAGGGTTTATAGGGTGTTGTGTAGCATATTGCTTGGATATGTATTCTTTTTATGACTATTTGATAAAAGAACTATCTTTACATATCTATATGTAAACTATGGTGTGCTATTGCTACAAAAATGTCTTTTATTTATATTTATAGCTCTCAAATAGAACTTAATGAAATTTGATGTGTTAGTAGTAGTAAATTGAGCAATTACTCCACAAGGAGATGATTTATTTTAAGCTCAAAAACCTTTTCTTAGTTGGTGAATCCCACCATTTTATATCTATCTAAAGGCGATATCTATAAAAGTCAGTAAAAATGAAAAAGAAAGTATTAGTTCTTGGTGCTGCTGGTGCTATTGCCCAACATGCCATTGAGTTTTTGAAAGACAAAAAAGACATTGAATTGACATTATTTGCTAGAAATGCCAAAAGATTAACAAAGTATGAATCTGTAGCCCACATCATAGAGGGAGATGTATTGAATGAATCTCAACTTGATGCTGCCGTAAAGGGAAAAGACATAGTATATGCAAATCTTGCAGGAAAGGTGATTGATATGGCAAAACTCATCGTAAAGGTGATGAATCAGAACAATGTGAAACGACTTATCTTTATCTCCTCTATCGGGATATACGATGAAGTTCCTGGAGCATTTGGTAAATGGAATAATGAAACATTAGGTAATTATTTGGTAGAATACCGTAAAGCTGCCGATGTGATTGAAGCCTCTACACTCGATTATACCGTAGTTCGCCCCGCATGGCTTACCAATAAAGATGAAGTGGAGTACGAACTAACCCATAAGGGTGAATCTTTTAAAGGTACAGAGGTTTCCCGAAAAAGTATAGGAGCCTACGTAGCCGATCTTGTAGAACATCCTCAAAAAGATGTGAGAGATAGCATCGGTGTAAATAAACCCAATACCGACGACGGCAACAAACCAGCTTTTATGTAAAAGATATTATCATCTTGACACCGATAAGAGGATACGATGACACCGACATGTAATCGTCATGTCGGTGTCAAAGTATAAAAACCCTTTTCAAAATAGAATGGGTTTTCAAGAGACAACCCCTATCCAGACCTTACTGAATAGGGGTTGTTTATCTTAAAAACTAATAAATAATGCTTTAATGATATGCTTATTTGTTTATCCACTCTGGAGTAAAGCGGTAAGCGAAATCTATACCTGCAGGGCTAGCACCTTTTTGGGTGTTATACTCGTATAAGCGATTGATCTCAGGCTTACTGCCACTTACATCCATTACAAATATCTTTGAATCTACATAAGAAGAAGTGGGTAGCCAGAGTTCTTTGGTAAACGGATGCTGACCTAGAATGCCATATATGGTTTCACCTCCCTTATAATAATTGTACTCTAGGGTTTTTGTTTCGTAGTTGTAACGACTCATTGTGGTAATAGTGAATTCAGAACTATCTCTGAAGTAGAGGTAAGGATCTGTGAAACTAGTACACATACCTATGTTGGGCGACCAAGTTTGAATAGGGAATTGGATGCCTCCTTTGAGTTCTACTTCACTGATAATCTTTCCTGAATGATCTAGACCAACAATCATAGGGTTTCCTTTAAGAGTTGCTATATTGGGTGATTCTCCTTCGTAGGGGCTAGCCAAGGCAACATAAAGATTACCGTCAGCAGCTTTTACGATGTCTTTCGTTTGTCTTCCAGGAAATTCTATTTTCTTCTCCACTGCTTTGTCGTTATTTGGATCGATGATAACTACTGAATGTCCACAGGCAGCATACACTTTGCCACGTGAGTAAATCATACGTGACTTTGTAGCTCCTTTAACCGTGAATTCACCAAAAGTACCTGTTACATGATGAGTTACTGATACACTTTTATCATCAAACTGTATTGCACAAATACCCGATGTTGTCTCCATGGCATTGTCTGAATACTGAACATAACCTTTGTTCTTACCTGTTATCACAATATGTTGTGGCCAAGTGCCGACACCTTTTGGAGTAGTGAAAACTAGAGGATCAGAAAACTCTGCTTTCATGGTTTCAGAGTTACAAACTACAAAGCGATTTAAACCACCTTGTTGATCTCCATTTTTGTGATGAAGTAAATTTTATTATTGGCGATAAACATATCTTGAAGTACATTTCCTACTTCAGCACCTGCATTGGCTTTCTCAAATACGTCAGCATGTTCTACACCTTTTTCATCATAATAAAATAGAGTACCATTTACGGTTGTCATATTTCCTTCAGCAAGTACAAATGTTCCGTACTTATTGGTATAGCCAGTACCCTCATTAGCTATTTTTACGAAGACTGTAGCTATTAACGTATTGTTCTTGTTGTCTAGAGCGATGAAAGAGAGCATTCCTGCCTGTGCACCACCTTCTTTGGGTGCAACGATGGTTGCTTTGGCTGTCTCTAAATTGATTTCAGCATCCCAACCTTCGGGTATTTTGAGAGCTTCTGCAAAATGAATATTTTTGATATTCATATCCAATGTCATCGTTTCTCCTTGAGGTGCTGTTACTTCCTTGTCGTTGAAGAAGAACTGAGCATCTGTTCGTTTTACAACTACTACCTCACCATTGGTTAGGTGGAATATAACAAAGTTGGGGTTGGTCGTATCTATTTCTTTGAAAAGCGACTCTCCACCATCTCCATGAGCTTTTACGGGATTCCCTTGCTCATCGAGTATTTGAGTTGTTCCTTTTCCATAGTTGACAGTCCAAAAGCCTTTATCATCTACACCTATTTGGGGAGTAATGCCCTCAGCACCCTCTTTCCCTTCTACGGCTAATTTGTAGCCCGATTCATCCAATAACCATTCTGTTGTATCTTGGCTGGTAAGAGTCCAGTAATAGAGTCCGTCATTTGCCTTTTTTACACCGATAATAGGAGCACTTTTGCCATCTTTACCTTGTTCGCCATCTTTTCCGTTTTTGATAGGCATAGTATCACCATCCGAGAAAGTGATCACATATCCTTCTTTGGTTTCAGTAACGGCAACAATGGTTTTTGATGAGTCTAATACGATTTTAATCGCTTCAATCTCTTTATTCAGTCTACTTGAAACCTCTTCAATTTCAGCCAATCGATACTCTATATCATTGACTTTGTTCCAAATGTTATCATCATCATACGAGCACCCCACTAATAGGAGGGTTAAGCTCAGTAATAAATAACCTATTTTCTTCATTTGTTTCTAATTTTAAAGGAGACATCAGTCTATTTACTTTCATCTGATGCCTTCTTTGATTTATATTTGATGTAAATTTATTTGAGTGCGGCTCTCCACTGATACTCTTTTAGTTGATTAAGAGGAGTAAGAACTATTGCACCTCTTGCTATAAGATATTCTGCACAGTTCCTTTCTGCTTTATAAGAAGGAATAGCTTCTTGAGGAACGTATAGTGGAAGTTTTTCGCCTCCTCCAAAAGGAACAGAGAAATCAGGATAACCATCATCTTTAAAAGTTGGAGCAGTTTTTGCTTTACACACGAAAGCCACTCTATTATCTCCCGCAAAACCTTTTGCACAGAAATAAGCACCTATTTCTTTAACTTGACTACCCAAAATAGCAGCTCTTAACTCTCCAGTGTACGAACAAACGTTTTCTCCAATGACCTCAATGTTTTTCGGGAAAGAGATTTCGAATAATTTCGCACTACTATTAAATAGATTGTCTTCTATGCTTGTTGATTCAAAAGTAGCTTCAGACATATCCAATACCATCTTTTTTGAGCTATTGTTGATTTTTGTTTCCAATCCTTTTAACTGACTAGCTGTTAGAACTGCATTACCTACCGTTTTAACGTATATGTAATGTCCCTTAAAATCAGTATACGATTCTTTCCAATCTGAGTCTTCACTGGTTTCACTAAAATAAACTCCATCTTTTAAAGAACCCTTACCCGCAATGATGGTGTATCCTAGTTGGTCTACCATAAATGAAAGACCCTTGCTGTATGAATCATATGAGCTTTCAGGTATGAATATTTTGCGACTAGAAGCTTCGACTTTCACTCCTACTTCTCCAAAAGTTGTAGGCGAATCAATAGAAGGGCAGTTCTCTGATTCAAAAGTGATAGTTGCTAAAACATTAGCATTAAGGAGTGCATTTCTACCAATGGTATGAACTCGTGGCCCAAAAGTAAGCTCAGTAAGTTTGCTTGAGCCAGAGCTAACCCACATGCAATAATCATCTATAATTTCGGTGTCTAGATAGATGCTTTTAAGAGATCTCAAGTCATAGAGAGCATGTTTTCCGATACGTTTAACTGTTGATGGAATATTTATTTCTTCCAAAGCGTAACAAGAGTAGAATACTTGATCGCCTATTTCTTCGAGACCCTCAGGTAAAACTACTTTTTTGAGTGCTTCACAATAACCAAACATTCCCGAATTCATAGCCCCAGAACCCGAAAGCTTAGTTACTCCAGCAGGAATCTCTATTTCTTCGAGTGCAGAACACTTTTTAAATAGATTTGATCCCATCACCTTCAATTGAGCAGGTAGCTGAATCTGTTTTAGTGAGCTACAGTTATTAAAAGTATAATCTTGCAGTGCCTCTAGACCAGAAGGCAGAGTGATATCTAACAAAGAAGTACAATTATAAAAAGCTTGTTTACCTAGTTCGGTAACAGATTCGGGCAACTTGATTTGAACCAATGAAGTACAATAATTGTATCCATTGTTAGTTGATTATCAGTATTATACACTCTAAACGGTAGAAAAGTGGCTGTGTGGATTCTATATAGATACGAAATAGGCAAAATTTAACGTATTTAACTTTCTATCACACCGATATTACCCAAAGTGTATGATGTTGGGCGATTAGTAGAATGAGCAATTCTTCTTGAAGAGACAGGCATGATGGAGCTTACTTTTTTCCATACTCTTGAATGGTGGCAACATGCATTTCGCAACAGTGTCAAAGACGTTATCCAAAATTCTAAGACGATTGGTTGCAAGACAAAGTAATGCGATATGCGCTTGCGTATTTTGTCTGCTTTCAGATTATGGTAAACCATGTTCACATTGCCCATTGTCTGCAACTCATTGACTGTGGCATTAACCTCTACATTCAAAAGGAACAGCTTACATTATTGGACAAAGAAGGACATCCGTCACTCTTTGCCCCTATAATGATAGCCTCGCTTTCGACCTGTGCGCAATTGGAACGTGACAATATCTCCTTCCGATTGCAATCAGGAAGGAAGCGGTATATAGAGAAAGGTGGAAAACTCGGACGCAAGATCGGTTCTGTAAAAACGGAAGAACAGATGAAAGCCGAATATAGAGAAGTAATAAGTCTGCTCCGCAAGGGTTATTCCATTCGGGATGTGGCGAAGTTAAGTGGAAAGGGCGTGAGTACGGTGCAACGAGTTAAGCGATTACTAAAAATGCAATCACCGCAATAATACTATTGATTTTACGTTATTTTCAAAGAAAGGGATTGTGTAATAGTGGCTTAAAGGCTAAAAGCACTACCTTTGCATTTTGTTAAATATGGTAATGTACAAAGTCACAATTTGTGATTTTGGAAAAATGAATATAAATATGACAGATAAAATGAAGAAAAGTATTTTTATATTGGGAGCAGTTGTACTTATGACATCATGCTCTACAAAAAATCAGACTGGATACACAAAATACATGAGGGCAATAACCAAGGATGTACCATTTCCTGTGAATGGTTTACGCACTGTTGATGATAATATGTATGTATTTGAAGGAGTGAACAGCAGTGAGGTTCCTGATTATGAGATCAGCATGGATGGATTGTTGACTGTAACCAGGACAACTTTGTGGAAGCTACCAAAGAATGATGTTGAAAACATTTGGCGAAATCTATATTTTAATAAAAGACAACACCGACTTGTTTGTGTTGACAGAATAAATAAGGCTGGTAAGACAATACTGGGAATAATGTATGTCATGCAGACAGAATCTAAGAAATGGCCAGAGAAAGGTGTTTATCATTGGGATGTAACTGATATGCATAATATGCAGTCTGTAGCTATATCTTTGGAGGATTTCAAGAACAAGAGCATCAGAGTGATGCAGACTGGTACTTTACCTGATGAGGAGGAAAGTCGGAAGTATAATAGTCTAATATCAAAAGCTGATTCAGCCTACATGCAGCAGAATTATCAAGAAGCTGAACGATACTTCACCCAGGCATTTGATTTTAAGAACTACGTTCGCGGCCAGCATCTCTATAATGCTGCATGTGTGGCATCACTGGCAGGTCATAAAGATGCTGCGTTCAGGTTTCTTGAGGAGAGAATGAAAGCTGAACCAGAATGGTATAGTCTGAACATAGAAACAGACAAAGATCTGCTCCCTCTTCATGATGATGTGCGATGGAATGAAATCATGAATGCGATGCATGAGCGTCAGACAAGGAAAGAAGCCAACTACGATATTCCTCTCCGCAATCAACTGCTCGAAATAGCAAAGGATGACCAAGCCATTCGACAGGAATGGAGGATGACATCAAGACAGCAGCCACAAGACAAGGCAAAGATAGATTCCATTTTTTCCGTAATGGCTACGATTGACAGCGTCAACCAACAGAAGATTTTTAAAATCCTTGATTCACGTGGATTTGTCGGTAAGGACAAGGTTGGTGATGCATGTAGCGCTTATTGGCTTGTTGTTCAGCATTCATCGGTCGAGATGCAAAGGAAATATCTGCCATTGTTCCTAAAGGCTGCAGAGAGAGGCGATATTCCTCGTGAGAATGTGGCGATGATGGAAGACCGTATCTGCCTTTTCGAAGGTCGTCCACAGCGATATGGCACCCAGTTGGAAGAAGACAAGGACGGCAAATGGCATCTTTACAAGCTGGAGGATCCTGAGAAAGTTGACGAATACAGGAAGTCTGTTGGTATGGGAACGTTATCAGACTATCTCAAAATGATGGGAATCAAATTATGATAGATAGAGACTTGGCTGAACTGGTCACAAATTGTGATCGGTTCAATAGTTTGAAGCACTCAACAGTTCGTTCATATGCTTTTACAGAACAGGGAGTAGCAATGCTCTCTACCGTTCTCAGAAGTGAAACGGCTATTCGTGTAAGCATACGTATTATGGATGCATTTGTTGCAATGAGGCGTTTCATGGTGACAAATGCAGAAGTTTTCCAACGTCTTTCAACAATGGAGTACCATCAACTGGAAATGCAGCAACATCAGCAAGAAACAGACAAACGCATTGACGAGGTATTCCGCAGATTGGACGAGGGTAATGCAAAGCCGACACAAGCATATAGTGTTTTCATTTGTAAAATGATGTAATCCTAAGCAATAAACTTTATCAATATATGGAACAATTCAAATTCGATTTTTTCAAAAAGGAGCACAGCAGTCAGACCATGAATGTTGTCACACTCTCCAAAGCAGAATGTGATAAGAGGTTAGAATCGTAAAGGTATCTGCATACTTTTTATTCAAAAACTCAATAGCGTGAGGGAATGTGCAGAATTTTCCATTCTCGTAAATCTTGAGAAACCAAATGATTGCAGCTAAAAGAATAATTGGTGATTCTACAAAGAAATCACCCTGTTTCTGAATCCAACTTCTATTCAGATTCAGCATTATTGTGTAAGCCGATTCATAAGCATCAGATATGTCGGTCATAAATGAAGGATTAATAGGATTGCATCTGTGGCTTTTTCGAGGATCATCAAAATTGATAACATAAAAAGTTGGCTTTACTTTGTAAGCATAAGAATGATTCATCAAATGATTATATGCTATCTCCGAAAGATCTGGAAACTTATAGTCGTAAATATACATAGAAAAACCCTTTTCAATCTGCTGTTTAATATAGTTGTTAATTACAGCGTAAGATTTCCCACTGCCAGGAGTCCCCAATACAATAGTAGCTCGAAAAGGATTCACAACATTAATCCATCCATTGTATTGCTTTTTTCGATACCAGAAACAAGTAGGAAGATTAACAGAATATTCATTGTCCATAAGCCGCATCTCCTGCATAAAGGATTCATTCTCTATATTAAAAACATCATCCATCAAATTAATCTTAATCAATCGTGAAATCCATACTCCTGAAAGCAGCAAAAAGAGGTAACCAATACTCATAGTAATGGTATAGAGAATAGTTTTTGAAGATAGTGACAAGTTCAAATCAAGTATCCACCAGTTGATAAAAAAGAACAGAATTCCTAAAATCAAAAACAGGGTAATCTTAGTCCATGTAACCTTTTGATTTTTTACTCCTTTTGTTCCTAAACATGATAAAGCCAAAAACAGCACAGAAAAGAACTTTGTTATTATTATGTGATTAAACAGTCCTGTATTATCCTGAAAGTTAATCAGTATTTTATCTACTACAGAAACAGTGTAATTCATACTAACAAAATAAGCGTGGCAATACCAATAAATATGGACAAGCACAAGCATGATGCTAATCGCCCTCATAAAGTCCATCACCTTTGCCAATCCCCTTAAATCATCTTCACTTTGCATAATAGCCTATTTTTGAGAATTAAATTTGTCTTCCATATCGACGTTTTTTCTTCCTACTTCGTTTGGTTGAATTAGAGTAATCATCATCGTGATATCCTGATTTTCCAAATATCATTTTAAGAATATCACCAATTAAAGACTCTTTGTTTGTTGATTTGTCCTGATGTTCAGATATTGATTTATCCATGTAATCAGGAGATTCATATTCTGTTTTATTATTAATCTCTTTTAAAGTGGTTGTTTTAAGACCAGTCTCAGGAACACCTTGAATAAGATTATTTATTGCATTTGCAGAAAACTCTTTACCCAATCTGGAACCATTCAATGCAATCCTGTTATTATGATCTATAAAAGTGACACCATAAATACGCCCCTCATTGTTTTGTCTTATTACCACATCTATTCCTTTCTCATTCAGATTGTTCTTGAATTGAGATATTGAAGTTGAACTATTCAATAATTCATGAACAGTGTTTTTAATTTCAGGCCTTAAAGTACCTTCTTTCCAGATTTCACAGGTTTGCTTTATCTTATCATTAAGGGTAGTAATACCAACAGATTTGCCAATTAACGATGACTTTATCGGATTGCCATGTTTGTCGCCACTATCATCGGTTGCAGAATAGACGATACCGTGATACGGTCTTCCTTTGGCTTCACCTTTTACCTCCTCTGCATGAATATTGTATAATGAGAGTAATGTTTTAAACTCACCGAAACTTTGAAACCGATAGTTGCTTATCACACCCTTTACTGTATTTGATATCTGCTTTTTTATATCTCCAGATTCGTAATCCACTTTCTGAAATTTGGTTAACTCCTTATCTTTCATTTTTTCAGCAGGACGTAAACTGTACTTTTTCTCTATTTCTCTTGTGATATCTTTACTGCGACGATGTTCAAACTTATCGTTTAATTTTATTCCGTGCTCATCAACCCGAAGAGATACAATATGAATATGATGCCTGTTAATATCCTCATGTTTGTAAACAATATAAGGTTGCCCACCATAACCCAATTTATCCATATACTGCTGTGCAATCTCGGAAAGCTGAACATCATTAAGTTTATCATCAGGATGTGGATTTAAAGAGATATGGATAATAGGTTTTTCAGTTCTGATATCTTGCGGCAGCTGCATTTCAAAACATTCTAGGCAACGATGAATATTAAAATTGCCATCTTCACTTTCAAACATACGATTAGTAAACAGTACCCTACCCTCCATTTCATCAATCTTTTTCTGATTATAAGCCAATACTCCGTACAAAGAGCTTCCAACATTAATTTTAGCAACCATCCTATTTATTAGTGTTTGTGTGATTTGTCTTGATGTACTTCTCTTCAAACTCCTTGGTAAGCGCTATTACGTTGCGTGTAACAGCAACAAGTTCTAAAGTAGCTTTTTCAAGTTTATAGAGAAAAGCAAGTGCTTTCTTAGGAGTAAGATGCGTGTTTATAGCCTTTACCACTTGGTTGTAATTTACACCAATAGCCCTAAATTGAGAGTAAAAACTTGTAAGCTTAGCATAATAATCCACGGTAGGTTTATCAATATGGATAATCTTAAACGGTTCATCAAATATTCTTTTAACAATAAAATGAGCTTTGGTTCTCATTCCTGATTGTTCAAACAAGGCCAAGAAACGTTCATGATCGACAGCATTAAAGCTCACCGAATATCTATAAATTGCCGGATCTTTCTTTGGCTTACGACCGCCTTTATGCGGTTTTTTATTCTTCATTTTATCTTTATCCATACTGTAACTATTAAACTACATTACCTATTAAAATTTTCGAGTTCCGAGAAAATTTATTTCCCTGAAAGGGCAAGGTTTTGAGATGCTGAATATAATTCGAGCAGCTCAAAACACACCTTGCTATTATCTGACGATAATAAAATCCGCATTGAAAGCGGATTGAGTTCAGTCTATAATAAACTAATGTAGGAAGCTGAGAACAAATAATTTTCCGTTTATCACATCAAATTTCCTAGAACAAAGTAACACAGTTAAATAGCTATTGTCAAATTGATAGCAGTGACAAGATAAGCCAGTAAAAGCCATATAAAGCCACAATAAAAAAGCGGTTGTTTTTATCTGTTTATTTGTATCTGATTGCAATAATGAATACGCTCAATAATTATTGAAAGAATGAAGTACTGACTTCATGAATGAATGAACTACTGAATTCAATAATTCAATCAATCAACAACTCACTTGCAAAAAAATAAATAAATAAACTCTTAAAAATACAAGATGAACAGTAAAACATTATTTGTAGCTTTTTCCACCCAAAAAGGTGGCGTTGGTAAAACTACATTCACGGTACTTGCAGCAAGTTATTTGCATTATCTGAAAGGATACAATGTTGCGGTTGTAGATTGCGACTATCCCCAACACAGCATAACTGCTATGCGAAAACGAGATAGCGAACTGGTAAATAGTAATCAACTCTATAAACTGCTTGCGTACAATCAGTTTAAAGCTTTAAATAAAAAAGCTTATCCAATTCTTTGTGCCACATCGGGAGATGCAATTACTATTGCTTCGGAATATATTAAAAATCATGCCAATGAAATAGATATTGTCTTTTTTGATCTTCCTGGGACAGTCAATAGTGAAGGAGTAATAGGCTCTTTAGCATCTATGGATTTTATCTTTACACCCATTACTGCAGATAGGGTAGTATTAGAAAGTACTCTTTCATTCGCTATGACCATTAACAACCTGTTAGTACACAACGAAGAGTTCAATCTGAAAGGTTTATACCTGTTTTGGAACCAGGTTGATAAAAGAGAAAGGACTGACTTATATGAAGTGTATGAAAAAACGATAAGCGATTTAGAATTAAATTTGATGACTACCTATATTCCCGATACAAAACGCTATAAAAAAGAATTGTTTGGTGATAAACCTTCCATTTTCCGTTCTACATTATTTCCGGCAGATAAACGATTGATGAGAGGTAGTAACTTGGAAGATTTGATAACTGAAATTGGATTCATAATAAAACTATAACAATATGGCTAAAAAAGGAAACAACACAATAGATGAAAACTTCATGAAAGAAATTATTTCTCAAGGATTGCCCATGAAGCAAAAAGAGGAATCCGTAATGGAAAGAACTATTCCAACTGTAAAAGTTGAACAATCAAGTTCACCTATTTTCAAGAACAATTCAATGCCAACTCTTGATTTGCAAAGTAACACAGCAAATTATGAAGAAACCTTCTTTCATAAAATGGAGCTTCCTGATAGACGTTCTGTATATGTGAGCAATTCAACTCATGAAAAACTGACACGAATTGCAACTATATTGGGCATGGGTAAAGCAACTGTGAGCAGTTACGTGGAATCAATTATCCAACATCATTTTGACAAACACAAAGACGAGATTAACGAATTGTATAAGAAAAAAATGGAGAACCTATTATGATACTCAAATTGATTATTATCCTTGCCCTACTCTATTACTTGCTTTTATTACTTTGGTTTAGAAAAGATCAAAAGGGTGTAAAACCGATAAATAAGATAATTCCCAAAAGAGCCAGATCCATTATAGGGAAAAGCACCTACATTGTTACTATTCCATTAGAAGCAGATCAAACAACTCCCGAAAACTATACTGAACCGATGCACGTAGATTTTGAAATGGAGTATGATGATGAAGAAGAAGAAGAATTATCTATTGATTTAGAATTGGAAGAGATAGCATTGCTAACCAATGAGGATATAAAATCTGCCCAAGGGCTTTCTTTTGAGGAGATGTCTCAAGTTGTAGAAGTAATCCAACAGGAACAAACAACAGAAGAAAAAGAACGCCAAGCAGCTCAAACAATATCATTGATGCAACAAACTGCTCTATTTGATATTATGATTGAACAATTAGATGGAGGCAGACAGCGTGTGGCGGATATATTGAGTAAATATGAAACGGCTTTAGTTAATAATGATAGTGAGAGTGCATCAGCAAATGAGTTGGAAGAATTTAATTTGGATAGTTATTTGTAACATAGAAAGTTAGATTACAGAAAAATTCTATTAAAGACTTTTTTGCTTATTTGGAAAGTCTTATATTTGTGGAAAAATAAATTGCAACATGACAACTTGCGCCAATAGGAAATGAGTATATTTTACCTTGAGGCTGATACAAGACTGATAACAAGCCACATACATGTTATTCACTGAGTGGAATGAATAATGGTTTACGAAAGTTACATAGTGAGGATTGGCGAAACTGAGGGAGGAGTTGCGTAAATAAGACGTTAGCGGGCATTGTGAAAGATACCAGCATAACAGTTAAACATTGATAAATGAAAAAAAAACTACTTTGGATATTAATTTTAGGACTGATAATAATCAGTTGCAAACAAAGGAAAACAGAAATGAAAGAGAAAATAATTAAAACAAACGGCATTGAACTCTGTACGGAAAGTTTTGGAAATAAGAAAAATCCAGCAATCCTTTTGGTAGCAGGTGCAACCGTATCAATGCTGTATTGGGACACTGAATTTTGCCAACAATTATCTGAAAAAGGATTTTTTGTTATTCGTTACGACAACAGAGATGTAGGAAAATCCACTAATTATGAACCAGGTTCTACTCCATACGATATTGTTGACTTAACTAATGACGCTATTTCAATATTGGATGGCTACAAGATTGACAAAGCACATTTTGTGGGGATTTCTTTGGGCGGACTAATTTCTCAAATAGCATCAATAAAGTTTGCCGACAGAGTTAACTCCTTAACTCTTATGTCATCAGGCCCTTGGGGAGACTCAGACCCAACTATACCTGAAATGGACACGAGTATTTTAGATTTCCATAGTAAAGCAGGTACAGTCAATTGGACAAATGAAGACAGTGTGGTAAACTATTTAATTCAGGGTGCAGAATTAATGAGTGGCAAGAAACAATTTGACAAACAAAGAAGTGAAAAACTGATAAGAGCTGAGTTCAATAGAGCCAACAATTATATAAGTATGTTCAATCACGCTGCATTGCAAGGTGGTGAAGAATATTGGAACAGATTAAACGAAATCAAACAACCCACCTTAATTATCCACGGAACAGACGACAAAATTTGGCATTATAAGAATGCAGGTTTTTTACTAGAAAAAATAAAAGGTTCAAATCTAATCACCCTTGAAGGTACAGGACACGAATTACACGTTGATGATTGGAAATCAATTATTGATGGAATAGAAAAACACATAAATGACTGATAAACAAAAACAACGACCCGCTAACAATGTATATAAAAAATAGGCGAAACAGTAGTAAATTCAAGGCTTTTGGCTCGTATTATACTTTGTGCTTAACCGAAAATTTGGCACTTCGAAATCGCCTACTTTTCATATACTAACCGTTGTGCATAATTTAAGAGAACCGAATGGCAGATTTAAATAGACGAGAGAAATTAAAATTGGAAAAGTTCTTTGAAATGGAAGGTGGTTATGTACTTGATTTTTCAAATAGAACATTGAGCAATTTTGTTTTTGAAACTATAAATCTCGAACTATACTCAGACAATTATGCTGAATTTGGAGAATCAAAAGCAAATCGATTAAGAGCAATCTGGCAAAAAGAAAACAATTATACTGTTGGAAAATTAACTGCCGAAATGCTTGAATATTGGCGAGATAAAAAACTAATGTCTTACGGACAAATAACTCAACCAGAACAAAATTTATTTGACGAATGTAATAAAATCGCAAGTAAATTAATGGAAGACACTATTGTTGAAGAAATAGATGTTATTCGAGAAGTCGTAGACGATAGAGATTTTAGTTTACTCGCCAAATCAATCCGAGAAAGTATCGAAAAAAATGAACCTGAAGTTGCGTTAGACAGATTACACACTTATGTAATTAAATTTATTCGACAACTTTGTGAAAACCATAAAATTGCAATCTCAAAAGACGAGTCACTAAACGCTTTATTTGGAAAATATGTGAAATTTATAGTTGCAAATGAAAAAGTCGAATCTCAAATGACCGAAAGAATTTTAAAATATTCGATTCACGTTATTGAGGCTTTCAATGATATAAGAAATAATAAAAGTTTCGCTCACGATAATCCTATTTTGAACTATGCAGAAAGTGTTTTGATTTTTAACAATGTGACCAACTCTATAAAATTTATAGAATCAGTTGAGAAAAAAATTGAACAAGAAAACAAAAAAGAAAAAGTTGCTAATGCAGAAACTGAAACCGAATTTTGGAATGATTTACCATTTTGAACTATGAAAAACTATGCACAACACGAGGCTATAAGCAATGCTGGCTTTGTGCTAAATCCAAAAACAGTTGTATATTTATAAAATGAGTTCCAGCCCGAAAATTATTGCATTTTTTGGCGCACTGCTCATAGCCCAAACGTTACTTTCCTTCCAAAAAAACAGCTCCAACTCTGCATTAATCCAATTAATAACACAGAGTCGAAGTTGTTTCGTGGGTTATATAGTTATTACATCTTTCTCTAATTCATTATTAATGATATTGTCGGGAGCCTATCCAAACAATTTCTCACTATCATTAAATTTAGCGGAAAGCCCCCTCATATCCTTGCTGATTTTCTCATTGGTGATACGAGCATATATCTGAGTTGTTTGAATATTGGTATGTCCTAACATTTTACTAACAGTTTCAATTGGAATGCCCTTTGCTAGTGTAACTGTAGTTGCAAAGGTATGTCTTGCAAGATGAAAAGTAAGATTTTTGTTTATGCCACACACATCAGCAATTTCTTTCAGATAAGCATTCATTTTTTGATTGCTTAGAACTGGCAAAATTTTATCATCAGGAAGTTCACCTTCATACTTTTGCAATATTTTCTTAGGAATATCCATTAGAGGGACATTTACATTAACTTTGGTTTTGTGCCGTTTAGTCATAATCCAGATATTTCCATCGAAAGAGATTCTGATATGATTTTTAGTTAGTTCTTTCACATCAATGTATGCTAGTCCAGTAAAACATGAAAAAATAAATATATCTCTTACCTGTTCTAATCGTTTAGTCGGAAATTTTTTTTGGATGATTTTATTCATTTCCTGTTCTGTAAGGTATCCCCTGTCCACTTTCTTCAGTTGAATTTTATAATTAGCAAATGGATCATGAACAATTAAACCATTGTTACGAGCTAAAATAATTATTCGTTTAAAGAATTGCATGAACTTCGCCATTGTATTATGGCTCACTCTTTCCTGAGTCAAAAGATAGACTTCAAAATCACGTAAAAACATATCATTAATTGACTTCACAGCCATGTCAGATACTCGGTACTTCTTTTTGATGAAGTTTGCCACATGTTTTCTTGTTACATTATATTTCTGTAATGTAGCTGCTGATTTCGAAATTCCAACCATTGATGCCACATCCTCGTTATGTTTATCGAACAACTTTAGAATTGTCTCTCCACTTTCGTCAAGGCCCAAAAACTCACCTTTGATTTTCTCTGGAGTTACAATATCAAACCGTTGTAAATCATGATAAATTCTATGCAATGATGCTTTAATATCATCCAACCTTGCATTCAGATTTCGGCTTTCAGGATTAATACCTGAAACTTTGTTTGCATTCACATCCCATTTAGATAATTGAACATGAAGTTTCGTATTAAAACGAGTATCGATACCGTCAATGGTTATTCGACACATTACCGGACATGTTCCGTCACTCTTTTTCCTGTCTCTTCTGAGATAAAAAATCACACTAAATGTACTTTTCATAAACTCAATTTTTAAATTATAAATGTATTATATCTTTTTAAATTGAGCTAAATGCAGACTAGCCAAAACTGGACAACAAACTTCCAATGTTGGACAATTCGTCTACCAAATTGTCCAATTAAGCTATGGTAGACGAATTGGGAAATGCAAAGGGGTTTTATTTGTCTATTCCTTGTCATTCTCCCCAGCCACAAACACACAAAAAAACCGTCCAAATCTCTCAATTTGAACGGTTTGTCTAAACTTTGTCGCCCTTTGTCTTGGGCTCTCAGCGGAGAGAGAGGGATTCGAACCCCCGGAGCCTCTCAGCTCAACGGTTTTCAAGACCGCCGCAATCGACCACTCTGCCATCTCTCCAAACAAAGTAAATTGTTTGTCTTTCCTTTCGAAAGCGTTGCAAAGATACAAATATTATTTACAAACTTCCAAGTGTTTGTGGGTATTATTTTCATCTTTTTTTATCTCTTTCTTATAGCTAATTAGTTTTCAATAACTTAGAGTTTATCTTTGTTTCAATATAAATTGTGCGACTTATTTTATCTCTTTCCAAACTATAATGGAGTGGGTGGGTACTCCGTTTTAAATCTCCAAATGGCGTGTTTTTGATTCCTTTTTCTATACAAAATAAGTTAAATATGCTGAATAATAATGCATGGAAGAGGATGCGTTATTTGTTAAGTAAGAATACTATATCTTGATTATGAGTATTTTAGTGCTTAGTTGTAGTTTGGGGTGGAGGATGTTGTGTTTCTGCATGAAAATTGAATTATACCTTAGTTACATCGAATATTTTTATACCTTCGTAGTATGATAAATAGGTTTTTACATCAGATTTTAGGACTGAAGATAGGTTCAAAAAGCTTGTTTTATACTTTCCTTTTGGTAAACTTAATACCAAACCTATTTCTATTGTACACAGAGCCTTACAACTTTAGTGGAAAACTTTTACTTATTTTATTACCACTGGGCGTGTATTTAAGTTTCTTGTCTTTGAGCAAAAGGCAAGGGGCAATGCAGTTGTGGCTCACTCCACTATTTTTCTTCCATGCCTTCCAATTGGTGGTTTTTTCCTTATTTAAGGAGGATGTTATTGCGGTAGATATGTTTTTAAACCTCGTTACTACCAATGTTTCGGAGGCTACAGAATTGCTTGGAAGCATCTTGCTGCCTACGCTCTTGGTGTGTGTGGTCTATATCCTCGCTATTGTGGGTGCTGCACGGAGCTTTAAAAGCAAAACTTATTATTCCCAATCGTTTAGAAATAAAAACTTGATGGCTGGGCTTATTATTATTTTGGGTTCTTTGCCTCTGTTTTTATCTGCCAAAGAGGTTAATACGCAGCATTTTACGTGTCATGAAAATCTTTACCCTGTAAATGTATTCTACAATATGGGCTTTTCTATTGATAAGTTTTATAAGATCAATAATTACAAAACGACTTCGAAAGATTTCTCTTTTCAGGCTCAAAAAGACTCTGTAAGTAGTCAGCGTGAGGTGTATGTACTGGTTATTGGCGAGACATCTCGTGCAGATAATTGGCAACTGTATGGGTACGAACGTGAAACAAATCCGTATCTCAAAAAGGATGATTCGGTGATTTTCTTTAGGGATGCTCTAACACAATCCAATACTACCCACAAGAGTGTTTCGATTTTGTTATCGGGGGCTTCAGCCGAAAACTACGACTGTATCTACTCACAAAAGAGCTTGATAGAGGCTTTCAAGGAGACGGGTTTTACTACTGTTTTCCTCTCCAATCAGGCTAAGAACAGTTCGTTTATTGAGTACTTTGCGCAAGAAGCCGAGTACCTAGAATATTATCGTTCTCGAAATATACAAACCAATCACTTTGATGAAGTGTTGCTCCATCGTTTGCAACATTATATAGAGTCGGTTACTGGCAATCTGCTTATTGTAGTTCATACCTATGGTTCACACTTTAATTATAATGAGAGATACCCCAAGGAGTTTGCTCAGTTTATGCCCGATCAATTCTCTCGTATTGATAAAAAGAATAGGGAGATGATGGTGAATGCTTATGATAATAGCATCTTATATACCGATTATTTTTTGCATCGTATCGGCCAGATTTTAGATGAAAGTGGCTTGTGTGCAGCTTATCTTTACATCTCCGATCATGGAGAAGATATTATGGATGATGATAGAGAACGTTTTCTTCATGCTTCGCCCAATCCTACTTATTACCAATTGCGTGTGCCTCTAGTTACTTGGTTCTCAGAAAACTATGAGATAACTTACCCCGAAAAGGTGCAGGCGGCACATGATAATTCTATCAAACCCGTATCTAGTAGCATGGTGTTTCATACCTTTTTAGATATGGCTGATATTCAGACCGATTATCTTCATAAAAACAATTCTTTAGTTAGCACTCATTTTACTCCTTCTATGCGAATGTACTTGGGAGATCATGATAATCCTATCCCTTATTACCAAACGAATTTGAAGCGTCAAGATAAAGAGATGATCCAGATTCATGGATTAAGTGTGGAATAATGGACACTCCATCCAACTCCATTTTTTGTCTATCCCACTTATTTTGAGAGGCTTTTCTCTTGGTAATATTTATACAGTGTATAAGGTATAAATATCGTAATACATCCCTATGAAAAGGGAAAAAATATTCTGACACCGACATCGTGATGACATGACACCGACATGATGACTTTTTGACCCTGATAAGAGTCGATTATATTCGTGTGATAAAAAAATCTATTTCTAAATGTATTTTTATGCGTAAGAGTAGAGGGTTGATTGGTAGTCAATTTGAGTGGGAAAGGTAGTCTTATAAATGAGGAATGTGGGGTTTGGAAACAGAGAGTAATCAGGCTCTATTGGGGTGGACTTATTTCATCTTGATGGAGTGCTGAATTTACCTCAAATTTAAAATACTAGCCGTAATGTTCTGTAAATCAAATATTTTTTGTTATATTATAAGGGCGTGGCAGATTGTTTACGCAGGAATACTTACCAATATAAATGTTTTTGGGCACCCTGCTTTGTAGAAAGTCGGTAGAGTTCAAAGCACATTTGTTCCAAACTGGGGGTAGAGGTATCAATACGAGTCCCAAACTTGAATTTGATTTAAATACTCAGCTCAGTTTTGATTACAGAATTTTATTTGTTGGTTGAAACAAAACAAGTCTATTCTTATAAAGGAAGCAGGTTTTGTTTACCATCAGCTTTTTAAAAGTTGTAGAAATCATTCTATCATAAATTCTGTAAGGAATAGGTAGGTGAATACTCATAATTTTAAAAATTTTATATTACTAAATGGCAGTTACTTTTAGAAAAAAAGAAGTTAGAAAAAGACAAATTGAAAAACGTAGAGAAAAAGAATTAAGGCGTGAAGCCAAAAGAAATGAAACTCCAGATACCTTTGAGGAGATGATAGCGTATGTTGATCCCAATGGAGTAATTACAGATACGCCACCTAATCCTGAAGATTATAGAGAAGTAAAGTTGGAAGAAATTGAAGTGTCTATTCCTACAGATTTAGAAATAGCAAGTGAATCGGAATTGGATGGGCATGTTAAATTCTACAATGAAGATAGAGGATTTGGTTTCATTAAAGACAAAGAGAGTGTTGAGCAGTATTTTTTCCACATTAGTAATGCTCCCGAAGACATTGAAAGAAATGACCACGTTACATTCCGTCTTGAAGATAGCCCTAGAGGTTTAAATGCCGTTGAAGTAGAGTATGCTTAGTTGAAAAGGCTTACTTGGCTAAATAAAAGGAATATTACAAAAGCAGTTGCACCTTAGCAGCTGCTTTTTTGTATTTAAATAAATTGATAGTTAGATGCTTTAACCTATACCAAAAGAGGCTCACAGAGAAGTAGAGCTCCCATATTTTCTGCTGATGAATTGTGATTTGTTCCTCACGGTATATCTTCACATGATCGAAGATAAACGAGCGTTCATCTTGTTCTAAAATAGGAGCATATTTTATTTATTTACTCATTTGGGCTATATAAATTCATAAAACACAAATATAAGACAATAATAAACTTACTTTACGACAATATTTAAAGGAGGATTTGCTATAAGTTTGTATCCACAGAAAAACAAACAAATATCAAGATATAATGCAGACAAAGTTAACTCTTAAAGAGTCTAAGCCTCATTATGAATTTCTAGAGCTGTAAAGTAAGGTACTGATGGGTCTCCTCTTCAGATTTCGTTTAAAAGGGAGTGGCTATTTACAAAAATTACTTAATAAAGAGAATCTATTTAGTCTGATATATAAAATATTATTCTCTGATATTGAAATCTTTCTAGCTCTTTCATTTGTTACTTAGGTAGAACTCCATAAAATTTTCATGAACGTAAAGGGAGTATTATAATCTTGGTTTTAACCTAAATTTAAAATATATGGACGCAATTTTTCACAGAAGAAGTATCCGCAAGTATGTAAACGAAGCCGTATCCGACGAAAAGATTCATAAGATTTTATTAGCAGGAATGTCTGCACCCAATGCTTTTGCCACTTATGAGTGGAATTTCTTAGTCATAAAAAGTGCTGAGGGAAAAAAGAAAATGTTGGAAGCTCAGCCTTGGGCAAAATCATCCGAAAATGCCGATACCTTAATCTTAGTATGTGGTGATTCAAGCAAAGAGAAAAATGAAATGCTATTGGTGCAAAACTGTAGCGCTGCTATGGAAAATATGCTTATTGAAGCTACATATCTTGATTTAGGTAGCTTGTGGCTGGGTGTATATGGTAGTGATGAGATCGTAAGAGATATACGGAAAGCTTATAATGTCCCTAAACATTTAATCCCGATAGGAGTAGTGGTAATTGGTCAGACGGTTCAAGATCGTAAACCTCATGATCAGTTTTACAAAGACCAAGTTCACGTAGAGAGTTTCAAGAAATAGAGAAAATAGAAAGATTTTAAAGGTTTGAAAGACCTATTCAATTTACTTTGGATAGGTCTTTCTTGCTTTGTATCTCTATAGTGAAAGAAAAACAATTCTATCGGAGTTGGTGGAGTCGTGTAATTCCAAAAGGAAACAAAGAGAAGCTTATTTTCAATTCACTATTTACTCTTTTATCCTAATAAATAGTTTATATTTGTGTGAATAGCAGAATAAAGAATACTCTATTCAGTAAAACACAGAAAAGATATGAAAAAGATAGGTTTTAAAACGGGTTTAATGGCATTAGCTGTTTTTGCTTTTGCTGCTTGTTCTTCAAATAATGAAGTAGGTAACTTAACATTTAAGAAATTCACGAATGAGGAAAATATCTATTTGATGGGTGATAAAAATGCACCTCATGCAGAGTTTTCACTCAATATGGAATATCCTGTAAAAGGAGAACCTAGCATTCATCATTGGGTACAAGAGCAGATTTCAGACTTTGTATTGGGTACAAGTTATGGACCCCTTGAGCCTCAGGCTGCTGTAGATAAGTGTGCCGAAACCTATAAAAATGCTTATCTTTCTGATGTAGAATCTCTTTACAAAGAAGAGTTGGCAGAAGTGGGTGATGCTTCTAAAGTAGGTGTGTGGTACAATTATTACCAACATAAGGAATCTACGGTTGACTTTTATGCCAAGAGCTTACTTGTAATTGAAAGTACTTTTAGCCATTTTACGGGTGGTGCACATGGTATTCACTTAGTTAACTATTTGAATTTAGATTTGACCAACTTGAACAAAGTAAGAATTCAAGATATTTTCAATGCGAACTACGAAGCCAATTTAGTATCGCTTATTAAAGATCAGTTCAAGAAAGACTTGAAAGTAGAGTCTTTGGAAGATGTAGGCTTTTGGGAAGATAGCATACAGCCCACAGAAAACATGAAGCTGTCTGCTACAGGTATCACCTTCTTATACAATGTATATGAAATAGCTCCTTATGCTATGGGTGCTCAAGAAGTAACACTTACCTATGCTCAGTTGTCAGACTTATTAAACAAAGAGAATCCGATAATCAAAGAATTATTAAATATCTAATAATATACACTATTCAACTTTATGGAGTTAATACTCAAATATTTTCCAAACTTAACCGAAGAACAAAAGAAACAGTTTGCAGCCCTTTACGATTTATACATCGATTGGAACTCTAAAATCAATGTAATATCTCGTAAAGATATTGAAAATCTTTACCCTCATCATGTGTTACATTCACTAGGTATAGCTAGAGTAATCAATTTTAAGCCTGGTACTCATGTGATGGATCTGGGCACTGGTGGTGGCTTCCCAGGTATTCCATTGGCCATTTTATTTCCCGAAACTAAATTTCACTTAGTCGATAGTATCCGTAAAAAAGTACGAGTAGCTCAAGAAGTAGCAACAGCTATTGGGTTAAAAAATGTAACTTTTAAGCATGCTCGTGCGCAAGAAGAAAAACAAGAATTCGATTTTGTTGTTAGTAGAGCGGTAATGCCTCTTCAAGACTTGGTAGATATCATCAGAAAGAATATCTCTAAGAACCAACAAAATGCACTTCCCAACGGATTAATCTGTCTCAAAGGGGGAGAATTAGAAAAAGAAACTATGCCCGTAAAAAACAGAACGACCATCTGGGATCTAAAAGATGAGTTTGAGGAAGAGTTTTTTGAAACAAAGAAGGTGGTGTATGTTGCCCTATAATAATTAAAAGAAATAGATATGAATATACAGAAATTTGAATTCAATATGTTTCCTGTTAATAGCTACGTGCTATGGGATGATACGAAGGAAGCAGTAGTGATAGACCCAGGCGTGTTCTTTGATACAGAAAAAGAACAACTTAAAAAGTTTATTGCTGATAATGGATTAAAAATAAAGCACCTTCTAAATACTCACCTTCATCTAGACCATATCCTAGGAAATACTTTTATGTTTCAAGAGTATGGAATAAAGGCTGAAGCGAGTCAAGATGATGAATACTGGCTAGAGGGAGTGGCTCAGCAAGGTAGAATGTTTGGATTCGAAGTGAATGATGAGCCCGTTCCTCTGGGTAAATACTTAAAGGAGGGTGATCAAATTCATTTTGGAAATCAAACCTTAGATATCTTTCAAGTGCCTGGTCACTCACCTGGTAGTTTGGTGTTTTATAATCAAGCAACAGGTGATGCTTTTTCGGGAGATGTACTTTTTCAAGGTAGTGTAGGTAGAGCAGACTTACAAGGAGGAAACTTTACTGCATTAAAAGAGAATATTATCAAAAAACTCTTTATCTTGCCTGATGAGACAGTTGTTCATGCTGGACACGGACCATCAACTACTATAGGTAGAGAAAAAAAGTACAATCCTTTCTTTACAGATGTAACAACTCATTAAACTAACTTTAAAATCAAATACTATGAACACTAATTTTCTAGCCAACAGGCACATCGGTATTAATGACAAAGACATTCAAGAGATGCTGAAGAAAATAGGCGTTTCTTCTGTGGATGAGCTGATTGAGAAGACTATTCCAGAGAATATCTTACTCAAAGAGCCCTTAAATTTGCCACCTGCAATGTCTGAGTACGAATACAGTAATCACATTGTTGAGCTAGCCAAAAAGAATAAGATATATAAAACATATATCGGTCAAGGTTGGTACAATACCATTACACCTGCAGTGATTCAAAGAAATGTCTTTGAAAATCCCGTTTGGTACACCTCATACACCCCATACCAAGGTGAGGTTTCTCAAGGTAGATTGGAAGCATTGATGAATTTCCAAACTGCAATTAGCGATTTGACAGGGTTACCTTTGGCAAACTGTTCGTTGCTAGATGAAGCTACTGCTGGAGCTGAGGCTATGACGATGATGTACAACCTACGTTCTCGTGGTAAGAAAAAAGCAAAAGCAAATGTTCTATTTGTTGATAATTCTGTTTTCCCAGAAACAAAGGCTGTAATCAAAACTCGTGGTATTCCTCAAGGTATGGAAATTGTACACGGAGATTACAAAACATTTGAATTTACAGATCAGATCTTTGGTGCAATCGTACAGTATCCTAATAATGAGGGTAGTGTAGAAGATTATAGAGTGTTTGTAGAAAAAGCACATGCTAATGAAACTTTAGTAGCTGTAGCTGCTGATATCTTAAGCTTGGCTCTACTTACTCCTCCAGGAGAATGGGGTGCTGATATTGCTTTTGGTAGTTCACAGCGTTTGGGTATCCCTATGTTCTATGGGGGGCCATCTGCAGGATATTTTGCTACTCGTGCAGAGTATAAACGAAATATTCCTGGACGTATTATTGGTTGGTCGAAAGATGCGTATGGTAAACTTTGTTACCGTATGGCTCTTCAAACTCGTGAACAACATATTAAGAGAGAAAGAGCTACCTCAAATATCTGTACAGCTCAGGCCTTACTTGCTACTATGTCTGGTTTCTATGCTGTATATCATGGGGCAGAAGGAATTAAAGAGATTGCTAATCGCATCCATCAACATGCCATCACAGTGAGTGAAGGTGTAAAAGTATTGGGATACGAGCAGTTAAATGAATATTTCTTTGATACGCTATATATTAAATTACCGAGCTGCATCTCTTTAGAACAATTTAGAGAAGTAGCTTTGAAGAAAGAAATAAACTTCCGTTATCACGATACAGGAGAAGTAGGCATTAGTATTGATGAAACAACTACTGATGCTGATGTTCAGTCTATTCTTTGTGTGTTTGGTTCTGTTGCAGAACAAGAGCTTACAGTGAAGAAAGAAGAAAAAGGCTGTGCTCTTCCCAAAGAATTAATTCGTAAATCAGACTTCTTAACTCACGAAGTTTTTAAGAAATACCATACAGAAACAGAGATGATGCGTTACATCAAACGCCTAGATCGTCAAGATATCTCTTTGGCTCACTCTATGATTTCTTTGGGTTCGTGTACCATGAAGCTGAATGCTGCGGCAGAAGTGATTCCTATGACTCGTCCAGAGTTTATGGGCATTCACCCATTGGCTCCAAAATACCAAGCAGCAGGTTCGCTAGAGATGATTGAAAACCTAGGAAATTTACTTCAAGTAATTACTGGTTTTGATGGCATCAGCTTACAACCCAACTCGGGTGCAGCAGGCGAGTATGCTGGACTTCGTACTATTCGTGCTTATCTAGAAAGCATCAAGCAAGGTCATAGAAGTAAAGTGATTATTCCTGCATCAGCACACGGAACAAACCCTGCATCGGCAGTTCAAGCGGGTTATGATATAGTCCTTGTAGATTCTGATGAAGGAGGAAACGTATGTATGGACGACTTCCGCAAAAAAGTGGAAGAAAACAAAGACGACTTAGCTGCTTTAATGATTACTTATCCTTCTACACATGGTATCTTCGAAAAAGATATTGTAGAAATCTGTGATTTGATACACAAGGCTGGTGGACAAGTATATATGGATGGTGCTAATATGAATGCACAAGTAGGTCTTACTAATCCTGGTTATATTGGTGCAGACGTATGTCACTTGAATCTACACAAAACATTTGCTATTCCTCATGGTGGTGGTGGTCCTGGTGTTGGTCCTATCTGCTGTGCAAAACACTTAGTACCTTTCTTACCGGGTCATGCGTACTTGGGAGATAATACCAACGAAGTATCTTCTGCTCCTTATGGTAGTGTGGGTGTAATGCCTGTAACTTATGGTTATATCCGTATGATGGGTGAAGCAGGATTGAAGAGAGCTACTCAGGCTGCTATTATCAATGCAAACTATTTGGCTGCTTGCTTTAATGATACTTATGGTGTGGTTTATAGAGGATTCAAAGGCTTTGTTGGTCATGAGATGATTCTTGAATGCAGAAAGATTCATGAAGAAACAGGTATTTCAGAAAATGATATAGCAAAACGTTTGATGGACTTCGGTTATCATGCTCCTACATTGTCATTCCCTGTATATGGTACATTGATGATTGAACCAACCGAGAGTGAAAGTAAGGCAGAGCTAGATAACTTCGTAGAAGTGATGGATACGATTTGGAAAGAAATTCATGAAGTGAAAGAGGGTAAATATACATTGGAAGACAACGTATTGGTAAACTCTCCACACCCAGAATATGAAATGGTATCAGATGAATGGAACCACAAGTATAGCCGTGCTAAAGCTTGTTACCCTATTGAAAGTGTACGTAATAATAAGTTCTGGATCAATGTGGCTCGTATCGACAATACACTTGGTGATAGAACACTATTGACTACTCGTTACGAAACTTTTGAAGATTAAGAGTATTCTTCTCAATGCTATTATATGAAATAAGCCCTAGAAATTAATCTAGGGCTTATTTTTATTCGAATTTTTAAATAAGAACTACTTTATTTAAACACTTCGTGATGTACATTTTCTTCGTAAAACTTATCATGAGGTTCACGTTCTTGGTCGGCTACACCTATTGCTACAATAGCAATTGGCAAGATGTGCTTCGGAATATTGAACTCACGGCGTAAGTTATCTACAAACTCATCACTACCATAGGCTTCGAGCCATAAACTACCTAAATCTAGGTAAGTGGCTTCAATAAGCATATTTTCTACGGCTGCACTACAGTTTTGGACAAGTAGCTTTTCATTGGTTTCCTTAGTAGTGTCTCCACACACTAAAATTACAGCACTTGCATTGTGAGAAGACTTGGCCCACTTTTGTGATTGTTCCAATTTTTTATGACCTTCGGCACTGCGGATTACTATAAATTCCCATTCATTGGTGGCGAAAGCATTGGGTGCAGACATCCCTGCTTGAATAATCTTGTGAATCTTTTCGTCTGATACTTCTTCATTTTTGTACTTACGAATACTTCTTCTCTTAAAAATTGCGTCCATAAATTTTCCTTTCGATACTAGTTTTACCCTATAGAAAGTAAGCTATCTTAGGCTCTGTTAAGGAGAGTTTTTAGTTTACCTTGGATTATGGGATTATTTGTTGAATAATACTACTAACAACAGGCTATCTATATGGTTCATCTATTTGTTGGTATTCTTTTCTGTTTTTAAGATAGGATGGACAGAGGATGCTGTAAAAGATAGAGTTATAAAAAATGGATATAAAAAAAGGAAGTTTCTTAAGAAACCTCCTTGCTAGAACGCGATGAAAGTGCATTTATTTAGCCACAATCATTCTGATTGCTGTATTGTTTGTATTCATATATTGTTTCAAAGCTGAATAAGGTATTGTAATATTCAGGTCGCCTCTGGCATCAGAATTGAGTTCGTAGGGTTCATATATAAAGCGAATCCCTTTGGGCTCCAATACAAATTTTTCAGCAGGTTTAAGGCGAGTAATGTCAGCACCCAAATCTTTAATTTCCTCTTCTGATTCTACTCCAAAATACTCGAGCATACTCTCTTTTATTAATTGAGTTACTTGAGAATCTGTACCTTTCTTGAAAATATCGTGGTATGTTAAAACTTTGAAGTTGTAAAGGTCTAGGTTCACATATTGCGAACCAATAAGTCCGTTTCCACCATATTTACTATCAAACCAAGTAAACTGATAAACCAACATACTATTCCAATAAGAAAGCAGTTGAGTAGAAAATTTCATGCTATAGCTGTATCGTCTGATGAGATCTTTTACAGGCACAGATGTCCTTTGTTTGTCCTCATTGTATTCCTTCTGAATATCTTTTACGTACAAATTGGTCTTATCTGTCAAGTATTTTTCCACAGCTTGCTCAGTAGAAAGATCTCCGTATTTCTCTCCCAAAGCAGTAATGATGATTTCTCTATTTACAAAATTCTTTACTTTTTCATCTCCTGCACTAGCATAAGAGAGTTTAATATCGTGTTTGTATTTAGGAGAAAACGAGCTATTTGAAATAGCATAATCATGTTGCCATTGTTTGGTTTCAAAAACAAGGCTTCCTCTGCTTTGAGCCCATCCACTTATTGAGTTGGCAATAAGCATAAGACTGAGTAGAGCAAACGGTTAAAAAATTTTCATAATATAATCTATCTATGGGGTTGATATATTTATACGTTTTTTACAAAGTAAACGATATATGTTAAGATATAATAGATTTCTTGTAAAATAAAATATTAGACTCAATAAAAGTAGAATAAGTAAAGATATTTTTATCTTGTATAAAATAAGAAGTTAGAAAGAAAAAGGTGATAAAATCTATATACGAAGCTTTTTGTAAATATCCTTTTGTTTTCTTATCTTCTAAGGTTGTAGAATTTAAAAGAAACAATATCAAGCTTTTCTTTGTTAATATTTACATACATTAAAACAACTCTGAATGGGTAGTTGAAGTAATAAAGAATAACACTAATAATAGAGTATATGAGCAATATCATACATAAAACATTTCCTGTTTTGAATATGCATACAGCTAGTTGTGCTACCAATGTGGAAAGAGCAATAAACGATGAGCCGGGCATTATCGAAACAAAAGTGAATCTGGTAAACAATACGGTATATATTAAATATGATAAAAAACATATTACAGTAGGCGAGATCAGAGCCGCCGTGCTTTCTGCTGGATATGATATTATAATAGATCAAGAGCAACAGATATACCAACAAGAGCAAGAGCATACTAAGAGGTATCATCGTCTGCGTACGGAGGTAATTGGAGCTTGGGTGTTTACCGTTCCTATGTTATTGCTTTCAGTATCAAGAATCTTTGAGCATCTATCCTATACTAAATATATTATGTTACTCATCTCTCTTATGGTGTTGGTGCTTTTTGGACGAGAGTTTTTTGAAAATGCTTGGAAGCAGATGCGTAAAAAAATGTATCGCCTGGATTTACTAGTTGCAGTGAGTACTGGGGTAGCCTTTTTGTTTAGTGTATTCAATGTATTCTTTGCTGAGTTTTGGACTAGTAGAGGTTTCGAAGCACATACCTATTTTGAGCTGACTGTTATTATTACCACGTTTGTCATTACTGGTAAATTTATGGAAGCAAAAGCCAAGGGTAGTTCTACTCTGGCTATTCGTAACTTGATGGGACTTCGTCCTAAGTCTGCCCGTGTACTAAAAGGTGAGGAAAAAACAGATGTACCCTTGAAAGAACTGAAGGTAGGAGATCATATTATTGTACACCCAGGAGAAAAAATTCCAATTGATGGAATTGTAATAGATGGTGCATCGTATGTAAATGAGAGTATGATTACGGGAGAACCTCTTCCTATAGAGAAAGGAGTGGGTTCTAAAGTAACGGCAGGTACGGTTAATCAGCGAGGTAAGTTTGTGGTTCGTGCCGAGAAAGTGGGAGAAGATACTTTTCTAGCCCAAATTATTCGAATGGTACAAGAAGCACAAAATACAAAAGCTCCCGTGAAACGTATTGTCGATAAGGCTGTAGGGGTTTATTTGCCCATTGTAGCTGTAGTTGCCCTACTTACTTTTGGTGGCTGGGTGATTTTTGGTGGAGAATATAATGTAGCCAAAGGTGTACTTGCTGGGTTATCGGTTCTTATTATAGCCTGTCCATGTGCCTTAGGTTTGGCTACCCCAATAGCTCTTTGGGTGGGTATCAATAAAGGGGCAAACCATCATATCCTAATAAAAGATGCCGTAGCTCTAGAGCAAACGCCTCAAATAGATACTTTAGTTCTTGATAAAACAGGTACCATTACAGAGGGTTCACCTACAATTGTGGGTTGGCTTTGGGCTACTCGTCAAGACAAAGAAGATGAGTACAAGCAAATCTTATTAGCGGCCGAAGCAAAGTCGGATAATCCACTAGCACTTTCTTTGATGGAAGAGTTGGCAATTCAACAAAATGTGAAGCCTGTAGATTTAGATTCGTATGTTAACTTACCAGGAAAAGGAATTATTGTAAAATACCAAGGAGATAAATATTGGGTAGGTGGAAAACGACTAAAAGAAGAACATAACGCAGAAATTAACGGACCACTGAATGAGATGTTAGTCCGTTATGAAGGTAAAGGTTACGGAATAGTTTACTTTGGAAAAGACAATGAACTACTTGCCATCATAGCTATAGCCGATCAGATGAAACCGACATCTATTAGTGCAATCAAAGAATTGCGCCGAATGGGATTGTCTGTAACTATGCTTACGGGGGATAGCGAACGATCTGCTCAGGCAGTGGCTCATAAACTAACGATACAATCAGTAAAGGCAGAGGTTCTTCCTGATGAAAAAGAATCTTACATTCGTGGGTTACAACAACAAGGTAAGAAGGTGGCTATGGTAGGCGATGGTATCAACGACTCTCAAGCTCTGGCTTGTGCTGATGTAAGTATTGCTATGGGGAAAGGTACAGATATTGCCATGAACGTGGCAATGATTACTCTAATGACATCCGATTTATCTTTACTTCCTCGCACTATTCGACTGTCTAAGCGAACTGTCAAATTGATTAAGCAGAATCTGTTTTGGGCATTTATATTTAATGTTATTGCTATTCCTATAGCTGCAGGCGTATTCTACCCAGTGAGTGGTTTCTTATTAAACCCAATGATTGCTGGTGTAGCAATGACTTTATCCTCTGTTTCTGTAGTATTAAACTCATTTTTCTTTGATAGAGGAAAATTGTAATAGATGATATAACCTAAAAAAAGATCCCGATATGATGCGAGTTGCTTCATATCGGGATTTATTTTTATTAAAGTTTAATATTCAATTATTATCTCTAATCGTTCATTTGCTTATAACTTAATGGACTCATGCCCACGTAGCGTTTAAAGTATTTGCCAAAGAATGATGCCGTAGGAAAGTTGAGTGCATATGCAATCTCTTGTACAGACATATTCGTTGATTTTAGTTTAGCTTTAGCATCCATAATAACTACACTTGCAATTAAATCAAGAACTGTTCCTCCTGTTACTTGTCGTACAGTAGTACTCAGGTGTTGTGGAGTTAAGTCCAGTTTCTTAGCATAGAATTGAGCTCTACGTTGTTTGGTGTAATTTTGTGTGATAAGATGCAGAAGATCCCTATATATTTCCTCTTGACGATTTCTCGCAATAGGTTCATAAGGTCGGGTGTCATACATATTTACAACTCCTATTAAGATTGCACACATAGAATGATGTATGATGCTCGGGTGAATTTGCATCTTTTCGTCGTTGGATACATTGGACCATAGAGTAAGAAAATCTTCAAGATGTTTCAATAGGTGTCCTTCAACATGAATAATAGGCTTCTCTACCATCTTATGGTAAGAAGTTGCTGCTATTTCCATTAAGTTAACCTGACTAATCGTGTTTGCCGAAAAACCAATAAAGCTCATCTTAACTGGACTAATCGCTTCTTTAAATTGGATGATAGTACCAGGTAGAAGTGTAATAAAATCTCCTTCTTTTACGGTGTAATCAATTAAATTAATTGTTACCTTCATTGAGCCTTTTAAACAGAGTGCAAAAATCCCAGCCTTTAATTTACAGGCTTGTTTATAGAGATTTAGCAAATCTTCTGTTATATTGTGCCACGCAAGTACATTACTTGGTAGGTCCACTTGTGGAAAATCGAAATCTAAATTAATTTTGCTTGCCATATTAGCAAATATAATATTAATTATTAACTCTAAATTAGTTGCTTTCTATAATTTAAAAATTATTTGTTGCGAGTATTAAAAATGAGTCTATTATTAGGGATTAAAGTTTCTTTTTTAATACAAAAATGTTTCGGAGTTATTTATTTTATAAATCTATGAAGACTATTACCGAAAATTGGAATATCATCACCTATGCCGAAGCATGGGAAAAACAGACTGAATATTTTAATGAAATCATTGATGCAAAAGTCAATAACAAACCACATACCAATACGTTAATCTTCTGTGAGCATCCTCATGTTTATACAATCGGGAAACATGGTAAGGATGCCAACTTATTAATCAATGATCAATTCTTAAAGCAGATACAAGCATCCTACTTTCATATTGATAGAGGAGGAGATATCACTTATCACGGACCAGGGCAAATAGTGTGTTACCCAATAATCGATTTGGAGGATTATCACTTGGGTTTGAAGGAGTATATTCATCTTCTCGAGGAAGCAGTTATTCAAACTTGTCGCCATTATGGTGTGGAGGCTGGAAGACTCGAAAAGGCTACTGGAGTGTGGCTCGATGCTCATCAACCTACCGCTCGAAAGATATGTGCGATAGGGGTGCGTTGCAGTAGATATGTCAGTATGCATGGTCTAGCTTTCAACGTAAATACTAATTTAAATTATTTCAACTATATCAACCCCTGTGGGTTTGTAGATAAAGGTGTAACTTCTCTCTCCAAAGAGCTAGGAAAAGAAATACCTTTAAAAGAAGCAGAAAAGGTATTGGAAGAACATCTGCTAAAATTGCTGAATGATCAGGTCTCTGTAAAATAAGGAGAAATAAATTGGGGGCATTGAGCGGGTTGTTATCTGTACGAAGTGTGTATTTAGAGGCATTTCTTGTTAGATAATAATTTTTACTCAAGGGTACTAGGTATCATTGCATATTAATTTGTATTTTTGCCTTTCAAACTGAATAATCAATATTTTTATAATAATTAATAGATAATGGCGAAAGAACTGAAAGATCTCACCAAACGTAGCGTGAACTACTCTCAGTGGTATAACGAATTGGTGGTAAAGGCTGATTTGGCAGAGCAATCGGCTGTGCGTGGTTGTATGGTAATTAAACCATACGGATACGCTATTTGGGAAAAAATGCAGCGTCAACTAGACGATATGTTTAAGGAAACTGGACACGTAAATGCTTACTTCCCGTTGCTTATCCCGAAATCATTCTTGAGCCGTGAAGCTGATCACGTAGAAGGGTTTGCTAAAGAATGTGCTGTAGTAACCCACTATCGTTTGAAAAATGCGGAAGACGGCTCAGGTGTAGTCGTTGACCCCGAAGCGAAACTAGAAGAAGAACTTATTATACGTCCTACTTCCGAAACAATCATTTGGAATACTTACAAGAATTGGATCCAATCTTATCGTGATCTTCCTATCCTTTGTAACCAATGGGCAAACGTATTCCGATGGGAAATGCGTACTCGTTTATTCCTTCGTACTGCTGAGTTTTTATGGCAAGAAGGTCATACAGCTCACGAAACCCGTGAAGAAGCAGAAGAAGAAACAGTGAAGATGCTTAATGTATATTCAGAGTTTGCTGAAAAATACATGGCAGTACCTGTGGTTAAAGGGGTGAAAACTGCAAGCGAACGTTTTGCTGGTGCTCTTGATACTTATACTATTGAAGCAATGATGCAAGATGGTAAAGCTCTTCAAAGTGGTACTTCTCACTTCCTTGGTCAAAACTTTGCGAAAGCTTTTGATGTGAAGTTTGTGAATCGTGAAAATCAATTAGAATATGTATGGGCTACCTCTTGGGGTGTATCTACTCGTCTGATGGGTGCGTTAATCATGACACACTCAGATGATAATGGTCTTGTACTACCTCCTGCACTAGCTCCAATTCAAGTGGTAATTGTTCCTATCTTTAAGGGTGAAGAACAACTAGCTAAGATTGATGAAAGAGTGAATCCGATTATCAATAAGTTGAAAGGCATGGGTGTATCTGTAAAATATGACAATGCAGACAACAAGCGTCCAGGCTTTAAATTTGCTGATTATGAATTGAAAGGTGTTCCTGTTCGTTTGGTATTGGGTGCTCGTGACCTTGAAAATGGTACTATCGAAGTAATGCGTCGTGATACTCTAGAGAAAACAACTCACTCTATCGAGGGTATCGAAGAGTACGTAAAAGATCTTCTAGATGAAATGCAACAGAATATCTTTAAAAAAGCATTTGATTTCCGTACAGCTCATACTTTTGAAGTAGATACTTACGAAGAATTCAAAGAAAAACTAGATAAAGGTGGTTTTGTTCTAGCTCACTGGGATGGTACTCCCGAAACAGAAGCTCAAATCAAGGAAGAAACAAAAGCAACCATTCGTTGTATTCCTTTGGATGGCGATAAAACTCCTGGCAAATGTATGGTAACAGGTAAACCATCTAAATGCAGAGTCGTATTTGCTCGTTCTTATTAATTCAATAAGAAGCAATAATGATATTGAAGGGTATGTCTTTTATTAGGCATACCCTTTTTTTTGGAATAAGTTGTATAATAATTTACTTATCTATTAAACTATGTATCGGTCGACTTGTTATAATCATCAAATACCAAAAGAGAGGATAGAGAATATGAAAGCAATAGTAATAGGGGCCACAGGTGCTACTGGTAGAGAATTGGTCAAACAGCTTCTAGCTAAGGAATGGGTTTCGGAAGTAGTTGCTCTAGTAGCTCGTAAAAAACTGCCCGATCACGGAAAGTTAAATCAACAAATTATTGATTTTGATAAGATAGAAGAGTATGCAGATTTGATTAAAGGTGATATTGCTTTTACTTGTATGGGAACTACTTTAAAGATTGCCGGTAGTAAAGAGGCTCAGTGGAAGGTGGATTATGATTATCAATATCAGTTTGCCCAAATAGCCAAAAGAAACGGGGTTCCTACCTTTGTTTTATTGTCGGCAATGAATGCAGATTCTCGCTCTTCGGTTTTTTATAGTAAGATGAAGGGCAAGCTAGAAGAGAGTATTGTTAATCTTGATTTTAGTAGATTAATTATCTTTCATCCAAGTCTGTTGATTCGTCCAAATACAGATCTACCATTAGAAAAACTGAGTGCTAATATACTTAATGGACTCAACAAGATAGGTTTGCTTAAAAAATATAAGCCTCTTAGAGTGAGTGATGTAGCTACTGCTATGATAGAATCTACCCATCATTTTAATCATAAAATAAACAGAATAGAAGTTGAAGATATATTGACTCTTATAAAATAGATAGGAGGAAGATAGATTTTACTAGATAGCAGACCTGTATAAGCTTTTATACGGGTCTTTTTTATGTAAACGAATCTCCTTTTGTTACAGAAATGAAAAATGAGACAAACTGGTGTGCCTTTTTTTGAATAAGATTACTTAACAGAAATAGCGTATGTGCAAGATGTTAGAGAGTAATTGCATAAGCAATAAACCAGATGAATTGCAGAGTATTTAAAGAGCTCCTTATGGTTCTTTATTATTGAAAAATAGAGTAGTTGATAAGCACTTAGTAAAAGTGAGAGGGGAGGGTAGCTTGTTTTTATTGCTTAACTACCTATACAGTTTTCTATATTTATTAGAGTCTATAAATGTTTTAGACTGTATTAAGAGTGCGTTTCCCTCTCTTTTCTACACAGTTTAAAAATCTATTTATCCTGCTCTTAGAACTGTTTTTTTGTTGAAAATGATAGTTTTGAAATGTGATCTAGTTAGTAAAATAGTTTGCAACCAGACAAATAATATTCATTTAAAGAAAAGAATTATGTCAGTAAAAATAGAAGATCTATTCAAATATAATCAAGAATGGGTAAATAAGAAACTTAACTTAGATCCTGATTTCTTCGATAAACTATCTGAAGGGCAAAGTCCAGAAGTTCTGTATATAGGTTGTTCTGACAGTCGAGTTACTGCCGAAAATATAATAGGAGCTCGACCAGGTGATTTGTTTGTGCACCGTAATGTTGCGAATTTAGTAGTGGAAGGAGATATTAATGGAATGTCAGTTATTACTTATGCACTAGATCATCTTAAAGTAAAACACATCATTGTGGTGGGACACTATCATTGTGGAGGCATTGAGGCAGCTATGGCTCCTGGAGATTTGGGTGTACTCAATGCTTGGCTGGTACATATTCGAAACGTCTATCGTTTGCACCAACAAGAGCTAGATGCGATTGAAGATGATCATTTACGTAATGGTAGGTTAGTAGAATTAAATGTTGTAGAGCAATGTATAAACATTACTAAAACGGCAGTATTTCAGAGAGCTCGTAAAGAGTATGGAGTGGAGATTCATTCGTGGGTATTCGATATTCATACGGGTAAGATTATTGATTTAGAATATGATATAGAGAAGTATTGGAAACTTGCTGAACCTATTTATAGACTAATAGGCTAATCATAATAAGTTCTGATTTTGTGAGTATTACTAATTTTTAAGCATGGTGGGGCTGTCAAAAAAGATTGACAGCCCCATTTTTTAGTCTATTTCATTTGAAAAGGTAGCTGCTATCCTTGTCAAAAAGGTGGTTCTGTCAGGATTAAAAACAAATCATGTCGGTGTCAAGAGGAGATCATGTCGGTGTCAAGAGAAGATTATGTCGGTGTCAGAATATATGGATCTTCCTTTAATAATAGTCGATATTGTGGTAATAAATCGGTCTGAGTTTAGTCAAAAAAATAAGGGAGAACTAGGTAAAGTTCTCCCTTATTTTTTATTTCCTAATAGTTCTATGAATAGGAAACACGTCTAAATTTATTTCTTGTCTGGAGCTGAATAACGAGCATTCAATCCATCAACTACTTCTTTTGTAATATCATAAGCTTTATCTGCATATAGTAGGTTGCTATTACCAGAGTTGCTAAGAATAAATGTATAGCCTTTTTCTTTGTTGTATTCTTTGATGAATGAGTTGATAGCATCACGAATATCTAAAGAGTTCTTTTGATCTTCAGCAGCATATTCTTGAGCTAGTTTATTTGCCAAGTTTTGTACTTCTTGTTCTCTCTTCATTAAGCGAGCTTGTTCTTGCTCGGCACGTTCACGACTCAAGAACGCATTGTTTTGTATTTTACGTTGAAACTCATTGACTTCGTTTTGAAACTCTCTTTGCTTTTGGTTTAGAGTAGCATTCATATCTTCTTGTTTCTTCATCATTGCTTCTGTAACATCGTTCCAGTAGTTGTAATTTAGAAGAAGTGAGTCCATTTCAACATAGGCAATTTTGTAAGCATCAGATCCTGCCTCTTCTGCAGCTGCATTGGTTGAAGAATTTGTGGTTGTGGTTTCACCTTTACATTGCACAAAAAGGGCAACAATAGCAAAAGCAAAAAGTCCTTTTACAAGGTAGTTCAATCTCGTCTTCATAACTTATTTTGTATATGTTTTTATTGTTTTAGTTCAAGTGTTCTTTTTGGTATTGTGTGTGTTTATTTATTCTTCAATTCCACAAATTCATCATATCGTGAGCGCTTTCTAGATGCTCTATCTTGAGATTGTGCACAGCCTACGCCGCATTCTCTCATTTTTGGATTGCCACTTACATGAGTGTTAGGAAATTTCCCTCCCTTTACGAATAGCATCTTTATTCCTAATAGGAGCAAAGAAATTGCAAGTATTGCTATTGATATAAGTATTGTCTCAAACATTTCTATTATTTTTGTGTAATACAAAGATAGACTTTTGTATGAGTAAGACATACATTTTTAATATAAAAAATTTACTGTCCCCTTTACAAATGCGCTATTTAACCATATTTAGTAAATTTAAGCTGCAGTGACTTAACACTCCCAGCGTCATTATAAAATATTAAGAACATGGATATAACTGACTTAAAACCAGCTAGTCTATTTCATTACTTTAATGAAATTTGCCAAGTTCCTCGTCCTTCAAAGAAAGAGGAAAAGATTTTGGCTTACTTAATAGATTTTGCAAAAAAGCATAATCTAGAGTACAAGCAAGACAAAATCGGTAACATTGTTATCAAAAAACCAGCAACTCCTGGTTATGAAAATCGTCAAACCACTATTCTACAATCGCACGTAGATATGGTTTGTGAAAAAAACAATGATGTTAAACACGATTTTGATAAAGATCCTATCGAAACAATCGTAGAAGGAGATTGGCTAAAAGCAAAAGGTACTACACTTGGTGCTGATAATGGTATTGGTGTAGCTACAGAACTAGCTATTCTTGCTGCTGACGACTTAGAGCATGGTCCTATCGAAGCTCTATTTACCATCGACGAAGAAACAGGATTAACAGGTGCTTTTGAATTGGCTGATGATATGCTAACAGGAAGTATTCTTTTAAACCTTGACTCAGAAGACGAAGGTGAATTATTTATTGGTTGTTCGGGTGGTATCGACTCTGTTGCAGAGTTTGAATACCAAGAAGTAGAGGTTCCTCAAGGCTATTTCTTCTTCAAAGTAGATATTAAAGGTCTTACTGGTGGTCACTCGGGTGGTGATATTCACTTAGGACTAGGAAATGCAAACAAGATTTTGACTCGTTTCCTTAACCTACTAAACAACAAATACGATTTATTCCTTTGTTCAATTCATGGAGGAAACCTTCGTAACGCTATTCCTAGAGAAGCTGTTGCGGTTTGTGCCATTCCTGAAAAATTCAAACACGATGTACGCACAGATTTAAATGTATTTGCTGCAGAGATAGAAGATGAATTGGGTGTGATCGAGCCAAATATGAAGTTTGTTCTTGAATCAGAAAAACCTCAAGCGAAAGCTATCGACCAAGATACTACTCGTCGTCTTATCAAAACTCTTTATGCTGCGCCTCATGGTGTGAAAGCAATGAGTCAAGATATCCCTGGACTTGTTGAAACTTCTACCAATCTGGCTTCAATTAAAATGAAACCAGGCAATATCATCCGCATTGAAACGAGCCAAAGAAGCTCTATCCTTTCTTCTCGTGATGATATGGCAAATACTGTACGTGCTGCATTTGAACTAGGTGGTGCTAAAGTGAGCCATGGTGAAGGTTATCCAGGATGGAAACCAAATCCTCACTCTGAAATAGTAGAAGTTACTGCTGAATCATACAAACGCCTATTCAATAAGGATGCAGAAATCAAAGCGATTCATGCAGGCTTAGAGTGTGGTTTATTCTTAACTAAATACCCACACCTAGATATGGTGTCTTTCGGTCCTACTATGCGTGGAGTTCACTCTCCAGATGAACGTTTGCAAATCTCTACTGTAGATTTATTCTGGAAACACTTAGTTGATGTACTAAAACATATTCCAGCTAAGAAATAAGAGCATACTTTCTCACTATAATACTAAGGCAAGCTTGAATAAAGCTTGCCTTTTTTGCTAATATTCTACTATGAAACACTTCTTATTTGCTTTCTTATTCTGCTTTACAAGCCCTGTATTTTGTCAGACAAACTTACCCTTTAATATCCTCTTTTGGAATGTTGAAAACCTCTTTGATTGCAAACACGATAGTTTAAAGAATGATACTGATTTCCTTCCCGAATCTCTAAAGCATTGGAACACCTATAAGTATAGAAATAAATTGACTGCAATAGCCAAAGGTGTTGTGGCCGCAGGAGAATGGAGTTCTCCAGCAATTATCGGACTTTGTGAGGTGGAAAATGACTCAGTACTTTATGATTTAACCCAGAAAACCAATTTGAGGAATATAGGCTATCGGTATGTGGTTACACAGTCAGAAGATGCAAGAGGAATTGATGTTGCTCTACTTTATTTACCAGAGTATTTTAGATTGACGAAACATGAAAGTTTAAAAGTTGGCAAGTTGAAGATAGGTAACCGACTGACACGCGATATTCTTCATGTAGAAGGTGTTCTGCTTACTAGTGATACCCTTGATTTATTTGTAGCTCATTTCCCTTCTCGCTTTGGTGGAAGAAAATATTCAGAACCCAATCGTATTCAAGTTGCTAAAGTTCTAAGAAATGCTGTCGATTCTTTGTTTTCTATCCGTGAGAAAGCTAATATCGTGATTATGGGAGATTTCAATGATTATCCAGACAATCGCTGCGTTACAGAAATATTGAATGCTACAGCTCCTACAAAAGAAATTTCGAAGCATCAGCTCTATCATCTCTTGGCTCGAAAGAGGGAGAAGTATACTTGGGGAACTTATAAGTATAAGAATGAATGGGGAGTGCTAGATCATTTTATTGTCTCAGGTAATTTACTCGACCATACACAAGATTTCTATACCTCTGAACAGCAAACAGACATCTTAAAACTCGGGTTTTTACTTATAGAAGATAAGAAGTATGGCGGAAGCAAACCCTTCCGTACTTACAATGGCATGCAATATCAAGCTGGGTATAGTGATCATCTTCCAATACGCTCTACTTTCACCTTAAAGCTAGAGGATTAATCAATCTTTACATCCTGAATATTATGGATTATGGAGTTGTTCTCCTTTTTTATGGGAGTTAAATTTAAATTGATTTGTGGCTCTTTACGTATATTCTCTTCTTGGCTAGAAGCATCTGACGTTTCTACAGGAGCTGATTGAGGAATATAGACTTGCTTATCGGTACGGTATAAAATCATAGCCGATTGACCGCTCACAAAGGCTTGACCATAAGCATAACTGAGTCCGTTCTCATTGATATACCCATCTTTACAAACTACAATATATCTACCCTCGGGAATATTAACACGTACAGCATCTTTCCCCGCATTGTATATCACAAGAATGTCTTCCCACTCATCTTTATTGGCATAATCTTTCAGACGATAGGCAACCACCAACGGCTTTTCTGTAGGTAGGAACTCTACCTGCTTACGGAGTAGGTTGGCATCATCAATACGAAATGCAGGATGTTTTTTACGGAGTTGAATTAATCCTTTTATATATTGATAATGGTCCCAATTACTTGTCTTTAAGTCCCAATCAAGAGCTTTGCCTTCATTGTTTTTGGGTGAGTCTGCCTTTTGTTGAGGCTGCATAAACTCTTCCCCAGCATAAAGCATGGGTACACCTTGTGAGGTGAAAAGAGCCGTATAAGCCAATTTACTCAATCGAACCTTCTCATTATTATAATATTGAGCAGATGTGTGTTTGTTGAGGAAATCAGTTAAAGAAAATCCATCGTGAGAGCTTAGGTAATTTATAGCTCCACTAGGCTGATGATTGTATAATCTCCATGCACTAGGAATAGAATCTGAAGGAATAGCATCAGATTCAATGCTTCCTAAGAGTCCCGATTTAAATTCTTCAACCCATTTTAAATGACCAAGAAGGAAAGAAGAACCAATGCTATCTTGAAGATTACCACTTATACTTAGGCTATAGGTGTGCATCAATTCGGCAATATCGTTTTTTTTACTAGTCTCAATTCGGTCTATTGTATTTTGAGCTTCTCCCATAATAAATACAGAAGGCTTCACTTTTTTAAGTTCGTTTTCTATCTCTGCCAAAGCATCGGTGTCATATAGATCCAAAGCATCCAAAGAAAAGCCATCTATATGGTACTCTTCAATCCAGAACCTCATAGATTCTTTCATATACTCCAAAACAAATGGTCGGTGACTAGCAATTTGAGCCTTACCATTATCTGCTAACAGGTAGTTACCGTCTTTATCTTGACGGAAGAAGTAACCCGGTGCAGTTTTCTCAAATCCACTTAATGCCGGTGTTGAGTAAGCATAAGATACATCCATAATCACTCGCAATCCCGCTTTATGTAGCTTTAATACCATCTCCTTGAACTCCTTGATGCGTGTGTAGGGATCAAAGGGGTTAGTAGAATATAAGCCTTCGGGTATATTATAATTCAACGGATCATATCCCCAAGAGAAATTTTCTTCGGTATGGAAACGCTCGTCTTTCCCCGTGAAATCAAAAGAAGGCATTAACTTAACATGGGTAACGCCTAAATCTTTTATATGATCTAGGGCTGTTGATATGTTTTCATAATCCTTGAATACTCCATGAGCTACAATTCCCAAAAACTTACCTTTTACACTATCTGCTACATTACTGCTGGGTGCTATCGTAAATGTGCGTGGATGAAGTTCATAAAGTATAGCATCTGTAGTTTTAGTAAAACGAGGGAGAGTATCTTGTGCCCAACCTGCTGGGTTTGTTTGAGCCCAATCAATAATAGCTGCACGTTTGCCATTCACAGCCACTGCTTTAGCCATAATACCCGGAGTATCTCCTTGCCATACCTCATTTATTTTTATATTGAAAGTATAGTAAAGTCCCATTAAATCCCCACTTACTACTGTAGTCCATAACCCTGTATCCTCATTTTTGTCTAGATTGTGCATCTGTTCGGCATGACCATCTTCTCCTTTGTGATAAATAAGCACACGCACTTCTTCAGCATCTGGAGCCCAAACTGAAAATTGAGTTTGTGTAGGATTATAGATCATCTCCTGCAAAGGAGCAATTGGGATGGGATATCCCATATATTTATCTTCCCCTTGTGAAGAACCACAAGCTGTGAGAAGAGAGATAGTTACAAGTAAAATAAGGACCCGTAGTTTTTGAAAATATAGGGATTGAATAGTGTTCATCGCGAAACTCTATTTGGATTTTTATTAATAAAGTCTTTCCAGCTCTTGAAGCTCTTGGTTATTTCGGGTTTTCCCATCTGCAAATAGTGACAATAGGCCGCTGCCAAACCATCGGTTGCATCAAGAAAGACTGGCATTTCTGATTTATCAAAACGCAGTATACGCTGAAGCATTTCAGCAACCTGCTCCTTAGAAGCTTTTCCATTACCTGTTATCGCCATTTTAATCTTTAGCGGAGCATATTCGGTAATGGGAATATCTCTACTCAAAGCTACTGCCATAGCAATACCTTGGGCTCTACCCAACTTGAGCATAGATTGAACATTTTTACCATAAAAAGGAGCTTCAATAGCCACCTCATCAGGTAAAAAACTATCAATCAATCCATACACTCTTTCGTGAATATGTTTTAGCTTGAGATAATGATCTTTTATTTTACGCATATCAATAACCCCCATAGCTTCCATCTTTGGAGTAGTACCATTTACACGAATTACTCCATACCCCATGATGGTAGTACCAGGGTCGATACCTAAAATAATCTTTTCTTTAACTGGTTGAATCATTCTACAACCCTCATTAAGGTATCGAAGCTCAATACTTTTTCTTTAAAAATCTTATTTACTTCATCTTGGGCAAATGTACCATATTGCATCTGATGTTGATGAAGAGCCTTAGGACTATCTACTTCCCATTGTAAGGCAAAATTAGAATGTCCAGGTTCGGAATGACTTAAGATTTTACAAATTCGAGGATTTTTGAGGATGTCTTGTTTTAATACTTCAGGAATAAAACTCTCTTTAATCCAGATTAAAAAATTACTTTCAACCTCTTCCTCAACGTGATAGGTGGTATTATATATTAGCATATTTATTTGTTCTATTTGATAGTTATACAAAAATAGCAATAATTTCAGAATAATATCTTATCTTGTCAAAAGCATTTTAAATAGGGGCATTAGCTCATCTGGCTAGAGCGCAACACTGGCAGTGTTGAGGCGACCGGTTCGATCCCGGTATGCTCCACTTCTGTAATAGACTGTAATATAGGTAGTTATATTCGTCTTTTAAAGCATTACTCAATGCATGGATTATAAAAAAAAGGAACAGAAAGCTCGAAAATAGGCTTTTCGCCCTTCCTTTCCCCTTCCCTTTATAATTCAAAAATCATGGCCGAACTTACAATCGTAACAATTCCTGCTAAACAATTAGCAGACGGAACAAACAGAATTCGTATCAGAATTAATCATAATAATCAGACTCTTTACATTACTACGCAGCTTAGAGAGTGCAACCTAAAGTAAAAAAGGGAGTAACTACAGCTATAGTTACCCCCTTATAATTAGACGTTTAAAGTCTATTTTTGCTTGCCGTTGCTAAATTATAATTTTATTTGAAATTTCCTATACAAAACGAAAAGAATTAACAATAAAATAGAAAATCTGTAGAAAACCCAACCTTGAAGAGTAGAGAAATAGAGAGTCATACCTAGAAATTTTGCCTTATCCTAATTTTAGGAAGGCTTATGTATGAAAAAAGATTCCTAGTCGCCTTTAAAGACGATTTGGAATCTTTTGTATTTTTCTAGGGATCAATAAATTTCTTTATCAAAAATCTCTTATGCTATTTTCTCATATTCCAGATCAATAATTTTACCTGTATTCAGGTCGAAAACAAAGGCATGGAGCTCTACACCATATTCTTTTTGAGCCTTTTGAAAGTCGGGATTATTAGCGATGTGCTTGCATTGTTCTAATACATTCAATTCCACTAAGCGTTCATTTCGTTTTTCTCCATCTCCCAAAGCATCTAGCTCTTCTTTATAGGTTTGATACTCATCTCTGATATTTTCTAGCCAATCATTTAGTGTTCCATAGTCTTTAAAAGACATGGCTGCCTCTATTCCACCACAATGGTAGTGTCCCACTACAATAATGTGCTTTACCTTGAGTTGCTCAAGAGCAAAAGCGATAGCCGATTTACTATTCACATCACTCTCGAGTACTAGGTTCGCCACATTTCTATGCACAAACATATCGCCAGGGCTTGCACCTATTATACTTTCGGGATTTACTCTACTATCACAGCATCCAATATAAAGTATGGAAGGGGTCTGCTTTATAGAAAGTTTAGTAAAATAATCGGGATCCAAGTCTAACTTTTCTTTCAGCCAATCTTGGTTGTGCTTAAATATATCTTTAAATTCTAAAGGCATGGCTCTCTTTATTGGTTTTACATATTCCACAAAAAGGCTTTCTCAACTAAGCCACACTACTAATCTATTCAATTAAATATAAATAATTGCATAAAAGTTAATTGTTTACAATAATAAATCAACTCATAATTAAGCATATAAAGCTATATATCAAGATTTTTTATTGCATACTTTTAGTTACTTATCAAGATATAAGAACTCGTAGGATACTTATTGATTGTTCTATAGCTCATCAGTGGTATAATCTGATTAGGAGTTAGTCTTATTTTATTTAAAAGTAAATCTTATAGATTGTCAGATTAATCTCTCTATTCTTGAAACGGAAGAAATATATAATATAAAGAAGTTTTGCTATGAGAGATTACTAGCCTAAATGAGTGAAGGAGTTGTGTCCATCTTTTTTGTTCCCAATTTTAAGTATAACATGACACCGACATGATGATGCTTTGACACCGATATGATAATGCGATGTCGGTGTCATGATAGGATGATGGTTATTTTGTTATAGACTTTACTTATTCATATTGAGTACTTTATAGCAAAAAAGGGAAAGTGAAGATTTTGAGGTATAAGTTTACTTATCTTTAAATATGAGCCCATAAAAAAAGCCACCTTTTACAGTGGCTTTTGAGGTTTATTTAACGCTATAAATGGGGGTTACTCCACCACCCATAAGCATAGTAACGTTTACTTGATTCTTGTCTTTAACCATATCTACCTTTTCTTTTTCAATCTCTATTTCTCTAAGTTTGAGGTACTCAGCTGTTGTGAATTGCATTTCTCTCATATAGGCTTTGTCGGCAACAGCTTTCGCTTGTTCTGCCGAAGCTCTTTGCTCTTCTGCCTTAACGCGTTCTGTCTGAGTTCTCTTATTTTGAATTTGGATAGCCGTTCGGTCTATTTCTTCCATTACTCCTTGGTTGGGTTTAGCTCTATCAACCACTACATCAATAACTTGTACAGGTATGTTTTTCTCTTCTATAATCTGTGATACCTTCTGAATCACCACATCTTCTATTTTGTCATATACCTCACGATTGGAGGTTAGGTCGAACATGCTGTAATTAGATATTTCATCACGAATAAACTTTACGAATTTGGGTTTGATATTGATATCATACCATTCCACACCAAAGTTGGAGATCAGGAGAGGGGTTTGAGTAGGAACAATCTGCATGATGATATTAGCAGTTAAATCGACTGGAGTATTATCGTCAGACATGATATCGTCAAATCCTTCTGTGAATTTTTGAGGAGTCTTCTTTAATTTGACAAAATCTGTTGAAAAAACTTTCCACTCAGAACCCGCCATCAGAGGAGCATCATCTACACCACCTGAGCCAAATATATAGGGCTTTTTAACGAATACACCTACCTCATCAGCATCCACACTCATTCGAGAGCAAGAAGAGGTAATTATTGTGCTTAAAAGGAATAAAACAAATGATAATCTTTTCATAATGATGTGTATAAAAAAGAGTTACTCATAATCTATAAGAATGAATAACTCTATAAATTTATTTTTTAGATATGGTGATTCTTAGGTAGAAATGTCATTCAATATACCTAATAGAAGTGATTGACAATGAGTTTGCTATTATCTACCTTTGATAATAGGAAAACAATTTAGTCCTAATTAAATGATAGCCACATTTAATGAGTTCCGAAAAGGATCAGTTTTGAAACTGGTTCTTTTTATTAATCAATTTTTTAAGAGGGTGGAAGTTGTCTCTTATTACTCTCATATAACTCAAAGCATCTGAGTTGCATCTATCGTCTTTCTGATATTCTAGCATCAATTTTTCAAAAGATTCCTGCATCTCAGTGAGTCGATCATTAAAGGTTTTAGATTTCATAGCTCTTATTAAATATTCAATTCTTTGTCAAACATAATTATTAATCTGTAAATTAATGATTTTTGATTACTCTTTAACAAATATATTTTTGAACAACTGTCAATATCTAATTGATATTGGGAGAGAATAAATAAAAGTGCGATAGAAAAAGTTTTAAAGTGAGAAATTGAGGGAGTAAAAGATTATATGATGTGCTTCATTTTGGGCAAAAGTAAGGGAGTGATTACCCTTAACCACTCCCTTGTAGAGCCAAAACAGCTGCTTCATCAATAAAATTGAGGTGTTCTCAATACTCTTCTTGAAAAAGAGCATGTGAATCTAAGAACATCATTGTACCTTAAGTAGGAGTAATTTCATCTGAACCTCCATAGAACTTAAGCAATAAGCACTCTGTTATGGATTTAGTTAGATTGATGTTCACAATGATATATAAAATATTCGAGATAATTAGATTTATTTGTATGCTATAAAGCAGGATTAGATAGTTGATAATCAGAATCTAATCAAAAAAAAGGGTAGGGAATACCCCTGTTTGGATAATCCAAAATAGCCTCTACTTCTGGCCGGTAGCTTCTTTTAAAGAAATCGAAATGATAGAGATTCGGCTATAAAGGATAGACTTTGTCTTGGTTAGCAGGGCTCACTCTTTTATTATACAACTCACATTTAATCCTCTTTTTGTAAGTAAACTATAAGATGTCGAGGTATGTAAATTCTATTTGTAAAGTTTGTCTTTTGATTAGCATTCATTTTGGATTAAGAACAACAAATCTTATTGGGAATATCATGAAAGGTGTATTGTTTATTTTCTTTTTGAGGTTGTAGGAATACCTCTTATATTTTTTTGTATCTTAATGCACGTATTATAAATACACCCTTTTCAATGTAGTAAAGGATTTTATAAAAACCTGAATAAAATAACTTAAAAAGAAGAACTATGAAATTTTTCATTGACACAGCAAATCTAGATCAAATTAAGCAAGCTCACGACCTAGGTGTATTGGATGGTGTTACTACCAATCCCTCTCTGATGGCCAAAGAGGGTATTAAAGGACCTAAAGCAATTACAGCACATTATAAAGCGATATGTGATGTGGTAGATGGCGATGTGAGTGCAGAGGTGATTTCTACAGATTACGAAGGTATTATTCGTGAAGCTGAGGAACTAATAAAAATAGATCCAAAGATTGTTGTTAAAGTACCTATGATTTATGACGGTGTCAAAGCAATCAAATATCTTTCATCCAAAGGAATAAAAACAAACTGTACACTTGTGTTCTCAGCTGGTCAAGCTCTTTTGGCAGCTAAGGCTGGTGCTACTTATGTATCTCCTTTCTTGGGTAGGCTAGATGATATTTCTACAGAAGGTATTAATCTGATTGCTGAAATTCGTCAGATATACGATAATTATGGTATTACTACTCAAATTTTAGCTGCTTCTATTCGTAATGCTATGCACATAGTGAATTGTGCTAAATTAGGAGCTGATGTGGTTACATCACCATTAGATTCTATCTTATCTCTCTTGAAACATCCACTGACCGATTCTGGTCTTGCGAAGTTCCTAGAAGACGCTAAAAAATTTGTGTAATGCAAAAGTATTAGAATACAAAAAGCCAATCTGAAGTTATTTAGATTGGCTTTTTTGTTGGGAAATGATAAAATATTGAAAACAGATAAAAACATAAAATAGAGCTGTGCAACTAAGTAAATTGGACAGCTCTATTTTTATTTATCTAGATTCTAAAAAGTAGAATTACCAAATGCACGAAACAACTGATTGAGGAGCAACATTCAATGAGAATGATTTTCCTTTGGCTTGAATGGTGATTAGTTGTTCTTCACTACCTTCATTTAATAATACCATAGATAAAGACTGATCTGGGTTGATAAACGCAGAGTAGTGTATATTTGAATCTGTATTTCCTTTCGATTCTATTCTGAAAGCACCTGGCTTGATAACTTGTGAAAGGTGAGCCATAGTATAGTAATGACTATTAAATGTCATTGTTTTATAGTCTTTCGAACTAATGTCAATTGCACCCAAGCAGATGTTGCAACCGTATTTACGATAAGGACCATGTTTATCATCTAGCATGAAGTTCCACATAATTACAGCCTTGTTCCAACGATTGATCGTACCTAGGCAAACCTCTTTCATATTCCACATTAAATCTCCACCAAAGTCGTAGCCAGAGCCCCATAGTCCGATAGACATTTCTGTAAAGTAGATAGATTTATCAGGTGCTTCTTGGTGGATTCTATCTAGCTCAGTTACCTCACCACCATACGCATGATAAGCTGCACCATCTACATATTTACTGGCTTCAGGATCAGCATAGATGTGTAGAGGATATTGTTGTTGATCAAAAGTCTCTTCTTTTTCGTCATCGTAGTTGTAGTTATGATCGTAAGCGATGATTTTAGTTTTAATGTTGTTTGCTTCAAAAGCAGGTCCTAATGCTGTTTTGATAAACTCTTTTTGTTCCTGCCAAGTCATAAATAAAGAAGCTGAATTACCTCTATTTAAAGGCTCATTCTGAATGGTTACCGTGTTGATGGTAAAGCCTTCTTTTTCCATAGCTTGGATATACTTTACAAAGTAAGTAGCATAATCAGCATAGAAAGTAGGATTTAACTGCCCACTAGTCCAAGAATCAAAAGGCTCTAAATCGGTTAGATTATTTACCTTCATCCATTTAGGAGGTGTCCAAGGAGAAGCCATAATCTTTATATCAGGATTTATTGCTTGAATTTCCTTTAAAATAGGGAATAGGTCTCTTTCATCATATGGATGAATCTTGAAATTCTCAATACCTGGGGTATCGCAATACGTATATTCATCTAGAGAGAAGTCGGAGCAGCCGATAGAAATTCTAATGTAGCTGTAACCATACCCAGTAGAAGGATTAAACGTTTTTTCAAGAAGAGCTTGCCTATCTTCCTTAGTCATCTTTAATAGGTTATAGCAAGTAGATCCTGTAATGGCTGCGCCGAAACCTTCCATCTCTTGGAATTTCACTTCTGGATTAATTTCAATGAGATGAGTAGAAGCATGACTGCTATTAGAGGCTAAGGCTACAGCCTTATAATCCATTGTTAATGTTTTGTCTGCAGTTGTAGTGTACGTTTTTACTTCTGCCTCTGGTTTTGCACATCCCAGAATTAGTGCACTACAAAAAAGTAGTGTAGATAATTTCTGTATATTCATAATAAAGTTGTAATGAGGAGCCTTTTTAATGTCAAGGCTCCTTTTCTTTTTTATTTAAGTAAAAGAGAAATGACAGAAGAAGGAGCTAATTTATAAACGAGCTTCTTGCCTGTGCTTTCATCTTTAATTGTAATGTTTTCTGTTGTACCTCCATTATTTACTGCCAATAGAGCTCTTGTGCCATCAGGATTTAAGAACGCCATCACTTTAATGTCTTCTGGGAACATCCCTTGTAGGTTGGTTTCAATACGTTTGGCTCCAGTACGGATAATCTTTCCAAAATGCCCTAGAAGGTAATACTCTAATTCGGGTAGTACTTCGTCGCCATCAATGGTTAACACGCCTCTACAGTCCTTGCAAAATTCCCCTCCTGGAGTTAGTGGACCATGTTGTGAATTTAGAGCAAGGTTGAACATCATAAAGTTGTTCCCTCCGTTGGCAATCATTGGGAATGCCATATCGTTTAGATAGTAAAAGAGTGTTTTCATTTCATCCTTTTCATTCCATTCTCCTCCCGATAATTCTGTCATATAGATTTTCTTATCTGGGAATGCTTTGGTCAGATTGCTCAATACACTAGGGGTACCTGCATAACCATGAAAAGCTGTACCTGCAATATATTCATTGGCTTCTTTGTTTTTAAGTACTGTTAGTGCATAGTCGTATATATCGAAGTTATGATCGAGTACATAGATTTCTGTAGGCAGACCTTCTTTACGAAGTTTTGGACCTAAATATTGACCAATGATGGTTGCCTGTTCTTCGGCAGACATGATCATAGAGGGGTGTACATTTGATTCAAACATCGCCTCATTTTGTAAGGTGATAGCTTGAATCGTAATCCCTTCAGCTTTCATTGCCTGAATGTACTTCACAAAATAGGTAGCAAAGTCATCGTAAACCTCTTCTCCTTTTAGTTTTCCCTTATTGAGCAAACCAGAATCTTTCATCCAAGCAGGAGCCGACCATGGGCTAGCAATAAACTTAATGTTTGGATTAATAGCTAGAATTTCTTTCAATACGGGGATTAAGTCTCGCTTATCAAGTTCGGGCACAGCAAAGTTTTCTATTCCGGCTTTATCGCAATAAGTATATAGCCCCATAGAAAAATCTGATGCTCCAATAGATAGTCGTATATGCTCCAAACCGATGCCTTCTTTTGGATCAAATAAGCTGTGTAGAGCTTTACTTCTAGCTTCAGTAGACATTTGAGTGAACAAATAAGCTGATGAACCGGTCATTCCACCTCCAAAACCATCAATGGTTTGGTATGTAATACTAGGATTAATGCGAATGACAAGTTTGCTAATCTCATCATTGTAATCGATGGGCAGCTCAGTTAGTTTATAAACTTTATTCTGATTGGTTACCCATAATCTTACTTCGTTTTGTTCAAAATTAGGATTCTCTTCCTCTTTTGGAAAACCTGAGTCGGTGTTATAGTCGACACAAGAAGTCATCAAAGCCGCAAAGAGAGAAAATATGATAAATTTAGTCTTCATTTTTCTGTGATTTATAAGTTAACTTTATCAGCGGTTACTACCTTTGATTCTAGATTAATGGTGATTTTGTAAACCCCTGGAGTTGCATCAGGAGCTCCATACCAGTTTCCATCGTCCTTGCCCAAGTCGGCATCTGTTTTTAGAATGTCAGGCATAGAGAAACCTGTAGATTTCTTTTCATTGCCCCATCCTGTATTCTCAAAAGGTTTAAAGTTTACGCTTTCTCCATCTAAGAAGATTGTTCCTTGATACGTATCTGCTGCTATTTTTCTGAAATAAAGGAATCTTCTGATATTGTCAAATCCCCATCCAGTAGTAGCTTCTGGTTTTACTTTTGAAGCATAACCAATACCTACACCGCAAACAAATAATACATTAGGATATTCTGCTTTATCTTGAGTTACTACAACATAGTCATGATCAGTAGCATAGCTTAATGTAGTAGGGCCCGATTCTGCTATATACTTGATACTCGAATCAGAAACTCTTTCAAAATAATCAGGATTGAAAACAGTGTTTTGAAGTTCGTTACTAAGTTGGATTTCCTTGTTTTTTTCTAAGTAGAATGAACCTTCTTTAAAGTTTTCCCCATCATAGTTGGCAGAGCTTTTAAACTGACTGATATCTAGGTTTTCTAGCCCCTCAAGTATTAAGCCTTGTAAGGTTGTTGTAAAACTATAAGTATCAAAAGAAATTCCTTCAGTGCTAAGTAGCATAGGGTTTGATGTTGTAATGTAATCGCCAAATTCATCTACCAGCTGGATGTGATTTTGTTTACTACCCCATACATCTCCCGAAAAATCGATTTGATTATCTGCTGTAATCTTTTCTGCAATGCGGTATCGCAGATTGTTCTTTAAGTCTAAATCATTGGCTTCAAAAACGAAAGGTTTTTCTGTTGTATTATTTAGAGGATATACTTCTCCATTATCCAACACTAAATATAGTTTTTCATATTTTCTGGATATCCCTTTTACATTTTCAATAGTACCTTGAGTTTTATCTCCTTCTACATTGATGAGTGTCAAGAAAATATCTACTTCGCTATTGTCAGTTTGTAGAGGAAGGTGTTGAGTGGCAAATTTATGCTGTATCTTAGCCTGATTATTGGGTACTCTCACTTCACTTTCTGCAAATAAAACATCATTAACTACCATTTTTATTTTTAAGGTAGAAAGAGGAGTTTTTGCATCATTCACAATAGCTGATAGTGTGATAGAGTCTCCATAAATAAAACTTTGTGGATCAATAGATGCTTCCTCAATTACAGGTGTAGATTGAGGATATACCTTTCTTTCATCTTCTTCTATGCATGAAGCAAGAAGAAGAGTAGAAAGACATCCCAGACCAATGCTTTTTATAATTGATTTCATGAATATTATTCTTAAGATTAATAACCTGGATTTTGTTTCAAGTTCTCATTTAATTCTAATTCACTTTGTGGAATAGGCCAGATTAGTTTTTGTTCATTTAATCTGTATCCATAGTCACTCTGGTGGTCAGAACAGCTTTTCATTACTTGAATGAAGCGATTTCTTCGTTTTAAGTCAAGCCATCTCTTACCTTCAAAAGCGAACTCTAGTCGGTACTCATTCTCAATAGCGAGTCTAAGCTCTTCCTTACTATTAGCTTTGGTATTTGGCAGATTAACACGAGAACGTATTTGGTTGACAAGTTTTTGTGCAGCTGAGATATTGCCCATTTCATTTTCTGCATCAGCAAGCAATAAGATTGCTTCAGCATAGCGATAGATTATAATGTTAGCTGCTTCTTGAGCTCTCATTTTAAAGCAATAGGGGTAGTTGTTGGATGCCCAATATTTGTCTGTCCATTTTCCTGTAACATCACCAAACTTGATAGAGGCTTTTTTTCTTACCTCGTCATTTTCTTTATTGAAGGCATTTACTAAGTCATGACTAGGCGTATTGAATTTCTTCCAGTCTACGCCAAAGAACATTTGAGCACCCCAATTACCTAGCGTATTCCAGCTAGTATAGTCTACTTCAAAAAGAGATTCTTTGCTATGCTCGTTGAGTAAATTACTACTTGGTAGAACACCATCTTCAGCCTCTTTTTCTACGGCGAAAAGGTCATCGTACTTATCGAGTAAGCGGTAGCGAGAGTCATTCACAACTTTACTTGCATGCTCTTTAACCTTGTTCCAGTCTGCATTTTGAAAACCGTCTTTAGTAGCATATACTTCTGCTGTGATGAAATTGACTAATGCTTTAGTAATTTTAAATTTATTATCTGAGTAATCAGGAATATTCTCTAAAGCAAAGCTTAAGTCTTCTAAAATCTGAGTATATACTACTTCTTTTGTAGCCTGAGCAGGGTAAAGTAGGGGATATACTTCATCAATGTTATCTACACTAATCTCTGGGATTTCATCAATAATCAAAGGAACATTTTCGTATAGACGCACAAGGTAGAAATAATCTATAGCACGCATTGCTCTAGCTTCTGCCTCCACCTCTTTTTGCCTTTTGTTATTGAAGTTAGGATCTTTTATTTTTGGAGTCCATGCAATAATCGTGTTGGCTTTGGATATTTGTCCAAATAGGTATGCCCAATCTCTTTTTATTCCGCCATTAGTAGGAGAAACGCGAAGTTCATCAAACTGTCTAGTTTGCTCTTTATCTTCCCCTGCATAAGCATTGTCAGATTGAGATTCGTTCATGATGTATAAGTCAAGTTGCCAAAACTCATTACCAAAGTCTTTATAAGCACTAGTGAGTAGTTGCTCCATCTGTTCTCCTTTGGTGTATTCTGTCGCCTGATCTTTTCCTCCTTCAGACCAGTTTTCATTGGTTATATCCGAGTAAGGTTTCTCATCTAGGAAGCTACTACAAGCAGTTATTCCTAAGGAAAGAGAACCTATTAATATTGTTTTTATATAAGTTTTCATAATCACTAGCTTTTAGAATGATAAGTTAAGACCGAAAATGAATGAACGAGTCTGTGGATATGTACCATAGTCGATACCTAGTTGAGCGGCATTACCACCAGTCCAACTTAACTCGGGGTCGTATCCTCTGTATTTTGTAAGTGTAAATAGATTGGTTATAGTGCCATAAACATTTAGTTTACTTAGCCCTATTCTTCTGACTAACTTATCCTCAAACTGATAAGAAAGTGTGAGGGATTTTAATCGGATGTAAGAACCATCTTCAACAAAACGGGTTGAGTTAAGGGAGTTTGTTAATACTCCTGCACGAGGAACATCTGTAATCATACCTGGGCGTTTCCATCTATTTAAAACAGCTTCGGTTTGATTCTTGGAGTCGAACATTCCTTCGCTGTCAATTCGGCTAGCATTAAATATGTCATTGCCGTATGAACCTTGGAAGAAAGCATTCAAGGTAAAGTTTTTCCAACTTAGATTATGTGTAAACCCAAAAGTGAAATCGGGTTGAGCATTACCAATAACCGTTTTATCATTAGGGTCCATTTGTCCATCTTCAGAAACACCACCGATACCATTGCCATTGAGGTCTTTATACATGATATTACCCGTTTCAGGATTTACACCTTCAGCTATATAACCATAGAAAGTACCTAGTGCAAGTCCTTTTCTTACCATGATTACATCTTCTCCATTACTTTCGATGTTGGCAGCTGTAAATTGAGGAGTTAATCCCAATTCTTTAATCTTATTGCGATTGAAAGACATATTTAAACTCGCATCCCATTTTACAGGAGTATTTACTAAAATTTGTCCATTGATAGCAAACTCAAATCCTTTGTTTTCCATTATACCATCATTTCTTAAAGGAAGTTGGACTCCTGCAGATTCGGGAAGTTTGATATCGAGTAAAAGATTTGTTGTTTTTTTATAGTACCAATCAAATTCAGCGGTTAATCTAGAGTTGAAAAAAGATAAATCTAATCCAGCATTGTATTGACTAGTAGTTTCCCACTTTAAATCTCTATTACCTAACTTACCACGTCCTACTGATGGTCCGTTTCCTGTTTCTTTTTGTTTAGAAACCCAATAGTGATCGTATAAGTCATAATCACCAATACCTCCTTCATTACCATTCAAACCCCAACCAAAGCGAAGTTTAGCATCATCTACTACGTGCTTTAAGTTTTTGAAGAAGGCTTCATCAGAGAATCTCCAACCAGCAGAAATAGAAGGGAATGCTTTCCATTTATGATAAAGTTTAGAAGATCCATCTACACGCATATTCATGGATAGTAGATATCTGCTTAAATAATCATATTGTACTCTAGCTAAATAAGACATACTGCTGTTCCCGTTTCTAGATGTTTTAGCGTCATTAATTTTGTTGGCAAGATTTAGCGTTTTTCGAGAAATATCTACTCCTTTTACAAAATCTTCAACAGATATATAGTTATTATCATGTCTATATCTTGAAAAAGTAATTCCACCTAAAAGTTGTAGATTGTGTTCATCGTTGAATGAAGTATTGTATGACAAGATATTTTCATTGGTCCAAGTAAGGTAATCGTCCTTAGCTTGTTCTCCACGACCATTGGCTTGGCGACCATATCCTGTTTTTATAGGATCAATAAATTTATCCCAAGTATTGTTGCTGTAATCAACTGATAAGTTGGGCTTGAAGTGTAAACCTTTCAGTATTGTAAAATCCAATTCCATGCGACCACTAAAACGGTAAGTTCTGTTTCTGTCGTAAGTATCAGCTTGAGCATAAGGGTTTTCCCATGAAGATTGATAGGGGTTTGTGGCATATTGGCTTGGCTTTTCTGGATCCCAAATGGGAAGATTGGGAGGTGTATTTATAATTGACATAATAATACCACCTCTACCAGAGTTTGCATTATCAGTAGCATCCATGCGAGTATTTCTAGAGAAGTTCAAGTTTGTATTTAATTTCAGCCAAGAAGAAACCTCTGTATTCAAGTTCGTTCTTAAAGAGAAACGATCGTAAGAGGCAGGTTTGATGATTCCATTTTCATCTTGAAATGCTGATGAAATATAGTATTTTGTTTTAGCAGTACCTCCCGAAACAGAAACTTGATAGTTCTGTTGTACTCCAGTACCATACATCTCTTTAGCCCAATTGATGTAATCTTTCTTTGTGGGGTCGTAACTGATGCCTATATCATCAAGTAATTCAAAGTAATCTCTTGTGTTAAGAGTCTTTATTTGGCGAGTTACATTCGAGAATCCAGCATACATATTGACATCTACACGAGCTCTTCCTTCTTCTCCACTTTTTGTAGTAATCATAACTACACCGTTTGCTCCCCGTGTACCATAAATGGCAGCTGAAGAGGCATCCTTTAATACCTGCATTGAAGCAATATCATTGGCAGATAGGTTGTTAATATCGTTGGTAGGAATACCATCTACTACGTAAAGAGGTTCGTTACCAGCATTCAATGAGGTTGCACCACGCACACGAATAGAAATACCTACTCCAGGTTTACCCGATGGTTGTACTACTTGCACGCCAGCTGCTTTACCTTGTAGAGCTTGTTGGGTAGAGATGATGGGACGAGCTTCCCACTCATCAGAACTAACACTGGCTACAGAAGTAGTAAGGTCTTTTTTTCGTTGAGTTCCATAACCGATAACAACTACTTCATCAAGTAATTTATTATCTTCTTTTAGAACAATATCAATTTTGGAACGATTTTTAACTGAAACTTCTTGTGTTTCCATACCTAAATAGGAATAGACTAAAGTTCCATTTTGAGGTACTTGGATAGAGTAGTTCCCATCTATATCTGTAATTGTACCTATAGAAGAGTTTTTAATAAGAATATTGGCTCCGATGATCGGTAAATTTGACTCATCTAAAACTACACCTTTCACCGTATGAGCATTTTGTGCTGTAACAGAAAAAGAGAAAGTTGTAATTAGACATAAGCACAACCAAAATCGGAAATACCGTTTGCATTGCATGTTTCTCATAATAATATTTTGATTATTTATTACTTAATAAGGGTAAAGAAGAAAGTTGTATTAACTTCCACTTTACGAGCAACACAAACTTAACGATTATATCAATTCAAAAAATTCCTTAACATTAGAAAGTAGTACTTTATAAAGATATGTAATTGATATATAGCTAGGTATGTCTTTTATGGTATGATAAAAAGTAGTGAAATAGTAATGGTTATACTAATATTTTAAGGGTTTTGAACCTATTTTAGCAACATAATCCTCGAATTCATCTCTTGGAACAGCTGCTTTATTTCGTGTTTTAGTGCGGTAATTATAGATGGTACTTAGTGAATATCTTAAGAATCCTGCAATCTTTATGCTGTCTGTAATTCCTAGTCGGATGAGTGCAAATATCCTTAATTCTGTATTTAGAATTTCTCCCGATTTCAGTTTTATTTTTTCTTCGGGTTTTAAAAGATCATTGAAGTTTTCTATAAAATTAGGATAGAGGGATAGGAATATCTGATCGAATCGTTCGTGTAATTTATCCAATTCATCTTCAATATTGGAGTTGGAATCTAGCTCTTGATAGAGTTGAACAAATTTTTTGTTTTTCGCCAAACTATTTAAGTGCTTTCTATATTCTTCCATCTTATCAATATATTCTGAACATAGATCAAAAAAATGAGCAATATATTCCTCTTTGATAAGGTTAGCATCTTTTAAATCTTCATTTCTTGTATTTAGATCTTTATTTATTGAGTTTAAATCCTTAATAAGTTGCTTTAAATTCTTATTGGCATTAGCAAGCTGTGCCTTGATTTTAGATATTCGATTCTTTTGACTTAAGACATAGATTGAAATAGCAATTAAGAAAAGACTTAAAAAACTAATGGCTAAGAGTGATATTCGAAGTTTCTTTTCTTGAGCAGTCACTTTATGTAGATAGGTATAGTAGATTGATGAGAAGCTTGAAGCACTTTCAATGGTTCTGAAACGGACATTACACTTTACAATATCATTGATAGCAGCTTCCATGAATTTGTAGGCTTTCTTGATGTCACCATGTTTGGAGTAATAAGTTGCCAAACTTTGTAAAGAGGCATTGTCTCTAATACCATTTACAATATCGCAGATAGCTGTAGAAAAATACGCTCTAACTCACTATCTCCCTTCTTTCTATTGACTAAGCCAAGAGTATAGGCTATAACGGCTCGTTCTATCTGTTCATCAGAAGTAGTGGATAGTAACTTTAGTAGTACCTGTTCTGCTTTTTCTTCTTCACCACTAAAAAATAAATTTTCGGCATTGAGTACTTGGTATGTTAGGTCTTCAGAGTTGAGGTAGTTTAAGAGTGAATCACGATATTCCTCATTTTTAGAGAAATAGATGTGTTGAGAATTACTTTGAGCATAATGTGAATAGTATTCGCTCTGCGCAAAATAATATTGACGCTTGAGATTCTCGGCTAAGGTATTGCTATTTACTTTGTCTAAAATAGTTTTGGACTCTACATACATACCTGCCGAAGAATAATGTCGAGCGAGTAATAGATTGGATAAAGTAACCCATTCTGTCTTGTTTAATTTGTTTGCTACTTCTAAGCTTTCTTTGGCATAGTGCATAGCAGAATCTAAATCTAGCTTTTCATATAAATTCACCAATTTGATATATACATCGTATTGAGCTTCAGGAGCAATATCTCTTGATGGAAGAATCTTTTTTAAGTTATTGATTTCTTTTTCTTTTAAACTGATAAAGTATTCCTTTTGTGAAAAGACATAATCCATTTTTTCGTCGATAGAATCAATCTGGTTAGGAGTAAAAAGCTGACCATACGAATCAGTTAGTATAGTTATTCCAAATAGAATGAGGAGAAGCTTCTTCATAGAATTCAATTTAGTGTAATCTAAAGCGTATTAGTTGTTAATGTTGCTATATAATAGAGCATGTGAAAGGCTTTGAATCTTTTTATTCTATGCAAAAATATAGAAAAATAGCTCCAAAGCCTTTTGTAGTTCTCAAAATTTATAGAAATAATAGAATCTAAAATTCTACCTTCCTATTTCAACTTGTCTAAAGCTACTTTGACTCTCTTCATGGCCTCGATGATATTTTCATCGGAAGTGGCATAGGAGAAACGGATGTTGTGGGGAGAGTTAAAGGCATCACCACCCACACAAGCCACATGACCTTCTTCAAGTAGGTACATGGCAAGATCTGTAGAGGTTTCTATCTTCCTGCCGTTGTATGCTGTTCCAAGGTAGTAGCTACATTCTGGGAAAAGGTAGAATGCTCCTTGGGGCTTGTTTATTTTGAATCCTTTTACCTGAGAAGCCCACTCTACAATTAAGTCTCTCCTTCTTTCAAACACTTTTCTCATATTCTCAACGCAAGAATTATCACCTGTGTAAGCTGCTTCTGCTGCTTTTTGTGCAATAGATGAGCAGCAAGATGTGTATTGACCTTGTAGTTTGCTGGCTGCTTTTACAATCCATAGAGGTGCTGCCATCCAGCCCAGACGCCATCCAGTCATAGCATATGCCTTGGATACTCCATTTACAATCACTGTTCTGTTTTGTAGGTATGGAAACTGAGCTATACTTTGGTGCTTACCTATGTAATTGATGTGTTCGTATATCTCGTCTGAAATAATAACAATGTTTGGATGCTTTTCGAGTACTTTAGCTAAGCCTTCAAGTTCTTCTTTAGAATAAATACTGCCTGTAGGGTTGGAGGGAGAGCAAAGAATAATTGCTCTGGTTTTATCTGTAATGGCTTCTTCGAGTTGCTGGGGTGTAATTTTGAAGTCTTGCTCTATGGTGGTACGGATTACTACTGGAATACCTCGAGTGAGTTTTACGATTTCAATATAACTTACCCAGCATGGAGCTGGAATAATCACTTCACTTCCTGCTTCAACTACAGCTAGTAGAGAGTTGCACACAGCCTGCTTAGCGCCGTTGGAACAAATGATTTGATTGGGTTTGTACTCCAAATTGTTTTCTCTTTGTAGTTTCTTACAAATAGCTTCTCTTAATGAAAGGTACCCTGGTACAGGAGTATAAAAAGAGAAATTATCATCAATGGCCTTTTTGGCTGCATCTTTTATGTGCTTGGGCGTGAAAAAATCGGGTTCACCCAAGCTTAAATTAATGACATCTACACCTTTAGCTTTAAGCTCATTACTTCTTTGAGACATAGCCAAGGTTTCCGATTCGGATAAACTAGCGATTAATGCTGATATTTGTTCCATAATTTAATCTGTTTTAGGTGGATTGAATGAGTTGTTATTGATTGTCTTAAAAATAAACAATTATCAATCTTTTATCAAGTGATAAAGCCTTTCATTTGTATGAGGAAGTATTTTTTTTGAGGGAGGGGGAGAAGTGAATAAAAAAATCCTCCGTAGGGGGAGGACTCTATAAGGTAATATTTTAATATTGTATTTCTCTTTCTGTTACTTTTTCTAGTTCGCCCTGCTTGTAGGTGGCCCTAAATGTCCAGTTCTCTCTGTCATCGTATTTTAGATACTTATAGGTGTGCTCTGGCAGGTTACAGGTCTTGTCTTTTCCACAGTTTTCTTGGATTAAAAGTTTTCCTGAATACTTGTAAGTGCATTGTCTTGATGGCGTACCATCCGATTTATAAGCAATCTGTTCTATAATTTGATTGTGCTTATTCTTTTTTTCGACAGAAACCAGGGTGTTATTCACATAGTGCGATTTTGATTTCCCTTTTATTACTAATTTATGAATATATTCTGTCTTTTTTAAGTCGTTGAGGTAGTAGGAATAGAAACAAGTATCTTTCTTTTGGTCTATTAATTGATAAGCAGTTGTACCCTCTTCTCCATATAGCCTGAAATAGGACTTTCTATAGATTAGTTTTCCTTTTTCATCGTACTTGTTGACTTGTGATTCTATAAACTCCCCATTATTATTTTTGAATGTTGAGGCTTCATTGCCCCAAGTATCGAAGGTTACTTCTTGAAAGCCGATTGGCTCAGAGCGATTGTAACTTATTTTATCTTCTTCTAGATAGGCATCATAATCTCTCAGAACATACGATTTTGCTTTGCTGTTGAGGTCGCCATACCCCTGCTTAGCATTATTACATCCAGTAAGAGTAAGAATTGTAAATAAGAATAAGATTGTAAGTTTGTTCATTCTGATAGTTCGTGTTTCATTCGAAATGATTGCAAAGGTAGTTAAATTTTGTAAGCATATACATTAATTACAGTAAGATATGATATTATGGTAATGGTAAAAAGATGAGTTTATATGAAATATCTCAAAAGGAGAGGGTGTGTGGTTTTATATGAGTTCGCATAGGGGCATAAAAAAAGGAGCAACGCCTTGCTCCAATCTTGTTAACCTTAAATCTAATACTATGAAAAACACATTACAAAGGTAGGGCTTTGGATGAAATCTGCAAGAGCAAGAGCCTAAAAAGTATGTTATATAACATCTATTAATACAAAAGAGGGAGAATTTAAAATAAGTTTACAGAAAAGAGTCTTTATCTGTAATTGTTTTGAAATATAAAATGTAATTGAAGAGGGTTGATGTTGTCTCAAAAAGAAAGAGTTAATAGGTAAAGGTTGACATAGGGGCATAAAAAAAGGAGCAACGCCTTGCTCCAATCTTGTTAACCTTAAATCTAATACTATGAAAAACACATTGCAAAGGTAGGGTTTTGGATGAAATCTGCAAGAGCAAGAGCTATAAAAGTATGTTATATAACATCTGTTAATACATGAGTGGCAGTTTTTAAAATAAGTTTACATAAATGGCATAGTTGTTGTATTAGATTTGAAACATGAATAGTTAGTTGCGGGGAGCCCCGTTGTATAGGTTAAAATATTTTGGTTACTTTGAATTTTAAAATGAGAAATAGTATGAGACAAAATAAAAATAAAACTTGAGGTGCAAAAACGTTTGTGCGTCAGAAAAGAGCTATTCTTGACGCACAAGGTGTCCCACAAAGTGTCTCACAACCTGACGCACAAAGTGTCGCTATTAATAAACTAAACAAAACAAAACGAAATAACTCTATAAATTATGAAGTGCATTTTATTTGAAAACATTTTTAAGAAGAATAGATTTTTCTTTGACACCGACATCGCATCATCATAACACCGACATCGTATCATCATGTCGGTGTCATGATGATCATAGGACTTAGCATTAATATCCTAATTCCTTTGTTCTATGCAGCTGAGAAGGGTATTTTGTTAGTAGCAAAAAAAGGGACATCCTTTTCTTACTTTATTGCTGAAAACTATTTAGATGCTATTCTGTTTTATCTTTGAGTCATTTAAGAAATGTTTTTTACATGAGATAGAATGAAAACAAGAAAAGAGATTATACAAGAAATTCAAGACCTTCAAAGAAATCTGATGACACAATTTGAGGATCGGGTAAGAGGAGCATTGCAAGGAATGTTGATGGGTGAAACTTTCAGTGATAGAACCCCTATACCATCCAAAAACAACTCTGAAGAAGTGAAGTGGGCAGTAAATGTGGATATGCTTTGTGCTTGGATAGAGCAAGTATGCTCTTCTAAACAATTAACTATTGCAGATCTTACTACTGTTATTCAGCAATTTAAAGGTGAAGAGGCTCTCGATGGATTACCGATTAGCAATCTTGTATTTTCTTCTGGATATGTCCAAAATCCTATTGACGTAGCGAAGGCAGATTTCGATGAAACTCATAAGAACTTGGTGTTTTATGATTTTGTATTGTGTCGTTCTGTTTTTGCGGGGTTATGGGATTATCAGTCCATGGATACAGTGGTTCAGAATGCCGAAAAACTATGTAGGCTTACACACAATTCTCCTCAGGTGGTAGGTAGTAGTGTGGTAGTGGCTTATTTAATTCATAAAATTCTGCTAGATGAGCTTTTTACAGAGAATGAATTGATATGGTTATCTCGCAACTATTCATCCGAATTGTCTGCTTATGTTGAATATGCCTATGAAGGGAATATCCATATGCTAAAACCAAATACGAGTGAAACACCTGAAAAGAACATTATGAAGACGATGGGATTAGCCATTTGGACTACCTTGCAAACCTCAAGCTTCTTTGATACGTATTCTTTCTTAGGAAGAGAATTGCGATTTTTTAGAGAGATTCAAGCTGTGGTGATTGCTGTTTTAGGTGCAAAGCAGGGTTACGCCAATATCCCAGTAGAAATTGGTTCTCCCCATGGCTCAGTCAAGGCTTATCGAGGAAGTGAGTTGGTGCATCAAGTAGTAAATGATGAATTAACAGGCTATGTATCGGGTAGGGCAGATTCCTTAATCCTAACTCTTCAAGAAGAAATGAAAAGGAATAATCGAGTATTGCTTATCCCTTAATTGCAGATAAGCAATAAAGAGAGTTTAAGCTGTTTTGAACTTCTTATTATGGTACTAAACTTAAAACTTGGCTTAATTGAGAGCTACTCAGAGGCTTGGCATACATATCTTTGATTAAGCTGATGTTTCCTTGAACCTCAGGGCTATTCAATAATTCTGGATTTTTAAAATTTACAGCCCAAACGGGGCGATTGTTTTCATAGGAAGAGAAAACAGCGTATCGAGAACCACTATTCTTTGACGATTGAATAACAATAGTGCCTGCTGATAGCCCAGCTTGTATTCTGTCTCTTTGTATAAAGTTACTTTTTACTAGTTTTTCTCCTATGGGGTATTCCGATAAAACAACACCTCCACTTGCTAGTATTCTATCTGCCAAAGAACTATTCTTATAGGGATACACTTTTTCTAAGCCATGTGCAAGTACAGCCGTAGTAATTCCTTTTTGGTTTAGTGCTCCTATATGTGCATAGGTATCGCAGCCATCAGCTAGTCCGCTGACAATGTTTATTCCTCTTTCTGCTAAATAACTAGCAATATATTGTGCTGTTTTAATTCCTTCTTGAGTAGGTTTTTGTGTTCCAACTACAGCAATACCTGTTCTGTCTTTGAGCTGGGTAAGGTCTCCTTTGTAAAACAACAAACAGGGAGCATCGTCTTTGCCCTGATGAGTTAATGAGCGTAAAGGTACGGGATATGAAGATTCATACTTGCTGATACACCGAATGTTTAATCTTTGAGAACGTTCTAATATAATCTGAGCTTGCTCATGTGCTTCTTGCACCTCATGGAGTGTGTAAATCTTTGATAATCGAAACAACTTTTTGGTTTTGCAGTGCACATAAAAGTCGAGTAGCTCTCTTGAGGTATCAATTGATACCTTCTTCAGAAAGCCGTAATCTTGAAGGGCGGTTAAAGTAACTTTTCCTAATCCTTCGAGCTTGGATAGTGTAAGTAGTTGTTCTGTTGTTAATGCCATGCCACAAAGATATGGGTACAAAAGTCAATCTATGGCTATTGTTATTTTTTCTTCAAATATTTTCTCTTTAAGAGGTTGTGTTTTAGAGAAATAAAAAAAGGCTTAAGCATGCTTAAACCTTTCAGAAAGTATCTTTAATCTACTTATTTTTGATTTTCTTTTTTCTCTTCAATAGGAATACGAAAAGCAGTATATAAGTATAATACAGCAGCAATACTGGCAAACATAATCCATTCGTTATTATGTAAATAAAGCATTGAAGCTCCCGAAGCTATAAAGAAAATACTAGCAAAAGTTTGTTGACGCAAAAGTCTTTTGATGTTTTTATTTCCTCCTTTATAAGGGGAGTTTAGTTGAGCTAAAGCTGCCATAGTACCACCTATAACGGTAAAGTAAGGACCAAATTCATATTTTGTGTTGATAGCTATTCCAATAATAGCCAATAAGTTGCCTATGTAAAATAGAGGTGTGATAAATTTCTTCATTTAATCTTCGAATACGTAAATATCTTCGTCGGGTTTCTTCATGAAATAGCGTTCTCGAGCTATATTTTCTAAAAACTCAGGATTAGAAGTCAGATCTTCTAGCATTTTAGTACTAGTTTCATACTCTTTGTTGTATTTTTCAATCTCTTTCTTAAGTTCGATAATTTCTTTTCTGGCCTCAATACGTTTGAGAATATTATTTTCATCAATAAAAATAATATGCAACCCAAATAATATGCACAAAATCCATATTTTATGCTTACCAAGGTCCGACCAAAATGATAAAAAACTGCCCATATTAATAATCCTAATGCCTATACGGCAAAGATAAAATAATATCTTGTAGAAAAGAGCATATCGTGTAGGAAATCTTGTATATCTTAACTCGGAGGCTATCACTTTTTTGTGTACATTTGCATTAAACTCAAAAAAGGAAATCATCCAAGATATGGAAAATTATTTAGTTTCAGCCCGAAAATATCGTCCAGCTACCTTTGATACCGTTGTAGGTCAAGATGCCCTTACAGCGACATTGAAAAATGCAATTGCAACGAATAAACTAGCTCATGCTTATTTATTTTGCGGACCACGAGGGGTTGGAAAAACTACATGTGCACGTATTTTCGCTAAGACTATTAATTGTTTAACTCCTACACCCTCTGGTGAGGCTTGCGATAATTGTGAATCATGTGTAGCCTTTAATGAGCAGAGATCTTTTAATATTCACGAGTTGGATGCTGCATCCAATAACTCTGTCGAAGATATTCGTCAATTGGTAGAGATGGTTCGAGTTCCTCCTCAAGTAGGCAAATATAAAGTTTATATTATTGATGAGGTTCATATGCTATCAGCTGCGGCTTTTAATGCTTTCTTAAAGACACTCGAAGAGCCTCCTATGCACGCTGTATTTATTTTGGCTACAACAGAAAAGCATAAGATTCTCCCTACTATTTTATCTCGTTGTCAGATTTACGACTTCAATCGTATTCGTGTAGAAGATACTGTAAATCATTTGATGAAGGTTGCCGAAAAAGAAGGTGTTACAGCCGAACCAGAAGCTCTAAATGTTATTGCATTAAAGGCAGATGGAGGTATGCGTGATGCTTTATCCATATTTGATCAAACAGTTAGTTACACTCGTGGTAATATTACTTATCAAGGAGTAATTGAAAACTTAAATTTGCTAGATTATGATTATTACTTTAAACTAACAGAGTCTTTTTTGAGTAATAACGTAGTAGATGCTCTTCTTATTTTCAACGATATATTAAATAAAGGTTTTGAAGGAAGTCACTTTATCACAGGTTTAGCAAGTCACTTTAGGGATTTGTTGGTTAGCAAAGACACTGCAACTCTTCCTTTATTGCAAGTAGGTGCAAGTATTCGTGAAAGATATGGCAAGCAGGCTCAGTTATGTAGCTCTTCATTCTTATTTAAAGCGATGAAGCTCTGCAATGATTGCGATTTAAACTTAAAGGCAAGTAAGAATAAACGTCTTTTAGTTGAACTAACTCTGATTCAAGTTGCCCAGTTGACAGAGGATAACGAAGGTGGCAGGCCTAGCGGCCAAGATAAAACAATAAAACCCGCATTCAATAAACAACCTCAGGCACAAGCTTCAAGTAGTGCATCAAAGGCTGGTTCTACACATCAGAATGTTGCTAAAACAGCAGTAGAAGTAAAAGAACAATCTTCCCATCAATCAAAGGTTGAAAAACCCGTGGTAGCACCAACTACTTCTCAAGCACCCCAACATATTCAAGATACAAATCTTGCTGAACGTCTCAAAAGTGCAGGAGTTGCAAAGCGTAAGATACCAGTTGTTACTCGTGAGACAATGGGGGTGTCTGTAAAAAGGTTGATGCAACAAAATGAGGCCAAGAATGGTACAAAACAAGTATCTACTTCATCTAAGCCCGCACACGAAAAACTGGATACTGCTTTTACTGAAGCCGATTTAAACTACCAGTGGCAGTCGTATATCAATCAAATGCCTATCGAGCAGAAGGCATTGGCTGTGCGTATGCAAGGTATGCGTGTGCTACTCCTCGATCCACATACATTTGAGATGGTGGTTGATAATGAGCTTTTGGCTCGTGAGTATATTGAAATCAAACCCCATATTGAAGCTTTTATGCGAAGAGAGTTGAAAAACGACTTTATTCAATTGAATGTGCGAGTGAGTGAACCCGATGAGAATGTCAAAGTATTCACGAAGACAGAAAAGTTTCAAGTAATGGCGGAGAAGAATAAAGCATTATATGAATTGAAAAATGAATTTGGACTAGAGTTCTATTAATTCTTGGTCTAGATGAAGAATATATATAAAGGAGGCTGAATGTCGTATTCAGCCTCCTTTTTTATATCTATCTTTTATAAATCTTTTACTAATATCTCTGATGCACTATTCAGATATTTTTCCCTAGCACTTAGCAGTACCTCCCATTCAGATCCAAACTCTTTTTCCTTATCAATCTTGAAATCTTCCGAGCCGAATTGGTCTATTCTCTCTAGTAATAAACCAACACTGAGCTGACTTAAATCTATGGAGGGTTGGTAGCCTATTTCGGGTTCTTTTTCTCCAGTTAGCACCTCATGAATCATTTTTATTTCTTGGAGTTCAGATAGGGTTCTATTCACAAGGCGGATGGGAATACGGTGCTTGCTAGATATCTCATCTGCTGTATAGGGCTTATCTTGCTGTTCAAAACGCTTGCAAATTAAAGAAATAATAAGCAGTGAGATAAAATCTCTGTATCTTCTACTTACATTGCGAGTATCCCTATCAAAACTGAAAAAGCGAATGTTTTGCGAAGTGTAAGTTAGCTGTACACCAAATAAGCATATTGTCCAAGAGGTTTGTAACCAAAGCAAGAATAGGGGGAGAGCCGCAAAACTACCATAAATAGCATTGTATTTCGATACCCAAATCTGACCACTTATATAGAAGAACTGGAAGAACTGATAAATAGTACCCGCTAGAATACCTGCTGGAAGTGCATGTTTAAACCTTACGTTGGTATTGGGCATAAATACATATAGCCCTGTAAACATCAGCCAAGTAATCGCAAAAGGAATGAGCTTAATTAAGAATTTTGAGAGTGAACCTAGCAAGATGTAATCTTCCATCTTGGCAAATACGGTACTCATAAATAGGGTTACCCCACTAGAGAATACAATAAGAATAGGCATGAGTAGAAACATCGAAAAGTAGTCGGTAATCTTGCGATACATATTTCTCGATTTCTTGACTTGCCAAATATGATTAAATGTAACTTCTATATTATTAATCAGGTTGAGTACGGTCCAAAGCAACATAGCCAAACCCACACCAATAAATATTCCCCCTTTGGCATGTTCTAAATAAGAATCTACAAAGGTAAGTATCGCCTCTGTTGTTTCTGTTTGTCCGCCAAAATTAGCAAATAGCTGAGTTTCCATTAATTTGTCGAAACCAAAACCGCGAGCAATGGCAAATAATATAGCAAGCATAGGGACAATTGCAAGTAGTGTACTATAGGTTAGAGCAGATGCTTTTGCCGCAATTCTATCATCCACAAACTGTTTGATGGTAACATATATCGTTTTAATGATATTGTAGAGTGAGAATTTACGTTTAGTAACTTCACTCTCTGTTACTCGCCAAATATCCACGGTAATGAATTGCAGGAAATCTGATATCTTCTTATTCATATTGGGGTTACTAATAACTGGAAAGTATAAAAAATAAAAACAGTTGGTCTATAAGCCGAGTTCTGTACCTTATATAAATATAAAGTGTCTGTCATTTATCTAGGCATAATGTCACCATTATGCTCGAGCAGTCTACCCTCCGACGTTGAGCGAGCAGCTCTTTTTATGTCGGTATACATGACCTTACAACTCCCCAGACGCACAGCCCGTATGTCGCCATACAGCTGGTAAGCTCTTACCTTACCTTCTCACCCTTACCTCCGAAGAGGCGGTTATTTTCTTCTGCGTTACTTAACCTTCACAAGCTACTTCCCGTTAGGAAGGGGGATGCTCTGTGTTGCTCAGACTTTCCTCTCGCACCGAAGTGCCAGCGACAAACCGACCAACTGTTTAAGTTTGCAAAGCTAATTGTTTTTTTAGAATTAAAGTAGCAAATCGCTACTAAATAGTCGTTTTAGCCTTGGTTTTTCTATATTTTCCTTATAATGTTAACTTTATTTGCAACTAATAATTTACTCATTTTATCTCTATATAGTATAACACATTTCCTCCTATTTTAGATTTAAAATAATTATAATATTGAAAACTAGTGCTTTATATAAAGGTTTGTATTCTATTGATAATAGGTCTATCTTTGGGCATTATTCATTCAATATAATTTTTTAGTATAATGCCAAATACGCCAAATTGCCCTAAATGTGGATTAGGGAACACTTACTTTGACGGAATGCTATTTATCTGTCCCGATTGTTTTCATGAGTTTACAAATGCTAAACCTGAAAGTTCTGAAGAAACTGTAGAGAGAGTACTAGATAGCAATGGTGCAGAGTTACAAGACGGAGATGATGTAACTGTAATTAAAGATTTAAAGGTGAAGGGCTCATCTATGGTAGTAAAAAGAGGTACCAAAGTAAAAGGTATTCGTCTATCTGAGGATGATCCTACTCATATTGAGGGCAGAGTAGATGGTTCTTCTATCTATTTAATGACTTGCTTCCTCAAGAAAAACTAAGATTTAAAAGAAAATCTATCTATAAAGGCTATTCGGTGTGAATAGCCTTTTTTGTTGTAAATTCTTTAAGATTATTAAGTTGTTGTATCTCGAACAATGAAGAAATATACTTGTTCTATTATAAACTAAAACCAACATTAATATTATGATTGAAAATAAACTTTGGAGTGCTATTGAGAATAGAAGATCTATCTATTCTATTGATGACAAAATAGAACTATCCAATAAAGAAATTAAAGATTTAGTAGATTTCGCTGTAAAGTATGTACCATCAGCTTTTAATAATCAATCTACACGTACTGTATTATTACTGGGAGATGAACATAAAAAACTCTGGGATATCACTAAGGGTATTTTAAAAGAGATTGTACCTGCTGATGCATTCAAAAACACCGAAGCTAAGATTGATAATAGTTTTCGCTCAGGATATGGAACTATCCTTTTTTATGCAGATGATGCAGCAACAAAAAATTTGATGGAACAATTTCCTACTTATGCTGAGAAATTTCCTGGATGGGCAGACCAATCTTCGGCTATGCACCAATTTGCCATTTGGACGATGCTGACAGATAAAGGCTTAGGAGTAAATCTACAACATTATAATCCTTTGATTGATGAAAGTGTAAGAAAAGAGTGGGGGATTGATGAGAATTGGAGATTGATTGCTCAGATGCCTTTTGGCAGACCAACGGGTGATGCTGGGGCTAAAGAATTCAAACCTGTAAGTGAACGATCTATTGTATTTGAATAAGTAGGAATTAAGAAAACAACGGAGAACATTTTTTGTAAATAGAAAGTTGTATTTTCTTTATTCTTCAAATAGATTGTCTATATTCGTTGTAAATATGAAAAAGATGAGTTCTAGATCCACGATTATTATAAATGCAGCATTTTATCTTTTATCCATCAGTTTACTAGGAATGGTAGCTTACGGCTTATCCCATGGCTTGAGTTTTTTTACTGAATATTACTGGTTATTCATCACTTTATTTTTTGCTTGGTGGATGGTATTATTCTTAAAATTAAAGAAAGATAACAAACGTAGAAAAGAAATGACTAAGAACTTTGGACATAAAATAAGAGAAAGAAATTCAAAGCAATAAGCTTTATAACGATATAAATGAAAGAGACTATTACTAAAAATAGCCTCTTTTTTTGTGCCTTTACTATTTATACATTTTTGGATAAAAATACACTCAAATTATCTTCTTTTCACATTTAGGTTGAGAAATCATTAAATCAGATATATAATAGCATTATAACTAGGTCAAGATGATGACATGTCGGTGTCATGATAAGATCATGTCGGTGTCAAACTAGAACTCTATTTTTATAATTAAAAGCGAGGGTATATTTATCCTATTATATGGAATATATATTCCTATCTTTTAAGTCTGTTTATTGCGTATCAAACTCGATGTGTTAAAATACAACTCTTTAGGGTAGAAAATAGCAAAATGTTTTATTTTATAAAACATTTTGTTGTTATCGTATATTAAAATATTTAAAACTATGAAAAAAATTATTTTTTTACTGTGCTTTATGAGTGTGTATAATCTTAAAGCCCAAGAGTTGCAACCTGTTGAAACAGAAATGATTAGTGAAACTTTACAATTGTCAACATTTTATGGAAGTAAAGCAAGTAACCGTGCAAACAATCCATGCAAAGGAGCTACAATTCGTGTTTGCGGTACTATTTCCTCACAATTGCAAGAGGTTAATGATAAAGTATCATTATTGGTTGAAGAAATAAGAGATGAAATGAATCAAATTATAAAAGTAGAAAAATACTTTATTGATGGAAATTTGCAGGAAGCTGCTTGGCGTGTTTTTAATGAAGTAAATATTCCTATGCGTTTAAGAAATGATGATGAGTAATCGAATGACCTTCTTTGCTTTCTTTGTATTTATTAGTTGTCTTTCATTTGGTCAAAACTCTTTTTTAATAAAGGAAATGGAAGCGAATGATTTACAGATTAGGCAAAAAACAAATACGGAGTCTTTATTAAGGGCATATATTATGTTGTCTAATGATACAATTAAAGAAGATGAGACAGTTTATGCCCTTATTTATGCTCCGATGAATTGCCCACGATGTGAAGTGGCAATTCCAGCATTTCAAAAGTTGTTAAAAAAGAATGATTCAAAAAATAAGCTATTATTAATTACTGTCTATGATAATCTTGAACTAGCAAGAGCCTATAATATCAAGCACAATTATGATGCTGATTTTTATCTTTATGATACCAATGATTTATATAAAGATATCTTTAGCTTTAATTCTAATGGTATGTTTGGTTTATATCTTCTTAAAATAAATTTAAGTCAAGGCCGTTTAATGACTGGAGGACAATATATTGTGTTGGATAAAAAGTTTATAAACGAGTTAGTTGATTATGAGGGTATAATGGATGCACATAACTATGAGCAAAATGAAGATATTGACGAAGACGAAATAGATTACCCTGTTAGAGATCAAGAATTGAGTTATACAGATCATTATATTCAAGAGGAAAAAGAATTCTTAATATCATCTGTATATGGAAAAATAACGTACGACAATGATTATTTAATCTTTACAGATGTGTTGTCAAATGGGGCTATGGTATTCCACAAGGATGAAAAAAAGGATGCTCTTGTTTTTAATAGCTTTATAGAAGCTGACAGCCTTGAAAAAAGAAAGTTTATAACTATTCCTGACGAATTATTCCAAGAAGAGATAAAGAAAGGTTTTGTATTTTATATCGCATGTGAATCTCAATTGCGTGATGGAGAGATCTTAAGTATTGCTTATTCACTACCTTACATTGAAATTGAAAAAGAAGTAGATGGAGTTAAACATCTTGGATTTTATAATTCACCAGCAATTATCAATAGAAATCTTGTTTCAAATAGTAAAGAAGAAATGTATTCTTATAATATAAATATTTTTGAAGAATCATTTTTTTATACACATTATAATTTCTCTTCGATTAAAAATTGCATAGCAGTGGGTACTCGAAAATTGACATGGCCCATAGAATTTGAAGCTGAAGATTATATGTTTGATATGGAGAGAAATCCTTTTAATCCTCTATTTTATACTTATAAAAACCCTTATATTACGCTTTTTGATAAAAATGGAGATGTTTTATTGAGATTTGGGGATTTAGAAGCGTGTCATGAAAAAAGTTTGACGGGATATTATTATACTAATCCTCTAGTAGTTTATAATAAAAATAGAGTAGTTTATACCGATGGTTATTCGGGTAAAATATATGACGCTTCCTATAATGAAGATAAAATAATACCTGACAAGTTTTATACAATTTATAATGTAGATATTGAAAATTTTCCAGAACCAGATTCTACTAAATTCTATACGCAAGAATATATAAAACCGTATAATAAGTTTTTTTATAGAAGAGTTGAGGCGTTGGAAGTAACCGATGACTATATTGGGTGCCTTGTTAAATACAGTTTATCGTCAGAAATCGATTTTAAAAAAGATCAATATTCTTTTATCTCCATCAACAGGAAGAATGATGAAATCTCGACTTTTCATTTGCCATTATACCTAGACAAAAGAGTAATAGGGTATGGCTTGACGAAAAATGAGGGAAAAATTAAACCATTTATTTTGGTCAAGGATAATAAATCTTTTTTAAGGATATATAATTGCAACTAATTTATAGGCTATTATCTGTGTTCAAATGTGAATAGGATTTATTTATTTTATGATGTGAATTGTTAAAAATGCAACTCTTTAGGGTAGAAAGTGCTTTATTCCCTCTTTACAACCGAACAAATTGGATATGGTAATGTTAATATATGTATAGTTGTCTTGCTAATGTTTAAATATAAAGATATTCGTAATATCTAGCTATAAATCCAGAAGTCTAACTATTAAAACAGATTTAAAATGATGAAAAGTAGATCAATACGTTCAGTATGGTCTCTATCTTCAATCATTAATTGGACTTTTTATGTGTTTTCATTCGTATTAATTGTTTTCGTAGGTGTTTGGTTAATTAAAGGGATAGAGTCTGTATTGAATAGTTACATACCATTTAGTGTCCTATTTTTTATATGGTGGATGGTGTTGTTTGTTAAGGTAAAACAAGATTACAAAAACGGAAGTGAGATTATCCGTAGTTTAAACAAAAAAATTAGTATTCGTTTTTAATATATTATTAAGAGAAACTCTTTTTTCCTTGATTTGTTAATAATTTCTCCCTAAGTAATACGTTCTCATTTACTTAGGGAGATTATTATTGTTGTACACCTTATGTGCTTTACTTATGAATAGCTTTATTTTAGTTTAGATAAGATTGAATATTTCTACACTAAATAGAAAACAAGTATTCTTTCACTTTTACTCCTTTGTTATTTTTTCTATCTTAGCTTCAAATAATAAGAATACTACCCGATGTATAGATACATAGCTCCTATTTTCTGTTTATTCTTCACTTTTTGTGCTACAGCCAATGATCAGCTCGATTCCTTGTTACTAGAGCTAGACAAAGTGGTCTTAAATAGACAGATCTATTCAGACCAAAAAGAGAGTGAACTAAGAGGTTTGAAGAGGCAGCTAGAATCTGCTGGTTCTACCGAGCAAAAATTCTCTATTTTAGACCAAATGTTTAATATGTATGGGAATTATCAGACCGATTCTGCTTATGCTATTGTAGAAAAAAGACTGGATTTAGCAAGTGAGATTAATACCCCCGATGCCTTAGCTCAGGCATATATGAATCTGGCTGAAGTGTATCGCACTACAGGGTTGTATAAAGAAACGCTCGAAGTATTGGCCTACGTGAATCAAGAAAATTGGCACAAACTAGATTTGCCTTATTATTTTCATTTATATCATTCGCTGTACATGTTAATGGCAGATTATGCTGTGCTCGATGTAGATAAGAAAAAGTACAACAAGCTTCTATTTGATTATAAAGACTCTTTGCTACAGGTGCTCAATCAGAATGATATGAGTTATGATTTAGTTTTGAGCTCTTATTATACCATGTTGGGTGAATTTCAAAATGCACTTGATGTAGCAGATAAAGCCTATAAGAATTATGATAGTACTTCACCCTTAATAAACTATACGCTATCCGAAATCTATCATTATTTGGGTGATGCCGAAAAAGAGAAAATCTATTTGGCACAATCGGCTATTGAAGATTTAAAAAGTGGGGTAAAAGAATATATTTCACTTCACCGGCTAGCCGCCCTATTATATAATGAGGGTGATATTGATAGGGCCTATACTTATATGAAGTGTGCAATGGAAGATGCTGTGTTCAGTAATTCTCGTTTGCGTACTTTAGAGGTGTCTAAGATGCTTCCTTTGATTAATAAGGCGTATGATTTGAAAATGAAACAAGAACGTCAACGATTGGTGTTTTCTCTTATTGTCATTTTAGTGCTTGTTGTTGTATTACTTATTTCCATCTTCTATATTTATAAACAAGTGAAGCAGCTTTCTGTTATTCGGGAGCAGCAACGCATTATGAATGAAGATTTACAATCTGTAAACAATGAACTGAAATCAGTGAATCTAAAACTAGTTGAATCTGATCATGTGAAAGAAGAATACATTGGTCAGTTATTCAAAATATGCTCTACTTACATTAGTAAATTAGAAGATTTCCGTTTACTCGTTAAAAGGAATATCCAGACTGGTCAGGTGAAACAGCTGAACTCAATGGTAAGTTCTTCCACCTTAGTGGCTGATGAATTGAAAGATTTTTATAAGAACTTTGATTCTATCTTCTTAAAAATATACCCTTCCTTTGTTGAAGAGTTTAATGACCTTATGACAGATGAAGGAAAGATAACTCCCAAAGAAGGAGAGCTCTTAACTCCCGAACTTCGTATCTTTGCATTGGTACGTTTGGGTATTAATGATAGCGTTAAAATAGCTGAGTTTTTACATTACTCACCCCAGACCATTTACAACTATCGTCTTAAAGTTCGCAACAAATCGAAATGTGAAAAAGATGAATTTTTAGATCAAATTATCCGCATTGGAGAGGGTGATTTGAGCTCTAAACTCTCCTAATCATCTTCTAAAACCTTACTTTTTTGCACCTATATAAAAGCGTAATAAACATATTATCAAGTAATTGTGTCCAACTAAAGTTTACTTTACATCTTTACTTGGTATAGGAACTCTCGTTTAATAAAATTAACTTTGCTTTACCGTTTGAAAGAATGTGTAATAGAAAAGTAACGTGTTTAAAGAGAGTTGCTTTTTGCATATTTTAACTTATAATACTTAATTTATATGGGTTATACTAGAAAAACATGCTGGCTTAAAACGAGTCTAATTCTATTGATAAGTTTTATTGCTTGCGTTAATGTAAAGGCACAACAAGGTGACAAAATAACTGTCACTGGGAGTGTGATTGATCAAATTGGACCTATTGCTGGTGCCAATATTATTGTAAAAGGGACAGCCGATGGTACCATCACAGACTACAATGGTAACTTCAGACTAGTTGCTCCCAAGAACTCAACTCTTGTGATTTCCTTTATAGGATATAAAGCTCAAGAAGTAATGGCGACAACCAAACCATTAACGATTAAGCTGCAAGATGATACCGAATTACTAGATGAGGTAGTAGTAATAGGTTATGGTTCTATGAAAAAAGAAGATTTAACAGGTTCTGTAACTTCTGTAAAAGCAGATGAAATCAACAGAGGTGCTGTTACCAATCCTCAAGAACTCATCCAAGGTAAAGTATCGGGTGTATTTGTACAACCACCATCTGGTCAGCCAGGTGGAGCATCAAAACTGCGTATCCGTAGTGGTGCATCACTGAATGCTAGTAATGATCCACTTATCGTAGTGGATGGTGTTCCATTGGCAAATGATGGAGCTCCAGGTATGGCAGATGCTTTGGGTAGTATCAACCCCAATGACATTGAAACTTTTACTGTATTAAAAGATGCTTCAGCAACAGCTATTTATGGATCAAGAGCATCTAATGGTGTTATTATGATTACCACTAAAAAAGGTGGAAAGGATAAGATTAAGGTAGCTTATAATGGTACGTTTAGTATCAATGATCCTTATAAAAAAGTAAAAACGCTAAGTGCTAATCAGTTCAGAGAGGTAGCTACTACAGCTTTCAAGAATACTCCTGCTAATGAGGAAATCATCAACGATTATTTAAATATTTTCCCAGATCAAAGTACTAACTGGCAAGATAAAATATTCCGTACAGCTTTTGGTACAGATAATAACTTGAGTTTATCTGGAACAACATTTAATACTCCTTATCGTGTTTCTTTAGGTTATAACAATGAAGCAGGTACTCTGAAGAGATCTAAATATGAGAGATATACTCTAGATATGAGTGTTAATCCAAAGTTTTTTGATGATCATTTAAGTGTAAATATCAACTTAAAAGGGGTGATCAATGATAATGACTTTGTGGATGCAGGTGTTGTAGGTGGGGCTGCTTTCTTTGATCCTACCAAACCTGTTTATAATGAATCGGGTGCGTATAATGGTTACTGGAACTGGACAAAACCATCTAGCCCAAATGGTGATGGCGATGTGAACGGTGAAGTAGGCGTAAACCCTGTTCAGCTTCTTTATGATCAATTTGATAATGGTAAAACCAAACGTAGTATTGGTAATATTCAGTTTGACTATAAACTTCATCCACTACCAGAGTTGAGATTTAACCTAAACCTAGGTTATGACGTAGCTCGTGGTAAAGGAGATAAAGGTCCTCAGGTAGGTTCATATATGGCTGAAAAAGATGACTTATTTAAAGGGGTAGGTCGTAGATCTCACTGGAACAACTTCCGTAGAAATCAGCTATTGGAATTCTATACTAGTTTTGAAAAAGATTTAGATGCTATTCAGAGCCGTATCAATGCAATGATGGGTTACTCTTACCAGCACTTCTATTATGAAGATTATACTAAAAACTACTCTCCTGTAGTGGCTGGATATCCTGTAAAGCAAGATGATGCTTGGGTTCTAAATGACGCAGAAACTGAATACATACAAGAAGGTTCTTATGCTCATCCTAGTGAAAACTACTTGGTATCCTTCTATGGTCGTTTAAACTATGTATTTAAAAATAGATACCTGCTTACAGGTACTGTTCGTAGAGATGGTTCTTCTCGTTTCCATAAAGACAATCGCTGGGGTACATTTAGCTCAGTTGCAGCTGCTTGGACAATCACAGAAGAAGCCTTTATGAAGAATCAAGATATCCTTTCCAACTTAAAACTCCGTATAGGTTATGGTGCTACTGGTCAGCAAGATTTAGGTAGTGATTTCTATCCTTATTATGCAGCTTACCAAGAAAGTACCAATCAAGAATCTATGTACTTGGGTGAATATCTACTTAAACCAGGAAAATTCAATAAGGATTTGAAGTGGGAAACTACAGATACATACAACCTTGGTTTAGATTTCGGATTCCTGAATAATCGTATCAATGGTTCTTTAGAATATTACAAGAAGAAAACAAAAGACCTTTTAGGTGTTGTAAACGTTCCTGCTGGAACGAACTTTACCAACCGTCTGATAACCAATATTGGTAAGATGGAAAATAAAGGTGTTGAGTTCAACTTGAATGCAGTAGCTATTCAAACAAAAGATTTCAACTGGGATTTAGGTTTTAACTTAACATGGAATAAGAGTAAGATTACCAAACTAGTACAAGGTGATAACGCAAGCTATCCTGGTATTGAAGTAGGTGGTGGTGGTCGTGGTACTGGTTCCAATGTACAGAAGCACATGGTGGGTTATGCTCCATTTACGTTCAACGTGTACCAACAAGTGTATGACGAAAAAGGTCATCCTATCGAAGGTGCTTTTGTGGATAGAAATGGCGATGGAGAAATTACCGATGCAGACCGTTACCTAACAAAGAGTCCTATGCCAAAGGTTTACTTGGGTTTCAATTCTTCATTCTCTTATAAAAACTGGGATTTAGGATTTAACTTACGTGCTAATATAGGAAACTATGCTTTTAATGATGTAGCTGCAACTAATTATTCATTAGCCAATGTATATGGTGGTCAGGGATTCCTTACTAACATCCATGAAACTGCATTGAAAACAGGTTTCACACAACCTATTTCATCTACACAAAGTAAATCTGATTACTTCTTAGAAAATGCTTCTTTCTTAAAAATGGATAATATCACTTTAGGTTACCGATTCAATGAATTCTTTGGAACAAAATTATCTGGTCGTCTGTCATTCTCCATGCAGAATGTATTTACCATAACTAACTATTCAGGTTTAGACCCAGAAAATAATGGAGTGGATGGTAATATTTGGCCTCGTCCAAGAACTTATACATTTGGTGTTAATCTTAATTTCTAAAAATCAGAACCATGAAAGTAAAAAATATAATATATAGTCTAGCTCTGTTGCTACCTTTAGCAACTGGATGTGTGAGCGATTTAGATGTATCACCACTAGACCCTAATATAAATACAGCAGATGTAGTTTACTCTAAGCCAGAGAACTATAAAAAAGGATTATTTAAAATATACTCTGTCTTGGCTATGAGTGGGCAAGATGGTTCAGGAAGCTCTGATATTGATGGGCTAGATGCTGGTAATGCTCAGTTTTACCGCTCTATGTGGAACCTTCAAGTAGGTACTACTGATGAATGTATCAACTCTTGGCCAGATCCATGGGTGCCAGAAGTGAATGAGATGAACTGGACGGCTGTAGGAAATGAATCTATAGAAGGTACTTATCAGCGAGCTATGTTTATCGTAGCCTTGGCGAATGAATATCTATCTCAAACTACAGATGGTAATATGAGCTCAAGAGGAATTGAAGAAAGCTTCTTTGAAACCGTTCATGGTTTCCGTTCAGAAGCACGTTTTATGAGAGCTTTGTCTTATTTCTATTTGATGGATATGTATGGAAATCCTCCATTCATTACCGAGTTAAATCATAGTACAGCACCCGGTCAGATTGGTAGAGAGGCTCTATTTAACTGGATTGAGGAAGAGCTTTTAGCAATAAAAAATCTTCTTCCAGAAGCTAAAACGGCCAACTATTATGGACGTGCTGATAAAGGGGTAGTCAATGCACTCCTATCAAGAATGTACTTGAATGCAGAAGTTTATACGGGTTCTGCTCGTTGGGATGATTGTATCAAAGTGAGCAAAGAACTTATCAACGATGGTAACTTTGGTTTAACAGAAGAGTATAGTCATTTATTTATGGCTGACAATAATCGTCCAGAAGTAACTAAAGAAATCATTTTCCCTATTGTCTATGAGGCTACTCGAACTCAGACTTACGGAGGTATGACTTTCTTGATCGCTGCATCAAGAGGTAATGACGAGGTTTCTGTAGAAAACTCTGGAACTAAAAATGGATGGAGTGGTAACCGTGCACTTTCTAACTTAGTAAAGAAGTTTGCTTATAAAAACCAAGATACCCCTAAGGCAGATGAAATCAATGATAAAAGGGGTATTTTCTATGATGCTAATCGTTCAATAGATATTGAAACCTCATACACAAAAACCTTTGAAACAGAAGGCTGGGCAGTATATAAATACACCAATCTAAAATCGGATGGTACTCCAGGTTCAAATGATACTCATCCCGATACCGATATTCCTTTATTCCGTTTGGCAGAAGTGTATCTCAACTATGCTGAAGCAGTGTTGCGTGGTGGTCAAGGAGGTTCCAAAACTGAAGCTCTTCAATTAGTAAATAAACTTCGTGAAAGAGGTTATGGCAGTAATCTTGGTAACATTTCGGAATCAGATCTTACTCTCAACTTTTTATTAGATGAAAGAGCTCGTGAATTATATTGGGAAGGAATTCGTAGAACAGACTTGGTTCGTTATGGATTGTTTACTTCCAATAAATATGTATGGCAGTTTAAAGGTGGAGTAAAGCAAGGTACAGGAATTGAAGAATTCCGTAATGTGTATCCTATTCCTTCAACAGACTTATCTGTAAATACTAGTTTGGAACAAAACAAAGGTTATTAATATCTAATACTGAGAAACAATGAAATTAAGAAAATATATATCTATCCTTACAGTTCTACTCGTAGGTCTCTATGGGTGTTCTGATGATTTGGATAAAGTTACATATCACCCAGGGGATGCAAAACCTAGCGAATTTGCTCCTGTAAAAGGTGATTATGATTTGGATAAAGAAGGAGCCGAAAATATCGTTGATACCTTTAAATGGGGTAAAATGGACTTTGGCTATAATGCTGCAGTTACTTATACTGTAGAAATAGACTTAGCTGGTAAGAACTTTGAAAACCCTAAAGTGGTTACTTCTACTCCAAAGTTAGAAACAGAAATCTTGAACAAGTCTTTGAATACAGCTATGGTAGAGTTGCAAAGAGTTTACGGCTTTATTCATGGTGTAGCTCAAGATATCGAGATTAGAATCAAAGGCTCTATTAGTGAATCGGCTAAGCCTGTTTTCTCCAATATACATCAAGCTAAAGTTGTATCTTACTTTACTTATCCTAAGGTATGGATAATCGGCGACTATATTGGTTGGGACTTCCCTTCAGCGCAATTCCTATTTGGATTTGATGAAGACCAAAAAGATCTTTATTCAGCTTGGATTGGCTTTGATGGCAAGGCAAGCAATGGTTTCAAGATTACGGATAGTGCAGGCTGGGGTACTGGAAACTGGGGTCTGAAAGATGAAAACAAAGACAAAGAAGTTCCAGAATTGAAATTGTTTAATGATGGAGGTTCTCAAGATATAAAAGTATATAGTAAAAACTTCTATAAGTTCTCTTTCAATAAGGCTTCGGAAACATTGGTGAAGATTGCTTCTATGGATTCATTTGGTATTGCTGGCTCTGCTGTGAAAGGAGCTGATGTTCAGTTTGCTTTTGATGGTACAGAGCAAGAGTTCTTCACAACTACTACTCTCGAAAAAGGTGAAATCTATTTCCGTGCCGATGGTAAAGATGGAGACTTAACTTATGGTAAAGGCTCTGCTGAGGGTCAGTTGGCTGCTGGAAATAAAGGCATTGCTGTTGAGGCTGGTGTTTATGTAATCAGAGTAAACATTAATGATGATCATAATTTGAATTACTCTATCGAAGAAGGAGAAGCACTTAATCCTGATAAGATTACCCCTGCTGAATTCATCGACCTAAGTGATATCATACTGAATGAATCTGCTAAAACTACGATTACATGGAGTGCTGCTGATTTTGGTGGTCAAACTCCAACAGTAGTAACCTATATCGTGCAAATGGCTCTAGATACAGAGTTTACTCAAGTAATAGATCTAGTAACTACAAAAGAATTATCGTATACTACTATAGGTACAGACTTACTAGCAAAGATCAATGAATTGAAAGCTGGTGCTCAGTTGGGCGATGCTGTTAATTTGAACTGGAGAGTTGTCTCTCAGGTAATGAGTCTTGATCATGTGTTCACTTCAGAGGTAGTTACTAATAAAGTAACAGTAAAAGAAGATCCAGCTTTCCCTGAAAAACTATATATGATTGGTGAAGCATTTGGTAGCTGGAATTGGGCTAGTGAAGATGTCGTTGAAATGATACCCGTAAATGATCAAGAAGGTAAGTTCTGGACTATCAAATACATCAAGGCAGGTTCTCCATTCAAATGGAACTCAAAACTTGATTGGGGTGGAGACTTCGCTAACTTAGGTACATCTCATGGATTTGAAGTTGAAGTGAAAGATCGTAATGCTGTTGTAGCAGAAGACGGTCTTTACATGATCTTCATTGATATGGTCAACGACTTAATTAGTATCGAAGTGCCTCAAGTACATGGTATGGGTGAAGCCTTTGGTGGCTGGGATGAAGGTAAAAATCCTTTCGCTGTTGAAGGTGCTACTATGAGTGCTACTACCAAAGCAGATGGTAACCTACGTATCTATGTTACTAATACCTATGCTGAAGGTATAGACTGGTGGAGAATGGAATTAATTGTGCGTGATGGCATTATAGAATATCGAGGTAATGGAGGTGATGATGATTTTAAAAACGTTCCTGTACTTGCCAATCAAAAGGTTACCCTAGATTTCTCTAATGATACAGGTTCTGTGCAGTAAATAATAACAGATAAGCTAGGCAGGTTTCTGCCTAGCTTGCTTTTAATAAAAGATACGTATGAAAAACAGGTTATTCCTATTATTATATATTCTCCCATTTTTACTTATCTCTTGTAATAATGACAAGGATAAGAACCCTTGGTTAGGACATAAACCAAAGCCTAGTGGTATTTACGAGGTGGATGGCAAACTAGGTGAGCTAAGAGATGGTATTACTAGAATAAATGATGAAACATTAGCTTTTGTACTTTATGCACCTCAAAGAACAGAGGTAAAGCTAGTAGGAGAGTTCAATGATTGGAAAGCCGATAATGCTTTTACTTTTCATAAAGAAGGAGATCGCTTTTATATTCATTTATCAGGTTTTGACTCTACACAGCAATATGCTTGTCAGTACCTCATAGATGGAAAAATACGAATTGCCGATCCCTATGCAACTACTATTCTAGATCCCAATGATAAATATATAGATTCATCTATCTATCCCAATTTAGTGGAGTATCCAGCGGGAGCTAAGAATGAATTGGCTATGCTGGTATCAACTCAGCAAGATGATTATAACTGGAAAGTACCAACTTTTAAGGTGGAGAATCCTCACAATATGGTAATTTATGAATTGCTGATTCGTGATTTTACCGAAGAAAGAAGCATTCAGGCCGTACAGCAGAAACTCGATTACCTAAAAACTCTAGGGGTAGATGCAATCCAACTGATGCCTTTTAATGAATTTGAAGGAAATGACAGTTGGGGATATAACCCTTCTTACTATTTTGCTACCGACAAAGCTTATGGCACACCCAAAGCCTATAAAGACTTTATAGATGAATGCCACTCCAAAGGTATAGCTGTGATTATGGATATGGTTCTGAATCATGCTTTTGATCAATGTGCTTTGGTGAAATTAGCAAAGGATGATAACGGAAATATCAATCCTACTAATCCATGGTTTAACGTAAAATCTCCTAATCCCGAATACCATTGGGGACAAGATTTTAATCATGAAAGCGAAGTTACCCAAGCTTTTGTAGATAGTGTATGCTCTTATTGGATGAGCGAATACAAAGTAGATGGCTTCCGCTTCGACTTTACTAAGGGCTTTACCAATACCCCTGGCGATGGTTGGGCTTATGATGGAGCACGTATTCGCATCTTAAGTCGTATGGCAGATGAGATATGGAAACGTAAAAAAGATGCCGTTGTAATCTTTGAACATTTGACAGATAATGCTGAAGAAAAAGAATTAGCAGAACTTGGTATCTACTTGTGGGGAAATATGAACCCTCCTTACAATCAAACTACTATGGGCTATGATCAAAACGATTTAAATGGAACTTCTTATACTCAAAGGGGCTTTTCAACTCCACAGCTGGTGGCTTATATGGAAAGTCATGATGAAGAACGCCTTATGTTTAAGAACTTAGCATACGGTAAAGAAGAAGGAGATTATAGCGTTAAGAATTTAGAAACAGCATTAGACCGAGTTGAGGCTGCTGCTGCTTTTTACTTCACTGTTCCTGGTCCAAAGATGATTTGGCAATTTGGAGAAAGAGGCTACGATATTGAATTAAACGATGATCGTTTAGCTCCCAAACCTCCGCATTGGGAATATATGGAAGAACCAGCTCGTCGTCATCTTTATGATAGGTATGCCTATTTTATTCAGATGCGAAAAGAGATTCCTGCTTTTACTACTAAAGACTATATCATAGATGCAGGAGAGGGATTCATTAAAAAGATTCTTCTAAAGCATGCACAAGGGAATGTATGTGCAGTATCCAATTTTGATGTGAAAGAACATTCTGTAACATTAGATTTAGACGAGGCAGGCAATTGGACGGATTACTTTAGCAATGAGGTTGTAACTACTTCTTCTCAAGTTACCATAAAGTTATTGCCGGGAGAATACAAAATATGGATTCAAAAATAAAGAAATAGTACAAGGATAAAACCAATTAATTAAATTAAGATAACCTATGAAACGATTATGGACTTTAGTTTGTGCTTTAATAGCTATAGGAGGCATTTCTGCACAAAACTTAAAATCGCCCAACGGAGAATTTACACTTCAGTTTACTGTCAGTGATAAAGGTGCACCTACTTATACATTAGATTATAAAGGTACGCCAGTAGTAAAACCAAGTACACTTGGATTTGAACTAAAACGCAATATTGATGGAGCTCCAGCATCTTTTGATGATTTTGCTCCTGAATCTGATTCTAAAAAGAATGATTTACTTGCCAATTTCTACGATGGTTTTAAAATCGTAAAATCAGAGAACTCTACTTTTGATGAAACTTGGTCGCCTGTATGGGGTGAATCTAGTTCTATCAGAAATCACTATAATGAGTTGTTGGTTACTTTGAACCAATCCAATACCAATCGTAATCTTATGATTCGTTTCCGTCTATTTGATGATGGATTAGGATTTAGATATGAATTCCCTGAGCAAAAAGACTTGGTTTACTTTGTAATCAAAGAAGAAAAGACTCAATTTGCTATGCATGGAGATCATAAGGCTTACTGGATTCCTGGAGATTATGATACACAAGAATATGATTATACCACCTCAAAACTTTCTGAAATAAGAGGTTTGATGTCTCAGGCTATTACTCCCAATACTTCTCAAACTCCATTTTCACCTACAGGTGTGCAAACTGCGTTGATGATGAAGAGTGCCGATGGAATTTACATCAATCTTCATGAGGCTGCATTGATTAATTACTCTTGTATGCACTTAGATTTAGATGATAAGAACTTCGTATTTACATCACACCTTACTCCCGATGCTATTGGGGATAAAGGATATATTCAAGCTCCTGCAAATACTCCTTGGAGAACAGTGATTGTAAGTAATGATGCTCGTGATATTTTGGCTTCAGACATGACACTCAATTTGAATGATCCTTGTAAGTTGGAAGATACTTCTTGGATTAAACCCGTAAAATATATGGGTGTATGGTGGGAGATGATTACAGGAATGAGCTCTTGGGCTTATACGGATGATCTTCTAAGTGTTCACTTGGGTATAACTGATTATACCAAGACTAAACCCAATGGTAAGCATGCTGCCAATACAGCCAATGTGAAAAGATATATCGACTTTGCTTCAAATCATGGTTTTGATGCTCTACTTGTAGAAGGCTGGAACCAAGGTTGGGAAGACTGGTTTGCTCGTTCAAAAGATTATGTATTCGACTTTGTTTCTCCTTATCCCGATTTTGATGTTGAAGAAATTCACAACTATGCCAAATCGAAAGGTATTAAGATGATGATGCATCACGAAACTTCGGGTTCAACTCAGAACTACGAACGTCATATGGATAAAGCGTATCAATTTATGGTGGACAATGGGTATAACTCTGTAAAGAGTGGCTATGTAGGAAATATCATCCCTAGAGGAGAGCATCACTATAGCCAATCTATAGTAAACCATTACCAATATGCTATTGAAAAAGCTGCTGAGTATAAGATTATGGTGAATGCTCACGAAGCTGTTCGCCCTACAGGAGTATGCCGTACTTATCCAAACTTGATTGGAAATGAATCTGCTCGTGGTACAGAATACCAATCTTTTGGTGGAAATAATCCCAATCATGTAACTATCTTACCGTTTACTCGTCAGATTGGTGGACCGATGGATTATACTCCAGGTATCTTCTATATGGATATAGCTCATTACAATCCAGATAACAACTCTCATGTAAACTCTACATTAGCGAATCAGTTAGCATTATATGTAACGATGTATAGTCCGTTACAAATGGCTGCCGATTTACCAGAAAGCTATGAAACATTTGCTGATGCCTTCCAATTCATCAAAGATGTAGCTATCGATTGGGACGAGAGTAAATACTTAGAAGCAGAACCAGGAGAATATGTAACTGTTGCTCGTAAAGAAAAAGGTGGTAACCGTTGGTTTGTAGGTAGTGTTTGTGGCGAGAAAGGACATCTATCTAATATCTCTTTCGACTTCCTTGAACCTGGTAAAAAATATGAAGCAACTATTTATGCAGATGCAAAAGATGCTCATTATAAAACTAATCCTCAGGCTTATGTGATTAAGAAGATGAAGGTAACTTCTAAATCTAAATTAAAACAACAACTAGCTCCTGCAGGAGGTTATGCGATTAGTATTGTCGAAAGATAATAAACTGTTGGCATTAAAGTAATTTTAGCCCCCTGTCTGCTCAAATTGGATTGATGCTCTCGGGGGGCTTTATTTTAAAAGAAACACAACTATGTTAAGGAAAATACAACTATTTATACTTGCATGTATCATGAGTGCTTTTTCTGCTTTCTCTATGGAGGTAGATCTAGTTCATCCTTCTTCTTGGTGGGTGGGTATGAAGAATACTTCTTTACAAGTGATGCTGCATGGCGAGAATTTAGCAGGTTCGCAGGTTACTCTATCTTCTGATAAAATAAAAATAGATGAGATTGTCAACTTAGAAAATCCCAACTATCTGATTTTATACTTGGATGTAAGTAAGGCTGAACCCGAGAAATTTACGATAGAACTAAGAAAAGGGAAAGAAAAGAAATCAATTCCCTATGAGTTAAAAGCTAGGAATAATGAATTAAAAGCTCAAGGTTTCACCTCTGAAGATGTGTTATACCTTATCATGCCCGATCGTTTTGCTAATGGTAACCCTAGTAATGATGTGGTAAAAGGAATGCGTGAGGAAAAGGTAGATAGAGCTAATCCGAGTGCTCGTCATGGGGGAGATATTCAAGGTATTCGCAATCATCTCAATTATATAGCCGACTTAGGTGTTACTGCCATTTGGCTCAATCCTGTTCAAGAAAATGATATGACTGGTGGTTCGTACCATGGTTATGCAATAACCAATTACTATGAAGTGGATAAACGCTTTGGTAGCAATGAAGAGTTTGTTTCTTTAGTAGATGAATCTCATCAGAAGGGGTTGAAAGTGGTGATGGATATGATTTTTAATCATTGTGGAAGTGAACATATTTTCTTTACAGATAAACCAGCTCATGATTGGTTCAACTTTCAAGAAAATTTCACTCAAACTTCTTATAAAACAATCCCTCAGTTTGATCCTTATACCTCTACCTATGATTTTGAAGCTGCTGTAGATGGTTGGTTTGTTGAGGTGATGCCCGATTTAAATCAACGGAATCGTCATGTTGCGAAATACTTAACTCAGAATAGCATTTGGTGGATAGAGTATGCGGGTATTGATGGAATCCGTCAAGATACTCATCCTTATGCCGACTTTGATTTTATGTCGAATTGGTGCAAAGAGGTGCGTGAGGAGTATCCCGATTTTAGTATTGTAGGTGAAACTTGGCTAAATACCAATGTGGCAATCTCGTATTGGCAAGAAAATAGTAAATTGGCTTATCCTAAAAACTCGCATCTTCCCGTAGTGATGGATTTTCCTATGGCTTATCTGCTCAACTCTGCCTTTGATGAGGAAACATCTACTTGGAGTCAAGGTTTGTCTAAGTTCTATGAATACTTAGCAGAAGATAGGGTGTATGCCAACCCCAATAATCTGCTTATATTCTTTGATAACCACGATATGACACGCTTTTATGCTACTGAAGAGCAAACCAAAGATTTTAATCGTTACAAACAAGCGTTGGCATTCTTACTTACAACACGGGGTATTCCCGAGCTGTATTATGGTACAGAAATCTTGATGTATGGTAATAAAGACAATGGTGATGGTGCGTTGCGTAAAGACTTCCCAGGTGGTTGGGCAGATGATTCTGTCAATGCTTTTCAGTCATCTGGTAGAACAGAGGCTCAGCAAAGAGTATTCGATTATACAAAGAAACTTCTCAATTGGCGTAAAGGGAATAAAGTCGTTTCAAAGGGTAGTTTAAAACATTTTTCTCCTACCGACCAAGTGTATGTGTATAAAAGATCTTATGAAGATAACTCAATACTCGTCATTCTAAATGGTAGTAAAGAGAATAAAGAGATTGATTTACAGCAATATGCTGAGGTTTTAGATACTGTGCAGATGGGTAAAGATGTAATTTCGGGTAAGACGTTTGATCTGACTCAAAGAGCACTTACCCTAGAGGGTAAAGATGTAGTAATACTAGAATTAAAATAGATGTTTTAAAATTCTATGAATAAATGTTAGGTGATGGACCTATCTGACTTCGGTTGGATAGGTCTTTTTTATCAAATATACACTTGTGGTATATTTATAATTTGGATATGTGTATTTATACATTACTTGTAGGGCTACTAGAGAGGCAAATTATTATGACACCGACATGATGATGACATGACCTAGTCATCGTGAAGTTTTGACTTAGTTAAAACCTTGTTCTGACACCGATAGAGCAGATAGGGGGGTTAGACTGAATAGATATACAGAAATTTATAAAGGCAACTTGTACTAGCCAATTCGTAAAGTTGCCTTTTTAAGAACGAAAACAAACTAAAAGCCTTATAGCTGGGCTAGCTTATGCTGTAGCTTGATGGCTTTCGGAAACAGAATATTATTCTCTACATGAATATGAATATGTAGATTTTCTTCAAACTCTTGTAATAGGTTTAAAACTAATTGATAAGATTCACATGCGTAATCAGGAGCAGTGTAAGCTTGTGTCAGTTGGGAAATCAACCTAAATCTTTCGCCTTCACCATCGTGTTCATGGATCATTACCGAAATAGGGTTTTCTATGCTTCCACAATGAAAATCGGGTAGGGATTGATGATTCTTTTCGGTACTAAGTAATTCTTGAATAAAAGGGAAGAGTACAATTTCTTCTTTATCAAGGTGCTGGTGCAAATCAGTTAAAGATTCGTAGAAGTGTTTTTGGACCTTGAACAAGTTGGGATTCTTTTCTCCATGAGCTTTGCACACTTTTTCTAGCAACTTATAGGTTTCAATACCTTGTGTGCGAATATAGTGATGGTGGTATTTTACGATGTAATCAATTAGTAAATCTAGCCTCCAGTTGTCAAACTGCAAAGCTGCACTTTCATGAGCAATATCAGAGTGTTCCAACGCTGATTTTACGTCTTCTATGGAGATATTTAAAGCATGGCAAGCTTCTCCCAAACTTTTATCTCCTCCACAACAAAAATCAATATGAAACTGGTTAAGTACTTTTGCTTTATGGATGTCTTGAGCAACAATCTCACCAACGGGAGTATTTTCAGTTATCTTCATAATGTCATATAGTTTAAATAATTCTTCGTTACTTTAATTTAATAGCAAAGAAAGATTATTCTATAAAGATAATCTGTCGCATAGGCGACACTCTGTGTTTTTTATAAACATCAATAAGAGTTTGAAATTAGGAAATGATTTTTTAATTTGTGACACTCTAAAAAAAAGGTATGGAATGGTTAAGAATTAAGACTACACAAGATATTTACTACGTCTCTTTTATAAAGCTATTTAGAGCGAGTTTCCCTATTTTTGAACAACGTACAGATGCCCAATTTCAGCAAGTGATGGGTGATGATCGTTGTCACATCTGTGTTACATTAGAAAATAAGAAAGTAGTAGGACTTGTAGTTTACTGGCTTTTTAAAGATTATTTTTACATAGAGTATTTAGCCATACATCCTGATGAGAGGGGAAAGCTTCGTGGAACACAGATGTTATCCAGCCTTATGCTTTCTATATCCAAAAATTGTATTTTAGAAATAGATCCCCTTTGTGATGAGATTTCTAAGAAGCGATTAAAGTTTTATCAAGGGTTGGGTTTTGAGACTAACTCTTATGTACACACACATCCTGCTTATCGTCGAGAATACAAAGACCATAAGTTAATCGTTCTTTCCTCATCACCCTTAAGTGAGAAAGGTTACAATCAGTATTATCAAGATTTGTCTAAAGTTGTAATGAAGTAATAGTCATTCATTATTAGTTTACACTTTGTTAATTGAGTTGTCCAATAGGATACCACTATTAACTTAGAGATGAAATAAAATCAGTTTGTAAAACTTAAGAAACAAAAACGTGTTAAAACTATAAAAAGTTTTGTGATAACAGCTCAAAACGAATGAGTTGCGTCTTTCTTTTTGTAAAAGCAGTAACAACTTGCACTTATTATAGAATAGATTAAATAATCGTAATCTTAATCGAAACAGAAAGAATAATAAGATTATTTTAAACCTAATAATTTGTTATTTTACACAATCATAAATAGCGCATTATCAACTGTTTAACGATTAAAAATAGGCTGTTTATAAGTGAAAGCTGTTTCTTAGTTGTTTAGAATTCATAGAGGGAAGCAATTACAACATACTCTTTTTAGTACTAATATAGTTTAGAATTAAAATTATCTTAATGAACAATTAAAAATTAATTCCACATAAGTATTTTTGAGTTCACAATAATTACTAACTCTTTTAAATCAAAAAATTGATTAAACATAGGTATATAGATAGCAATCTCAATTCTAAATTCTGTTGTTTAGTAATTAAAAAAATATTAGTTTTATATTCGTGTCTTTTGTTGTTAGGTATAATATAAGTGATTTATTTTTAATTTGTTGGTTGATCTAAATATAATGATAGACAATATCAACTATGAAAAGAATAAAAAAACTTAACCAAAAATACACGTTATTATATCATACATAAATATGAAAGTAATAACTCGTGTTCAAATCTTTTAATAATCAAAAAGACATTCCAAGGAAAAATATTCAAAAATGAATGATAGATTGAGAATGTTCTCTAAGTTAATAGATAAAATTGGATTTGATTGTTCATATATTTTAATAATTTAAGGACACCCTCTCATAAAGTGTGTAAGTTAAAACAACCGGCTTGGGTAACAAAATAACTCAAGCCGTTGTTGTTTAATAAAAAACTTAAACATTTATGAAAACCGAAGATTTAATCCCTGATGAGTTTTTCAAACAATTTAAAACAGGAGAAGAACTCCAAAATTTCCTGAAGTCTATTCAAAAGCGTGGAATCGAAAAGATGCTTGAAGCAGAGCTAGATGCTCATTTAGATTATGACAAGCATAGCCACAGAAAAGAATAAAACAGTCGTAATGGCTACTCTACAAAGACCATTAAGACTAGTTATGGTAATGATCAAATCAAAGTCCCAAGAGATCGAGATGCGAGCTATAACCCAATGATTATCCCTAAACGAAAAAGTATGGTTGAAGGCTTAGAACACGTTATTGTATCTCTTTATGCTAAGGGTATGAGTGTTTCTGATATAGAAGAACAAATTAGAGAGGTGTACAATTTTGATGTCTCTGGGGCGACAATCTCTCGTATCACAGATGCCGTAACAACTGATATTGTAGCTTGGCAGAATCGACCATTGGAACCCGTATATCTGATCGTTTGGATGGACGGTATAGTCTTTAAAGTACGAGAAGGTTCTAAGGTGATTAATAAAACTATTTATATTGCAGTAGGCTTAAGACGTGATGGACTTAAAGAGGTATTAGGTTTATGGCTTGGAAAGAATGAGTCTTCGTCTTTTTGGATGAGTGTCCTAACAGACCTAAAAGCTCGTGGAACTGAAGATGTTTTAATTACTGCAACGGATAACTTAAATGGATTTACCGATACGATTCGTACCGTTTTCCCTGAATCTAAGACACAAATCTGCATCGTGCACCAAGTGCGTAATGCTTGCAAATACGTAGTTTGGAAGGATAAGAAACAGTTTACAACAGATATGAAGAATATCTATAATGCGCCTAATAAGGAGGCTGCAGCAGCTGCTTTAGAAGATTTATCAGTGAAATGGGAATCCAAGTATTCTTATGCTATACAGAGTTGGAGAAAGAACTGGGACGAACTTACTGTCTTCTTTGAATTTCCTCTAGAAATAAGAAAAGTTGTCTATACTACCAACCTAATTGAGAACCTCAATGGTAAGATTAGAAAGTATACCAAGAATAAATTATCGTTCCCTACGGATGACTCTGTGATGAAATCAGTATATTTAGCCGTTAGGGAGGCCACTAAGAAGTGGTCAATGCCCATAAAGAACTGGGGTATTATTTTAAATCAGTTCCTAATTATTTACAAAGAAAGGGTCAGATTATAAAGATAATCCAACCCAAGCTATTTTAACTTACACACTTAGTGATACAGTGTCAATTTAAGTGAAGTTGTTTTTATCTCAAGAAAAGATGAGCATTGATAACCTAAATCTTTTTTGTGATATAGCATTAAACCTATCTAGTAATACTTGAAATTTTATAGTTTTTAATAATCAGATAGGTTTAATCTGATTGTTTTACAACCGTATTAAAATATCTATCTCTAAATTGAATTTTAGCTTCTTCTCTGCTCTCTGTATCGCTATTCCTTTTGTATAGATTAAGGTGTAGCATATTCATCATAATATCGCACATGTCTTGCGTATGCTTTTCTAAGTGAGACCAGCTTACTGGTTTGAAAGGGGTTTCTTTAATGATAAATTGCTTTTCAATATGCTCTAAAATAGAGGGGTAGTCGGTATCTGGTATATCAAAGTTTATGGCTTTTATACGCAGATCCTCCAGCTTTTGTGGATTATTCATTTTAGAGCATTCATAAATAGAGAGAGAGTTAAGTGTTCCCTGCTTTTGAATATCTATTTGTATGTTATTTTTAATAATTAAAAATTTTTCCAACTGAGTTAAAATTTGAGTGAGTTGTAAACCTCTTTTTACGATGTGTTTTAAGAAGTGTAATAAGTCATCATATCCTAATACCTTTAGTTGATTGAATTTATAGCATACAGTGTATAACTCATAGTCTACGGGTTTGTTTTTACAATAGTTTACTAGGTATTTATAAATTTGTAGAAACAAAAATTCTTTATTTGTAGCAGCAATTTTAGTGCTATTTCTATAAATGAGGCACACTAATTCATTTAACTTAAGAAAAGGTACCTGAATGCTATATATAAACGCTCCCTTTTTATTGTGAATTTCAAAAGAGTAAATAGCATTTACTAAAAGGTCTACTTTTTCTTTAGGGAAAGACTGAATAATTAGTTGCTTGTACTTAGGAAATGACGGAGTTACATTTAATAAGTACCTATAAGCAATTTCATAAAGTAAGCAGTCTTCTAGTTTTATACTTCTCAATTTATTAAACACCTTTCCATAAGTTTTGTAATGCTCAATTTCTAGTTTATCCTTGTAATAAAAAGGCTTTATGAGGTAAGAAAGGTTTTTTAGAGCTTTGTATTGAATAATTCCATTATCATTTTTTTGAATCACTTTTTCTTGATTTAGAAAACTGATAAAATGGGATACATTAATATAGAGTATCTTACTCTCAAAAAACAGTTTATAATCTTCTAGGCTATATGTTTTTTCTTTCTTTTCAGAATTGACATTATGGGCACTCCATTTGATGAAATTTCTCTTTGTTTGTAGATATAGTTCATCTATAGAAGATGAATTAAGAAATAGTTCTTTAAACTCTTCATTGTTAAAAAAGTGTTTCTTAATAAAAAACTGGATCAGATGGTCTTTATAGGATGGAATGGATTCAAAAGAATACATCCATCTTGTGTAAAAAACAAATTCGTCTTTAGTGATATGGAATTTTTTATGATGCCCCATACGTTGAGCTTTATCCTTATAAATGTCTTTAAAATAGATTAAGTTCCATACTTTACGTATATATCTCAATTTAAGATGCTTGCCCACTCTTAGGTTAAGAATCTTCTTAGTTCCTTTTTTTTCAGTATCATTTATACTTGTATCAGAGAGAACCTGAGAGGGTGAATCCATATCACCTGTATTGTCCTCGTAAAGATAACTTTGGATAAGTTTTCTTGGGAATAGTTTACGAAGATTACTCATCTCCTTTGTAGATAGATTGTTGGTTTGCCCTGTCTTAAAAACAAACAATCCATTTCTTACATCTCTTTGGTGATGAGGTAAATAGTTTTGTAATAAGGCAATACCATTACTCTCTTTTTTTTTGGAGAAAAGAGCATCTTCTAAGAAGTAAATAATAAGTCTTCTCTGTATGGATACTATCCATGGTTCTCCTAGTATTTTCACATAGATTTGTATCGCATTGTTTTCTACAACAAAAGGATAATCCCATCGTGGATATTCTTGCAGATGATTATGGTAAGATTTATAAACGACTAATCTCCCCTTATGATATTTAAGTTTATCATACTCTCTCTTAGGAAGATTTTGCTTGGCTTCTACTATATATTTTTCTTGTTCTTCATTGGAAGCAAACTGGTATACTTTAAACATTGCTTCTTCTCCAAAATAGTTGCTTTCAGCCAGATATCTAGAGGCATAAAGCATAAACTTATCTTGTTTTCGGCTGTATTTGCTCCATAAATCTGTTTGATTATTAATCAAACTATCTAAGCGATAATCTTTATAACCATTAATCGGTTTATAATTATAGGAATAAGGATTAGATTTAGATGGGGTACTTTTAAGAAAACCCGATTGCATTCCCTTTCGATGAGAAAATCTTTTAAAAGATGACTCATAGGAAAACATGGACTTTGTGAATTTAGTGCTTCTTGCCATGGACTAGGGTAGAGGTTGAGGTATTCTATAATATCTTTATGCTTGGCTATCCTTAAATGTTGACTAGGAATGTAATGCAAAGTATAGGGGTTGGCAAATAGAGAAAAAAACATTTGAAGAACTTGAGTCTCATCTGTTTTGTTTTTTAAAAAAGGAAAGTTCGGGAAGATAATTTTCGTATCTTCTTTGAATAAAAAGAGTGAATTTATAAAAAGACAGGATGTAAAAGAAAGGTATTTTCCACATTGAATGGGCATCATTAATGGATTATTTACTACTTTCCATTGATATACAGACTGTACATCAAAGAATAACACTTCATTTATTAATTCATCTTTACTTTTTTTGCGTAAAACTTCTATTTCCTCAGTTGTATAGCTTGTTTCAGGAAAGAATAGAGTAAGAATAAACTCTTTTAAAAGTAGATTTAAAGAGTCTTCATTGTATTGAGAGGTGAAGTTGTTTCTGTCTTTTACGCTTTTATTTAGAAGCATAATGATGCTCACCTCAAACAAATCATGTAAAAACTCAATGATTTGAGGCGTAATGATATTGTTCCCTATCCGCAAAGGCTCTAAATTGTGTGTATAGTTTTGGTTTAGTTCTCGAATTGCACTAACTAATTTAAGTAGAGTACTTGCTATTTCGTTATCAATAAATTGTTTTTTTTGAAGAGACAAATACTTCGTAGGAACAAATCGATCTTTTTCGTCATTTAACTGATAATTAAACAATTGTTTAATATTATGACTTTTAAAAGTTTGTCCAATACTAAATTGATAAATCGATGAAATAGCTTGTAGGGATAAATCTCCGCTCTTTTCATTATTGTCGCATACTAATTCGAAATTTCTATAAGCAATTTCGGATAATGGGGCTAATAATCCTTTGTTCCTTATAAAAGGATCAGTTTTTTTCTTAATGAAGTCCGTAATATTCATACACTAGATGTTAATCGTTTTTTTACTCCGTGTATTTTTTGGTTAATCAATGTCGAACTTTTAGGCTATATTTTTAAGTTACAACTAGTTTTGATAATATATAACACTCAGTAGTTAATTAGAGTTAAACTGATAGATTGCTGTCATCTTAATTTTAAATAATAAAGCATTCTCTTCCTTTAATTGAACATTGATGGTATGAATGTGATATAGGGCAGTATCTAATCTTCTTCTATTTCTAACCGTGTCCTTTTAGAAGAAATGAGGTGTGGAATATTTGTTTAAATTTATTTATTGCATTTAAAACTAATTTATTAAAGATATATTACCCTTTCAATGTATTTATACAAAAGATGGATATTTATAACTTATAGGGTGTAAGGGATTCTATCCTTTTGGGTAATAATTGAGTTAAAACCGTTCAGTTGTTTTGATACTTTTATGCAGTTGATAAATACGAATCAGCGAGTAGTATTTGAGTAATAGTACGTATTACCTAATATCTAGATAATCCCTGACTGACTGTTGGGTTCATCAGTATTCTAGCTAATATCCTAGGAATCGAATCAGAGGTAATGGTGGATAGATATTGAATAAGTAGTTTCAATGTCTGTTCATCATCTTCTTTATTATGAATGATATGCTCAATATCTTTGAGCTGTTGTCCTGTGAGTTCATCTCGTATGGCTTCCCATAAAAACTCATAAGCTAGTTGTAGGTTGGGAGTAACTATAGGAAAAGAGGCTGTTCCCTCTTTCTTTTCTTGAGTGATATGGGGCCTATCCCAAGTATTAGGGTATTCTTGAATCGACTCTAATATAGCCAATATACCTGCATGATTATTGGGTGTCAGTTTGTGAGATACTTCCTTAAAAGGTTTTATGTAGCTAGGGTAGTATGCAGTTAGGAACCTCTCCACCACATATTTCCACTTTTGGTACCGGTCATTCTCTTTCGATTTGTAATTGGGGTAGAGTTGTAGTGATCCCGATTGTATGGGTTTAAATATCAGTGTGGAAGATAGTTTTTCTCCTTCAAGAATAAGTTGATTTACTCTGTTTTCTAAATTCATAGTTGCGCTAAGAGGTTAATATTTAGCTACAAGTTAATAAAGAATCTGTGACAAAGTAAAGAAGAGCAGCACAAATCGTCCTGCTCTTCTTGCTTAAATGTTTATAGATATTAATAAGTGAAATCAATGGATCTTTTAAAATCGGGATAAACTCCCAACGTTTTAGCTTTGGTTAATGAAACTTTTGCTGGATAGCAAAGCTCTTTAGCAGGTTTTGCACTATCCTTATAGAAGTTATTAATAGCACCTATTCCTTTAATAAAATCATATTTGTCAATGCCAGGTTTTAGATACCCAAAGTTTGAAGCATTAATGATTTCATTCTCTTTACTCGTAAGTACCTCCTCATTAGCAAATTTATTTAGAATAGACTTGATTTCAACTTTGTTGTCTAGATCTGTCTCTACAAAGAGATATCCGAATTTTCCGTAATAGATAGTGCTTATAAATGCAATATTATCTTCGGATATGCTTTCAGGAAGTATTATTTTACTTTCAGGAAGATCAGATGTTAAGGAAAAAAAGAGATGTTCATATTCAAAAATAAATCCTACTTTGTTTTTTAACTCCTCTTTTTTATAGCTAGTACCCATGAGTTCATCTAGCTTTAAATTAAAAGCTATTTGTCCTGCATAATGTAATTCTTTTCTAGAATAATACTTTTTGCCGTTGCTAAAAGTAAATGAAGTGGATTGGGCTGAACTATTTTTTAGAATAGTCTTTTCCATTTCTTTTTGTAGTTCTAAGCTGGGTTTTCTATTTTGAAAAATGTTAAAGTTGTCGCCTACTTCAGTTGTAAAACTTGTTGTAGGGTAATCGTAATCTAGGGTTGTTATTTCATTTTTGATAAAGAATTCTTCTACATCTAATAATTGATGTCCAAATATTTTGTTCTGTAAATGTGGATGCACTCTTGCTGTACTATTATAAACGATGTCGAAGTGAATATTTTTAGCATCAGCCTTGATGTTTTCATATTGAAAAGCCCCTAAGTTTTGTATTATTAAAGTACGAGCTGCTTGTTTTACTTGGATGGGATATTCTTTGTTTGCAACTATAATTTTGATATATCCTTCTCTGTCTTCATAGATATAGCTTTCATCAATGAGAAGATGAAGGGTGTACGACTTAAATTCAGATTTCTCTTCTGTATTCATTTCCTCTACTTCAACTTTACACCAATCTAAATGGTTTTGAATGGAGTACTCTTGCGACGATTTAAAAGTTAAGATTACTTCGCCGCCAGAACTCTCTATCCTTGCATTTGATTGCTCTAGGATGATGGGCTCAGGTTCGGGCTGAATGGGAGTATTATCGCTGCTACAAGATTGGTAGAAAGGGATTAATCCCGCGAGCAATAAGATGTGAATAAATGTCTTTTTCATAGTTCGATATTTTATTATCTTTCAAAGATAATCTGATTAAGTTAATATCTGTTATTTTTGCAAATAAAAAGGGTTCAGACACGCTCTGAACCCTTTTGAACCTTTTATCGTTTAGGGTAAAAGGTTACCCAACTACAAACAACTATTTAAGTAATTATCCTAAAAAACTATTATTCACATTTATCAAAACTATCTTTATTTTTTTCTTTGTTTCTTTTGTTCTGTCAGTTTATAATTCTTCCCGAAGAAATCCAATCGTTCTTCGAATGTCATTTGTTTTCGGGCAGGAGAAATACATTCTTTTTTCTTTAGGTAGGATGGAGGTGCCTTTTTTACACCTCTGCCATCGTACCATTCGTTAGAATTCATTTCTTCTACTTCTTCTTTATTATTACACTCTGCCAAGTTTTCAAAGAAGTTTGTAATCTTATGCAAGTGACCTTGATTGTCGGCTATAAAAGCAGTACCCTCATCGTCCAGCATAATATTATGTATTGTTGAGCTGTTAAGAGCTCCATATTTCATTCTTAACCAAGTATCGGTTTTGTGATTCCAGAATTGAGCCAAATCACTATCTCTCTCTGAATAGGTTTCGTTTGTAAAGAATGCAATCCAATCTTGATTCAATTCCTTAACACAAGTAAGTGAAGGAGAATCTACCAAGTCTAGAAAATGAATAGCTCCTGTATCTGTTTGAGTATGTACAGCAATACGTCCTCTTCTTGTTGTTGTAATAAAACCAGCTTTGCCTAGAGGGGCTGTAGAGAAACGTTTCGCATAAAGCTTTGTAATGGTAATGCCCGTATTTTGTAATTCTCCATCTTTCCACTCCATCAGTTTTTTATCTGAAGGAATAAACGAACCGCCATTCTTTGTTCTAATAAGTGTTGGAGAGCAGTTGATACAACATCCACAAGCATTAATATCACTCACTCTTTCAAATACTCTTCCACCAATAGCAGCATCTTTGATTTTCCAAAGATGAGCATCATCAATTAACAAAAGATCATTTCCTACCCAAGCTAGTTCTACCCACCTAAAAAAATGAGTACCCCCAATCTCTTCATTGAGTTGGATACAATCCCAAGCACACAAGTCATTGAATTCATGACCAATACGAATACGCTTAATATTGAAATGGCTTTCTTCTTCTAGTTCTAAAGCTGCATATAGTTTATGCGTAGAGCTATAAGTAATATTGATAATTGGCTTAGATAGGGGGTACTTTTTAGGGGGCCATACACTTAAATCCAATCGATAATAATTGTACTCTTTTGGATGTGCACCAGGAGATTTAGTGAAAAGTTGCTTACCAACAAAATCAATGTAATAACTATCCGAACTTTCTAAAGCGTATGTTTCACTAGGAAGGCTGTCTGCTACTGAGTTGAAGCGGAAGGCAGGGTCTCCAAAGTTTTTGCCTTCTTGCATACATAAGTTAGCTTCTTGACCTTCTGCTTTACTCTCTGATTCAAATTCCTTCATTTGTTCCTTGGCAATAGGAACAATAGAGTAATTACCATCTTTTTCTTTTATAGTGTAGAGGGCTGTATTATATAGTGTTAATTCTTGACCTAATGCACGAATATTTTGAGTCCCATCTAAGTTGGAATAGTGTGCAGCAAGATGATCCCACTTTTTATCATTAATAAATGAATATTGATTGTGGTCCCACTTAGAACGAAGGGTTTTAAGTAAGTCTTGAATGTTTAAAATACCATCGAAACTTGCTTCTGTACCAATGGCTATCTTACTCTGACTCCAAATGTTTTTCATTATTGATTGGCTTTTCTTAGTATGTGTATTTAAGGGAGATGTCTTAGTTTCAATCTCATGACACAAATATATGTTTCGATTTTCATATATTCAATAATAAACGAATAAAAGTTTTGATCTTCTTCTTTATCGAAAGTTGATGACAGTATAGTAAGTTATTGATTATTAGTTAATAAATAGTGTTATTTAGATTGTGTTTAAAATAATGTGCTTTGATTATATTACGAATGCTTTCGATAATAAAGCATAAGTTTCTGTTTTGTTGCTTGTAATCTTTTGATTAGAAAAGCATAACAAAATATTATCGAAATGGTAGTGGTGGATAAAAGTAAAAATGAATGGCTGTATAATCTCTATTAAGAGGAAGGGTTTTGAAAGATATAATCTGGTTATTTTTAGGTCTGAATCTATTTATTTCTATCTTTGCTTTCAATAAGATTGGTGACTTTGAATAGATTCCTATTCTGAGTTGAAAAGGGAATTCGGTGTAAATCCGAGACAGACCGGCTGCTGTAATCCTTTATAAATCTCTTGTAACTACTCACACCACTATACTTTATGTATGGGAAGGCATACCAAGAGATAAGGAAAGTCAGAAGACCTGCCAATGCTACTTCAGATAAGCTCTCCGGCAATGAGCTTTTTGAGTGTTTTATGAAACAAAACAATAATAGAATGAAAATTATTAAAAGAAATCGTCAAGTAGAGGATTTTACTTACGATAAGATAAAAAGGGCCATTGTAGCAGCTTTTCATAGTTTGCAACGATCGGTTTCTGAACACGAATTAGAGATCATTTGTGACTTAATATCTGTCAACCTTGAAGATAGTGATTATGTAGATGTGGAAACGGTACAAGATTTGGTGGAAACAGTTTTGATGAAGAGAGGTCATTACAAAGAAGCCAAAGCCTACATCTTATACCGAGATAGAAGAACGGCCTGTCGTGAAATGATTAATCAGTTTCGTCAGACTATCACAGATGATGATACCATTGAATTATTGCAGGATATCCAAAACGAATTTGGACAAAAGCAGTACGATCTTCAGTTTTTGTATTCTAAATATCGTTCTTTTTACAAAGCAGATGGCAACCCTTTGAAGATACTCATGAAGGCAGCAGTAGAGTTAATTACTCCAGATGCTCCTAACTGGGAGTTCATAGCCTCTCGCTTATTAGCTGTCGAACTAGAAAAAGAAATTCAGCAGGCTGAAAGAGAGTTGGGACTAACTTCACTCTATAAAAAGATGAACTATCTGACTCAGCAAAATCTATATGGGAGCTATATGCTCAAAAACTATTCTCAAGCAGAGGTTGAAGAGTTGTCAAAATACATGAAGACTTCACGCAATCAGTTGCTTACCTACAGTAGTCTTCATCTTTTATCTAAACGTTATTTAATTCAGAATTATTCTCATCATTTATTAGAGCGTCCTCAAGAGATGTTTATGGGGATAGCTATGCACTTAGCTATTCCCGAAGGGGAGAAGAAAGTGTGCTGGGCTAAGCGTATTTACGATGTATTGAGTACCCTGAAAGTAACGATGGCTACGCCTACAATGAGTAATGCACGTAAACCATTGAGTCAGTTATCTAGTTGTTTTGAAGATGTAATGCCCGATAGTCTTGTAGGTATTTATCGTACTCTAACCAACTTTGCCCAAGTTTCAAAATTTGGAGGAGGTATGGGGATTTATATAGGGAAAGTAAGAGCCGTAGGCTCCGATATAAGAGGCTTTAAAGGTGTAGCGGGAGGTATCTTAAAGTGGGTAAAACTGTGTAATGATACGGCTATAGCTGTTGATCAACTTGGAGTGAGACAAGGGTCAGTTGCTATTTACCTCGATATTTGGCATCGTGATATGCCCGAGTTTCTCCAAATAAGAACGAATAATGGAGACGATAGAATGAAAGCGCACGATGTGTTTCCAGGAATCTGCATACCCGATTATTTCTGGGAGCAGGTAAAGACAAATATGGAAGGAGATTGGTATTTGATGTGCCCACATGAGATTATGACTATGAAAGGCTATAACTTAGAAGATACCTATGGTGATGAGTGGAAACAGAAATACTTAGAATGTGTGAATGATCATCGTATCCCTAAACGCATAATACCTATTAAGGAAATGGTGCGGTTGATTATAAAATCGGCTGTAGAAACAGGTACACCTTTTATCTTTAATAGAGATTTAGTGAATAACTTGAATCCCAATAAGCACCAAGGTGTAATTTATTGCTCGAACTTATGTACTGAGATAGCACAAAACCAAAGTGCCATTCAAGATGTGCGCCGAACTGTACGTTTAGAAAATGGTGATGAAATTATAGTGGAAGAAACCAAAGCTGGAGATTTTGTGGTTTGTAACCTAGCCTCTCTTGTTCTAGGAAATATTGATGTGGAAGATTCTGAAGAGCTGCAAGGTATTATTCACACCATTGTACGTGCTCTGGACAATGTGATCGATTTGAACTTTTATCCTATTCCTTATGCACAAATTACGAATCAGAAAATGCGTCCCATCGGACTGGGTACTAGTGGGTACCACCATCTGTTAGCGCAAAAAGGACTTCGTTGGGAGAGTGATGAGCACTTGGCTTATATGGACAAAGTCTATGAGAAAATCAATTATTATACCATAGAGGCATCCAACCAATTGGCCAAAGAAAAGGGTGTCTATTCTTTCTTTGATAAGAGCGATTGGCAGACGGGGGATTACTTTAAGTTGCGAGGTTATGCTTCTGAGGAGTGGAAGCATTTAGCGACAAATGTAGCCAAGAACGGGATGCGCAATGGGTATCTACTCGCTATTGCACCTACAAGTTCGACATCTATCATAGCAGGTACTACTGCTGGAACAGATCCTGTGATGAATCGTTACTTCCTTGAAGAAAAGAAGGGAAGTATAGTGCCTCGAGTTGCTCCAGAATTGAGCGATTCAACTTTCTGGCTTTATAAAACAGCCCATCAGATAGATCAAAGTTGGGTAATTGATGCAGCAGGAGTAAGACAAAGACATTTGGACCAATCACAATCTGTTAACCTATACATAACCCAAGAATTCACCTTCCGCAAACTGCTCAACCTCTATCTTCGAGCTTGGGAAAAAGGGGTAAAGACTTTGTATTATGTAAGAAGTCAGTCCCTAGAAGTAGAAGAATGTGAGACTTGCTCTGCTTAAAGTCTATATAATAAGGTGTAAATAATGATAAAAATTAAGATATACTATAACAATGACTAAACTGAAGAAGAAAGCCTTGTTTAATGAACATGGTGATATAGACGTCAATAAACGTAGAATGATCAATGGGAATACGACCAATATGAATGATTTCAATAATATGAAATATGGTTGGGTTTCCAATTGGTACCGTCAGGCGATGAATAACTTTTGGATACCTGAGGAAATCAATATGAGTCAGGATGTAAAAGATTACCGCAATCTTTCTGGAGCCGAGAAGAGAGCTTATGATAGAACACTTTCTTTTTTGATATTCCTAGATAGTATTCAGACAGCCAACTTGCCTTATGTAGGAGAGTATGTAACTGCCAATGAAGTGAATCTTTGTTTAACAATACAGGCTTTTCAAGAAGCTGTTCACTCTCAATCATATAGTTATATGCTCGATTCTATTTGTTCGCCCGAGGAGCGTGAACGTATTTTGTATCAGTGGAGAAACGATGAACATCTATTAAAAAGAAATAAATTTATAGGTGATATTTATAATGAGTTTCAACTCAATAAAAGTACACATCAGCTTTTAAAAACGATGGTAGCCAACTATATATTAGAAGGTATTTATTTCTATTCAGGCTTTATGTTTTTTTATAATCTGGGAAGAAATGGTAAAATGCCTGGTTCTGTACAAGAAATACGCTACATCAATCGGGATGAAAATACTCACCTCTGGCTGTTTCAGTCTATCATACTTGAACTAAGAAAAGAAGAACCACAGCTCTTTACAGTTGAGGCTATTGCAGAGTTTAGAGCGATGATAAAAGAGGGAGCTGAACAAGAAATGGCATGGGGAGAATATGTTATTGAAGAAGAAATAGAAGGATTGACTCAAGAGATGGTCTCCGACTATATAAAATACCTTGCCAACCTAAGATGTGAAAACTTAGGGTTTGAAATTCTATATCCAGGATATGAAGATGAGCCGGCTAGTATGTCGTGGGTAGCACAATATAGCAATGCCAATATGATTAAGACCGATTTTTTTGAAGCTAAACCCAGTGCTTATGCAAAATCGACCTCTATAATAGATGATCTTTAATCATTATCTTTTTCAAGATTTTTGAAAAGGACCTGCTGGATTCGTCTATGGCAGGTCCTTTTTTTGTCTCATTTAGATTTGAATAATTATGCTAATCTGAATGTATAAGAATACTCCATTTATTCTATTTGAGAGATACAAAAAATATGATACCGACAAAGTATCATCATGTCGGTGTCATGTTGATGTTTTGACCCTGATCAAAGCCTCTCTTGTCCCAGATCTTTATCCTCTATTAATTCGGTGTGTATCTTTATTCAGTTTGGGTATAATCGTAAAAAGTATTTTCTATTCTTTTTTATTAAAAAGGAGTTTTGCTTTGAGTAATATTGAGAACCCCAAATTGGGTAAATTTTTCTTATACTCTTTCTTCAAAGAACAGATATAAATTCCTACTTTTGTAACTCATTAAAAGAAAAGAAATCATGAAAAAACGAATTCTTGTTACAGGTGGTACAGGCTATATTGGATCACATACAGTAGTTGAACTACAAAATAGAGGATATGAAGTAATTATTATAGACAACTTATCAAACTCTAGTGCAGATGTTGTAGATAATATAGAAAAAGTGTCAGGTATTCGTCCCGAATTTGTTGAATTAGACTGTTTGGACTATGCAGGGCTTGATAAACTATTTACTAAGTATAAAGGAATTCAAGCTATCATTCACTTCGCTGCAAGTAAAGCCGTAGGTGAGTCTGTAGAAAAACCCTTACTTTATTATCGCAATAATCTGGGCTCTCTTATCAATCTATTAGATTTAATGCCTAAACACGGAGTAGAAGGAATTGTATTCTCTTCATCTTGTACTGTGTATGGTCAGCCAGACGAATTGCCCGTAACAGAGAAAGCTCCAATTAAAAAAGCAGAATCTCCTTATGGTAATACAAAGCAAATTAATGAAGAAATTATTCATGATACTGTAGCATCTGGTGCACCTATCAACGCTATTCTTTTGCGTTATTTCAACCCCATAGGAGCACATCCAACAGCATTACTAGGAGAACTTCCAAGTGGGGTTCCACAAAATTTAGTGCCTTATCTTACTCAAACTGCGATAGGTATTCGTAAAGAATTAAGTGTATTTGGTGATGATTATGACACTCCTGATGGCTCATGCATCAGAGATTTCATCAATGTTGTTGATTTAGCAAAAGCTCATGTGGTAGCTATTAATAGAATCTTAGATAAAAAGCAGAAAGATAAAGTGGAGATTTTTAATATAGGAACTGGTCGTGGACTATCTGTATTAGAATTAATCCAAGCTTTTGAAAAAGCTACAGGAGTGAAACTTAATTATAAAATTGTAGGTCGTAGAGTAGGAGATATCGAAAAAGTTTGGGCAAATCCAGATTTTGCCAATAATGAACTTGGTTGGAAAGCAGGAACTAGTATTGAAGATACACTTCTATCTGCTTGGAACTGGCAACTCAAATTAAGAGAAAGAGGAATTCAATAATATACCCAATAAATTATTTATTATTGGTGAACAATATTTATATATGGATGTTATATCATTGTAAGTCAATCTTAAAACTACGTATAATAGATGTGAATGTATAAACGTAGTTATTGTGCTAAAGCACAGAGGACTTGACTTTATAGTAGTTTTGTCGTGTTTTATTTTGTGTTTGTGTTGGGTAGTACTACGATGAGAATCGTGGTACTACTTTTTTTTGTTTTAAGTCATAAATGTTAATAAATTAATAATAATGTATTATATTGCTTAAATATATAAAACCTTATTATTATGAAAGAAAGAATTACTCTTTTAGTACTACTCCTAACTTTAGTGAATATCCCTTCTTTTTCACAGCTTGATAAATCTGTTCGCTTTGGTTTACATGGTGGAGTAACTGTTTCAGATTTTTCAGGAACAGATGTTTCACAAAATATAGCAAAACCGGGCTATATGATTGGTATGGAATTTGATATCGCTCTACCTTCCAATTTTTTTGTGAATACTGGTTTAGATGTACATCTAAAGGGTGCAAAATTAAAGGACAAAGTAATGATTGAAACAACTAAAAAAGTTCTTGGAGGAGATGTTAAGTATAATGCATACTACCTTCAATTGCCTTTACACCTAGGCTACAATATAAGAATAAGTGATTGTTTGAATTTAAAACTAAGTGCAGGTCCTTACTTAGCGATGGGTATTGGTGGAAAATACAAAAACACAATAACCTATTCGGTGATTAGTAATGAAAAAGAATATGTGTATGAAGATTCATCTAGAGAGAAAACATTTGGTGATTCGAGAGATCAATTGAGAAAATTTGATGCTGGTTTGGGTTGTAAAGCAGCCTTAGATAGCCATCATTTTAATTTCTTTATGGGATACGATAAAGGATTAACAAATCCTAATCGATATGCTAATATAAAGAATAGTAGCTTTTATGCTGGATTAGGTTATAAATTCTAATAAATCAAGAGATACACAAATGAAGAGGAAGCAGTGCTTCCTCTTTTTAGTTGAAATATTTGTTGGAGAATTTGAACGTTTTACGTTCTATCTTGTTAAAGAATACGAAGCGTAGTTAATACTAATTATTAACTAAAGCTTAAAAAGAGATTACATATTTAAAAATGAATATTATGAGAAAGTTTATCGCAGTTTTATTTACAGCATTAATGTTTATATCAGTTAGTCCTGTTAAGGCTCAGTATGTGGATGATCCGCTGCATTGGAATATCCATGCAGGTATGAACCTTTCTAATTATTTAGGAACACCTTCAGGCGTTGATGCTTCTATTAAGCCAGGTGCTTATTTTGGTGTTGGAGCAGAGTATTTGATTTCACCGAACTTCTTTGTGGAAGCAGGTTTGGATATTTCTTTAAAAGGGTCTTCAGTTAAGCTTGATATTCCCTTTGATGAAATCAAGACAAGAACTAAAACAAAATTTAATCCTGTGTATTTACAAATTCCAATTCATGCAGGGTATAAATTCTATTTACCCAATAATATGAAATTAAACTTGAGTGCTGGTCCATACCTTGCTTATGGTTTAGGTGGTAAAGCAAAAGTTGCAGGTGAGAAAATTTCTATTTTCGGTTCAGATGATATGGACTTTAAACGCTTTGACTTTGGTCTAGGATTTAAAGCAGGTCTTGACATTGATGTATTTACTATCAATTTAGGATATGATTACGGTTTTATTAAAATGGACGACCTACTTGAAGCTCATAATGGAAACTTATTTATGGGTGTTGGAATGAAATTTTAAAAATTAGAAATAAATCAAATGGGAAGGCGAGTAAATTACTCGCCTTTTTTATTGCCTTTCTAAAAAAACACCAAACTTTCAAATGAAAGTATATTGATTTATATTATGACATATAGTACTCTCATGCTCTTCAATAGAAATACATATTGCTTAATAAACGACTAAAATCTAACTTTTAGACATTAAAGCTTTCTTTACATACATTATGTAATAGGCTTAATAATAAACCTTTATATCTATTACTTTGTTAATATAATCAAACATTGCAAAATAGATATAATGAAATATATACAATTCTAAATTTGTAAGGAATAAATATATATTATATAATAAGACTGAAATTTATGATTATGTAAGTAAAATTGACTTTGGAATATGTTTGAACTATGCATCATTCGAAAGTTTGAAAATTAATATAGTAATATTAGATAACCATGTTGGATAACTAACAGATTTGTTAATCTTATGAAAAGAAAAATGTATTTAAGGACGCTAGCTCTTATGACCTTATTTGGGGTAGGGGCAGTAAATGTGTATGCCGATTCAAGTGCATCTATAAAAGTAGATGGAATAGAATCGATGCAGCAACAAAAGAAAGTTATAAAGGGTATTGTTAAAGATAATGCAGGAGACCCTTTAATAGGTGTTAATGTTTATAATAGAAGCTCCGGAGTTGGTACAATTACCAATATCGATGGAGAGTTTAATTTAGAAGTTAAAGCTGGTGATGAGGTAGAACTATCATATATCGGCTATACTCCTCAGAAAATAAAAATAACTACTTCAACTACTAACATTAATATAACATTAGTAGAAGATACCGAAGTATTGGATGAAGTGGTAGTAACAGCTTTGGGGATAAAAAGATCTCAAAAAGCTTTGAGCTACAATGTGCAAGAAGTTAAAGGAGAAGAATTACTAGGAGTGAAAGACGTTAACTTTGTTAACTCTCTTTCAGGAAAAATTGCAGGTGTAAATATCAATTCCTCATCAGCAGGTATGGGTGGTGCTACTCGTGTTGTCATGCGTGGTACAAAATCATTAACTAAGGATAATAATGCACTTTATGTAATTGATGGTGTGCCTATCTTTAACGCTAATGGAGGAGGTTTGAGCCAAAATAATGAGTATGCAGATCAACCAAGAGGTGAAGGTATTTCAGACTTAAATCCAGAAGATATTGAAAGTATGTCTGTATTGACTGGTCCTTCTGCAGCAGCTCTATATGGTTCAAGTGCAGCTAACGGTGTAATTATTATTACGACAAAAAAAGGTGTAGCTGGTAAACCAAAAATTACCATAACAAACCAAACTATGTTTTCAAATCCGCTAACTAAACCTAAGTTACAATCAACCTATGGTGCTGGTTTGGATGTAGAAAGTGGAAAGAAACTTTATAGAAGCTGGGGAGATAAAACCACTGCGGGTTCATTTAAACCTTCTGATTTTTTCGATACAGGTGTAACTGCACAAACATCAGCAAGTTTATCTGTGGGCAGTGAAAAAAATCAAACTTACTTATCATTAGGTTCAGCTAACTCTAGTGGTATTATTCCTAAAAGCTCCTATGATAAATATAATATTACAGTGCGTAATACTACTAAGTTCTTGGATGACAAGATGACTTTAGATTTTGGATTAAGCTATATCAAACAAAAAGATAAAAACTTAATTGCTCAAGGAAAATATGGTAATCCTCTAACTACAATCTATACTTATCCTCGTGGAGAAAATTTCGGTCTTTTAAACGATTATGAAAAGTTTGATCAACTAAAAGGTTATGATGTTCAGCGTTGGGAAGAATATGGTTGGGGAGACGAAGGTTTAGAAATGCAAAACCCATATTGGGTATTAAATCGTAATCCTAAGACCAATAAGAAAGATAGATATATGATGAACGTCAATTTATCTTATGATGTATTAGATTGGTTGAATTTATCGGGACGTATGCGTTTGGATAATTCAAATAATAAAATGCAAAATAAATATTACGCTTCTACTCGTAGAACATTTTCTCCAGAAAATGGACGATATAGAATGATAAAAGAAGAGTATAAGCAGTATTATGCCGACTTCTTGGTTAATATTAATAAGCACTGGGGTGAAGAATGGAGTCTATCTTCCAACATTGGTACCAGCTTTTCTGATATTAGGTCTGAAGGTATTGGAGCAGATGGTGAGTTGTTAATTCCAAACTTCTTTGCTCTTACGAATATTAATAAGGATTATGGAAAAACTGAGTTTATAGAACAAGGTTGGCACGAACAAACTCAATCTATCTTTGCTAACGTAGAATTAGGTTGGAGAAGTATGTTGTACTTAACAGTAACAGGCCGTAATGATTGGGCTTCAGCTCTTGCTAATACGTCTAAGAAATCATTCTTCTATCCTTCAGTTGGACTTTCTGCTATTCTTTCAGAAATGTTTACGCTACCAGAAGCAGTTTCTTATTTGCAAGTAAGAGGTTCATTTGCATCTGTTGGTTCTCCTATTCCTAGAAGCTTATCTATCCCAACTTATAAGTGGGATGCACAAGGTAACTCTTGGGAAACAAATTCATATATGCCAATTGATGATCTAAAACCAGAACGTACCGATTCTTGGGAACTTGGTTTGAGCTCTAAATTCTGGGGTAATAGATTGACATTTGATTTCACATGGTATAGATCAAATACAAAAAATCAGACTTTCCAAATTCCTATTTCTCCATCATCTGGTTATACTTCAATGTTTATTCAAACAGGTAATGTTCGTAACCAAGGAGTTGAAATGGCTTTGGGTACAAATAACACTTGGGGAAATTTCTCTTGGAACTCTAATTTAACAGCTAGCTTCAATAGTAATAAAATTACTAAATTAATAGAAGATGGTGAGTTTAAAGATCCTCAAGGTAATGCTATTAATTTTGAGCAAATGTCTCAAGATGGTATAGGTTCTTCTGAGTTTATTTTGAAAAAAGGTGGCTCAATGGGAGACTTATATACTAAAAACCAATTTGACAGAGATGACTTTGGCAATATAAAATTGACCGCTGAAGGTTCTCCACAAACTAAGAATGAGTTTGTAAAGGAAGGTTCTGTTTTACCAAAATGGAACTTAGGTTTCAGAAATGATTTCCGTTATAAAGATATTACTTTGGGAGTAATGCTTTCTGCTAGATTGGGAGGTATTGTTCTTTCACCTACTGAAGCAATCTTAGATGGTTTTGGTGTATCAAAACGTTCTGCTGAAGCTCGTGATAAAGGAGGTATACCTAATGGAACTTCTCATATTGATCCTGAAAAATATTATAAAACAATAGGACAGACAGGTGGTGTCTTGGGTGAGTATGTTTATAGTGCTAGTAATGTGCGCTTACAAGAATTGTCTTTGGGATATTATTTACCAAATAAATGGTTCAATGATATAGCGAAGGTGCATGTGGCATTTATTGGACGTAATCTTTGGATGATCTATAATAAAGCTCCTTTTGATCCAGAAGTAACTGCTTCTACAGGAACTTATTTCCAAGGTGTTGACTACTTTATGCAACCAGCAACACGTAATCTTGGATTCAGTGTAAGAGTAGAGTTTTAAGAAGGCATCATCAAATTTTTAAAGAAATTAAATTATGAAAAATATAGTATATAAGATAAAATCTATATCTGCTGTTGCTCTCTGTGCTCTCTTTGCTGGTGCTTGTACTAGCAATTTTGAAGACATTAATCAAGAGTACGGTAGACCAAATGAAGATCAGATATCGCAAGGTAACTTTAAGTTAGGAGCCTTTTTCCCACAAATGATAAATTATGCATATCCTGCTCAAGAAAATGCTTATCAAATGGGACAAAACTTAGTGAGTGACCCTTACGCCCGCTATTTGTCAATAGCAAATACATGGGATACAAACTTTTCGATCTTTAATTCTCCTGATAATTGGTTGAATGTTCCTTTTGAAGATGCGTATTCTAAAGTCTATGGAGGATTAATCCAAGTAAGAAATTTGACGAAAGATGATCCTACAAAAGACTTTTTATGGGCTTGGGCTCAGATAATTCGAATTACAGCAACACAGCGAATGACGGATATGTATGGTCCAGTACCCTATACTAAAGCATTGGACGGTGGGGTTGCAAACGAATATGACTCTCAAGAAACAGTTTACAAGAGTATGTTTACTGATTTAGACAATGCCATAGATGTATTGGGCAAGTTTGTAAAGGAAAATCCTGGTTATAGAGATATGGCTCGTTTTGATAGAGTTTATGCAAGTGATTTTTCAAAATGGCTCAAATATGCAAACTCTCTAAAATTAAGAATGGCAATGAGAGTTGTTAATGCTGATCCTGAGTTAGCTAAAACTAAAGCAGAAGAAGCCTTAGCATCAGAGTATGGTTTGATAGAAAGTAATACCGAAAATGCATTAAATCCGTTCCCTGTTAATCCTATATGGATTATGACTGTTGCCTGGGGTGACTCTCGTGTAAGTGCTGAGATTATCTCATACATGAAAGGTTATAATGACCCTCGTCTAGATAAACTATTTACAAAATCTTCTTTTAAAGATAAAACTAGTGACTTTGTTGGTTTAAGAGTTGGAATCAAAATTCCTTCCAAAGAATGGGCTAGTAGCTATTCATCAACAACTTATAAAGAGAAAGATCCAGTGAATTGGCTAACTGCTTCTGAAGTTGCTTTCATAAAAGCTGAAGCAGCTTTGAGAGGTTGGAAGGTTAACGGCACTCCTCAAAATCTTTATGAAGAAGGTGTTAGATTGTCTTTTGCACAATGGAATGTAGATGGTTCTGATGCTTATCTTAATGATGCAGAAAGTTTACCAGCAGATTATGTTGATCCTAATAGTAAGGATAATGCTGCTGAAAACAAGAGCGAAATAACTGTGAAATGGGATGAAAGTGCTGATTTTGAGACTAAACTAGAAAGAATAATTACTCAAAAATGGCTAGCTCTATATCCTTTGGGTATGGAAGGTTGGAGTGAACACAGAAGAACTGGTTATCCTTACTTCTTCCCGAATGTTGTAAATGAAGGAAAAGATGAAGATTCTAAGATCCTTTATGCTGAAAGAATACCTTATCCTCCAAGAGAAGCTCAAAATAACTCAGCTAATTATAATAAGGCATTGCAGTTATTAGGTGGACCAGATAGATACGGTACTAAACTATGGTGGGCAAAAAAATAAATTAACTGTTTATTATACTAAGAAAGAGGATGTGTAAAAAGGCACATCCTCTTTTTTTATGCTTAATAATGTGTGGTTTCAGCTTCCCCACATCCTTATCATTGTAGAATATTTACACTATACATCGCGAGATATGTGTGGATATACTCTACACACATAAAATGGTATGGTTATCTATTATTGCGTGTAATGCAGGTATAATCAGTGTATTAGTGCTGTTTAGATTCTTTGGCATGCATTTTGATTTATATATAGTGGATAATGAAAGCAAGTATCCGTAATAACATTAGGCCCATTCTCGATGGGGTATCGATAGGGGGTAATGATAGATTAGTTTAGTTAGTTATAAAAAGGGAGTCCGTGAGGATTCCCTTTTTGGGTTTATTAAAGTTTGAGGAGAGTGAACTTTATTTTGTTACTGCAACTCTTTTATTTAAAGATTCAATAAGTATTTGCCTTCATTAGAATTTGGTATCAGAGTACAATTATCTTTAAAAATGCCATAAATAGAAGAACCAGCTCCCGACATTGATGCATAAATTGCTCCTGCTTGATAGAGTTCTTCTTTGATTTTTCCAAGTTCCGGGATTTCTTTAAAGATACTTTCTTCAAAATCGTTAGCCATCCATTTATGCCATTGTGCGATGGGTTTTTGAATAATTTCTTTTAGATTGAGTTCAGGTTGATGAGGCTTGATGTTTGAAAAAGCCATAGCTGTAGAGATAAATACATCTGGCTTAATAAGAAATATTTGGTAGCCCGATAGATTAAGTTCAATAGAGCTGAATATATTCCCTATACCTTCGGCAAATGTGGGTTTGTTTTGGATAAAAAAAGCACAATCTGCCCCTAGCTTTGCAGCATGTTCTTCCAACTCTGTTGTTGTGAGGTTCAGTTCGAAGGTGTCATTGAGCAGTTTGAGCATAAAAGCTGCATCTGAAGAACCACCACCCAAGCCTGCACCAGATGGAATGTTTTTATGTAGGTAGATGTGGATCGGAGGTAAATTATATTTTTCTTTTAACAGAAGATATGCTTTTACTACTAAATTATTTGCTAGATTACCCTCTATTGGAATACCACTTATGGATAATTCAAACGGTTTTTCTGTATGATCTAAAACTTCAATTTCTAATATGTCTTCAAGTGGAATAGGGTAGAAAATAGTTTCCAGATTATGGTATCCATCAGCACGTTTACCCACTATATTCAGACCTAGATTTATTTTTGCATTAGGAAATGATATCATTTTAATATTTTTGCAGGGTTATAGATTACAAAGGTAATATAGAATTTCCAGAGAGGAAGCTCAGAGCTCAAAAAATATAAGGCTTTCAAAATGTTTGTGAAAACCTTTAATGTTCAGTTGATAATTGGTAAATTCGGCTGTATCTTTGCAATCCCTTTTTTAGAACTCTAAGAAGGGGTTCACTTTCTAGTAATATAATTAATATAGGAGAACTTTATATGTCCGATACAAGAATGTATAAGCGTAAACAAGAAAAGGATGCTCAACCTTTAGCTGATTTTGGGAAGATTCAACCACAAGCTCCCGAGTTAGAAGAGGTAGTACTGGGTGCTCTGATGATTGAAAAAGATGCTTATTCACTTGTTAGTGAAATTCTACGTCCTGAATCTTTTTATGAATACCGTCATCAGTTAATTTATGCTGCAATTACAGACTTGGCCATGAACCAAAAGCCTGTAGATATTTTAACAGTCAAAGATCAATTAGCTAAAAGAGGAGACTTAGAGGATGCGGGTGGACCATTTTATATTACCCAATTAAGTAGTAAAGTGGCTTCTTCGGCACATATTGAATACCATGCTCGGATTATTGCTCAAAAATATTTAGCTCGTCAACTGATTACTTTTACTAGTAATATACAAACAAAAGCTTTTGATGAGACTATTGATGTGGACGACTTAATGCAAGAGGCGGAAGGTAAGCTATTTGAAATTTCTCAAAGGAACTTAAAGAAAGATTATACTCAGATTAATCCTGTCATTGCTGAAGCCTATGAGATTTTACAAAAAGCTGCTGCTCGTACAGACGGTTTAAGCGGTTTGGAGAGTGGTTTTAATAAATTAGATAAGATTACATCTGGATGGCAGAACTCCGATTTAGTTATCATTGCTGCTCGTCCTGCAATGGGTAAAACAGCGTTTGTCCTTTCTATGGCTAAGAATATTGCTGTTGATTTTCAAGAACCTATAGCTCTATTCTCTCTGGAAATGAGCAACGTACAGCTTATTAATCGTCTTATTGTAAATGTGTGTGAAATTCCTGGAGAAAAGATCAAGAGTGGTCAGTTGGCTTCGTATGAATGGTCACAGCTTGATTATAAAATAAAAGATCTTTTTGATGCTCCTCTCTATGTAGATGATACTCCTTCACTTTCAGTTTTTGAATTAAGAACCAAGGCAAGACGCTTGGTTAGAGAACACGGAGTAAAAATGATTATCATTGACTACTTGCAGTTGATGAATGCGAATGGAATGCAGTTTGGAAGCCGTCAAGAAGAGGTGAGTACTATTTCTCGATCTCTAAAGGGTTTAGCTAAGGAGTTGAATATACCTATAATAGCTCTTTCACAGTTAAATCGTGGAGTAGAAAGCCGTGAAGGTATTGATGGAAAACGTCCACAGTTGAGTGATCTTCGTGAATCTGGTGCAATTGAGCAGGATGCCGATATGGTTTGCTTCATTCACCGTCCTGAATATTATAAAATCTTTCAAGATGAAAAAGGCCATGATTTACGAGGTATGGCAGAGATTATTATAGCCAAACACCGTAATGGTGCAACAGGTGACGTGCTTCTTCGATTTAAAGGAGAGTATGCGAAGTTCCAAAACCCCGATGATGACATGATTATCCCTTCTCCTGAAGCACCTGCTATGTTGGGATCGAAAATGAATCAAGTTCCCGAATCTCAAGCTCCACATCCGGCAGAAAGTGCCACTACTTTCTCTACAGATAATGGACCACTACCTTTTTAAATAATTAAAATTTAAATATTAAAAAGAGATTACTTCTAATTAGAAAGTAATCTCTTTTTTTATGACAGTTATGGAGAGTCGGTTGTTAGTCCTATTTGTTTACTTATATTATCTTTTAATGCAATAATTTTATATAAGTGGTATGTATCTATTCTTATTTATGCTAATGGAAAGTATGTTTATTTAACATTTTATTTGTTTAAAATTAGTGTTTATTTAATTTCTTTTGTATATTGCGAGTAGATATTCAAAAAGTATGCAATACTAACTAGATATTTAATATATTTTCACGTTGCCTTAGCGTAGGATAAACGTTTTAATAGCAGCTAACAGCAACTTCGTCGTAGCTTTAATAGTTACGTCTGTATAGTTTTATTTCATTAGATTATCTTAATTAAGTTGTTTGTAATGTTTTGTGGAAAAGTTACCAGATCGAAATGCGTTGTTAGTTGCTCACCATCTATTTTCTTGTGATAAGACAGTCTTTGGTGATATTTGGTAGCTTTTAAGTCCCCTTCTTATTATCCGTGAGAAGGGGACTTTTTCATTTTATTAAGATCGTATGGAGTTACTCAAATCTTTAATTCTATTCTATGTAATCAAGCATGCCTTCTACTTTATCTATGAGATAAAAGAGAGAAATGAGCAGTGTTGTATTTCTATTTTCTTCTACTAAATGGCATGTGTAATCAAATCTTTTGTTTGGGCTATTATCAGAGTATTGAAGTTTTATTCTACAGAATCTTTATTTTCTGGCTTAATTCCTCTTTTTCTCCATATAGCATTTAGTGTGAATAAAAAGGCTATAAAAAGAACGACACAAGGAACACTTGATTCTCTATAAGAATGAAATTCTAAAGCTCCTGTTATTTCTAAAATAAGATACCCCACAACAAAGAAAAGACACATAGCCAGTAATGTTGCAATTATTTTGGGAAATATTGATTTCATAGGGCTGATTAAAATTTATATTTGCTTACTTCTAATATACAGCTTATTTATGAAAAGAATAATTATGTATGACTAATAAAAGCCAATAGATAGTTATATTGGCTTTTATTAGTTCTTTATATCTAAATAATTACAAAGAGTTTACAAAAATACAATTAAATCGGGGTAATAAAAGAATAGAGGTAGTACTGAAAAAATATAATTAAGACATTTATACTAAGTGAGAAATGAAAAGTTTACAACTTATAACTACTTCATTTGGTATTGATCAATTAATCTTTATTGTAAGCAAACAAATTTTTCAGTTATGTAGATCAATATTTGGAACACGATCAATACTACCTCTATTTAGTATATAAACATCTCAATATTTAAAATAGTTCACTCCTAAAGTGTTAATAATTAGATTCATTTTAAGGATTATAAGAGGGCTTATTAAATGTGAGATAAATTCAGTTTTTATTGTAGTAAACTTAGGTGTTCTAAAGTGAGGGTTTTGTTTTTTATTAGATTCTGATAGAACACTTTTCAGGGTTTTAGTGTTGAGTAATTATAATAGAATCTATTGTTTAACTTGTATAAGGAAATGCATATACACTTTTATCTGAATATGTTATGGATAATATTTATCAGTAGAAGTGGGTTTATAGGTGATTTCTTTTACTAATAATAAAATTAATATGTCATTTATTTGGTTCATTCTGATAGGAGCATTAGCTGGTTATCTAGCTGGAACTTTCATGAAAGGTGGAGGTTTAGGTTTTATTTGGAATTTAATATTAGGTGTTCTTGGTGGAGTAGTAGGAGGCTGGGTGTTTGGTCTGTTAGGACTTTCTACTAATGGTGGACTAATTGGTAGTTTGATAACATCAGTAGTTGGAGCTGTTCTGCTACTTTATATTGCCAAGCTGATAGCTAGAAAATAAAAAAGGAGATAGAAATGATCTTGTTGTGGTATATCTGTATAGGAATTAGTGTTGGTCTGCTTATGGGGTGGATTTTCTACGAAAAGGGTTATGTAATGATGGCTGGAATAATCACAGCTATTCTAGGCTCTTTAATAGGAAGTGGGCTCTTTCAGCTATTTTCCGATTCGTTGGTGGGAGGTCTGATTTTTGCCACTCTCGGTGCAGTTCTCGCTGTTTTTATAGGAATTGCATTACTGATTCACTATGTGCGAAAGAATAAGCCCAACTAAAGATTAATTTTCAAAGAGTAAGGCTATTTACATAGCTTGTTTAAAAGAGTTGCTTGACCAATGAAGCAGCTCTTTTTTATTAAAAAGGTTGAAATACTTAATTTATTAATCAGGAATAATTATATTGTAATTCTACTTACTTTTTAATTGATAAGCCCTTTTGGAGAGGGGAGTGTTAAAAGATACTTATGGATAATTTTGTGGCGATAGATTTTGAAACAGCAAATGCCAACCGTTCTAGTATTTGCAGTGTCGGTATTGTTATTGTGAAGAATGGTGAGGTAGTCGATCGTTTTTATCAGCTGATACGTCCTATTCCTAATTTTTATACGTATTGGAATACTCGTGTTCATGGTTTAACCGATTATGATACGGCTATGGCACCCCGTTTCCCTGAAGTATGGTCTTCTATAGCACCTAAGCTACAGGGATTGCCACTTGTTGCGCATAATAGTGCCTTTGATGAGAGTTGTCTCAAAAAAGCCTTTGAAGCTTATCAGTTGATTTATCCCAATTACATTTTCTACTGCACACTTAAAGCCTCTCGAAAATCTCTTCCTCGGTTAATTAATCATCAATTAGGTACGGTGGCTTCTTGCTGTGGATATAGTTTACAAAACCATCACAATGCCTTGGCCGACGCAGAAGCTTGTGCAGCTATTGCAATTAAAATCTTAAAATAATACTCAAGAGTTGAATAACTCTTTCCAGCTTTTATTAGAAAATTCTTTATGTTCTTGATTGAAAAGAACGAGTAATACTAGAATATTAGCCATAAATATATCTGCACTACTGATAGCTACTATTTCTATGTCTGACACGTTGCTCATAATACGAGGTGCTACAAAGAATGTAAATAGAGACGAAAGACCGAATATAACTATCCCTATTTTTAAATCATTGCATTTATACAATAATTTCTCTTTCTTGAATAGTAAGAGATAAATTGAAACGATAAGACCTATTCCTATAAATATTTGAGAGGTAGGAAATAATAGGTTTGTAAAAAAGCCACAAATGAGAGTTGTGCTCAATATGATTGCTCCCCCAATCTTGCATACATTTTGTGAATTCATAGTTTGATTAGTTTGTGTTATATAATACGAGCAAAGTATGAAATTATTTGGCAGTAAACAATAGTTTCCTTAAATAAAATAATTGTGCTTTTATGACTGTTTTTTAAGTAGTCTGTATTCTTGCAAACAGACTACTTATGTTAAATTTATTTAAACACATAAAGTCGTGTTTTACCTTAAAATGATTATTGAGGTTATTTTCTATCTATAAGATGTGTTATGTCTTTCTTTTTTAGCTTTTTGATTAATGAGTGTTTAGAATCGTTAAATGGGTTGTGATGCTTTATTAATCACTATTATAAGTATGTACTAGCTCCTTATATTAGGTTTAAAATAGTTAGTTAAATCCTAATATAAAGATTTATGTAAAAAAGTGTAATTGATTGATAAATTGTATTATTTTTGTATATATATGATATAAAGGAAAGCCTTCGGGATTCCTGCACAAAATTTTAAAGGTATGAATCTAGTCTTTAATATTCCGTGGGAAAGCTTTCTAAGCTTAACAATTGTCCACTTTTTTGCAGTAGTGTCTCCTGGACCTGCACTAATAGTCTTAATGAATATTAGTATGAATAAGGGGAGGCGTATTGGAAATTATTGTGCTTTGGGAGTTGGAGTTGGCATTGGCCTGCATCTACTCTATACATTTCTAGGCTTGGCACAGCTTATTGGGTCTACTGCATGGTTGAGTCGATCTGTTATATTAGTAGCTTTAGCCTATTTTTCTTATATATGCTGGGGATTGCTGAATTCAAAAAAGGAGCAAGAACAAGTTCAGCTACAGATGCAAGCAACAACGAATAAGGATGCGTGGTCTGCTTTTACCCAAGGCTTTATTGCTTGTGCTATAAATCCCAATGCTATTGTTTTTTCAATAACTATGTTTGCACCAATAATAGATCCTAGTTGGTCTTTTTTCTCTTGTTTTGTGATGCTTATATGGTTAATATTTAATTGCTTCCTTGTATATGTAGGTTTTAACTTGGTATTTAGCAGTCCTAAGATATCTGCTTCTTATTTTAAGTATCGACATATTATAGATAGGCTTATTGCATTATTCTTCTTGTATCTTATTGTCTGCTTTGCAGCAAAATTATTTCCTCCTGAATGGACGGAATCATTCTCTGGATTATTATATTTCTAAACAGCCATCATAGTATTTACAGCTATGATATAAAAAGTAATCATGGTTAATAACAGATATCCCGACAATTTTGTCGGGATATTTTATTTTCATTCGGTAAATAACACTAAGTCAATTCTTTTTTAGGGCAAAATATTATATATATCTTTGGTTAAGAAACACACTTAATGATAATATTACTAAGGTTATGAGAAACGTTATAGGAATAGATCTTGGTGGAACTTCAATCAAGTATGCCCTAGTTACCGAATTGGGTAAAGTATTGTATGGCTCTGAAGTTCCCAGTAAAGCAAACGAATCTGCAGATAAAATTATAGAACAAATAAAACTTGCAATTCAAGATGTGCTCCACTTTTCTGAGCAGAAAGATATTAAAGTTTATGGTATAGGTATTGGCTCTCCAGGCATTATTGATACAGTTACAGGAACAGTCATTGATAAAGCTGAAAACTTAAAAGGTTGGGAGAATATTCCTTTATCTCAGATATTAAAAAAAGAGTTTAATTGTCCTATTTATATGGATAATGACGCCAATGTGATGGGGCTTGCTGAGGCTGAATATGGTGCTGCTAAAAACTGTACTGATGTAGTTTTCTTAACTATAGGCACGGGTATTGGTGGTGCGTTGATCATAAATGGTAGTTTATATGGTGGTTATCGCAACCGAGGAGGGGAATTAGGTCATTTCCCTTTAATTGCTAATGGCGAGGCTTGTAACTGTGGTTCTGTAGGATGTTTTGAACAATATGCCTCTACTACGGCTCTTATCAGAAGATATAAGAGAAGATTAACAAAAGCAAATAAGCCCATTCCTGAGCATGTTGATGGCAAGATGATTGTTGAGAAGTTTAAGGAAAATGAGTCAGAAGCTGTAGAATCACTAACTGAGCATTGTGATTTTATTGGTCATGCGATTGCTGGATTCATCAGTATTTTCAGTCCTCAAAAAGTAATTATAGGAGGTGGAATAATCGATTCGGGTGAGTTTTATATTGAAATGATCAATGCCGCTGCACGAAAATACAGTATGAGTGGCAGCAGTTTTGGTACAAAAATAGAGAAAGCAACATTAGGTAATCAAGCAGGGTGTTTAGGTGCTGCTAGCTTAGTATTTACTGCCTAGATAGTGTTTATAGAAATACAAAAGAGGGGTTGTTCTTATAAAAACAACCCCTCTTTTAGGTCTTATTTTTTGCTGCTGAATGCATGAAGTGTCGAAGTAACACTTTCTTTATTGAGGAAGAACACTTTTGCTTTTACTGTTTGGGCTAAGCACTTGATGGGCTCTGTCCATTGTTCAGACTTGGCATTGGGTTCTGTTCCGTCTGTGGTATATCTTATGATAGCTCCTGTTAGTGGAGAGTTTAGATATAGCATATTGTCTTTCAGTAGAATTCCTGCATGTGGTATTCTGTAATTTGCTTTTATACTATTGAGATAAGGAAACTCTTTGGTACTTATTCTTTTGTAGAAAGATGATAAATCCTCATAATATGCTGCTCTTTCTGCTTCTCCTTTTAAATATTCCCATTGAGGATGTGCATTCCAACCTCTTTCTACCAATCCCAAAATTTTAGGGAACACATAATACTCTACCCATTCTTGGCTGCGGATGGTTTCAGAAAAGAGTTGAGCTTGAATACCTAAAATATTCTCTTGAGCTTCTTTCTGTAATTTTACTTTTCCTTCATCAGCGAAATCTACTTGTACACTATCTCCATTTAGTTTTGTTCTGGCAGATTTATAGATGGAGAAAGGGAGCATAGAAAATGCTTTTGTTTCATCTACATATCCCGCCCAGGATAACCCTCTTTCTTCTGGATGTGGAGAATAGGCTAAGTCTAAGTAGAAGTTGTTTACATTACAAAGCACCACTTTGTATCCGTTGTTGGCAATAGAATAGGGGATGATGTCGCTATGATATTCAGGAACGGTATTCCAACAATAAACAGCATCAACTACTTGAGTTAACTCTTTATCTATTTCTTTCGGGTTGTGAAGTGCTACCTCTTGCCAACCATCAAATTTTAGTCCTTTTTGAGCTAAAAGAGTAATCGCTTTTTGGAAGAAATACTCTGATAACTGTTTTGTATCTTTTAAATTCTCTTTTTGCATTAGTGTTTGTGCCAAGGGCGAACCTAGCCAAGCACCTTTAGGTACTTCATCTCCTCCAATGTGAATGGAAGGAAGTGTTAGTCCTGCTTCTTGATACATTATTGCGATCTCAGAAAACACCTTATCTATAAATGTATAGGTAGAAGGTAAGGCTACATTCATTACATTATCTGTATAAGCTTGTGCCGATCTGTATTCCGACTTATCTTCAAAGTCGCAAAGTAGATATTCTTTAGCTTTGGCTGGGTCGGTATCTATATACTTGTTATATCTTGCATTCATGGCAACAATAGCTGCTCTAGAGTGCCCAGGACAATCTACTTCGGGAATAACACGGATGTGTCTAGCAGTGGCATATTGAAGTAAATCAATGAATTCTGCTTTGGTGTAATATCCGTTGCCCGTAGTTGCACCATTGGCATCAAATGCACCGTCGTAACTAGGATATAAGTTATTACTTTCATCTAGGGTATGACCTCTACGTGCACTGACACTCGTCAACTCTTCTAACCCAGGTATTTCTATTCTCCAACCCTCATCATCTGTAAGGTGTAGATGAAGAACATTTATCTTGTATGAAGCTAAAATATCAATTAGTTTTTTGACATTGTCGATAGTGGTAAAGTTTCTAGCTACATCTAGCATTTGTCCTCTATATACTAAGTCGGGATAGTCTTCGATACTAACACATTCTAATCTATAAGGAGCTGTTTGCCCTTTGAAGAGAGCCAATAATGTTTGGCAACCGTTAAACACACCATGAGCATTGATTCCTGATATTTCGATACCCTCTGAGCTCACTTCAAGTTTGTACTGTTCTCTATTTTTATGAATAGGAGCATTGAGATGAGTTAGCTTGATGGTAGTTGATGAAGAATCAACGACTTGAATACCATATATCGTACTTAGTTTTTCTTGAAGAAGTTTTGCTTCGTTCTTAAAAGTATCTTCGTAAACAAGAGCTATTTCATGGGTTATGTTTACTTGTCCCTCTTGCTTTATTGCCTTTTTTACAGACGGAAGGATATCATAATTATTGAGTTTACTCTTTTTGTCAATGCGTTCGTTGTGGGTATAAATTCTATTGTAGTCTATATGCTCGTAGTTGGTGCTGTGTTGTGTGCATTCTATTTTATAAGGAACATGTAAGGGAGATTGGTCCTCTTTGTTTTTTGTCCAATAGAATCCCTCTGGCTGATGGGATACGTTGGGTACGCCAGATGAAGTATAGTAGGTTATCTGAATTGAATCTCCTGGGGCAAGAGCTGTGTAATCTTCTGTGGGGACAATCTTAAAAAAGTTTGCATTAATTTCTTCCACTCGGAGTTGTGCTCCCTTATCTTGATTCATTCTTCGTGGGAACTGGGTAAAGTAGATCGCCCAATTTCTATCCAGAGAGTGGCTAGATTCATTTTTGACAGTGATACTATTCTCATAGAATTTCTCTTTGGTTGTATTATTAAATTGCCAAGTGAGTGAAACGGGGCAACTCGTATCTTTGGTGGAGCAAGAACTAAGCATAATTAAGAAAAATAATAAGTTCGTAAATTTTACTTTCATATAGATTCTCGTGTTTTAAATGTAGTTAGTTATTAGATAAAGTATGAATTAGTAATTAATTAAAAAGTACTCGTATTCACTATAAAGAAAGTGGTTTATTAATAATATATAACAATTTGCGTTCTTTTATTTCTTAGGGATGTGCGATGGATGTCATAATCTTTTGTTGGTCTGCTTTTTATTTACGATTTTTACTAATAAAATTATTATCATGCTTAAAGAAGGATTAGATTACTCAACCGAAAGAATTGTAGAAAAAAGTAACTTAGCTGTAACTATGGGAAGTGGTGACTTACAAGTATTGGCAACACCTGCTCTAGTTGCAGCGATGGAAAATGCAGCAATGTTGGCTGTGGCAGATGCCTTGGATCCAACCGATACAACAGTTGGTGGACATATTGATATGAAACATTTACGCCCTACACCCCTAGGTGAAAAATTCACAGCTTATGCAAAAGTGGTACGTGTGGAGGGCAAGAAAATAGAATATTCTCTTATTGCCGAAGATGGCAAAGGCGTGATAGGTGAAGGAACTCACACTCGCTTTGTTGTGAATAGAGAGAAGTTTATGAGTAGATTATAAATGTAAAGGCTACATGCTTGACACCGAATAGAAAGAGAGATTGTTTTCATGGAAAGCAATCTCTCTTTTTTTATATGTAAAGATAAATGCGATTGTATAAAAATACAATCTAAAAAGTGTCGGTGTTTAAAGGAGCTCATATCAGGGTTAAAATTGCATCATGACACCGACATGTTATGATCATGTCGGTGTCATGATAAAACAAATACTTTGATTACAGAAAAGATGTATTTATATACCCGTTGGCGGAATTAAATTAGTGCATATTTAATTTGTCCAATGGGTTTGTTATTAATCTTGTTTATATATTGAAGGATTGTAAGTGCACTAATTTTCCCCGTAATTCTGGTAAACAATCCTTCTGTTTGTTTTGCGTAATTTCTGATTATCATAAATTGATCGCATAATTGTGCAAAAAGCGTTTCAACCCTTTTCCTTGCTTTAGCAAATGGACTAAATACAGGTTTCCAATCTTTTTGATTCGACCGATATGGAACTTCCAACTTGATATTAGCTTTTTCAAATAAATCAAGTTGTATGGCTGCTCCAATATATCCACGATCACCGATGATGGTGCAATTCTGAAAGTTACACTTTACGTCTTTCAAATAATGAATGTCGTGAACACTCGCCTTTGTCAGGTCAAAAGAGTGTATGACACCGCTCAACCCACAGAGAGAATGTAATTTATATCCGTAATAATGTTTACCCTGTGAAGCACAATAGCCATAATTGGGAGCTTTATCATAATTATTCTTTCCCATTTTACAACGTTTTGACCTTATGGGACGACAGACTTCAATTGGCATAGAATCAATACAGAAAATAGCTTCTCCACCATCAACTTTTGATGCAATTCTTTCACGCACCTGATTACATAAGCCGATAGTGAGCTTCCTGCGATCATTATATTGACGACGGGATATGAGAGAAGAAAAATCATCTTTGTATTCATTTAATTTAGAAAACAAAAAGCTTTCACTATCTATACCTATTGATTCGGCAGCAAGGCTTAAACTGATCACTTCTAAGTCAGAGAACTTCGGGACGACTCCTCTGCGAGGTATATTCCCTTTTTCGTTTACTAAATCAGCAGAAAACATCTTGCATTCTTGCATATATCAAGAAATTTAGCGAATATTGCATATAAGTTGTGCATAATTGAGCTGTATATTAATAGTTTGATCACCATTAAAATACTAATAATCAATGATATGCACAACTTATTTCCTGACATTTTTTAGTGAATTAATTCCGCCAACGGGTATTTATATATTTTTTGTTAGAATAAATACTCCGCATAGAGCAATCATAAAAAATGCCCATCTAAATGAGTTAGACAGGCATTTTTTATTTAAAAGTTTTAAAATGGAACTTATTTGTTTTGATCTCTGTCAAGAGAGAATCTTCTTTTTTTGACTTCTTTACTCATCTTTTTATCTTGAACCCAAGGGTCTTTGCGATAGATAAGCAAGTCATAGGGTCTGTTGCTAAATGCAAAGTTACCTAAGCCTATCCAATATTGGGCTTGGTGCATATACTTATGTAGGTTGCAATAATCATTCAGTTTGGTAGATAGCTCCACAATACTTTCTGATGGTGCTACAAAATAGCTTAGTCCTAACTTTTCAGTACTGATGTAAGCAGAAGTATAAGATATTTCCTTGTCTTTTTTGACTTCTTCTTTTAAATCACGCATTCTACTCACTATCCTATCAACTGACATCGGGCGAATATCAAATAGATGAAATAGGATATCTATTTTATCGGGATCTTGACTCCGTTTAATTTGCTTACATATTCTTTCAAACCAAGGGTTATGCCAGCGATTTTTGATAGGGTCTTTGCTTTCATCAATCCATTTATCTACTCCAAATTTAAAAGGGTAGTAGTTTTGATCAATGTACTGAGCATAGATATTATCAATAAACACCTCATTGGTATCGGGTATCGTTTGTAGCTTATGGCAGAGGTGATAACCCAAGTAAGCCATCTCTTCTGTAGCTATAAAATAATTGGTGAGCTTACTTCTTTGTCGTAAGTAGTACAGCAGCAAGAAAGGATTCTTCATATAATGAAGTAAGATTTCCAACTCAAATATAGTGGTAAATACAGGGAAAGGATCATCCTCCTTCTTTCTTAAAAACAGATGAGCTTGGTGAGTGATGGTAGGGTAGTTTTTGGTTGTTACCCCCATTAAAAACACCTCATCTATGGGTTGCGATAATATGATAGGGTTACCTTCTTGATCGAATAATTCGGAATTACAATTGAGTAAAGATTTTCTATGATTCAACCCCGTATTATAAATTTCTTGTATAGCTCTTTTGAATTCCAATAAAACCTCACGGTTATTATCGTACCTCGAAATCTCAGTTATCCTATCTGAACGTACCTGCACACATAGTGCTTTATTATTAATGACGCATAGAATATCTATCTTTTGGGTATTCCCATCTTCACATTTTACCGTTACATTTCTTAGCATCTGTTCGGGATAATAGATATTACTTAAGAGGTGACAAGTGAGATTGTTCCCAAATTCAGCAGTATGATCCATTATTGTGCTACGATAGGCCTTATCTTCAACCATCCATTCGGTAGGAGCTTCGTATAAAATAGCATAGAGCATAAAGCTCAAAGGAATAAAATACCGCTTTCCATTGGGTTCCAGAAGTAGGATAGGTCGTGTCCTGAAATAATTAAAATCTCCTACACTATTAAATTGAGTGTTGTACTCAGCCACTTGGTCGGTAGTGAATTTCTGCAAGAAGGCTTCCACAAAATCTTCTTGTCCAAAGTCATCTCTATGGAGAACGAATAGATTGAGGATATTTTTATAAAAAGCTTCCCAATTCTTTTCACTCATTTGAGAGATGTCAGTTTGTTTGGTTTCAGAGTCTATTTCATTAAATAGATCTAGATAAGGGTAAAAGTCATATTGCCAAGCATCAGGTCCCACGTTGAAGTCTTCCGTTCTATTGCGTTTCCCTTTCATCATAAATGAATAGAAATGCTTGAAATTCTTGTGCAGTTTATCCTGAATACGGTTAATGATTTTTATGGCTTGAGTAATGGTAAATCCACAGTTATGTGCTAGCCAATCCTCGTCATTTTCATACTTTGCTTTTAGTAGAGTATCATAAGGATATAACCTAGTGCCATTACCCGAATAAATAATAGGCTCAACAATGGAACCTTCTTTTACAAAGAAGTTCAGTTGCTTTACTTCGGCCTCTCTACTTGCAGAACCCTTTTGAAGAGATTGTTTGATGGTTTCTTGATTGTCACGGATAAGAGATTGCTCCAACTCCTTCATGAGTTCAATACTCGCTTTTTTGAGACGTAGCAAGTAGGAAGGGTGAGTAGGATATGAAAAGTCAATCGGTTTGTGTAGTAAAAAACCAACGAGAAGTGATACTTCTTGAATCCCTAAATGGTCTTTATAATTCACATCGTGTAGATGTTCTATGTCATAATGAAACTCCTCTAAGATAAGCATGCAAAGGGCATAGATATAACCTTTAGATCGGACAAGGTTATTCAAATCGTCTAAGATAGATTCAGTTTTTCTCATTTTTTCAAGTTTAAGGTATGTGCCTTGATATGGTTTGTGTTAATCTAGTCTCACTTTATCTAAGGTAACAAATTAAAAATGAAAAAGATACAATAGAACATGCTTTTGTTTATTTTTTCTGCATTTTTTGGCTGATATAGGGTAGCCTATAATTTTAAAAGAAATTAACGAAGCAAAATATCTTTAAGTTTGTTTTGTAATAAAAGGATGAATAATCAAGATTACTATTTATGAAGAAGTCTGAAGTTGAAGAAACCTGGGTGCAAGTGGATGCCTATTGTATTCCAAGTAGTGAAGTAGAAGTTTATAAAGCTTAACGGGAGGAATTAGCAGAAAAAGCACTTCGTTTTTTTGAGACGTTTTGCCACCACACCTCAAGAGACTGGGCAGGGAGTCAAGATGGTGAAGCTGTTGTAGGGTTAAATAAACAGAATGAAATTATAGCCTTGATTCATTTAGACCCTGATGGAGTAGAATTTATGAATCAGTATCCTGATGGATCACCTGCAAAAGCAGGGGGGGGGAACATCAAAAAGATTATCTTTGTAGAAAAAACAAAAGCTATGCAAGATTCTCAAATGTTACTCGAAGTAGTTCGCTTAATTTTACCAGAAGAGTTCCTTACTTATTTCAAGATTACCAAAGTGACTAAAGTAAAAGATGTTATTACCATTTTTATGGATGAGTTTGACTCTTTACCAGCTGATCGTAAAGGTCATAAAGTAGAATCTAAAGGCTTTCTAGACCCCATAACTATCCAAGACTTTCCCGTTCGTTTTAAGAAGGTTACTCTCAAAGTACGTCGTCGTAAGTGGTATGATTCTACAACGAAAGAATACTTGACTAACAAATATGACTTACTAGCAAAAGGAACGCATTACTCGAAGGAGTTTGCGGCTTTTTTAAAAGAATTACCTAGAGACATACCCCGTATCGGCCCGCTCTCTTGAGCCTATTTGCCATATTAATGGAGATTCTTTAGAGCGACATTATAAAGAGCACTTGAGTTCATATAAGAATTGGCAAATGAAAGATCATGCTATAGAGTGGCTTTTGTTTCCAGAGAACATTTCTCCACGACTCTGTATCGATGAAACCTCTATGACCAATGGAGACTTATATACCATATTAAGTAATCCCAATAATAAAGGGAAACAGGGCACCATAGTCGCTATTATTGCTGGTGTTCAATCAGAAAAGATTATCCAGGTATTAATGAAGATGCCTGAGAGTTTAAGAGAGCAAGTCAAGGAGATCACATTAGATATGGCTAATAGTATGAATAAAATAGCTCGAGTGTGTTTTCCTAAAGCCTGTCGAGTAATTGACCGATTCCATCTGCAAAAACTAGCCAATGAAGCAGTGCAAGAGGTACGAGTAAAACACAGATGGGAAGCCATAGAAGAAGAAAATCAAGCGATTAAACAAGCTAAATGGGAAGGTAAGACCTATAAACCTCTAACTTTTAGTAATGGAGACACAAAGAAACAATTACTAGCAAGAGGACGATATCTTCTTTTTAAATCTGCAGACAAATGGTCTGATAAGCAAAAAGAAAGAGCTAAGATTCTTTTTGCACAATACCCTTCATTAAAAGAAGCCTATAGCCTATCACAAGGGCTTCGCTCTATTTTTAATCGTAAAACAATTAAAGATGCAGCAAGACTTTCTCTTGCCAAATGGTATAATAGAGTAGAGCAAACTGCTTTTCAATCCTTTAAGAGTATTGCAGGAACCATCTATTCACATTATGATGAAATATTAAACTTCTTCAACAATCGATCAACAAATGCTTTTGCAGAGAGTTTTAACGCCAAACTAAAAGCCTTTAGAACTCAACTAAGAGGGGTTACAGATATTAGTTTCTTCCTATTTAGAGTGACTAAATTATTTGCTTAATAAGTTATCCCCCCTAGTTTTGCAGGTGATCCATCCTGATGTGAAAGATTTTGAAAAAGCTTTATTGCTCACAAACGAAATTTATGAGGATGATTTTGAGAGATTGCTAGGTATGAAAAATAGACAAAAACAGTAAGCTAACAGTTGTGTTTGTAATAGTCTATCCATTTCAAGAGTTTAGGCACTGTCAAAATATCATTTGTCACAAATTTTCCATCCATAAAAACACTATAGGTGGTAGTGGCTGCATAGTGATTTTGTGCTTCTTCTTTTGTTTTTAGTTGATGTATCTTAATGGGAGTTGATTCCTCTTTAATAATCGGAATAATCTGCTGAATATAGGTGCTTGTAAATGGGCATTGTGCAGTAAAATAAATGTCAATTCCTTTTGCATTTGGTATAGGTTCTTTACAACATGCTTTGAACTGTGGCTGAGTAGGTGCAGGCTCTTTTAAGTCTTTCGCCAATAGCTCAATACCATATTCGGTACGATCTACTGTATGAAACCCTTGGCTGATAAAAAAATTCTTATCACTTAAGTACGTTGTTTTTTTAGTCCCAGCCATCACAATGATGCCTGCCTTATTAGAAGCAATCGCCTCTTTTTCGCATAACTGGAGTAATTCTTTGGCATATCCCATCCCTTTATGGCTACCTGCTACCCAGAGGCAGTCAATAAATAGATAGTTGGGTGCTTCGATGGGATTCCATGCTTGTTCGGCAGGTAGATACTCGATAAAAACTTTCCCATGGACATCCAATTTTATAAACTTTAATCCTTCTTTAAACTGATTGGATAACCACTCTTTCTTTGCAGAGACTCCTATATTTGAATTTTTAGAAGCCAGAGCACAACAGATGTGTTCTTGCTCAATATTGTCGGCTGTCAATTGGATAAATTTCATAGAATAATAGTTTCTTCAAAAATAGAGAATAGATAAAGAATACAATCATTGATTTATATATTTATTTGAGAAAGATGTTTTTTGTATGAAAGTCTGGCTATCAATAAGTACTTCTTTCAAGCGAAGTATCTAGGCTATTTGATGACACATAAATATGTGAAATAAAAGAAAGAAACATTCTTGTGTAAAAGAGTTTTCCCAACTATCTTTGTTACTCTTAATATAAGAGTCATTACAAACTCTTACAGATCTACTTCTTTAAGATTACTTACAACAATTAATAGGGAAATATGAATTGCATAGAAACTCCACTCCAGGGATTATATATCATCGAACCCAAGGTCTTTAAAGATCAAAGAGGTTACTTTTTTGAATCATACAATAAAAAAGAATTTGATGAGAAAGTAGGGAGGGTAGAATTCATCCAAGACAATGAGTCAAAGTCTATTTATGGGGTGGTAAGAGGATTGCATTTTCAAAGAGGAGAGTACTCTCAGGCTAAGTTGGTACGAGTTGTTCAGGGAAAAGTACTTGATGTCTGTGTGGATTTACGCAAAAGCTCTCCATCCTTTGGACAGATATTTACGGTAGAGCTATCTGCAGAGAATCATCGTCAGCTGTTTGTTCCCCGTGGTTTTGCACATGGTTTTAGTGTGTTAAGTGAAGAGGTGATCTTTCAGTATAAATGTGATAATCTATATGCTCCAGAGAGCGAGGGAGCCATAGCGTGGAATGATCCCAAATTGGGCATCGATTGGGGTATTCCAGCAAACGATATTATTCTGTCTGAAAAGGATAAACATCACAAACCTTTGGCTGAAATTAGCGATTGGTTGTTTGATTAATTATGCACGTTTGCAAGCTCCATTAATTGTTTTGTTTTGAGTTGTCTTTCTACGGAGAATGTTTTATCCAATCGGGTTAGTTCTTCAAATAGATAACAGGCTTTGAGAGCTAAATTTCTTTTCTCTTCTATTTGCGAAGAAAGTAAGGCATCGTGATAAAGGATCTCAGCTAATAACTCAATGCGTACAACTTTCTCTTGTAATTTGCTTTGATCCAAATACACATGAATATCTTCGATGCTTTGAGTGAGAAAGAAGTCTTTGTCTTTATTTAGGTATTTGGAGTAAAAGTTTTCTAACTCTTGCTGTTTCTCGAGTTTACTTCCTTTCTTATTGAGTAAAGCTGTTAAGGCTTTCATTACTTCCTGAATCATTCTGAGTAAAAAATCTTCTTTCAACATATCTTTCTACTTTAGCTATTTAGCGTCGCAATGTAGTATTATAATTTTTAAAAGTGACGAATAAGTGTATGAAATTATAGTTTCTGTTTGATTCGGTAAATTAATTTCATATTTGGCTTGTTTTTGCTAATTATTTAAGACTTTATTCTTGCGTTTATAAAAGGAGTTCTTTAAATTTGTTAACATAGTCCAAGCGCTATAAAGCTGACTAAACTAAACTCTCGTTTCTATACTATGTGAACGAATTAGTCTCATGTGACTAATATCACATTGGACATTTTATAAAGTCCAAAAATTCCTAATTTTAAGTTTTTCACCCTAGCTAGTTTTATTTTTTTCTAGCTAGGGTGTTTTATTTCTGATAAAGTAATACTCCTTTGGGTAGCAAATGGTTGTTTTGTTAGCGAATTAACAAATAAAATATCGCTATTATTGATTAAATAGCAAATAAATGATATATTGCTCCTGCTAACCAATACTTGATTTATTATGAAAAAAGCATTGTATCTTTTGTTGTTGATTCCTATAATACTTTTAGCAAAAGAAAATAGTGAGGCTAATTCTTATTCCATTCTAGTGAATAAGAGTACTCATCTAGTTAAAGCTGATCCTCGAATTTTGGGTGACTGGCAATTTAAAGATTTACAACTCTTTGCAGTACTCGATTTTAAAGAAGAAGCCTTGGATGGCATGAATGATACAGAGGTCTTCAAAACTCGTATCACACAAATAGCAAATGAATATTTAAAATGGTTATTAACCTCAGAAGAAAAACATACATTGTCTTTTTATGAAGGAGGCACAGTAAAGATTGAAGGGGGTAATTCTAAAGTAGAAAGTGAATATATCTTGAAAGACAATATTTTAAGTATAAACGAGATGATTGAGGAGGATGAATTTTACCTACCCATAGATGGTGCTTCTGTAGAAGTTTCGGACAATCAGCTTCAATTAACCAGTACAATTACAGGAGATAAATTAGAAGCGCTGCTGCTCTTTACGGTTTTGATGGATGATTCCAACTTTCCGAATGTGAAAGATCTAGAAGAGCTGAATGAATTGGGTAACAAAGATTTATTTGAAATTATCTCTTTAAAGGTAGTCTTAGAGTATGTAAAGTAAAATGAGAATAAGATATACGAATTAAGAATAATAATTAATCATTTCCATAAATGAGCTGAGTCAGCTCTATACAAACAGTAGTTTGTTGGGGCTGATTTTTTATTATAGACTGAATTATAGATGTAACATTATATGTATCAAGGGATAAAATGTATTTAGTTAGTGAAACTTCTTGACTGTAAAATGTGTTAAGCTTGTAGAGAGTATTATCTTTTAGCTATAAATTAATGAAAGGGCAGTTATGGATTTTTTAATTGGTTTTATACTATTATTTACGGTTTTTATACTCATACTATTATTGAGTATCCACTTGAAAACACGTAATCAAGGTCGGTTTCTTTTTGATAAGCTGAAGCATATTAAGGATTTTAGTTTGTCTCAATTTATTATGGGACAACAAAATAGTTTCTTGCTAGCTGTTGATAAAGAAAGAGAGCTTGTGGCATATATACTTCCCAATTCGCAAATTGTTTTTCCCTATGAGTCTGTTTTGCGAATCGAAATGTTAGAAGATGATGTCATTGTATCAGAACGAGTATCAGAACGGGTAGGGCACAACTCTAGTTTTCAAGAAGTTGTTTCTAAAAAACCTTATAGTTTGTCTCCTCTAAAAAAAGAGGATGGAAAGTCTAAGGTGGCTCAAGTAGTTATGCGCATTACTCTATCCAAAGGAGAGAATCCTTGGCTCCCTATTTATTGTTTTAATGCAAAAACGCAGTTGTTTGGTGGTTCTCGAACCCTTGACCTAACCAATATGGAAAGTCAGATGTATCGTAAAGGAAAAGAGATGGCTTATCATTTAGATATGCTGTTTAGTAAGATTATAGATCGTGTAGATGAAGAGTACTTGAAAGAGAGAGTGTTCTCAGAAGAAGAAAAAGAGATTTACTCAGATGCTATACCAAAACTAATAGCGGATGAATTAGAGAAATTATTTGAATTAAAGATAAAAGGAGCTCTTAGTCCAGAAGAGTTTAGTCAACAGAAAAAGAAATTACTAGAGTAGGTTTTTTAGCCTAAATACGTATAAGCTTATTCTAGTTCTCTTAAAATTATTGAGAGGCGTGCATCTAGGGTTATTACTTATTTAAAGGCTAATTTGAATAAAAAAGGCAGATAGAGAGTAGAGGCGAATTAATAAGCAACTATACGCATGGCAGGGCTGTATTATCGTATTTATCGGAGGTGTGTTTCAATCTGAATTTATAAATATTTTAAATATGAAAAATCTTGCTATAAAATATTTTGATAAACCTAACCTTTATCTGAAAAAATAGTGTAAATTGTAAGTGTTAACCAACTACAAAGTCTAAAAACAATGAACCAAGGTCTAGTTATATTTTCCTTAGTCTTATTGGCAGCTATTCTATTAGTATTATGGCTGAGTCAATATAAGACGGTAAAAGAATTTTACGATACGGGAGAAGTAAGACGAATATATCGCTTGAAAAACAATCAGAAACAGGGGATAGAAAAAGTCTATTATAAGTCTGGAGAACTCAATAAAGAAAAGCATTGGAAACATGGAGTTCTTATAGGTAAATCTGTTACGTACTATAGAACAGGTGAGAAATATATTATAGATACCTATAACTCTGGTAATCTAGTAGATACTGTTATCTTAAATACAGCTTGTAACCAAGCGAAGTAAATGAAAGGAGAATCTCTATGAGTGATTTATTGAATAAGCTTACTGGAAAACAAGCCTTGCAAGATAGAAAACTTGCTAAGGAGATAAAAAAAACAGCCCAACATAAAATTGATGAGTATGTAACTCATACTGAAAACTTGAATGCAGAACTTAATTCAGCCATCGAAAATCTGGCACAAGTTAAGTTGTCCGCCCTACAAGATACTCTGGCCCACTTCTTATCTCTATTAAGAGACTTACAAGAAAACAATCCCGAAGTATATCGTCAACTACTCAAAGAAATAGAGTTAGATGATGCTTCAATGGCTCGCTTGATATTAATGGATATGAAGGTACATGATATTAGCGAAGCCCCTTTAAATAAGGTAGCTATAGCGACTGTTGCTTGTATAGGTGTTCCTGCTTTTGTTAAAGGAGCTGTTGATACGTATGCCGTAGCAACATCAGGTACTACTTTGTCCTCTTTAGCTGGCTCAACCGATATCCATTCTATTTTATCTTATTTGGTAGGTGGAGGTATTCTTTCTACTGCAACATTGGCAGCAACAGGTGCTTTAGCTATTGTTTCTGCTGGTTTGTTGGCATCACAACACTATTCTAACAAATTATCTAAGGCTACCGAGTTCAAAATAGAAGTAGATGAGGCTTGTGAAAAGATGGAGCAGTCTTGGGGTACTATGGGCGAAATAAAGAACTTAGTATGCAAAGCAAGTGCTGTATTGAGTGCTATACACCAAGAAAGTAAGAAAGAGCTCAATTATTTTGAACCAATTATTCCAGACTTTGAAGTAGAACATCATTATCACTTACAGCGATTCAAAGATATGGCTAGGTGGATTAAGATGATGGGTTTATTGGCTAAAACTCCTTTATTTGATAATCAAATGAATATCAATAAAGAAACTGATGAGCTATTAAATCAAACAGAAGAAAGTCTAGGAGTAGTAGCTTTTTAATTTGACTGTATTATCCTTAGATTGGGCTAAAAGTCCTCTTTTAGCCATTTTATAGAATTAATTTATATAATAAAAGAGGAGAGTATCATTGTACAATAAATGATATTCTCCTCTACTTATTTATTCGTATAATCCAACTTTAAGAATATTACTTATCCAATTCTTTAGTTATTCTATTTAATAATGCTTTTCCTTTATTGAGCAGTTCTACATAATCTTGTTCTGGGTGAATAGTAAATGCAGCTAGCGTTTGCTGGAGTTCCTCTAATAAAGCATTATTCTTTTTACTTGGATTGCTTTTTAGTTTAGTCTGAAGAATTTTGATCTTTTCTACATCTTGGATTCCCTCAATTAATCTTTCAAAGCGAATAGAACTTCTTGCATCTGGATAGACAATGTAAGTGTCTCCAGCAGGCCAAGTTCTAAATCGAGAGTCTGTCAACGGGTTTTCAACCCATGAATTGTATGCCCAACGTAGGAATCCGTCTAGCCCAGATGCTAAAGCATACCAACCCGCATAAACTGCTTCGGCGGGTTCTGAAAAAGTAAACGTATTGGGGAATGCATCAGAGCAGCACACATAATAAGTAGTGATAAGTCCTTCTTCCTTTCTTTTTTGAATATCTTCTTGTTCAAACTTAGCACCAGCAGCCAAGCTTATTTCTTTTATGAATGGATATTTCTTGTAACTTTTTTGGTTGTCTGCATAGGATATTCCTAGTTCGGGCGCTTCTTTTTGTAGCATTTCTATTGTTGCCTCCATTTCTTTAGGAGTGCGTTCATCCATTGCAATATTAGTAATCTTCAACCAACCCTTTTCTGCTAAATGAGCTTTAAAGTCGGTAAAGAAGTGGTGCCATACCTTATTAAATAGATCCGATCCAGGGTTTGCTTGTATAGTTACCCTTTCACCCGATGCAGCATCTTGATAGTGCAATTCATTATTCCACGGAACTACAGAATAACAATTAATCATTTTATTGATACCTAGCTCCATCATTAAGCTTACCCATTTGTCAAAAATAGTATAGTCATAAGTCCAACTATCATCTTCATTTTTAGTCCAAGTAATCATGTCCGCGTAGGTATCATAACATTGGTTATTCCAGGGGTCTTTATTTAATGTGGTTGTAATTACTTTTTGTCCAGCATCTGCCAACATCTTCATCACAGGTTTTAATGCTTCAAAGTGAGCATCACTCCATAGTTCTATATCTTGAACTCGGGCCACAGCAGCAGGGTGTTGCCATAAGTCTAAATGGTAGGTCCATTTATTAGGTGCAGGTAGAGTTTCATTGGTTACCTCTAGTTCAAAAGCCAAGGTTTTATCTTTTGCGTCTTTTGAATGTATCGTTATAGAAGAGGAGTAGAGTCCGGCTGGTGTGCCATGAGGAATATTCACCGTAATCCATATCGGGCGTACAGTATTACTCTCTATATCCATAGTTGTAATATTGTCAAGCATATCTGGAGCCAGTGAAGCTGCAAAGTCTTCTGGTTGACGGTATCCACAGCCTTCTCCAAATTCATCAGTCATTACATATCTTACAAAACGGAGTTCAGCAATAGAAGCTGGTAAATTATGATGTGGAGATTGAAAGCTACTTATACTTATCTCTACTTCTTCTACAGATTGCGTACTCCATAGCAAAATTTGAGAAGAAACCTTTTCTCCTTTCCATCCTGTTATGCGATGTGTAGTTTGGTATTCACCAATTTTAGGTTCTTCTGATTTGTAATATTTCTTGTCAATAGAAACATAAGATATATTTAAACCCTCGGGTGTAGATGTCCAAGGTTCTACTGAAGATTTACTAGGATCATCTAGTTCCGAAAACTGACTATATGTTTTGGTAATTGTATTTTGAGCTGGTTTACAACTTGACAAAATGATACCAGATAAAGCTATTGTTGAGAGGAGAATATTTTTGTATGAATAAATGCGCATGTGTTGTTTTCAATTAGTCTATGTGAATTTAATATCTTAACAAAGGCAAAGGTAAGTTTATTTATCGACTTTTACTTAACTCTTATTTTTTATATAATAACCCATCATTTTGTATACTATAATTAGTAAAATATTTTCTTTTATTATTTCCTTTTAAATTCTTTATTTCCATCTTTCATTCTTCTTTTTTAGTTACTTTTTTGAGCTGATCTTTTATTGATGACTTGATCTATATCAATTTAATATTTATTACGTTTTTAGTGTATAAGTATATAATCTTTACAAATGTTAATATGTCATTTTGTAAAATAAAGAAGATTGTATTTTAATATAATAGCCAAATAATGTTTTATATATGCTGTATAAGCCCTTTTGTTTGCCCTAAAAATATAAATTAAGATTTATTTGTAATAAAATATCACTAAAATACCAAAGTATAAAAATCGGTTTTTAATACATTTTTGTGTAATATATGCATATAAGCTTCAAGAATATTATGGTAGAATGCTTTTAATTCACTATTTTTGTGCCTTCGTAAGAGTGAGAGATTTAAGTGTCTTTTATTTTTACTAAATACATGTTTAATGTGACATACTTATAACTAGCGCATATAGCACTAGCTAGAGCATGTTTAAGTAGGACCCATTAGACATTTGGTAATCAATAGATAAGTAATCGTATGGATTACTTCTAAATATTAATCTTTAAATAAACACATTATGAATGCTTATAAAGGTTTTAAGTGTGGTAAATGGGTAGATGAGATTGATGTGAATAACTTCATTCTTGAAAACTATACCGAATACACTGGAAACGAATCTTTTTTGGCAGGCCCTACTGAAGCAACAACTAAACTTTGGTCTCTACTAACAGAAATGTTTAAAGAGGAAAAACAAAGAGGAGTTTATGATGCTGAAACCCGAATTCCATCCCAAATTGACAGTTATGGTGCTGGATACCTAGACAAAGACTTAGAAAAAATTGTAGGTGTGCAGACTGACAAACCTCTTAAAAGAGCCATTTTTCCCAATGGTGGTTTAAGAATGGTTAAACAAAGTCTTGAGGAGTATGGTTACGAACTAGATCCCCAAACAGAAGAGGTTTTTACAAAATATCGTAAAACTCACAACGATGGTGTTTTCGCTGCATATACAGCTAGTGTTAGAAATGCTAGAAGTAATGCAATTATCACTGGTCTTCCTGATGCTTATGGACGTGGTCGTATTATTGGTGACTACCGTCGTGTAGCTCTTTATGGAGTAGATCGTTTGATACAACAAAGAAAAGATTACTTTGCTAATACTGATCCTGTAGAGCTGGACGAAGAGAAAATTCGTTCACGTGAAGAGCTTACTGATCAGATAAATGCTTTAAAAGCACTAAAACGTATGGCTGCTGCTTATGGATTTGATATTTCAAAACCAGCAGAAACAGCTCAAGAAGCTATCCAATGGACATACTTTGCTTACTTAGGTGCTATTAAAGATCAGAATGGTGCGGCTATGAGCCTTGGTCGTACTTCTACATTCCTTGATATTTTCATTGAAAGAGACATTCAGAATGGTGTTATAACCGAAGAAGAAGCTCAAGAAATGATGGACCATTTCATCATGAAGCTTCGTATGGTGCGTTTCTTACGTACTCCAGAATACGATGAGCTATTCTCTGGTGATCCAGTGTGGGTTACTGAGTCTATTGGTGGTATGACTAAAGATGGTAAGTCTTTGGTTACTAAAAATAGCTTCCGTATCCTTCATACATTATATAATTTAGGCCCATCTCCAGAGCCAAACTTAACTGTTCTTTGGAGTGAGAGTCTTCCTGAAAACTGGAAGAAATATTGTGCTAAGGTTTCTATTGATACTTCATCATTACAATACGAAAATGACGACTTAATGCGTGCTCAGTTAGGTCAGGATTATGGTATTGCTTGTTGTGTATCTCCTATGGAAATCGGAAAACAAATGCAGTTCTTTGGTGCTCGTGCCAACTTACCTAAAGCTCTTCTTTATACCATCAATGGCGGTAAAGACGAACGCACTAAAGCTCAAGTTACACCTACAACTTTTGAGAAAGTTACTGGTGAGTATCTTGACTTTGATGAAGTGTGGACTAAGTTTGACAAGATGCTTGATTGGATTGCTGAGACTTATGTGAAAGCTCTAAATGTTATTCATTACATGCACGATAAGTACTCTTATGAAGCACTAGAAATGGCTCTTCATGATCTAGATGTACATCGTACTCAAGCTTTCGGTATTGCTGGTATTTCTATTGTGGCAGACTCTTTTGCTGCTATGAAATATGGTAGAGTGAGAGTGGTAAGAGACGAGAGCGGCGATGCAATCGATTACGTTGTTGAAAAAGAGTACGTACCTTATGGTAACAACGATGATAATACAGACCAATTTGCAGTTACTATCGTAAAAATGTTTATGGATAAGATCAGAAGTCATAAAATGTATAGAAACGCAACACCAACTCAGTCTGTTTTAACGATCACATCCAACGTGGTATATGGAAAGAAGACAGGAAATACTCCTGATGGTCGTAGAGCAGGTGAACCTTTTGGTCCTGGTGCCAATCCTATGCACGGGCGTGATACTCGTGGAGCTGTAGCTTCTTTATCTTCTGTTGCAAAACTTCCTTTTGAAGATGCAAATGATGGTATCTCATATACGTTCGCAATTACTCCTAATACTTTAGGTCAGAATGCAGATGAGAAAAAAGAAAATCTAGTAAACTTGATGGATGGATACTTCAACCAAACAGGACAACACCTTAACGTTAACGTATTCGATCGTGATTTGCTGATTGACGCTATGGAACATCCCGAAAATTATCCACAGCTTACTATCCGTGTTTCAGGATATGCAGTAAACTTTGTGAAACTAACGAGAGAACAACAACTTGATGTAATCAATAGAACGATTACGACTAAGTTCTAAGGTTCAGTACGTTGAAATAAATTAAAAGAAATAGTCGAGTTCATTATTGTAACTCGGCTATTTCTTGTTTTAAAATAGGAGAGAAGATGGTAAAAGGTTTAATACATTCGTTTGAGTCCTTTGGGACAAAAGATGGTCCAGGTATTCGGTTTGTTCTGTTTTTACAGGGTTGTCCTTTGCGTTGCCTTTTTTGTCATAACCCCGATACTTGGCTAGGTAAAGACTATAAAATGGAGCTAACTGTAGATGAGGCTTTTGCTGAAATACAGAAGGTAAAGGGTTTTATTAAAAAGGGAGGAGTTACTATTTCGGGCGGGGAACCGCTCATGCAGGCCGACTTTATTTACGAGCTATTTGAGAAATGCAAAGAAGCTGGTATTCATACTGCAGTAGATACATCGGGTTTTATACAAACAAAACGTGTAAAAGAAGTATTGGAGTTAACCGATTTAGTTCTACTAGATGTAAAGCATATTGATCCTGATAAATATAAGGCATTAACGAGTAAACCTCTTCAACCAACTCTCGACTTTTTAAATTATCTTGATGAGATCAATAAATCGGTGTGGATAAGATATGTACTGATTCCTGGTTATACAGATGCTGAAGATGATCTTCATAACTGGTGTAAGGAGATGGTGAAGCATAAAAATATCCAGCGTATTGATTTATTACCTTTTCATCAGATGGGACAGCATAAATGGGAACAGATGGGACTTCAATATAAGCTAAAAGATATTGTTCCTCCCACTAATGAGCAGATTAGTAAAGCTGAAGAAATCATTCTTAGTTACAATTTGCCTTTAGCCCTAAGAGCATAACTCTGTGAAGTGTTATAAAACTCCTATATAAAGGAGTATTTATTTAGTTAGTTTTTGGCTCTTGCCAAGCGTGTTAGGTTAAAAGAGTTCTGTCGGTTGAAGCCTTACTTTGAGTAAACTTCAATTGGCAATCTCTTTTTCATAAAAAGAGGGAATATATACTATCCCCTCTTAATAATCAGCTATGAAATTCCTGATAAACTCCTAGAGATGGAGTTCTATCTTATTTGCTTTTCCCTTGATTAGCTACCGATTCCATTAGCTTTTTAATTTCTTCAGGATCTCCTAAGAAATAATCTTTGGTTAGCTTCAAATCATCATCAAATTCAAAAACATAAGGTACAGCTGTAGGTAGATTTAATTCGGAAATAGCTTCATCTGAAATACCTTTTAAATGCTTGATAATACCTCTCAAACTATTTCCATGAGCTGCTACAAGTATCTGATCGCACTTTTTAAGAGCTGGATAAATTTCACACTCCCAATAAGGCATAATACGTTCAATCGTTTCTTTTAATGACTCTGTAAGTGGAAGATAATCAGAAGGTACATCTTGATATCTAGGATCTATAAACGGACTTCTATCATCATTTTTCTCTAGTGCTGCTGGAGCAATATCATAACTTCTTCTCCAGATATGTACCTGCTCGTCACCATACTTAACTGCTGTTTCCGATTTATTCAAACCTTGTAATGCACCATAATGCTTCTCGTTGAGCCTCCATGATTTCTCTACTGGTATCCAGTCTTGATCCATCACATCGAGAGTTACATTTAATGTTTTTATGGCTCTCTTTAGGTAGGAAGTATAGGCTTTATCGAAATGGAAATTGGCTTCTTTCAGCAATTTACCAGCTTTTTTAGCTTCTTCCACTCCTTGTTCGGATAGATCTACATTCATCCATCCTGTAAATTTATTTTCTTTATTCCATGTACTTTGTCCATGGCGTAACAAAACTATCTTTTTCATTCTCTAATTTATTAAATTATTTGGCAGTGATTACAATTTGCACGTCCATGTTGTCTTCAATAATTTTATCCTTTAAATCTTTAAAAATATTTTTAGAACCATAGTTGACACCCCATTGGGTACGGTCAATGGCAAAAGTATCTGTCACTGCTGTGTAAATATCGTTTTCCAGAGTAATCGTAGCATTAAATGTGATATTCTTAGTTTCTTCCTTCATCTTTAGGTTACCTTCAATCTGATAGTAATTATCAGATAATAGGGTAGTACTTGTGATTTGGAATGATGCTTCAGGATACTTTTCAACATCAAAGAAGTCGGCACTCTTGAGATGATTTACGAGCATATCGTTCAATTTACCATCTGTTAAGTCTTTATCTACAATAGAGTTCATATCAATGATAAAAGTACCTGATAGAAGTTGGTCTTTGTCTATTGATAAATTACCCGATGTAAGTGATAAAACACCATGATGGCTACCACCAACTTTATGACCCGCCCAGTTTATTACAGATGTAGCTGGATCTATACGAAGAGTTTGTTGGGTAGCTGTTGCAACTTCTTTGGCATCAGTTGCTTCGATCGGTTTTTGTTTATTTCCCGACCCACAAGCAGCTAAACCTAGAGCTGCAACTAATACGAATAAGGGTTTTTGTTTCATAAAATTACTCTTAATTGGATTCTTTCTATATAACACTCAACTCATTTTATTTGTTGAGTGTAAGTATAAAAAAGAAAGACTTATCAGCAAGAATCTCTATTCTTTACTAAAAATAAAAAATTGTATAGGTTGTTTTTATATTTGAAGAGAATTGTATAATAATACGTATCAGAAAGGCGACTTTTTACGGTCTTAGTCATAATTGCGCTATATCAGGGTTAAAATGATGACATGTCGGTGTCATGATGAAACGATGTCGGTGTCAGAATATGTTTCTGATTTTAGAATAACTGATGTGAATGAATATTTATAATTTAGGCTTATAAATATACCATTAAGCGATAAATAAAAAGCTCCGTTTCAAAGGTTGAAATGGAGCTTTTTATTGAATCATTTTGTGTATTATGAATTCAGTATATATTTTATTCTAGGGTGTGGTGTTTTTTTATTTTCTCTCACGTGGAATAGAGTAAGGAGTAAGGTTTGCTCATCAATCACATCTATTGTAGAGTATTTTTCAATTTGCTGAGCAGTCAGTTTATTTTGGGTTAGGAAGCTTTCATCATGAATGATTTTTTGTACTAGCTGTTTTTTCTCTTTCTTACTCATCTTATCTTGCCAAAAACCATGAGGACGTAAGGTGTAATTATCATAATAATCATCTCGTAGAAGAGGAAAAATATCAATACCTTTGGTTGTTAAGAATTCTTGCAATACAGCAAATAAGTCTTCCAATTGGTACCCAAAACGAGGGAAATTCTTTGCTGAATAGAAATTGTAAAGTTCTTCAAAGAATTCAAAGTATCTATTTGGATAGAAGTTTTCAAAAACAAAAGTGAGTGAGCGATCAAATCTGCCACTATTCCAATATCTGTCTAAGGCTTCTTCTGCATTATGAATTAGCGTAATCTCTTCGGCAGAGATAGAATCACTGTATTCTATTTCATAAGGAGGTAGCTCGTCATACTTATAGCCGTACTTAGCTGCATTTCTGCGTAGGTTTGTACCTCTCAACATCTTCAGAAAGCCAAGCTGAACTTCTTTAGCTCCTAAAGCAAAAACATCATTAAAAGATTTTTTGAAGCGTTCGTAAGTTTCAAAAGGCAATCCTGCAATGAGATCAAGGTGTAAGTCTATTTTCCCACCCTCCATTAGTAACTTGATGTTTTTGGATAAAAGATCAAAATCCTGTCGGCGTTTTACTTCCAGATTGGTTGGCTCGTAGGTAGATTGAATTCCTATCTCAAAGCGGAAATAATCTTTGGGTAGATTATTGTTTAAGAAAGCAATCTTCTCATCATCAAGTAAATCAGCATAGATTTCAAACTGACAGCTTAGATTGGGACGATAGTTTTCTATTAGGAAATTGAATACATTGTAGGTATGCGTTTTATTCAAGTTGAATGTTCTATCCAAAAACTTGATTAGCTTGGCATCACTTTGAATAAGGTAGGAGAGGTTATCATAAATATACTCTTTGGGGAAGTATCGAACTCCCTTTTCTAAGGAAGAAAGACAGTATTGGCATTGGTAGGGGCAGCCTCGTGAGGTTTCTAAATAAACTACTCTATTGATAAGAGCCTCCTTATCTTCCTCTAGTTGATAAGGAGAATCTAGTAATATCAACTTTTCAATATCTGCCTGTACTATTGTTCGACTGATGTGTCCGATATAAGATACTCCAGGAATATCAACCTCTCTAATACCCTGCTGTAGGGCCTCAAATAGCTGACCCGATACAAACTCTCCCTCACCACTTATTACATAATCAATCTCCCAGTTCTCTAAGAAGAACTCAGGTTCGTAGGTTACTTCTGGTCCACCTACAAAGATGATAAGCTCGGGCTTTTTTTCTTTTAGGAGTTGTATAAGAGTTTGAGTTTGCCTTACATTCCAGATAGAAACGCTCAAGCCTAGCACATCACAATCGGTTTCGATAAGTTGTTGTGCTACAGAGTTGATATTTTCTTTAATGACAAATTCAATATATGAAACATTAAATTTATCTTTATTAGCAACATAGAGCCATCTTAGGGCTAAGGAGGTATGTATATATTTTGCGTTGAGAGTAGATAGAACAAATTTCATGCTGCAAAAGTATACATTTAATAGTAAAAAGTCTACATTTAATAGTAAAAAGTCTACATTAGTAGGGCCGAATAATTAAGGTAAAAATATGGAATTAGAAAAAGTTTACCATTTCTTGACAGAAGTGGAGAAAAATAATAATAGAGATTGGTTTGCAGAAAATAAGGGTATGTATGAAGAAGCTCAATCTGTTTTTGAAGACTTTGTACAATTGGTAATCAATAGGATAGCTATATTTGATCCCGCTGTGATGGTAGTAGAACCCAAAGATTGTACATTTCGCATCTATCGAGATATACGTTTTTCTCCTAATAAACTTCCTTATAAAACCCATATGGGTGCGTATATTAATGTAAAAGGTCGTAAGTCTGATTATTGTGGCTATTACGTACACCTTCAGCCCGGTAAATCGTTCTTGGGAGGAGGTAGTATTGGTCTGCCTACCAAAAGACTAACTCGAATAAGAGAACAGATCATGGAACGTATAGATGAATACATAGATATCGTAGAAGACCCTAAGTTTAAGAAGTACTTTCCTATTATTGGTATGGATTTCTTGAAGACCGCCCCAAAAGGATTCTCAAAAGATTACAAGTATATTGATTATCTGCGTTGTAAGGAGTATATTTGTTCATACGATGTTACCGATGATTTCTTTTTAAACCCTTCTTGTTTAGATGAAATAGGAGAGGTCTTTCAGCAAAATAAGCGTTTTGCAGACTTTATTAACTCGGCATTAGGATATTAAAACTCTAGATAAATGAAAAAACAAACCCTTCCAATTATACAGAATGACCCATGGTTAAAACCATACGAGAGTGCAATTGTGGGTAGGCACGAAGCAGTGCTATCCAAGGAAAAAGACTTAACAAATGATGGAGCATTTTCATTAAGTGATTTTGCTACAGGCTATCTCTATTTTGGGCTGCATCAAACTAAAGAGGGGTGGGTAATAAGAGAGTGGGCTCCCAATGCTACCTCTCTCTTTTTAATAGGAACCTTTTCGTTTTGGACAGAACAATCGGAATATCAGTTTCAGAGAAAAGAAAATGGAGTATGGGAGTTGAATATTCCTCAGGGAGTATTGGTGCATGGAGAAATCTATAAATTAAAAGTTTATTGGAATGGGGGGAGTGGAGAGCGTATTCCCGCTTGGGCAACAAGAGTAGTGCAAGATCCTTCAACCAATATATTTTCGGCTCAGGTATGGAGTCCTGAACAGCCCTATAAATTCAAACATAAAAATTTTGTACCCCAACGAGATCCATTGTTAATCTATGAGTGCCACATTGGTATGGCACAAGAAGAAGAAAAAGTGGGTACGTATAAAGAATTTCAAGAAAACGTTCTACCTCGAATCGTTGATGCTGGCTACAATTGTATTCAGATTATGGCTATTCAAGAACATCCTTATTATGGTAGTTTTGGATATCATGTATCTAGCTTCTTTGCTGCATCATCTCGCTTTGGTACTCCCGAAGAGTTGAAAGAACTGATAGATACGGCTCACGGAATGGGTGTTTCGGTTATCATGGATTTGGTTCATTCTCATGCTGCTAAAAATGAAGTAGAAGGATTGGGGAATTTTGCAGGAGATCCTAATCAGTATTTTTATGCTGGTGAAAGACGAGAACACAAACAATGGGATTCATTGTGTTTTGACTATGGCAAGAATGAAGTGCTTCATTTCTTACTATCCAATTGTAAATATTGGTTGGAAGAGTATAACTTTGACGGATTCCGATTTGATGGCGTAACCTCTATGTTGTACTATAGCCACGGAATGGGTGAATCATTCACAAATTATAGCGATTATTATAATGGATACCAAGATGATAATGCCATCGTGTACTTAACCTTAGCCAATGAATTAATACATGATGTAAAAAAGAAGGCCTTTACTGTTGCTGAAGAAGTCTCGGGTATGCCTGGACTAGCTCTTCCCTTCAAGAGTGGAGGGTATGGTTTTGATTATCGTATGGCAATGAACATTCCTGATTATTGGATTAAGTTGATAAAAGATCATATTGATGAAGATTGGAAGCCTTCTTCCATGTTCTGGGAAGTTACAAATCGAAGAAAAGACGAGAAAACAATCTCTTATGCCGAAAGTCATGATCAGGCTTTGGTAGGAGACAAAACGATTATATTTAGATTAATAGATTCTGATATGTATTGGCATATGCAGAAGGGAGATGAAAACTATCGTGTGAATAGAGGATTGGCTCTTCATAAGATGATTCGCTTACTTACTGCATCCACTATGAATGGAGGGTATTTAAACTTTATGGGGAATGAGTTTGGACACCCAGAGTGGATTGATTTTCCTCGAGAAGGGAATGGATGGTCTCATAAATATGCCCGTCGTCAATGGAGTTTGGTAGATAATAAGAACTTAAATTTTCACCATTTAGCTGATTTTGGAAAAGCAATGCTTGCTCTATTTGCTGAGCGACCAAAGTTTCAAGATTTAGAGACAGAAGAAATATGGCATAATGATGGTGATCAGATTTTAGCTTATCAAAGAGGTGATTTGCTTTTTGTCTTTAACTTCAATCCAGTACAATCTTTTACAGATTATGGTTTCTTGGTAGAACCTGGTAAATATAAGGTGGTACTAAATACGGATAGTAAAAGCCTAGGAGGGTTTGGCTTTTCAGATGACAATATAGATCACTTCACTCATGGCGATCCTCTTTACAAAAAAGAAAATAAAGAGTGGTTAAAGTTGTATATACCTGCTCGCTCGGCTGTAGTATTAAAGAGAAGTAAGTAATCTTATTGTTTTAATCTTAAATACGAATGACATAAAGTTTAAGTTTTTATTGGTAAGCTGCTTTTTATTAGTAGCTACGATGCTTTTTGCCCAGACAGGATATCAAAAATCAACCATACCTAGTTTGCCCAATGAAAAATGGTGGGGTGGATTAGTTGCTTTAGGTTCACAGATGCCCTTTGCCTCCGATACAGAGAAGTACGACTTAGCTACGCAAAATTTCAATAATCAAGTAGTGCCTTTGTTTGTTTCTTCGCAAGGTCGATATATTTGGAGTAACCATCCTTTTACTTTCCAATTCAAAAGTGATACTCTATTAATAGAGTCTTCTTATGAAAAAATAGAACCAATTGAGGCAGGCACAACTCTTAAAGAGGCTTATCTGAAAGCTAGTCAAAAGCATTTTCCTGCGTCAGAAGTACTTCCAGATGCCCTTTTCTTTTCTAAGCCACAATACAATACTTGGATTGAACTCATGTACAATCAAAATCAGAAAGATGTATTAGAATATGCCAATCAGATAATTGCAAATAAGTTTCCTACAGGAATATTAATGATAGATGATAATTGGCAGAAATATTATGGCAACTTCGATTTTAAACCCGAGAAATTTCCTACCCCAAAGAAGATGATTGAAGAGTTGCATGCTAAGGACTTCAAAGTAATGCTTTGGGTTTGTCCTTTTGTATCTCCAGACAGTCCAGAATTTAGAGAGCTATCAGCTAAGGACCTCTTGATAAAAGAGAAGGGCAGCGGTAACCCTGCACTTATTCATTGGTGGAATGGCTTCAGTGCTTGTTATGATATGACAAATTCAGAGGCGGTGAAACATATCAAGAGTCAGCTAGATAAACTTTGTGCAGAATATGGTATCGATGGTTTCAAGTTTGATGCTGGAGATGTTGCCTATATGACAGGTGATTATGAGTTTTATGACCCTAAAGCAACCCCAACTATCTTTTCACAAAAATGGGCAGAGTTAGGATTGCAATACTCTTTTAATGAGCTGAGAACTTCATGGCAATTGGGTGGCCAAGCTTTGGTTCAACGTTTAGGGGACAAGGATTATTCGTGGCAAGCTTCTAGCTTACTTATCCCCGATATGATTACAGCAGGATTGTTAGGATATCCCTATACTTGTCCAGATATGATAGGTGGAGGTCAGTTTGGTTCTTTTCTTAATATAGACTCAGATAGTTTTGACCAAGAGTTGATTGTTCGCTCGTGTCAACTTCATGCTTTGATGCCGATGATGCAGTTTTCTGTAGCACCCTGGAGGATATTAGATGCTGATCATTTAGCTATTTGTGCTGAGTTTGCTCATCTTCATGAGCAGTTTGGTGTGTATATCTTAGAAACCGCCAAACAATCTGCTCAGACCGGAGAACCTATTTTGCGTAATATGGAATATACCTATCCTCATGAAGGTTTCATTGACTGTAAAGATCAGTTTATGCTAGGTGATAAATATTTGGTTGCACCGATGATTCATAAAGGCGATGAGCGAAGCGTAAAGCTTCCTAAAGGAGTCTGGAAAGATGATTTAGGGAAAGTGTTTAAAGGCCCCAAAATGATTAAAACAAGAGTCCCTATTAATCGCTTACCTTATTATACTAAGTTGAAGTGAAAATAAATAAAGGCCAAAGATGATCAGAATCTTTGGCCTTTCTATTTTATAGGAATAGAATATTATGGGGTTCTTTATAAATGAGTAGAAATTCCCTCTTCAATCCATTGTAACTTTTCTCTGCGAGTTTTTTTGCGGATGGCATAGTTGTTCTTCCAGTTCTCTGCTGTAACATAGCCTCTTTTATGCTCTAGGTGGACGCATATAGCTGAATAGCGAATCTGTTTGCTCTTAATACCAAGATTGAACAGACGTTCTCCCAACTCTCTATCTAATCCTCCATATTTCATTTTCTCATTGAATCCATTGATTTTTACAATATCTTCCTTCCATCCCGAAGAGTTGTGTCCATTCCAACTTGCATTGGCAGGAGTAATAGAATTAAGGAAGTTTTTGAGTTTAGGGTATTTAAGACTTAACTTTAAATCCTTGAAGAAGCGTCTAGGCTGTCCTAAAGATCTCATATAATCAATATCAAAACATCTTTGCGTTGAGATATCTTCTAATTGTATCTTGTGGGCCACATCCAATGTAGTGCGATACATACCACCAGATAAGAAGTATCCTTTTTCTGCGTATTTAGCATGCACCTCTAAAAAGTCTGCTCTAGGAATACAATCTCCATCTGTTAATAAGAGGTAGTTACCTTTACTTGCAATGATTGCCTTATTCAGAATTGTGCATTTCCTAAAACCCTCATCGGTATGCCAAATGTGTTGGATGGGGTATGATACAATCTTTTTATATCGCTCTATAAGTTTGATAGTTTCATCGCTTGAGCCATCATCTGCGATAACTACTTCAAAATCCTTGAAATTCTGGTGGTTATAGCCTACGAGAACCCTCTCAAGCCACGCAGGTTGATTATAGGTTGTAATTATAACCGAAATAAAAAATGGAGGTTGAACCATCTGTGTGTTGAATAATATGTCTATATATCAGGATTAAATAATTAATATCTTGGCATTATTTTGAATAAGAACAATGCAAATAAACTAATTAAGATTGCAAAGGTAACTAAAGCAATCAAAAAGAAAAAGCCAATCTTCACAAAACGTTTTGCACGGTGTGCATAAAAGTGGCTTGCTTCTTTATTTCCATATAAGAATAGCGGAGTTACTTTGGCAGCATAAAAGAGGGCTGCCAAGCCTAAAGGTGGTAGTATGAGGCTTAATAGTATCGCTTCCTGAAGCCATGTTTTTGGATATTTCTTTATTTGTTCCATATCTCTTTACTCCTTTATCCTAGAATAATTTAAAAAGGCTAGAAATCAATATTGGACGGAATATTAACCCTAGTATAATTCCTATAATAACAAATCTTTGCGCTTTTTTAGAATAATATTCTGCTTGAGACAAATCTCCCTTTAGGTAGTTATCATCTACTTTGGATGCATAATAGGTTGCAATAGCTCCAAATGGATAAGAAAAAACGAAGAAAGTAATGAGTGAGGAGAGTAGCCAAGATTTGGGTGGATTGAATCGGGTAGATCCAACTTTACCTGAAGGGTCTAATATCGATTTTAATTCAGAAACCTCAGATGCAGCTGTCCAGCTTGGTAAGCTTTTGTTCCATACCATCGTTTCTGGAGTTACTACTCCTTTGAGCTGCTCTATTGTAAAGGGCCCTTGGCGTTCATTATCATTAATTGCAATGTAATATTTCTCTTCCATACTGTATTGCAGTTTTCTTTTTTATAAAGAAACAACAAATTATTCTAAGTTTGTAATCTTTGTAAAGGAAAATCACGAAAAGCTTCTTATTTGTAAATAAGTTTTAATATTTTACTGCTATAAGGTTTCAATTGTGTGCGTATTGGTCGTTCTGGTGTAAATGTTATCACCTCTTTCTTTTGTGTCAATAATTCGATAGAATCAATTCTATTTTTAGGACTGAGCTTAAAATACTCAAAAGCATGGCTAGGTATATTGGTTTCTATATTTCGGGTTTCCGAATCGAAGTTGACAATAATAAAGAGTATTTCATTCTCATGTTTTCTGAGGAAAGCATATTGTTTGTCAGGATTGAAGTTATTAGATCTTGTATTGACATACATCAAATCAAAGAATAGTCCTTGTGTTATGGCTTGTTCTGTCTTTGCTATATTGAGTATCTTTTTATAAAACTCATAGAGGTTAATTTCTTTATCTGATAACTTTGTAAAGTTACACTTGCCTTTGTTATACCATCGTCTTATGGTATCTACCGACCAATAATCGAATATGCTAGTACGACCATCTAATCCACTAAATCCTTCTTGATTCATTCCTGACTCGCCAAACTCTTGTCCAAAGTAAATCATCATAGGGCAAGTGTTCAGGCAGGCAGATATTGTCATTGCTGGAATAGCTTTATTGGGGTCTGCTGCAAAAAAAGAAGATGCTATACGTTGTTCATCGTGATTCTCTAAGAAGTTGAGCATACGAGTTTGGAGGTCATCTAAGCTTTGCCAATTTGATGTTATTTGTGATGCTGGAGCATGCCCTTGAATTATTGATTTTAGGGTGTCATACAGTCCCACTTTGTCGTATAGATAGTCAAACTGACCTCTATACAAGTATCTTTTATATTGATTTGGGTTATAAGCTTCTGCTATAAATAGGATATGAGGGTGGTTTTCTTTTACAATGGGGATAGCCCATTCCCAAAAGTCGACAGGAACCATTTCTACCATATCACAACGAAAGGCATCAATCCCTTTTTGCGCCCAAAACAGTAAGATGTCCTTCATCTTGAACCAGGTATCGGGTATGGGGTCAAAATGCTTAGCCATCGCATTTTGATAATCTACTCCATAGTTTAGTTTTATTGTTTCATACCAGTCGATGCGAGAAGGAGAAGCTGTAAACTGATCATTTCCGGTGGCTTTAGCTGGATATTCATGATATCTATCGAAGCCTTGAGCATTCAAATCGAAATGAGGATTGAATTCAGCTTGAGGAATATAATAGAAGTTATTATAGGGAGAGAATGAACGAGATGGATCATCTCTATCGCCTAGTCCTATTGTTCCTGGAGTTTGCTGATCAGAGTGATATTGTCTGGCTACATGATTGGGGACAAAGTCTATAATCACCTTTAGTCCATTCTTATGACTCCTTTTTATTAAGTCTTCAAATTCTGCCATACGTTCATTCACCTGAGTAGCTAGTGCTGGAGCAATATCATAATAATCTTTGATTGCATAAGGAGAACCAGCTTTGCCTTTTACAATAGCAGGGTGATCGGGTAATATACCAAATTCGCTAAAATCTGTTTGTGTAGCATGCTCAATTACTCCTGTGTACCATATATAATTGGCGCCAAGAGCTTGAATTTGTTGCAAGGCTTTGTCCGTAAAGTCATTTAACTTGCCGCAACCATTCTCTTGCAAGTCTCCATTTGGCGTTGGGTTTTTAACTTGATTCCCGAATAAACGAGGAAGGACTTGATAGATAATAATTTTTTCTTTTTGCATAATTGTAACTAGTATGAAGCCTTTGTTTGTTTATTTCCAAACTTTTCCCGACTCCTCTAAGCGGCCATGTAAAACGTCTATAGCAACGTTATAGCCTTGTGTAAATATCTCTTTCGCCTTATCCAACTCTGTATTGCTATAATCATGAAGATTGTAGGGCTCAATAAGAAGGTCTGCTTTTTTTCTATCATTCATCGTGTTTGCTTGAAACATAAAGTTGTAAGAACGAAAAGCAATTGCTAATATATTCTTTTTATACTCTTTTGCAATGAGAGGGTTAACATTTATTGCGACTACCTTTTCGCACTCTTTGCGAATGGTAGATACGGGTAGATTCATAAACAGCCCTCCATCTACATAAAAAGTATCCCCAATTTTTACGGGGGAGAATAATACGGGCATACAGCATGATGCAGCTACTCGTTCTGCCAAAGGACCTTGATTAAAATGAACCATTCTACCTTTATCTAAATCTGTAGCTGTAATAATAAAAGGTAGTTGAAGATCTTCTATGTTTTTTGCTTTTAAGTTACTTTCTAAAAAATCAATAAATTCCTGAAGATCAAACAATCCCATTTTAGGAATGATAAACTTGGTTAGATCAAAAAACTTATGTCCTGAAAAAAAATCTAATACCTTATACGGTTCATTACCATCTGCATAAAAAACTCCTGCTAAAGCACCTGCACTTACTCCCGAAATAATATCTGGACGAATATCGTGCTCCAAAAGTGCTTGCATAACTCCTAGGTGAGCGAATCCTTTGATAAAGCCACCACTAAGAGCATAGCCTATATTGTATTTTTTTTCATTTGCCATTTAGTACAATTTTACTCGATTTTTTGAATGTCACGAAATTAGTAAATAATCGGATTGGTTATTTTAATTTTAGTCTATTTTAATACTCCTCCAAATTTGTAGAAAAATAAACTTGGATTAAGATACTCAATTTTTACTTAGGTTTATTGGTTTTGGTTCACAGAAGTGACTTGTCATAATATATGACCACTTTAAAGGAGTGTTATTTGAAGAAAAGATTGATTAATCTCGTCCATTAGCTGTATGAAAGGTAAAGGTTTAAAAAAGTGCTTGGAGGAATTTTAAGCAAATGGACTATTTTGACACCGACATGATGATGACATGACACCGACATGTTACTATCTTAACCCTGATAAAGCATTGTTTTGCCTTAGTCGTGAAATAGAGTAAACCAAGAGATACTTGATTGGTTTAAGAATAAAAAAAGTGCTGATCCACTTTTTATGTAAATCAGCACTTCGCTTATTGTAAATAAAAATAACTATTATTAGATACCTTTGGCAGATACAGCTTTGTCTATTTTACGAATTAGACCTTGAAGAACTGCTCCTGGTCCACATTCAATAAACTCTGTTGCACCATCGGCAATCATATTTTGTACAGATTGAGTCCAACGTACAGAAGAAGTTAGCTGAGCTACAAGGTTTTCCTTAATTTCAGCAGGGTCCGTATGAGGTTTTGCATCTACATTTTGATATACAGGACATTTTGGAGTATTGATAGTTGTTGCCTTAATAGCAGCTTCTAGTTCTACTCTTGCTGGTTCCATAAGAGGAGAGTGGAATGCTCCACCCACTTTTAGAGGAAGTGCACGTTTTGCTCCAGCTTCTTTCATCAGTTCACAAGCTTTTTCAATACCTGCCATAGAGCCCGAAATGACTACCTGTCCAGGACAGTTATAGTTTGCTGCAATACATACTTCATCTGTAATTGAAGCACAAATCTCTTCTACTTTGTCATCGGGTAGAGCAATAATAGCAGCCATAGTTCCTGGTGCGGCTTCACATGCTTTTTGCATTGCCATAGCACGAGCATATACTAGACGAAGACCATCTTCAAAAGACAGAGCTCCTGCTGCAACTAGTGCAGAGAATTCTCCTAGTGAGTGTCCAGCCGTCATATCTGGGTTAAATTCCCCATCTGCACAAAGAGCAGAAATAACGGAATGAAGAAAAACGGCAGGTTGAGTTACTTTAGTTTGACGTAACTCTTCGTCTGTTCCCGAGAACATAATATCTGTAATACGATATCCTAAAATATCGTTTGCTTTTTCAAAAAGATCTTTTGCTAAAGGAGAATTTTCGTATAGGTCTTTTCCCATACCAACAAATTGTGCTCCTTGACCTGGAAATACAAATGCTTTCATATTTGTTGAATTTTATTTCTTTTATTCGTGCAAATATAAGCCGATTTTATTAGAAAAACATTATAAATGCTCAATATAGTGCAGGTATATAATCGTATATATCTGATTATTAATTGTTTAATTATTGGCGAGTATGCCTTCTACTCTATTGAATATTCCCTCTGTATTTGCTGGCTTTATATTTAGAATATTGCATAGCAACACATATATATCTGTATTCACAAAGTCGGTATGGATGTAGTTTTCCTTAAAACTAGGTCCGTAGGCCCTAAACATAACTTGCATATCTTTGTCTGAAGGGAAGTACCCGTGTGCTCCTTTTTGATTTCGAGGCTGATTTGAAAACTGCCATCCTAGTTCAGGTGCAACTACAATATCTCCTATGCGGTGACTACTTCCATAGGCAAGCTCAGAAGGGATGTCTTCTTTTTTCCATACATGGATATGTGGAGCTTTCTTAAGAGATTGATAAACTGTCTCTCTAAACTCTGGTTTAGTGAAAATCGAGGTTGGAGTTCTACCACTTATAACTTCACACCATTCGGGCTTTAAATATTCATTCATATCTATAAAGCGATCGTTGCTGATGTCTGTCATACCATGATCTGAAGTTACAATTAAGTTTATCCGACTGCTATGAGGAAGTGTAGCAATACGATTCATTAAGTAACCCATCAATTTATCTAGCTTTCGTACCTCATCTTCAACCTCTGTACTCTTGGGTCCAAAGTGGTGTCCCTTTCCATCTGGCTCTTCCATATATAGCATAATAAGCTGTGGCCTTTCTGCTTCAGATTTAGAAAGTAGTTCGATAGCTTTGTCTATTCTTTGCTCAAAGTTGAGACGTGGTGTATTGTCCCATTTGAGATAAAAATCGGGATAAGTTCCTTTGATCTTTACGTCAGAACCCACCCAATAGATACTAGCTGTTTTTATACCTTGCTGTTGAGCTGTTACCCAGATGGGTTCTCCTAAATAAAATTTAGGATCGTAACGAGTACTCTTATCGCCCATGCTATAATTTTGATTAAATTCACTATCCCAAAAAGTGTTATTAATTAGTCCGTTTCGGTTGGGTGTCAGTCCTGTTGCTATTGTATAATGATTGGGAAAAGTTGAGGCAGGATACGAGGGAAGCATAACAGCCGAAACCCCTCTTTGGGCCATTTTGTCCAAAAACGGAGTTTGGTACAATTCTGTATAGTCCCATCGAAAACCATCGAGGGAAACAAGTACAGTATAAATACGTTCGCTAGAGGAAGAATGATCACATGCCCCTAGTATTACAAGGAAGCATAACAGCAGCCAATGATGAACTCTTTTCATATAAATTTGTCTTTTAGATTAGATAATTAGTTACAGCAAAAATAGATGATCAGTATGTATTGTCAAAATTTATTTTATATATAAGGGTAGCAGCAAACTAAAACTTGCTAGCTATTGTTCTAAATTAGCAATTGTAAATTTGAAATATGAATCATTCCCAAAAAATTAATAAAGTTGAAATACGAAATCTTCAAATGGAGGATTACGAACAACTATTTAGATCTTTTTATCGCATTTATGCAGATGGGAGCGATGTCTTTTGGACACGTGAACAAATTAGCAGCCTTATTAAAATGTTTCCCGAAGGGCAAATTGTCATTTTAGTAGATGGCAAAGCTGTGGGTTGCGCCTTAAGTATTATTGTAGATTATGGTTTAGTAAAAGGACAGCATACCTATAGTCAGGTTACAGCCGATGAAACTTTTTCTACCCACAAGCCTGATGGAAATATCTTGTATGGTATTGAAATCTTTGTTCACCCCGATTACAGAGGACTTCGTTTGGCAAGACGTATGTATGATTATCGCAAAGAACTGTGCGAAACGCTCAATCTGAAATCTATTATGTTTGGTGGTAGAATCCCCAATTACCATAAATATGCCGATGAATTACGACCCAAAGAGTATATTCAGAAGGTAAGACAAAAAGATATTTTTGACCCCGTACTTACTTTTCAAATCTCTAATGATTTTCATGTGCGTAGAATTATGACAAACTATCTTCCCAATGATGAAGAATCTTGTCACTATGCTTGTCTTTTACAATGGGATAATATTTACTATCAAGAAGCAACAGAGGAATATATCTATCCTAAATCAACAATTAGGGTGGGGGCTGTGCAATGGCAGATGAGAAACTATAGAGGATTGAGTGAGCTTTTTGAGCAAATAGACTTTTTTGTAGACTCCGTTTCTGCTTATAACTGTGATTTTGTATTATTCCCCGAATACTTTAATGCTCCACTAATGGCAAAATCGAACGACTTGAATGAATCTCAGGCTATTCGTAAACTTGCTGAATATACAGAGGAAATTAGAGATCGATTTATTGAATTAGCTATTAGCCATAATATTAATATTATAACAGGAAGTATGCCCTATAAAAATAGGGATACAGGTAATCTTCTAAATGTAGGTTTTTTGTGTAGAAGAGATGGTACTTATGAGATGTATGAGAAAATACATGTTACTCCCGATGAAGAAAAAAGCTGGGGACTTCGAGGAGGGGATAGAGTAAAAGCTTTTGATACCGATTGTGCTAAAATAGGAGTATTAATCTGTTATGATTCGGAATTCCCAGAACTCTCTAGGGTGTTGGCAGCCGATGGTATGCAAATCTTATTTATACCATTTTTGACAGATACTCAAAATGCGTATTCACGTGTAAGAGTATGTGCTCAAGCCAGAGCCATTGAAAACGAATGCTATGTGGTGATAGCAGGTAGTGTAGGCAACTTACCGAGAGTTCACAATATGGATATACAATATGCTCAATCTGCTGTATTTACTCCTTGTGATTTTGCCTTCCCAACGGATGGAAAGAGGGCTGAGGCAACACCAAATACAGAGATGATATTGATTACGGATGTAGATCTTGATTTACTAAACAAACTTCACTCTTATGGAAGTGTAAGAAATCTAAAGAACCGTAGGAGAGATTTATACTCAGTGAATTATGGAAATAAATCTATATAGATAGAAGTGTTTACAATTTTTAACCATAGAAAAGTGAACTTTATATAGTTTAGTCTTGTTCTAAATAGCGATTGAAAGATAACATAAACTAATTTAAACAAAACAAGATTTTATGAGATCATTAATTGGTAGAAAAGCACCTAAATTTAGTGCTGCAGCAGTGATAAATGGTGGTGAAATAGTTCAAGATTTCTCTTTAGAACAATACATAGGAAAGAAGTATGTTGTATTCTTCTTTTACCCAATGGACTTTACTTTTGTTTGTCCTACAGAACTTCATGCATTCCAAGAAAAAATAGATGAATTTGAAAAACGTGGAGTGGCAGTAGTTGGTTGCTCTGTAGATTCAGAACAATCACACTGGGCATGGTTGAATACTCCTAAAAATGAAGGTGGTATTCAAGGCGTAAAATATCCTATTGTTGCCGATTTCTCTAAAGAAATTTCAGAAAAATTTGGTGTACTAGCAGGTAGATATGCTCCAGATGAAAACGGAGACTGGGTTATTGATGGTGCTCCAGTAGCTTATAGAGGTCTGTTTTTGATTGATAAAGAAGGAACAGTTCGTCATTGTGTTATTAATGATTTACCTCTAGGACGTAGTGTAGATGAAGCTATCCGTGTGGTAGATGCTCTACAACATTTTGAAGAATACGGTGAGGTTTGTCCTGCAAACTGGTCAAAAGGTAAAGAAGCATTGAAAGATACTCATGAAGGTGTAGCTGATTACTTAAGCGAACACTAATAAATTATGTGTTAAATCAATACTATTTAATAGAATTAAATGTGATGGAGGGGAATATAATTTATATTCTCCTCTTTTTTTATTGTTAAGTATCTCTTGCTGTATTGTTTCATGCGGCAATTCAAATTGTCATTTATTCTTAATATAGAAAAGCCTATTGCGGTACTCAAGTCTATTTCTTATGACTTGTTTTTAAAGTCAATAAATTAGATATGAGCGTATTAAGCTAAAACTAACGGAACTGTGTTCTGACAATTAGTAAGTTTTGATGCATCAGATGTTTAAAAGTATAATTCCTAATTCATCTTTACTTATAAATTCGATGTATAAAGAAGTGAAAAGCTTTAATTGATAATTTTTTATCACTCTTTATGATTAAAGCAAATGATTTCGTAAATTTGCAACTTAAATTTGAACACGCTTCATATTATTGTGTAAAAGTTAAAATTCAGAAAATAAAATGAGTAAAAAATTTACAGAATACTCTCAATTAGATCTATCAAAGGTCAATAAAGATATTCTTAAAAAATGGGACGAGAACGATGTGTTCTCAAAAAGTATGACCGAACGTGAGGATTGTCCATCCTACGTTTTCTATGAAGGACCTCCATCTGCTAATGGAATGCCCGGTATTCACCACGTAATGGCTCGTACTATTAAGGATATTTTCTGTAGATACAAGACAATGAAAGGCTTTCAGGTTAAAAGAAAAGCTGGATGGGATACTCACGGTTTACCTGTAGAGCTTGGTGTTGAAAAAGCATTGGGTATTACTAAAGAAGATATAGGTAAAAAGATTTCTGTAGCAGACTATAATGCAGCTTGTCGTAAAGATGTCATGAAGTACACCAAAGAGTGGGAAGATTTAACTCACCAAATGGGGTATTGGGTAGATATGTCAGATCCATATATTACTTATGATAATCGATATATTGAAACCTTATGGTGGCTGTTAAAGCAGTTACATAAAAAAGGATTTTTATACAAAGGGTACACCATTCAACCTTATTCACCAGCAGCGGGTACAGGTTTAAGCTCTCATGAACTGAATCAACCAGGCTGTTATCGTGATGTTAAAGACACAACAACTGTAGCACAATTTGCAATTAAAAATCCAAAGCCTGAAATGAGCGCTTGGGGAGATCCATTCTTTATTGCATGGACAACAACTCCTTGGACTCTTCCTTCAAATACTGCTCTTTGCGTTGGACTAAAGATTGACTATGTAGCTGTTCAAACTTACAATACATATACACAAAAGCCTATTACTGTAATTCTTGCAAAGAATCTAGTAAATACCTATTTTAACTCAAAAGCAGCAGATCTTAATCTTGAAGATTATAAAGAAGGAGATAAGCTAATTCCTTTCAAAATTGTAGCCGAATACAAAGGTGCCGATTTAGTGGGAATGGAATATGAACAACTTATTCCTTGGGTTAAACCAAACGAAGGAGCATTCAAAGTTATTTCTGGAGACTTTGTTACTACTGATGATGGTACTGGTATCGTTCATATTGCTCCAACTTTTGGTGCAGATGATGCTAATGTTGCTAAAGCAGCAGGTGTACCTCCATTGCAATTAATAAGCAAGAAGGGTGAGCTTCGTCCGATGGTCGATTTAACAGGTAAATTCTATAAAATAGATGAACTAGATGAAGACTTCGTAAAGGAAAGAGTGAATGTTGAACTATATGGTGAGTATGCAGGATGTTTTGTAAAGAATGCATACGATCCTAATTTGACTGAAGATGATGAATCTCTTGACATCGCTATCTGTATGATGCTTAAGAAGAATAATCAAGCCTTTAAAATAGAAAAATTTGTTCACAGTTACCCACACTGCTGGAGAACCGATAAGCCTGTATTGTATTATCCTCTAGATAGCTGGTTCATCAAATCAACTGCTTGTAAAGAGCGTATGATGGAATTGAACAAAGAAATCAATTGGAAACCAGAATCAACAGGTACTGGTCGTTTTGGCAAATGGTTGGAAAACTTAAACGATTGGAACTTAAGCCGTTCTAGGTATTGGGGTACTCCATTGCCTATCTGGAGAAATGAAGATGGTGATGAAGAAATATGTATTGAATCTGTTGAGAATTTATACAATGAAATAGAAAAATCAGTAGCAGCTGGATTTATGAAATCCAATCCTTATAAGGATAAAGGATTTGTTCCAGGAACATATTCTACTGAAAACTATGATAAGATTGACTTACATCGCCCTTATGTAGATGATATTATATTGGTGTCATCAAAGGGTGAGCCCATGAAACGTGAATTGGATCTTATTGACGTGTGGTTTGACTCAGGTGCTATGCCTTATGCTCAGATCCATTATCCATTTGAAAATAAAGAATTGTTGGATAATAAAGAAGTGTATCCAGCCGACTTTATTGCTGAAGGTGTTGACCAAACTAGAGGTTGGTTCTTTACTTTACATGCTATTGCTACTATGGTGTTTGATACTAAAGCATATAAAAATGTGATATCAAATGGTTTAGTACTCGATAAGAATGGAAATAAGATGTCAAAACGTTTGGGTAATGGAGTAGATCCTTTCCACGCCATTGAGAAATATGGCTCAGATCCCTTACGTTGGTATATGGTAACCAACTCTTCTCCATGGGATAACCTGAAGTTTGATGAAGAAGGAATTGATGAAGTAAAACGTAAATTCTTTGGAACTTTATATAATACTTATTCATTCTTTGCTTTGTATGCAAATGTAGATAACTTTAGGTATCAAGAGGAAGATATTCCAATGAATGAACGTCCAGAAATAGATCGTTGGATTATTTCTGTACTAAACTCCCTGATAAAGGAAGTAGACAAATGCTTGAACGATTATGAACCGACTAAGGCAGGACGTTTGATTTCCGATTTCGTGAATGACAACTTGTCGAATTGGTATGTTCGTCTAAATCGTAAACGCTTCTGGGGTGGCGATTATACAAATGATAAAATCGCTGCTTACCAAACTCTTTATACTTGCTTAGAAGTTGTGTCTAAGTTAATGGCTCCTATATCTCCATTTTATGCAGATATGTTGTACAATGACTTGATGACTATTAAAGTAGGCAAGAATGTAGATTCTGTACACTTAGCTAAGTTCCCAGAGTTTAATGACTCATTAATTGATAAAACTTTGGAAGTCCAAATGCAAATGGCTCAACAAGCTACTTCTATGGTATTAGCTCTACGTCGTAAGGTTAACATTAAAGTTCGTCAGCCACTACAAGGAATTATGATTCCAGTAGTTGATGATGCTCAAAAGGCTCATATTGAGGCTGTGCAAGAACTAATCATGAACGAGGTAAATATCAAAGAGATAAAATTTGTTGATGAAACAGCTGGAGTCTTGGTTAAGCGTGTAAAATGTGATTTTAAAAAGCTCGGACCTAGATTTGGTAAACGCATGAAGAGTGTAGCAGCAGCTATTTCTTCATTAGAACAAAACAAAATCGCTGAACTTGAAAAGTCTGGAAAATTAACTCTTGAACTACCTGATGGTCCTGCAGAGGTTACAACTGCAGATGTAGAAATCTTCAGTGAAGATATCCCAGGATGGTTGGTAGCGAATGAGGGTACTCTAACTGTAGCATTGGATGTAACAATAACCAATGATTTACGTAAGGAAGGTATTGCTCGTGAGTTAGTGAATAGAATCCAAAATTTACGTAAGTCTAAGGGCTTTGAAATAACAGACAAGATAAATATTACATTGTCTAAAAATGAGGCTATAAATGAGGCTGTAAAAGAAAATAAAGCCTATATTTGTAACCAAGTTTTAGGAGAGTCCTTAGAACTAGTTGATAACGTAGAAAATGGAGATGAGTTAGACTTTGAAGATTATGTCTTGTCTATAAAAGTTATCAAGGCTTAGGAGAGACTTTAACACTAACCTTATAAAAATTATACTACCATGGCTGAAAAGAATCGCTATACAGACACTGAACTAGAAGAGTTTCGCTCCATTATAATGGAAAAGCTAGAACTCGCTCAAAGAGACTATGATTTGTTGACAGGAAGTATTAGAGGTACTGACGGAAATAATACGGATGATACTTCACCAACCTATAAAGTCTTAGAAGATGGAGCAGCCACTCTTTCAAAAGAAGAAACTGCTCGTTTAGCTCAACGACAATTAAAGTTTATTCAAGGCTTACAAGCTGCTCTTATAAGAATAAGAAATAAAACTTATGGTATTTGTCGTGTAACTGGAAAATTAATTCCTGCTGAGCGATTAAGGGCTGTGCCTCATGCTACATTAAGTATTGAAGCAAAAATGGATGGAAAAAGAAGAAGATAAATTCATTTAAACTATACAAAAAGTTGAAGGCTATCGAAGCACCTAAAAGCAGGTGATAGCTTTCAACTTTTATTTTTTTATAATTTCCGAATTCTATTAAATAAAAAGTTAATGGGTAAAAATGCGTCTAAGGGTAAAATAGCTTTATTTACTATTATTTCTGTGTTAATTATTGATCAGATCATAAAGGTATGGGTAAAAACTAGTATGTTTTGGCATGAAAGCCATCGTGTTACAGATTGGTTCCATATTTACTTTACAGAGAATAATGGTATGGCATTTGGCTTAGAGTTTATTGGAAAATTATTTTTAACATCATTCCGAATTGTTGCAGTTATTTTAATCGGTTGGTATTTGTATAAGATTATTAAGCAAGGTAAGAAGACTGGCTATATTGTCTGTTTTTCTTTGATTCTAGCAGGAGCTTTGGGAAATATCATCGATAGTGTTTTTTATGGGGTTCTATTTAGTGAAAGTACTTACTCACAAATAGCTACATTTATGCCTGAAGGGGGAGGATATGCTCCTCTTATGTATGGTAGGGTAGTAGATATGTTCTATTTCCCGATAATTGATACGATATGGCCTACTTGGGTTCCCATGGTAGGTGGCACAAGGTTTGTATTCTTTAGTCCTATCTTCAACTTCGCTGATGCTGCAATTAGCTGTGGAATGATTGCCTTATTGATATTCTACGGCAAATATTTTAGCAAAGCTATTCAGTAATTTGAGATTTTAATTAAAAAGCTTAATTCTATAATGAGCAGATTTTCATCTATTATAAAGTATGTTTCTATAGTTGTTTTATTAATTGTAACAACAAGCTGTGGTCCTCAAAGACCCTCTAATGTGTTACCTCCAGAGAAAATGAAAGCATTTTTATATGATTTTCATATAGCCAAAGCTTTTGGTGATGATGCTGATTACTCTGAGAGATACAATAGAAGTATATATGTAGATGATGTGTATTTAAAGCATGGTATAACCAAAGAGCAGTTCGATTCTTCGATGTCTTGGTATGCTCGTAATTTATCTGATTTAGTAGAAATCTACGATAGTGTGAGAAGTGCAATTGATACAAATAAAGTGATGATAGATGAGCTTGTAGCCTTGCAATATCAAGTACCTTTAGTAACAGCTCCTGGTGATAGTGTAAATATTTGGCCTTGGTATGAGATATATCGTCTTACAGGAACTCCTTTAAATAATAGAGTAACCTTCGATTTACCTGTTGATAGTAACTTTAGAGTAGGAGATCGATTTGAGCTGAATGTACACTTTAATTATGAATATGAGAATCAGTTAGATTCACTAAGTGCTGCTATTATGCAAATGGCTTTATACTTCAATAATGATTCATCGTTGATAGATACTCGAACGATTTATAAATCGGACTTATATCAAATGTCATTACAAGCAGATAGCTTAGGTGAGTTGAAAAATATTAAAGGGTTCATTTATTTACCTCCTCAAGTAAAGGAACAGAGATTATTGGTTGATTCAATTTCTTTGTACCGTTATCATATGCAGCAGAAGGACTCTTTATCACAAGATGTAGATTCAATCCATATTAGTAAACCAGATAGTTTACAACAAGTGATAAAGGAGGTACAGCAAGAGGAATTAAGCTTGGAGAATGAATTACAAATTCAAGAATTAGATTCTGTAAAGCGATAAAAAAGTATAATAGAGAGCAGCTAGTTTTTAGTTGCTCTTTTTATTAGAGTGCACATAGAGACGGACGAGAACAGACATAGAATTAATACAGACTACTGTTTGAAAAGTAATTTGAATAATATGAATTCAGGCGTGTCAAATAGGTATTTAAAAGATGAATAATATAAAAGTGATTGCATTTGATGCAGATGATACCCTTTGGGAAAATGAAACGTTCTTTCGAATTGTTGAGGCTAAGTTTTACTCTTTACTTGAAGAGTATATTTCTCCTCAGGAGCTGTCTGCAGAGTTGTATAAAACGGAAACAGGCAATTTAGGAATATATGGTTATGGAATAAAGGGATTTATGCTTTCAATGATTGAAACAGCATTGAGAGTTTCTCAAAATAAGGTTAAGGCAGATATTATTGCTCAAATTATAGCTTTAGGCAAAGAACAGCTTGCTGAACCTGTAAAGATATTGCCTGGTGTAGAGACGGTGTTGAGGAGTTTAAAGGATAAATATAAACTAGTTTTAGCCACTAAAGGTGATTTAGTTGACCAAAAAAGGAAGTTGAATTTATCAGGGTTAAACCCGTACTTTTCTCATGTAGAGATAATGAACGATAAAACCATTCACGAATACAAACAGCTCATAGACGATTTGAATTGCTCTCCTTGTGAGTTTCTGATGATTGGTAATTCTTTGAAATCGGATGTCCAACCGATATTAGAGTTAGGAGGGTATGCCGCTCATATTCCTTTTCATGTAACTTGGAGTCATGAGCAGATTGATAAACCCATTGAACCAAAACGTTTCGTGGAGTTGCATCAGATAGAAGATGTTTTGACGTATATACCCTAAGCTTGTGATATGGTAGATGTAGGTAATCGTTCGTTTAGGGTTGTACCAAATCTTGTTAGATACTAGCTTGTCTTCTAAATTCGGAGCAGACAATAGCTGTAGCAATAGCCACATTGAGTGATTCAGCAGACTCTTTGTTCATAGGATAATTGGGAATATAGAGTTTGTGAGAAACCAATTCTTGTAATTCATCGGAAATGCCTTTTCCTTCGTTGCCCATAATAATAAGTCCTTTTTGCTCTAGTTGCTTATCATATATGTTCTCTCCATCAAGAAATGTCCCGTAAATGGGGATATTTGGGTTCTGCTTGATTATCTCGGTGAGCGAAGTATAATGTATCTTTACACGAGCTAATCCGCCCATAGTAGCTTGAATTGTTTTGGTATTATAGATATCTACAGTGTCTTGAGAACAATAAATATGCTCAATACCAAACCAGTCTGCTAAGCGTATAATTGTACCTAGATTTCCTGGGTCTTGCACTCCATCTAGAGCTAAACACAAAGAATGCTGCATCGCTTTATTATCTATTTCATATTGGGGTTGCTCAAATAGAGCAATGACTTGTTGTGGCGTTTTCAATGCACTCGCTTTAGATAATTCATCTTGTGTAGCTAAAATAAGTTCTTCGGTATGGTAGTTGGAGTGTTCCTGAATCCAATCTTGAGTTGCTACAAGTAATTTGCAATTAAAGTATCCTATTAGTTCATCTACTAATTTAGGTCCTTCTGCTACAAAGAGTTGGTGTTCCTTCCTATATTTTTTCTGATCAAGTGATCGAATTAATTTAATCTTAGCTTTACTTAATGACATATTATCGGGTGTTTAGATTTACAAATTTAGGGAATAACAATATGTTTTTCCTAAAATAGAGGTGTTTTATTTCGGTTTGGTTTGATTCTCATATAGTAGATGGGTTAATATTTTATCAAGCAAAAAAGAGGTATTATATTTGTAATCAAATAAAACGAAAAAACAGAATCGCTGTATGCGTAAATATCCATCCTATTTATTTATCCTGTTAGTGGTATTAATATTTGCTTCTTGCTCGACTACAAAGTTTGTTCCCGAGGGTGAGTATTTATTGGATGAAGTGAAGATAACAAGTAATAAGAAAGAACTTAAAACAGTAGATCTGCAACCCTACATCAGGCAGAATCCTAATTCAAAATGGTTTAGTGTGTTTAAGACACCTCTTTACGTGTATAACTTGTCGGGAACAAAACATCCCAATCGCTGGTACAATAAATTCTTTCGAAAGATAGGAGATCCTCCTGTTATTTATAATACATCAGAAGCTGGTCGATCTCAGGATGAATTGCGTAAAGCAGTTCAAAATATGGGATACCTTAGTGCAGAAGTTGATACCCTAACGCACTCAAAAAAGAAAAAGATAAAATTGTCCTATAATATCGTATCGGGTAAACCCTATCTTGTAAGGAACATTACTCGTTTGATAAATGACGCAAAGATAGCTAAGTACCTTGAAGAGGATTCTATTTCATCACTTTTAAAACCTGGAATGAAGTTGGATGTATCGGTTTTGGATAGTGAAAGAGAACGAATTGTTCGAAAACTATCCAATGTGGGGTATTATAAGTTTCACAAAGACTATATTACTTATTCAGCAGATACTGTACTAAATACGTATGAAATAGATTTAACTTTAAATTTACATCCGTATAAAGATAAACTCTCTGATGCCGTATTGACTCATCCTCAATATCGTATAAACAAGGTGGGTTTTATTACCAATTTTGACTTGATGCAATCTTCTGATATACAGTCAATTTCTGTGAATGATTCTTTGCATTACAACAACATGCCCATTTACTATAAAGATAAATTATACTTACGTCCTAAAATTCTAACAGAAGCATCTGCCTTAAAGCAAGGTGAGCTATATAATGCTTCGGATGTTCAGCGGACTTATAGTAATTTTGGAAGGTTGGGTGCACTTAAATATACAAATGTTCATTTTGCAGAAAATGCATCGGATAGTACTCTGTTGAATGCTTATGTCTTGCTGACTAGAGCTAAGGATAAATCTGTCTCTTTTGAAATTGATGGCACAAACTCAGCAGGTGATTTAGGTGCAGCAGCCGCTGTTTCTTTCCAACATCGGAATCTGTTCAAAGGGTCTGAAACTTTTAATGTCCGGCTAAGAGGGGCTTATGAAGCAATATCTAATTTACCAGGATATAATAATAAAAACTATACAGAATATGGTGCGGAAATGAATATCAATTTCCCTCGATTTCTCTTCCCTTTTGTATCTTCTGATTTTAAGAAAAAGATACGTGCTAGTACCGAGTTTGGTATACAATACAACTATCAAATTCGTCCAGAGTTTTCACGAATTCAGGCGTCGAGTAACTGGAGTTATAAGTGGCAGAAGAAGTTGGGTCAACAATTTAGAATTGATTTACTAGATATAAATTACCTCTATATGCCCTCTATATCAGATAAGTTTAAAAATGATTATCTCGATGGAGAGAACAACTATATCTTAGAATATAACTATAAAGATCGATTAATACTTGGAACAGGATTTCACTACACCTACAATAGTGCTCGTTTTGTGGGCTTAGGGCAGCAGACAAATTTAGATTCTTACACCATACGTTTTGGGATAGAATCAGCTGGTAATTTATTGTATGGATTATCTAACTTAACAAATGCGAGTAAGAATGGTGATGGAGAATACAAACTGCTTAGTATTCCTTATGCCCAATATTTGAAGGGAGACTTTAGCTTCGCTCGTAATATAGTAGTAGATGAGCGAAACTCTTTTGCTTTTCATGTGGGAGTAGGTATTGCATATCCTTATGGTAATGCAGGGGTTATTCCTTTTGAGAAAAGGTACTTTTCAGGTGGAGCTAATAGTGTTAGAGGTTGGTCAGTGAGAGGATTGGGACCAGGTTCTTTTGCAGGTGATGGAAACTTTTTAAACCAGTCTGGTGATATAAAGTTGGATGTTAATCTAGAATATCGTACTAATCTATTTTGGAAATTGAGAGGAGCTGTATTCGTTGATGCAGGGAATATATGGACGATTCGTGAGTATGATACACAACCTGGTGGTCAATTTAAATTTAACGAGTTTTATAGGCAGATAGCTATTTCATATGGTTTGGGTTTAAGGTTTGATTTCGACTTTTTTGTTGTTCGCTTGGATGGTGGTATGAAGGCTATCAATCCCGAATTTAAAAGTGGTAAAGAGCGGTACCCTATTATTAATCCTAAGTTCGGTAGAGACTTTGCGTTCCACTTTGCTGTTGGATATCCATTTTAGAGTAATATACAGAACAGAAAAGGGGAGTATTTTAAATGCTCCCCTTTTCTATATCATAAATTTATTGCTTGAGTAAATTAAGCTATTGGCTTTCGTATTCTACTATGCTTATTCCTTCCACTATCCAAAGCCTTACCCATTAAATAATCAATAGAATATTTTCCTGGGCCTGTTATTAATAAAATAAGGAATAGGACTAGATAGATAAATGCTAATTCTTTAGTGGCAAACGGATCATTACTATGCACCATAAAATAAGCAACGCCCATGGTAGTAATCATAGGTAAAGTAGCTAGCCTAAACAAAAACCCCAATATAAACCCTATAGAGCAAATAAGCTCTGCAAAAATAGCCAAAATTAATGATGAACGACTTGTAATACCCCATGGGTCGGGAAACGTATTTTGAAGCAGTTCAAAGTTGTTCCATTTTTCCAATCCGTGTTTCAAAAATAAAAAGCCTATAATTACTCGTAATAGGAGTAAGAGGAAACTTAATTCTTTGCTGTTATACTTGTGTGGAAGTATAATGTCTAGTAGATGGTTCATAATAGTTTGTGGTTTCTGAGATATAATTATCAAAACTATAAATAGTTATGAAATAAAGCAATAGATATTTTATTTTTTTAATAGTCCTAGCTCGGCTATACTACATACATCTTTATAGTTACTCGATTCGTGAGGTATAAGTTTGATATATCTAGCCGATACCTCCTTTGGGAAATGTAATTCTTGAGGTATAGGATTGTTTTTAATATTACTAAACTCTTCATGATCATATATGATTGTCCAGTTAGTTTTGTCTTTGCTAACAGATAGACTATACTTTGAAATATGATTTAAAGCTTTGTAGGCTGGTGTATATATAAAACCTCCAAAGAGTTCCTCTTTTCCTAAGTCTATGAGGATCTCTTGTCCTACTATTAGGGTGTCGGCGGTAGATATGTCTCTATCTGTAACCTGACTTAAAGGGACATCCATACAGGTGGTTTTCCATAATTGACTATCGTATTCATTAATTACTCTTGAAGCTGTTGTCTTCTCTGCTGGAGGGCAGTAAAAAGCACCCAGTTTAGAGATGTAAGCATTTCCTCTTGCTTGGAGTATAGTTAGTCTTAACTTTTCTACTTTGATATCTTGAGGTAGTCTTATCAGTCTTTTATATCCTACCGTAGTTCCTTCTGCAATCTGTATCCATTCATCATCAAACTTTCCTTCAATTTCAAACTTTTCGATGCGCTGTCCATTACTGATATCTTCTTGGATGAGAAGTGTGTTGATGTTTTCCTCATTCTCTAGATGGTATCGGATAGAATTTCCTTCGCTTACCTTATGTTTTACAGTGGGATTAGCTACAAGGTTATGTTCTAAATAGGTCTGTATGTAATTTGAAAAATCATACAATCTACTGGCATCACTTTGGCTAATCAAACCATCTGTGTTGGGTGGTATATTTAAAAGAAGAACGGAATTTAAACCCACCGATTGAAAGTAAATATCAACTAATTGGTTGACTGATTTTACTTGGTGGTCTTCTTCGGGATGATAAAACCATCCTGGGCGAATTGAAACATCCACTTCAGATGGGTACCAGAATAATTCATTCGCTTTCGCTAAAAGCTCTCTACTACCCAAGTCTTTGGAAACATCATCAATACCTAGTGATGCATTTACTTTTTTAGCACGGGCATAAGAAGATGGAACAAGAGGAGTAACGCTCCATTCTGTAGTTCTTCCCAACCCACTTTCGTTTCCTACCCATCTTACATCATCTCCCATAATAGCTGTTACTGCCCGAGGTTGAAGTTGCTTAATAGTTGATAAGATACGTTCCCAATCATAAGTTTGAACTTTTCCATTAGGTCCTTCACCATTAGCTCCATCAAACCATACTTCGTAAATATCTCCGTATTGAGTAAGCAGTTCGGTAAGCTGTTGAATAAAGAAGTCATTGTATTCATCTGTGCCGTAGCAACTAGCATTTCTATCCCAAGGAGATAGATAGACTCCAAATTTGAGTCCGTACTTATCGCAGGCCTCTTTTAAATCTCTTACCACATCACCTTTTCCGTCTTTCCAAGGAGAAGAAGCAACAGAGTGACGAGTAGTTTTTGTAGGCCATAGGCAGAATCCATCGTGGTGTTTAGCTGTCAAGAGAGCCATCTTGAAACCACTGTCTTTTAATACTTTTACCCATTGTTCTGCGTTTAGTTTCTGAGGATTGAAAAGAGAAGGATCTTCTTCTCCAGTACCCCATTCTCTACCTGTAAAAGTATTGATTCCAAAGTGTAAGAATGCGGTTAGCTCCATTTGTTGCCATTCAAGTTGAGTGGGAGATGGAACTAGGCGTGAAGCCATGTTGATTTTTTCTTCAAGATTTGTCGACGGAGGGAACTCCAAGTGTTTTTCGTAAGATTTCCCTTTCCCTATACTACAGCCACTTAGGAGTAGGCCTAAAGCTGCAATAGGTACTATGCAATTTTTCATTTTATATTGTGAGTTTTAATATAGATTATCTGTTTAACAAAGATAAATAAAATTATCTTTTTATTTATAGGTATAGGCTTTAGTATCTTTAAATAAAGGAGGTGCTCGACATCCTTTTAGGTTTTTATAAAAGAGCCATTCTTATAATTAGCCTTTTTATCATATATAGAATAAGCTTTGGTCTTATCCTCGTGCATAGTCTTTTATACCTTCATAATGTAAATGGATGAACGTTGGAAATAGATGTCAAACATTTTTTTATTAGTAAAAATATTTACAAGTATAGAGAACAATACAAAGGACAACTTGGTTATTATAAGTGAATATACATCCTGTTTTGTCATAGAAATGTATTATTATCTTATTCTATAGGTCTGAAATAGTCGTTTGTTTTCATTTTTTCTTTCTTGAATGAATACTTTTATATATTTTATTTATAAAATTGTATCAGCTAAAAGATTAAAGAAGAAAATTAGTACAAAATTTAGACTAAAATAGAAAGAAATCTCGACCTACTACATACAATAATGTATAAAGTTGAGAATTGATATAAGTTGAATTTTTAAAACAATGTTTAATAGTAATAGAACAATGAAGAAAGTTATGATTTTATGTGCTGCAATGTTTACATTGGCAGCATGTGGCGGAGGTGCCAAAAAAGCAAATGATGGTGAAGTTTTCTCAACTGAAGAAGTTAAAAACTTTATTGAAGAAACATCAAAAGGAGCAGCTGATTTTTCTAAAGAACAATGGGCTAAATTAGAAGCAGAATACAATGCTTTGTTACAAAAAGCTGATGAAGCTGGCGATAAGTTGACTCAAGAAGAAAAAGATGCTTTAAATCAAATGAAAGAAACATTTGAAGCTAAGAAACAAGCTGCTAAAGAAGCTTTAGAATCTGTTAAAGAATCAGGTGCAGACATGGTTGATGAAGCACAAGAAGCAGTAGAAGGTCAAGTAGAAGCTGCATCAGATGCTATCGATAAAAAGGTAGACGAATCAAAAGAAGCTGTTGCAAAGAAAGCTGAAGAAGTAAAGAATGCTACAGGTAATAAGATTGATGAAGCACAAAATGCTGCTGGCAAAAAGATTGACGATGCACAAAAAGCTGCAGACAAGAAATTGGATGACGCAGCTAAAAAACTTTTGAAATAAAAATTAGTTGAATAGTCTATGATAAGCAACCTATGGTTGGCAGCTGCCAATTGTAGGTTGCTTTTTTTATGTCAATTTTTAAATTATAGTATTTTTTATAAACAAAACTAGAGATATTGCATTTATATAGATGGTTGTTTTATAATAAATCAAAACTATTCATTCGATAATTATTAATTACACAATTTATGAAGAAAGGATTAATTTTGAGTTTGGCTTTAGCCTTAGCCTCTGCAACTATTGCTTTGGCTCAAGAGAGTAAGGAAGATAATAAGTTATGGACCATCAAAGGGGTAGCCGGTATCAACGCTTCGCAAACCTCTTTTGTAAACTGGTCTGCTGGTGGTGATAACACAGTATCATTGAATGGCTTTTTTAATATCGGTGCACATTATAAAAAAGGAAAATATATTTGGGATAACGATTTATCTACCGAGTATGGAAATACGTATACCAAGACTCATGGGTGGGTAAAGAGTGTAGATAAACTAGAGATTTCTACTAAGTTTGGTTGGGAAATGGCTTCTAAGTGGTATCTAAGCTCATTAGTAGATTTCAAAACTCAATATGGTAAGGGGTATAAAAACCCAGATGATGCCAATTATATTTCTAAAATCTTTGCTCCAGCCTATTCTAATGTATCTGTGGGTTTTGATTATAAGCCTGTAGATTACTTCTCTCTTTATATGTCTCCTATTACAGCCAAGATGACTTTTGTAGCTGATACTTATTTGTCTGATCTAGGTGCTTTTGGCGTTGATCCTGGAGATAGATTTAAAATTGAACCAGGTGCTTATGTTAAAGCATCGTTCACCAAAGAAATCATGAAAAATGTTACTCTGATATCAAAACTAGATTTGTTTACTGCTTATGATAAAAGCTTTGGTAATATTGATGTGAATTGGGAAAATGTGATAAACATGAAAGTAAATAAGTTTATTAGCGCTAATATCCATGCAAACCTATTATATGATGATGATATCAAAAGATATGATGGAGATGGTAAAAGGCTAGGAGGTGCTCGTGTTCAATTCAAAGAAATGATAGGAGTGGGACTTTCTTATAACTTTTAAAATAGTATATTAACTCAAACGAAAGCTGTCTTTGTAGGCAGCTTTTTTTATGTCTAAACTCTATAAATTCAAGAATGGGGTTCTTTTTGGATAGAGTTTTATGTTGTGTCATAAATAATTCCAGACTTAAATTGAAGGTTAGAGGTTGAGATCTATGTGTATGAAATTAAAAACTAATGTTTCGAAATCGGAATGTATTTCAAAGTACATTTATTGTCCAAATACGCTTTAGCGCTAGTTCTCTTCTTTAGTTATAAAAAAATTAGAGGCTATATATTTTACTATATAGCCTCTAATATAATCTTCCTATGAATTATAAACACTTAAAAACACTCAACTTTAAATAGGAATAAAAAGATATGATTTATTTAATTATAACTTGCCAAGTTTATTCTTTAAATCGAATTCTGTTAGATTTTAGCTCTTGTTTAAATGTTTAATAAGTTAAATATATATAAATATAATAGATTTATAGTATCTGTTACTTATTTAATGAGCTTGTTTTAGTGTGCATTATTCACTTTTAGGTTGATACAAAATTGATTTTTATATTCTTATTTGTTGCTTTATGGGAAAATCAAGTAAAGTTTACAAAAGTAAAAGCACCGAGAGATGTGCATATCTCTCAGTGCTTAGTCGCATTATGAAAATGCAAGGTTTCCATTATGGCTATGAATTAGTTCGTTCGTATTTTCATATCCTGCATGAAAACCATCGCTATAGCCATTAAAGAAGCCTCTTTTGTAATGTTCGCTATCTGATTTTGCTTCTGCGTCATAATTATCTACACATCCATCACTGAATCCTACTGCATAACCATCGTTATAACCTCTGTTATACATCTCTGTTTCATTAGTTTTTACATTTTTCATCATAGTTACAAAATTTTAGTTAGACACGTTTCTTGTATTTCGTTAGGGCTAATATCAAGAAATATTTCTCTATTAACAACTGTTTAGTGAAATATTTCTCTAATTTGTTTAGTTAAAATGTTTTTACTATGTAATTTGCTATGTACAGGTGCCATAAAGTGCCGTTTTAAGTCCTTTTTAGTTGAAATGAATTTTGAATAGCTGTAAATAATTAAATGTGTTTTTAATCTTTCTGAGCTTATTTATTCCGTGTTTTCTGTTTGAGATACTCTACGATGATCACTAAAAAAACATAGGATAGTTGGTTTCGAATTCTTTCGATAGATCTATTTTATTGGATTATCCCTGTGGTGGCAAAATGATTTAGCTACTTATTTGTCTGATTTTGCTATCCCGAGAAATCAAAATATAGTATATTGAAGAAATAAATCCTTAATGATAGGTTTCTATTTAAATAATTGTTGGGACTTTATAGAAAGTATAGTAATTTGCCCTTGTTTAGAAGAGTTTAGTAAAAGTGTGGATATGTAATCTCTCCTTATTATATAGCGAATAAGCTATTTTGTTGTCTGGAGGGAGATGTTTTAGATTTGATTCATCAAGAAAAGGCTTTTAAACCTTAAAAAACGAATTATTCTAAAATCTGATCTATAAAAAATGAGAAGGTGTAACAGAAAATACTATATTGCATGAATATTAATCTACTTAAAACTAATAATACTATGAAAGATTGTACGACTATCATTAAAATAGCCGAAGCAGGCTGTGCCGATGCCCAATATGAGTTGGGGTTGAGGTACTCTTACGGGAAAGGAGTTACAAAGAATTATAAAGAAGCCTTTAATTGGTTCGTGAAATCGGCTAAACAAGGGAATGTGATGGCTCAAAACGGTTTGGGTGTTTTGTATAGTAGTGGCAAAGGTGTAGAATTAAACTATAAAAATGCTGCTCGCTGGTATAAAAAGGCAGCCGAATTAGGCGATCCTTATGCCCAGTTTAATCTAGCAGTGCTGTATAAAAACGGATTAGGTGTTCCTCTTAATTTGGAAGAAGCTCTTGATTGGTTTAGAGAAGCTGCAATGCAAGGAGATTCTGCTGCTCAAAACAATTTAGGAATCATGTATAAAAAAGGTGAAGGAGTTGAAGTAAACTACGAAAAAGCTTTTCATTGGTTCAAAAAAGCTGCTGAGCAAGGTGATGTTAAAGCTGAAGCAAATTTAGGTGAGATGTACGAAGATGGCTTGGGTGTGAAGTGTGATTTGGAGAAGGCTTATGCGTGTTATCAAAATGCTGCTGCAAAAGGTAGCCCGAAAGCTAAAGATAAGTTGGAAATATTAATGGCAGAAAAGTAATTAGTAAGTCAATTTTATATAGTAAAGGAGAATGAGTTTTATAGCTTATTCTCCTTTTGTTTTTTAGTCTGCCTTGATTTCATTAATATCCACCAATTTATTTACAATAGCATAAATAGTTAGTCCTGAAGCACTATGAATTTGAAGCTTCTTACTAATATTTTTCCGGTGCGTATTGACAGTGTGAATGGATAAAAACAGATGTTCGGCAATTTCTTTATTAGTCATTCCTTTTACCACACACACCACAACTTCTTTTTCTCTATCTGTTAGTGTTTCTTGGTCATCATCTGTGTCGTCATCCAATACTAAGTCGTGTATGGTATCACCTATTTTAGCCAAAGAATCAAATAATTCGATATGGGCATCATAGTTGTTGACAACATCAGGATTGGTATAGGTAGTAGAAAGTGCAATTACTTTAATTCGCTTTTCATCTTGCTTATTGTGGAATTCTTCTATATCAAAGAAACCTTCGAAATAGGGGTTTATAATAAGAACATCTACTGGCTGAGTCCTAATGCAATCATCTAATGCAGTAAGTGAGCTAAGTTCTACTGCTTGTATATTGAGTTTAGGTAAACGTTTAAGAGCTGTAAGAAGGCCAGATCGTACAATTACAGATTGGTCTGCAATAGCTATAAATATCGTATCCCTAGTTTTCATTCTTTAAAATTTTCCGTTCATAATCAAGCACCAAAGGAGTAAATAAATAATCTTCTACTTTGCAATGCCATTCTAAACCACTTTCACAATTATAGATATCTAATAGGGCAGAAGTAAGTAAATAATTATCTACATCCTTGGGGGTGTATTTAATGATAATTTGCTTTAGCTCTGTAAGTCTTTGTCCTACCAAATCATGATGTTTAGAATAGGTTTTTATCTTATAGTGAGGTGTAACCCTTCCTTCCAAAAGATCTTCCACGTACGAAAAAACTGTTCTATCTTCATAATCCATATGTTTGCTTATTTCGTACATATACTCGTCAAAGGCACGGATAATGAGTTGTGCTACTTTGTCTTCGGATGTAGAAATAGCCCTTACTAGTTTAGAACGAATATCTGGTAGTAAATAATCCAGATAATAAACATGCGTTTGTCTTAAATAATTAACGAGTGAGAGTATAGACAAGTCTTTGTAATCGGAGTCTATACTAGAGAACCCGTCAGCCACAAAGTTTACAACAGCTAAAAAAGTATTGCAATGCACGCCATTTTCTAGACAAACTTCTGAAACCGTTCGGTCTCCAAAACCCAAAGATATTCCAAAGCATCCTACTACTTGGAGTAAGGCGTCGTCTCCACTAATGAGTAGCGCCATTTTATCATTAGGGTTGTATGTTGTTATTTGTTCCATTCCGATAGATTTAATTGATCTCTGCTAACAAAGTAACACATTATTTGGTCATATTGCAATCACTATTCTTGGGTATTTAATGATAATTATTGATTCTATCATGCTTTTATTGGAATAGTTGTTTCTTATAAGTATTTCTGACTTCGTTTTCTGGGATGGGTTTCCATGGGCTAGAATAATTGTGAATCCCAATACGGCTAATCCAGCCAATAAATAATGTGAGATTTTCATAATTAAATAATTTAATATTAAACAATACCTTTTTTATCGAAAACAGGAGTTCAACTTCAAATTGAAGTCTCATTGTTTTTTGTTTGATGTAAAAATAAGTATTGAACAATACATCACACTATCTATTTTGGGACAAGAAATATCGAATATGTGCAGGGGTGCTATTATTTAACAATTAAATATTGAAAGTGAGTATAAATATGTAATTAAATTCCATATTTAGCTATTTTGCTGTATAAATATAGGCAAAAGGTTTGGTATGTTGAATGAAATGAGTTTAGAACCGAGAGTTTTTTCACTCGACTGTGAAAGGTGTTTCTATACATTTAAATGGAGATTAAGATTATGACACCGACATGATGATACGATGACACCGACATGATGATACTTTGACACCGATAAAAGAGTCTTATGACTAGGTTATCCAATAAGTTGTTGAATAGGATAGGTGAGAAGATACAGAAATAGAAGATTTTGATGATAATGAGATAATGTATAAATATAACAATGCGAGATGCTTTTTTTAGGCATCTCGCATTATGACAGAGAAGAATTTTATTTTTTTATTTCAGGGAAGTCCGAAGGATAGTTGATGATTTGTGAAACACCATTTAAAGTCCGTATCCATGTTTTGAAATCATCTTTGCCCTCGGTGATTTCTATGATTCTGGCTCCATTTCCCGTTAGATTATTGTACACGGTTTCTCCTCCAGAGTATCTTCCGTAGGCAAGAAGTACATTATGCCACTTTGTGCAAAAATCGTTATCGTGATCATGGCCCACAAAGATTCCTTTTATATCATCCTGTTCTTTTATTGTACTAAACAAACCCGAATTGAGCTGTGGGCAACAGATGTCTTCTTTGAAATTGCCTTTTAATTGATCTTTCACTTTTAGAGTAGCTTCCTTAAATTCGGGCGTTGGGATGTGGAAGAACGCCAAAGAGAATAGGGGCTTGTTATTATTTTTTTTCGTAAACTGCTGACTTGTTTTTCGGTACCAATTGATTTGGTCTAATTTGATATAATCGTATCCTTCAATCCCTTTGATTTGAGAATAGCTATGAGAATCAAATACATAGAATACAGCAGATGTCTTTTTAGAATCGCTAGCTTTTATTTCTAGTAGATAATTGGTTACACCCGATAGGTTTTTTGTAGTACTTGTGAGGTTGTAGGGTACCTCTTTAATCAGTTTTAATAGCTCTTCCCTAGAAAAACCCTGCTCATCATCGTGATTGCCATAAGTTATTGCGAGAGGAATTTTTCGAGAAGAAAGAGCATACATCACAGTAAGCATACTCTTATCTCCAGGTTTTCCAAAAATAAGATCGCCTGTAACCATAATTAAATCAGGCTCTTCTAGATCTATTATTTTAAGAATGCGTTCAAGAGCTTTCTCAGAACTCTTGTCTTGATAAACATAGTGGATATCGGTCAATTGAACGATTTTGAACTTCCCGTTTTTGTTAAATTGCAAGGTCGGTTGTTTGGCTTCAGCCCCAAAAGAGGAGAGTAGTAAACCAAGAATAAGTAGAATCTGTGAGTAAATCTTCGTATGTGTTTTCATAAAAAGCTTATTATTAGTATTTCTGAATATTTCAAAGATACAGTCTTTTTATGGGTTTGGCTTATTATGCTGATAAATATTCGGTTGAAAATTGTTCTTTTTTCTGTATATTTGAGATTGTTAAAAATATCGGGATATACCTTATTTCTCCTCATCAGAGGGGAGCTAGTGGCTTACTCGATTATATTTCAATAGGTCAAAGGGTTATCTCTCTCTATGGAGAGCTATAAATCTTATTCGGCCCTTAAAAAATGAAGTAATGGATTACAAATTATTAGTTCTTGATGTAGATGGTACGCTTTTAAATGAAGAAGGTGTAATAAGTAAGCGTACTCTGGCTGCTCTTCGTAAAGCACAGCAGATGGGTGTTGTTATTGCTTTGGCTTCAGGTAGACCATTGCATGGATTGCTACCGATTGTCCAACATCTAGACTTAGATAAATATGGTGGTTATATATTAGCTTATAATGGTGCTCAAATATTGAATGCCAAAACGGATAAAATAATTCTTTCCCAATCTATCGAGAAAGAGGTGTTTCCGTTTATCGAGAAAGAAGCCAATAAGCACAATATGGCAATCTTTACTTATAATGAATCTCAGGTGCTTACGAATGATGCTTCCAATCCTTATATTATAAAAGAAGCTCGTATTAATAATATGGAGGTACAAGAATTTAAACCTCTATCTCTAGCCATAGATTTTAATCCTCACAAATGCATTATGGTAAATGATGACCTTTCAGAAATAATGAAGTTGGAGGAAGAATTTAAGATGAGACTAGATGGGGTAATGAATGTTTTTCGTACCGAACCCTATTTTTTGGAAATAGTACCCGAGTTGATAGATAAATCCAATGCACTAGGTGTACTTCTTGAAACTTTACATATTAGTGCAAAAGAAGCTATCGTGATAGGAAATGGAGTAGCTGATTACTCTATGATTCAGATGGCTGGCTTGGGTGTAGCTATGGGAAATGCTACTGATTCAGTAAAGAGATGTGCTGATGTAGTTACAGAAAGCAATAATGAAGATGGCATTGCACTCATTGTAGAAGAGTACATTCTCTCTCAAGTAAGTGTTGCTGATATCAACTTAGAACTTCTCAATGAAAGAGGAAAGCATGCACTTATGGGTAACCTCGGTATTCAATATACTTATGCTGCCGATGGTAGAATTGAAGCCACAATGCCTGTTGATGAGCGAACACGACAACCTTTTGGTATCTTGCACGGTGGTGCTACATTGGCCTTGGCAGAAACCATAGCTGGTTTGGGGTCGATGGTTATTGTAGAGCCCGATGAGATTGTAGTAGGAATGCAAGTGAGTGGTAATCATATCTCTTCTGCACACGAAGGTGATACCGTACGTGCCGTAGCAACGATTATTCACCGAGGAAGATCTTCACATATTTGGAATATTGATGTATTTACTTCAACAGATAAGCTCGTTTCGTCCATCCGTGTAATGAATAGTATTTTAAAGAAAAGATGATCCAGATAAACGACGAACATCTTTATATTCTAGATCAACTTATTGCGAAGAAGCAACTTTTTGCCGCCTATAAGATGCCTCAATCTGATACTTGGCATTTTGTAATGCAAGAGTCTGGTCATCCTCAGTTGCTGACAGATTTGTCTCAACTAAACGAGGAGGAGGGGTATGTGATAGCCCCTTTTCAAGTTTCTGAAGGCTTGCCCATTGTGTTACTTCATATAGATAGAAGAACTCTTCCTAGCCGGGAGGAGCTTGAAAAGTATCCGATAAGAACACTACCTACAGAAAAGGTAGAAGACTTTTTATTGGAGGGAGAGATGAAACAAAAATACAAAGATTGTTTTGATTCCTTTATGCAACCATTGCAGGAAAATACGATGGCTAAGCTCGTTTTGTCAAGACATCGTGTTCAGAAAAAAGAGAAAGATTTATCTCTGGCAAAAGCCTTTGAAATGGCTTGTAATAGTTACCCCAATGGATATGTTTACTTGGTGCATACTCCACAAACAGGAGTTTGGATGGGTAGTACGCCCGAGATTATTCTTGCTGGTAAAAAGCAATATTGGCAAACAGTAGCTTTGGCCGGTACCAAACCTTATGTAGAAGGTAAAGCTCCTTTGTGGGATGCAAAAAACAGAAGAGAGCAAGATTTAGTAGCTCAGTATGTTCAGCATCAGCTGAATGCCTTTGGTATTGAACCAGAGATTGAGGGTCCTGTTAATATTAAGGCTGCTCAAGTGGTTCATCTTGTGTCTCATTTCTCGTTTCAGCTTGAGCAGAATAATAGATTAGGAGATTTATTAAAACTACTACATCCTACACCAGCAGTTTGTGGACTACCTAAGGAAGAAGCCTATCGTTTTATCTTAGAAAATGAGCATCATAATCGTAAATATTATTCTGGTTTTATCGGTGAGCTTTCTCCTTATGAAACCACTAATTTATTTGTTAACTTAAGGTGTATGCAAATTCATTCAAAAAGTTATACCTTGTATGCTGGTGGAGGATTATTATCCTCTTCTATACTTGATGAAGAATGGCAAGAGACTGAAAATAAAATGCAAACGATGAGGGCTCTTTTGCAGTGAAACCCTATAATAATTGAGGAGTAATGTATTCAGATAAAAAAAATATTCAAGAATTAGTAGCTCTACTTGAGGCTCATAAAGTGCGAAAGATAGTACTGTGTCCAGGAAGTAGAAATGCACCTATTGTGCAGACGATAGTGAATCATTCGTATTTTAGTTGTACTTCTGTTACAGATGAGCGTAGTGCTGCATATATTGCTTTAGGACTGGCTTTGAATGGAGGAGAACCTGTGGCTGTATGTTGTACCTCGGGAACAGCATTGCTTAATATGCACCCAGCTGTAGCTGAGGCTTATTATCAGCAGGTACCTCTAGTTGTAATTTCAGCCGACCGACCAGAAGCTTGGATTGGACAGATGGATGGACAAACGATTCCTCAGCCCAATGCTTTTGGTAAATTAGTGAAATCATCTGTCAATCTCCCTGAGGTAAAAAGTGATGAGGATAAGTGGTATTGCAATCGCTTAATTAATGAAGCTCTGCTCGAACTTTATCATCATGGGAGAGGTCCAGTACATATCAATGTACCTATCTCAGAACCACTCTTTAATTTTAATACTACAGAATTACCTTCAGTTCGAGTGATAACTCGCTATGAGGGGCTGAATATGTACAATAGAGAGTATGATGATTTAATAGAAAAACTCAATGGATACTCCAAACGTATGATGATTGCTGGTCAGCAAATGATGATTTATATGTTTGAAAAACGTACAGGGAAAGCTTTACAAAGAAACTTTGTGTGGCTATCAGAGTATTTAAGCAATAAAACAACACCAGGTCAATCTATTACTAATTTTGATGCCTTACTCTATACCTTAGAAGAGAAAGAACTACCTAGGTATCAACCCGAATTGATCATTACATACGGTGGGCATGTGGTCTCAAAGCGATTGAAGAACTTCTTGCGAAAATATCCGCCTAAGGAACATTGGCATGTATCAGCAGATGGAGAGGTAGTCGATTTATTTGGTAGTCTAACTACGATAATCGAAATCAGTCCATTTGAGTTCTTAGATCGTATCGCACCTTATTTATTAGATGTGAAGCCAGATTATACACAACTTTGGGAGAGTAAATCGAAAACAATAAAAGAACCTGAGCTTACTTACTCTAGTTGTGGAGTGATTGGTCAGCTAATGAAAACGATGAGTACGCCTTCCGTTTTGCATCTAGCAAATAGTTCGGCTGTGCGCTATGCTCAACTTTTTAAACTTCTACCCGATGTGGATTTATGTTGTAATAGGGGTACAAACGGAATAGAAGGTTCACTTTCTACAGCAATAGGTTATTCACTAGCTTCGGATAAACTCAACTATGTAGTAATTGGCGATTTGAGTTTCTTCTATGATATGAATGCGATCTGGAGTGCAAATTATGGCTCTAATCTTCGTATCCTATTACTGAATAATGGAGGAGGAGAAATATTTAAAGCTCTGCGCATGAACCTAACAGGAAAATCGGAGAAGTATGTTAGAGCTACTCATGCCACGAAAGCAGAAGGTTGGGCCAAAGAAAGAGGATTTGAATATCTATCGGCCCAGAATCAAGAAGAGCTGGATCAGGTTTTATCCGCTTTCAATGATCCGAATATCAATCAAACAAAACCTATGTTTTTAGAAGTATTTACAGATACCGATAAAGACGTAGCCGATTATATATCATATTATCATTCATTAAAAAACAAATAGAGATATGTCTACTAAAAGAGAATGGAAAACTATTAAGGAATACGAAGATATTCTTTTTGAATTTTACAATGGGATTGCTCGAATAACTATAAATAGAGAACGTTACCGTAATGCATTTACTCCACAAACCACATGGGAGATGAGTGATGCCATGCGCATTTGTCGTGAAGAACAAGCTATCAATGTGATTGTATTTACTGGTGCTGGTGATAAAGCATTTTGCTCGGGTGGAGATCAAAATGTAAAAGGTAGAGGGGGATACATTGGAAAAGATGGCGTACCTCGTTTGAGTGTACTTGATGTGCAAAAGCAAATTCGTTCTATTCCTAAACCTGTAATAGCTGCTGTAAACGGGTATGCTATAGGGGGTGGTCATGTATTGCACGTAGTATGCGATTTATCTATTGCTTCAGAAAATGCTCGATTTGGACAAACGGGTCCTCGTGTAGGTAGCTTTGATGCTGGTTTTGGAGCTTCTTACTTAGCTAGAGTAGTGGGTCAGAAGAAAACACGTGAAATTTGGTTCTTATGTCGCCAATACGATGCACAACAAGCACTAGATATGGGTTTGGTAAATACAGTAGTACCTTTAGAACAGCTAGAAGATGAGTATGTAAAATGGGCAGAAGAAATGATGCTACTTAGTCCGCTTGCTCTTCGTATGATCAAAGCGGGATTGAATGCAGAACTAGATGGTCAATCGGGTATTCAAGAATTGGCAGGAGATGCTACATTACTCTATTATTTAACAGACGAAGCACAAGAAGGAAAGAATGCTTTCTTAGAAAAACGTAAACCAAACTTTGATCAATATCCTAAATTTCCCTAAATTAGACACATTTGAGAAAAGTGAGTTTTATATATGTCTATAAAAATTAAAATACTACCTCGGTTGCTCCATTTTAAGCAACCCGCAGGTACATCAAGAGGAGTATATACTATACGGAAAGTGTGGTATATACTCCTTTCCAATGCAGCCAATCCGGAGTTGTATGGTTATGGAGAGTGTGCACCCTTGCCCGATCTAAGTTGTGATGCCCTGCCCGATTACGAAGATAAATTGAGATTATTTGCTCAAAAATTTACAGAAAGAAATAATTTTGATTGGGAAGAGTTGAGAAATTATCCTTCTATGTTGTTTGGTTTCGAAACTGCTTTACAACATTATCAAAGGCAGTCTTTGCAACTGTGGGATACACCCTTTGCTCGAGGTGAAGAAGGTATTCCTATAAATGGATTGATCTGGATGGGCTCTTATGAAAAGATGTATCAACAAATTCAGAAGAAAATAAGGAAGGGTTTTCGCTTGATCAAACTAAAGATTGGTGCAATAGACTTTGAGGAGGAGTTGCGATTACTAACTTATATTCGTGAACATTTCTCTAAGGAACAAATGGAACTGCGAGTAGATGCTAATGGAGCTTTTAGTACTACTGATGCTCTTTCAAAATTAGAAAGATTGGCTCAGCTAGAGATACATTCTATTGAGCAACCCATAAAAGCAGGTCAGTGGAAAGAAATGGCTAGGCTAACTGCTCAAACTCCTTTACCGATTGCTTTGGACGAAGAATTGATAGGAATAAATACCTTAGACGAGAAAAAAGCTCTTCTAGATATGATTCGGCCTCAATATATTATCTTAAAACCTTCATTGCATGGAGGTATAGTAGGTTGTGAGGAGTGGATTAAGGAAGCTGAAGCTCGAAATATAGGTTGGTGGATCACCTCTGCCTTAGAATCAAATATAGGATTAAATGCTATTGCTCAGTGGACAGCAACACTTCATCCTACACTACCTCAAGGCTTAGGCACCGGTATGCTATTTGAAGATAATATTGAGATTCCCCTCGAAATACGTGAAGATCAGCTTTGGTTTAATCCCAATAAACCTGATACAATTTGCATAGACTCATGAATCAAGGAATCCGTCTGAATGGTACTTTCTACCGTTCCACCCAATTAGATGATTTTATACATACGGCTATAAGTAAGGAGGACAAGATATTCTATAAAGAAGTTGTAGGCTTCCTTCAAGAATGGTTTGACAAGAGTGATGTTGTTTGGGTTCATACTTCGGGTTCAACAGGAACACCTAAGCAGTTGCTAGTCAAGAAAGAGCATATGAGAAATAGTGCTCGGGCAACTTGTGATTTTATGAAGTTAAAGGCAGATGATGAAATACTACTTTGTATGCCTGTCAAATACATTGCAGGTAAGATGATGTTGGTTCGGGCTGCTGTAGCCAATTTGTCTGTATGGGTTGTAACTCCTTCGGGAAGACCTTTAAAGTCTTTTAGTAAGGTGGTAGACTTTGCCGCTATGGTTCCTCTACAAATATTTAACACCTTACAAGTTGAATCTGAGAAGATTAGACTACAAAGAATAAAGCATCTTTTAATAGGAGGAGGTTCAATTGATGAAGCTATGGCAACAGAGCTACTTCAGTTTCCCCATGGGGTTTATTCTAGTTATGGCATGACAGAAACTGTTTCTCATATTGCCATCAGAGAGCTAAGTGGAGTAGAAGCTTCAGAGTGGTATTATCCATTTCCTTCCGTAAAGCTATCTCAAACAAATCAAGGCGCTTTAATTATTGATGCACCTTTGGTCTCTGATAGCCAGTTGATAACTAATGATGTGATAGAATTTAACTCAGATGGAGGCTTCAGAATACTAGGAAGATTGGATAATATTATAAATACGGGCGGTGTAAAGATTCAGGCAGAGAAAGTAGAACAAAAAATAGAAAACTTAATAGACTGTCCATACGTTGTAACAAGTAGGAGAGATGCTAAATTGGGAGAGGCGGTAACGTTACTGATTGAGTCGAATTTATGCGATGTATCACAGTTAAAAGAAGCATTAAAAGAACGCTTAACCTCTTACGAACTGCCTAAAGATATCTTTTTAGTGGAGACACTTCCGCTGACAGATACTCAGAAGATAAAGCGGGTAGATTGTAAACAATTAGCAGATCAACTGTACCAACAACACAAAACAATTTAAGAAGAATGGAGATATGACAAAGGAACCAATATTAAACGATCATAATAAAGAGGAATATCCTCCTATGCATACAGCAGAACATCTGCTAAATGCTACAATGGTGAAAAAGTTTGGATGTTCCCGTTCAAGGAATGCTCATATTGAGCGGAAAAAGAGCAAATGTGATTATGAGTTACCTTTAGCTCCAACAGAGGAGCAGATTAAAGAGATAGAACAAGAAGTGAATCAAGCGATACAGCAGAATCTACCTGTTACAGCTTGTTTTATGACTCAGGAAGAGGCAAAAGGGTTGGTTGATTTAAGCAAACTTCCCGAAGACGCCACCCAAACTCTACGAATTGTCCAAATAGGTGATTATGATGTTTGTGCATGCATTGGTAGTCATGTGGAAAATACGTCAGAAATTGGGCGATTTATGATATCTTCTCATTCCTATACCGATGGAAAACTACGATTACGATTTAAACTAAAATAAAATCTTGATATGAAAAAACGTATTCTTATTGCCTTATCTATTTTAGTAGTGCTAGGATTATTTGTCTCTTGTTGGAATACTAAAAAGAAAACGAATGAAGAAGGTGCTAAAGACTCTTCTTTGGTCGATATAGAACAACCTATTACTCCCAATGTCAGTCAGAAGCTATCATCTGTAGTATCTGATGAGTTGCTATTAGATGCTCCTACAACAGCTAGATATGTATTGAGTACCTCAGCACAGCTTGCAGAAAACAAACTTGTGAAGTTCGATTTTAATAAGGATGGAAAAGAAGAAGTAATAGTTCTAGGTAGAGACCATCCTAATGGTGTTCGTGTATTGGCTACTCGTAAAGGTATTGGTCAAAACTTGATCAATGATATAACCGAGGGTTCTTTTTTTGATTCTTACGGTGAATTAAAAAGTCAGTATGCTATTCAGGTAACCGTTGTCGATGTAAATGGAGATAATCAGAGTGAAGTTGTTGTTTCTATCGGTAAATCTGGTGAACGAGTAGATAGTTTCTTCTATCTTATAAAAGATACTGATAAAGGAAGCTTTAACTATATCGGTTCAATAAAGGGAAAAAATAGAGCTGAATTAACGCCTACTCATAAAATAGAATTAGTGAATCTAGAGAATCAATCGGTGACCTATGAAATTTATAATAATGAATTAGCCCTTGTCAAATAATAGAAATAAGACAGGACTTACTCAAATGAATAATAAAAAAGGCAGCAATTGCTGCCTTTTTTTATGCCGTATGTTTGTGACTAGTGAGCTTGTGAAGCTTATAATGTACATATAGATAGATCACCAAAGCTAATGCTACTAATCCTGTATTAATCAGTGTTACTTGATAGAGGGTTAAGTTGAAAACTAAAGGAGTCACTGCTCCAAGTATTAGTCCAACTTCCCATGCTAAATGGTGTGATGTATTGGCAGTTCCTCTTTCACAATGTTTAGAACTTAATATGAGTAATAAAAAGATAGGAGATGAAACTCTAGCTAGTCCGAATAACAGCAACTGAGTTATTAGGATATAAGATTTAGAATCGCTTATGTGTAAATCTTGCTCTAAGAAGAGGGCTAATAGCATACAGAGTAATCCACTAAATATTGGAGATGTAACCTCCAACCTATATTGCGACTCAAGTACCCATTTGTTCATCTTTGGATAGACCCGATGAGGCATGATTGAGGTTAAGATAGCTGCCAAAAAGCTAGTTATCATAAGTGCCGCTATCAGTATGCTCCAATGTGATAGTTCTAAGTAAAAGTTGGAAAACACATAGATTGCAATCAAGATAATAGGTACTCTAGATAGTAAAAAACCTATCCCCTTATTATGTAATAACGCATCAATTTCCAATCTAGATAGTATAGCAGAAAGAATAAAGACTACAAAGGGCAATAAAATAAACACCCAACTATCAGAAACAATATAGAATGATTTTATCTGGAGGTTCTCCATAAAGTGAGGAAACATTGAGCCTGGAATAAAAGCCAAAGCAACCATCATTAATATTAATCTCCAGCCTTGTGGCAAGATAAACCGGTCTAAACTAAGTTTACTAACTTCATTTGGCGCTCGGAAAGGATGGTGAGTTAACCGAGTAAGTAGTAATGCTAATATGCCACTAGCCATACTGACATATACAGTCATTTCATATCCATAGGAGAGCTGTAGATAAATGCTAATAGGCACAGCTAATACCATACCAGATCTGCCTGCCCAAGCATAGATAATATTCCCTTTTCCTCTTTTGCGTGGAGAGGTTACATCTATGGCTATGGTGATACTTGCTGCAGTTGCTAGTCCGAAACAAACCCCTTGTACTAAAACACCCAGAAAGAGGAGTAGGGTATTAGTTGTAAACAGGAAGAGTAGAGCAGGGCTAATTACGCCCAAATAAGCTAGGCTACATATCTTCTTGCGATTAAAATTCTCTATGAGATAATTGTGAAAGGGACCACCGATGAGAAGTCCTACTACGAACAATAAGTATATATACCAACTGCTATATCCTTCTAGTGATGACTCTACTTCAAAAGGTGTAATGGGAAGTACCATATACAGAGCAAAAAATAAGAGGAAGTTGGCACTGCATACCTTGATGAAGCTTGCAGTCAATAGTTTAGAATTTAAATTACTAGTTGATAGTGACATTTTTTATTCAATTTCTATTCTGATACTTGGTGTTCATCTTTGAATTAATATTAATTATTTATAGAAATTCATTGATTAAGATACAAAACTATCTTTATGAAGACGAACAATGCCTTAATCTACTTTTATAAAAGATCTTGCGTTCTCAATTTTAATTTGCAAATATAGTGTTATTATTCTGAATAGCATATTTGTTTCATATTCATAGAGTAGTATCCTTTTTTAGGACACAAGGGGGAGCACTAGGAATAAAAAAGGATAGATGACTTTTGGGATCACCTATCCTGTATATGTTTCTTAAATAATATACTTTGCTTAATTGAAAGCTATATTCAAGGTTTAGTACTGTTCGCCTTCATTCGGGAAATCTCCAGACTTTACGTCGGTGATGTAGCCTTGAAGTGCATTCGTCATTGTTTCTTCCAGATTCGCATAGCGACGTAAGAATTTAGGCTTGAAGTCATTATTCATACCCAGCATATCTTGTATAACAAGAACCTGACCATCAACTCCTCCTCCAGCACCAATACCAATTACTGGAATGCTTAGTTCTTTACTTACTTTTTCTGCTAGTTCAGCTGGAATCTTTTCTAGAACAAGAGCAAAACATCCTGCTTCTTCTAATAGATGAGCATCTTTAATCAGCTTTTCAGCTTCTTCGTTGTCCTTAGCTCGTAGTCCGTAAGTGCCATATTTGTTAATAGACTGAGGCATTAAGCCTAAATGTCCCATAACAGGTACTCCAGCACCAATGATCCTTCTTACAGTATCAATAATTTCTTCGCCACCTTCTAGTTTTACAGAGTCAACACCTGTTTCTTTCATCATGCGGATGGCAGAAGCTACTCCTGTGTCTGCACCTGCTTGATAAGAACCAAAAGGCATGTCTAGTACTACCAAAGCTCTTTTAGTAGCTCTAGCTACACATTTACCGTGGTAAATCATTTCTTCGATGGTGATAGGAAGTGTTGTGGAGTTTCCTGCCATAACATTAGAAGCAGAGTCACCTACTAAAATAATATCCATACCTGCGCGATCAACAATACCTGCAGTAGTAAAATCGTATGAGGTAAGCATTGATATCTTTTCACCATTTTGCTTCATCTCTGCAAGATGATGTGTTGTAACTTTTCTTTTGTTATCTGATATATAACCAGCCATTATTAAAATTATTAAATGATTAAGCAGCACCAAGGTTGGAGCTGCTCAAAATTAGTTTCGTACAAATATAAAAGATTTCCCATTATAGAACAATTAAAGGAAATCTATTTATTTGCAACCTATTTATCTTGGAGCCTTTCTATATAAATAGTAGGCTATAAAAGCATAGAGTATATTGGGTATCCACATAGATACCATAGGAGATACTACTCCGCTGACAGCAAATGTTCCCGATATAGTCTGGAAAAGGATGTAGGAAAAACTCAGGGCTAAACCTACCCCCAAATGAAGTCCCATTCCTCGTTTGGCCTTTCTCGATGAAAGAGATGCCCCAATAATCGTCAGAATAAAGGCGGCAAAAGACATGGCTATACGCTTATGATATTCTATCTCGAATACTTTTGTGTTACCAAATCCTCTCGATTTCTGTTTGTCAATATGTGCCCTAAGCTCTGGATTTGTCATCATCTGTTCCTGATTCTGGAACTCTAGAAAGTCTGATGGATCCATCGCGAGTACAGTATCTTTGGAGTCTCCTTTAGAAATATATTCATGTAGTCCATCAAAATCTCTAACCGTATAATCTTTTAGAGTCCACATATTTACTGCTGTAGAGTCGTAAGTGATAGAACGAGCTGTAAGGTGTGAACTCAACTTCTTTCCCTCAAACTTATCTAAGATTACTCGGTATCCCGTTTTATTATAATCAGAATATCTATCTATATAAGCTATTAATCCTTCTTCTACTTGGAGTTGGATGTTTCTAGCTGAACTCTTCTTTCGCTTTTTATAATACTGATCCTCAAATTCCACACGAGCTACACTACCCTTAGGAATAACATAACCACCCAAAACAAAGGTAAAGAGAGCAATAATAGCCGCAGAAATCATATAGGGTTTCATTAGTCTACTAAAGCTCATACCCGTAGAGAGCATGGCTATAATTTCAGAGTTTTCAGCTAACTTGGATGTAAAGAAGATAACAGCAATAAAGACAAACAGCGCACTAAATAGGTTGGCAAAATAGGGTACAAAATTAAAGTAATAATCGAAGATGATAGCGTCCCATGGTGCATTATTGTTCATGAAACGGTCCATTCTTTCAGTAAAGTCGAATACCACTGCAATAGAAATAACTAAGGTAATAGCAAAAATATATGTCCCTAAGAATTTCTTGATGATATACCTATCGATGCGTGTTAGTAATTTTTTCATACTTGTCTTTACTCTTATAATCTTGTAGAAAGTCTTTTAACCATCATTGGTTTCCATGTAGAAAAATCGCCTGCAATGATATGTTTACGCGCTTCTCCCACTAGCCATAGATAGAAAGCTAGGTTGTGAATAGAGGCAATTTCCATTGCTAGTAATTCTTTTGCATGGAATAAGTGACGAAGGTAAGCTTTTGTATATAAAGTGTCAACAAAAGAAGCACCATTTGCTTCGATAGGAGAAAAATCAAATTCCCACTTTTTGTTCTTCATATTGATTATACCGTCTTTCGTAAAGAGCATGCCATTACGACCGTTACGAGTTGGCATAACACAGTCAAACATATCTACACCTCTTTCAATTCCTTCGAGAATATTCATTGGTGTACCCACTCCCATTAGATAACGAGGTTTGGCCTTTGGTAGTATTTCATTTACCAATTCTATCATCTCGTACATTTTCTCTACAGGTTCACCCACAGCCAAACCGCCAATAGCATTACCATCTGCTTCTTTGGAAGCGATAAACTCGGCAGATTGTTTTCTTAAATCAGGGTAAACACAACCTTGTACAATAGGGAAGAGGGTTTGTTCGTATCCGTATTTGTCTTCGGTCTCATTGAAACGTTTGATGCATCTGTCTAGCCAACGATGAGTAAGCCCCATAGAGTTTTTTGCATATTCGTATGTTGCTGTTCCTGGAGGACATTCATCAAAAGCCATCATGATATCTGCACCAATAGTTCGTTCTATATCCATAACACGCTCTGGAGAGAAAAAGTGCTTACTTCCATCAATATGTGAACGGAATTCTACTCCTTCTTCTGTAATCTTTCTTATTCCCGAAAGAGAGAAAACTTGAAAACCACCACTATCAGTAAGCATAGGGCGGTCAAAACTATTGAATTTATGTAAGCCTCCAGCACGTTCTAGCACCTCTAACCCCGGACGGAGATAGAGGTGATATGTATTTCCTAGAATAATTTGTGCTTTGATATCCTCTTTTAAGTGGGATACTTGGACCCCTTTGACACTTCCTATTGTGCCTACTGGCATAAATATAGGAGTTTGTATTTGTCCGTGTGCAGTTGTTATTAGCCCTGCACGTGCATTTGTTTTGGGGTCTGTATATTGTAAGTCAAATTTCATGCGTTGTATTTAGCTATTTGCATTTTTGTTGTCGTCTTCATCAAACGTAAATTCAATTGGTTTTTCTACCAACTCATCTGTAAGAGCAAGAGCAAGAACTTCCTTAATTTCTTTTACATAATGGAAGCTAAGTCCTTTTAGATAGATTTCTTGAATCTCGTCGATGTTCTTCTTATTATCTTCACTTAAGATGATCTCTTTAATACCTGCACGTTTTGCTGCAAGAATTTTTTCTTTGATACCACCTACAGGCAATACTCTTCCACGAAGTGTTATTTCTCCTGTCATAGCCAAGTTGGCTTTAACTTTACGTTGAGTGAGAGCAGAAGCTAATGAAGTAGCCATAGTTACACCTGCCGACGGACCATCTTTTGGAATAGCTCCTTCGGGAACGTGGATGTGAATGTTCCAGTTGTCGAAAATTCTTTGGTCTAGATTTAGTTCTTTTGTATGTGCTTTGATGTACTCAAGTGCCAGAACAGCAGACTCTTTCATTACATCTCCTAAATTACCAGTCAAAGTAAGTTTTCCACCTTTACCACGGCTCAAACTCGTTTCTACAAACAATATTTCACCACCTACAGCAGTCCATGCCAATCCCGTTACTACCCCAGCATATTTGTTGCCTTGGTATTTGTCACGAGAGAAATAAGGAGCCCCTAGATATTCTTCTAAATCAGTAGGCTTAACTTCAATAGCAGTAATCTCTCCATCGGTAGCAAACTTACGAGCTATCTTACGTAGAATTTTTCCTATCTCTTTTTCTAAGCCACGAACACCACTTTCACGTGTGTATTCCTCTACTAATTTTTCCAGAGTACGTTTTGGCATTTTCACATCGTCTTTGCTCATACCATTAGCTTCAATCTGTTTAGGCAATAGGTGACGGCGTGCTATCTCTACTTTTTCTTCAGTTATGTATCCGCTTACCTCTATAAGTTCCATACGGTCTAGTAGTGGTTCGGGTATAGCATTAATATTATTAGCTGTTGCAATAAACATAACCTTAGACAAATCGTAATCTATATCTAGGTAGTTATCGTGGAAATTGGTATTTTGTTCTGGATCCAATACTTCTAAAAGAGCAGAAGCAGGATCTCCTTGTGCAGATGAACTCAATTTATCGATCTCATCTAATATAAATACAGGGTTGGAAGAACCTGCTTTTATCAGATTTTTGATAACTCTACCTGGCATCGCGCCAATATAGGTTCTACGATGACCTCTAATTTCGGCTTCATCATGGATACCACCCAAAGACATACGGATGTATTTTCTTTTTAAAGCATCAGCAACCGAGCGTCCTAATGATGTTTTACCTACCCCTGGAGGGCCGTATAAACAAATGATAGGAGCTTTCATATCCTTCTTCAGTTTTAGCACGGCTAAGTGTTCTAGGATACGTTCTTTTACTTTTTCCAAGCCATAATGATCACGGTTTAGTACACGTTCTGCACTTACCAAGTTGTTGTTGTCTTTTGTATAGACACCCCAAGGAAGGCTAAGCATGGTTTGGATATAGTTGAGTTGTATGCTATAATCAGGTGATTGTGAGTTGGTGCGTTCTAGTTTATCAACTTCTTTATTGAAGACTTCTAAAACGGCTTCACTCCATTTCATGTCCTGTCCTTTTTGGCGAAGTTCTTCAATCTCTTGTTCTTGGTTGTTACTTCCTAACTCACTTTGAATCGTCTTGATCTGTTGTTGCAAAAAATATTCTTTTTGTTGCTGATCAATATCCTCACGAGTTCTAAGTTGGATAGACGCTTTAATTTCGGCTAATTGTACTTCTCTATTTAGAATAATAAGTAGCTTGTTTGCTCTTTCTTTTAAAGAATCTACTTTTAACAGTTCCAACTTTTCTTCTATCTTGAATGGAAGATTTGTGCAGATAAAGTTGATTAAGAACATATGATTGTTGATGTTCTTAATAGCAAAAGCCGATTCAGGATTCATATTATCCGTTGTTTTAATAAAACGAATAGTTAAATCTTTACAGCTTTCTATTAATGCTTCATCTTCTTTATCATCTTTACTCATCAAGGTTTCTTGTAGAAGAGTAACACCACCTTTAAGATAGGGTACTTCTTCTGTAATGCTGTCTAGGTGCATTCTGCGAATACCTTGAAGAATTACAGTTACTGTTTGATCGGGCATCTCTAGTGTACGCACAATTTTTGCAATACATCCTATTTCGTATAAGTCCTCAAACTTAGGATGATCAGTTTGTGCTTGTTTCTGACAAACAACAGCGATATAGCCTTGTTGTTGTTCAGCCTCACGTACAAGTTTGAGAGAAGATGCTCTTCCTACTGCTACTGGTAAAAATACACCAGGAAACAGTACCATATTGCGTAATGGTAAAACTGGTATTTCTTGATCTATTTCAATATCCATCATTTGCTCTTCGTTTCCTTCGAAGTCTGCAATTAGAGAGAAATTGTTGTTGCTACCAGCGTCTTCCATCTCTTTCAAATATATATTATCCATATTCTTAGCTAATTAATCTGTTATTATGTCATGTTGACAGGCATAAAACGCCTGCAAAGTTAATCTATTCTTTATTAATATTAAAAGATGCGGTATATATAATATGCAAATAAGGTGCCAAACTTGTCAAGTGATATGGTTTTTTCATATAAGTGAGTAATTTTGCATACAGATACTAATTTAACAATATAAATGGCGAATCCCTATTTTAAGTTTAAACAGTTTACCATTTGGCATGATAAATGTGCTATGAAAGTGGGTACAGATGGTGTGCTGCTAGGAGCAAGTGCACCTGTGACAAATGCTAATTTTATTTTAGATGTGGGTACGGGTACTGGGTTAATAGCTTTAATGTTGGCTCAAAGAACTGTGTCAGCTCAAATAAAAGCGTTAGAGATAGATGAGGATGCTGTTATACAGGCAAAAGAAAACATAGAGCGATCTCCTTGGAAGGATAGGATAGAAGTAATACAATCTGATTTCAATTTGTATGAACCCAACGAAAAGTATGATCTAATTGTATCAAATCCTCCGTATTTTGTTGATTCGCTACTTTCTCCACATAAGCAGCGTACCAACGCACGACATACCCAAACACTCAGCTTTGATGCTTTACTAGATGGGGTAGTTCGTTGTTTGTCGGCAGTAGGTCGGTTTTCAGTAATCCTCCCCATCGAGGTACAAGATTTGTTTTGTGGACTAGCAAAAGATAGAGGTTTATTTTTAAATAAGATTTTATATATTCAAACCAAGCCAGGAGCTTCTGCCAAAAGAATTATTCTTGATTTTAGTTTTGTAGAATCTATCTTATTGGAAGATATGCTTTTAGTTGAATTAGCTAGACATCAATATAGCAAAGAGTATATTCAACTCACAAAAGACTTTTACTTGAAAATGTAGAAAATAAAATCTTTTTTAGAGATTCGTTTGCAGATATAAAAATACTTTGTACTTTTGCATCGCTTTCAGAAAGAAATACTACTGATAGCAATAGTAAAAACGGGGTGTAGCGCAGTCCGGTTAGCGCACCTGCTTTGGGAGCAGGGGGTCCCAGGTTCGAATCCTGGTACCCCGACACAGTAAAGGAGTTTTAGATTTTTCTAAAGCTCCTTTTTTATATTCTATTTTTTAGAGAGCGATACAGAAATATTTTTTATTGATAAAACTTGTAGATATAAAAATACTTTGTACCTTAGCATCGCTTTCAGAAAGAAATACTACTGATAGCAATAGCAAAACGGGGTGTAGCGCAGTCCGGTTAGCGCACCTGCTTTGGGAGCAGGGGGTCCCAGGTTCGAATCCTGGTACCCCGACACAGTAAAGGAGCTTTAGATTTTTCTAAAGCTCCTTTTTTTATGGGAATAAGCAGAGAGCACAGCGGGATAGATTAAAGAAACGCTTAAGGAAAAAAAGATCCTATCTAAAAAAGTTTTAGATAGGATCTTTTTGTTTTTAGAGTCTTGCAATCTCTAGAAATAGGAGAGCCCATTTAACCCTTTATAATGCCTATTGGATGTTGAATAAATTAGATAGTATATAGAAATGAAAAACGGGCACTCAATCTTCTAAAACAAGAGTTTATATACCTGTTTAGCTACCTGAGAACTCCCTTTTAAAGAAGATATAGATTTTATTTGACACCGACATGATGATGACATGTCGGTGTCATGATGATCTCATGACCTAGTCAAACGCATCACTTGTCCCTTATAAAAAAAGCCCATCTAAAGAATTAGATAGGCTTGTACACGTATAATATCATGGAGTGAAATTATCATCTTAAACGAAAGTTAATAGGGAGATAATAGAGAGTGTTTACAGGCTTATTGTCTTTCATTGCCGGACACCAATTATTGGGTATTAACTTGACAACACGAAGAGCTTCTTCATCAAAAGTTTTGTTTTCACTTTTTTGAATGTAAAAATTATCCATTTCCCCTTTTTTATTGATTCTTAGAGCTATAACAACTTTTCCTTCTCTTTTTAATCTTTGTTCCTTTACGGGATATTTAATGTTGCGTTTTATAAAGTTCATTAATCCATTGATTCCACCATCTCTATAATCTGCGGTCTGAAAAGAATCATCTTTTTCTAAATGTTGTTTATCCGTTGAGGTGTACTCTTTTTTGTCTGAGTCTGTAAGAGGAATATCCGTTTTTACTCCATCAATACATTCCCCTTTTTTTAATAATGCCCCACTTTTACTATACTCATAGTATTTGCCATTTTCTACTCCCTCTTTATAAAATGAGGTGTAATAACTTTTCCCATTGCTGTGGTATAGGGTAAAAGGACCTTCTTTTACTCCTTCACCATTGTATCTAATATGAGAGAATAGTTGCCCATTATCATAATAATCGAGTTGTGACCCCACTTGTACTCCATTTTTAAATCTCATCACAGATTTTAGTTTGTTTTTTACATAAATGAGCTCTTCTCCATTTTTTAACCCTGCTATTTCGGTTATGGTGTCAAGGGCTGTTAACTGTTCAATATCTTGATCTGTATATTCTTGAATAGGAGAGATAGACTGTGCCTTTATCGGATTGCCGCACACGATCAGTAAACTAGCAAAGACTGTGGCTAGTATATTCTTTTTCATAGTAAGAAAGATTGATTAGTTAGTAGAGGCTAAATGTAGTGATTTTTTGATCATCCTATAATCTTTAGTCTAATAAAGTACTGTAAAGTCAAGCTATCTAATGATGAGCAATGAGTATTGATCTGTTTAATCGACCTAAATAAATAGAGGCAAGCCTAGACTTGCCTCTGTAATGGTTGGTTCAAAATATTTATTTATTTATGCTAAATAGATATTTCCTTAATTATCTATTTTGTTAAACTTCTTGGTGTACTGAATGTATATAAGCTCTAGATTATTTAAATTTACACATGGAGAGTGGAGCGTGTTATTTGAGTTTTGAATGATTTCTTTTTCGCTAAGTAATCCTATCTCTTCTCCAGTATTGGGTATATATCTATCTGGCGTTATATTACTAGATTGTACACATTGTTTTTTATAAACACGATGTGTATATAGCTGGAAGCTTTTCTCGTCATCAGATAGTACTCCGAGTAAATCGGTAGTGGGAGTACCTTCTTTTTCCATACGGTAAACGCGGTTATCCTTTATGTAGAAGAAACTTTTGCTTATAGGAGAATCTGTTCCTTTATAGCAAATTTGTCGGGTAGTGAAATCTAGTTCCACAAAATTGATGTTCTTCTCTTTTCTCACTAAGGACTCTTGGTCTATTTTTGCTAAAGTTTCTTGAGTAGTAGCAGTAACTTCCTTTTTGTTCTTATACCAATGTGTGTTAATTTCTTCCTCAGCTAGATCATATGACCATATCCCTTTACTGATCTCTTCATATCTCTTTTCACTTGGAACAAATTCTTGACTGACATAAATGTATGAGCCAAACTCGGTGTCATTCGGCTGTAATACCACTTTGATACCATTAGCAAATATTTCATCTTCAATTCGGTATAAGGCTACAAGTTCGCCACTAAGTGTTTTTAGAATTATGGTTTCACCGTGAGAGGGTGCTATTTTAGTAGGATTTAAAGCTATATGACGTCTTACTAATTCATCGGTCATAGGGTCTTCATAGCTGAAGCTATGCGGAGTGCTATCTACGCTCTTTTCTGGAATAAAGAAAATAGCCTGATTTGCTTCAAGCTCTTCAGCAGGAATATGGGCTAAAATATTGACTCCTTCGCTTGTACGAGCATTAATAAAAGACTCAACGTACTTTTTTCGAGCTTCTGAATTTATATTTTCTGAAGAGCTACATGCTGTAATCAGCAGTACCCCAAAAAGGGTAAATAATGTAGCTATTTTATATCTAGTTTTCATAACTTTAAGGCTTTATTGAAATATATCAAAGATAATTAATATGTATTAAATAATAAGATAATTAGTGTTGATTTTGTTCACTGAAAAGGCTTTTATTATCGTATAGAAGCATTTTTGCTAGTTTTGTTTTCTTTTTATAATCAATATGTCATACGGGTTGGGTAAATTCTAAATATCCCTTTAATAAGAATTTGATGAACGTGGTTATTTCTTTGTCATTATTTTTTCTAAAAATAGAGATGCTTGATATAAAATTAGATTAAGAGTGAACCAATCATGATTCATTCTTGTTATTAGATTAGTTTAGAATGGTTATAATTAACGATATTAAGAAACAGACATTCTATTTCCAAAAAGAGTGAGTTCTTTTTACACGTTGATGTATTAAAATAATGTAGTGCATTGCTGAGCAATCTTGAGTCCGCTCAGTAGTATTTAGGAAACAAGAGGGACTCTGCTGCAACAGTGTCCCTCGTTCCTTTTAAATTTAATAATCAAAATGTCTGTGTACTTTTTCATACAAAAAAATTCATATCGTTTTTAAAAGTAAAAAGACCTCTGCTCGTGATGAGTAGAGGTCTTTTAATTATAGTTTAGAATGTATCTATTATTTTACTGCATGGAAACCTTTCTTACTTACGTTTACTTGATTGGGTTTTCCACTATAACTCACATCTCCTGAACCCGAAACTTTGCCGCTAATACTTTGTTTGGCTTGGCAACGAATATCTCCAGAGCCTGAAACTTCCGCATTCACTTGATCTACCTTTAAATTGTGAGCGTGAATATCTCCACTACCGCTTACTTTGTATTCGGCTTGTTTGGCTTTTCCTGCTTTAAAGTCGATGTCGCCACTTCCTTTTACATAAGCCTTAACGGTTGAGGCATCTGTGTTTCTAACTTCTATATCCCCACTACCACTAACTGTAGCATCTAGGTATTTTACTTTTACTGTTTTAATATCTATGTCTCCACTTCCTTTTAAATATAAGTTGAGGCTTTCTGTGTTTACTAGGGCTACTTCTATATCCCCGCTGCCACTGATAGACATTGAAGTGGAAGAATCCCACTTCATACCCTCTTTCACTATGATATCCCCACTGCCGCTTATGTTTAGAGTTTGAAGACTAGGTACTTCTACATATACTTTGACATAATTATTGTCCATGTTGTTACGTCCAAAGAATCTTATTTTTGATTTACTCTTTTGTTTAACAATTAAGTCTTTGCCATCTACTTTTATTTCTAAAAGGTCAATAAGTTCTTGTGGTCCTTCTGCTTTTACACTAGTTGTTTTCCCTTGGGTTACTATTATAGTAGGAGAGCCTGTTAGTTGAATACCTGTAAAATTACCAACGATATAGTCCTTTTTGCCATTTGCTGCAAAAGTTGCAATCACTGCTAGTACTAAAGTTGCACATAGTAAAATAGTTCTTTTCATAATTTAAAATTTAGTTTAAGCACGAGGTCTTAAATACTTTTATACTCGTTTTTTATATATCCTCTTATTTATAAGACGATGGAATGTACTAAAGGTTACAAGATATACTTACTTATTCTGTTTTACATTGAATATCAGCTATTTCTACCGTGTTATTATTCCGAATGCACCTCTTCATATTTAGTTTAATGGGCAATTAGTGCGAGAGCTAGGCTGATTTAGTTAAAAAAGCAACCCAAAAGGGTAATAATTAACTGCATAATATCCTTTTATTATAAATAATTATATTTTTTTATATATTCAAGGCGAAATAATGATTGCAATCATCTAAAATTATTTACTATGAAATTTAAAAGAATGTTTTTTATGCTTGCCGTGATATTTTTAATGATATCATGCTCCAATGATAGAGATTTGGAGTCGCTAAATTCTGTTGACTTGAATAAAATTCAGGTAGTTAATATTTCAGATTATCTCAGTCCTAGTACTAGGAATATGAGTACTCTAAAAGAAACGGCACCTTATATGTCTAATAATTATAGGATAACCGTTGCTTTTGAAAACTTTACTAGTGGTTGCTGCAGTGGAGTGAAAAAAAAGCTATACTTTTGGTGAAGTATATTATAAATATTGATAGAATGAAAACATTAATCAAATTATCGTTAGTAGGCTTGTTTCTTCTTCTACCAACATGCATTTATGCTGATCAACCTATAAGATATGGTGTGGTGGGAGGAGTTAATGTGAGCAGTATACACGCTAGTGGAACAGATTATAAGGCTGGTTTCCATGTGGGAGGTAAAATGGATGTACTTATTTCTAATAATTGGTACTTAGATGTTTCGGCTCTTTTTTCAATGAAAGGATGGAAATCAACACAGTATTTGCATTATTTTGAAGAAGAGATTCTGGAAACAGATAAATACACTCTGAATAACTATTATTTTGAAGTACCTATTCATGCTATGTACAAAATACAGGTTAGTCCAAAGGTATCCATTAATTTATCTGCAGGGCCCTATCTAGGTTTTGGGTTATTTGGAAAAGTGCATGTGAAAGCCAAAACTTCTTCCTATTCAGATCTAGGAAAAACGCTCGAAGAAGCCAAAGACTCTGCTAGTCTATACAAAAGTGGTAGTGGAGATAAACGATTTGATTTTGGTATAGGAGCTAAGGTAGGTGTAGAAATTAATAAGAAGTTCCAAATATCTGCTGGGTACGACTGGGGTTTCTTGAAGAGTAATAGTGGTGACGATAGTCAGAATCGGAATATCCCTATATCTTTCACTTACATCTTTTAGTAAAGAAGGGTAGAGAATATATTAAATGTTATTTTAGCATAACTAACAAAATACTTATATAAGGGTAGGTCAAATTAGGCTTACCCTTTTTTATTGGACAAGAGAAAAATACAAGAAGTTTAATCGGATTTGTTATCTATCTGAAAATAAATTTGTCTTGAATATTGTATTTTCTTATTTTTACCAACTTCTCATAAATGGATATAAGAATTCTTATTTATATAAAGTTAATATGAGGTTGTTTTAAATCAATTTACACAACCAGTTTGTTATAAGATTTATTTTTAACATTTTGTTCCTATGAAGAAAATTTTAGCCTATCCACTTTCTGTTTTGTATTACCTCTTTTTTGGTCTTACACTGGTTGTCTTTCATGTCATTCAGTGGCTGAGCTATACCTTAGGAGGTTATCAAGCCCATAAAGTAAGTGTTGATTGGCTGTGTTATTTTCTGGTAAGCAATACTTATGTATTAGGAACTCGGTATAGATTTGAAAATCTAGATAAATTACCACAAGGAGTACCTTTAATTGTAGTAGCAAATCATCAGAGCTTTTACGATATACCTGCTATTAATTGGTATATGAGAAAACATCATATTAAGTTTATTAGTAAAATAGAACTAGGCAAAGGAATCCCGAGTATATCCTACAACTTAAGAAATGGAGGATCCGTATTAATAAATAGAAAAGATCCTCGCCAATCCTTGCGTGAAGTAGGAAAACTGGGAGAGTACATTGAGAAGTATAATCGATCTGCTGTGATCTTTCCTGAGGGTACGCGTAGTAAAACAGGTAAACCCAAGGCTTTTAATGAAAGTGGCATAAAAGTACTTTGTCGCAAAGCCCCATCAGCTTATATTGTACCTATTACTATTAATAATTCGTGGAAGATGACTCGTTGGGGAGCCTTTCCACTGGGCATAGGTAATAAATTGACTTTTACTATCCAAGAGCCTTTCGCTATTAAAGGTATGCCTTTTGAGGATATTTTCAATAGGGTACAAGATGTTATAGTAAGTGGAATCAATCCAGGTGAATAGGTGTTTATTCTCTTGTACTAAGTGATATCATTTAGTTCTGAATACCTAAACTATCACTGCTAGAGAGCTTTATTTTATTGCTACTATAATATACTAGAGTAGATATAAATTGATATTGAGTAAATTTACTTATCTTTGTGCCGTTGAAAACATTTCGTGTTGGTTCTCCTCATTTTTTAGTAAAAGGCTTTCTCTCCACTATTTGTTTGAAAGATACATTTAAAATGCTGCTACATATAAATAAAAGGTAGGGGCTTAACATTAATGCATGACATTTAAAGAATTAAACATTATAGAGCCTATATTACAAGCTCTAACAGAAAAGGGGTATTCTACTCCAACTCCCATACAAGAACAAGCAATATTACCCGCAATTGATCATCAAGATATTTTAGGCTTAGCGCAGACGGGTACTGGTAAAACTGCCGCTTTCTCTATTCCTATTATTCAGCATTTACATTTAGACTCTTTACAAAAAGAGGGTGAAGAAAAAATAGCTAAGAGAGCTATTAGAGCACTGATCCTGACTCCTACACGAGAATTAGCAATTCAAATAGGGGAATCATTAAAAGATTATACTCGTTATACCGATTTACAGTACACTGTAATCTTTGGAGGAGTAAAACAAGGTAGTCAAGTGAATCGATTAAAAGCTGGCGTTGATATTTTAGTGGCAACACCAGGTAGATTGCTCGACTTAATGCATCAAGGGCATATCAAAATTAATAAAGTACAACACTTTGTACTCGATGAGGCCGACCGTATGCTAGATATGGGTTTTATTCATGATATCAAGCGTTTATTACCACGCTTACCCAAGAATAGACAGACGTTGTTCTTTTCAGCAACCATGCCTCGTTCCATAGCTAGTTTATCACGCTCAATATTGAAAAACCCTATAAGAATAGAGGTAACTCCAGCATCATCAGTGGTGGATACCATTGAGCAAGAAGTTTATTTCGTAGAACAGAATGATAAGAAGGATTTATTAGTTAAATTGCTACACGAAGGAGATATGAAATCTGTTTTGGTGTTCTCAAGAACAAAGCACGGAGCTAATAAGATAGTAAAAGCAATTACAAAGGCTGGAATTACGAGTGAGCCTATTCATGGAAATAAGTCTCAAAATGCTCGTCAGCGTGCTTTGGAAAATTTTAAAGCACATAAAACTAGAGTACTTGTTGCTACAGATATTGCAGCAAGAGGTATCGATATAGAAAACTTAGAGCTAGTAGTGAATTATGATTTACCTAATATTCCAGAAACCTATGTACACCGTATTGGTCGTACGGGTAGGGCAGGAAATGTAGGTAAAGCTTTAACTTTCTGTGCTGCCTCTGAGCGTATCTTCTTGAAAGACATTGAAAAATTAACAAAAAACAAGCTCTCTATAGTTAAGAACTAGGAGCTTGCAAACAAATTATTCATCAATATATTAATATTAATTATACAAGAAAGAAAAATGGCAAAATCAAATTCTTATAGAAAGAAAGAAGTGGAAAAGAGTAAAATGCAAAAGAGAAAAGAAAAGCAATTAAAACGTGAAGAAAGAAAGAAAAATGGACCCAGCTCTTTCGAAGATATGATAGCCTATGTTGATGAATTTGGGGTAATTACTGATACTCCACCAGAACCAAGCGAAAAAGAAGAAATAAAACTAGAAGATATTGAAATTTCTACACCTAAGAAGGAAGAATTAGACGAAGATCAAGATCTAACAGGTAGAGTAGATTTCTTTAATGACGCCAAAGGTTTTGGTTTTATAAAGGATCAAGCAAGTGTAAATACTTATTTCTTTCATATCAGTAATGCTCCTGAAGATATTAAAGAAAACAACAAAGTTACTTTTGAACTAGAACAAGGACCTAGAGGTATGAACGCTGTAAATATCAAAATTATCGGTTGATATTTCTCTGATAGATTGCAGAATAGATTAAATATTAAGAAAATAAAAAATAATTCATCTTTTAATCTGTTATACTCTGCAATTTTCCTTACCTTTACAAAATACATTTGGGTTATATAACATTTCCATCCTTATCTTCAAATTAATAAATTTAAGTAGAGTGTGCTTTTGTGTTTAATATTACTCATCTGATTTTTATTAATAATTTTATTTTACAAAAAAATGAACATTTTTATTGGAAGTCTAAGCTTCAACGTAAATGATGAAGGCTTAGCAGAAATTTTCGAACCATACGGTGCAGTTACTTCAGCTAGAGTAATTAAGGATAAGTTTACTAACCGTTCAAAAGGTTTTGGTTTTGTAGAGATGGAAGATGATGAAGCCGCTACAAAAGCTATCAATGAATTGAATGGTGCAGAAGTAGACGGCAGACCTATTGCTGTTTCTGAAGCAAGACCTCGTGAAGAAAGACCAGCTCGTTCTTTCAACAACAACAGAGGTGGTGGTTACGGCGGTGGTCGTGGTAACAGATATTAATTAGACTAATTCAGATTAATATATTAAAAGGATGGGATTTTTCTCATCCTTTTTTTATGTCTATAAAACAAGGAATAGAACAAACATAAGGTCACTGTCTTTTTAAAGATTGTTTTGTAGCTAAACTATTTAGATTATTACTTGTATTATGAGAGGATGAGTAATACAAAATGTTATGAAAGAGAGTACAATAAATTCGTTTCAAATTTCGGAATTGAATGATAGACTGCCTGATCGTTTGAAGTTTCATCTCCATTCAATGAATTATGATTTAATACTTGATGGACCAACTGATCAATTATTAATTCGTATAGATTCTACGAAGACTATGACGATAGCTTATGGTGTAGTAGATACGGAGTATAAAAAGCATAGTTGCCAGTCGTGGGACTTGTTGGAAAATAGGGATTTGTATTTAGATTATATTTTTGATCCATCTTCTATCTGTACAAATAGGTGGTTGGCAGTGCAACCTTTACCTCAGATGAGTACAGCAAATCAGTATGAAAGTGTAGCCCAAGATATCCGAAAGATGGATGAACTGGTAAGAGAAACAATGAGCTAAGTTTATAGCTAAGACCTTAAATATAAGTGCGTTTACAAAACAAAAAAGCCTCTAGATTTGTAATAATAGTATACTCTTAAATTAACTATCATTATGAAAAAGAGGAATGTTTTATTAGCAGTTTTTGCAATGATGTTTATTGCAGGCTGCGGTGGAGGTGCAAAGAAAAAAGCCGCTAGTGAGTTGGACTTAAAAGTGAATGATGCCGTTGAGAGTTTCAAATATCTCGACCAAATCTCTGATAATCTAATCGAGGCTAGAGTGTGGGAGTTTCAAAACAAAGGACAAATAAATAAATTTGTTAGCTTTGTTGAGAAAAAGAAAGTTGTTGATCCAGCTAAACTAGCCGTTCTGCCAGAAGTAGCTACATTGGCAGATTTCCATACCTTAGCTAAACCCAAAATACTTACTGAAGATGATTATAGCAAACTTATGAGTGCTATGGATACTTATTATGCGAATCAGAAAGCCTATTCGGCAAAGGCTATTGAGCTTTCTAAGTATATCGTGCAATCTGAATACAAAAAAGATGGTTTTAAGAAAGGGAAAACTTTAGTGGACGAACTTAATACTGAAATCCAAAATTATAAAAATCAAGGAATTGATACTTGGAACCTATTGCAAGGGTTGCAAAATATGAGTGCAGATAGTATGAGTGATTCTCCTTTGTCTCCAGCTTATAAAGCCGTAACACTAGATGTATCTTCTTATAAGATGGTAATTGACTTAGTGATAAATTACGTGGATAAAGAAGGTGAGCTGAAGGGTGCTATAGATGCTTTCAACGTGTTACTTCAAAATTCCACAGCTCATCGTATCGTTGGTGAGGAAGCTTTGACTAAAGCGGGTAAAAAACAATTATATGATAAGGTTTATGTTGAGATTCATAGGGGCTTACGTGCCTTAAAAGATATCATTGTAGCTTTGCAAGAAGAGGGTAAAGATCCTTCAACCATAGATAGTAAACCTATTGAAGAAGCATTTGTAGCTATTCATACAGCTTATAAAAATTTTATAAATTCATAGAGTCTTAGCTGTGAGTGATAGAAATATAAAACTAAAAAGGGAGTCCAACAGGCTCCCTTTTTTAGTTCTTAGAATTATCTTTCTATCTTATCTTCATATTTTGAGAAGAAATCTACTAGGGTGCGGATACCTGTACCCGTTCCACCAATTCCCTTATAATCTACAGGTTCTTCGTAGAAAGCAGGACCTGCTATGTCTAGGTGGACATAAGGGTATTTTGCAAAATGTTCGAGGAACTTACCTGCTGTAATTGTTCCAGCAAGTCGGCCACCCACATTTTTCATATCAGCAACAGTAGATTTTAGTAAATCTTTGTAATCGTCCCAGAAAGGAAGTTGAACTAGTCTTTCGTGTACTAATGCACCCGATGCAATCAACTTATCCATTACTTGTTGCTCTGCATTACCCATAATACAAGAAGCCTTGTTTCCTGCCACTATTAGCGCTGCACCTGTTAGTGTAGCTGCATCTATAATTAATTCTGGCTCATATTGGTTGGCATACGAGATAGCATCTGCAAGAATAATACGTCCTTCAGCATCGGTATTCAATATTTCTACAGTAGTGCCATCATACATCTTAATGATGTCTCCTGGAGTATATGCGTTTTCACCTGGACGGTTGTCGGTTGCAGGAATGAAGCCCATGATATGTACATTGAGTTGGTTGAGTGCTGCTCCATAGATAGCACCTATCATACAAGCTGCTCCACCCATATCACTCTTCATAGAGTCCATCGAACCTAGTGTAGGTTTCAAACTTAAACCTCCCGTGTCAAATACTAAACCTTTACCTACTAGTGCTATCGGTTTTTTATTGATAGGGTTGGCTGGCTTGTATTCGATAACTGTAAAAGTAGGAGGTAGTACCGAACCACTATTTACAGCAAGTAATCCGCCCATTCCTAGTTCTTCAATCTGAGCTTTGTGAAGTACTTTTACACTAAACTTAGCTTCCTTGCCAAGCTTCTCTACTTCTTTTGAAAGCTGGTCAGCAGTAAGATAACATACGGGTTCGTTTACCATATCTCTAGCCCAATATACTGCTTTGATGGTGTTGCTGATCTGTTTTATTCTTTCTTCGGACACATTGCCGCATATATAAATTTCTTTTAAGCTGTACGCTTTCTCTTCTTTGTCTTTGAAGTATTTAAGAAATTGATAATTGGCTAGCATTAAGCCTTCCGCCAAAGCCAAAGTTGCTTCATTATGGCCAATTACAGTTAGTGTATCTTCTTTCTTATCAAGTTGTTTACGTACGTTGAAACCTGCTACACGCATCTTTTCAAGGTCGGTTTGTTCTTTAACAAAGAAGATAGTTTGGCGACTTGTTTTAATAAAGTCTTCTTTCTTATCCGATTCTATAAAGCGTTTTACAAAGTCTTCACAATCGCTGGGAATATTCTTAAGCTCGTTGTTGGTAGGGATTACATATACCAGATTACTTCGCTTGTCAATTACTTTAGTTGAATGTATCATAGGTGTAATTTTAAATAATTTCTATTTCTTTCTTTTCTTATAACAAGACCGATCTTTTGTTTGTTTATATTTTTCAAAAGAATATTACAAACGCAATAGATTTAGTTCGCCTTAAGATAGAGATAATTTAGCTTATTCTGCTATCTCTTAAAGGGTTATTATTCTTATCTATTATGAAACATATTTTAGTCTAGAGAGTTAATAAAGGAAAGAACTGAGTAATAATAAACATATATAGGCGATATGAATTTTGAAATGCACGGAATGATGGTCATAAAACTGCTTGTGGGTATGGCCGGTGTACTGTTTTTTCTTCATATGTCGGGTAAGTCTCAAATGGCACAGATGACACCTACTGATATTGTTAATTCCTTTGTAATAGGGGCTATAGTAGGGGGCATTATTTATGATCCCGATCTAAGTGTTTGGGATATGCTGTTTGCTATAGTTATCTGGTCGGTAATCAATATCACCGTGCGACTGTTGTCACGTAATTCCTATTTCAGTCAGTTGTTTCAAGGGAAATCGGAGTTTATTATTAAAGATGGAAAGCTGGATTTGAAAGTGATGGAACGCAACAATCTGAGTATGGAGCAGCTCATTGCCCGCCTTAGAGAAAAAGATATTTACTCTTTACTCGATGTAGATGATATTCGTTTTGAAGCCGATGGTCAGCTTACCGTATTTGAAAGTCAAAAGGAGATATTCTCCTATCTATTAGTGAGTAATGGAAAGATGTTAAAGGATACGTTGAAGGAGGCACACCGTACAGAACAATGGTTGCATGAGGAGCTCGACAAACTAGGATACTCACAAATTAGCGATTTGTTTTGTGTAGAGTGGACACCCGATAAGGGTTTTTATATTATCGACAAACGAGGAAATATAGAGACACTCACTATCGATTCTAAGCTGAAAGAGCTAGAAGGAGATATAAGTGTTTGAGAGATGGTTCACAGTCTTTTATTTTCTCTGTGGGATTGATTCATAAAGGCTAACACTATGCTAAAAGGAAACCAGATAAAGAAGGACTCAACCAAGCTAAATTGCTTTAGTATGAAAAAATGAAAAATTAAAGCAAGGAATATAGCGGTCACAGTACTAGAAAATAACATTACACGATACTTTTTATTCATAGCTTTTCTATTTAAATGAATAGATGTTTTCTAAGTATATATATTATGTAATATAATGATTATTTGATGTGTTGAAGAATTAAAGCCAGACTATAAAGGGTAAAAATTGCTATCCCTTGATAAAGTTGTGTTTCTTAAGAATAGAACACCCAAAATCACGCTTTTCTCCTGGCCTAGTCAAAACTGTGTTATATCAGGGTAAAAGTTGTATCATGTCGGTGTCAAAGTATCGTCATATCGGTGTCATAATTTTACCCTATTTTGGGGATTAAAAAAAGACCAATTTAAGAGGCTGCGAAGTTTATTCGGATTTAGAGATAAAAGAGCCTATCTAAACGGCTTAGATAGGCTCTTTCTTTTTATAAAAAATAAGAATATCTTATTTGTCTATCTTGAAATGATTGTGCTTTTTGTCCTTATACCACTTGATACTCATCTGTATGGTAAACAGTAGTAGTATGAGTGAGCAAGCTATTAACACAGCACTGTGAGCCGCTTCAAAGGCTACTTTCGACTCTGTTTGCACTACTTGTCCTAATTCTCCACTTGTGCTCTCTGCATAGACAAGAGCGTCTTGTATAGAATGATACACCTTTTTGGGTAGTTGTGTAGCTACATTTGGATCGAAACGCAGTGTAGCCGAGAATACTTGAGAGAGTAATACGCCAAAAAATGTAACTCCTAGTCCGACACCCAGTTCGTAAGAAATTGATTCTAGTGAACCTGCTGCACCTGCATTTTCATCATCGGCTCCCGACATAATGGCAAAGGATGCTGCTAGCATGATGATACCTAGTCCGAAACCTGCCATCAATAACCAGAATAATAACCAAAAAGTAAGTGTGGCAAATCCCATCTGACTCATAGCAAAGAAGGATACGGTAGATGCAAGTAGCCCGATGACTATAATTTGTAGAATACCAATTCGCTTGAGGTACGCTCCCAATGCCCCCGAGAAGGCAAATGCAACAAAGAAGGGGGCAATGTAGAAGGCAGTATCCGTAGGAGTTAATCCGTGAACTAGCTGCAATTCTTGTGAAAGTAAAAGTTCAAAGCCTGAACAGATAGTCATTGGTATAAAGGTGAATAGCATCCCGTATTTTACTCTGGGTTTTTTAATTAGTTGCCAATCGACCATACTATCGGGGCTGCGGTGTTGTACCTTGTAAAAGAGGTAAAGAAGGAAGCAGCCTGTGGCTCCAGCAATTACTCCATACCATACAGATTCGTCCCATTTTGGTATTGTTTTGATACTATATACTACCATTATAATGGCAACAATAAGAAGTAGAGCATACTTGAGTACCCAGTTTTTCTTTGGGTCGGATATGCTTTTAGGTAGTGCAAATGCAACAAACGGTACTACGAGTAAGAGTATGGGTATATTAATAAAGAAGATGGCTCTCCAAGAAAAATAATCAATTAGTAATCCACCCAGTAGCGGACCTACGGCAGCTCCTCCATTGGCAAATACCACCCATATCCCTAGTGCAATACCTCTTTGCTTTTCGCTTTGGAAGGTCTGTCGAATCACGGCTAGTGTGGTAGGCATAATCATCGCTCCACCTACGGCAAGCAAGATACGTGCAAAAATAAGGTGCATGGGTTGTTGTGAGAATCCAGCAGCTAGTGAGGCTATCGCAAAGATGATCACTCCCCATAATAAGAGTTTATGATGACCTACCTTATCGCTGAGTACTCCCATAGGGATAAGGAGTCCTGCCATGAATAAGGAGTAAATATCTAGCATCCACAATACTTCTGTTCCTGTAGCTTTAAGGTCGAGCGTTAAAGGGGGTATAGCCATGTGTAACACGGTGGAATCAATCACTACTGGCACAAAGCACGTTATAAGTATTCCCAAGATAAACCAAGGGCTTTTACAACATCTAGATTTGAATGTCATTTTCGTCTTATTTTACAGTTAAATTATTTGTTCAACCTCACGTAGAGGTAGGTAAATAGTTTATTTTACCTGCACGCAAGATAGACGATAAAGCAACATACAAATTTGACAAAAGTCAAAAACTTACTATTATTCGGCCTTAGTAACGTACTTTCTCCTTATTCTGCTGAGGGTTTCTTGCGAAACAGCGAGGTAAGAGGCTATTTGTCCGAGTGCTACCCTTTGGAAGATATCAGGAGATACAGTCATTAATTTTTCATAACGTTCTAGTGCTGTTTGAGTTTGTAAAGAAGCTACTCTCTCTTCAAATTCCATGCAATATTCCTCCGATAGTTTTCTGCCAATGGTGTTGAGCTCCTCATTTACCTTATAAAGCTCATCGAGGGTATTGCCCGAAACGTAGTAAATAGAAGAGTCTTCTAGCAACTGGATGTTTTCAAAAGAGGGGATGCGAAAGAAAAAGGCCGAACTAAAGGCCACCGTATTCTCTTTGCAAAACCATGTTGTTACCTCTTTGTCATTGCGAAGATAGTAAAATCGTAAAAGTCCCTTTTTTATGATGTACAAACCGCTATTAACCTGTCCACGCTTGAGTAGGTGAACACCTTTCTTTTTATAACAGTGCTTTATGTGAGGCAGTAGTAACGCTTCTGTCTCCTGAGATATGGGTCCGTACTTCCTTAAAATTTCAATGAAAAAGTTTGTCATCACATGGTTTTATAGGGCTTCACACAAAAATACGACTTTAAAACCCTTATCCAAAAGAGCTTGATTGGAATTTTCTTAAAAGAAGATCTTTGGTGTATAGATAATTGAGCAGTAAAGCAAGTGATGAACTAGAGTTTGCTTTGTAAAGAATGAAGATCAGCCCCAAAGAATCACTTAGTCTTTTGCTTCAATTTCTATTTCAATGGCATTATACCCTATAAGAGTAAGTAAGCGAGTGGGTTATCTGTTTTATGGATTTAAGGTGTGTCTTTATTATGAAACTCTTGCTGGAACATAATAAGATGGATTAAAGATGTAAATAATAGAGAGGGTGTTTTGTAAATGCTACGATTGTTCAATACCTAAATTAATATAGGGTGAGAATAAAGAGCAAATCAGATGATATTGTATTTATTTACGTTAAATTTAATATATGTTATAAAACAGCTTTGGAAGATCTGTAAATTCTTATACTGCTGATATATCGCAACTTACCATAGAATGGCAAAAATAGGCTGTCGTATATCTGAAATATTAAGGATAAAAAATATAATGATGTGTTTGGAGTATAACAATATTTAATATATATTTGCTCATAGTAATAAATTAATAAGACCAAAATAAACAGCATTTATAGAAGGGAAAACATTTACTTGTTAAACTTTATGAATGAGAAATTCAATACAATAAATAATATTTTATAATACCTACTTGTGAAATCTAATAAACTATTAAAAAAATTGAATTGAAATAGAACCTTAACTTGAAAAATAGTATTACTAATTAATTGGAAGAGACGGAATATGTACGCGAGTATCTATTCCGTTTCGTTGTATATAGGGTTTCGGTTGTGGAGATGTTTGTCGTGTAAAATCTTTATCGAGCTGGACTACTTTATATTTAATAAAATAGTAATAGATGTGTCATTTTCTTTTATCTCTCCATTGGTGTATTTATAATCTGCATTATATCAACAATATAGGAGGCTTTAAGAGCTTTCTAATACTTTTCTAATACATTCTAATAGACCTATGAGTTTTAAAGCCTCTATTTTTGTAGAAGTTAAATAGAGTATTATTCTAGAAAATAAGAGAGCCATGACAAAGAGAACATTAGGATGGAGTGTTTTTTGCATTTTCCTACTTGCTTCTTGCAAACAAGTAGAAGAACCTAAGGCACAGCTCGCTTATCAGTTTAAAGGAGATACCGTTGTAGTATCCGACCAAAGATTGTTGAGCGAAAAGGTGAAAATTGATTCAGTTACCGTAGAGCCAGTTGCTCGGGAGGTGATAACTGCAGGAACTATTCAAGCAATCCCTACACAATATGCCTACATTGCACCGCCGTTTGCAGGTAGAGTGGTACGATCACATATCAAATTGGGAGAGCAAGTGAATCAGAATACACCCCTTTTTGAAATTATATCTTCCGATTTTACTTCTGCCCAAAAGGAGTTCTTCCAAGCAGAATCTGATAGAGAGTTGGCTCGTATCAATCTGAATCGTCAGAAAGATTTGAAAGAAAACGGGGTAGGTTCACAAAAAGAACTCGATGAATCGAAGAATGCTTTGTTCTTAGCCGATAAAGAGTATGAGAATGCCTATACTGCTTTACAAGTGTACCAAACCAATCCTGCACAGATGAAGTTGGGACAGCCACTCGTGGTACGTGCTCCTATATCGGGCGAAGTTATTCAAAACAACTTGGTAACAGGTCAGTACCTCAGTAGCGAATCAGAACATGTAGCTATCATTGCCGATTTATCCAAAGTTTGGGTAGTGGCACAAGTGAAAGAAAAAGACATTCGCTACATTCATGAGGGTGATAAAATGGACATCCATGTTTCTGCTCATCCCGAAGAACCCATTAAAGGAGAAGTGTATTACATAGATGGCTCGATAGATATTGAAACTCGTTCTATCAAAGTGCTTTCTGTTTGTGATAATCAAGAAGGGCAGTTGAAGTTGGGTATGTACACTACAGTACATTTTACCGATCAACCCACACCTCACGTTGTTGTACCCGAAAAATCAATTCTTCAAGGAGAAGAGAGCAGTTTTGTATTTGTGAAAATACGGGAGAATACCTTTGTGCGTACTCCTGTGCAGGTAGAAGTAACTCGTGATGGCAAGGCTGTATTGAGTAACGGACTTCTTCCTGGTCAGGAGATAATAAGCGAAGGCGGATACTATTTTAAATAGAAGAGGAGGTTATGATGAAGAAGAATTTAATGCTTTTAACCATCCAAAAAAGATGGGTGATAGCTCTGCTTTTCGGTTTGTTAGCCTTCTTTGGCTACTATTCTTGGAAACAATTGTCTGTCGAAGCATATCCAGATATAGCAGATGTTACCTCACAAGTGGTAACTCAAGTTCCCGGTTTGGCTGCCGAAGAAGTGGAACAACAGATAACTATTCCTTTAGAAAGAGCACTCAATGGACTGCCAGGTATGCATGTGATGCGTAGTAAAAGTACGTTTGGCTTGTCTATGATAACTATTGTTTTTGAGGATGGTGTAGAAGATTATTGGAGCAGACAGCGCGTGCAAGAACGTATTGCCGAGGTAGATTTGCCAGATGGTGTAGCAGCAGAACTAGATCCTCTGACTTCACCAACGGGTGAGATATATCGTTATATCATAGAGAGTGATCATCACTCCTTGCGTGAGCTGACTGATTTACAATACTGGGTTATTATCCCTCGCATAAAGGAAGTGTCGGGTGTTGCCGATGTAAGTAATTTTGGCGGTATCACTACTCAGTTCCAAGTAGAACTTGATCCTCACAAATTAGAGCAATATAATTTAGCTTTAAGTGAAGTGGTTGAGGCGATAGAGAAAAACAACTCCAATGTGGGCGGTAGTATTTTGAAGCGGGGAGACTTGGGTTATGTGGTGCGTGGTATTGGATTGATTTCCGATTTGGACGACTTAGGTAAGATTGTGGTGAGTTCTGAAAATGGTGTACCTATCTTTCTAAATGATCTCGGCAAACTGAAATATGGAAACCTAGAGCGAAAAGGTATTTTGGGTTACTCCGATCGTACTCGTGAATATCCCGAAAGCATTGAGGGTATAGTGCTTCTTCTCAAACACGAAAACCCTTCTGTGGTACTAGAAGGCATTCAGGAGGCAGTAGATGAACTGAATAATGAGTTGCTCCCCGAGGGTGTAAATATTCATACCTTTTTAGATAGAACGGAGTTGGTAGATACTACTCTTCATACGGTGTCTAGAACACTATTAGAGGGTATGGCGCTTGTGATAATCATTTTGATTGTGTTCTTGGGTAATTGGCGTGGCGCATTGCTTGTGGCTATCACGATTCCTCTATCGCTACTTATTGCATTTATCTTGATGCACTTGACGGATATTCCTGCCAATTTACTTTCACTAGGAGCAATCGACTTTGGTATCATTGTGGATGGAGCCATTGTCATGATGGAAACTATCTTGAAAAAAAGAGAAGACCATCCCGAAAAAGAACTGACAGAGATGACGATAGCCAAGCGGGTGAAGCTGGTAGCCAAACCCATCTTGTTTGCTACTACGATTATCATTACGGCATACATTCCACTCTTTGCTTTTGAAAGAGTAGAGAAGAAGTTGTTTACTCCGATGGCATTTACAGTGAGTTATGCTCTCTTTGGTGCATTGTTGGTCGCTTTATTCTTGATTCCTGGATTGGGATATGCACTGTATCGTAAGCCAAGAAAGATTTATCACAACAAGTGGCTAGAGAAGTTGACTACTCAATATGCGAGAGTAGTTGATAAAATCATTCATATTCCCAAGAAAGTCTTGAGTGTGGTTTTGGGTGTATTTGCTGGAGCAGTGATTCTTACTGTTATGGTAGGGAAAGATTTCTTGCCTACACTTGATGAGGGATCTATCTGGTTGCAAGTTAACCTTCCTCCAGGGATTACCATTGATCGCTCCAAGGAGCTATCGGATACGCTTCGCGCTCGAACTATGAAGTACCCCGAAGTAACTTATATTGCTGTACAAGCAGGTAGAAATGATGATGGAACCGACCCTTTCACTCCTTCACATTTTGAAGTATCTGTAGGAATTAAGCCCTATAAAGATTGGGCAAGAGGAAAAACCAAGGATGATTTAATCGAGGAATTGGCTGCTGAATATGAAACTTTACCAGGCTTTACCGTAGGATTTAGTCAGCCGATGATTGATGGAGTGATGGATAAAATATCGGGTGCTCACAGTGAGCTTGTGGTAAAGGTTTATGGCAACGACTTTAAAGAAACCCGTCGAATAGCCGAGGAAATTCTAGGTGTGTTATATACAATTCCTGGAGCTACCGATTTAGATATCGACCAAGAACCACCTCTTCCTCAGTTGCAAATTGTAATGGATAGAGATGCTATAGCTCGTTATGGATTGAATATATCAGATGTTAATGATTTAATAGAGATTGCAATAAGCGGGAAAGCTATCTCTCAGATTTATCAAGGAGATAGAGTGTATGATATTACTTGTAAATACAAAGAAGATGCACGAGATACTCCTGAAAAGATTGCGGGGTTAATGCTCACCTCTACCACGGGGGCAAAGATTCCTCTTTCGCAGGTAGCCGATATCAAACTCAGTACTGGAGAAAGTACCATTACCAGAGAGATGAACAAACGTCATCTTACCGTAAAACTTAATTTAAGAGGAAGAGATTTGTCTTCTTTCCTCCGAGAGGCTCAGAGAAGTATTGAGCAGAAGGTGGAATACGATCATAGTAATTATCATGTGAAGTGGGGTGGTCAGTTTGAAAACCAACATAGAGCTTATTCTCGATTGGCTGTTATCGTACCACTTGCTTTGGCTTTGATGTTCTTCTTGCTCTATGTAGCATTTGGTAAATTCCGTCAGGCTGGCTTAGTACTTTGTATTGTACCCCTCGCTTTGTTTGGAGGTATGCTAGCCTTGAATATTCGTGGAATGACCTTGAATGTATCGTCTGCCGTAGGCTTTATAGCTCTCTTTGGGGTAGCCATACAAAATGGAGTGATTATGGTATCGCATATTAACGACTTGCGCAAGAGTGGTGAAACACTTTACGAGGCTGTTACCGATGGGGCCAGACATCGTTTCCGTCCCGTGTTAATGACTGCTACAGTGGCTATATTGGGATTGTTCCCCGCATCTATGGCTACAGGTATCGGTTCGGATGTGCAACGTCCACTAGCTACTGTGATTGTTTATGGGCTGATGTTTTCTACAGTGATAACGCTATTTGCTCTACCTGTACTTTACTATCTGGTAGAACGCAAATATGATAATGAAAGTAATATTGAAAAAACGAAGAGTAATGAGACTGTATAAATGGATATATATAATAGGTATAGTGTTGGGTTGTTCTCATACTGCTTTTTCACAGCATATAGAGAATTTAGAGCTATCGCCTCTACACTATTCTACTTATCTAAAAGAGGTAGGAGATAAAAACCTACATCTTTTAGCCGAGAAGTATAATATTGATATTGCTAAGGCTGAGATTGCTGCATCACGTGTAATGCCCGATCCTGAATTATCTTTTGAGGGAGAACACGATAATTTTACGGTCGAACTAGGTTATACTTTGGAGCTGGGAAAACGGAAAGCGAGAATCAGAAATGCGAAGACAGAAAGTGAATTAGTGGCTTTAGAGCTTGAAGCCTATTTCCAAGAATTACGTGCTGAGGCTACTCATGCATTCCTCGATGCCATTTTGCAAAGAGATTTGCTAGAGGTAAAGAAGAACTCGTACAATACGATGTTGAATTTGCATCGCTCTGATAGTATTCGTTATCGACTAGGTGAAATAACACTCAATGATGCTCGTCAGTCAAAAGTGGAGGCTGCTACCTTACTGAATGAAGTATTTGAGCAAGAGGCTGCTTACAAATCGGCTTTAATCTTGCTCAATAAATACAGAGGTAAGAAAGCATCCGAAATGGAATCTCCCATAGGAGATATGAGCCAGCTTGAACGCTCTTATGAGTTGTCCCAACTGATGCTTATTGCTCTAGACCAGCGGATAGATGTATTGGTAGCAAGTAAAGGCATTCAAGCTGCACAAAGTAGATTGCGTTTGGCTAAGGCTGAGCGACGTACCGACTTGGGTTTGATGGTGGGGTATAGCAGAGATTGGCACGGTATGTGGCCCAATCGAAACTCTGTAAAAGCAGGAGTATCTATTCCTCTAAAGTTTTCTAATACGAATAAAGGAGTAGTACGATCGTCGAAACTGATAGTGCAGCAAAATCAAATGATAAGAGAAAGCAAAGAAATGGATGCTCAAGTAGAAGTGTCTCAGGCTTTCTTTGAGTACGAAGCCGCTCAAAAGCAAGTGGGGCAGTATATCAATGGATTACTTGCTGAGGCAGAAGAAGTGCTTAAAGGGATGATCTATCGTTATAAACGAGGTGAGACAAGCATTCTCGATGTGTTAATAGCCCAGCGAACTTATAATGAAGTTCAGGAGCAATACTTTATGGTGATGAAAGCGTATGCCTCTGCACTAGTTAATCTTGAATATACTTGTGGAATATGGGATATTCAGTTTTAAATTAAATCCTTCTCAATCTTTATATTTGTAGGGTGGGGTACAGATTCAGTTCTGTACCCCACCTTTTTCTAAATCTTTTTTGACATAAAAGGAACTTTTTGAGAGTTCCCATTGTTAAAGGAAAACTAGAACTTAAATATCTAGACTTTTTCTGTTATTAAGTTTGAATTTGTTACTTATGAGACTAGTTGATCATTTGATTGAACGAAGCCCATATGAACGCATCTTTCATGCCGTTATGTATGAAGTAGTAGGGATTATTACCAGTGCCCCTATTATTGCTCTCTTCTCAGGAAAAAATTTATCAGAATCTGGAATTATTGCTTTAATCGTATCCATAGTTGCTACTATTTGGAATTATGTTTACAACTATCTATATGATAAATTGAGAAAGCAGTATCATTTTAGAAAGTCTGCTGCCGTGCGAGTTATTCATGGTGCAGGGTTTGAGGTTGGACTTGTATTTATATCCGTACCTATTATTTCACTCACTATGGGTCTCACTTTATGGGATGCTTTTAAATTGGAGTTTGCTATGTTGCTCTACTTTTTCCCTTATACCATTGTGTATAATTGGATTTATGATAAGATAAAATCTTATGCTATTGCAAGATTAGTTTAAACTGTTTACATTATTTCAAAATATTGAAGGCAATGCTATCTTTAAGATATGGCATTGCCTTTTTTAGTTTACGTATTGATTTACTGCTGTATAACATGTTAAAGAATCTCTCAAGATCTATGGCTTTCCATAAATATTTTTCTACTTTTATAGTAGAAGTTAAAAGGTAATTAGTGTTTGAAGTCCTATTAAAACTGTCGTTTTTTCTGTGTTTGCTTAAAATTAAAGTGTTGGCTTCAAGCTTTTACCTACCACTAATTTGCCAATGCCATTTGGCATAACTTCTAAAGGTTTATTATTGTTTTATATGTGTATGTGAAGAGGGTGTTTTGAGTTTATTCTAATTTCTCAAAACACCCCCTTTCTTTTTTACTATCCTTTTATTTTGCCTCCATCATTATCTGATTTTTAATGCTCCATGTTGCGAGAATTTCTATCTAAGAATATGACTTTTTTTATCTTTTTTGATAAATATGATTTTTGAGTTTAACACTCTAATTTACTGCTGTATAATAGTGAGATTGAAAAGTTATCGATTCATCATGACACCGACATGATAGTAACATGTCGGTGTTAAAGCGTGCTCATGTCGGTGTTAAGACATTTCTCTATCGGCATGATGTAAATAGTATAAGTTTATCTTTTTTATCCTGATAAGGTAGGCGAATTTATTCATCAAGAAGCAGCTGAGTCGGTATTCTTTTGGTATAAAATTCAAGTAGTAAATAATGATTGACGCTAAAGAATGAAATTATGTTTCTTGCTATCTCTTAGGAATCAAAAGTAGCTCTAGTTATTATCCTTTTTTTAGGAATATAAGTGCTTTAAATGAGTCTTTTAGCACAAAATATGTTCTTAACTATGTTTTATAGTTAGAAAGAACTATAAATATTAGTTTATTAATAATATAATTACGTTATTGTAATCAGTAATGATAAAATAAGAGTATAAAACAGATAGAATTATGAGTAAGATACAACGATTAACTGCACGAGAAGAAGAAATTATGGAAGTGTTTTGGAGTCATGGTGAGATGTTTGTGAAAGACATCTTAAAGATTCACCCCGAACCAAAACCTCATTTTAATACTTTATCTACTATCGTAAGAGGACTAGAAGAGAAAGGATTTCTTTCTCATCACTCTTTGGGTAATACTTATCAATACTATGCCCTAATTTCTGCAGAAGAGTATAGTAGTGGATGTTTAAAAGGAGTAGTTTCTAAATATTTCAAAAACTCTGCTTTGAGTGCTGTTTCTACTTTGGTGAAAGAAGAAGATATCAGTGTAGAAGATTTGAAGAAACTGATCAACTTAGTAGAGCAACAGAAGAAGTAAAAGTTTCAATTTTAAATCTTGTCAAAATAAAAGTATGATGACTATTTTAACCTACCTTTTTCAATCGAGTATTTGCCTAGGCATCTTTTATGTCTTTTACAAGTGGCTTTTCAGTAAAGAAACTTTTTATACACTTAATCGTGCTATTTTATGGAGTATGTTGATTCTCTCTTTTACTTTACCTCTAATCCCTTGGGATAGCTTCTTTACGATTTCGGGGATGGTGCAATCTTCCCTCTTCAATGAGGTGGTTTATTCTATCCGTTTAGATGAGTTGATCATTTCTGCCGAACAGACTACAAGTATTAACTGGTTGGATTGGTTGGTAGGCGTGTATTTATTGGGTCTGACATTCATCTTGCTACGTTTAGGAGTTGGATGGCTGGGTCTAAGTAAATTCATTAAACAGGGTAAGAAAAGAGTTCAAACAGATGGTACAAAGTTGATTACTCATACTGAAAGTACTCAAGGTCCATTTAGCTGGATGTCTTACATTGTATTGAGTGAGGATGATTTAGCTAATTGTGGAGAAGAAATACTGATGCACGAGAAAGCACATATTCATTATATGCATTCATGGGATATGCTAATACTGAATCTTATATTGATGGTACAATGGTTTAATCCAGCAGCTTGGCTTTTTAAGCGTGAGTTGGAGATAGTTCATGAATATCAAGCTGATGCTTTCGTACTTAAACACGGCATAAACGCACAAAAATATCAATTATTATTAATCAAGAAGTCTGTGGGTGACTACATGTTTAATTTGGCCAACAGTTTTAACCACAGTCATCTTACTAAAAGAATCAATATGATGTTACAAAAAGAATCTAGTAAATGGGCAAAGCTCAAGTTGATTTCTCTATTGCCATTAGGCTTCTTGTTGATACTCGGAATAGGAATTAATAGTTCATGTACTGAAGCATCAGCACTAAGAGATAGTTCTGATGTTCAAGCTGATACCAAAGAATTACCTCAAGTTACTCCAAGTAGTCAAAAAGGAGAAGTGTTTGTAGTGGTAGAAGTTATGCCTGAGTATCCTGGAGGTCTTGAAAATCTAATAACTTTCTTGGGTGAGAATATTCAATACCCTGCTGATGCTCAGAAGAATTCTATACAAGGGCGTGTTATTGTGGAGTTTATAGTCAATACTGATGGTTCTGTAACTGAACCAAGAATAGTACGTGGTGTTGATTCAGCATTGGACAAAGAAGCTCTTCGCGTTATTTCACTTATGCCCAAATGGAAACCTGGTATGCAAGGAGGGGAAAAGGTACGTGTGAAATTTACTGTCCCTGTATCTTTCCGCTTAAAAGACAAAGAAAAGGTTCCAGCAAAGTAATCCTTAAGACGGTGTATCAGCTTTAGTCTTAATACGAGTTTAAAGAGGTTTCAATGTTTTGGAACCTCTTTTTTATGAATTCATCAGAATGCTTTGGATAAGTGGTACTAAATCTCTTTCAATCACTTCAGGATTTAGCCTATGTTCGCCTTCAAAGAGTACTTTGTGTGGATAGTATCTACTAAATTCTTCTTGGCAATTGACCATTTCATCGTGAGTGCCAAAAAAACCATAAGTGTGCTCTTGGTCGTATACAGTTACCTTATCAAACTGGTGTTTTTCCATTATTTCATAAGCATCACAGAGCTGAGGAGTGATATCGAAAGTCATTACTCCATCTTTTCGTGGGTTAAAGAAGGGCTGAGTTCCTAAGTTTTTACGCATCAATTGAGATACATGAAATGCTGGGTTTATTAGAATTTTAGTTTGTCCGTGCAATTGTTGAGTAAACATAGCTCCCATAGAAGTACCCACTACCAGTACGGGCTGAAGTTCTGCAACAAGGTCTGTAAGTAATTGTAAAGCTTGTTGAGGAGGTAGAGGCATATCAGGAGCTACCACTTGATATTGTGGCAGCAGAGCCTGAATATTCTGTGCTGAAGCTGTAGCCCCAGAAGAAGATAAGCCGTGTACGTATATGATTTTATTTTCCATTTCTATTCTTTTTGAATGTATAGTACAAGGTAAGGAATTATGCTCTCATTCCTTATGCAATTGTAAAATGTAACTTTTAATATTACTTCTTTCTTTATAAGGTATATAAAAATATCTTTATATTTGTACCAATAATTAACTCAAACATTAGAATGAAACGAAGTCTATTATTCAGTATTTCAGCATTAGCTCTATCGTTTTTGTTGGGAGCTTGTGGAGAAAAGAAAGAAACAAAACCATTTAAATCTGGCTTTGAAGGGATGTATGTAGGAGAATTACCTTGTGCAGATTGTCCTGGAATTCGTACAAATGCAACTTTTTTATCGGATAGTACTGTAGCCATTACTTCTCTTTATTATGACGGAGATAACACATCAGAAACAGAGTGGGGTACATGGACAGTAGAAGGGAAAATTCTAAAAGCCTTAATGCCTGATGAGATAACGCTATACTATGTTCAATTATCAGATTCTGTTATTATGATGACGGATTCTGTAGGCACTCCATCTGAGAGTCTAGCAGAATACTATCAACTCACGAAAGCTACCCCTTTAGTGTCGGATAGTTTTGCAGGTAAATATGTAATGGGAGATATCCAAGATCCTAAAAGCTATCGTCAGAACTTAATAATAACTCCTATTAATGAGAATGAAGTAAACGTTATTGTTAATAGCGAAGGAGCTGGTAAGGGTTGTGAGTTTTCGGGAAGAGGAAAGTTGGTGAACAATCAAATTGAAGTTTCTCTAAACGAGCAGCATAACAAAATGCAGTCTACTTTAGTGATTCGCCCAAACAATGAGAAAACAGGTCTATTCCTCTTTACTTCCACCTTTGATGATCGTTACGACTTGATGTACTTCTGTGGTGGAGGTGGTTCACTAGCTGGAGATTATATTAAAGTACAAGAATAAAACTGGGATATTAAGCATAAAAAAGGAGGACACGTCCTCCTTTTTCTATTTCTAGAAGTGAATGATTATTCTTCATTTTCTTTTAAAATACCTTCTTTTACACACTCTTTGAGAAGAGCTTGTGTATATTCCCAGAGTGGAGTAGCCGTATCTTTCATTATTCTTTTACTATCGAGTACCTCATCGTACTTAACATTGTATTCTTCCCAAGTTCCCCCTTGGTTGGATGCATTTTGAAGCATCGGCTCTAGTCGGTCAAGTGTTTTGGCAAAGCGTGCCTCAACACTTTTACCCTTTTCAAACTCTAGCCAGATAGAGATGAGTTCTTCAGCTTGGTCGGCAGGGAGTAATCCAAAAATGCGTTTGGCAGCCTCCATTTCCTCAGGTCTGTTATCGTGTTTCTGAGTTTTGTCGAAAAAGAAAACATCTCCTGCATCAATCTCTACTACATCGTGAATCAATACCATCTTAATCACCTTGAGAAGATCAATAGGCTCATTGGAGTGCTCAGCAAGTACCATTGCCATAATGGAGAGGTGCCAACTATGTTCGGCATCATTCTCTGCACGGTCGCTATTAAATAACCGAGTTCTTCTTAAGATGTATTTGATTTTGTCCACCTCGTGAATAAACTGTATCTGTTTATGTAGTCTGTTCAATTGTTCCATGATTCTTATTTTAAGCTTACAAAGATAGACATTTTGCCTCTATTTGGCGATGATTGCTATACTATCCTTACCCTAAAGGGCATAAAAAAAAGCCTCATTGTTGATGAGGCTTTTCTGTATAACAAAACAGAGATTCTTAGTTGAATTCAATATTTGCAACCACAGGGCAGTGGTCTGAAACAAACTGACCCTCATATTTCATAGGGAGTACTTCGTAGCTTTTTACAGTTACAGGAGCACTTACAAAGATATAGTCGATGTATTCACGCTTGTTGATGTCAAGTCTGTCGTAATCGTGAAAAGTCCAATTAGTACCTTTTACTTCTTGAGCCACTTCATGAGTACTCAATAGGTGTCTTTCTTTTTCAGGATTGATGACATTGAAGATAACGTCCGACTCTGGTTCAGCATTAAAATCGCCAGTTAGCACGATAGGAGCATCTTTAGCCAATTTATAAGCACGTTCAAGAAGAAGATTAACACCTTCACGACGAGCTTCTACGCCAACGTGGTCTAGGTGTGTGTTTATAAAGAAAACTTCTCTTAGAGTTTCTTTGTCTTTTAGTAGTACCCAACTAGCTACTCTTTCGCAAGCACCATCCCAGCCTTTAGAACCAGCTACTTCAGGAGTTTCGCTCAACCAAAACGTACCTGAATCAAGGGCATCAAAACGATCTTTTTTGTAAAGCAAACTACTATATTCACCTTCGGTTTTGCCATCAGCACGACCCACACCAACTGCTTCGTATTCAGGAAGAGCAGCTTTAAGATCTTCGAGTTGGTGGTTAAGAACTTCTTGTGTACCAATTAAGTCACAATCTTGAGCTTTAGCCATAGCACCTGCTTGCTCTTTTCGATGTTCCCACGAGTATTCTCCATCATCACTAGTATCTAGTCTGATATTAAAGGTCATAACTTTTAAGTCTAGTTTTGGTTGAGAAGAGTTACATGCAGAAAGTAAACCCATACTTACTGCCATGAGAAGTAATAAATATTTTTTCATAATAATAAAAAATGATTGGATTGATTAAGTTGTTATCCTACAAAGATGCACAAATTTATTCGGAAAAGGTAAAAAACTAAATTTCAATATTTATATGAAGGTCTATTCTTTTAATAAAATAGAGTGAATGTATGCTTTTTCTAAATAGAGAAAGAGGTTGTGGAGTTGGTTCTTATTCAAATTAAAATTTGCTTACTGTAGATAACACTTTTTGATGAATAAAATAATAAATAAAAAGGCTGTTCTTTGTAAAACATGTTTTGGAGCGTTTGTTTTGATGTATTTAATATTGGCCGTTATTTAAGATAATTAAAAGGCGATATGGCTTGTTCTTGTTTTTAATGGGTCAAAATATGAAATTAAAAGCTTTAAAGGTTAATTTTATGGCTTTTAAAATAGAAAAATATATAAAATAAGTCAGGCTTAATTATGCAATAAATGTATGTTTAATCGTTTTTGTTCTGATGTCGATTTATCTCTGTTTTATACAATTGCTTATGCAACCTATTTTTTTATTATTATGTAATTTGAAATAAATATTAGCTTTGTTTTTTACATTTCTCTTAGAAGTGTTGTATTCCTATAAGTGCTTATAGGAGATATGTTTGTAGTAATGTTCTTACTTAAACGCAGAAGTGTAATGAATTTAAAATTTGCTGTATATTTTAGAGATAGAAATGTAATATGGTATTAGATTTCAAATGAAACTTAAATAAATTCATCTTTTTGTTAGATAAAATTGGTGTAAGTCCAAAATATTTGCATATCTTTACACCTAGTGATTCCGAAATGGAGTCATTGCTTCAAGTAGATTTAAACTGACTTACAAACTCGGCTGAGCGGTATACTCACCCTGTAGTAAGTCAGTTTTTTGTTTTTTTGCCTCAGTCTATTTAGTTATGGATTGCAAGAACTATTCTTGTGCTATTCAGTTTATATGATACAGCATATTGCATGAAAAAGTTTATCTTCAAAAAGTATACAGAATTGGGTGTTACCTTTGAGTTACGTTAGAATGTTACAAATGTGCTTTGTGAAAAGCATTTAGTAATTATGAATTTGAAGCTCAATGAAATGTAGAAATTTGATTGGTATCCTAAAAAAGCTTCATGAATATGGGGTTTGCAGTAAATACACGCTACTGTTAACCCCATTGTTCATTTTATGCTATTTAAACCTAACTTAAATATTATGGCTAAAGAATCCTTTTCTCTTAAAAAGCTCATGCCGAGCAGTAAGGCAGGGATGTTTTTGAAAGGCTTGGGTAATATTCTCTTGCTTTTTATAGTTATCGGCTTGATTGTCCGTATCCTCTTTTTATTCAATAGCCAGACGGCAACCTCCTTTACTATGCTTGAGCAGCTTGAAATATTTGGACTGGGCATGATCAATGATGTAGCTATGGCTATCATTCTAAACGTGTTTTTATGGCTGTCTTTAATTGGGGTGGGAGAGAGGAAATATAAATTTCCTTTTGGTTATTTTATTTTGGGTTTCTTTATTCTCTCATGGATATATCTTACTTTTACGAATACCGTTTTTCATGAATACAACAAGTCACTAGCCCGCATTCTAAAATATTTAGCTCTGTATAAATCGATCAGTTTTGGGCTACGATTATTTATTCCCTCTATTCGCCAGAAGTGGAGTTACATTAGTTATGTAGTACTCATTTTTGTATATGTTTTAGCCATGTTGACTAATGCAGTGAGTGAATACTTCTTTTGGGATGAATTTGGATTGCGTTATAACTTTATTGCAGTAGATTATTTAGTCTATACGCATGAAGTCATTGGAAATATCTTAGAATCTTACTCTATCATTCCTCTCTTATTGGTATTAATTACGGTAGCAGCTGTAATTACCTTCTTCATGGTTCGTAAAGATTCTGTATTCTTTCGAGAAACAGTGTCATTCAAGACAAAAGCTTCAGTGTCTATAGCTTATTTAGTCTTGGTGGGAGGATCTATGTGGCTAGTCAATGCAACTAAATACTTTCAGAATAATCAAGATGTATTTCTCAATGAATTGCAAGCCAATGGTATCTTTAAGTTTTACGAAGCATTCAAGAGTAGTGCCTTAGATTATGATACTTTTTACCTTACTCTAGGCATTCATGATGTGAAGTCTTTTATCAAAGGTAGGTACAACTGTGAAGAAGGTGCAGATAGTTACCCGATAACGTATATGCAACCCGAAGTACATAAGAATATAGTACTTATAACCGTAGAAAGTTTGAGTGCCGACTTCTTAGCTCATTTTGGGAATACAGATCATCTCACTCCTCGTTTAGATAGCTTAATCCAACATAGCTTAGTGTTTAATAATCTCTATGCAACGGGTAATAGAACAGTCAGAGGACTTGAGGCTTTAACTCTGTCGTTACCACCTAGCCCAGGAGAAAGTATTATCAAGCGACCTGATAACTCGAATCTTTTTTCAGTAGGGAAAGTATTGAAAGAGAAAGGATATACTGTGCAATATATTTATGGAGGAGATAGTTATTTTGATAATATGGGTACTTTCTTTTCAGGGAATGGTTATGAAATCATTGATAGTAAAGACATCGATAAGAAAAAAATTACTTATCAAAATGTATGGGGTGTATGTGATGAAGATTTGTACACCAAGGCTCTCGAAGTATTTGATGATAATGAGAAGCTAAATAAACCTTTCTTCTCTCACTTAATGACAGTAAGTAACCATAGGCCATTTACCTATCCAAGTGGTAAAGTCTCTATTTCTCCCGAAACAAAGACTAGGAGTGGGGCAGTGGAGTACACTGATTATGCCATTGGCGACTTTATCGAACGGGCAAAAAGTCTCAGTTGGTTTGAGAATACCATTTTCATTGTAGTGGCAGATCACTGTGCTTCTAGTGCAGGTAAAGTAGAATTACCCCTCGATAAATATCATATTCCTGCTTTGATTTATGCTCCAGGTTTTGTAGAACCTCAAGAGGTAAACACACGAGTGTCACAGATAGATATTATGCCTACGGTGCTGGGAATGTTAAATCTAAATTACGAATCACAATTCTATGGTATGGATATCTTTCACAATGTCAACTATAACCCGAGAGCTTTTATTGCAACTTATCAAGATTTAGGCTATTGGTCGGGAGATATCTTAACTGTTCTTTCTCCTGTTAAAAGAAATAGACAATTTCAAATCATTCAGAATGGCTTTATGTTTGAAGAAATACCTCTAAAGACAGAGCACGAAGAAAGCTTAGATGATGCTATATCTTACTATCAATCGTTGGAGTTGAAAGAGTGGGAAGAATAGGGTCGGGACAAGTAAAATAAGTAGAAATAAAGTTTACACATTATGCTTTATTATCTAAATCTCTACCTATCTTTACTTCAGTAAACCTTAAATGTTTTGTCTATGTCACAGTTGTTATTCCATGGTGGTGAGCTACTTCGCATCTCCCATCGTAATAAAAGCGAACTTGAAGTTTCTAGTAATAAAGGGCGCACTTGGACTACCCGATACAAAGGGGGAACGTATGGTGAGTTCTTAGATTTGATTTGGGCGGAAGATGAGCTATTAGGATTAACTACCAAAGGTCTTTATTATTCTAAGGATATGGGTAGAACTTGGCTCAAACGTTCATAGATAAAGAGAATGTATTGTTATAAAACGAGGCTACACTGAGCAGTGTAGCCTCGTTTTTTGTATAGTGATGAGGAGTTAAGTCCTCTTAACAAAATCGAGATATGTTTTAGGTATTGTAACAAACTCATTATTAAAATGTAAAATAGTCTTAATAGAATCGTAATGATGTAAATCTACATTTGTGTCGTAAACAATTGAACAGACTATGATTACTAAACAACGATTATTCGTTTTACTCTTCTATTTATTTACCGTACTACCTTTTAGCTTTGCAGCTATAATTAAAGGAGTGGTAATAGACAAAGTTACTCAAGAGCCCTTAGTAGGAGCTACAGTACAAATCTTATCTAGCTCGGCAGCTACAATAACTAATATGGATGGCCAATTCGAACTCAATACCGACAAAAAGGGGAGTGTCAGCATTGAAGTGAGATATTTGGGTTATCGTAGTGAGCGTTTAGATGGAATAAATGTACAAAGTAAAGATTTAATAGAATTTAAATTAGAACAAGATGAACATCTGCTCGACGAGGTATCTGTTACGGCTCATCAGCCTCGGAGTTCAGATATAGGCATGCTTACAGCCCAGAGGAACAGTTTGGTAGTTCAGTCTGGAGTGTCAGCACAGCAAATAAAACGCACACAAGATAGCGATGCATCTGAGGTTATTCGTCGTATTCCTGGTATAAGTATTATCGACGATAAATTTGTGATGGTACGTGGGTTATCGCAACGCTATAATAATGTGTGGATTAATCAGGGAGCGGTGCCCAGCTCGGAGGCTGATTCGCGTGCCTTTTCTTTTGACATAATACCTAGCAGTCAGCTAGATAATATGGTGATTGTGAAGTCGGCAGCTCCACAATATCCCGCCGATTTTACGGGTGGTTTTATACAGATAACCACTAAATCTATTCCAGAATCCAATAGTCTTTCCATTTCGTTAGGCTCAAGTATCAACTCGGAAGCACATTATAAGAACTTTTATTCTTCTAAAAGTGGAAAGACAGATTTTCTTGGGTTCGACTCTTCTCTTCGTCCTTTGCAAAATGGCATACATACAGCAATGAATACTTTTGAAGGCTACCCTGAAGCCATCGACTTATTAAACAACAAATTAAATAATGATTGGCAGGTTAAAAAGAGAACTCCTGTAGGAGATATGAAATTCAATCTTGCTTATAATCGCGCTTGGCAGTGGAACAATGGAGAAGAACTTGGCTTACTTGCTAGTGCAAACTATAGCAATAGTTATAAGGCATATCGGAATATGGAGAACTCGCTCTTTGGTAGTTACGATGAAGTGAATAACCACCCTGTCTATCTTCGTCAAAGTACCGATAATCAGTTTACCAATGATGTAAAGATGGGCTTTTTACTCAACTTGGCTTTTCGATTAAATCCTACTCATTTATTTGAATTCAAAAATAGCTTTAACCAATTGGGTAAAAATAGATATACCACTCGTGAAGGCTATGATGCTCAGAGTAATCAAGAACAGAGTATGGAGTACTATTACTCAGCTCGCTCTATCTATAATACACAGTTTACAGGAAAGCACGATTTTAAAGAAAACAGCTTGGACTGGACAGTGGGTTATGCTTTTGCAAACAGAAACCTACCCGATAGAAAAAGAATCTTACTCAATGATGAGTTGGAACAAGGTAAAATAGGGCTGACAAGTGGTTCAGATATCAGTAGGGAGTTTACTTATCTAGTTGAACATATTGGTTCTTTAAACATCAATTACGATCATCAGTTTCATTGGGGCAACCTCAATCCATTGATGAAAGTAGGGGTGTATGGAGAGTATCGTACTCGAAAATATGATACCCGTCTATTTTACTTCAACTGGAACTATGGAGAAAATACCTTACCTCAAGGCTTTAGATACCTACCTATTTTAGAAGAACTATTGATTCCTTCTAACTATGCCTATGATAAATTTTACTTGCAAGAGCAAGTGAATAAAATCAATGATTATAAAGGGAATAATACACATATGGCGGGTTATTTAGCTTGGAATGTTCCTATCCAGAAGTTTACGTTGTTTGCTGGAGTAAGATATGAGTATAATCGCATGGAGTTAATCTCTAATACAAAAGCCCATGAAAAGAGCGAAATCAGTACGTATTATACATATCGTGATTTCTTTCCATCGGCAAATCTATCTTATGATTTTAACGATAAGCACCAGTTGAGATTAGCTTATGGTAGAACTGTAAATCGCCCAGAATTCAGAGAGCTTTCTTCTTCAGTATTCTATGACTTTGAGTTGGCTAGCAATGTGCAGGGGAATAGTGAACTAAAACCTGCGTACATACACAACTTAGACTTACGTTATGAGTATTATCCTAGTAGTGCAGAATTGGTGTCGCTCTCTCTCTTTTACAAGCATTTTTCTAATCCTATAGAGTGGACCTATACTGTAAACGGTGGAACAAACCTAACATACTCTTATGCCAATGCTCATGCTGCTAAAAACTATGGTATTGAGTTGGAATTTCGTAAAAACCTAGACTTTATCGGACTACCCAATTTTAGTTTGAACTTCAATGGAGCACTCATTAAGAGTAATGTAGATTTTGAAAAAGGAAGCAAAGAGAAAAACAGAGCTATGCAAGGACAATCTCCTTACCTCATTAATACGGGTTTGTTTTACAATAACCCTGATTGGGGCTTCAATGCAGCTATCCTTTACAACCGTATCGGCAAACGTATTGTGGGCGTTGGCAGAAGTGTAGGAACAGTAGGAGGAGAAAACACGAGTGATATACCCAATTCTTATGAGATGCCTCGCAATAGTTTAGACTTAACACTTGGTAAACAATTCAAATCTTGGGAATTCAAAGTCTATGCTAAAGATATAATTGCTGATAAAGTAATCTTTAAACAGATAGATGAAAATAAAGATAAAAACAGAATGGATGAAATAACTAAAAGCTATAAACCAGGTAGAAGCTTTGGCTTTAGTATTGGTTATGCATTCAAATAATAAGACACAGTAATCTTAAAACAGATCTTAAAATGAAAAAAATGAAACAATTATTCGGTTTAAAATCAGCCTTAGTAGCTATTTTAATGATTGGTGCATTTGTCGCTTGTTCAGATAGCAACGATGATAGTACCATAGAACCTGGTCCAGAAACTAAACCTACAGATCCAAAGGTAGAATATATAGGTAATGTTGCTCATAGTAAGGGTATTCTTTTTAGTGAAGGGACTCAACTCGGTAATGGGGATCAAAACTTTGTATTTACCGGTAAAGAAACACTAAAAAAAGGTGTGTATCACTTAAAAGGTTGGGTATATGTGGGCGAAGGAGCCGAACTAACCATTGAGCCAGGTACCATTATAAAAGGGGATAAGCAAACTAAAGCGGCTCTTATTGTAGAAAGAGGAGGTAAGCTATTTGCTCAAGGTAATGTTAAAGAACCCATTATTTTTACTTCTGAAGAGGCTGCTGGTCAGCGTAAGCCAGGCGACTGGGGTGGAGTGATTGTTTGTGGTAAAGCGAAGAACAATCAAGGAAGTATGAAGGTTGAGGGTGGTCCCCGCTCCGAACACGGTGGTGATAATGATGCAGATAATTCGGGTGTCTTGAGTTATATCCGTATCGAATTTGCAGGTTACCCTTTTGAAAAAGATAAAGAAATCAATGGGCTAACTTTAGGTTCTGTTGGTAGAGAAACGAAACTAGATCACATCCAAGTATCTTATTCTAATGATGATTCATTTGAGTGGTTTGGTGGTTCTGTTAATGGTAAATATTTAATTGCTTATAATGGATGGGACGATGATTTCGATACAGACAATGGTTTCAGTGGACATATTCAGTTTGGTTTAGTGGTAAGAGATCCTCGTATTGCAGACGTATCTCAATCGAATGCATTTGAATCAGATAACGCTGCAGACGGAGCTGAAATCTCTCCTTTTACCAATACAATCTTTAGTAACATTACAGTAATTGGTCCAGCTACTGCTAAAAACAGAGCAGCAGGATTCCAAAACACATCCGACTATATCAATGGCGGTCAGCTCAATCCAAACAACGGTGCTGGTATGGGTAAATTCCAAGCTGCCATGCACATTCGTAGAAACAGTCGTTTGGCTTGTCATAACTCGGTGTTTGTAGGATTCCCTATCGGTTTAATATTAGATGGAGAAAAAGGAAATACAGTTCAACAAGCTAAAGAGGGTAAGATAAACTTGAAAAACCTTTATTTCGCAAGTATGGACGTTACAGGAACAGATGCCAACAAGCAATACATAGATATGCTTGGTACTTATGAGAATGGTAAAATCACCTATGATGAAACAAAACCATCTTTCTCTACCACATACTTCAACTCTATCTCTTCTAACAAAATGGTTGAAGAAGATCAGCTAGGTTTAACTAGTGGGCGTATAGATGTAGGTCAAAACTACATACCCAAAGCAGGAAGTGTCTTGCTAAAAGGAGCCGATTTTAGTTCGATACAGAGTAACTTCATATCCCCCGTTAACTATATTGGAGCTTTCTCTGGTTCAGATGATAATTGGATGGATGAATGGACTAATTTCGATCCGCAAAACACAAACTATTAGTGTATAGTCTGTTTACAATGGAGCCTGCATATCAATGCAGGCTCTTCTTTTTAGTTGGGCTGTTGGAATATATGTACGAAGCAATCTTCTACAGCCCTTAAACAAAGGCTTTCTCTAAGTTAATATGTTAAAAAGATGTTCCAATGATATAATATGAAATTATTTATCCATATTTAGCAAATAATTAAACCTATATTACAAACATTATGAAAAAGTATTTAGCTGAAATGATTGGTACTATGGTACTTGTATTAATGGGGTGTGGAGCTGCTGTGTTTGCAGGAGCAGTACAGCCTTTTGCCTCTGTAGGTACACTAGGGGTGGCTTTAGCCTTTGGTCTATCTGTACTAGCTATGGTGTACACCATTGGGAAAATATCAGGATGTCATATTAATCCTGCAATAACACTGGGTATGCTTGTTTCTAAAAAGATTTCATCAAAAGATGCAACGATGTATATGCTGTTTCAAGTAATAGGAGCTATCATCGGTTCTGCTATTTTGTATGTGCTAGCTAAAGATTCAGGATCTACCACTACGCTCACTGGAGCCAATGGTTATACCTCTGTGTTACCAGCGTTTGTGGCCGAAACTGTATTTACCTTTATCTTCTTATTAGTCGTTTTCGGATCTACATCTAAGGGAGCAGATAACAAATTTGCAGGAATAGCTATTGGTTTAAGTTTGACGCTTATTCACATTGTATGTATTCCTATTACTGGAACCTCTGTAAATCCAGCAAGAAGTATAGCACCTGCTATTTTTGAAATGGTACAAGGTAATGGGGCAGCTATGGGCCAATTGTGGTTATTCATTGTAGCACCATTTTTAGGAGCTATTATTGCTGCTGTGGTGTGGAAAGCTATTGATACAGCCAAAGAATAATAAATAGCATGAAATAGATAAAACAAAAGCCAGCCTGATTACTCAAGTTGGCTTTTGTTCTTTATAGTCTATAAATCGGCTTTTTTAAGCGTTCATCAACGAAGTTTAATGAGCTGCTTTCTTCTATTTACTTCTTGATAATCATCATCCCATAGCATTACGAGCTGAGAGATGTTGGGTGTATCAGGCGAGAAAGTTATATTCATTACAATATACTCCTTGGGGTTGATTACAGGACTAGATATAGTAGTGATTCTGAAAGTTTCACTGATATCTTGACTCGTTTGAGGGTGAATAAATTTAAAGCTGATGTTTCTAGCGATTGCCAATCCATCGTTTCGTATGCTGAGTTGTACCTTATTGGCATCGTGTGTTTTGCTAACTACAGCCACTAGGAAGGCTTTTTTCTTTGCAAAAAGACCTTGATCACCTATTCCTAGTTCCAATTCATCCACCTTTCTCCTTAGATTACTTAAAGCTCTCGTATGTACGCTAAAGGTAAATACAGCAAACCCAAGGGCAGAGAAGGCAACTATTAAGCTTAAAAATTCCATAGACTAGTTTTTTATTTATTTCTATTTGTGAGATTCTACTTACTCTTTATTTTCAATTACTTTCTTTAAACTTTTCTGACTTAAGTTTCCTTGTAGTTTTAAAAGACCGTCTTGAAGAGCAACAATGATATATGCTTCACTCACTCTATCTTTTATAGGTGTGATTTCTTTTTTATCAAAGTAGATTTCTAAGATGCCCAACTTGTTATTGTAATAGTAATAAAAGTCTTTTACATCTTGTTTTACCTCTTCTCCCATTTGCTCAGAAATTGTTTTCTTTCCTAGATTGTTTTCAAGGAATGAGTAGCTGGTATTAACAGTCGGTTCATTTTCGGTAGGTACAGCTTTTACTTCTTCCCATGTACCCTCAATAGATCCCAAATCAGCCTTTAAATCTTCGCGAATGAGGGTATAATCATATCCCTGACTATCAAAATCGAATTCTCTAAGTTGTAATTGATCTCCTGTAAATCGAAGAATTCTGTGGTTAAAAACAGAAGATCCGCTTTCATCAGCTGCTTGATAATCTTTATCGTAGGAATAAAGTCTCCATCCAAATAAACCTCCATTTAAAGGAGAATAGCTAGATATAACGTGTTGTACGAGTTCTCCACGCATACCGGGATGGGCAGATTTTCCGTAAGTAAACTTGTAATCGTTGTGATTTTTATCGAATACATAGTACCATGCAGCAGATTCAGGATTTTCCGATTCTTCAGCTGGTTGCGCAACAGATAGATCTACTTTCCAACGACCATTTAAGCGATCCAGAAAATTATCATTCCAGTAATTGTCGTCATTATCGCTATCTAAGCAACTGCTAAAGGCTATGACTCCGAAGCCAAGCAGTAAAAGAGTTTTGAATTGATTAAGTAATTTCATTTTAGTAAATAATTAAAGGTTTATATTCTCTATAAGAAATGGTATTACTATTAATTTACAAATAATTAAACCCACTTCCTAAAAGTTGTATGTCCAATAAAGTCTATTTTTATAACAAATAATAAAGTGAAAGTGTTGATTAATAATACTTTTATCTTCTTGTTTCCATAATTTTTTATAAATTGAATGACATTCTATGGAGAAGAAACTCTAATATAGCTTTAACTCCAGTAGGAATTTAAATTAATTATAAGTTTATGATAATATAACTTTACTTACTTCAGAGTATCATATATTGTTTCTAGACTGTTACAAATATCTAAATGCATCTGCCTTATGAAAGATATGTTTAAATTTATAGGAATCTCCGTACGTACGAGCAATGTAAATAATAAAGCGGAAGACGATTTAACGAAGTTGTGGACTCGTTTTTTTGAAGACGATATTTTACACAAAATTCCACATAAGGTAAACACGGATGTGTATGCCATTTATACGGATTATGAATCCGATTATAAAGGAGAATATACTTGCTTTATTGGGTGTAGGGTGAAAGTGATGGAATCTATTCCGAGTGGAATGATAGGGAAGGAATTTCCTGCTCAGCCCCATAAGTTGTTTGTGGCAAAGGGTGCTTTGCCCAAAGCTGTAGAAACCACCTGGCAAGAGATATGGGCACAAGATAAATACCTAGAGAGGAGTTACACGTATGATGTAGAGGTGTATGGACCCGATTCTCAAAAAGGAGATAACTCCAAAGTGGATATTTATATAGGAGTAAAATAAATCTCGTTTTTTATCAAAATATAGGGTAAGGTAGAATGATAATACATTTCTACCTTATTTTTTTTGATCGGTGTCAAGAGGTTGTCATGTCGGTGTCATGAAGTAACTTTGACACCGACATCGTATCATCATGTCGGTGTCAAAGTGTTTCTTCAACTACTTCTATTTTATTGCTTTTAGCAAAAAGAAAGCCTATCTATTTTTTAGTTAGATAGGCTGTATATCAGTTCTTTTTTGAAATTGGTTTATCCGTGCAAAATACTACCTATAACAAGGAATACGATGCCTAATGCTAGGGTAGTAACTAGTTTTCTACTCATCTTCTTTCTTTTTCTTCTGCCTATCAGTATGATTAAATAAGCAAGGATAGGCGACCCAAAAAACACCAAGACAAAATTGAGTAATAACAGCCAACCCCATGGAATATTGGTAAGTTGTGTCCAGGCAAAGATGGGCAGAATTAAACCACACAACCAAGGAAGTAGCATTAAAGAAGGTTTACGAGTGTAACGTGGTTTTTTAACGCGATTTCCGCTTATTATGGCGGTATGTATCCCTAAGGTTGCAATTAATAATAGGGCTCCCAGAAAGAGTAAAACGTGTGACATAGTGCTTGTATCTATTAGTTTTTAAGAATATTAGTGATTAAAATTATTAAGTATTTTGTACTTATAATCCTGTACAATACCAATCATTTCATCTATAAATCGATCTACCAGTTTTTCTTGTTGAAAGAAAGAAATATAGCGAGCCTTAGGTAAGTTGAGGCTGTGAATGATTTCTTTCTCATGGTAAGGGTATCTCCAAGTAATAGTCAGGGTACCTTTATGATAACTAAAATTGATGACTTGATGTTCATCTGGTCTGTACAAATTAAAACTATGCTCTGAAATAGTTCCGATAGTTGCCTTACCATCAAAAGCGAAGCTATTGAGCATATCTATCATCACAGAGAAGCGATCTTGTAGTGTTTGAGCACTAAGCGTTTCTTCCTTTTTTTGTATTGCAGTAAAAATAGAGATGATTGCTATACTTACTACAAAAATAAGAATAGTCCAAAACATAGTATTACTTAAATAAAAAATAAAACCTAACTGAATCCGATTATAAAAGTTTGTGTATTTAGTGGATATCGTAGTAAGATTAGATTAGTAATATCGGAAAAACTTTTGGGAAAACATACACTTTAGGGTAAAAAATAAAGAGGCTAATTTTATAAATAAAGCCAAAATGAAATTAAACTCTCTGATTATTATTTATTTAGTTATAAATAAAATATTTCTTCATCAAAGAGGTGTGATCAGTAAAAAGCGAATAGAGTAGTAGTGTTCAGCAAGTCAAAGTCTATTTTATAAGCTATTTAGCATTATCTATTTCATAACAAGTTATTTATGTGATCTCCCTTTTTCTCTCTCTGCTAGTCTATAAAAGATGAGAAAAATCTAGAGTTTTCAGAACAAGGAACTCAAAAAGATTGTTTAATGCTTAATATAACAACTCTTATCGCTCAAAAAAAAGATTAAAAGTGGAAGCGTTGGCTTTAAGTACGGCTGTTTTCGATGGACAAAATATAGCTCTTAACTTTTAGTCACCGCTTTCTTTCTTATCTATAGAAAATCTCTCTTTTTTTACTTAGCTTTGCATCTGAATAAAAAAGAATATTTTAGAAGTGTGAACTATACTTTTAAAATAAACACAAAAGATTAGGGTATTAAAAAGATGAAACACATTTACAAAACAAAGGGAACTTGCAGTTCTCAAATCGAACTCGATGTCGTAGATGGAAAAGTGGAGGATGTGGCTTTTACGGGTGGTTGTAATGGAAACCTACAAGGATTGTCTTCTTTGATAAAGGGTTTGCCGGTAGCCGAGGTATGTTCTAGGCTTGAAGGTATAAAATGTGGAAGAAGAGAAACTTCTTGCCCCGACCAGCTTTGTAAAGCAATTCACGAAATGGGTTTTTAAAATAAATAAAAACAAAAGAAGTAAGTCTTGGCTTACTTCTTGATAAATACGGATGTGGTCGGCTGTAATAGTTTCTATTATACCCGACCACATTTATATTATTCTATAGATTAAGAAATTCTCTGAATTATGAAAATTGTAACGTATAATGTCAATGGGCTGAGAGCCGCAACAACAAAAGGATTGCCCGAATGGCTCGCCGAAACGAATCCCGATGTAGTATGTATTCAAGAAACAAAACTGCAACCCGATCAGTACCCAGCCGAACCTTATGAGGCTTTGGGGTATAAATCTTATTTATATTCAGCACAAAAGAAAGGTTATAGTGGGGTGGCTATTTTAACCAAAGTAGAACCCGATCATGTGGAATATGGTATGGGTATTGAAGCATACGATAATGAAGGACGCTTTATTCGTGCAGATTTTGGCGACTTATCGGTGGTTAGTGTTTATCATCCTTCGGGAACATCGGGTGATGCCCGTCAAGATTTCAAAATGCAATGGTTGAGTGATTTCCAAAATTATGTATTAGAATTAAGAAAGACACGTCCTAACCTCATTCTTTGCGGCGACTATAACATCTGTCATGAAGAAATAGATATTCACGACCCCAAAGGGAATGCTAAGAATAGTGGGTTCTTACCCGAAGAAAGAGCGTGGATGACGAGCTTTCTAGATACAGGATTCTCCGATTCGTTTAGACGATTTCATGCTGAAACTCAAAAATATACTTGGTGGAGCTATCGTTTTAAAGCACGCTCAAAGAATAAGGGTTGGAGAATCGACTATTGTATGGTAAGTGATGAGGCTAAAGATAGAGTGGTAGATGCCTGGATTGATAACGATGCAGTGCATTCAGACCATTGTCCTACAGGTATATTGGTAAAATAGAACTACAACAAATGAACAATACAAAAGAAACACTCCAGCTACGAGTACAAAAAGCAGAAGAATTATTTAAAAGTGGATACAACTGTTCCCAAGCTGTAGTAACAGCATTTGCCGATATGTATGGCTTCACAGATGAACAAGCTTTACGAATGGCTTCCTCTTTTGGAGGAGGTATAGGGCGTATGCGCGAAACTTGTGGTGCTGCCTGCGGCTTATTTATGTTGGCAGGACTACAAACAGGCTCTACCGATGCCAAAGATAGGGCAGGAAAATCTGCCAATTATGCCTTGGTACAAGAATTAGCCGAAAAATTTAAAAAGATTAATGGCTCTATAAACTGTGGCGAGTTGTTGGGCTTAAGAAAACAAGCCAAATTAAACCCAGAAGCATCCGAAAGAACCGATGCTTATTATGCCAAAAGACCTTGTGCTAAAATGGTTGAATCTGCTGCTCAGTTATGGGTGGACTATTTGACTGAAACGGAGGAGAAATAGTGCAACTACAATACGACAAAAATGCATCAAAGTGCTATAGAATGTGCTTTGTCTATTTTTAAAATCCTCCACTTTGTCGTATCTTTGCTAAAAGATAAATAATAGAAATTTTACATGAAGAATATACGAAACTTTTGCATTATAGCTCATATTGACCACGGTAAATCAACTTTAGCCGACCGTTTACTTGAATTTACAAAAACTGTACAAGTAACAGGTGGACAAATGCTTGATAATATGGATCTTGAAAAAGAGCGAGGCATTACTATTAAAAGTCATGCCATCCAGATGGAACATGAGTATAAAGGTGAAAAGTATGTTCTGAACTTAATTGATACTCCAGGGCACGTGGATTTCTCTTACGAGGTTTCTCGCTCCATAGCTGCTTGTGAAGGAGCATTGCTAATCGTGGATGCTACACAAGGAGTGCAGGCTCAGACCATATCCAACTTATACATGGCAATTGATCATGATTTAGAAATCATTCCTATCGTAAATAAATGCGATATGGACAGTGCCATGCCCGAAGAAGTTGAAGATGAAATTATTGATTTGTTAGGCTGCGAGAGAAGCGAGATTATTCGTGCTTCGGGAAAGACAGGTTTGGGAGTGGAAGAGATACTTTCAGCAGTAATCGAAAGAGTACCACATCCAGTAGGAGATGAGGAAGCTCCATTGCAAGCATTAATCTTCGACTCTGTGTATAACACTTTCCGTGGAGTTATCGCTTATTTTAAAATTGTTAATGGTGTCTTACGTTCTGGTGACGAAGTGAAATTCTTTAATACAGGAAAAGAATACGAAGCCGATGAAATCGGGGTATTAAAGATGGATTTATCTCCAAGAAAAGAACTTCGCACGGGCGACGTGGGATATATTATATCTGGTATTAAAACCTCGAAAGAGGTAAAGGTAGGGGATACCATTACGCATATAGATAGACCTTGTTCTAAAGCTATATCGGGCTTTGAAGAGGTTAAACCTATGGTGTTTGCTGGTGTTTACCCTATTGATGCAAGTGATTTCGAAGACCTTCGTTCATCACTTGAAAAATTACAGCTAAATGATGCCTCATTAACCTTTCAGCCCGAGTCTTCTCTAGCTCTTGGTTTTGGTTTCCGTTGCGGATTCTTAGGACTTCTACACATGGAGATTATCCAAGAAAGATTAGATCGTGAGTTTGATATGGATGTGATTACAACCGTCCCCAACGTTTCTTATCGCATCTATGACAAGCAAGGAGGTATGACTGAGGTACACAACCCAGGCGGAATGCCCGAACCAACACTTATAGAACGAATCGAAGAACCTTTTATTTCGGCTAGTATCATTACTGATACTTCATTCATAGGACCTATTATGACTCTATGCTTGGGGAAACGTGGTGAATTAGAGAAACAGAACTACATCTCAGGAAATCGTGTTGAAATTCAATTTAAAATGCCTCTTGGCGAGATTGTAATCGACTTCTACGATAAATTGAAAAGTATTTCAAAAGGTTATGCTTCTTTTGATTACCATCAAGATAGCTATCGCCCTTCAAAGCTAGTTAAACTAGATATACTATTGAATGGGGAGTCTGTGGATGCGTTATCTACCCTAACGCACGTGGACAATGCTTACGACATGGGACGCAGAATGTGCGAAAAGCTGAAGGAGCTGATTCCTAGACAACAATTTGACATCGCTATCCAAGCGGCTATCGGTGCTAAGATTATCGCTCGTGAAACTATTAAGGCTGTGCGTAAAGATGTAACAGCAAAATGTTATGGGGGTGATATCAGCCGTAAACGTAAACTTCTAGAAAAACAGAAGAAGGGTAAGAAGCGTATGAAGCAGATTGGTAATGTGGAGGTTCCTCAGAAAGCCTTTTTAGCTGTACTTAAATTAGATTAGACATGAGTTGAGTTAACAGCAAACACTAACACATTCTGAAAAATGCAAAAAACAAAATCTAAGAACTACTCCTTATTGAGTACATTGAAGCACCGAATTAACGGTGGCATGGTATTAATGACTGTAGCAGTCCTGGCAATGATCATCGCCAATTCCCCATTGGGAGATGTCTATCAGGATTTCTGGAATTATCCAGTGAGTTTACAAATTGGTGATTTTAACTTGTTTAGCCACAATGGACATCCATTAACGCTAATGCAGTTTATCAACGATGCGCTGATGGCCTTATTCTTCTTCTCGGTTGGGTTGGAGATTAAGAGAGAAGTTATGGTAGGAGAATTATCCTCTTTGCGAAAAGCAATGTTGCCTGTGATTGCAGCATTCGGAGGAATGATTTTTCCGGTATTACTCTATTTTAGTGTTGCACATACGAGTCCAGAGTCTAGCGGTTTGGCTATTCCTATGGCCACCGATATTGCTTTCTCTTTAGGAGTCTTAAGTTTGTTTGGCAAACGAGTTCCTTTGAGCCTGAAAGTGTTCCTTACCGCTTTTGCTGTTGTGGATGATATAGGTGGTATTTTGATTATTGCCTTCTTCTATACTAGTGATTTAGCTACAAGTTATCTATTGGCTTCGGCTGTAGTATTGGCTATTCTTTACTTGGGTAATAGATTGGGCGTTATGCACCGCATCTTCTACATAGGTTTTGGTATTATAATGTGGTATTTCTTCTTGCAATCGGGTATTCACTGTACTATTGCAGGCGTAATTATAGCCTTTATGATTCCTGCTAAACCTCGTTTGCACGTAACACATTATGTGAATCGTATTCGTGAAAGTATCTCTAAATTTCCCAATTTTGATAAGAAAGAAGGAGAGAAGATTGTGTTGGACCCAGCTCAGATTAACGAACTAAAGAGTATTGAAGCTGCCTCAAATCGTGTAATATCTCCTTTGCAATCCTTGGAAAATAGTATGCACGGATGGGTAAATTACTTCATTATGCCTTTGTTTGCCTTTGCTAATGCAGGTGTGGTATTAAGTGGTGGTACAGAAACTTTTGGTACAGTAACATTAGCTGTATTCTTAGGACTTACAGTAGGGAAGTTTATCGGGGTTTATTCCTTTACCTTCTTGGCTATCAAACTTCGTCTAGTAAATATGCCTACGGGGATGACTTGGAAGAATCTTTCGGGTATAGCTCTACTAGGTGGTATCGGATTTACAGTGTCACTCTTTATAGCCAATCTATCTTTTGCTAATGGTCATGCCGATTTATTGAACCAGGCAAAACTAGGAGTTCTCTTGGGTACAATAACAGCAGGTTTATTGGGTTATATCGTACTAAATATAGTGCTCCCTAAAGAAGATGTTGTAGAAGAAAAGGAAGCTGCTAAATAATAGAAAGAATTAAAATCAAATAAAGAAGAAGCTCATTTATTGTATATTAGATAGATGAGCTTCTTCTTTTATCTAGTGGGTGAAGTGTCTTTATTCTTCGTTATCTTCGATTTAAACTTCAGGTATATGTTGTCTGAATTTGAGGAGCTTCTAATCTTATGAGTGCATTAATATGAATTTAGTAAAATACCCAATAGCTATTGATATTGAAAAGCTACAGAGCGTACCGATCAGTACATATTCTGTCTTTTGTATGTCTTTAGATCGATTTAGTTCCCCAAACCGAAAGATGGATTTGGCAGCTAGCAGCCATCCTATCATTTCGGGTACACTCATCAAAATTGCAGTTACTATAAGAAATCTTTCTAAATACCCAATCCACCTTCCTCCACGATAAAGGCTTTCTGTGGTTATACTATCCTCGTCTTCATTAGGCTGAGGTGTCCATTGACTTGTTATCATTCCAATAAGAATTGAACAAGGAACAAATAGGAGTAAGTAAGCTAGTAAGATTACCAAAATTGAAGTACTATTTTGCAGAGCATAAGCTTTGAAACAGCCAACAAGTTCAGTAGGTTTGAAAAGGATATACCACAATAAACCAATCAGTAAAAGATGAGTTGCTTGATCTAGAATAAACCACCATATCTTATGGTTCGTTACGTATCTATTCTTGAAATAGTCTATAATAAAATGGGTAATAAATATATAGGGTAGTGTAATGTACCAAGCAGACCATTGCATGGTTACCAAGTAAATAAGGAGTGCCTGTATAGCTGCATGGATGAAGTGAGCAGGCAGATTGTTCTTGCTCTTCCTCTTGGCTATGCAGTTGCTCTGAAGTGAAAAATCTGCTAATACATGAGCTATAATCATAGCTATTAGTATAGATAAGGTATTCGATATGGGCATTTTAGTTTAGGTATTGGTGGAGTTGTTTTTTGTACAGATTAAGAAAGCTGCTAATTAGTCTATATTTCCCTCCAATGAGAGATTTACTAATTGACTGTGCTGTTTTATTGAGTTTCTTAGCTAGCTCTGCTTGAGTTTGGCTCTCACGACTTATAAAATAGTAATACATTGATTCGGCTTGAGTAATTGATGTATTGTTGATGATGTCATCAACGAAACTCGTCATTACTCGAAAGATCTCATCAAAAGAAGTCCAAGGGGTATGAATATCCAGGGTACTATCTTTTAATTGATCTAGTGCTCTGCCAGAAAGCTGAAAGGCTTCGCCATCCGATTGCTTGATGTCTTCTGTGAGGAAGTTCACTTCGCCTATACCTATAGCCAATCTACAGTCCCAGATAATAGATTCACCACTTGGGGTACTCTTTCTTAGTCCATAGCGCAATAGAAGAGCTATATGCATGGCATATATTGGAGTGTCTATTAAAATCTGTATACTATCTCCACGGTATATTTCATAATGAAAATTGATTTGTTGATTTAGTTCTTTTAAAATAGCATCCAAAGCGGATAAAAATTCTTGTCTATTGTTAATTAGAGTGGAGTTTATAATGTCTCCAGTAATGACTGCTTTCATATTTCCTATCTTTATAAGAACGAAAGATAGGTTTAATTCGTGTAAAAAACAACCCTTTTCGGTTGATTATCTAAAAACAACCATTATCGGTTGATATTTGAAAAACAACCGTATTTGGTTGATAGATATCACTAAAAAGATAGAGCTTTCTTGCTTTACATTGATACGTCTTAAAGTTTAAGAGGTGTTATTTGTATGGAGTAATACTTAAATTAGTATTAATTAAACACTTGTATATGAGTGGTATAAGATTAATGTATGAACGGCATTTTGATATAAGCTATATTTTTTGTATATTATTGGAAGTCGAGATCCGACTAATTATATAACTTAAAAATATTATATGGAAAAAGTATTTAATTTCAAATCAAATGCTCATAAATTAAATATGGGCGGTTACAACAAAAATCACGCAAGAGAATTTAATTTTAAAAAACAAGCTGACGATAAGCTAACAGTAGAACTTTCTGCTATAGATGATGAGTTTTCTTTTGAAGAAGTAAAGAACAGAATTTTATCTAGCACAGTGCAAGAGTTTGAATTGACAGAGAAAAAGCCTCGTGAGGTAATTTATGAATCTGTCGAACCTTTATTTAGCTTTGGCGATAAAGACAACCATAGTAAAATACGAATTAAGTTTGACAAAAAAGGTCTGATTAATGAAGTAGTGGTTGAACCTACCTACCTAGTTAGTTGTACTTACCTTAAAGCATAAAAACAAAAAAAGCCCCGAATTGATGAATCCGGGACTCGTTTTTTTATGACACTAGTGACTGAGGTCCTCAGTCGAATATTTCAATCTTCATCCAGCGGCAATATATGCTGACTTTCTTCTTGAGGAAGTTCCTCTACTTGGCGAAGTCTTCTTTCGATGGCACGTGTTCTTACACCCATTACCTCTTCGAGCTGATTGCCCGCTGTTTCTAAATTTTTCTGAACCTTTTGTAGCATTCCACCGAACTTACTAAATTCTGTTTTAACAGCTCCTAGTACAGTCCATACCTCGCTTGTACGCTTTTGTATAGCCAAGGTACGGAATCCCATTTGCAAGCTATTTAGAATAGCTCCTAGAGTGGTTGGTCCTGTTACCATTACTTTATACTTGCGCTGAAGCTCTTCTACAAGAGCAGTGCGGCGAATGACTTCGGCATAAATGTTTTCAAAGGGCAGGAACAAAATAGCAAAATCAGTAGTATGTGGCGGATCGATGTACTTATCGTGTATATCCTTCGCCATATTTTTAAGAGTACGTTCGAGTTGTTTACCCGAAGTTTCTACAGCTAAGGTATCTCCCGCTTGATACGCATCATAATACTGTTCATAGATATCTTTGGGAAATTTGGCATCAATAGGGAGGTAAACCACCTCATCACGGTCATCTTTGCCTGGTAACTTGATAGCATATTCTACAAACTCTGTTCCTCCACGTTTGGTTTTTACGTTGGCATCATACTGCTCTGGACTCATAATTTGCTCTAGCAAAGCCCCTAATTGTACTTCTCCGAAAGTTCCTCTTGTTTTTACATTAGAAAGCACTTTCTTTAACCCACCTACGTCTTCTGCCAAAGAACGCATTTCTCCCAAGCCTCTTTGAACTTGTTCCAAGTTTTTACGCACCAACTCGAAAGACTGAGTGATACGTTCGTTTAGCGTTTTCTGAAGTTTTTCTTCTACCATAAGTCGCATATCATCTAAGCGTTTTTCGGTAGATTCCATCATTTTTTCTTGCTGACGAACCATCATTTCAAATCTTTCCAAGTTCAACTGTGAAGAGAGTTGTTGATTCTTGTTGATGGTAGATTGTACCTGAGTCATACCCTGATTGATAGATTGACTCAACTCTTGGCGTACCATCTGCAAACTTTTACTCAGTTCTTCACGGTTGTACTGCATTTCTTGGCGTAGAAGATCTTGAATGATTTTCTCATTCTTATTACTTTTGCCTTTGGTAAGTACCAAGTAGAGCAGAGCCAGCAATAAAAGGAGGCAGAGAGCTAATAGTACTATTTCCATCTGCTAGTAAGTTAAGATTTCGTTGCCTGTTTCTGTAATCAGTAACATATGTTCCCACTGAGCAGAAGGCTTACCATCATCTGTACAAGCAGTCCAGTTGTCTTCTGAGTCTATAAATACTTCGTAGCTACCCATATTCAACATGGGTTCAATGGTGAGTGTCATTCCTGGAACTAGTGTCATACCTGTACCTTTTACACCATAGTGAAGCACTTCGGGATCTTCATGAAATTGCACACCCACACCATGTCCACAGAAGTCGCGTACTACGCTGAAACCGTTCTTTTCTGCATGTTCTTGGATGGCAGCACCCACATCTCCTAATGTAGCCCAAGGTTGAGCAGCTTTGATACCTAGGTCAAGACATTCTTTACAAACATCAACTAGTCTTTTTACTTCTGGATCTACTTTACCTATCGTAAACATACGTGATGCATCAGAGAAGTAACCTTTGTAAATAGTAGAAACATCAATATTAACAATATCGCCTTCTTCAAGTATATCATATTCATTGGGGATACCATGACATACCACATCATTAATGCTGATACAGGCACTCTTTGGGAACTCTCCATAGCCTAGTGGAGCAGGAATAGCACCATTATCGGTGGTAAACTGATAGATTAAGTTATCTAAGTATCTAGTTGATACACCTGCTTTTACGTGAGGTGTGATAAAGTCGAGTAGGGCTGTGTTTATTTCGGCACTTGCACGGATACCCGCTATTTGTTCTTTAGTACGTAGAATCTTTCTTGGAGGTAAGAGGACATGTTTGTCTTTGCGTAACTCTTGAATACGTTGTTCTACCTCGATGGGATAATTAAAGGGGGTAAATCGACTACCCTTATTTTGTTTACTCATAATTGTTGAATTTAGTTGCACAAAGGTACTAAATTCTATCGTTTGAAGATATTTTTTAGAGAAAAGGATGCTGAACCTATTAATTTTTATTAATTTGGCACTTTTTCCTATTTCCGTCTATGAAAAATAAGATTCGTCAAAACTTTTCAATAGCTGAAAAGGTTTATTAGTTAAGATAGAAACAAAAATTAGACGCATGAAAAAATTAAAACACAAAGCTCTCTTAATGCTATTTATGATAATAGGTAGCATAGCCATTTCATCTTGTGATGATAATGATGGGTATTATTTATTCGATAATCTCACTAGTGGCTCTTGGGAGGTTGATCTTGGAGAAAATGATGGTCCTGATGCATTGATTAGTATTTTTAATTTTTATGGTGATGGACTTGGTATAGAATATGTTGAAACTTTCGATGGACTACCAATTAGAGAAAATAGATTTCGTTGGCGTTTATCTAATGACTATTACGCTAATTATTTGGAGTTAAGATATATGGATGTCAGTCGAAATGAATATTTTGATGAGTTAAGTTTAAGCGGGGATATAATGCGTGCAGTATTCTATTTTGATAGATATGGCTTTGATAATAAAGTAGATGGGATATCCGTAAAAATGCAGCATGTGTTTTATTAATCGGAAATAAAGATATTTAAGATAAGACGTAGAATAGATGGTTTATAGCTACGTTATTGGGAAGAAAATGAAGGAGCTCGCGAGAGCTTCTTCATTTTTTATGCCTTAACCTCTCCACAAAGAATACTTAGTTTGCTTCTTTTTCTACGCCTTTAAGCATCGGTACAAATACGAATCCCCCATGCTCTGTACGTTGAAACTCCTCTTTACTTACTTTTCTTAGTACCGTCATTACTTGACCATACACACTTCCTAGCGGCAAAACCATTTTTCCGCCCATTGCTAATTGTTTTTTAAGTACTTCGGGAATGGTATCAGTAGCTGCAGTAATCAGAATCTTATCAAAAGGTGCATACTGAGGTAGTCCCAGATATCCATCTCCAAAGAAGAGTTGGGGAGTATAACTAAGCTCTTGAAGTACACATTTTGCCCTGCTGTGCAAGTGCTCATACCGCTCAATACTAAAAACCTTAGCACCCAGTTCGCACAACACAGCCGCCTGATAACCCGATCCTGTACCAATCTCTAATATTTTGTCGCCCTCTTGTACATCTAGTAGCATCGTTTGGTAAGCTACAGTAAAAGGTTGAGAAATGGTTTGCTCTTTTCCGATGGGTAGAGGTTTATCATCATAAGCAGCTTCTTTATATCTATCTTCTACGAAATGATGGCGAGGAATGTGCAGTAATGCTTTTAAAATTCGCTCGTCTGTGATGCCCTTTAAGCGTATCTCATGGATCAGTTTCTTAGCATTTTCTAAGTGAGGTGGAGTTGGATTCATCTTCTATTCTTTTAAGTATTTGATTAAAGCAAATATTGATGTTTTACTACTTAAATATATGATTATTAATGAATATACTCTTATAAAGTGTTAGCAAATGGTAGTTGGGTGGAGAGGATATGAGTACAAAGCGAGATTGATAAAACAGTTTCATTACAAGTTGGGGTGAAGGCAATCTGTCCAAAAAGATATTCTAGGGAGTGTATTAAATCAGAATCTCATAATCTTTTTGCGAATTTGAAATGTTATTTAATTATAGAAATGAAAGTTGCACAACAAGTGGAGTATTATTTAAATTAAAAGATAGAATGATGACTGAAAATAATTTTTCGAATAATGAAGCCTCCAAACGCTATGAATTGCTTGTGGAGGGGCAGATAGCTTATGCAGAGTACATTAAGACAAGCAAAGGTGTAGTTTATATTACTAAGACTCTTGTACCTATCGAGTTAGAAGGTAAAGGTGTAGCATCTAAATTAGTCAATTTAGTGTTGGAAGACATAAAGAAGAATGGACAAACTGTAGTTCCTCAATGTCCATTTGTAAAGAGATATATAGCTTTAAACCCTGAATGGGGATCACTTGTAGAAAATTTCATAAAATGAGCGATAAAAAGTACAGATACAACAACGGAGAGTTGACTATTGTGTGGCAACCTAGCCTGTGTAGTCATTCTGGGAAATGTGTAAAGACGCTACCACAAGTATATAACCCCGATGCAAAACCTTGGATAACAACGGGGGGTTGCAACAACCGATGAGTTGATACGTCAAATCAATCTTTGCCCTTCTGGCGCATTATCTTATGAATGGAATGAGAAAGAGTAATAGAATTGACAAAATGAAGCAGTAATAATTGTTTTAATAGCAAAAAGGTATAGGGTAGATTCTAAAATCCTGTACCTTTTTTTTGTTGTGAAATGATTACTTTTAAAAGATCAGGGTCATAATGATGACATGACACCGACATGATGATTACTTAACACCGATATAACAGCCTTTTGACCTAGATCTTTTAAATCTATGTTTTTTGCCTCGTTTTAGGAGTATTTTCAACTTGTCACTTTTTTATTCATCTTTCTATTAAAAAGTAAAAGTAAGCTGTGGCCTATTCCGATTGGTACTTAGCTTATCTAGGTAGATGAGTGCTTATAAATCACTAATATTGGGTATTGAATGGAGTCAATTGCTTCTTTATATTTGCAGTATACGAAAACCAAAAAATCGCAAATATGAAGAAGATAGGAATTTATTACGGCTCTACTACAGGTTCAACACAAGGTGTAGCCGAAAAAATAGGAGAAAAACTAAATGTAGCAGAGACCGACATTAAAGATATTGCAAAATTTTCAAGTGATGAATTTCAGAACTATGATGTTTTAATCTTAGGTACATCAACATGGGGTGAGGGGGATTTACAAGACGACTGGTATGATGCCCTCGATGAAATAAAAAACATGGACCTCTCGAGTAAGCAAGTTGCTCTGTTTGGTTGTGGAGATGGACTTTCGTACCCCGATTCATTTTGTGGTGCTATGGGTACTCTCCACGATAGTTTAGGTGGAACAGGATGCACATTTATAGGGTCAGTAGCGACTGATGGGTATGATTTCAGTGACTCTCAATCCCTTGTTGATGGTTCTTTTGTAGGTTTGCCACTCGATGAAGATAATGAAGATAACCAAACAGACTCTCGCATAGAAGCTTGGGTGGAAGAACTTCAAAATCAGATGTAGTTAATTTATTTCATTTTATCTTTTTACTTAGTGCTATGCATCAATCCATACTATATACGCCACCAGCAGAAATTAGAATATTCTTAAATCATGTCTACGAATACAAGAAGGGGGTGCGTAGGATGGTGCTTTATACCTTAAGCAAAGAATATGAGCCTTTTGTCAAACAGCGCTTAGAAGGGCAAGGTATTTCTTACTTTATCCAAGAAGTGAGTTCTACAAAGATAAATCTATTTTTTGGTCATGCTCCTGCATGGAAGCAGTCAAACGTGTTGTTACGGTGCCACTAAATGAGTTGAGTCCAGAACAAGATTTCATTTTAGGTGCACTTTTAGGTTATGATCTTTGCCAGCAATGTGAAAGGTTTTGTTCAAAGAAGGAGGAGCATACCTCCATTCTAGCTGTATATTAAGGTTTTATATCGTTGTTTAAAGTTTGAAGGAGAGGGAGATGTCTTTTGTCATCTCCCTTTTTATTTGGCTTATTTTTTAGAGCGCATATTAAACACAATGGTATTGAGTAGCATAATGGCAGAGCCTAGTAAGAAAAATGAAGTAGCTTTAGGAGCTGAATGAAAGGACAGATAGAAAAACTGAAGATCTGCCTTGTCAATGTATTTGGCAACAATCATCATGATAAAATACAAAAAGAAGATTTGCCCTACGCAAAGGAAAAAGAGTGTTTTATTTGACATAATTTGTGTTCGTTTGTGATAATGAGCTCTAAAATACTTGATAAAATAGGATTAAAGAAATATTGGGAACTTAATATTGATTGAATTTCACTCATCTCTTATTTCCTTTTCAAACAAACTTTAGATTTAGGCACTATTGGGCGTATGGGAATTAGGATCAATAGTTTTTAAAACTCAGTTGTACATTAATAGATTGAATACTATCTATTTTGAAGTTTTGAACGTATATTTACTCTAAATCAAAACTTTACAAGGATGAAGATACAGATAAAGATAAAGAGAGTGTATGATGAACCTAGTGAATCGGATGGATTGAGAGTTTTAGTAGATAAATTTTGGCCTAGAGGGGTAAAGAAAATAGATTTACCTTATGATATCTGGGCTAAAGGAATAGTTCCAAGTGATGTTCTTCGTCAAACTTTTCATAAAGATATACCCACGAGATTTGACGAATTTGCTAAGCAATATGCACAAGAGCTGAGAAAATCTGAAGGTTTTCACTCATTTATCCAAGACTTGAAAACTAGGAATACTGATACTCTCACTTTACTTTATGCTTCAAGATTTCCAAAAACCAATCATGCCCTTGTGTTACAGAAAGAAATAGAGAGGGTTTTAAAATAGAAGATATGCGTAGAAAAGATAGACAGATGGATGCGGCATTTGGTCTGCAAATAATAGATAAAGCAGCCTATGCTGTGGTTTCTGTGGTGGATGAATTAGGTTGTCCTTACTCAATTCCCATATCTCCTGTTCGGATAGGGGATGTAATCTACTTTCATTCGGCTCAGGGAGGAAGAAAGGTAGAACTTCTCACTGAGGGTAAACCGATGTGTATGGTGTTTGTAGGAGATGTACAAGTTCCCGAACTTTATTCTGAGGAAGAACTTAAAGTGATGGAGCATGATGAATTAAGAGCCACCGAACTTACTCGCCGTGTTTTTACAACAGAATATGAGTCTGCCATAGTGAAGGGAAAGATTCTTAAAGTACAAGATGAAGAGGAAAGAGCTAAAGCTTTCAGAGCCATCTCTATGAAGTACTGTCCTTCAAAAGAGCGATTGATAGATTCGGCTATACGAGCAGGCGGAGGGAGAGCCTTTATATATGCGGTAGGGATAGATGAACTCACAGCTAAACGGAAAAAGTATGACGCATCGGGTGAAGAGATAAAGTCTAGAGATAAAGTCTAGATATAAAATGAGAGAGGTTTGAAATGCTGTATATTCCAAACCTCTCTTCTTACACTACGAGAATACTAATACACTAATGATTATGGAGCGCTCTCCAGTCGTTAGTTTCTTAAATTTCTTATGATTAATCCTTTTCATTAAATTTTTCATTCCAAGATTCGAATTTTGCATCTTTTAGATGGTTAACCCAAATTTGACGAAGAGCAGCATGATCACCTAAACCAAGAACGCTGAATTTTTCAGGATCGGTAGTTGAACCTTCTGGATTAATTGTAAAGCCTAGTTTTTCAAGCTTCAATATCCAAGTAAACTCTGCACATGGTTCTCCTTTTCTTTCGTCGAAGTCAGCTTCAAATGGATCTACATCTGACTCCTTTTGTCCTTGTTCTAATCCACCCAACATATCGTTTTGAGCGTGGTCTCCAGCGATTGACATCAATGGAGCAAGAGTAACCACTTGTTTTTTGTATTCAGTTTCTGCTAATCCTTTTTCTTTTGCATAAGCGATGATACCATCACGTACATGACCAAACATCATCTCTTTCCAATCTACAGTACCAATGAAAATATTCTTTTTACCAGAAAGTTTTTGAAGTCTAGCTTCTAGTTGTTTGTAACGACCATTTGCATGGCTATATTCTTCTTCAGGGTTACCGTGTCCCATAAATGCTACCACTTCGCCGTTATCTAAATTCTTTTTGTAATAGTTGTAAAGAACCTTTGCTACTTCATCTAAATCCTCTTCACTCTTTAAAAGACAAGCTCCTCTAGCAACTTTAATATCAGGATATTTACTCATAAAGTTTTTATATACTTCAGTATCCATTAAGCTTACGTATTCACTACCAGGGATAATGTGAAGGGATTGTACCATCACCTCTTTATATCCTGCCTTTTGTATCTCTTTCAACCAAACATCAGGTTGTGCATACGCTTTGTTTATTTGAGCATATACTCTAGAGATGATAGTACGAGAGGTAAAAGACATATAAATATCAGTACCAGGGAATGCTTTTTCAAAGTCTGCAATAATAGCATCGTAAGTTTTTTGAGGTTGCTCATAAGTACTACCAAAAGAACATAGAAGTAGAGCTTTGTCGTTTTTCTTTTCCATATACACAGCTTTTCTGTCGTCTTGGTTGTCGTCGTCAGAAGAACATGAGGCAAAAATACCAGCCGTAAGGGCGAATATACCCACAAATAGGGCTTTAAATAAATGTTTCATAATACTTTGTAATTTGTTTTATTTTTAGAAGTTTTTAATCTGAAATTTAGCTGCAAGTGATACATAGAAGTTCCTACCTGGTGATGTAGTAGCTCGATTAAGTCCAAAGGGAGTACGATCTACGTAATTGAAGATATTATCAATACCTGCATTTACATCGAGTTTGAATTTCTTGTTATTAATAAATCCGTGATAGGAATTCAGTCTCCACAGTTGATGGCCTTTTGCATTTCCATGTGAAGTATAATAACGGGTAGATTGATAGCGTCCGTTAAGAGTAAGACCTAGTTTATACCCATCCCATTTTTTATCCCATTGTACTTTGAGATTTGCATTGTTTTTGGAAGTTGCATCCATGTGTACATATTGCATATAGTCATCTGCCGACTCATCATCTGTTCGTTGAGCTTTAGCATCGAGGTAACTGTATCCACCTCCAATACGGAAGTTGTAGGGTAGGGTAATGTCAAAAGTGAAATCCATACCATAAGTCCTAGCTTTTGCTAGGTTTACATAATGCATAGTTTCTTCTACCAATAGCATTCTGTCTTCATAAGAAGTAGTTGTGGATTGTAGAGAATTCATATCCTTTATGCGGTTGTGATATGCTGTAACACTCGCTGTAAACTTAGGTTTGTGATATTCCACATTTACCGAATAATAATTGGAGCGCTGAGGTTTTAAGTTGGAATCCCCATAATAAGCCTTAAACTTACTCATGATTGTAGCATAATAATGGTAGTAAAGCTCTTTCATAGTAGGGGCTTTGAATCCATGAGAATAAGTAGCTCTGAAGTTGAAATCTCCTAGCTTGTACATCGTTGATATCTTAGGAGAAAAAGTATGTTCAAAGTCTTTATGATGTCCATATCTCATGCCTGCCGTAAGGTTTAAACGATCAGTGATATTCCATTCATCTTGAATGTAATAGTCGATAGAATAAGCAATAGCTTGGTTACCTTCCAATCGTAAAGGAGCTACCAACTTATCCCAAATGTGTTCAATACCTGTTTGTAGCGTATTCTTTTCTCCTAAATAGAAAACAGCTTTTAGATTGTTAATCCATCTGCGCTGAGAAGATTGTAATACTCTGTCGCCTTTGTAGTGGGTAATTCTATTTCCTTCATAATCGTGATAATCGGTATATTCACGAGTATGATAATCGTAGAAATAATCATTTCTATTGAATGAAGAATCAAAAGAGATCCAATGTCCTTGAGGTAATTTGTATTTACCTCCTAGGCTGTAATCTTGATTGCGATAGTAGAGGTCACTATACCTCCAATTTGGAATGCCCATAGGTCGATCTGTCCACTTTTCATAGAAGCTAATATCTCCCATAAGCTCAAGATGCTTTGTAGGGTTAAATAATAGACTTTCTCCGATGGTGTAGTTGGTAGAACGGTTTACCGTTTTGGTTACACTATTGTGAATTAGCCTATTTCTGTGCCATTCATCAGTGGTATTTTGCCAGCCGTGAGTGTGCTTGAGATTAAATGAAGAGGTAGATTTGATATATTTATTGCCGAGTACAAAGTTGTTACTTTGGCGAATATCCTCGTGTTCCCCCATACGGGTACTGTTGGAGATACTCAATTCTTCCTTGTTTCGTTTGGTAATAAAATTGATTACCCCACCGATAGCATCTGAACCATAGAGAGAAGAAGCTGCTCCTTTCACAATTTCAATACGCTGAATATTCTCCATATTGATGCGACTTAAATCATTTTGACCACCTACGCTAGTGTTCATACGTTTACCGTCGATCAGTACTAAGACATAATCATTCTTGAGCCCATTAATATGAATACCACTTCCCATCTCACTCGGTGTAAAAGCTAGAGAAGAGGATAATCCACTTAATACATCCTCAATATCTCTACCTGAAAACTCTTTGAGGGCTTTGCCCGATATCACTTCCGTTTGTACGGGGGCATCTTTGAGGTAATGTTCTGTGCCAGTACCCGTAACAACGATTTCGTTGAGGGCATAAGACTCCGTAGTAAGCTCAAAGTTGAGCTTAACGGGAGCATTATTTATTACAAATTCTTTTTCTTGAGGTTTATAGCCTATAAATGAGGCTACTATAGTATATGTGTTTGGCGGCAAGTTGCTAATGGTAAAGTTGCCATTGGCATCAACAAGGGCTCCCTTGCCAGTTTGAGGAATATAAACCTTTGCTCCAGCAATAGGTTCCCCTGTTGATTGGTCACTAACCTTGCCTGCGACATTAAAACTCTGCGCTAAAATGGTTTGGACACAAAATATCATGCTCACAAATGTGAGTATTCGTGTATATAACATCTCTGTTTTATATTAGTTATTCGTAATATAAAAACATCGAGTTTCCCTTATGGACGATAAAAATATGAATACATTTATGTAATGTACATCAACTTCAGTTCCTGGAAGCTTGGTGTTTTATTTGTTTTGTTGTACTTGGCAGGTCTTCTGGCTTACCTCTGGTTAAATAAACTTCCCATGCTTTTACACACAGTGTTTCTTAGATGATTTAACCCACGTAATTGAGGTATTACAGCTGCAGGAACAGCTCCAGATTTTCACTGGATTCCCTTGCACCGAGACATTGAAAGTATCTCGATTACCAAATCATCACAAAGATAAATATTAATCTTTATTTACAAATAGAAATAGATTTTATTTTTAGAATAAGATTAAGAATGTAGGTGTTATGGAATAAATAGGCGGGTTGGTATAATTATACAGCTTATTTCAATAATAAAATGAAGTCCTGTTACTGAGGAAATAATGTTTTGATACTTTAATTTAGAAAAAATAGAGTTGGCTGGGGTAAAAAAGAAAAAGTCCACCTCCCCTGAAAAGTAAGAAGGAAGTGGACTCATGTGTTACTTGCACTCATTGATTAGTAACATCTTAGACTTTGTAAACTCATCGCATCATCAGGTCGATAGGTCACATTGATTATAATTGATTTCATAACTGGGTCTATGTAGCCTGTTTCAAGATCTCTCTTCATAAGAAACACAATAAAATAAATGGGGATATAAAAAGTAAGCTAGATGCTTTTATTAGGAATTTTGTTTTTGGAATAGATACCACGACTTCTCAAAGAAGCTGGGGTGTTTTGGGATGTAGTATTAAATCTACTATATCTAGTTATTCTTTTCATAGTATGCGTTTATGTGTCTTTTGGTCTTGTAAAGGACGTCTAAAATATGTAATATATTCAGAATTAACAAGAGATTTCTTTAAAATATTTTCGTGGATCATCTGTACTACAAATACTTAAGTGGTAGTGAGATTTGTAAACGTAGTTTTAGGTTGCATTTGAAGAATAAATGGGTATTATTTCATTAAATAGCTCTATAAAATAAGGCGACTGACTCTTTTGGGGATAAATTTTGTTTCATTTGCTTGACCTGATAATGTTTAAATAGCTTTATCTTTGTAGCATAGTAAATGAAAGACATTCAAACGGAACAATGACGACAAGCTCACTATGAAGAAAATTACGTTTATAATTAATCCCATATCGGGAACTGGAAAGAAAGACCAGATCCCTAAATTGATAGATCAAATACTAGATCCTCAAAAAGCAAAATACGAAATCATCTATACAGAATATGCCGGTCATGCCAAAGAAATTTCAGCAAAAAAGGCCACTGAAGGGGTTGATGTGGTAGTAGCTGTGGGAGGAGATGGCACAGTGAATGAAGTGGCTAGCTCACTAGTACACACCCATACGGCTTTGGGTATTTTGCCCTGTGGCTCTGGCAATGGCCTGGCTAGGCATCTGGGTGTTCCTTTAAGACAAGCAGAAGCTATAGCACTCTTGCAAAACGGAGATGAACATATCATTGATTACGGAAAAATAAATAAAGAGAGATTGTTTTTCTGTTCGTGTGGGGTAGGTTTTGATGCCTTAGTCAGTTGGAAGTTTGCTCAGGCCTCTACGAGAGGGCTACTTACTTATTGCCAGATAGCTATCAAAGAGAATTTTTCTTACAAAGCAGAGACGTATAAACTGACTGCCGATACGGGAGAAACGCTGGAAGATAAAGCTTTCGTTATTGCTTTTGGTAATGCAGCTCAGTATGGCAATGATGCATTCATTGCTCCACATGCTTCTATACAAGATGGTGTTTTAGATGTTACCTTAATTAAGCCGATTAGCTTGTATGATACACCTATTCTTTCTTATCAACTTTTTGCAGGAACAATAGATAAGAATAAAAAGACAAGAACATTAAAATGCCGTGAAGTTACGCTTGAAAGAGAAAAAGAAGGTCCGATGCATTATGATGGCGAACCCTTTATGGCTCCTAAAGATTTAACGATTGAAATCATTAAAGGAGGATTAAAAGTAATTACTCATCCTAAAAAGAAAATCTAACTCTTTTGTGGTGTAAAATCAACAACAAAATTATGAAATCCATTGTCGTACCGATAGTGGATTTCCCATTTATGAAACTTACATATTAAATCTACTATCGCTAGTCCTAGTCCAGAGCCCGTATTGTCCACACTCTTCCTTACGAAGCGTCTGAAAATAATATTTTCATCTAGTTCTTCTGTCTTGCTGGTATTTGCTACTTGTAGAGTGTTGCCTTGAAGTACAATCTTAAGTTCGCCACCTTTATAGTTATAATGAATACCATTGGATATTAGGTTGGTTATTAACACTTGTACTAATGAGGAATTAGCTTGAATACTATTATCTCCTTTAATATCTAGAGATAAAGAGACTTGCTCTGCATTGGCTATTTCATTAAAAAGCTCTGTCATATTCTCCATTAAAAGAGCTAAATCGACCTCTTCTAATTCTGAATACTGACAATTTTCAATTTTTGCTAATAAAAGTAGGTTTTTGTTCAGTCTTCTGGTTTGTGCAGATACTGTATATAAGGATTGAATAATTTCATTTTGTGCGGGAGTCAAATCTGGATCTTGCACAAGTAAATCTAGTTGAGATTGAATGATAGCTAGTGGCGTTTGTAACTCATGAGAAGCATTCTCTATAAACTGCTTCTGCTGGTCATAGCTTTTTAGAGTCTTTACCATCAACTCCTGAAGGTTATCATTTAGCCATTTAAACTCTCTCGTAGTAGTAGCTTTAAATTTAGGAATATTGTCGCTAAGCAAACTAAATTTGTTCATCGCTCTAAGGGTATCATAAAAAGGTCTCCATAACCTTTTCATAACAAAGCGGTGTGCCAAGGTTTGTGCAATAATTAAAAAGATAAAGACAAGAGAAATCTGATAAGCGATTGTTCTCCCTAAATCTGCTTTATCTATCATCGGTGTGCGCGACATCAATAAATGTGGAACCCCTTCTATATCCACAGGAGTGTATAAAACACGATATTCTAGAATGTGTCCAGAAGCCTCGCTGTAGTAACTCTTCTGAATAGGTTTACCTATAACTGTAGATTCTATAAATGGAAGAACTTGTAAGTCCGGGTTGAGTTTATTCCATGCAGAAAGTTGGTTATGAGGAATAATAGGTAGTTGCTGGGTAATAAACTGCCTTGAGCGATATTCTATAACCTCATCTAAATCTCCCCTATAAAATACCACCATGATATAATAGAATAGGGGGCTGCCTAGTAAAAGTACGAGTGCAGTAGATATAAGAAACTGGAAGAAACTCTTTAACCGTAGGCTATGCATAAGTTGTTCTCTTTAAATAGTTATTCTGCCCATTGATATCCTGTACCATAGACAGTGCGAATAGAAGAATCTACATTGTATTGGGCTAATTTTGCTTTTAAATTTTTGATATGGGTATATATAAAGTTATGACTATTAAACATATCTGCCATATCTCCCGAGAGATGTTCGGCTATAGCATTCTTTGAAATAACTCTGTTTTTATTAGCGATAAGGAAGAGAAGTAAATTGTACTCTGTTTTAGTGAGGTTAAGTGATTCACCATTTACTTTGGCTGTTTTTCCCAATAAGTCTATCACTATACCATTAGATTCCAAAGTATTGGTAGAAGTAGTACCTAGTCTTCGTCTTAAAAGGGCATAGATACGTACACTAAGTTCTGGTAACGAGAAAGGTTTTGCCAAATAATCATCTGCCCCTGTCATAAGTCCTCTTATTTTATCATCCAAGGCTCCTCTAGCTGATATGATAATGACTCCACTGTCAATCTTGTTATTTCTAATTTCTTCGAGCAGGTGCATACCATCACCATCGGGTAAGTTTAAATCCAACAAAATACAACTATAAGAGTAAAGGCTTATCTTTTCTAAGCCTTCCTCATAAGTGAAAGCCTGCTCACACCGATAGTTGTTTGCAGTAAGATAACGCATCATGTTATCTGAAAGTGTCTTTTCATCTTCAATAATCAATATTTTCATACTAGTAGAATGTTGTTTTTTCTTAAATGTGGAATGTATATAAACACAAAGTTACAAACGATTTAACCTAAATCACACTTTATGGTGTAAATTTAACAAAAACGTCATAGGTTCATCTAAATTTCCACAGAATTGCTAACTATGTTTGTGACATAGAAATGCAATACTATTGACGAAACTATGACAATACTTGAAAACGTACTCCTCTGGGAGAGAGATCTTTTCTTAAAACTAAACGGAAGTTCTTCCTCTTTGCTAGACGCTATGATGTGGCTTTTTTCAGGCTCCATTATGTGGATACCCATTGCTGTGTTTTTTATTTTTACTATTGCTTACAAAAAGAAATGGACGGAGTGGTTACCTATACTTTTAGCTATAAGTTTGGTGGTGTTATTCTGTGATACATTCTCTTCAGGTATTTGTAAACCATTTTTTATGCGTTTACGTCCTACGCATCATCCTTTATTTATGGATGAAGTGCAAACCTTATTTGGTTACCGAGGAGCAAAATACGGATTTATATCAGGTCATGCAACCAATTTCTTTGGTTTTGCCATGTTGACGGCTCATATCTTTAAAAATAGAATTTACACGATCATTATTTTTATTTGGGCGTTTTTTGTAGCCTATTCAAGAGTATATTTAGGTGTACATTTTATTTCAGATGTACTAGCTGGTGCTCTGGCTGGTATGGCAATCGGATATGCTACATATAGATTGTATAAGACATTTTTGGTGCATTGCCCTCGTCAATTGGCTCAGCCCGTATCCGATTCACGATTAGCAGGAAGAAATATAGCTTTTGTACTTCTGCTCAATACGCTCCTATTTTCTATTTTTAGTCAAGACATTGTAGGAGCTCTAGAACACAACTAAATTTTTTGATTAGATAAATTGTTTTGAAAAGTACCCATTGATCATTTGTATCGTGTGGTACTTTTTTTATATCCTCCTCTGTAAGTATCTTTGTAAACTTAATGTAGTTCTTTTTGAGTATAGTTCTATTATTTTTGTATTTTTGCTATCAATTAAAATATCAAATGGCTAAATACTAAATAAAGATGTTTAGAACACATACCTGCGGAGAGTTGAGAATCTCCGATATAGAAAAAGTGGTTACTTTATCTGGCTGGGTGCAACGCAGTCGTAAAATGGGAGGGATGACTTTCATTGACGTGCGCGACCGTTACGGAATTACTCAGCTTGTCTTCAATGAAGCTAGTGACAAAGAGCTTTGTGATCGTGCCAATAAACTAGGACGTGAATTTGTTATTCAAGTTGTAGGAAAAGTAAGCGAACGCTCCAGCAAAAACGATAAAATAGCTACTGGTGAAATAGAAATATTAGTAGAAAAACTAGATGTACTAAACACTTCTGCTACTCCTCCTTTTACTATTGAAGAAAAGACAGACGGTGGCGACGATTTACGTATGAAGTATCGTTATCTAGACTTACGTCGTCCAAACGTGCGTAAGAACCTAGAATTACGTCATAAAATGACAATGGAAGTTCGCCGTTATTTAGATAACCAAGGTTTCTTAGAAGTAGAAACTCCTGTGCTTATCGGTTCTACTCCCGAAGGTGCTCGTGACTTTGTAGTTCCTTCTCGTATGAATCCAGGCGAGTTTTATGCCCTTCCACAATCTCCTCAAATCTTTAAGCAATTATTAATGGTGTCGGGCTTCGATCGCTACTTCCAAATTGTGAAGTGTTTCAGAGACGAAGATTTACGTGCCGATCGTCAACCCGAGTTTACTCAGATTGACTGTGAAATGAGCTTTGTAGAACAAGAAGATGTGATTTCCAATTTTGAAGGAATGGCAAAACATCTATTCAAAACTATTCGTGGTATTGAATTGACAGAAACATTCCCTCGTATTACATGGCACGATGCAATGAAATACTACGGAAGCGATAAGCCCGACTTGCGTTTTGATATGCAGTTTGTAGAACTGATGGACGTTCTTAAAGGACATGGCTTCGGTGTGTTTGATAGTGCTGAATATATAGGTGGTATCTGCGTGAAAGGTGCTGCGTCTTATACTCGTAAACAGTTAGACCAACTTACTGATTATGTAAAACGTCCTCAGATTGGGGCTAAGGGTATGGTTTACGCTCGTGTTAATGCAGATGGAAGTGTAAAATCTAGTGTAGATAAGTTCTATACTCAAGAAGTGCTTCAAGAAATGAAAGCTGCATTTAATGCAGAACCAGAAGACTTGATCTTGATCCTTTCTGGCGATAATTGCATGAAGACTCGTAAGCAACTATGCGAACTGCGTTTGAAAGTAGCTGATGAATTAGGTCTTCGTGATAAAAATAAATTTGCTTGTCTTTGGGTTATTGATTTCCCTCTATTTGAATGGGACGAAGAAGACGAAAGATTTGTAGCTGTTCACCATCCATTTACTTCTCCTAAAGAAGAAGATATTCAATACATTGACTCTGATCCTGGTCGTGTACGTGCCAATGCATACGATATGGTGATTAATGGTGTTGAAGTTGGTGGTGGTTCTATTCGTATTCACGATAGCGAACTACAAAACAAAATGTTTGAAGTATTAGGCTTCACTCCAGAAAAGGCAAAAGAACAATTTGGTTTCTTAATGAATGCTTTCCAATATGGTGCACCTCCTCATGGTGGTATCGCTTATGGTCTTGATCGTTGGGTATCTCTATTTGCAGAATTAGATTCTATCCGTGACTGTATCGCATTCCCTAAGAATAATTCAGGTCGTGATGTTATGATTGATGCTCCAGCACAATTAGATCCTTCTCAGCTAGATGAATTACACCTTATTGTAGACGTTAAAGAAGAAGAGAACTAAAGGGTAGGGATGAAAGAATCTACTCGTGTCCTTCGATTTGCTATTATCGGAACACTAAATGCAGTGATAACCGCTGTTGTGATTTGGGTGATGATGGATTTGTTTCATCAAGAGTACAAAATATCCAATCTGACGGGTTACTTTATTGCTCAAGTAAATAACTTTATATGGGGCAAGTACTGGATTTATATATCCGAGGAGAATAAAGGAAAGAGTCTTTGGGCTCAGCTTTTTAAGTTTACTATCTCATGTGTAGTATCTTATATTGCACAGTTCTTATTTATTTATGTCTTAATAGATATACTAGATATGAATGCTTATTTAGCTCAATTCTTTGGACTCTTTGTATATGGGGCAGTAAATTTCTTATTCAATAGATTTATAACCTTTAGATAAGGTTTCTAGATAATAAATAAAAAAGGTTCAAGTTGGCTTGGACCTTTTTTGTGCATAATCAGAAAAGTGGGTAGCTCCAATAGTGGCTGTATCTATTCTCTAAATGATCAAAACATAGAAATATATCTAGGATTAAATAAAAACTCCTTACTCGCCTCTTGTCGAGAGAATGGGGTAGGTTTTATTACAATTACATCCTCAGCTGTCTAAGAGCTAATGGAGCAAGGAAGGAAGATTTAATATGAGTAATCTTATTTATAAAGCCACCATACCTTATCAAGAGTTGAAATAAATAAAGATTGATGCCTAAATAGGTTGCTCCCACGAATAAGGAGTTCTTTTATAAATTCCCCTCCGCTTCAGCTTTTATACACTAAAATAGGAGAGGAACTTTAGTAAGTAGTATTGAGTTAGTATAGACAGACTCAATCGTCAATGCCTATACATTCGCATCTGGTACAATGTTATTTAGTTGCTTTAATGCATGCTTCCAACTATTCATTAAGTTTGAGTTGGCAGCCTGCGAAATTATCATCTAAGTAACGTTGCACTTGGTGCACATACTTAATTCTCTGTTGCTCAATTAACTGAAGCAACTTATCCCATCCCAACGATTTAATTTTATCAAGATAATATCCACGATCTGCATCTTCCATTGGTAAGCTCATACCATCCAATACACATGGAGAATAAGGCTCTACTTGCAGATGAATACTTCGATCGTCAACACCATTAATCGGGATAGGTTTCAATTCATTCACATCATAGATGTGTCTTTGCCAGCTTAATCTTACCTCATTGGCCCAGATTTTAGCAATTTGAAATAGATTGTTTTCTCTGGACCCGAAAGGATTGGGAATGTTTGATTCCGCTTTTTTTAGCTGGACTAAATCTCCGATTTTAAAATCAGGTGAGTTTAGCATAATAACACTCGCTTTCTTTTTAAAAGGTCCGACAATATAATAATAGCACGTACATAGAGTACATACTATAATTACAACAACCCTCACCATAAATAGTTTAGCTATAAACCCGTTAAAAGTGTTAAAATGTTGACAGGTTATAAGAATAGCATTAATAATGAATTAATATTATACTTGTTTCTGAAAAAGGTTTCTGTAGCAATGATTTTATGAGGCTTATATGAAAATGTTTCTTCACCTTTGTAGTGTTGTTAACAGCAAACAAAGAGACAAAATTATTAACTTAAACTTTTATTATTATGTCAATTATTTATCGTGTAATTTCATTAAAATCAAACCCTATTGAAAAGGATTCTCCCATTAAGTATTACCCTAGAGTTATGACTCTAAGACAATCGGCAAACATTAAGTTTATTACTGAGAAGATTAAGGAAATGTCTTCACTATCTAGGGGTGATATCCGTTCTGTTCTTATGAATTTCATCGAAAAGCTGAAAGAGCAATTGCTCGAGGGTAAAGCAGTTAATATTGAAGGACTGGGAGTGTTTAACCTATCCCTAAGATCACAAGGAGAAGTAGAAGAGAAAGATGTAAATGTGAATAGCATTAAAGGAATGAGAATCTGTTTCCAGGCATCTAAAGATCTTCGCGTGTCAAAAACATCTACCCGTGCCGGAGAAAAAGTTCAATTTATTCGCCTGGAAGAGTATCTTAAAAAATTGGGTTTAAAATCAGAAGACCTTGATCCAAGCCCTTCTGAGGCTGGAGAAGATACGCCCAAAACAGGAGATAAAGATGAAAATATAATTTAACCTTAACAGCAGTAAGTATGTCAAAATTAACAAAAGAGAAATGGAGCTTGATCTATAAAGTGATTCTAGCCATTTTAACAGGCATAGGTGGAACTATCGGATTGCAAGCAATGGTTGTGTAAACAACTCTATTAATTTAGGAGAGAAAGAGAACATTTGTAGATAAAAATACATTTGTTCTCTTTTTTCATTGCTCTTCAAGATTTTGAAGCGCACTTTTGTAGTAACTTTCTTCCTTACAACCGAAAAAAACTATTAACTTTGCAGGTCGTAGGAAAAAACATAAAAACTTTAAAATATGAATGTCTCTTATAATTGGCTAAAAGAGTATGTCGATTTCGACTTATCTCCAGAAGAATTAGCTGCTGCCTTAACTTCAACAGGTCTTGAAATTGGTGAAGTAGAAGAGGTAGAAAGCATCAAAGGAGGATTAGAAGGTCTTGTAGTGGGTAAAGTCTTAACTTGTGTAGAACATCCCGACTCAGATCATTTACATATTACCACTGTTGACCTTGGTAAAGGTGAGCCCGTACAAATAGTATGTGGAGCTCCTAACGTTGCTGCAGGACAAAAAGTAGTAGTTGCTACTCTAGGTACTGTGCTTTATGATGGAGACAACAGTTTTAAAATTAAAAAGACTAAAATGCGTGGTGTAGAATCACTAGGCATGATTTGTTCAGAAGTAGAAATTGGTGTAGGCTCTGATAGCGATGGCATTACTGTATTACCAGAAAGTGTTCCTGCAGGTACTCCAGCCAAAGAATATTATAATGTGAAGAGTGATTATGTACTTGAGGTAGATATTACTCCTAACCGTGCAGATGGCTGTTCTCATTATGGCGTAGCTCGTGATATTTATGCTTACTTAAAGCAAAATGGTATTGTGGCTACATTGCACAAACATGATGTAAAAAACTTTGAGGTTGATAATCATAATCTAGATATCAATGTTAAGGTTGAAAATACCAAAGCTTGTATCCGTTATGCTGGCTTGAGCATGACAGGTGTAACCGTAAAAGAAAGTCCAGAGTGGCTCAAAGAGAGATTAAACTCAATTGGTGTACGTCCTATCAACAATGTAGTCGATGTTACTAATTATATCTTATTTGCTTACGGACAACCTTTACACTGTTTTGATGCGGATATGATCACTACAAAAACAGTAGAGGTTAAGACATTGCCAGAGGGAACTCCTTTTGTTACTCTTGACGAACAAGAACGTAAATTATCCGATAAAGATCTTATGATCTGCAATGGTAATGAACCAATGTGTATTGCAGGTGTGTTTGGTGGCTTGAAATCGGGAGCAACAGAAAAGACTACTAATATCTTTATTGAAAGTGCTTATTTCCACCCAACTTGGGTACGTAAGACTGCTCGTCGTTTTGGCTTAAATACAGATGCTTCATTCCGTTTTGAACGTGGAGTAGATCCAAATGCTGTAATTTACTGCCTTCAATTAGCTGCTATCCTGATTAAGGATTTAGCTGGTGGTCAAGTTTCTTCTGAAATTAAAGATTTTTATCCAACTCCAATTGAAGATTTTAGAGTGAAGTTAAACTTCGACAAGATGAATCGTTTGGTTGGTAAAGAAATTCCTACAGACACAGTACTACGTATTGTCACTAGCCTTGAAATGAAGGTACTTGAACAATCAGCAGAAGGATTAACACTTGCTGTTCCTCCTTATCGTGCAGATGTTCATCGTGATGTTGACGTAATTGAAGATATTATGCGTATCTATGGATACAACAATATAGAAATTAGCACAAGCTTAAAACTATCATTAAGTCAGAAAGGTGAAGAAGATCGTTCAAACAAACTTCAAAACCTGATTTCAGAGCAGCTAGTAGGTTGTGGTTTCAATGAAATCATGAACAACTCCCTAACTCGTTCAGCACTGTATGAAGACTTTAAGAGATTTCCCGCAGAAAACTTGGTAATGATGCTAAATCCATTAAGTTCAGACTTGAACTCAATGCGTCAGACTTTATTGTTTGGCGGATTAAGTAGTATCTCAAGAAATGCCAATCGTCGTAATGCAGACCTTAAATTCTTTGAATTTGGTAACTGTTATTTCTTTGATGAAAGTAAAAAAAGCGAAGGAAAAGGTTTAGCTCCATATTCAGAAGGTTATCGCTTGGGTATGTGGGTTACTGGCAAGCGTGTAGCAAACTCTTGGGCACATCCAGATGAAGATAGTTCTGTGTATGAGTTAAAAGCGTATGTAGATAATGTTTTTGCTCGTCTTGGCTTAGCTAAAGCTGCTATGGTGGAAGAAGTATTCAGTGATGAATTAATGGCTTCTGGTTTAGCTTATAGTACTCATGGCGGTAAATTACTTGCTGTATTTGGGGTTATTACTAAGAAAGTAACAAAAGGATTTGATATTGATAACGAAGTATATTATGCAGAGTTCAACTGGGACGAACTGATGAAGGCTACTCGTAAAAACGAAATTAACTTCAAAGAACTTCCTAAATATCCTGCTGTACGTCGTGACTTAGCTCTTTTACTTGATAAATCTGTGTTATTTTCAGATATTGAAAAAGTGGCATTCAAATCAGAACGTAAACTATTAAAATCAGTATCTCTTTTTGATGTTTACGAAGGGAATAAACTTGAAGCAGGTAAAAAGTCATATGCTGTATGCTTCATGTTGCAAGATGAAAGCAAAACATTAAACGATAAATCAATCGATAAAGTAATGACGAAGTTGATTAAAAACCTAGAAAAAGAACTAGGCGCTCAACTCCGATAATTTAAGTATTAAATAATTTTATACATCCTATGGGAAGAGCATTTGAATATAGAAAAGCGCGAAAGCTTAAAAGATGGGGCAACATGGCCCGTGTTTTCACACGTGTTGGGAAAGAAATATCTATAGCAGTAAAGGAAGGTGGCCCTGACCCGGAAAACAACCCTCGTCTAAGAGCAATTATCCAGACTGCAAAGCGCGAAAACATGCCGAAGGAAAACGTCGAACGTGCTATTAAGAATGCTATGGGTAAGGATCAGAAAGACTACAAGATGATGAACTATGAAGGATATGCTCCTCATGGAATTGCCGTATTTGTAGAAACTGCAACTGATAATACAACCCGTACTGTAGCGAATGTACGTGCTGTCTTTAATAAATTTGGTGGTAGCCTTGGTGTTAGTGGTAGCGTAGACTTTATGTTTAAGCATAATTCCGTATTTACTATTGCTAAGAAAGATGATATGTCTATTGAAGATCTTATCCTAGAACTAATTGATTTAGGCGTGGAAGAAGAGTACGAAGAAGATGAAGAAGAAGTTACTATCTATGCTGAATTCCAATCCTTCAATGCTATTCAAACTTATTTAGAAGAAAATGGCTTCGAAATCAAGAGTTCGGAATTTACACGTATCCCTATGGATGAAAAAGATTTAGAAGGTGATGATCGTGCAGAAGTAGAAAAGATGATTGAACGCTTAGAAGAAGATGAAGATGTTCAAGCTGTATATTCTACATTAAAACCATCTGATGAGGATGAGGACGAAGAATAACCTTCGATTTTAAGAATATATTAAAGAGGACTTTTTGTGTAAAAAAGTCCTCTTTTTTTAATGTTATAGCTTCCTCGGTATTATATTGATTAAATATTTTATAAGGAAGAATTTTTATGCTATTACCTATAATATAAAGCAGTTGTTAAGTTCTTTCCCAAATAGAAGTTATCTTTGTGGTGATATAATATTAAATCAACATGAACATGAGAAAACATTTCACTTTTTTATCTAAATTTTTTGCAGCAACTTTATTTTTAGCTGCTTTTACAGCTTGTACCTCTGACAATGAACCTTGTGATGAGGGTTGTGGAGAAAAAGTAATATTCACTGAAACATTTGATGGGGCTGAAGCTATATTATCAGGACCTACTGCTGCTGGTGAAAACTTAAATGAAGACTTTACTGACAAAGAGGGCTTTGTCCGTTTTAAAGAGAATAAAAACCATAAAGATATATGGTATGGGATTAATGCTGATGCAGAAGGATTAGTCAATGCATGGAATGGTGGTGTCTGGTTGTCCAATTATCACACTTTTGATGTGGAAGGAAATACCGATTGGTATTCATTTACAAATCAAAGTAGTGTTTACAATGCAAAAGCTGCTAGCGGTAAAAACTTTGCTGTAATCTATGGAATGAAGAATAAGTTTGGTGGAGATTATGCTAAAATATATATGAAAGAAGGCCTCGGCTATCACTTTTTATCTATGAAGGTATGTAACTCTGCATATACTGCAGGAGTGGCACTTTATGGCAATGATTTTTCTGATGGTAGTATGAAGGAAAAAGGGGGTTATCTTTATTTGCTTGTAAAAGGATATAAAGATGGAAAGGTTCTTACTGATACAAATGGCAAAGAGATAATCGACCGATTTACATTAATGGATTTTAGAAATAAGAAAGAAATATTTGTGAAAGATTGGACGGATTTTTTCTTGACCAATGTTCATAAACACGAAGTAGATTATATTGAATTCTCTATGGAGGGTTCAGATTCTCAAACAACCCTTGGTTTAAATACTCCAGCTTATGCCTGTATTGATGATTTACAGTATGGGTATAAAAAATAAATTGCAAGGCTCTAATTTTGATTAGGGCCTTTTTTATGCAAAAAAGAAGAGTTTATTTTGGTAGAAGTATTAAACAATGAGCATCTTTGTATAGATCAAATTATAAAAAAATACGATTATGCCTATTGTGAAAAACATCAAAGACAAGAGTTTATTAGGTGGTAAACCTATGTATAGTACAGATTTACTCAAAAAATGGGAGTCAAAGACTGGGGAAAATCCTTCAAGTTGTTCTGCTCAAGGGTGTTATGGCAGAGATTTAGTAGGAGTACAGGTTCAAGAGCCCAATAATTTCTTTGACGATTCATATGTTGTTCCTGTGTGTAAATCGTGTGCAGAAAAAGATACGGAATACTATGTATCTTCTGAGCTAGTTAAAACCGAAGAACTTTAAAATGTGTAGAAGTCTATTCCTCGTTAAGTAAAGGAATAGACTTTTTCTATACCCTTAAATGTAGTAATAAAATATTACTCTAATTAATAGCTTTATTCAATATAAAGGATTACTTTTGAAAGTGTTAAGTAACTCTATACAATTCTTGTAGAAAGTGAAAGGGAATGCCGTGAGAATCGGCAGCAATACCCGTTGCTGTAAGTCTTTTACCTCTTTTCGGAGGAACTAAAGTACACTATGTCACTGTTAATAAATAATGGGAAGGCACTTTAGTTGGACAAGCCAGAATACCTGCTTAACACATAACAAAATGTTGTACCACGGGATTATGGTTCAAGTGATTTACATAAAGCTATCTTTTAGCTTTACGACACTTCTCTATTACATTCCTACGGTACATTAAAGGTTGTATTTATAAGTTTTATTAGCAGGGTTTATGTTAATTAAGCCGTTATAGTTTATACTATAACAAATGTTCTTCATCAACTTTTATTTACCGTAACTTGAAAAAGTTACCTCAATGTGTGTGAGAGGTGTTTAGAGTGTTCACTAAACACCTCTTTTACGTTTTATAAGATTATGTAGAAGTGAGGTACGGATCTCACAAATAAAATGTGCTCGTCAAACAAATAAATCATATATTTATTGAATAGACTTCTACCGATTAGCTAGAAGAATGGATTTAAAAACAATAAGGAGAACGCTTGGCATTCTCCTTATTGTTATCTTATTGATCACTTATCTTTCTGTATTTAAGAGCTCTTCTCACTTCACGATATAGCTTTTCATAAAAGTTCATTTTGGGTCTTTCGTTTTTCCACGGACTAAGATCTACATACTTGAAAAAATCTCTTTGCATGGGGTGGCTACAGCTTTTTAACCATGGTTTTTTGGATCGAGTAAAATGCACAATGTGAGCTGTTGGCAGTATTGAATCGAGTTCTTCCCAAGTTTCTTTCCGTATTTGTCTTTCTTTCCTATAAAAGTTATCTGTCATGTTATAAGTAAATGGTAATAGTACTTTTTCTGCATGTAAAACACCATTTAAAACATCTTGATCATTTTGGAATAACTGGTAGTTATATTCTTCAAGATATTTTATAAACTTATCCTCTGCATTAGTCTTGCGCCAATAATCTAAATTTATAAGTAAAACGCCTGAGTTGAAATAATTGTACTTCCTATCGTATTTTAAGTGCTCACACAGCCCTTTTTGGATAAACTCTGTACTGCTTTCATCTTCAACTGCACCTAAGGCAAGATTAGTTAAATCAGTATTCCATAGGTCTACTAAGCTTCTTCTAACAATTAAATCACAATCTAAATAGATTACTTTATCTATATTTTGGGGGAGAATGCTTGCCGTAAATAATCTTAAAAAAGCAGCTTTGGATATATGTCCGTTTTCCTCTGAAACATCACATCTCTGCATGGCTTTTACATCTGCTGCATTGATAAAACTCAATGCCTGGTGATATTGCTTTTCTACTATTCCTCGTAATACATCTTTAGACTGGTCTGTTAGGTCTTGTGAGACAACAAATATATGTAACTTTTCATCTTTATTGTTTTCACAAAGAGATGTTAGCATGACTCCACAAGGCTTAAGGTATCCATTATCTAAGGTGCAAACTATATTCATTTTATATGTGCTGTTAATTGAAAGAATTCTTTTATACTTGGTTGCAAAGGTCTAAAAAATATGTCAGCTCTAAAACTATTCACGAAAAATAATTTAAAAGGACAATCAAATGCTGTTAGATTTCAAAAAATAGTGTTGATGTCTATTTTTAATCCTAAATAACACAAACAGATTTCTTAAAATGAATATCTTCTCTTAGCTTTGTACACAATTTTATAAAACTATTTTTCAATAAAAATATATGACACTAATCATTTATGCTCATCCTTGGGAGGGTAGCTTTAACCATGCTATTCTTACAGAAGTTATAACAAAGCTAAGTACAGCCGGAAAATCTTATCAAGTAGTTGATTTAAATGGCGAAAACTTTAATCCTGTTCTTACCAAAAATGAATTGGCAATTTATAATCATGGCGAATACTCTGATCCGCTAGTTGGCAAATATCAATCTTTGTTGAAAGAAGCTGATGAGGTTATTTTTATTTTCCCTATTTGGTGGGGTACTATGCCTGCTATCTTACGCGGTTTCTTTGATAAAGTGCTTTTGGTGAATTTCTCACACAATTATCAAAATGGCTGGACTCCCTTATTGGATATTACCAAAACAGTTGTTATTACCACTAGCCAAAGCCCAACAGAGCATTTTAGATCTTCTATTGAGGGTGGGTTTATTCATGGCACTTTAGAGGTGGTGGGTTTTAAAAATCCTACTTGGTTAAACTGTGATAATGCAAGTTTGGGTACAGACGAGCATCGTCACCAATTTATTAAAGAAGTGATAAAATCTATTTAATAGAATGTTAAATAGTCTTTTCAAGTTATGAGTATCATAATGCAAGAGAAAGACCTTCAAATGAAAACAAAAAGGCAAATCAGTCTCATACAGAATATTGTGTGAGACTTTTTTTATGCCCATTACAGAGATTTGTCTTAATTATAAGTATTACTAAAATTTAAAAATAGATAGTAAATAGTCAGAATTGGACGAGTTGTTAAGTTCGTGTTAGTCTGTGAAAAATGCATAAAATCAGTGTTTTATCTTATTTTTACCCAAAATGGTGCTTGTTATTCTATTTGCTTTTTTTAACTTATGCAAAGTTTCTTATAAACACAACAAAAACCTAAGCTATGACATTAAATCAAACTGACTTATACAATTTTGACGAAGTGCTAGCCAATACTCGTATTGATAAATTTGGGAGGTTAAGAGAGTACTATAAGCTACAAGATGGGAAAGTAGTAGATTTTTCTCTTGAATTGTTTTATGAACCACCTACTCAGCCTAATGATTTGAGGATTATCTATTATGAGGATGAATATGGCAATGATAAGTATGAGGTTTATTGCCAAAATACACGAGATGGCTGGCATCCTATTCCAAAAAATCTCAATTCGATATCTGCTGATAAATTAAAAGAGTACAAACGTATTTTTAAAGAAAAATACCATAAGATTCCATCTGATATTTATCACTTTATCAATCTAATGCAAAAGAGTGGGGAAGAGTTTAACTCTTCTAGGCAACTTAATTTCTTTAGTATCAAAGATGTTATTTGTAAGCAGATCAGTAATATAACGATCCGTTGGAGTTTTGAACGATTTCGTCAAAAGATGGGAGAAGAACGGGAGGAGGTTCTGTTGAATGGATTTACATAAATCACCTATTCTCGAGGTTAACTAGCACAAGGAGACATACGAATGTTATGCCTCCTTTTTTATTTCAAAGAATTACTAAATAGGCTTAAAAGTTAAATTATTAAAACTATGTGTTGCAGATATGTTTCTTAAATAGGCTTTTTGTGACTAAAAAGTGTATTTCACACATCTTTTCGTTAATTACTTTTTATTTATATAGTAAAAATTAAGATACATTTTGTATCTTATCAGAGTAGTAAAAGCAAAATGCAGCATAAAACATGTTTATTTAATTAATTGTATGTAATTATGAATCTCAAGAAAGTAAACCCCAATGATATCATTCATATCAATCTATCTACTTATCTAGATCAATATGGCATGCTAGTCGAAGCTCATGATACACAGAAAGGTATCATATTGAATTCTAGTTTTGAGATTGTTTATCGTATTCCTTCAAAGACTGCTGAGTTTAGAATGGTGTTTTATGGAAATGAAAAAGGAAAGGATGCCTATAAAATGTATTTTCGCAGACCAAAAATGCCTTGGATATTGATCAGTGGTAACTATCCAATGAGTCAGGCTTCTCGTAATCGAATAGAAGTATATAAGGCTTTATTGCATAAACATTTTTTACTATCAGCATCTAGAAAGTGTAAAGATTATCTTGCTATAGCAAAGAATGGTGAGGTCTATATGGAGGGTGTTGACAACTGTCTTCGTATTTCTAGTATGGATAAAGCTTTAAATCGTAAATGTGTATTAGATGTTTGTAGTAATTATAAGTAACTTACTTACTTCTTTTAGCGATATTGGTTTATATCAGTAGGACACACTAGATTCTTTTATTCTCATTGATTCAGTAGAAAAGTTAATAGTCTATGACCGTTTTCAATCTCCTAAAATTATTGATCATTTCACTCTTTTTGCATTTTGCATAAATGTATGAAAATACAATCCGTGAAAAGTCCATATTATCTCCATGAGGTAAAGAATTCTTTTGACAGGATCAAAATCTCATCATGACACCGACATGATGAGAACATGTCGGTGTCAAAGCTTCTTTTTATCGGTGTTATGCTAGAACCCTGTTTTTTGTTTTGTATAATTGAATAATTATTCAATTCTTAAAGAGAGTAGAGACGGTTTATTTTTCTTCAGTAGAAGGGTTGTTTAGGCTATTTTCTTGGATCAAACTTTGAAGATATTCCGTAAGATTTTCTTCTCTTTCTAAACCTAGTTTTTTTCGTAAGCGATATCTATTTACTTCTACCCCTCGCACAGAAATATTCATGAGTGGAGCTATTTCTTTGGATATAAGATTCATGTATAGATAAGCACAAAGTACTTTATCATTTCTACTTAAAGTAGGGTGTTTTAAGTCGAGTATCCTAAAGAAATCACGATGAACCAAGTCGAAATTCGATTGAAAAGCTTCAAAATTATCATCCCCGCCGAGGTTATGATTAATCATAGCAATCAGCCTCACAATATGTTGTTTTAACGTGTTTGGCTGCGTCTTTTCATCTATTGCTTTTGAGAGTTTTAAAGCTTCATCTCTTACCTTTTCAAGAGTTTCATTCTTACTAATCACATGAAGCATTTGCCCCGATAATTCTTGCGATTGATACTCTACTTTGTTTTTAAGATTTTCATTTTGAAGTTCGATAATTCTTTGATCTTTCAACTTTGTTATCGCCTGGTGTTTCTTTCTTTGATTGATAAGTTCTAGACGCTTACTAAGTGTTATCCTTTGATAGACTAAATAGAATAGACCTACTAGCAGAATAAAGTACCCAATATATGCCCATATACTACGAAACCACGGAGGAGCAATGGTAAAAGTTACTGAGGCTGTATTACTCAAGTGGTTGCCTTGTTCATCTACTACAGCAACCTCAAAGGTGTAAGTACCCTCTTTCAGGTTGGTGTATTCTTTTTTGGTGATGGATATGGGTTTGCACCACTCTTTATCATCGTTTTCCAATCGAAAGCTATATAAAATATTTCCATAATCTTTGATAGCTAGTGCTCCGTAGTTTACAGCAATAGTATTTTGTTGGTAACTCAGTTGAAGATTATAGGATGTTTCTTTATTTCGATAATAAACTAGTTCATTTTCTTTTTCTACAACAATACTATGTATAAAAGCTTTAATGGGTTGAGCCACCTTATCTAAATGGTCTATCTCGGCTTTAATAAATCCATTTTCCACAGCAATCAAAGCCGATTGTGGATGGATAAGCTCCACATTCTGATATCCATTTATCAATTGGTAAGACATTCCTAAGTTTATAGGTCGTTTGGCATAATGCCCCTCTTTATACTCCAAAAACTTGAGTTCTTTATGCGTAACATACCAGATGTTTTTCAGCGTATCTACATACAGATAGCGATACTCTCTTTTTCCATCAAGTATAGATTCCAATTGCTCGCTAGGGTGAAAAGAGTCTGTAACTCTGCTATACTCCAATATTCCATAGTTAGAACAAGCTATCAATCGGTTATCGATATATTGTAGTGTTTTAAACTTGTCAACGATGGTATCACTCATTTGGTACACTTTTCGATCAATAACCCGTCTAAAATCATCATCGAGAGTTATTCTTTCAATTTGTTTATGTGAGTTGACATACCAAAAAGTTTGTGGATTAATATCTTCAATAAATCCAGCTGTTGAATCCCCACAACCCTCAACAACATGAGAATACACCCATTTGCCATTTACCCTTTTTAAGGCACAGATGCCGCTATAAGTTGCATAGAGTAGGTAGTTAGGGTTTGTACGAATAGCTTTTACCTCCCAAACTCCTCGTTTAGAGATGTGATACGATTCTTTATTTTTAGCATTTAGTATGGTAATGCCATTATCTCCTGCTATAAGTAGCTCTTTACCTATTTCGTTGATTGACCAAATCTGTCCTTCTGCACCATTTACGAGTGTAGGTTTGCCATTATTATAGAGGTATAACCCTTGATTTGTTCCTAAATAGAGATTACCATTATACATCTTGGAGCAATATCCTGTTCCGATAGGTGAGATGGTTGAGAACATCGGCTGAATAGGAGAGTCGAGCTCAATATAACTAATACCTTTATCCATTCCCAACCACAGATTCCCATCTTGATCAAAGAAAGTACTGAGTACCGTGTTGTTATTTAGGCCTGTATACGAATCATAGTTTTTGAATAGCTTAGGGTTCTGCTCATCAAATAGGCAAATTCCACTATTTACTGTACCAACAGCAAGTATGTTCTTGTTTTTTGAAGCGCTAAAGAGTGGATACTTGTTTGCCAAATAGGTATTAATCGTTGCATGAGGTATTAACTTATTATCTTTAAGAGTAAATAAGCCTTTGTATTGTGTTACAACTATTAATCTATCGCCATCGGCAATTAATGCACTTATTTTCTCTTCTCCCAGGCTATTACTGCCAGCCACTAAATGAGCTTTCAAGTCCATTAAATCTACCTGGTATACTCCTCCTATGGTTCCTAAGTAGAGCTTGTTTTGATATACCGTAGAGCAATCTATTTTGAAATCAAACCGACTAGTTTGGACGGTAAGTGAACGGGGATTAAATTTGTGTACATATCCATCGGTTATAAAATAGATGTAACTATCTATACTTACAATATTCCATACTTCTCCCGACCAATCTTTGGTTTGATTTGTCAGGGTATGATAAGTTAATGAGCCTATTTCATTAGGGATAAAAAAGCCAAATTCCGAACTGCCTCCTACATAAATTGTATCTTGTTCTATAAAAAGAGAGCGAACCATGGTATTTGGAATTTCGTGTAAATCCCAAAATACACCATCAAACTCCAAAAGACCTTCATTGTTGGCAAAGTAAATCCAGCCCTGATGATGTTGCTTTATCATCCAGTTTTGGAATCCTGCATTATATTCGTCGTGACGATAATTTATGATTTTATCATTCCAGCTATGTACCTTTAGCGGGATTAGAGTTAGAAGTAAGAGGATGAGATAGTATAATCTATTCATAGAGTGTTAATCATTGATAAAACCAAAGATACTGATATTTGCAGTAAAATGGGTGGAAAGTAAGTCCAATTCTCATTGATGTATTTAAATGGTATTGATAATCAGTTGATTAAACTTTTATGTAGTATTGATGTAGTATCTGTAAAAAGTCATATTTGAGTCTAAGTTGTATGTCTATTTTAGATATTGATAACTTCAAATCTTAATTTTGATAAAGAAAGTTTTTAGTATGTGTAACCTTAATATTTAAAATTATTATGAAAGAAAACAGATCACTGACAAGATTATTTTCTCTATTTCTTGTCATGTTGCTCTCAACGTTTTCTGCATTAGCACAACACTTTACTGTAAGTGGTGTAGTGACTGATGGCAAAACAGGAGAGTCACTCATTGGCGTTTCTATTCTAGAAAAAGGAACTACCAATGGAACAATTACCGATTTAAATGGAGAGTTTACTTTAAAGGTAGCTCCACAATCTAAATTAGTGATAACTTATATAGGGTATAAACCCCAAGAAAAAACCATTACTGAATCCAAACGATTAGATATCAAAATGGTAACAGATGACCTTTCTCTAGATGAGGTTGTGGTTGTAGGTTATGGTATTCAAAAGAAAAGTGTAGTTACTGCTGCTATTAGTAAGGTAACTGGCGACGAACTAAATGTGGCTCGTCCTTCTCGTGTCGAAGATGCACTAAAGGGCAAAGTTTCGGGTGTGCAAATTACTCAAAGTTCGGGTCAACCAGGAGCTGATTCAAAAGTACGTATTCGTGGTATTGGTACGGTAAACAATAGTGATCCTCTTTATATTGTAGATGGTATGCCTGTTGATGGAGGTATCAATTATCTAAACCCTGTAGATATTCAATCTATTGAAATTTTGAAAGATGCTGCTTCAGCTGCAATTTATGGTGCTAGAGCTGCTAATGGTGTGGTTTTAGTAACTACAAAATCGGGTTCAGAGGGCAAAACAAGCATTAACTACGACTTTAGTTATGGCTGGCAAAACCCATGGAAAAAACGTTCTATGCTTAATGCTAAGGAGTATATGATTATCATGAATGAAGCTCAACTTAATGATGGTAACAAGCCTCGTTATACAGCACAAGATATAGCAACGGTAGGCAAAGGGACCGATTGGCAAGAAGAGACATTCAATTTTGATGCTCCCGTTCAGAGCCATCAGTTGAGTATTGCTGGTGGAAGCAAAAAGGGCAACTATTTTTTATCAGCTGGTTATTTCAATCAAGAGGGTATTGTAGGTGGTGATTATGGCAAATCCAATTATGAACGTTTCAGTATTCGTTCCAACTCAACTTACAATATATTTGAGGCAGAAGATAGACAATATCTAAAAAAACTTACTGTAGGAGCCAATATGGGGTATTCAAGAAGTCACACTACTGGTGTTGAAGCCAACTCAGAATATGGTTCTATTTTAGGTAGTGCGTTGGCTTTTAATCCTCTTATTCCTGTATATGCTGATGATGCTACTGCAGAACAAATTCTAAAGGAACATCCAAATGCAGTAAAAGATGCTAATGGTAGGGTGTTTTCTTTGCCTCCTAGTGGATTTCAAGAAATAGCTAACCCTGTAGCTATGCTTAATAGACCCTATAGTGAAAAATGGAATGACGATAAGTTTGTAGCTACTTTTTGGGCAGAATTAGAGTTACTTCCTATGTTGAAGTTTAAAACGAGTTATGGTACAGACCTTGCTTTTTGGGGTATGGATGGTCATCACTTCCCCTATTACCTAGCTTCTCAAAATCAATTTTTAGATGAGAGCTATGTAACTAGTCAAATGCACAGAGGTTTTAAATGGCAGGTTGAAAACGTGCTTACTTATGACCAAACTTTTTTAGATAAGCATCATTTAACCGTAGTACTCGGTCAGTCTGCTCAAAAATATAAATACCGTCACTTGAGTGGAACTGATTATAATTTACTAGAGACAGATCCAGGCAAGGCAAATATAAACTCGGCCATTGCCGATCGCGATAAAGAGCGTGTTGAAGGGGGTACAGGAGGTTATGACTTTACTGCTTTAGCTTCTTATTTTGGTAGAGTAGATTACAACTTTGATGAACGTTATATGATGCAGTTGACGCTTCGTAGAGATGGTTCCTCTAAGTTTGGTCCAAACCATAAGTGGGCTACTTTCCCTGCTGTATCTATGGGTTGGAACGTATTAAATGAACCTTATATCAATCGTCCCGAATGGTTTGATTCTTTCAAAGTACGTTTTAGCTGGGGTAAAAATGGTAATGAGAATATTGGAAACTTCCGTTATGCTTCATTAATGGCTGGTGGTCAGAACTACTATTTCGGTGGGGGTTATGATGTCGCTACTGATAGTAAAGATGGTACTATGATTTATGGTACATCCCCATCTAACATTCCAAATCCAAATATCAAATGGGAAGAGTCTGAGCAAACCGACTTAGGTTTTGATGCTCGTTTCTTGGATGGTGCTTTATCATTGAGTTTCGACTATTTCGTAAAGAAAACAAATGGTATGTTGATGGATCAGCCTATCCCTTCTTATGTAGGTCAGAGTGCTCCTATGGCAAACGTGGGGGATATGAAGAACTCGGGTATTGAGTTTGAAATTGGTTGGAGACACCATATTCAAGATTTTAATTACAACATTACTGCAAATGCTTCTTATCTAAAGAATGAATTAGTAAAACTAGGAAATGCTAGTGGGGAAGCGATTTATGAATCCAATGCTACTTCTGGTTTAGGTAGCTTTATTAAAGGTAAGAATGGTGAAGTTTGGCCTTATTTTTATGGCTATAAAACAGCTGGTATTTTTCAAAACTGGGATGAGGTAAACAACTACGTAAATGCGGATGGAAAAATAATGCAACCCAATGCTCAGCCTGGTGATGTGCGTTTCGTTGATCACAATGGTGATGGCGTAATTGATGATAATGATAAAACAAAGATTGGTAAAGGTATGCCCGATTGGACATTCGGTTTAAGTATCGGGGCAGATTGGAGAGGACTAGATTTTAATATGTTCTGGCAAGGTGCTGCGGGTAATGATATCTTCGATTTATCTACTCGTGGTGATATACCAGCTATGAATCGACCAGCAGAAATGATGGATCGTTGGCACGGAGAAGGCACTTCTAATTCTATACCAAGAATGACTACTGCTAATCCAAACTCCAACTGGCGTTCTTCAGATTTGTTTATCAAGAATGGTTCATACATTCGCTTAAAAACAGTTCAATTGGGTTATACACTTCCTAAAGTATGGACAAAGAAAGCATTTATTGAAAAACTAAGAGTATATGTTTCAGCAGAAAACTTGTTGACGATCACAAATCATAAAGGCTTTGATCCAGAAATTGCAACAGGTAGCTATGATCGTATCGGTGTAGATAGAGGTATTTACCCTCAATCTCGTACAGTATCTGTTGGTGCAAACATATCATTCTAATCTTAAAATCTGATCAATATGAAAAAAATAAATATAGGTATCTTATCACTCTTCTTAGCAGGAGGCTTAGTAATGAGTAGCTGTGGAGATAGCTTTCTTACCGCTTCTTCAACAGAACAACAAGAGGCAGGTTCAGCAGCCACTGAAGGTGCAATTTTATCCAACTTGGCATCCACTTATCAAGTTCTATTATTTGATAGTTATGCTAATAATAATTATAACAGTATTCTTTTAATGTCCGATCTTCGTTCGGATGATATCTTCAAAGGTGGTGGAGATGCAGGAGATCAAAACCAGCTGTATAAGTTATCACAGTTTGCTTCTTCTTCAGCCGAGACTATAGATGGCTTGTGGAGTATTTACTTTACAGGTTTAGCTCGTGCAAATAACGCCATTATATCTTGCAAAAATGCAGTAGAGGTAGATAATAATAAATTGGTGCAATACAATGCTGAAGCTCATTTTCTTCGTGCATACTATGTACACTTATTATGGAAGTTTTGGGGAAACATTCCTTTCTTTGAAGAACCTTTGGCTACGCCTCCTTATATGACTAAACAACTTGCTGCTGACGAAATCTATGAAAAGATTATGGCAGACTTGGAAGTGGCTTGTGAAGATGGATCCCTTCCTATGAAAATGACAGGTGATAATCTAGGTAAGGCTTCTAGGGCAGCCGCATTAATGCTAAAAGCTCGTGTAGTACTCTACCAAAAAGATGTAAATAAATATGCTGAAGTAACCAAAGACATGGCTGATATTATTCAAAGTGGAGAATTCAAATTATTCAAAGACTTTGATGCTATGTGGGAAGATGAAAATGAATTCTGCGAAGAATCTGTTTTTGAAAGTAACCAGATGCCCGAAGGTAAAAGTTGGGCAAGTGGATGGAGTGGTTATGGAACAAACTACCCAGCATTCATATCTCCAAATGATTTAAAAGACCCTAAAGGGGTGTTTAAGGGAGGTTGGGGTTTTGCTCCAGTTCGTCCTGCTGCATATGAAATGTACGAAAAAGGAGACTTACGTCGTGAAGGTTCTATCAATGCTTGGGAAGAAGGTTCTTATGTGGGTAGATTCCAAAATACGGGCTACTTTATGCGTAAATATGCTGCTCGTGTAGGTTACAATAAAGCTCCTTATGATGTAGATTTGAATTATAGTAACAATGTTCGCATCTTCCGTTATGCTGAGGTATTACTAAATTATGCTGAACTAGTAAAAATACAAGGACAGGCAGAAGTGGGTGGTGTGTCTGCTCAAAAATGCTTGGACGATGTACGTGAAAGAGCCTTTGGTAAAGCCAATTCTATTCCTGCTACTCCTGAGAATATCAAACTAGAACGTCGTCGTGAATTTTTAGGTGAAGGGATGCGTTTCTGGGACTTAGTCCGTTGGGGAGATGCAGAAACAGTTCTGACAGAAAGCTTGCCAGAGTATAACTCTGAAAGAAAATTTGAAGATTGGATGAAATATATTCCTATTCCTCAAGGTGAAATGGAAAAGACAAAAGGAACTGATTATGAATTGGTTCAAAATGGTCAATGGAAATGATTAAAACGATAATGAATATGAAAAATATAACTACTTATTTATTGGGTGTGCTATTATTTGTATTGGCTGGGTGTTCACCACAGTATAGCAGTAATGCAAGTTTAGGAAAAATAGAGCCCATCACTCCAGAGATTCTTTCATTTGATATGAAAGTTTCTGAAAAGAGTGATAACGTATTAACCTTCGTCAATACTACTGATTTTTCAGCTCCTCACTCTGTCCGTTGGGATTTGGGAAATGGTAGCAGTAGCAATCAAGAAACAGCTACAGCTCAATATCCTCGTGCTGGAGAGTACACTGTAACTTTGTTTATGTATGCAGCCGATGGCTCCGAAGCTAGTTTGAGTAAGGTGATTACGATCAAGGAAGATGATTTCTCTTTAATAGATACTCCTACCTATAATATGCTTACAGGTGGTGCGGACAATACAGCTGGTAAAACCTGGGTATTAGATAAATACAATAACTACGTATCTGAGGTAGCCAAAGAAACAGGTAAAGACATCAAAGGTCATTATGGACTTGGCGAACAAGGTTCATACGGACAAGGATGGTGGGCTGCAGGTCCTGCTGACAAAGAAGGTAATATGATGGAGATTATCTATGATGCGAAGTTTACTTTTATTCAAGAGGGAACACAACTCCTAATTGCTAACAATGGCAAGGGTGGTGGTCGTAAAGCAAGCGCGGCTAGTGTTGGTGGATTTAATGTAACGGCTACTGATGGTGATGATGTATTGTTTGATTTTGCTGGTGGTAAATTTGGTTTCTCTCTTGATGAAACTTTAGAATATCCCAAACTAACTCTTACAGACAATTCTTTCTTAGGCTATTATTGTGGTAGTCAGGAATATGAAATCATCTATCTAACTGATGAGGTAATGGGGTTGAGAGTAAATAATACAGTAGAAAGCCAAGACTGGGTATTTGTTTACTGTTTAGAAGAACTCAATGTTGAAAAACCTAAGGAAGTGAAGGCTATTCCTTTGAAGGATGATTTTGAAGCAGAAGAGACAGCAGTGAATTTTGTAGCTGATCAAATGGGTGATTTGTTCTCTACTTCTTATAGTAATCCTGCACCTATCGGTATCAATAAGTCAAGCAAAGTTTGTGCTTATGATAAAGGGGAAGACTTCTATACCAATCTCTCTTTTACTGCCGACTATAAGTTTAATTTATCAGAAATCAACAAGGTACGTGTCAAAGTATTCATTCCTGAGTACAATGATTATGAAACAGAACATGCAGTGGCAGGAGAGTGGATAACCAACAAAAAACTACTTCCTCAATTGGCTGTAAAACTTCATAATAGTGAAAAGGGTGATGGTGCGTGGGAAACTCAGCACGAGATTGTGAAGGCAAACTTAGAAACGGGTAAGTGGTTATCTCTTGAATTCGATTTTAGTGCGGTTAAAGACCGTTTAGATTTTGATAAGATTGTCATACAGTTTGGTGGTGAAGGACATGCTGCACCTGGTATTTTCTTCTTAGATGACTTTTCATTTGATAAATAATAAATTTTAGAAATTGAGCCCAAGTAATCTTATTTATCTTGGGTTCAATTTTCATTACTAATCATAGAACTTTTTTTTCATGTTAAAGAAATATTGGTATCTGATAGTTCCTAGTGTAATACTTGTAGGATGTTCGGGGTGCTCAGATAGTAAAGAAGAGAATACACCGAGTAAAGAGGTGGAGTCGGAACTGACTCTTTCTCAATCTTCCTTATCGTTTGATGCGGAAACGGGCGAGAAAACATTTGTGGTAAAAGCGAATAAGGGCTGGGATGTTTTAAGTTCTGTAGATTGGGTGAATCTATCTCCTTCCAAAGGAGGCAATGGTGAAACATCTGTTAAAGTGACAGTGGATGAGAATGATACGGAACAAGAAAGAGAAACAAACATTCAAGTAAGAGTTCAAGACTTAGTGCGAGATTTAACAATCCGTCAAGGCAAAGGTTTTGTTCCCGATTATGTACCCAAAGGGTATCAGCTTGTGTGGAATGACGAGTTTAATGAAACTGCTTTAGCCGATGGCAAACATCCTCTTCCAAATAGCGATTGGTGGTTTGAAACAGGCAATCAGGGTTGGGGAAATAATGAACCTCAAAACTATGTAGATAAGGTAGCTGGTAATGATACAGTAGCACAAATTAAAAATGGAAAACTATATATTACTGCTCATAAACTTGAAACCCCTTACGAGGGTTCCGATTATATTTCGGCTCGGATGAATACGAGTCAGTCATGGCTGTATGGCTATTTTGAAATGAAGGCTAAATTGCCTGGAGGAAAAGGAACTTGGGCAGCCTTTTGGATGATGCCTAAGAACTATAAAGAATGGCCACTAGATGGTGAAATTGATATATTGGAATATGTAGGATATCGTCCTGATGTAGTGCAAACGTCTATTCATACCGAAGCTTACAATCATAAAATAAATACTGAGAAAACAGCTACACAAGGTATTCAAGGAGCTGAAACAAAATACCATGTATATGGATTGAAATGGACTGAAGATGAAATTATTGGCTATGTTGATGGTATCGAGTATTTTAGCTTTAAAAACGATAAGAAGAACAATAAGGAAACATGGCCTTTCAATCAGCCTTTCTATATTAAACTAAACTTAGCTATAGGTGGTGATTGGGGTGGACTTCATGGTATAGATGATACCATATTCCCTGTAGATTATATTATAGATTACGTAAGAGTTTATCAAAAACAACAATAGCATTATGAAGTTAAAAAGATTATTAGGGACTCTTTGTATTGTGGGCATTAGCTCTATTACAATGGGTCAGCAAAAAACAGTAGATCAAAAAGTAAACGACCTACTGAGTCGAATGACTTTGAAGGAGAAAATTGGGCAGATGAACCAGAATAGCTATTTTGGTTTATCGGATGCTGATATTGATAAAATGCCCGATTTAGGTTTGGATGAAAACCTAAGAAACATAAAGGTATCTGAAGCCCAAATCGCTAAAATGTCTCGTAAAGACAAGATTCAATATTTAAAGAAACAAGTGCTGTCTGGGCTAGATCAAAGTATCCTACAACCCATTCGAAAGGGAGAAGTAGGTTCGCTTTTAAATGTGGTTGATCCAGAGATGGTTAATCTGATTCAAAAAACAGCCATTAAAGAAAGTCGCTTAGGCATCCCTTTACTGATAGCTCGTGATGTTATTCACGGTTATAAAACTATCTTTCCTATTCCTCTTGGACAAGCAGCTTCTTTCAATCCTGAGGTAGTAGAAGTAGGGGCTCAAGTTGCTGCTCGTGAAGCACGTTCTGTTGGTATTCACTGGACATTTGCTCCTATGATGGATATCTCTAGAGATGCACGATGGGGAAGAGTAGCCGAATCTTTGGGTGAAGATCCTTACTTAGCAGCTGAACTGGGTTTGGCTATGGTAAAAGGTTTTCAAGATGGAGGTAACTTAAAATCAAACCAATCGGTAGCGGCTTGTGTAAAACACTTTGTGGGTTACGGTGCAGCCGAAGGTGGCAGAGATTATAACAGTACCAATATTCCACCTGCATTAATGAGAAATGTATATTTAGCTCCTTTTGAAAAATCGATTAAAGGGGGTGCAGCCACACTGATGACTTCTTTTAATGACAATGATGGAATTCCTGCATCTGCAAATAAATTTCTTTTAAAAGATGTACTACGGGATGAGTGGGGTTTCAAAGGGGTAGTAGTATCCGACTGGGCTTCTATTGCTGAAATGATTCCTCATGGCTTTGCTAAAGATGGTGAGCAAGCAGCCGAACTCTCTGCTAATGCTTTGCTAGATATTGATATGGTTTCTCATACCTACCACAATCATCTAGAAAAATTAGTCGATGAAGGAAAAGTTTCAATGGAGACTATAGATGCTATGGTGCGCAATATTCTACGATTAAAGTATGATATGGGCTTATTTGATAATCCATATATAGATACCAAGCAAAAAACGCCTTTTTATGCTCCTCAGCATCTTGAAGCAGCTCAAAAAGCAGCAGTAGAGTCGGCTATTTTATTAAAAAATGAGGGCGTATTACCATTGAACATAAATACGAAGATAGCAGTAGTTGGCCCACTTGCAGATGCTCCACATGATCAGATGGGTACATGGGTGTTTGATGGGGAAAAAGAGCATACAGTTACACCTTTAAAAGCATTACAAACGACACATAAGAATATCGATTATGTATATGAAGCAGGTTTAAAATACTCTCGTGATACTAATACTTCTCAATTTGATGCAGTGAAACAAGCTGTAGAAAAAGCAGATGTAGCAGTAGTATTTGTAGGAGAAGAAGCTATTCTTTCAGGTGAAGCTCACTCGCTTTCTGATATCAACTTAATTGGAAAGCAATCTGACTTGATTCGTGAGGTGAAGAGTGTAGGAAAACCAGTTGTAGTTGTTATAATGGCGGGTCGTCCTCTAACTATTGAAAGAGATTTGGCATATAGTGATGCTGTACTTTATAATTTTCATCCAGGAACAATGGGAGGACCTGCTATTTTAGATCTTCTATTTGGAAAAGAAAATCCTAGTGGAAAACTGCCTATGACATTTGTGAGAGAAGTAGGGCAAATACCAATGTATTACAACCATAATAATACAGGTCGTCCAGCACCAGAAAAAGTTATGACCCTTGCAGATATTGAATTGGAAGCTGGTCAGACTTCATTGGGGAATACTTCTTTTTACCTAGACTCAGGAAGAGATCCTTTATTTCCTTTTGGATTTGGATTATCTTATAGTACATTTGAGTATTCTAACCTGAATCTTTCTGCCCAAACCTTAACAACAAATGATATACTAAAAGTTACTGTAGATTTAAAAAATACAAGTAACTACGCAGGTACTGAAGTAGCACAACTTTATGTACGTGATTTATTTGGTAGTATTGTTCGTCCTGTTCGTGAGTTGAAAGGTTTTCAACGCGTAACCCTTCAACCTGGAGAAACTAAGTCGGTTGTATTTGAACTTCCTATAAGTGAACTTGCGTTCTATGGTCAAGATGGAACAAAGAAAGTAGAGTCTGGTGAGTTTAAACTGTGGGTAGGAACAAATAGCAATGCTGATTTGGAATCTTCATTCCAAGTAAAATAATATATCCAATTAATATAGTAAACTTAAGTTAGAGATTTAATTATGAGAAAAAAATTACTATCGTTACTTGTTGCTGTCATTGGTATAGGGCAATTTTCTTTATTTGCTCAAACTAATCAGCCCATTTATTTAGATCTATCCAAGCCTATCGAAGAGCGAGTAGAGGATGCTCTTGTTCGTTTGACACTGGAAGAGAAAGTAGCTCTAGTTCATGCTCAGAGTAAATTTAGTTCTCCAGGTGTACCTCGCTTGGGCATTCCAGAAAACTGGATGACAGACGGTCCTCATGGTATTCGTCCTGAGGTGCTTTGGGATGAATGGACACAGGCAGGCTGGACAAACGACTCATGTATAGCATTCCCTGCTTTAACAGGTTTGGCTGCTACATGGAATCCCAAAATGAGTGCTATCTATGGTAAAGCAATAGGTGAAGAAGCTCGTTATAGAAACAAGAATGTGTTATTAGGACCTGGAGTAAATATTTATCGTACTCCACTGAACGGTCGTAACTTTGAATATATGGGAGAAGATCCATACTTAGCTTCTAAGATGGTAGTACCTTATATTCAAGAAGTACAAAAGAATGGTGTAGCTGCTTGTGTGAAGCACTTTGCAGTAAACAACCAAGAAATAGATCGTCATACGGTTAATGTAAATGTAGATGATAGAGCTCTTTATGAAATCTATCTTCCTGCATTTAAAGCTGCTGTACAAGAAGGTGGCGCATGGGCTATAATGGGAGCATACAATAGATATAAAGGTCAGTGGGCATGTCAAAACGAATATCTACTTCAAGATATCCTACGTAAGGAATGGGGTTTTGATGGTGTCGTGGTTTCTGATTGGGGTGGTGTTAACGATACCAAGCAAGCAGCTCTTCACGGGCTAGATATGGAATTTGGTTCGTGGACAGATGGTCTTACTATGAATGTGAGCAATGCTTATGACAAATATTATTTAGCAGTACCTTTTCTTGAAATGCTTAAATCAGGCGAAATTAGTGAAGAGGTATTAGATGAAAAAGTTCGTAATATCTTAAAACTAACATTCCGTACTACTATGAATCCAAACCGTCCTTATGGTTCATTTGGAACAAAAGAACACGGTGATGTGGCTCGTCAGATAGCAGAAGAAGGAATCGTTCTTCTAAAGAATGACAAAAATGTTCTCCCTCTTGATTTGAGTAAAACTCGTAAAATTGCTGTTATTGGAGAAAATGCGATTAAGCATATGACTGTAGGTGGTGGTAGTTCTTCCTTGAAAGCTAAATATGAAATATCTCCTCTTGAAGGTATTAAAAATAGAGTAGGAGATGCTGCTGAAGTAGTTTATGCTCGTGGCTATGTGGGTCATGTAAAGGTAGAACAAGATGGTTTGAAGGGTGGTCAAGATCTCACTGACAATCGCTCTGTACAAGAACTGACAGATGAAGCTCTACAAGTAGCACGTGATGCTGATTACGTTATCTTTATTGGTGGTTTAAATAAGAGTGATTATCAAGATAGCGAAGGCCACGATAGAAAAACTTTAGGTTTGCCTTATGGTCAAGATGAGCTTATAGAAAAATTAGCTCAAGTAAATCCTAACTTTGTCTATGTAAACATCTCTGGTAATGCAGTAGCTATGCCTTGGGTTAAATCTGTTCCAGCTATTTTACAAGCTTGGTTCTTGGGCTCAGAAGCAGGTAATGCCATTGCTTCTATCCTTGTAGGTGATACAAACCCTTCGGGCAAGTTGCCATTTACTTTCCCTATCAAATTGACAGATATAGGAGCACATGCACTTCCTGATGCTTATCCAGGTGATGGAGAAGTGTATTATAAAGAAGGTTTATTTGTAGGATACCGTTGGTTGGACAGAGAGAAAATCAAACCTCTATTTGGTTTTGGTCATGGTCTAAGCTATACTTCCTTTGAATATGGTAAAGCAACTACAGATAAAAAACAGATGTCAGAATCTGATAAACTAACCATTTCTATTTCTGTTAAAAATACAGGAAACCGTGCAGGTTCAGAAATTGTACAGTTGTATATCAGCGATAAGAAATCATATCTTCCTCGTCCTGTAAAAGAGTTGAAAGACTTTGCTAAAGTTTATCTTGAAGCAGGAGAAGAAAAAACAATTCGCTTTACAATTGATAAAACAGCTCTTAGCTTCTTTGATGACAAGAAGCACGATTGGGTTGCTGAAGCTGGAGACTTTATAGCTCTAGTGGGTAGCTCTTCAACAGATATTAAGAGTCAAGTGAAGTTTACTTTGAAATAAATTTTACTTCCACAAACACCCTAAAATAAAAACAGCCTATCTAGTTCAGTTTAGATAGGCTGTTTTTATTTGTTTTAATCTCAATAAATATTTAGTAAAAAGGACAATAGGTCTTAGTGTTCATGCTCATCGGCATCCGATGCTGCCTTGTCTATATGCACTGTCCCGTGAGGATGCTCTTGTGGAGCATAAATAGAATATAGTTTCAGCGGTTTATCGCCAGTATTGATTACATTGTGCCATTTGCCAGCAGGTACAAAGATCGCATCATCTTCACTCGCTGTTCTCTTGTAGGTTAGTTCGTCTTCTTTATCTCCCATTAAAACCTCAGCAGAGCCTTCTTCAATTCGTAGAAATTGGTCGATATCATTGTGAAGCTCCAATCCCACTTCGCCACCCACTGGAATAGCCATCAGTGTAACTTGAAGATATTCTCCAGTCCATAAAGTTGTGCGGAAGTTTTCGTTTGATAAAGTATAATCGTCTATATTCACAACAAGGGGAGCGGCACCATAATCCTTTAAAACCACATCGGTAGAGGTTTTTGAAATTTCGGGAGAAGGTTCAGCTACTTTTTGTTGAGGAGCATTCTGACAGGCACCTATTACTACTGCCAAAAGAACTAACAGGGATAAATCGATTCTTTTCATAATTCAATATTTTAGTTATTTCCTATTTAAGTAATGTTAATATATTAAATAGATTAATCAATATGAAATATATGATCCATTTCCTTTATTAAGGACTTTATAGTGAGGTGGAAAAGTGGATTTTAAGTCTGGTTGAGAGTACTTGCTTGAATTTTTCAACTTGGTGAAGATGTAGAGTATGGAATAGAGTCGGATTATCGTCTGAGAAGAATCATATAATTCCGCTATCTTCTTAAATATCAACTCTTATTTATGAGTTATGTACCCATTAAAGATACTTACTCTCAAAAGTAAAATCCTAAAATCACGCTTTGAAATGCAATTTTAAACTGAGAATAGGAGGTTGTTAAAATAGTAAAATTATATGTCAATATGTTTTCTATCTCAACAGAATGATTTACTTTTGGTAGTAATCTAATACGCCATATACATCTACACATGGAAAACACGCTAGTCTGCACTGACACCGTTTCTTCTTATCGACGTATAATGTATGCTATTAGCTTCACCTATATAAAAGGTGGCTAAAGGAATTGTATCCTTTCTAGCAAATATTCTTATACATAATTCTCTTTTACTATCGGTTTTTGAAAGTTATTACTGATTCATTTTTTGGTACCGAGAATAAAAGGTTCAGAGGCGAGGCAACTTTACTCTGGCTCATACTTGATTCATAAGATGAGAAACGAATAAAGGAATTGTGGAAGATGTGCATAGAGCAAGAATTCTGGGATGTATAGTCGTATTGATTAATGTGTTTTATAGTTGAATAGATCGTAATGAGTGTTTTTACCAAACTTCCGTACACTGTTTGGTAAAACACGACATTGCAACTTCATGACAAGCTAATACGATTACTTCATACAAAAAGAGTAATCACCCTTATTTTTATTCCTGAATCTTTATGATATAGGGTTGCTTCGTTTATATCTTTGCATATAGATGAAGCAACTTTTTTATTTAAAATGATATGCAAAATATAATCCCCTTTAGCAGCCCCGATTTTAGTAATATATGTACCCTATGGGAAAACTCGGTGCTCGCTACACACCACTTTCTGGCACAAGAAGATTTTGATTACTATAAAGAAATGGTTCCCGATTATTTCTCCCAAGCTACCTTATATGTGTATCAAGATGGAGATGTGATCAAAGGTTTTCTTGGAGTTAGTGAAGATAATATTGATATGCTTTTTGTTGATCCAGCTTACTTAGGACAAGGAATAGGTAAGGCACTATTACTCTATGCCCTTAATGAGCTAGGAGCGCAGAAAGTAGATGTAAATGAGCAGAATGCCCATGCCTATCAGTTCTATCAACACTTTGGCTTTGTCGTCGTTTGTCGTTCAGAGATTGATGATATGCAGAAGCCATATCCTATTTTACATTTAGAGCTAAAGAATAGGTACGGAGCAATTCAGGGTGCAGCGATAGAAATAAAAAAAGAGGAAAGTATCTAAGATGCTTTCCTCCATTCAATGCAACAAAGTTGCCATTCAAAGTTTAGGTTTATGCGTGGTAAATTATAAATCTTAAATGCACATATAACATTATTTTATGTACGAAAATCAAGAACGTTTCTTGGGTTTTATCTTTTAAAATAAATGTCCCAGTAAAACGTTGTTTCTTTATTATCACAATAAAGAGAGGTTGTTAAGGTTTAGGTTTATCAAAAACGGAATCACTTTTTATCTAATATGTAGTTAAACATATTTACATATTATTTGGTTCAAGAAATTAAGATTTATCTTCTACTACACTCGTAATTAATCGTGTTTTCTTTGCTTTTATGTAAATACATCCCACTGTAAACGCTACAATAGCTGGAATAACCCAACTCAGTTGGAGAGAATAAAGTGGAAGTTTTTCTATGGCCTTTGTTATTAAGGGTATTTGAATGCCCAATTCACTCAACCCATTTAATATACTTACTATACCAGTGGTGTAAACCGTGATTTTATATACAGCTTGTTCGCCATTGAATAGAGAATCGGCAATGACTAAAAGTATCATTACAATTGCTACGGGGTAGAGTGCTGTTAGTATTGGTCCACTATAATTCAAGATAGCATCTAACCCAACATTGGCTAGGAGTAAGCTACAAATAATCCAGATTCGTACCCAGCTTTTGTATGAAAACTTCTTTGTCCAAGTTGCAAAATACTGTGCTGAAGAAGTGGTCAGCCCGATACAAGTTGTCAGGCAAGCCAGCATAAATATACCGGCTACCAAGATGGCCCCAAATGAGCCAAATAAATGCTTGGAGGCAGCATTTAATATTTGTGCTCCATTGGTGGTTTGCGGGTATAAGCTGATACTCGTTGCCCCAAGATGAGCTAGCATCATATAAATTCCAAAAAGAAGTACTCCAGCCAGAACTCCTGTTTTTATAGTAGAGTGGATAACGGCTCTTTCTTCTTTGATATGAAAAGAATGAATCACCATAGCTATAACTAATCCAAAATTGAGAGCTCCCATTGCATCCATAGTCATATATCCTTCAATAAAACCAGAGATGTAGGGATTTGAAGCGTATTCGGCTTGTGGCTGAATGGGAGATCCCATTGGATTAATAAGTGAGCAGATGAATAGGAGTACCATCATAACGAGCAAAATTGGACTGAGGTATTTTCCTACTCGCTCTGCCATTTTCATAGGGTTTAGGCATAGCCAGTATGTGGTTGAAAAAAATAACAATGTAAATACAAATAGTGCCGATCGAGAGGCAAAACCTTCGGGCAGATTGGGAGCTATCCCTATTTCAAAAGGAACAGTACCTGCTCTAGGAATCCCCATAAGAGGGCCCATAGAGAGGTATATGATAATAGTAAATAATGTGGCAAACCAAGGACTTACTTTCTTTCCCATATTGATTAACCCTTTTGACTTTGCTACTGCAATGACACCCAATACAGGTAAGACAACGGCTGTGATGCTAAAGAATAGCATAGAGGAGTACATACTTGTTCCAGACATCTTACCAACCATAGGAGGAAAGATTAAGTTACCTGCTCCAAAAAAGAGTGAGAATAACATTAAGCCTACCATCCAAAATTGTTTTGTCGAAAGTTTGTTCATTTTTACTAATATCTATTGAGTTCCTAATTGCTTGTTTTTTTGAATGGGATGCAATGTAACAATTATTAATTTAAAGAACCAAATTATTTATAGTCTAAATAAAAAATAGCTTAAAAACTATTGTTTTATAAGTTTTATATGCATTTATCTTATAAGTATACACTTATTATACTCTCCTGTAATCCTCCTTTACATCTCTATAAATCACTCTTTCTGTATAGAAATAAGAACTTATATCGCAGTATATCCTTATCTACTACTAAAAAGAAGAAATGATTATGATCTATTTTACTGATCATCAGAGTGATAAACTAAGTAGTGTCTTCTAGGGGTAAGTTGCTTGTACAGAAAAGAATAGAGCAGAGGAGGGCTCACTCGAACAGTTATTTTCTTCAAATCAATTGGAGAGTCCCTATAAATTTAGTAATTATGTATAGTTGAGGGATAATAATACCCATTATACCGTTCAATAAAACTTTTAATCTATGAGTAAACCAAATAAACTATCTTCTTACAACTGGGTGGATATGATTATCCTTGCCGTATTTTTAGCACTTATCATCTTTGTTCCCGAAAATAATCCTTACCGAGATATAATAAGTATTGGTTTTGGTGTGTATGTTACTATAACCCTCTCGGTACACATGTTGCGGAATGTAATAGAGAGGGGGGCAGATAAGCATGTGGTAACCTATGTTTATATGATTGCTTTCATTGCAGCCTTAATCTTTGCCATTTCTATGTTTTATTTGTATCAGTACATAACCAAATAGTTTCTTGGTGCCACTCATTCCAATATGGGGCACTAGTGTTACTTCTTTTACCTTGAAATGAATGCTTATGAAGAAGTCTGTAGAAATGTATAAAATTGCTACTGTTTTATCTGTTTTCTTAATCTATCTAATAGGTAATTCAGTTATGGTAGCAGGAGGCGTTTCTCTAAGTTATAAAATTATCTTTTTTGAGATAATTTTTATGCTTGGTGTATTACTTTCTATAGACCTTTATATTACATTAAGGGAGCAAATCGGTATGCAAGTGCTTATTTATACTCTGTGCTCTATATGGGTTATAATCTATGATACCTCTTGGGGAGATAAGTATTGGCTATCTCTGGCTTTTTTAGGCTTATATAGTTATTTATATAGGACTATCTTTATTAAAAAACAATCACTCCATGTAGTTAAAAAACCTATTCCTTTGTGGTCTATTTGAGCGAGTAAAGGAGTTGTTGTACTATCATTCTGTCTGATTAAAAGTAGATACGCTGTCTAAATATTTCAAAAAATCAATTATCGCTATTTTTAGTTATTAAAAATAATCCACATCACAATCTTCCATTCTCATACAAAAAGCGAAAATTATTTGCTTTAAATATTTCTAATTCGAGCAAATAAGTTTATCTTCAAGGTATCTAACTACCTATACCATGAAAAACCCAAGATCACAAGAGCGAACTTACACTCTTTGTTCTCTCATTATACTACATATAGTGGGGTATTACATACTCCTCACTTATTTTCGGACCAATTGGAGCATACTGATTTATGGTGTGATCATAATGAGCCTATTCTTTTTGTTTCTTGAAGGTTATCGCTTTCGCAAGGAAGTGAGAATGGCTTACCTAAGCTCTTTCTTTACATTTGGTATGGCTTTTGGATTATCTTTTTTTACAAGTTGGTTCGATAGGCATTTGCTGTCTATTGGCTTTATTGCTTTACAAATGGGTATCTATAAGTTTCTGGCAGGAGAAATTATGCTGAAAATCCCATTTAAAGTGCGACGTATGGTTCTAAATTAAAAATCAAGTATTCCTACCCTATAAAAAACTTCCAACCCTACGTAGCAAATGGGTTTGGTATGCCTCTTTACTTTTATGGATAGAGTTTCACAAGAAAGGCATACTCCATAACAGACTTCGATGGCATGGGAGTTTTAAAGCTAATTCTTCACAAAAAAACGCCCAATTAAATTTTAAATAAAGCAAAGTCTATTTCGCATAGATATACAGAATTAAAGGATGCGAATTTAGATCTAAGTCAAAAGCTCGTCTTATCAGGGTTAAAATGATAACATGTCGGTGTCAAAGCATCGTCATGTCGGTGTCAAAATGAAGCTCTGGTTTTGAGTAGTAAAATAACGCATAATAATACTTATTTTCTATGTATAATTATACTTTAGAAAGAGGAGGGTAAAAAGATACTTCTGTATTGTGAATGTATAACTATTCAGATACTTCAAAAGTAAATATTGAATTATTGTAGAAGTACTCTTTCCTGGAGTCTGTATAATAAAATGTAGGATTTATCTCTTAGAGTAAATATGGGCTCAAGTTGCTATTTGATTGTTTTATTTCGATAGCATCTATCAATTAGTAAACCAAAAGAGCCTAAATTCAATCATTTATTTACTAAATCACTAAAATATTTTTTGATCTAAAATGAAAGAAGTAAAAACTCTGTAACTATTTTGTACAGCCTTTTAGAGGAATGTTGATCTTAAAATAATTTTCTTTTACACTTGCACGATTACAAACTATTTTGCTCCTTTCCGATAAATATTTAGCTTTATTATTTGCATAATAGTAATTATTTTGTATCTTGTTAGTGCAAATAAGTAGCAATAGATAGATTTGCATAGCAAATAGTTATTTTTTACTCTCTTTTGGGTAATAAATGCCAAGCTAGCAAACTTTATTCAAATTACGAATGTTAGTAAGTTTATACAGTAAATAGTGAATAACTATTTAACTTTTAAAAAAAGAACACCAGATGAATGATTTAAAATCAGGAATCTGTATTAAAAACCAAAACTACTTAAAAAATGAAATCGCTAAATCTTGAAAAGAGAACATTGATTCTATCAGGAGCAATTCTAGTTGCATTAGCTATAAGCTCTTTAACTTCTAGTATGCTTGCTGCGATTCTAATTATGCTAGTGATGCTTTTCGACTACGACAACGTTAGTTTGCCAAGAAGCAAGACAACAGTAGGAGTGTTGCATGTGTTAGCTACATTAAGTGTTATCTTCCAGTATCTCACTAATGTACCCTATAAAGAAGTATATGTGGGTGTGTTTATATTAGCTATCATGGGAGTTGTTCTTTACCAAGTATTTGCAATTAAGGCGTATAAAAGTGAATTAAACTAAAGAAAGATATTTAGATATACTCATATCAGACCTGAGTTTTATAAGTGTTTAAATTTAAGATTAGTATTCGTATTCAAAAAATGCCATATACAAAGTGAAAAGTATGAGTATTCTAGAATTTAGGATGACATAGGTTTGATGATTTTCATAGATAGTGAGGTTGTTTTTGTCTCAAAGCTTGCACTCGATAGATTGTCTACTATTGATTTTATGTTATAGTAGTGTTTTTATAAGAAGTGTCGCAGTGCTCTACTAATGTTCCCATTCTTAAGCAGGGGTGTTTAAGATTCATGTGTAGAGAGTGTAAGTGTTCAATAGTAAAATAGTTTACAAAATGTATTTGAGTGTTAAGTTATATCGACTTTCCATTGAATGCTAGCTTTGAGACTTAAACAATTTCCTTCTAAAAGCTGTTAAAATAGAAATTAACAGCTTTTTCAGTATAGGTAAAATACTTGTTCTGAATAAAGGATAAATATTTAAGCCATGCAAATATTAAGCTATAAAAGTCGAACGTTGGCTTTAACTGCAATAATTATCATATTGCTTATGGTATATACAATTATACCAAGTACAAAAATTGTATTGGCTGGAGTGGTTCTGTTGGTCTTCGACTTTTGGAAAAACTACGAATCACGAAGTAATGCAGTAGTAATAGGGCTATCGGTAGCCACTTTAATCTCCATTATTTTGGAGTTTATAAATATCAGCTCTTATCAATTTTATATTGAAATAGGGATTATACTGCTTATTATAGCTACCATTTTGTACTATGTATTTGGTCGTAAAGTTCGCCATAAAGAACTCTAGACATATATGAAATGATCTCGTTGATAAAAATCCTCTCACTTATGACATGAGAGGATTTTTTTATGCAATAACCATCCAGCTATTTAGAACAATGAGTCTATGTTTACTTAGAGTTGGATATAATTGGATGTAATCTATGTTGTGTCATTACTCTTCCAGGTATTTCTTTGAATAAGTATAATCTTTAAAATATGCTGTAATAATTTCATAATTAGCCAGTTATGTTGTATATTAGGGATACTGCCTAGTTGAGACAGAAATCTATATTCATTTTACGAACAACATCTTGTACACTGCATTTACCTTATTTATTGAGGGTAGAGGTATGTATATGTAGCTTCTTAATAGATAGGAGAGGATGCAACTCGTAAAAACTTATTTCGATGAAGGCAGGCAATTATTGTTGTATAGAAACTAAACTTGCTAGACTATGAATGTTAATCGCATAAAAAGAGACAAATTAAGTCATATTCAATTGCGTAGACGCTTGGATGATAATAGTGTGCTGATCGAGAACTACGAAATTGATAGTGGTGATGTTCACCAGCGTAAATTTTCTATTTTGCATACTCATCAAGAAGATGAAACACCTATGCTAGTGAAGATAGATTATTTTACAGATAAAGAAAAAGGAGAGAAAATAAAACTAAGCATTCCCAAGAAAGATAAAAAGAACAAGAAAAAATGGGGTTTCTTCCCGAAAAAAAGAGGGAGAGAGATTATGGCTAAAGATCGAATTAATGCCTACAAACGCCTATTTAGGAAGAGTTACTACACCACATTTCGTACAGTAGATGAAATGCTAGGAATGGCAGCCAATGCGTTTGTTGAAGATGTAGATGTAACCTCACAATACACCAAGTATTCTACAATAAACCCCAATATTAATGAAAAATATATTCTTACGATAGATGAAGAATAAACCATAACTACTATTACTCTAGAATGAGCACTAAAGAGTATTAGTAAAAAGTAGGCGTAATCCGATGATTCAATTCGTGATTACGCCTGCTTTTTTTATGCAGTATAACGTATTACTCACTGGTAAATGATTGCGACAGATTATCTCCAATCTGTATGGTGTTCATGTCTAAAACCGATGAGCTAGTATCATTTTCTAGTTGGCTATAATCTACTTGGGCACTAGTAGTTTCATGGTTTGGCGAAAACAACAAAGCTACATAGAGTATGAAGACCAAGAATATAAGTGCAAAAATTTTCATAATGGGCTAAATATGAATTGTTTTGTAATGTTATAACGTTTATCCTTAGATTGAAAATTACGGACAAATAACTTTCTGATCATTAAGGTAAAAAACTTTCTTCAAACGGGAGTATAAAATATGAATTGTTTTTATAAGTTTAGTAAACTTTTGTGTAAGTCTGTTTTCGGTATTACGAAGAAGTTGCAAAAGAGATTATCATCTTGCTTATTTTGTTTCTACAATAAAAAACTTTCTTAATATGTAGCTAGAGTTACAGAAGCATTAAGTTTTCGTTAAGTACCTCCTTTTTAGGTTTAAACACATTATTATTCGTTCTCTTTTATGTAAATTATATAAGTAGAAAAGAACCTAAATAATAGCATTATGAACCCACGCATTGTACAGATATTCCTTGCTTTGGGAATAATAGCTCTAGCAGGAGCAACAATTGAACAGCTTTCCAGAGGTGTGTACAGTTTGATATTCTTGGATATATTCCTTATTCTTGGCACAGCGAAAAGATAAAGAGTATCAATACTTTACGCAATAGTAGTCATTTAGTCTAAATGAGCATTTTAAAATCTTTAAAAGTTCATTTATAGCCTTTTATGTGCTACCTTAAGGGGTAAGCATTAAATTAAATCTATTATGGAAAAAGGCAAATTTATTATTAACGTTGATTCCCTTATCACTGATTTTCAAAAGCACCTAGATAAGAATGATAGATGTATCTTTTCGGGTCGCTTTGGATCGGGTAAAAGTTTCTTCTTAAATCACTTTATTAATCTGCCCGAAGTTCAGGAAGAATATGTTTTCATACCTATTTATCCCGTCAATTATCAGATTACGGGTGAGCTTGATGTCTTTGAATGTTTGAAAAGAGATATCTTGCTGAAACTGGTATCCAATCATTACGATTCCATTGATACATCCACCATTTCAAATTCATGGAAGATTGCTTCGTTTCTTAAAACTAGAGGAGTAGATTTAATTAAAGACGTGGGGAATATATTGCCAGATTTAAATATTCCTGGTTTGTCACTCAATACTCCTGGTTTATTTAAAGGACTTAATCGGGTAAGGAAACTTTGGGATGATCATATTCAAGAGGTAACCAAAGGTGTTGAAAATGTTGAAGATTATGAAGTAGATTTCTCAGATGATGATGGTTCTATTTATGAGTTTAATCCTATATCTCAGCTCATTTATGATATTATAGATAGCATGAAGAAGAGACTACAAAATCAAAATAGGAAAGTAGTGTTGATATTGGAAGATTTAGATAGAATGGCTCCTGAGTGTATATTCCGTATATTAAATATATTTTCTGCTCATGATGATAGCTTAACACCAGGAAAGAATAAGTTTGGCTTCGATAAAATAATTCTAGTATGCGATATTGATAATATTAAAAATATCTATCGACACCGTTATGGTGCAGAGGTGGACTTTAGTGGGTATATTGATAAATTCTACTCATCCACGATCTACTATTTTGATAATGCTGATATTGTAATAAATCAGCTACTTGATCTTTATAAGCGTGTATATTCAGATGTTAAGAATTATCCTGATTATCAGTACATCTGTCAAGATAAAAGATCAGCCCTAGCCGTTATTTTGAAAGATTTGATTCGTTATCGCATTATCAATATGCGAAATCTAATTATGGTATCAGATTGGAGTGTACTCAAACATAATGCAGGTAAACCCTATATTTACGACGTATTCGATTTCCTTTGCTTGCTTTTCGGTTCCATCGAGATGATGAGAGAAGGCATAAATAGATTAGCTAAGATATCTACTGTTCTACCAAAAGGGGAAGAAATAGAGCAGCTTATTATTAGTACGGTGCAGGTAGCCAATGGATGCCCACAAGTTGGTCCCAACAAAACAGAGTTTAAAGTGGATGATGCAGAGTCTATCTTTTACGTTCCTATGGTGCAAAGTAGTGATAATAATAACGGATTGGCTACTCGAATTGAGTTTAAAAATCCCAATAGAAGTGTAATCAATATCATTCCTTTGATTAAGAAATCTTTTGACTATTACTATAAAGATAAAACGGGAAAAAACAATATTGAAAATTAGTTTATAATTGCACTTAGAGGGGTAAAAAGCGAACTGAATATTTAGTTTAAGCGTTATCTTTATAAGAAGGATAGGGATTATTCCAATTCTTCTTTCTAGTTATTCACTTTTTAAACCATCTACTATGTCAACTAAGATTGCAATCGTAATTTTTGCAGTGATGGTGTTACTCTTGATACCACTTGCTGTGCAAAGTATGTTAAATGGAGATACCAAAACCTTTGCTCTCTCTTTAATCTCAATTATTTTAGCCTTTGTTGCAGTCACCTGGATTGCTCGTAATAATAAGCGAAATCGAGATAAAAAGAAGAGATAGGCTTAATCTCTTCATGATGCTAAAACACATAAATGTACTTCAACTTGAATTATAAGTTGGGCAAGGATAAGTATAGCTCTGTAAAACCAATGCTTCGCAGAAAAGATTCAACATCTTGACCTTCCATTTGCTTTTACACTCATTTCTGTATTCAGAATTATTGATAGATGAAGAAGGATAAATCGTAAAGAAAAACGTTGCTTTGCAATACAACTGATTCTGAGCAAAGACTCTATCCTGCAGAGATTCAGAATGAAAAGAAATCTGTCAAATATATTTTACAAAAAAGAAGTGTTTTATTGAACTCATTTCAGATATAAATGTTATCATTATAATAAATATTAGAAAACGAAATGAAAGAGTTTTCGTCTGTTTCCTTGAAATACTGTATATTAGGAGCGTTACTCTCTTATGAATTGGAAATTTAAATACAATTATTGACAAACAACCCTTTAATATTTATTTAGTAAATAAACAGTCTTATGAAAATTATACTCAATAATAAGCCCGTAGAGGTAAAAGAAGGCTCTTCTTTAAGTGACTTAGCGAGCCAACTTAATTTACCAGCACAAGGAATTGCGATTGCAATTGATTATAAGGTAATTCCACGTAATATGTGGGTAAATACTAAGCTGGAAGAAGATTTAGAATTAATGGTTATTGAAGCCGTATCGGGTGGATGATCATCTTCTTATAAACAGCTAGAGAAAACACTAACTTTTTAAAGTTCAGAGATTGAAAAATGTATCAACCTATTGAAAATTAACTATGAGTAAATTATATATTGCAGATAAAATATTTGAATCACGCCTGTTTTTAGGGACGAGTAAATTCAACTCGTATGAGCTAATGGGAGAGGCTATAGCTGCTTCTAAAACTCAGATGGTTACGGTTTCTATGAAACGTTTGGACCCCGATAAACCCCACAAAGATAGTATGATGAAGTATGTTCGTAAACCAGGGTTACAACTGCTTCCAAACACCTCGGGAGTACGAAATGCTAAAGAAGCTGTGTTTGCGGCAGAATTGGCTCGCAGTGCTTTTGAAACCAATTGGATCAAGTTGGAGATTCATCCAGATCCTACTTATCTGCTTCCCGACCCAATAGAAACTTATAATGCTACTGTAGAACTTGTACAAAAAGGGTTTGTGGTACTTCCTTATACCATCGCAGATCCTCTCCTTTGTAAAAGATTAGAAGAAGCTGGTGCTGCTTGTGTTATGCCTATGGCTGCACCGATTGGAACTAGTAAAGGAGTGTCCAATAAAGATTTGCTTCGTATGGTAGTAGAAACTTGTAATATCCCAGTTATTGTAGATGCAGGCTTGGGGGCTCCTTCGCATGCAGCCGAAGTTATGGAGATGGGAGTAGATGCGGTGCTGGTAAATACAGCTATTGCACGCTCTGGCAATCCCGTAGAGATGGCAAAAGCCTTTAGTATGGCAGTAGAAAGTGGAAGAATGGCTTATTTAGCAGAACTCACAGAACAGCGAGATATTGCAGATTCTGGTAGTCCACTGACTTCTTATCGGTTGTAAAAAAGACCACATAATACAGATTTATATAAATGAAGATAACGTCTATAACGAGCAATGTTTGTTATAGACGTTTTTTTTGAATCACATTGTACTTTGAGTGTTTTATACTACCTAACTCACTCAGGTACTATCGAATAAATGCAGTTTTTGAAAAGAGACGAATTTACTCTGACACCGACAAGACGATTACATGTCGGTGTCATCGCATCATCATGTAGGTGTCAAGAGGATATCATGCCCTAGGTAAAATCTTTTTTACATCCCGAAGTGTAAGATGTTTGAAATCTTTTTTATTCTTCCAAAATAAAAGGTATATTTGTTGGTACCATATCAAGGGGTGCCTCTTTATGAGGCTGAGATTATACCCTTAATACCTGATTCGGATAATGCCGACGTAGGAATAGATAGTCGTAACTGATACATAGAAGAATTGAGAACTCGTAAGAGTGCATCGCTTGATTTGGTAAACCTAAAAGAGTAACCAAGCAAGCGATTTTTTATGCTTTAAAAGGAGATGTATAAGCTGGGTTAACTCTCTATTTATTAACCTATCAAGCTAGATGGCTTGTAGTATAAATCTAACTCAATGATTGTTATTATCAACGACAAACCTTACGAGGTCAAGGAAAACTCCTCTGTAGCCGATTTGGCCAAACAACTGGCATTGCCAGCTCAGGGGGTAGCAGTAGCCCTCGATTCCCATGTGATTCCACGCCACATCTGGCACCGAACGATGCTTGAAGAAAATGCAGAACTCTTAATTTTTCAAGCAGTTTCGGGAGGTTGATATGAAGTTAATATTAATAACTCCACCCCATTTCTTCCCACAAGAGGCTGATGCTTTGAATTATTTACTAGAGAATACTTCTTTTAGATTACATATTCGTAAGCCTAAAGCGTCGAAAGATGCACTTGCAAAACTAATTCAGCAGATAGATGCGAAGTTTTATTCTCGTGTTGTATTGCATGATGCCCACAGTCTTGCTCTGAAGTATCTCTTGGGAGGAATACATTTAAATAAAAGAAACCCCACAGCACCCGATAAGTATGCAGGAACGATAAGTAGTTCGTGCCATTCGTGGAATGAAGTACTAAGTTATAGAAATACTGTTAACTATTTATTTATAAGTCCTTTGTATGATAGTATTTCTAAACAAGGATACTCACAAGCCTTTACTGAAAGTCAGTTGCAACAAGCCCAAGAAAAGGGTTGGATTGATCAACGAGTTATTGGCTTGGGTGGTATCGCTCCTGATAAAATACCTCTTTTGAAATCTTATGGTTTTGGAGGAGTAGCTGTCTTGGGCTATGTGTGGAAAGACTTTATAGAAACACTAGATTACTCATCTCTTCAGGCTCGCCTTAGAGCATGTGAAGATCAAATTCAGTTGGAATGATTCAATACAAACTCCCTAGATTATTATTTATAACACATCAAACTCCTCAATGTAGCTATTTACAATCTATTACGAGGGCTTTAGCAGGTGGATGCAAGTTTATCCAACTCAGGATGAAAGGTGCTGGTTATCATGAGATAAAGGAGGTGGTGCATCAAGCTTTGCCTCTCTGTAAAGAGCAAGGAGCACTCTTAACCATAGATGATCACGCAGAGTTGTGCTTAGAATGGAATTTAGAAGGTGTACACCTCGGACTCAATGACATGAAAGCCAGTGAAGCTCGTAAGCTGTTAGGGCCCGATGTCCTGATTGGAGGAACTGCTAATACTTTTGAGGATATACAGTATCAGATTGCTGAAGGAGTAGATTATATCGGACTAGGTCCTTATCAATACACATCTACCAAAACCAATTTAAGCACCACTCTAGGATTAAACGGATATCTATCTATTATACAGGAGTGTAGATTCAATAATATAGATATACCTATTTATGCAATAGGAGGGATAAATCAAGCAGATATTCCCGCTATTCTCTCAACGGGAGTATGGGGTATTTCACTTTCATCAGCCATCCTAAATGCTCCAAATCCCATAAAAGAAACAACAAATATTATTCAAACTATTGACAAATCATTATGAAAGATTTAATTATTGCAGATAAAATATTCAAGTCTAGATTATTCTTAGGAACAGGAAAATTTAGCTCAAATGAAGTAATGACTCAGGCTATTCAAGCCTCCAAAACAGAATTGGTGACGGCAGCGATGAAACGTCTTGATCCCCACAAGAAGAAAGAAGATGATATGGTAAAGCATATTCAAACGACGAATGTGGGTTTGCTACCCAATACTTCGGGGGTACGGAATGCTAAAGAGGCTGTTTTTGCAGCTCAACTAGCACGTGATGCTTTTGAAACCAATTGGTTAAAGCTTGAGATTCATCCAGACCCTAGGTATTTACTTCCCGATGCTGTAGAGACATTAAAAGCTACAGAAGAGTTGGTGAAATTGGGCTTTGTAGTACTTCCTTATATTCCTGCCGACCCTGTATTGTGTAAGCGACTAGAAGAGGTAGGTGCAGCTACTGTTATGCCTCTTGGCGCTCCCATAGGGAGTAATGGAGGGCTGAATACGAAAGAGATGCTACGTATCATCATCGAGCAAAGTAGAGTGCCTGTTATTATAGATGCAGGTATTGGAGCACCTTCTCATGCTGCAGATGCTATGGAGATGGGGGCAGATGCTGTCATGGTAAATACGGCTATTGCCATTGCAGGGAACCCTGTAGCTATGGCTAAAGCGTTTGCCACTTGCGTTGAGGGTGGTCGGTTGGCATACGAGGCTCAGCTGGCATCTCCCCAATTAGAAGCTACAGCAACTAGTCCACTAACTTCCTTTTTAATGTAATCTTAAAAGATAAAAACAATGGATTTTAATGATCTTATATCCCAATATAGTTGGGAAGATATTCAACATAAGATATATCGTTCTACTACTGAAGACGTGGAACGTGCCTTAAATGCTTCACATAGAAGTTTGGAACACTTCATGGCACTCATTTCTCCTGCTGCCGAACCTTATCTGGAACAGATGGCTCATTTAAGTAGATACTATACCCAGCAGAGATTTGGTAAAACAATTCAGTTTTATATTCCTTTATATTTGACAAACTCTTGTAGTAATCACTGCATATATTGTGGCTTTAGTTATAACAATGATATCAAACGGGTTATTCTCAATGAGGAGCAGATTATGCAAGAGGTAAAAGCCATCAAGGCTTTGGGTGATTTTCAGCATATTCTACTTGTTACGGGAGAGAATCCCCGAGATGCAGGAGTTGAATACCTCGAAAAAGCCATTCGGTTAATTAAACCCTACTTTCAATCAATCTCCATAGAAGTACAGCCCTTAAAAGAAGAAGAATATAAACGCCTATGCGAGGCTGGTCTGAATGCCGTTTATTGCTACCAAGAGACTTATAATAAAGAACGATATAAAGTGTACCATCCCAAAGGTATGAAATCTAAATATGATTGGCGTTTGCAAGCTTTCGATCGAATGGGTAGAGCTGGTTTACATAAAATAGGACTAGGCGTATTGATAGGGTTAGAAGATTGGCGGACTGATGTGTTTATGATGGCTACACATCTTCGTTATCTGCAAAAACAGTATTGGCAAACGAAGTATTCTATTTCTTTTCCCAGAATACGACCTCATCAAGGAGAACATTTTCAGCCCAATGTAGTAATGCACGATAAAGAATTGGCTCAGGTACTGTTTGCTTTTCGTCTTTTCGATCCTGATTTAGAGATCACGCTTTCAACTAGAGAAAGTAAGGAGTTTAGAGATAATATGGCTACCTTGGGCGTAACCTCACTCAGTGCAGGATCAAAGACAGATCCAGGAGGGTATGCCGTATATAAACATGAACTAGAACAGTTTATCATCAATGATGCTCGCACTCCAGATGAAGTGATGGCTATGGTAAAAAAGAGAGGGTATGAAGTAGTCTGGAAAGATTGGGACTTAGCCTTACAAACTGATTCATGAACTCATCACAATAGATTGATATAAAAGTATGGAGCGTTATAAGCGTAATGAATTAATTCAAGGAATAGGAAAAGAAGGGCAGCAAAAACTTTCTGCTGCTAAAGTCCTTGTAGTAGGAGCAGGAGGATTGGGATCTCCTGTACTTTATTATCTTGCCGCTGCCGGTATTGGCACATTGGGTATTATTGATAGCGATAAAGTAGATGAATCCAATCTTCAAAGGCAGATTATTCACCGAACAGAAGATGTTAATCGGTTGAAAGTAGAGTCTGCTGCAGAAAAGATTCAAGCTCTCAACCCACTAGTAAAAGTAAATACGTATGCCGAGCGATTTACTCTGACCAATGGCAAATCTATTTTGCAAGAATATGATTACGTAGTAGATTGTTGTGATAATTATGCAGGGAAGTATTTAATCAATGACTTATGTGTTGAAGCAGAAAAGCCCTATACGCATGGAGCTGTCTTAGCTATGCGTGGAGAAGTAATGAGCTATCAGCCAGGATATGCAGACTATCGCAGTGTATTTGAAAAACCACCCTTAGAAGGAACTTATCAAAGTTCGGATACAGTGGGGATATTAGGTGCTGTTGCTGGTATGGTGGGGTGTATTCAGGCTACAGAGGTCATTAAATACTTCACAGGAGCAGGATGTTTGATTCTGGATAGAATAGTCCTTATTGATGCTCGCACCCTGCAATTTCACTCTTTGCGAGTGAGTAGGAAATAAGAACAGAGAGTTATAGATATAAAAATAGCCTATCTAAAAAATTAGATAGGCTATTTTCTTTGTGACCGCGGTAGGATTCAAACCTACAACCTTTTGATCCGTAGTCAAATGCTCTATTCAGTTGAGCTACGTGGCCATTGTATTGTGCCTTTGTTAAAGTGTGACCGCGGCAGGATTCAAACCTGCAACCTTTTGATCCGTAGTCAAATGCTCTATTCAGTTGAGCTACGCGGCCTTCTTATTTGGGCTATGTATAAAGTGTGATCGCGGTAGGATTCAAACCTACAACCTTTTGATCCGTAGTCAAATGCTCTATTCAGTTGAGCTACGCAACCTTCTTTATTAGCCTTTGTCTTTCAAAAGTGACCGTGGCAGGATTCAAACCTGCAACCTTTTGATCCGTAGTCAAATGCTCTATTCAGTTGAGCTACACGGCCTTTTTGTTCGACGTTTGCAAAGGTACTTACTTTTTATTTATGTGCAAATTTTTACGGAACTTTTTTTACTCTATAAAGCGGTAGTTGAAGAGTTGCCAACCGATGGATAAGCCTAAGTTCCATTCCTTGCGAGGTGAGCTATAATAGTTTACGTATGCCGATACAGAGCCAAAAGGCAGCTTTAAAATTAATGAGCTTTCTCCTAAGAATTCTGCCTTAGAAAACGATTTTCCGTAATAAGCTTGATTGTCTATGCCATTTTTGATTGGAGTAATTGGGAAAAATCCATACAACTCTGTCCTCCAATGAAGCATTTTACCCACCTGCCAAATGGGTTTTATACCAATTGCAAAATATTGATTAGCTCGGAAAGCTTCGTTATAAATCAACTTACTATGAGGAGTAGGAGCAAATATTCCTGCTTGCATCATTGTCGCTGTATAGTTTTTACTAAAGTTCCTTGATGAGTAGAGTGCATCTGCTTGCCATCCTAAAATAAATTTACCTCCCATATTGTGGTATTGTTCCCTTCGATAAGAGAGCTGTAGCCAACTATGGTTCTTTTCACTCTTTTCAACATCAGAAGTGGTACCGGGTTTAAAGTTTTCTTTTCCGGTGTATATCTGAGCGATTAATGACTCTTTATACCCTTCAGTGGCAAATTGTTTGGCATTGAGTGTATTACTTTTGATCCCTAGTGAACCTCCAAATAAGCGATAGGTACTTTTGTCTTGATTGTCGTTATCAAAATCAATTACTTTGGTTTGGTAGTACTGATCTCTCATTTTGGCAATACCTAAACTCAACTCAGCACGTTTACTGGTTAAGAAAGGAAGAGCTAATATCCCTTTTACAAAATACTCATCATTACTATTAAATACGGGGTTATAATCTCTACTGAAGAGCTTATCGTTCTTGAAATAATCAAAAGAACTAGCCGAAGCAATTAAACGGTATGATGTAGGTATTTTCGTTGGCATATCAATCTTTGCCATCAACTGAGCATTATTGTATACTTTTCCTAGTTGCCCGTCAAAACTAAATTCTTTTGCATAGTAGTTTAAGTTTTGATACGTGGCTCCCAAGTAAATCTGATTAGAGTTGGTTGTAGAGATGTTCCCACCAATACGGAATAAGAGGTTGTCTTGTAGCTGAATCTTTAAATGTAGGTCGTAGAAACCATCTGTAGGGTCATATACTGCATGAGGTATTATCTCTTGAATCATATTCCCCGATAAGAGTCTAAAATAACCACGTTTGATGTCTTCATAAGTGAGGAATTCTTCATTCTCAGCATGGAACTCTTTGCGGATGAAACTTTGTTGTTGAGCATTCGCACCATCAATGATAATATCTTTAAATCTCAATTCAGGTAGTTTGCTTTTGAACACCTTACGTTTCAGCATTATATTTTCGGCAGGAACTCTTCGGCTAATTCTAGCTTTTATCGTATCCATCATGCTTATGGTTTTGTCATAACCCACCTTGTCTAGTTCTGAAACTAAATGAAAGTCGAGTAGGCTAATGTCATCATAACGGAATTGGATTACTAGACCTAGGGAGTCTGGAATATTATAATCGGTCTTTTGCATCACCATATTATCAATCTGACTCATTAAGTCATCTTGCTTGGGTGCATCAGGATTCTTCGCCACTACACTTCCTAAGACAATATCAGGGTGATAATCTTTCATCATTACATCCACGGGGAAGTTGTTGTAAATACCTCCATCATAGGCGAGGATTCCATCAATTTCAATCGGTTTAAAGACAAAAGGGAAACTCATTGAAGCTCTTACAGCATCCCCTAAATCTCCTTTCCCCATAATAATCGGTTTCTTATTGTACACATCTGAGGCAATGCATTTGAAGGGTACAAACAGCTCATCAAAATTATTGCTACTATACGCAGTAGCCTGAGAGAACAATTGCATAAATGCAAGATTCATCTGTATAGGATCTACCACACTAGTAGGAAGGAACTGTGTTTTAACACGGATGGAGTCTTTAATAGACATCCTTATATTAATGAATTCGGGATTATCTCGGTTTTTTTTGAAGTAATAGATGTAATCGGGTTCCACCTGACCTGTGTACCAGCGTTCAAAATCACTTGAGCTTAATAATTCAACCATATCGTCGGGTGAATAACCCATGGCATAGAGTGAACCTATAATTGCCCCCATAGATGTTCCTGTAATATAATCAATAGGGATACCATTCTCTTCCAAAGCTCTAATTACTCCAATATGTGTTAATCCTTTTGCCCCACCTCCACTAAGCACCAATCCTACACGTTGGGCCTGCATCATTGGCATAAATCCTATGCAGCAGAGAAGAGTCAATATGAGTTTTTTCATACCTTACTATTCTTAAATATTTTAATACCTAAAATTACACCTATCAAAGATAAATATAAATGTTGAGTTCTCTTAATATTAGTAAATAAGTTGGAATAAATCTGTTACAAGATTAAGTATTTTCTTCAAATGAGTGATTCAGAATGGAGTAGAGTTGATTTGAATCGGAGAGGGACATAAAAAAAGAAGGCTCCAATATGCGAGCCTTCTTTAATACGATCCTAAAAAACAACTTGTATTAGATCAAATCAATGCTTCTCTTTACAAAGTCGTTCAAGGCTTGTCCTTTTAACATATTATTCTGTAGTAGGGCAAGGTCAATTAATTGGCGAACCACCTTGTTGGAGCCTGCATGAGTAGCATATACAAGATCCTTTTTACCTTTTAATTCGTTTAATTTATCGTCTAAGTCTTTTAATTCATCTTTTTGAGCAGTAGGAATTTCTTCATCCTTCTTGCCTTCTTGATCTTTCTTCAGTTCGGCTTTGCGAGCTTCTGCAATCGAGAGTTCTGTTTGGATAGGAGCTACTTCAGCTTCACAAGATTTCTCAGTCTCTTCTAAAACAGTTTTCACTAATTCGTGGTCTGAGTTTAGAACGACGTTGAACATATTTGGCATTTCTCCGTAGAATCCCATTCCTGCTTGGATAGAAGCCATTTCTTTCATACGGCGCATATATTCACTCTGAGTAATTACTAGTGGAGCACTGTTTTCACCCATAGATTGAATCATTACGTGGAATTCTACTTTTTCCATTGCAGGTAACTGACTTTTAAATGTGGCAGTAAGAGCATCTACTTCTTTTGCTTCGAGAGCAGTTTGAATCTGTTCTTCCTTCACAATTAAATTGTCTATCACATCGGCATCAACACGAGAGAAGCTCGTCTTTTCAAACTTCTGTTCGAGTAGGTTGATCAAAGCAACATCTAGTTGGCCATCCAGAACTAATACGTTGTAACCCTTGTTCTGAGCTGCTTCAATAAAGCTATATTGTTCGTCTTTATTAGTTGCGTATAAGTAAATTAAGTTGCCGTTCTTATCTGTCTGATTCTCTTTTACCAACGTTTGATATTCTTCAAAAGTGTAGTATTTCTCATCGGTATCGCAGAATAGAGAGTACTTCTTAGCACGATTGAAGAAGTCTTCTTGAGTAAGCATACCATAGTTGATAAACAACTTGATGTCGTTCCACTTGCTTTCAAAGTCTTTTCTGTCAGTTTTAAAGATAGACTGAAGTCTGTCTGATACCTTCTTAGTAATATGAGAAGAAATCTTCTTCACATTGCTATCACTTTGTAGATAAGAGCGAGATACGTTTAGAGGAATGTCTGGAGAATCAATCACACCATGAAGAAGTGTCAAAAAGTCGGGAACAATTCCTTCTACTGAATCTGTAACAAAAACTTGGTTGGAGTAAAGTTGAATTTTGTTTTTACTCAAGTCAATATTACTCTTAATCTTAGGGAAGTAAAGGATACCAGTCAGATTAAAAGGGTAATCTACGTTTAGATGAATCCAGAAGAGGGGTTCATCCGACATTGGATATAGCTTTTTGTAGAAAGCAATATAATCTTCATCTTTTAGATCACTTGGAGTGCGTGTCCATAGTGGCTCTGTATCATTGATTACGTTTAATTCTTCTGTTTCAACTTCCTTACCCTCTTTCCATTCTTTTTTGTGACCAAAGGCTACTGGAATAGGTAAGAAGCTGCAATATTTGTGCAATAGGGTAGAGATTCTGCTTTCGTCTAGAAACTCTTCGCTTTCAGTATCTACATGAAGAACAATATCTGTACCTCTATCGGCTTTTTCAGCTTCTTCTAATGTATATTCTGGACTACCATCGCAGCTCCATTTTACTGCTTTTGCACCATCTTTGTGTGATTTAGAAATAATATCTACTTGGTTGGCAACCATAAATGCAGAGTAGAAACCTAAACCGAAGTGACCAATAATGGCATTGGCATCATCTTTATATTTGTCAAGGAAATCATTTGCTCCTGAGAATGCAATTTGATTGATGTATTTATCAACTTCTTCAGCTGTTAAACCAATACCACGATCGGAAATAGTGATTGTTTTGTTTTCCTTATCTAGTTTTACCTGAACAGTTAAATCGCCAAGTTCACCTTTGAATTCTCCAATAGAAGCTAGAGTTTTCAACTTCTGACTGGCATCTACTGCGTTAGAAACTAGTTCACGTAAGAAAATTTCGTGATCACTATATAAGAACTTTTTGATAATGGGGAAGATATTCTCTGTTGTAACCCCTATATTTCCTTTTTTCATGTCCATATTAGTTTATGAGTCTATATTCTTTTTTGTATGTATTTTATAAAAGACAAAAAAAATGCCAGACCCGAAAGTCTGACATTTTGTCTTATTGTTTTATATTCATATTCTAGCTTTTCAGAGAATAAATTACTCTGTGGGCTGAATAACCTTAAAATCTAGCTTCTTGCCCTCTTCTGTAGGTACGACTGTAATCGTGTCGCCCTTGGTTAATTTACTGGCAACAATCAATTCTGAAAGGTTATCTTCCAAGTGAGTTTGAATAGCTCTTTGTAGTGGACGAGCACCAAACTGAGGATCGTAACCTACTTTTGCTATAAACTCTTCAGCTTCGGGTGATACTTCGAGTGTATAACCAATCTTCTTCACACGACTGATTAGTTTCTTTACTTCTAAATCTACTATTTTTACAATAGATTCTTGATTCAACGGATTGAAAGTGATAATCTCATCAATACGGTTGATAAATTCGGGTGCGAAGGTTTTAGTTAGTGATTTTTTAATTACACTTTCAGCATATTCACTGTCTGATAAGTCTGTTTGAGTAGTGAACCCAACCCCACGACCAAATTCTTTTAATCTACGTGATCCCACATTAGAGGTCATAATGATGATTGTGTTTTTGAAATCAACTAATCTACCATTACCATCGGTTAATCTACCTTCGTCCATCACTTGAAGTAATATATTAAATACTTCAGGGTGTGCCTTTTCTATTTCATCTAATAATACAATGGAGTAGGGACGACGACGAACTTGTTCCGTAAGCTGACCACCATCTTCATATCCCACATAACCAGGAGCAGAACCCACTAGTTTAGATACAGAATATTTCTCCATGTACTCGGTCATATCTACACGAATTAAGGCATCTGTTGAACCAAACATTTCTCTAGCCAACTCTTTTGCAAGGTAAGTTTTACCTACACCTGTTGGACCTAAGAATAGGAATGTACCTGTTGGCTTGTTGGGATCTTTTAATCCTACACGGCTACGAAGAATAGCTTTGGTAATTTGATCTACAGCTTCATCTTGAGCAATTACTTTGCCTTTTAAATCATCACGTAGAGCAACTAACTTTTCTCCTTCAGCACGAGCCATTTTATGAACAGGAACACCAGACATTAATGAAACGACAGCTTCAATATCGGATGCATTTACAGTTTCACGATTTGTTTTCATTTCATTTTCCCAATTTTCCTTCATAGATTCCAATTGAGCTTGAACTTTTCTTTCTTGATCTCTGTAACTAGCAGCCAATTCAAAGTTTTGAAGTTTTACAGCTTCTGTCTTCTTATTCTTTACTTCTTCTAATTTTGCTTCTTGTTCTTCAATTTCTTTTGGAACGCTGATGTTTGTTAAGTGAATGCGAGCACCCGCTTCATCCAAAGCATCAATGGCCTTATCTGGGAAGTAACGGTCGTTTATGTATCTATCTGTTAGGTTTACACAAGCCTCTAGCGCTTCATCTGTGTAAGTAACATTGTGGTGATCTTCATAACGATCTTTAATATTGCGCAAGATTTGAAGTGTTTCGTCGAGTGTAGTGGGTTCCACTATAATCTTTTGGAAACGACGTTCAAGGGCTCCATCTTTTTCGATGTTGGTACGATACTCATCTAGCGTAGTAGCACCAATACACTGTATTTCTCCTCTTGATAAGGCTGGTTTAAGCATATTAGCAGCATCCATAGAACCTGCAGCCGAACCTGCACCCACAATGGTATGAATCTCATCTATAAATAAGATTACATCGGGGTTCTTGCGTAATTCGTTTAAGATAGATTGAATACGTTCTTCAAACTGTCCACGGTATTTTGTACCTGCTACAACAGCAGTAAGATCAAGGGCTACCACACGTTTATCAAATAAGATACGTGATACCTTTTTTTCTACGATACGCAAAGCCAAACCTTCTACAATAGCCGATTTTCCAACACCTGGATCACCTATTAATACAGGGTTGTTTTTCTTTCTACGGCTAAGGATCTGTGCCAAACGTTGAATTTCTTTTTCACGTCCTACCACAGGATCCAATTTACCACTGGCAGCAGCTGCGGTCATATCTGTACCGAAGTTGTCTAGCACTGGGGTATCATTGGTACTCTTACCCGAGGTTGTTTTGGTCTGTGTACTATGACTAGATGAACTACCATCATGATCGCCACTACCAAAAGGAGGAGTGAAATCTTCTTCTTCATCCTCGTCTTCTGGAAAATCCATACCTGCCTTAATGTCAGGGGTTACTTTGAGTAACTCATTGTAGACTTTTTCGTAATCTATATTGTCTTGTTGTAACATTCTTGCTGCTAAATTATCTTTTTCACGTAATATAGCTAATAACAGATGTTCTGTATCAGCTGTTTCATTATGTTGAGCACGAGCCTCCAATATACACATTTTAAGTATTTTAGAAGCTTCAGCAGATAATGGTACATCTGCATTCGGCAGTAACAAGTTGTCCTTGTATCTTCCCAAAATTTGCTCTAAACTTTCTTTCACCTGTTCGATATCCACACTTAGGTTGCGAAGTATATGAATAGCCTTGCCTTCACCATCTCGGATGATTCCTAAAAGTAAATGTTCAGGTCCTATATAGTTGTTGCTCAAACGATTCGCCTCCATTTTACTGTTGATAACAACATTGGCTACTTGTTTTGAAAACTGACTCTTCATTTTAAATCTCCCTTTCTTAAACTTGAAGTTTTTATAACTTGCAAAAGTATATCATCTATTTGATAAGATGTTTATATATACTTTGTTCATTAACTACTATATATACAACAAATGGTATGCCACTATGGTTGTATGATACGAATTCTTCTACTTTTGACTAATTAATCTACTCCAAACCCTCATAAACAAAGAACTATTCTTTATTCTCCATTCTTTACAGAAGGTTTAATAAATGTAAATAAATAGTTTCTCTTTCACGTAAAATTATTCGTTTTTTTAATTCTTTACTATCCGAAAGCTAGGAATAAAGATCCTTTTTTGAAAAGAAATGAGCGTAATTAATAAAATATTTCATTAAAATATGTATTAACGAAATGAGGGGCTACAATACCGTTTCATTCTGTTAGCATTCATTTTAACATTTAGTCTAGAGAGATACTTTCTAAATCTTCGGGTACAAAAACTTTTCCATCAAAGACCGTGTGCTGCTTCTTGCATATAGGTTTGCTTTCTTGTGGCTATGGTGTCTTCTTCGGTATGGTAAAATATAAGGTGAGATACCCCTAACTCTTGTGCATTTGTTGAAGCCTCAATCACAGTGCTATGATACTTTTCTCTCGGATTGTATTTTTCTGCATCACTCTCTAAGCAAAATGCTTCGCAAATTAGCCAATCCGATTTTCTTACATATTGTGCGTTTTGTGTTGAAAGATTCAATATAGACAATATTCAATACGTTAATCCCAATTGCCATAAAGGAATAACATTCAAGAATCCATATTCGATGTCATCTTTTACAACATAACCGTTCTCTATATTTTTGATTTGTTTTTGTCCTTTATTCTTTCCTCCAACTTCAAAGGTCATATCATCAATCAAGAAATCAGATACAGTAGAGGATAGAACATTGTGTTTCACTCGCATCTGATTCAAAAAGAATGTTTCTCTGATATTTCCAATGTTCGAGGTATTGTTCGCTAGGTTATAAATGAGATTTGTATTGTCTAAATAGATTTTATCCACCTTCCCCAATCCTCTAATTCCTCCAGTATGGTCACGCAGTTGAGCAATCATTCCTGCTTCTTCCATAAATAGGCAATAGTCCGAAATATTATTTCTACTAGCCGATAACATTTCAGCAATCTTACTCATATTGGGTTTAAATGGTGCGCTCTTCGATATGATAGCTAGTAATTGTTTGAGCTTTCTACCAGTAGCAACATTCATATCAGCATATATTGGGATGTCGTTCTCTAAAGTTTGGTTGATGATTTGAGCTAAGCGAATATCAAAGTCTTCTTCCAAAGCAAAAGGATAATAACCTCTTTTTAAATAATCGACATAGTAGGGCAGTGGACGCTCCATCTCTGGAATATCAACCTTGTGTTGCAATATTTCTTCCAACGTGTATGTTTGGGCTGATATATTGTGAAATAATTTGAGATATTCTCGAAAAGACAAGCCCTGCATATTATATATAACTGCCCTTCGACTAAGATCAGATGCTCCTTTCTTAATATCCAAAACAGATGAGCCAGTAAAAACAACATTTAAATCTTTATGGTAGTCATAAATGAGTTTGAGTTCTCTAGCCCAGTCTTTATATTTATGTATCTCATCAATAAATAGATATTTCCCTCCAAACTTAACAAATGTATCAACTAGCTCAATGATTTTGTTGTCTACGAAATAGAAGTCCTCTGCAGTAATATAAAGTGTTTCAGCAGGGTTTAGGTTCTGTTTTATATATTGCAATACAAGAGTAGTCTTACCCACACCACGTGGGCCAATTAGTCCAATCATACGATTATTCCAATTGATTTCAGCATACATATAGCGTAAGAAACTGGTTTCAGTTTCATTAATCAGCTTGTTTGAATATTCAAATAATCGTTTCATATCTTACTTTTTATTACAAATATAGGGAATAATTGCACTCACATAGTGCATTATTTGCATTATTTTGACCTATGAGGGTGCAATAATGGAGTGTTTCTCTATTCTTCAATCGGTTTTTACTCCTTGATTACAGACTTTCTCCTTGCTACAGCTTTCCACCAATCCCCTTAAACTTTTCTACAAAAGCACTTACCTTTTGGAATATTCTTTGTTTTATGGTTAAGTACTTAGGATTTAGTGGGCTCATTCTGGGTAAAACGGCATTGAGTTCGGTACCATTTTCTGTAGCAAACTCTCGTTTTAAGGAAGAGATAATGTAGCGTTTAGCTTCCTCTTCATTGAGATTCTCTTCGGCTATTAATTCTGTAGCTTCTGTTTTCTGTTTCTCTTGTGCATATTCAAAGAATGATTGTATGATACTTGTTTTATCTTGAATAGAATTCAGGTCGGTTGCATGTATAAAATCGACTACTAAGCTCTCTTTGGCTCTATTGCCAATACTAGCACGTATCACTCTACGAATTTCTTCAACTAGTGAGTCTTTATCTTTGGTTTGTTTGTTGTTCTCAAAGATCAACTCTAGGATATAATCCAAATTGATTTCTTGAGATTTAAGCAAATCTACTTCAAACACCACATCATCCCAGTCTATCTTTGATTCTTCTGCTTCTTTGCCTTTTCGTTCTTGTCTGAGCCAGTCGCGAATATCGTTGTAGGTAGAACGATAATCTTGAATAGTTCGTTCTGCGGGAACCTCAATGTCCTGCATGGTTGCTATATCTTCATCGGTAAGGAAATGAGCCTCTTTAAAGGCTTCAACCTCTTGAGCATCGTCTTTGTTTATGGCTTGAAATGCTTTGAGATGGGTAAACTCATCGTAGTTTTGTAGGATGTTTTCTATGCGTAAGTACTCCCCAAATAGTTTAGAAAACTCTTTTTTATCTTCCTCTCGGTCTATTACTTCTGGATCGGGGAATTTCTCTTTCAGCTCTTTCACTACCTCAATATAACCTCTGCGAGCTTTGCCTGTGGCTATATCGGTGAACCCCTCTAAGTACTCTTTATAACTCTTTTCAAGGACTACGTTTTTGGTGTTTTTATCTCCAAACAAGGTAATCGCATCTACCGTAGCTTGTTCTAAATCTCTGAAAGTTACAATGTTTCCAAAGGTTTTAGTCGCATTGTAAATACGGTTGGTACGCGAAAAGGCTTGCATCAATCCATGGTATCGCAAGTTCTTATCTACAAACAAGGTATTGAGTTTAGGTGCATCAAAGCCCGTAAGAAACATACCTACCACAATCAATAAATCAATCTCTTTGTCTTTTACTCGTTTGGCTAAGTCGCGATAATAGTTTTGAAACTCGTCGCTACCCACACCATAACTTGTTTTAAATAAAGCATTGTAGTCGTTGATGGCTTTATCCAGAAACTCTTTGGAGCTAGTATCTAAGGCTGAAGGTTCAAAGGTTTCATCTACGATTGTACCTATGGCATTTTGCTCTTCATTGGGGGCGAATGAGAATATGGTAGCAATTTTTAGAGGCTTGTCACTCTTCTCTTGCAAACGGCAGAACTCTTCATAATAACATTTTGCTGCATCTACACTGCTAACTGCAAACATGGCATTGAAACCCTGGTTACTGCCTTGGTTGCGGTGTGTTTTTATTCTAAAATTATCGAGTATATACTGAGAAATCTCTTGAATACGAGCAGGGTGGAGTAGTGCTTTCTTGTTTTCTGCCGCACTTAGCTTTTCCAAATCTTGTTCGGTTTCTATTCCTTTAAACCGAGGGCGCACATTATTATAATCCACTTTGAATTTGAGTACTTTCTCATCTCTGATGGCATCTGTAATTACATAAGAGTGCAATTCTCTGCCAAATACACTAGCTGTGGTTTCTGATCCTAATGCATTTTCGGGAAAGATAGGAGTTCCTGTAAAACCAAACTGATAATACTTCTTGAATTTTTTCTTCAGGTTCTTTTGAGCTTCACCAAATTGTGAACGGTGTGCTTCATCAAAGATAAAGACCACTTGCTTTTGATAAATCGCCAAATTGCTTTCGCTTTTTATCAAGTTGTTGAGCTTTTGAATAGTGGTAACTATGATTTTATTGTCATCTTTGGCTATGTTTTGTTTTAGCCCTGCTGTACTCTCCGAGCCGTTTACACTATCGGGAGAGAAGCGTTGGTACTCCTTCATGGTTTGGTAATCGAGGTCTTTACGATCCACCACAAAGAATACTTTATCTATAAAATCGAGTTGGGTAGCCAAGCGAGCTGCTTTAAAGCTAGTCAGCGTTTTTCCTGAGCCCGTAGTGTGCCAAATGTATCCTCCACTCTCTAGGGTGGACCAACTTTTAGCCTGATACGCACTTTTAATTTTCCACAATATTCTCTCTGTTGCAGCAATCTGGTACGGCCGCATGATGAGGAGTGTGTTGCTGATATCGAAAACCGAATACGTGAGCAATACATTTAAAAGGGTTCGCTTCTCAAAAAAGGTAGCTGTAAAGTCTTTTAGGTCTTTTATTAACGTGTTATCTGCCCGTGCCCAATTCATAGTAAAATCAAAACTGTTTTTGTTTCGCTCTACGGTATTGGCAAAGTAGCGGGTGTCGGTACCATTGGAGATTACAAATATCTGTATGTATTTATAGAGTGATTTCTCACTGTTAAAGCTCTCTTTGGTATAGCGATGTACTTGGTTAAAGGCTTCACGAATGGCAACTCCTCGTTTTTTTAATTCAACTTGCACTAAGGGCAAGCCGTTTACGAGTAGGGTTACATCATAGCGATTGGCATGTGTACCCGTTTGTTCAAACTGGGAAATCACTTGCACTTTATTACGAGCTATATTCTTTTTATCTACCAAGTAGATGTTTTGAATATGTCCGTCGTCAAACACAAAATCGTAGATGTAATCATCGTGTATTTTGCGGGTTTTCTCAACGAGGTTATCGCTGGGTTTGTCTAAATATTCTTCTACATAACGTGCCCATTCGCTATCGGTAAACTCCATTTCGTTGAGTGCTTGTATCTGTTTACGTACATTGGCAAGCATAGCCCCAACGGTAGTTAGGTGTGTTACTCGTTCATAGCCTTGATTTACGAGGTCTTGTATCAACTCTTGTTCCAAGGCGGCTTCCGATTGATAAACAGTAGCTGCTTCATTCACCACGGAGTCTTTGGTATATTTATCTAGAACGATGAAGTTCTTCAATTCTGCTATGGGTGTATATTCTGTCATGTTGTTTTTCATTTATCCTTAGGAAAGGAAAGTAATAAATCTCGGTAATATTCGTACTGCTTTTTACGGGCTGTAAGCTCTGCTGTAAGCTCTGCTGTAAGCTCGCTAAACGTATCTAGGATACCAACTATTTTCTGTTGAATTTTAAGGGTGGGGATAGGAATAAAAAGTTTTTCTAAATCTTTTGGATATACATGTGGTACACCTACTCCTTTTTTTAAACCATAAATCCAGTTTTGATATTTCATTAAAAAGTAGAATACGTATTTAGTGTTTAGAATAGATATATTTGGTTTAATAGAAAAAGCATCAGATACAAATATTGGTTCATCCCAATACAATACATGCCCAGCATAAGCCCCACTTCCTGCTATGGTTATGGTTTCTCCTTTTCTATTAAACTTTGCATTATAATATGCAGGTTGTTGTCCTCCACTAATAACAGGAATATCACCATCTATTTTGTTTTTTGCAGTAATAGTTTTACCTCTTTTAAGTTCAGCAACTTCTCCCAAGGGCTTCCACTCAACCTCGTCTTCCTCAAAAGTAAGTAATTGTTCACGGTAATACTCGTACTGCTTTTTACGGGCTGTAAGCTCTGCTGTAAGCTCTGCTGTAAGTTCGCTAAACGTATCTAGGATACCAACTATTTTCTGTTGAATTGCGAGAGATTTTTCTGGATTATTAGGGCAGGGGATAGGAATTTTGTATTTTTTTAATTTATTTACTCCTATAATAGCTAAGCTTCCATTTTTGTTAGCATTATTAATGCACCATTCTCCAAAATGAAAGAAATAGTAGAAAAGGAACTTAACATTTAGTTTACCTTTATAAGGCTCTTTTAATGAAAAGCTTGTTATTTGTTGATTTGTCAAGAAAGGTTCTAATATAAGAGCATGTTCTCCTAAAGTCGCAGTTGTAGACATTATTAAAGAATTAGCGGGTATTAGATTTCCTCGTATTGCTGAAGATGATACATGTTGAATAGAATCTCTTAAAATTCGACCGTTAATTCTTATGTCTTCCATTCTGAACCAAGGGATAGTACCGTTAGTCCAAAATTCTTTTTGTTTCTTCGATGGAGTGTAGCCATTTTTTATATTGAAAAGAGTATCTATTGTTTTCCATTCCACCTCAACCCCATCTAATAATTTCTCTAGATAATTCATGCTTCAATCTCCTTTACTATAGCATCAATATCAGTGCGAAGCTGGTCTATCTTCTTCACCGTAACGGCTAGCTCTTTATTGAGCTCCACAATATCCACTTTTTCGCGTGTATCTTCAAACTCCACATACGAGCTCACTGAGAGGTTGTAGTCGTTCTTTGCTATCTGGGTGTTGTCTATGGATTGTGCTATGTATTTCACATTCTCTTTGCTATCAAAGATTTGCATAATCTTTTTAATATGTGCATCCGTTAGCTCATTATTGTTGGTTACTTTTTTGAAAAAATCTTCACCACTCGCATCAATAAACTGAGTTTTCGTATCCGCCTTATGCTTGGAGAGCACTAAGATATTGACAGCAATAGAGGTTCCATAAAATAGATTGGGAGCCAAAGAAATAACCGTTTCCACAAAATTATTATCCACCAAGTACTTTCTAATCTTCTGCTCGGCACCACCTCGGTAAAATATTCCAGGGAAACAGACAATAGCAGCCCTCCCTCTGCTCGATAGATAGCTCAACGCATGGAGTACAAAAGCAAAATCGGCTTTCGACTTAGGAGCCAATACGCCAGCAGGAGCAAAACGGTCATCGTTAATAAGAGTAGGGTCATCATCTCCTATCCATTTCACCGAATAAGGAGGATTGGATACAATCGCATCAAAAGGTTTATCGTCACCAAATTGAGGATTGATCAGTGTATCACCCAAAGCAATATTGAATTTATCGTAGTTGATGTTGTGCAAGAACATATTCATACGAGCCAAGTTGTAGGTGGTATGGTTAATCTCTTGTCCAAAAAAACCATCTTCAATAATGTGGTTATCAAAATGTTTTTTAGCTTGTAAAAGCAAGGATCCCGAACCCGCCGCAGGGTCGTAAATTTTATTGACAGAAGTTTGCTTATGCATAGCAAGTTGTGCTATCAGCTTAGAGACTTGTTGGGGTGTAAAAAACTCTCCACCCGATTTCCCTGCATTTGCAGCATAATTGGAAATTAAAAACTCGTAGGCATCACCAAACAAATCAATCTGGTTCTCCTCAAAGTCTCCAAAATCGAGTTCTTCTACTCCTTTTAATACAGCAGCCAAACGTTTATTTTTGTTCTCAACGGTGTTTCCTAGTCGTGTACTAGTTGTATCAAAATCGGCAAACAATCCTTTAATCTCTTTTTCTGAAGCATAGCCTAGTGCCGAACTCTCTATTGCATCAAAAATAGCTTTTAAATCTGTATTGAGGTTGGTATTTGTATTGGCAGTATGGGCCACATTTTTAAAGAGCTGACTTGGATAGATAAAATATCCTTTCGTCTTAATAGCATCGTCTTTTAAATCGGGAGTAATGATATCGTCGGGTAAACTAGCATAATGAAAGCTGTCATCGCCAGCCTCCATATAGTTGGAAAAATTTTCACTAATGAAACGATAGAAGAGCGTTCCTAGTACGAACTGCTTAAAATCCCATCCATCTACAGAGCCACGCACATCGTTGGCTATCTTCCATATTTTAGCTTGTAATTCTTTTCGTTGATTTGAACTTGTCATTTTATCTTATAATAAGTAGTCACTACGGTTCTTTTGTCCGTATAAATTAAAGGTACTAATTTAACTTAAAATAATGTATATACCTTTCTTTAACCTATAAAACCTTAAAAAGAGGCGTAATTCTTTATCCCTCTTACTCTCTATTTTGTCTTTTCTATCTGATTGTAAACTACATTTACTTGTATATCTTCTATGCGAGTTGTTTCAATCAGTTTTAAGATTTCCTCTTCAGATAGATCTACGGCATGGTTACGGATGCACGTTTCAAGGCTCGACAATTCCCACGTATCGAGTTTCATAAACAATTGGCTAGACTGGGTGAAGAAGTTGAATGTCCAAGGATCTTTGCTAAAAGCATCTGTTTCTTCTTCTTGCTCTTCCTCGGGTAAGTAAACCGTAATCTCATCTCCCAGCAATTTGTATTTTCTATTGTAGGTCTGTGTGTCGTCTATCTGAGCAATAAACTGATAGCGATTGGTAAGTTCTAGTCTTTTGAAGAAGCCCTCTTTACTAAAATAGGTTTGAATTTCATCGGCTAAATAGCTATCTACTGTGGGGTTATTGGTTTGAATCTTATATTCTACCGAGTTGAAATTCCAGATGTCCCATAGTGCTATGGGGTAGGTTGTTGCCTTATTGTCGTCATTGGAACAAGCCAAAAGGAGTAGGGGAATAAGGGCGATGAGATAATGTATCTTTTTCATAATGAGTTTTGTCTTTTGGAGTAAAGTATGAGTTTATAAATAAGGACAGATTGAAGAGTAGGCAGACTATTTATTTGTTAAAGTATCTGCCAACTTTTGCACTTCTGTATTGATGATCTGTTCAATGTCTGCAACCCTATTCTTCTTTGAAGGCTCATCGTCTTTCTTGAATAGATAACTAGAAGAGCCTTCGCTACCACGGGCAACCTCTGGACTTACAAACAGACGGTATAATATGTTATTTGCTGCTCCGTAAGCATAACATTCTATGATAGGAGATATTATTTTAACTTTACCATCCTCTATTTGTACGGTTATTTCATACACCAAGGTATAAGAATCTCCAAGTCCTCTTTTAATCTGTTGGGGAGATTCTGTGGAATAAGTAATCCAGTCTTTATTTTTATACTCTTGTATTTCATCCCCTATCTTTTTGCGACTTATAAAATAGGTTAGAACCTGATTGTAAATCTCTTCTTGACTAGCATTTGGGGTGCTGACTTCAAAAAAGTTACTAGCATCAACGGAGTTTTTAAACCCATGATAAGTAAGCTCAAACTGAGCTTTTGCCAAAAGAGGGGTGACGGCGAAGAGGAATAAAAAGAGTATCTTTTTCATGATCTATGATTTTTAAGGGATTTCTTTTGATTAAGATACAAAAAGTAATATCAATATTTTTATAATTTCTGTATCACTCTCTTTTCTCTGTGAAAATTGAGGATTGAACCTTGAATTTTAACACGTAAAAGACCAAACTAGAGAATTGAAAAATACTACTCTGTAATACTTTGTGCCACAACGTGTAAACTCTGTTTTTAGGTTGTTTAGTCGGAACTAGCTCCTAACTATGACACCGACATCGTAACATCATGACACCGACATGACGTTACGATGTCGGTGTCAAACCATCTTCATGGTCTTGATGCAATAAAGCCAAATAAGGAATATAATAATCAGAGTAACCCCAAGTTTTAGTCACTTTACAATCTATACCTCTTCTTATTTTATCTGCATTTAGAAAATCCTAAAAAGAGAAAGTAGCGTGAGGATAGTTTTGCATAAAAAAAGCCTTTGACTGGAGTGGTCAAAGGCTGTAGCTGTATTTCAAATTCTTTATTCAGCAAAGATTAATTCGGGTTCTTTTCGTTCTCCAAAAGTTTTTAAAAAGAAAGCGAGTTTCTCCTCGTAAAGCTCCCCACGAAAAGCCCTCGATTTCTGAGGACAAATAACAAGACATCTTCCACAAGAAATACACTTATTAGGATCTGTCAACTGAGGTGCATCTTTGGGAATAGCACCCACAGGGCACAGTCGAGCACACTTGCCACAACGATTACAAGTCTCATCTGCCGACGGGAAAATAGGAAAACGTCCATAAGGTTTGTAAGGCTTATTCCCTTTTACCTGTATCTGGGGTAGTAAAGTAGCACTCTTCACAGAATCTAAGAGGTGCGTACATTTATGCACCAACTTTTGGATCATTTCATGATCTTGCGCATCGGGTCGGGTGCTCGCCAATTTTGTAAAAATAGAGTGCCTAGCAATAAACGCCCCAGCAGCAACTACCTTGAAGAAATGGGACTCCATCAACTCTTTCATTTCCAAAAGAGCATCGTCGTAATCTCTATTTCCATAAACGGCTAGCAATACAACAGGAGTATCATTTCCCTTAAATCGTTTTAAAGACTCTACAGCAAGTTGGGGTATTCTCCCGGCATATACAGGCATTCCCACGATCAAGAGTTCATCAGAGTCCATAAAAATATCTTCTCCCAGCTTTTTGCGAGTCACATCATACTCTTTAAAAGAAGGTTTAAACTCTTGAGCTACCCATCTTACTATTTTTTGAGTGGTATATGTAGCACTAAAATAAACGGCACTTACCTTTGAAATCTTCATGAACTATTGTCTTATTAGGCGTTGAAAATCGTTATAAATTGTAAAAATGCAGGTATTTTAAGAGATTTCAAAGGATGAAGAAAAGAAAAAGTCAAATTGACTCAAAAAAAGAGGATTACCCGAGAAATAAGTAAAATAAATAGGAATTTTTACCAAAAATAGAAAAAGTTTATCTAGAAAAAGCTTCAATAAGCCCGTTGGAGTAACTGATAGTCAGTCTGTACCACACGATAATAAAATTCATAATTATTGACTTCAAAATATTCACTTATTGAGCAAAAATAGCAGTAAAATATTTTGGTTATTTCAAACCCGCCTTTAGGATAGATATAAAAGGGCTAATTGGGTATATAATCCACGGCTATAGGGCTTGTAAGGCTATTTAAGTTTGTTATTAAAAAGCTTTCTTATCTCCCAAAAAAGTAGTACTTTTACATAACTTTTTATGAGATAAAAATATATAATAAATAATCCTTTTAAATGGTTGAACAAGACAGAATTATAAAGATCAACATTGAAGACGAGATGAAATCTTCTTACATCGATTATTCGATGTCAGTTATCGTATCTCGTGCTCTTCCAGATGTTAAAGATGGATTTAAGCCTGTTCACCGTCGTATCCTTTATGGTATGATGGAACTAGGTAATACTTCAGATAAACCCTATAAGAAATCAGCTAGAATTGTGGGTGAGGTTTTAGGTAAATATCACCCTCACGGAGATAGTTCCGTTTACTTAGCCATGGTGAGAATGGCACAAGAATGGGCAATGCGCTATCCTTTAGTTGATGGGCAAGGTAACTTTGGTTCTGTCGATGGTGATAGTCCTGCGGCTATGCGTTATACAGAAGCTCGTCTAAATAAGATGGGTGAAGAGATGATGCAGGACTTATATAAAGAAACTGTTGACTTTGATCCAAACTTTGATAATACCCTTCAAGAGCCAAAAGTGCTTCCTGCACGTATTCCTAACTTATTAGTGAATGGGGCATCGGGTATTGCAGTGGGTATGGCTACAAATATGCCTCCTCACAACCTTTCTGAAGTTATTGACGCTTGTCAGGCTTACTTAGAGAATACTGAAATTGATGTTGAAGGCTTAATGCAATATGTCAAAGCTCCCGACTTCCCAACAGGTGGTTTCATCTATGGTATGAGTGGAGTGAAAGAGGCTTTTGAAACAGGTCGTGGACGTGTGGTTATGCGTGCAAGAGCTGAGATTGAAGCTGGGCAAACTCATGAAAAAATTGTCATTTCGGAAATACCTTATAACGTAAATAAAGCAGACCTTATCAAACACATTGCAGACTTAGTCAATGAAAAACGTATTGAAGGTATTGCCAACGTGAATGATGAATCTGACCGTAGTGGTATGCGTATTGTTGTGGACTGTAAACGAGATGCGAATGCAAACGTAGTCCTTAATAAGCTGTACAAGATGACAGCCCTACAATCTTCATTCGGGGTAAATAACGTAGCACTGGTAGATGGTCGTCCACATACCTTAAATCTTCGTGATTTAGTGGCCAACTTCGTAGAACACCGTCATGATGTAGTGATTCGTCGTACACAGTTCGACCTTCGCAAAGCAGAAGAACGTGCACATATCTTAGAAGGTTTGATTATTGCTTCTGATAATATTGACGAAGTAATCAAAATTATTCGTGCAGCTAAGAATCCTAACGAAGCTATTACAAACTTAATGACTCGTTTTGAATTGTCAGAAATTCAAGCTCGTGCCATTGTTGAAATGCGTCTTCGTCAGTTGACTGGCCTAATGCAAGATCAACTTCATGGAGAATACCAAGAAGTAATGGCTCGTATTGCTGAGTACAAAGAAATCTTGAATAACGATGAGAAATGTCGTGAAGTAATCAAGGCAGAACTACAAGAAGTAAAAGACAAGTATGGCGACGAACGTCGTTCAGAAATTGTTTATTCTTCGGAAGAGTTTAACCCAGAAGATTTCTATTCAAATGACCCTATGATTATTACTATTTCTCACATGGGTTATATCAAGCGTACACCATTATCAGATTTTACTTCTCAAAATAGAGGAGGGGTGGGTTCGAAAGGAACAGATACACGTGATCAAGATTTCATCGAACATATCTATCCTGCTACCATGCACAACACCATGATGTTCTTTACTCAGATGGGTAAATGCTATTGGTTGAAAGTGTATGAGATTCCAGAAGGGTCGAAAAATTCTAAGGGTAGAGCGATACAAAATTTATTGAATATTGATAGAAATGATGCAGTAAATGCTTATCTTAGAGTTGAGGACTTGAATGATGAGGAATTTATTAATAGTCATTATGTTATCTTCTGTACAAAACACGGTGTCATAAAGAAAACACTATTAGAACAATACTCTCGTCCACGTCAAAATGGTGTGAATGCTATTACAATTCGTGAAGACGATAAAGTAATAGAAGTCCGCCTTACCAATGGAAAATGTAATATTGTTATTGCCAACAAAAATGGTAGAGCTATTCGTTTCCATGAGGAAAATGTCCGCCCTATGGGGAGAACAGCAACAGGTGTTCGTGGAATTCGCTTAGATGAAGATGGACAAGATGAAGTTGTGGGAATGGTTGCTATTCGTGATCTAGAAACAGAAACTATCATGGTAGTATCTGAAGAAGGTTATGGTAAACGTTCTGAAGTAGAAGACTATCGTATCACTAATCGAGGAGGTAAAGGTGTGAAAACCATGAACATTACCGAGAAAACAGGTAAATTAGTGGGTATAGAGTCTGTAACCGATGAAAATGACTTGATGATCATCAATAAATCAGGAGTAACAATCCGTCTTGATGTTGAAGATGTAAGAGTTATGGGTCGTGCTACTCAGGGAGTTAGATTAATTAATCTAGACAAGAGAAACGATCATATCGGTTCGATCTGTAAAGTCCTTTCAGAAGAAGAGGAAGAAATTATCGAAGAAGAAGATGTTGATGTAGAAGGTATGGAGCAAGCACCAACTGAGGATGAAGATACATCTACAGAAGGAGGAAATCCATCTACTGGCATGCTTTTTGATGATAATGACTTATAAATAGATTAAGGAAAAATTACTTCAATAAATAATAAACAAAACAACAATCATGAAAAAAGTACTATTATCAGTGGCTTTACTTGCAGGAGCATTTACTTTCTCATTTGCTCAGCAAAAATCTGTAAAAGAGGCCAAACGTATTGCTAATGGTGTTAATCCAGATTTCGCTCAAGCAGAACAGCTAATCAATGAAGCTTTAGTAAATGATGAAACTAAAGATGATCCTGCTACATGGGATGTTGCTGGTTTTATTCAACAGAGAAGAGTTGAAGAAGAACAGAAGAAACAATACCTTAAACAGGCTTTTGATACTGTAGGTGTTTACAATAGCGTGAGCAAACTAGTTGAATACTACGCAAAATGTGATGAACTAGCAGAAATTCCGAACGAAAAAGGAAAGATTAAAAACAAATTCAGAAAGAATAACTCTAAGATTGTTCTTCAGTTCCGTCCAGAATTGATCAACGGTGGTGTGTATTTCTTTAACGTAAACAAAGATAAAGAAGCGTTTGATTTCTTTGCTAAATATCTAACATCAGCTACTCTTCCTATGTTTGAAGGCGCTGACTTGAAAACAACAGACGAAAACTTTAAGGTAATTGCATACTATGCAACACTTGCTGCTATGCGTCTTGAAGATTATCCAGAAATTGAAAAATTTGCTCCTCTAGCTGTTGATACAACTAAAGAAGGTATGCAAGCACTTGAAATCTTAAGCTACTCTTACAAGGCTCAAGAAAAAGAGGCTGAATTCTTGGCTTCACTTAAAGATGGTATGGCTCAGTTCCCAGAACATCTATACTTCTTTGGTAATCTAGTAGATTACTACGTGAACCACGAACAGTTTGATGATGCTCTTGCTCTAGCTAAAGATATGGTTGCTAAATATCCAGAAAATAGCTACTATGTATATGTGCAAGGTTTTATCAACCACCACATGAAGAACTATGATGAAGCAGCTGTATGTTTTGCTAAGGCTATCGAACTAGATCCAAGCAATGCTGAAGCTCATTCAAACTTAGGTCTTGTTTATACTATTCAAGCTCAAGCTATCTTAGATGCTGTTCCTGTAGATCTTGACATCAATGATCCAGAGTACAAAGCAGCTACAGAAAAAGCAATAGATCTTTACAAAAAAGCTCTTCCTAACTACGAAAAAGCTAGAGAACTTAAACCAGAAGAACAAAGTCTATGGTTACAAGGTCTTTACCTAGTTTACTACAAATTGGGTATGGAAGAAATTGAAGAAATCGAAGCTCTATTATAATAAGTAGATTAGATTAAAAAATAAAAAAGCGGTTGTGAGTTAATTCACAACCGCTTTTTTTGTTCTTTAATCCGAGTTACCTGTCTGCTTTTAATTGTCTATTGATAACTTGTAGAGGTTTCTTAAATGCGACTTCCATCTTTACCATGCTTGCTATCAGAAAATCGACCATTTTATTCCAATTTTCTTTTTCATATAGACTAACATCGAGTAGTTCATGTTTTATTCTACAAGCTTTTTTATTATCCATTCGTTCCCATTCTAGAGTACCGGTTTGGGCTTCAATCTCTTCTCGGTATTTAAGCAGTTTGTCAAAAATAAATTTATTCTCTTCAGCACTACTTCTTGTCATAGAAACTTCAGTTCTAGCATAGTTTTTCGCTACAGAGAAAACAAATCCCACACCACTAACACCAGAACCAGCATTAATCCAATTATCTTTTGAAGGACTGACATTGGCAAAAAGATTAGTTTTCGTATTTAATTTTGGCAGCAGTAAATTCCAAAACTCAATTCTTTTTTTATGCCTTATCACTTGTTTCTCTTGAGTGCTTTGGTCTTCTTGGGCTTTTTCTGCCATTTTTATAGTGTATTCTTCCACCTCATGAACAGGTATAATTTGTTCAATATTGAGAAATATCTGTCCCTCAAAAGAGTATGGAGTTGCTTTAAAACACTGAATTTTAAGCTTGTATTTCTGCAATAACCAAAGGACAGTAGAAGTTACTTCCTTTCTGTAACTACCAGATACTAAAATGATTCTTTGATTATTGTTTAATTGGATATCCTCAAAATCATTTATATCTAAAAACTCAGAAATATTGCTCTCTGCATTTTCAGAGCATCCTTTTTTGTCAAGGTAAGATTGATAAATATCTCTTATTTGTGGTGTTGTTAAACTAGAACAATAGGAGGCCTATTTTAAAACCTGCCAAGTTACATCTCTACCACTATCGTCTAGTTTGTTTTCAATGATAACTAAGTCTCCTTGTTTATCTATTGAAAGCAAGTCCAGCCTTTCGCGTGTATCATCAAACCCATCAAATTCCTTTTGGATAAACAACAATTCATCGTCTTCACCAAAGGCAGTAGGAGTATTCTCAAGCCACTCTTGTAAATGTTCTCGTTCACGAAATTTTAGATCTGAAAAAGTACAGCTTTTAATTTTATTTATTCTATTCTTCTCTTTATCAATGACAAACATTATACGTGGTTTTTAGGGTTATATTATTTAGAGCATATTGAGAAAAGATCACTTGGAAATCCCCCAATGATTTACACCTATAAATTTAACATATATCTGTGAGCCATTCATAATTATCTCTGATATTTTCAAAACGGATAGATTCATTTAATTCTTTAGCTGAAACTTGTAATGCATGGAGTGAGGCAAATAAGCAACAAAAAAGAGTTGCTATGATATACTTTCGAAAAGTCATAGATTTAATATTTGTACAATAGTCTTTAGTCAGATGGTAGGTAAACAAATGAAGCTGTATGTTTTTTTGTCTATAAGCCACTGATAATTGAATATTTGTGCGATTTCTGAATTGCTAAGTTAGGACAAATATTACCTTTTAATGGATTATTTAGAGTGAATTAGAGTAGATTTGAACATTTTTATAAATGGAAAGACAAAATCAAAACAATTTCAAACATAGTGATTTTAAAAAAAGTAATACTGAAAAGGCTTAATTAGAATTATAGGTACTATTGTATTTTAGAAATAAATAAATTAACAATTTGAAAAAGGAAGCATCGCTTTCTTTACCCAAAAAATGTCATGAAAAAACTAAAACTACTACTTATGCTGGGTGCTTTTACCCTGACTGCCACACCCATGGTGGGAAACAGTCGAATAAAGTTAACGTCACAAACATTGATGCATGAAATGCGTGCGACAGTATATCCTCAGAATGGTGCTCAACTTGCTGATAGATATGTATCTCTGCAATGGCCATTGCACGAAGACCATAATTCAGTAGGTGCAGGACTTGATGGAGTAGAGGAAGAAAAAAGCAAGAAACTAGACCCGCTGGGGAGGAATTATCAAGTGCGACTTTCTCAAGATATTCACTTCAATCAAAACGTTATTTCAGCTTATACCTCATGGCCTTTCTACAACCCCGAAAATAACATTCGTAGTGGTAGATGGTTTTGGCAATATGGATATGTAAATAGTGATGGAATAACAGAATGGTCGGAAACGAACTCTTTCGATGTTGTGCCTAATGCTCTAAAATTTACTCCTCCAACCTATCGAAATTTCATGACAAATCTACCCTCTACTCATCCTCGAATTCTTGTTTTTGAAAAAGATTGGAATCAAGTGATTGAATCTAGTAAAGATAAGATTGAAAGAGAATGGTATCTGCATGAATCTGCTAAAATTATGAAAACTCCTATCGTCGATTTTCATAATTCAATCAACACCGATTTACTAAAAGGACTCGATAGTGAGTTTAAGAAAAACTCTATGCTCACCCGTGAAAGTAGGAGATTTGTAGATAAAGAAGAGGGAAATCTGGAGGTATTGATTCGTACATATATCCTTACAAAAGATAAGAAATATGCTGAGATAGCTATTGATAGACTAAAAAGCATGATTACGTGGAAAAAAAGCCCTTATATGAAGGGGGATTTCAATCAAGCTACTTATCTACTTTTAGCATCTACAGCCTACGATAGTTTTTATAATATCCTCGATGAGGAGACAAAAAAACTATTACTCACTGAAATAAAAGAAAATGGTACTAAGATATTCAATCACTTTGTGAATCATCTGGCAAACCATATTGCTGATAATCATAACTGGCAGATGAATCTACGAATATTTACTTTTGCTGCATTCGCTGTATATGGTGATTTAGAAGAAGCAGATAAGTGGACCGAATATAGTTATGAAATATGGAGAGCACGTTTTCCAGGACTCAATGAGGATGGCGGTTGGCATAATGGTGATAGCTATTTCCAAGTAAATGCCAGAACACTGATAGAAGTTCCTTATTTTTATAGTAGAGTTTCGGGCTACGACTTTTTTAGTGATCCGTGGTATGCAGGGAATGCACTTTATGTAATGTATCAACAACCTCCATTTTCAAAATCGGGAGGGAATGGAAGTGGACACCAAAAAGTATATAAGCCTAACTCTATCCGTGTGAGTTATGCCGATGCCTTAGCTCGACTTTTAAATCATCCTTTTCTTGCTCAATATTCAGAAATGATTATTGAAAAAGAACCCAATATCTTGAAAAAAGCATTTATGGCTAAACCAGGAGATTTGGCTTGGTTTAGAATAGTATGCAATAAACCCCTTCCTAAACCTATAACTTTAGGTCATTTACCCGTAGGATGTGTTTTCCCACAAACAGGACTAGCTAGTTTCTTATCCAATTGGGGCGATTTACATAGAAATGCAATGGTTAGTTTTCGTTCAAGTCCGTATGGATCAACTTCACATGCACTAGCTAATCAAAATGCATTCAATACTTTTTTTGATGGCCGACCACTTTTTTATAGCAGCGGACATCACATTAGTTTTATAGATGAACACGGAGTGTATTGTCACCGTGCATCAAGAGCACATAATACCATCTTAGTAAATGGTATGGGGCAGAAAATTGGTACTGAAGGTTATGGTTGGATACCTCGCCACTATGTAGGAAAAGAGATTTCTTATGTACTAGGAGATGCTTCAAATGCGTATGGAGAAGTGATTTCAAAGCTTTGGCAAAACCGAGCAAAAGAAGCTAAAATAGATTTTAGTCCGAAAAATGGTTGGGATAAAAACCACTTAGAAACCTTTAGAAGACATATTGTAACTCTAGGAGATGCTAGCATTACCTTTATTTATGACGAACTTGAAGCAGACGAACCTGTAACATGGGATTATTTGCTGCATACTGTCAAAGAGCCTATGCAACAAAATGAATCCAATAAGATCTTGACAATCAAAGCGACAAATGGTAAAGCAGAATCTGACGCTTATCTATTTTCTTCGGGAAAAGTAAAAACCAATATGACCGATCAGTTTTTTACTCCAGCAATCAATTGGCTGAGAGCTGATGCTAAAGGTAATTTTGAATCCTATGCCAATCACTGGCACTTCACTGCTACATCTGAGAAAAGTAAAAATTATAGATTTGCTACTGTTCTTGTAACTCACTACAGAGATGCACATAAAATAGAGGTGAAGCAAAACAAAAAAGGAATAATAACAGTAGGGGACTGGGTAATTAAAGCCAACTTGGATGTCAATAGTAAAGCTTACTTTGAAATTAAAAATAGAGTAACAAATTCTAAGATTGTCTTGGATGACAGCACCTCAATCCACGATATGATGGGTAATATTATACTTGAAGACAAATTGCCTATTTTAGAAATATAAAAAAGACAAATTATCTTTACAGAGATCAAAAGGACTTATCTAAAGCAAAATAGATAGGTCCTTTTTTTTGTGAGGGCATAAAACAACTCGGTAAACCTTAATCTTTATTAAATACATATTGTCGCGACTCTTTAATATTCAACTGATGTTGAAAGAGAGTATTCATCTGAATTTTTCAAAAGAAGTGTACAGATAGAAATATATCAGCAGATATTAAATCTCTGTCATTACGCTAAAAATTTTACTCGAACTATGAAATAGAGTAAAAGCCTTTTATGAATTTTACATCTAAGGAAGTTCTGACGATTTAGAGGAAATAATCCATTCGATTAAAAAGAATGATAGATTAGAGTTTTTCAGCATACTTTATAGTACCAGAAGGTTTATTGTATGATTCTTTCCATTATTAGAAATAATAGATACGCATGATAGTAAATTGTGTATATGATTGTAAGTATCTCGTATAGAATGTGTTGAGCTAATTTATTAGTAATCTCTAATCGCGTTTCCTTGCGATATATTTAGACAACATGGGGGATTGGTCGGAATAATCGAAGCATTTGGCACTTCAGGAGAGAAAGAGGTATAAAAAAAGTGTATAATATATACTACTTAACATAATATAAATTATACACTTTTTATTGAGCTCTATTTAGAAACGTATTGATGGCGCATTACGAATAATCAAATGTACGATATTCTCAGCAAATAAAAAATAGAGAAATGTGCTTACCGAGTGTTTCAGAATTTTGACTAAAAAAATATCCAGTATAACTTTCCTTTAAAAAATTATACTGGATACGTTTACAGTTGTGTCAGCTTTCTCAAGCTTTATTAAACACTAATTACTAACAATGGTGTATCACTATGGAAAACCATTTTTCTAGCTATGCTTGGATTAAATAGACGAGCAAAGATATTTCTTCTATAACTACTCAAGGTTATGACATCAATTTGATGTTTGGTGATAAACTCGGATAGTGTATTGGAAAAATTATCATCATCTTTAATGATTTCATAGTCAACATCTAATCCTTCATAGTTTTTAGTGAGATATTCCTTTATTCCTCCCAATTCAATTTCATCCCATTTATCGTGTTCATCACTATCAGAGATGTGTACGAGAGAAATGGCTGGTTTGAAAATGGGGAAATCATTCTGCAATAGATTATCTAAAGCAATAAGGTCTCTAGGATCAAAATCGGTTAAAAAAGCAATTCTTTTCACCTTATCAAAGGTTTTGTAAGGTGTATTTTCAGGTATAGCAAATACCGTAGTTCTACTTCTATCAATAACCTCTGCAGTAACACTACCAATGAGATCAATTTTCTTCTGATTACTACCTCTTGTTCCCATAATAATAAGTGTAACCTTATGTCTGCGAGCATAACGTACTATTTCCTCTTCAGGAATACCTTCTCGTAACTTCTTTACATACTTTATATTAGGGAAATCTCCTGATGCGATTTTAGCATCAATCTGATTGGATAAATGTTCCAGTTTTTCTTGAACTTGCCTATGAATGATATGCGCTTCACGGTCAAATCCTTGTTTTTGGTAGTTAAATATATCTCCATTAGGAAGAGATGCAGCGTAAATTGGTGTAAAATACACGTGCATTAAGACTACTTCCGCATTCATACTTTTGGCAATATTAAAGCCAAACTCGCATGCTTTCATAGAATATTCGGAGAAATCGACAGGCAGAAGTATGGTATTTCGCTTCTTTTCATGTTCTGCTTTTTCGTCGAGCATATCTTCTGTTAGCCAAGCGGCTTTTTCAGTGATTTTAAGGGCTTTAGGAAGATCACTTTCATTGATTTTTACTCTAACTGCAGCATTTACAGTTGGTGTAATTTGATTTACATTCATGATCGTCGCTTCTACACCTTCCGATTGCAGTACAGTTTGTAAAATTTGAGCTTTTGTGTATGTTAAAATAGCCAGTGTGACTAGATTGTCATTTTTACCATCTTCTTTCATTTGCATAGGGTTGTGTTTTAGTTACTACTTAGTTAAAACAATAAACCCCAATTGACAGTTCAACCGGGATTGCAAATATTATTTTAACTCACTGAGCATGAATTGTTTTCTTCGTTTAGGATGTTAAGGGCTTTGTCTAGAACAAGTGTGTCATCAAGAACTACTAACCCTCCATCAGGACCTGGTTCAATGTGGTAGCCTACACTTTTGCCTTCTCTATAATTCTCACCACCAAAGAAATTACGTACAGTGCTGACATTTAGTCCTAGTTCATCGGCGATTCTGTGCATGCTACCGTTGGGTAGTGAGTCTTTGATTCTTCTTAGCTCATTAAAAGTAATTGTTTTCATGGCATTGGAGTTTTTATTGGGTTAAATACTGTGTGTATATATTTTACTCACACTATAAACATAATAAATAAAGGAGATAAATCAAATTAAAAGCTCTCTAATTTTCTGTAAATTAAGATGTTTTTCATTTGTTACCACAGGTTTTAGTTCATAAAAAAAGGGCTCCTATTCTATTATAGAAACCCTTTGTAAGTTATATTTGTTCGCTAAATTCTAAATTATTTCAATTGCTTCTGTTGGAAGCCAACCTACTTCTCCATTTTCAAGCTCTATTTCTTTCCAGCTACTCATTGAGTTGTCTGTTATTTTCACTTTCTTACCTTCGTGAATGACAAATAAGGAAGTACCGCTTTCGCTAGGTGTACTCCTCACTGTTACACTAGGTTCCATAACAATTGCTGTATCTTGATTGGTTATTTTTTTCTTTTGATAGAGAGAACAATAGTTAAAAATAGGTGCAGTAATCAGTGTAAGTATTGCTATAACAAAGCCTATTTTCTTTAATGCAGTTTTTTTGCTCAAGAAGAATATCATCAAGGATACTAAGCACAATATAAAAGTACTTACTGCCAATACAGCCCACTGATCAGAAGTCATCCAATTAACAATGGTTTTTCCCCAAGTAATAAAGAATAGTTCGGGAGAAGATTCATCCTTATCTACAATCTTACTACTCGCAATAGCCAAGTTTGCCTTATAATCTCTATTGTTTGGAGATAAAAGTACGGCACGTTCATAGTTGAGTACTGCTTTGGCTATATTATCTATTTTATAATAGCTATTCCCTAAGTTGTAATACAATTCAGCCGATACACCTTTTTGCAGTAATTCTTCATAGATACTTGCTGCTGTAGCATAATCTTCTCTCACGTAGGCTGTGTCTCCAGCTGCCTTACTAATCTCTAGATTTGATTCGAAAGAGCTTTGCTGTATTGCTTGTAGAGAATCTACAGGAGCCTCTTGTTTGCTGTCTTCAGCAGATACAGCAAACATAAAGCAGAGCATAAAGCTTAAAAATATACCTAGTCTTTTCATCGTAATCATTCTTTTAGTGTTTGATAACATCCTCCATACGGCCAATTAACTCTGTTGCTTGCTTAAATACTTTGTCCATAGCTTGATTATCATCTCCTGGAGCAAATTTAGCAAACTCACATTCATTCAATGTATTAATGAATTGATTGGTTAATTCATTTTCAACGCCATATTTAGTCAACTCTTCCTCAATATTGTCTTTTGATAATTTAGACAATGGAATAGTTAGTTTGTCACTAATGTATCCCCAAAGAGCACGAAGTACCTCATCGTAAAACTGACTCTTATTACCTTCTTTAAGTAGTTTCTCTGCATTTTTCATTCTTGCACGAGCCACTTTATTCGCCTTTTTAGTACGCATTAGCGCTATATTACTATTTTCTTTCGCACGCTTAGCATTGAAAGCTAATAGAACAACGAATAGAATAAGAGGAATAATATACATTAATCTATAAGTAAGAGTACCGTGTATAAATTGATCTCTTGGGTGAAGTTTTACATCATTTAATTTAATGAATCGAATATCTTCTCCTAAGATCTTAAGGTCCTCTTTATTAGTATAGTTGCTTACGACACCTCCAGTAGATGTTGAACTACCAGCAGCTCCCTTAGTTACCTTTAAACTGAACTCATTCGTGCGCAATGTTTTGTATGATTTCGACTTTAAATCGAAGTAACTAAATTGAATAGCGGGTATTTTAAAGTTTCCTTCATGGCGAGGAATAGCGAGGTACTCAATAACACGATTACCAGTAAGCCCCTGAGCCGTTAGTCTAAACTGATCTTCTACTTTAGGATCATATACTTCAAAATCACTAGGGAAGTCTATTTCAGGGCTAGAAATCAATTTCATATTTCCAGTTCCCGACAATACCAATTTAATAGTAACCGCTTCATTCGCTTTAATTTCATTGGTGCTGATGGATGATGTCAATGAGAAATTGCCCACACCACCCGAGAAATCAAGAGGTTTGCCTGCTGGCAATGCATCAACATTCAAAGAAATAGCAGGAGAAACAATCTTCTTACGTATAGTAGTGCTCGATTGCATATTGAAGAAAGCATCAAAGGGGTCTTCAAACTCCATAGGTTGCTCTATGGCAACTTCATATTCAGCAGGTTCAATATTAATCTGTCCGGAGCGTTGAGGAAACAGCACCACTTGCTGCAATACAGCAGTACGGTAGTTTCTGCCTTTATAGTTTTCTAAATCCCAACGATTACTATTAGATAAATCGAGTTCCTGTGAATGGAAACCATTAAAATCGGGAATCTTTACTGGACGAATACTTGAAACACTTACAGAAGCTACATAAAGCTTATAAGTAAGCAATACTGCCTCTTGCTCTGAGGCTTTAGTCTTCGATAGCTGACCAACCAAGAAGATGTCTTTCCCAGTAACTTGGTTGCTACTTCTACTTACATCTTGCTGGTTCCTTCCTCTACTAGAAGATGATTGATTGCTTGAACCATCATCGGGTAATACTTTAATAGATAGAGCATTAGATGTGTAACTTTTACCTTTAATCGATACTGAAGCTCCTGGTAATTTGTAAGTTCCTTCTTTGCGGGGCATCAGTATATAAGTATAGGTCATATTGTTTACATGAGAAGTCTTCCCATTAACAATGGAAGTATAGGACTGTACTGATCGGCTTGGCCCAATTAATACATCGAAATCATCAAATGAAGGAGCACGAAAATCATTTACTTTATTAGTATTGATTGTGTATGCTACCTCAAATTGACCTCCCATTATAACGGAGCTAGGAGCTTTGGCAGTGAAAGTAATTTCGTCGTCTGCTTTGAGTTGGGCACTACATATCAGTAAAGTCAACATAAGAAGCCATACGGCTTTTGTCTTATTTCTTACCTTGATCATTATAGTCTTTTTAGTTATTATCGTTTTTTATCTTAAGAAAATCAAGTATTTACCAATCTTTTTCAAGTTTGTTCTTTCCTCTAAGCACTTGTTGCTTCTGAACTTTCTCTTGAGTCTTTTTTTCTTCACGAAGAATAGCATCTAGCATTTTATCTACAGCATCCTTAGAAAGCTCTTGAGAGTTCTTTCCTTGATTTTGATTCTGTTGTTCATCGTTCTTATCCTCTTTCTGATCTTTATTTTGATCTTGATTCTGTTGCTGATCCTGATTTTGGTCTTGATTTTGATCCTGCTGATCTTGTTTATCGTCCTTTTGCTCTTGATCGTCTTTACCTTCTTGGTCTTGATCTTGTTCTTGCTTCTGTTTCATAGCTAGAGCGAGATTGTAACGAGTCTCATCATCAGAGGGATTATCTCTTAAAGCTCTTTTATAAGCATCAATAGCTTTATCATATTGTTTGTCTGCATGAAATATCACCCCCATATTGTGGAATGATTCCGACTTTTTCATTTTATCTGTTTCAACCTCAGAAGCACGAGCAAACTCTTGTAGAGCTTCTTCATACTTACTTTGATTGAGCAATGTATTTCCTAAATTATAATAAGAAAGTCCGGTTTCATTGGATGGTGCAGCATCAATAGCTTTTCTATAAGCCACTTCAGCATCGATAAATAGACTATCTCTATATGCAGTATTCCCTTTTCTAAGCTGATGACGAACGTCTTTCTGTGCAAACAATGCCACAGAGCAGAAGATGCTTAATAAGAGAATATAGTAGCGTTTCTGTATCATGACTTATTTGAATAATTTATTTAAGTTCTTAAACAATGGGTTGCGTTTATTTATAATTAGCAACTCCGTAATAAGTAAAAGGAATATCACCCAAGCAATTACATTAAATTGCTCATCATATTCCTTATACACTTTACTCTCTATATTTGTTTTTGTAAGCTTGTTTATTTCACTAGTAATCGCTTTCTGAGCAGCATTTGTATTGTCAACACGCACGTACAAGCCATTTCCTGCTTTTGCTATCTCTTGAGCCATTTCCTCGTTCAGCTTAGTAACAACAACATTACCTTCATTGTCCTTTCTGTATTCACTGCCATTCCGTTCTGTTACAGGGATTGGAGCTCCATCAGGAGAACCCACACCCATTACATTAACTTGAATACCAGCATCGACAGCTCTCTTCACAGCTTCTAATGCTCCTGGTTCATGATCTTCACCATCGGTAATCAAAATGATAGTTCTTCCTACGCCTTCTTGTGAAGTAAAGCTACGAGTAGCTAAATCTACTGCTTTACCAATAGATGTTCCTTGACGTTCAATTAAATTGGGTGAGATACTAGAGAGAAACATTTTAGCAGATACAAAATCATTAGTGATTGGTAGCTGTGTAAAAGCATCTCCAGCAAATAGGATTAAACCTACCTTATCGTTGTGTAGCTCATCGACTAACTTAGAAATAAGTAATTTGGATTTAGCCAAGCGACTAGGTGAAACATCCTGAGCCAACATAGAGTTTGATATATCTAAAGCAATCATTACCTCAATCCCTTGTTTCTCAACAGTTTCAAGCTTTGTACCGAATTGAGGACGTGCTAATAATATAGAGAAGAATCCGATACATGCAAAAAGCACCCAAAACTTAAAGGAGGGTCTAAAAGCAGATACTGTCGGCATCAAGTCGGCAATAAGATCGGGATCTCCGAACTCTTTAATTGCTTTTCTTCTTTTGTAAATGCTATAAAAGAAGAGTATAGCCAATATAGGCAGCAGCAAGAGTAAATATAAATATGCGGGTTCTTGAAATCGAAACATTTTCTTTCTTTAATTTAAACATTTAACATTAGAGCATCAGTTTAAGGTATTCTTCGTAATACCGTCTGTCTCAAGAGTATCTCGAATAATACGAGTAAGAAAGCAGCTAAAGCAAACTTCTTATATTCCTCTTGACGCTTACTGTACTCTTTAACGTTTAATTTGGTCTTTTCAAGTTGATCAATCTCTTGATAAATATCTTGAAGACTTGTGTTATCAGTAGCTCTAAAGTAAACTCCACCCGTTGTGCGGGCAATATCTTTAAGCGTTGGTTCATCAATATCTACTTCTACTTGAATACGTTGAATAGCTCCAGTCATCGTTTGGATAGGATAAGGAGCTGTTCCTCTAGTACCAATACCTACGGTATAAACACGAATACCATACGTTTTAGCAATTTCAGCAGAAGTTAAAGGAGAAATATCCCCTGCATTGTTAGAACCATCAGTTAGTAATATGATGACCTTCGACTTTGCTTGACTATCTTTTAAACGAGCTACAGCATTTGAAACCCCCATACCTATAGCTGTTCCATCTTCAATAACGCCTGTTTGGATGTTCCCAAAAAGGTTTAAAAGAGCAGTATGATCAATAGTTAGAGGACATTGTGTAAAGCTCTCCCCTGCAAAAAGCGTAATACCAATATTATCGTTTGGTCTATCGTTGATAAACTTGGCAGCTACATCTTTAGCCGCTTCAAGACGGTTGGGCTGAAGATCTTCTGCAAGCATACTTCCCGAGACATCAATCGCTAACATGATATCAATACCTTCTACTTCAGAGCTTTTCCAATTATCAGTAGATTGCGGTCTAGCAAGTACTATAATTAAGAGAGCAAGAGCAGCAATGCGCAAAATAAAAGGTAAATGGATGAGGTAAACTTTAAAACTTTTTGGAGCATGCTCATACACTCTCGTATCTGAAACTTGGAGTGAGGCATCTATTTTATAATGACGCATCACGTACCATACGATGATTGGTATGAGCAGCAGTAATAATAGTAAATATTCTATATGGGCAAAAACCATGCTGTTTTCAAATTTTATCTGTTCTACTTAAAAAAGGCTCCTCAATAAATCGGTACCCTCTTTTACTATGTAAACTATACAAGCAATTGATGCTGCCAATGTTAGTGCTACACCTATGCCTAGTAATATTTTAGTTCTCAATGAACGCTTTTCAACAATTACTTTTTCGGTAGGTTCGGGCTTAGCATCTGGATCGGGCAAGACTTTTGTGTCATTAATGAAATCAATAGCATTCATTAAGTTAGCATCATTTTCATTAATCATGGGGTTATGCTTAGCAAATTTTACTAAATCGGCAGTAGAAAAAAGATCTTTTAGCTCATCAATATCTTTTTGGTTCTCTGTTTTTCCTAATTCAGTAATAATTTCGCTAGAAGTCATTTCCATAGCATTAAACCCAAATCTCTTGAACATATAAGTACGCAATACATCTGTAAGTTCTGTATAATAAGCTTTTGGTCCTGCTGTTTGCCATGATTTACGGCTCTTAATCTCCTGAATTAACTCTAAAGCTTCATCATGAGGTGGTCGCTGAGGAGTTAGCTTAATACGTCTAATAATAGGTTTATTGTCAGCTAAACGGCGTATTAGGTAAATCATCAGATAAATAGCTGGAGCGATGAGTAGTAAGCTTACAAATAGCATTACCCAATCTCCCCACACAAAAGGTGGTTCCATAATATCTTTCGGACCAAAAAACTGCTCAGGATCTGCTTCTTCCAAATCAAAAGTCTCTACTTTAAGAGACAGAGGGTCTGATTTATATACTTCACCATCAACCTCTACTTCAACAGGAGGAATGAGGTAAAGCTTTGCATCAAATGAAGTGAGCTTATAGCGCTGTGTTAGAGTCATTTTAGCCTTATCATCTGAATAAACAGTATCAATGGGAGCCATATCTAAAACCTCTATTCCATCAACAATAGTATCATTGTAAATGGGTAAGAGTGCTTTTTTATTCGCATCTAGTTTTACTTGAATGACTAGATCCGTTTGCTCTCCAATCATAAGCTGTACAGAGTCTACTTTAGCTGTAACACTTACATTTTGTGCAAACAGAGGTGCGGCACAAATAAAAAGTAGTATAAATAGCTTTATTCTTCGATTCATTCTTAATTTCTTTTAGCAAATAGACTTAATAGAGCTTTAACGTAATCATGATCCGTACGTACAGAAACTGAATCCACATTACTCTTTGTAAAAGTAGATTTTAGTTTAGACTGATTATCACTCCACCATTTATGATGGGCATTGCGTAGTGCAGCCGAAGAGGTGTCAATCCACTGTTCATGTCCAGTTTCTGCATCTCTTACTTTCATTAAGCCTATATTGGGGAGTTCTGCCACCCTTTTATCGTAGAGTTGGATTGCAATGACATCATGTTTCCGATTAGCAATCGTCAAAGCATTAATATAATCCTTCTGATCAATGAAATCTGATAGGATAAATGCTGTACATCTACGTTTCATCACGTTGGTTAAGTATTCAATGCCTAGTTTGATATCTGTTTTTCTACTTTGAGCATTAAAGTTGAGTAACTCACGGATAATAAAAAGGATATGTTTTCGTCCTTTCTTAGGCGGTATAAACTTTTCGATTTGATCTGAAAAGAAAATCACCCCAATTTTGTCGTTATTATGAATAGCAGAGAATGCTAATGTAGCAGCAATCTCTGTTAGCATATCTTTCTTGGTTTGTTTTTTAGTTCCAAACTCCAAGCTGCCAGATACATCGACAAGTAACATTACTGTAAGCTCTCGCTCTTCTTCAAACACCTTGATATATGGCTTTGAAAATCTAGCAGTTACATTCCAGTCGATATCTCTAATATCATCCCCATATTGATATTCACGTACCTCAGAAAAGGCCATACCTCTGCCCTTAAAAGCAGAGTGATATTGTCCAGCAAAAATATTGTTGGACAATCCACGTGTTTTTATCTCTATGTGACGTACTTTCTTTAAAATATCACTTGTTTCCATTTTTTGAATTGAGAGTTTGATGATTGATAAATCTTAATACTCCAATTTTTGGATCAAGGAACTTCTACCTTATTCAAGATTTGGCTTACAATTTCATCAGAAGTTACATTGTTTGCTTCAGCCTCATAGCTTAAGCCAATACGGTGACGAAGAACATCATGTGCAACGGCACGAACATCCTCAGGAACTACGTATCCTCTACGCTTAATGAAAGCATAAGTACGTGCAGCAAGTGCTAAGTTGATTGAAGCACGAGGTGATCCACCAAATTCAATGTAGTCTTTCAATTCTTTTAAGCCATATTGCTCTGGATAACGAGATGCAAAAACGATATCTACAATATAGTGTTCAATTTTTTCATCAATATATACTTGTTGAACTACTTTACGAGCTTCAACAATATCTTCTGCTTTTACGATAGATCTGACTTCTTGACTTTTGCCCGAGATATGCCCTCTAATGATTTCTCTTTCTTCTTCTTGTTTAGGATAATCGATGACTACCTTCAGCATGAAACGGTCAACTTGCGCTTCAGGAAGAGGATAAGTACCTTCTTGTTCAATCGGGTTTTGGGTAGCTAGAACCAAGAAAGGTTTTGGAAGAGGGAAAGTTTCCTTACCAATTGTCACTTGGCGTTCTTGCATGGCTTCCAGTAAGGCACTTTGAACTTTTGCTGGGGCACGGTTTATTTCATCTGCCAAAACAAAGTTTGCGAAGATAGGCCCTTTTTTTACTTGGAAGTTCTCATCTTTTTGACTGTATACCATAGTACCAATTACGTCGGCTGGTAAAAGGTCTGGTGTAAATTGTACCCTTGAATATTTAGAGTCAATCAGGGATGCTAGTGTTTTAATAGCCAAAGTCTTTGCTAGACCAGGAACACCTTCTAATAAGACGTGTCCGTCAGATAATAGCCCTATGAGTAAAGACTCAACTAAGTGTTTTTGACCAACAATAACCTGGTCCATTCCCGCAGTAAGGTTGGTAATAAAAGCACTTTGCTTTTCAATCCTTTCGTTTAATTCACGAATATCTATTGGTTCAGCCATAAATATTAAAAGTTTTTAGATTCTAATTTTTAGATTTTCAATTAATAAGATGTTTCAATCTATAAAATCAAAAATACATTATTACAGAGCTTTATGCAACTTAATAATAGTAAAATGATTAATAAAAAAAGTAAACAAAATATGCTGATATTTCTATCTCTATAGATGAAAAATCAGCGTATTTTTGATTTCTTTAGTTTTAATACTTAATATTTAACTCATTAAGTACTTTTCGAATCGCTTCAAAGGTTGTAATACGAGTTGGGATAAGAGGTAACCTAAGCTTATTCTTAATCATTCCCATTACACTGAGAATAGATTTTACACCAGCAGGATTACCATCTACAAATAACAGTTTAAAAAGCTCAGTAAACTTATGATGTATGGTTAGGGCATGTTCATAATCTCCTTGTAGGGCTAATCTAGTCATTCTGCTAAATTCACGAGGAAAAGCATTTCCAATAACTGATATTACACCTACAGCTCCCAAAGTAATCAATGGGAAGGTTATACCATCATCTCCCGATATTACATTAAAGTTCTCTGGTTTGTTTTTAATTATTTCATCCATCTGGGTAATATCGCCAGATGCCTCTTTAACAGCAACTACATTCTTGAAATCGCGTGCTATGCGCAAAGTTGTCGCAGCAGTCATATTTACCCCTGTTCTTCCAGGCACATTATAAAGAACAATAGGTAGATTTGTTGATTCTGCTATTGCTTTGTAATGTTGATAAATTCCTTCTTGGGAAGGTTTGTTGTAATAAGGTACTACAGACAAGATTGCATCGACACCCGTAAAATCATCATTTTTAAGAGACTCAACAACTGCACGAGTATTATTACCTCCAACGCCCAACAGAATAGGTACACGTCCGTTTGCTCTTTCTATCACAAACTTTTTGACTTGTTCCTTCTCCTCATCAGTTAATGTTGGTGTTTCAGCTGTTGTTCCCAGCACGCATAAGAAGTCTGCGTTGTTTTGGAGGATAAAATCAACCATCCTTGCTAACGCAGGGAAGTCTATGCTTTCATCCTCATTAAATGGGGTAATTAAGGCTACACCCATTCCTCTCAATTTTGTCTGTATCATGAGTTAATAACTTGAAGTCTCTTTTGATTCGAATTAACGCAAAAATAGTAATATTTTCCAACTATACCCGAACTTCTGAAAATATTATCTGCTCGAGTATAGCGACTATTAGCCTATTAGAAGCAAAAACTCTTCTTCGGAAATAATTTTAATTCCAAGCTTTTCAGCTTTTTCGAGTTTTGCTGGTCCCATATTCTCTCCTGCCAAGACGTAATCGGTCTTTGAGGAGATACTTCCTACATTTCGCCCTCCGTTTTGTTCGATAAGGGCTTTATATTCATTTCTAGAGTGAATTTTAAAGACACCACTAATTACAATGGCAGCACCCTCTAATTTGTTCGTTTGATTGGCTACTTCTTCTTCATTTTGGTGAAGTTGTACGCCATATTCTACCAACTGCTGCACCATAATTCTATTTTCTTCCTTCGAAAAGTAGTTGATAATGCTTTCAGCTATTTTTTCACCAATTTCATCAATACTTATCAATTCTTCCTGAGAAGCCTTAGCTAAGTCGCCTATATTCTTGAAGGCCTTTGCTAGTTTTTTAGCAACAGTTTCACCTACGAAACGAATACCTAGAGCAAATAATGCACGAGCAAATGGTACTTTTTTACTTTCTTCAATTCCTTTAATGATATTATTGGCTGAAGTGTCGCCCATACGCTCTAATCCTAAAATCTGTTCTTTAGTAAGCTGATAAAGGTCTGCAGCATTATGAAGTAGTCCTTCTCGATAGAATAGATCGACTGTTTCTGGTCCTAGTCCATCAATATTCATAGCTCTGCGACTGATAAAATGTACTATTCTACCTTTGATTTGAGTTGGACATCCTGTTTCATTAGGGCAATAATGCGCAGCTTCACCCTCGTAACGTACTAAATCGGTGCCACATTCTGGACATTTTTTGATAAATTCTACCTTGGGCCCTAGATGTTCATCGCGAGCATCTGTATCGACTGCAGTAATTTTAGGAATAATTTCTCCGCCTTTTTCCACATAAACCATATCGCCAATGTGTAAATCCAGTCCTCGGATTATATCTTCGTTGTGCAATGATGCCCTTCTTACCACAGTACCCGAAAGTTGGACTGCATCTAAATTGGCCACAGGAGTAATTGCGCCTGTTCTTCCTACCTGATAGGTTACTTCATTCAAGCGTGTACGTGCTTCTTCTGCTTGGAATTTATACGCAATAGCCCAACGAGGAGATTTTGCAGTATAACCCAAACCTTCTTGCTGTGCAATGCTATTCACTTTAATTACAATTCCATCGGTGGCAACTGGCAAGTCTTTTCGAGCCGTATCCCAATATCTGATAAAATCATATACTTCTTGAAGCGTTTTGCACTTACGCATCTCGCTAGAAATTTTGAAGCCCCATTTTGATGCTTCTTCCAAGTTTTCATAATGACCATCATATGGTAAATTTTCTCCCAACAAATAATACAAATAAGCATCTAGCTTACGACTAGCTACAACAGATGAGTTTTGAAGTTTAAGTGTACCTGATGCTGCATTCCTAGGATTTGCAAATAAGGGTTCTTCACGAGCTTCTTTTTCTGCATTCAACTCTTCAAAAACAACCCAAGGCATTAATATCTCTCCACGAATTTCAAATTCATCAGGATAATTATCTCCATTGAGAACAAGAGGGATAGTACGTATTGTTTTTACGTTGTCAGTAACCATGTCACCTCGTGTACCATCGCCACGTGTTACGGCTTCTACTAATTTACCGTGTTGGTAAGTCAATGAAATAGATGTTCCATCAAATTTTAACTCACAGCAAAGTTCAAAAGGCTGACTACCCAAGGCTTTCTTTACACGTTCATAAAATTCGGCAACCTCTGTTTCAGAATAAGTATTAGCCAATGAGAGCATTGGATATTTGTGTTCTTTTTGAGTAAAACGCTTGTCTATATCACTACCTATTCGGTGTGTTGGCGAATTGGGATCATCATATTGTGGATTCTTTTTCTCTAAATCTTGTAATTCCTTCAGTAGATCATCAAATTCTTTATCACTAATTTCTGGCTGGTTAAGTATATAGTATTTATAGTTTTGTTGATGAAGATACTTACGTAACTCATCAATTCTATCTTTTGCAGTCATCTGTATTCTATTTGTTTTATCACAAAAATAGGGAATCTATTGAGAAAAGCTTTACTTTTGTAGAAAAATAAGAGTCTAATTATATTATGCGAATAGATATCATAACAGTATTGCCCGAGATGATTGAGGGCTTTTTTAATTGTTCTATTATGAAACGGGCTAAGGATAAGGGCTTGGCAGAAGTTCATATTCATAATTTACGGGATTATACCGAAGATAAACACCGCCGTGTAGATGATTATCCTTATGGAGGATTTGCAGGTATGGTCATGATGGTACAGCCCATAGAGAGCTGTATTAATGCACTTAAGTCTGAAAGAGAGTACGATGAAGTTATATTCGTGACACCCGATGGAGAACAATTTGACCAACCTATGGCAAATCAATTATCTCTTGCTAAAAATATAATTATTCTTTGTGGGCATTTTAAAGGAATTGATTATCGCATTAGAGAGCATTTAATCACAAAAGAAGTAAGTGTTGGGGACTTCGTTCTTACAGGGGGCGAACTTCCAGCTGCGGTGATGGCAGATGCTATTATTCGCATAATTCCTGGAGTTATATCCGATGAACAATCAGCTTTGTCTGATTCTTTTCAAGATAATCTTTTAGCTGCTCCAGTTTATACCCGACCAGCAGATTATAAAGGCTGGAAAGTTCCTGATGTCTTACTCTCTGGTCATGAAGCCAAGATTAAAGAATGGGAACTTAAAATGTCGTTGGAAAGAACACAGCGACTTCGTCCCGATTTATTGGAAGACAAATAAATACTTCAATATAGATTACACAAAAAGAGGATACTGACATCCTCTTTTTGTTTTTTTTAAATCTAATACTCAAGAGCACCAATCAGCTGTTGAATTGAAGTAAATTTATGACGGTGCATATAATCTTTTATTCCATTTAGAATGTCAATGGTTGCAGTTGGTTCAACAAAATTGACTGTCCCTACTTGAATAGCCGAAGCCCCTGCCAATAAAAATTCTATGGCATCAGTTGCATCCATTATTCCTCCCATACCGATAATGGGTATCTTAACCGCATTAGCTACTTGCCAAACCATACGCAAAGCAATAGGTTTAACACAAGGTCCCGACAAACCTCCAGTAATTGTAGAGAGTACAGGGCGACGCTTTTCGGCATGAATGGCCATTCCTAAAACCGTATTGATGAGCGATACACCATCAGCACCGTTATCTTCAGCTACTTTTGCTATTTCAGCAATGTCTGTAACATTTGGAGATAGCTTTACGATAAGAGTTTTGTGATATACCTCTCTCACTGCTTTTACTACTGCAGCAGCTTGAATCGGTGAAACACCAAAAGCCATTCCTCCCTCTTTTACGTTTGGGCAGGAGATGTTTAACTCTATTGCTGGGATATTATCTAGTTTATCGATGATCTCAGCCGTTTTTACGTACTCTTCGATAGTAGATCCATTCACGTTGACTAAAATGGCTGTATCGAGCTCTTTTAGCCTTGGATTAATATGTTCTACAAAGTAATCAACCCCTTTATTTTGTAATCCCACAGCATTTAGCATACCCGATGGAGTTTCTGCCATACGAGGATAAGGATTTCCTTCTCGGTGATGTAAGGTAGTTCCTTTTACTAAAATTCCACCCAATTGGTTTAAATCAATAAAGTCTGCGAACTCTTCTCCATAACCAAAAGTACCCGAAGCTGTCATAACAGGGTTCTTCAGTTCTAAGTTTCCTATTTTTACTTTTAAATCTAAATCTCCCATAACAAATCTTTTATATTAAATACAGGTCCTTCTGTACATGCACATACGTGTCCTTTAGGGGTGTCTTCTACACAGCAAAGACACGCTCCAATACCACAAGCCATCATGTTCTCGAGAGATACCTCACAAGCTATATCTTCTCGCTTTGCATAAGCTGCTATAGCTTGCATCATCGGTTTTGGACCGCAAGAATATATTTTACTAAATCGTAGAGTCTTCAATACAGAATGATGAGTAACAAAACCTTTTTCTCCGTAACTTCCATCTTCGGTAGTAGTGTAAACTGTACCCAGCTGCTCAAATAGGTCTAGCTGCAATAAATCTTTTTTAGATCTTGCACCCAATAAGAAAATAGGATCATAGCCTTCTTCCTTTAGCTTCTTTCCTAAAAAGAGCATAGGAGCAACTCCAACACCACCACCAACAAGCAAAGGGCGTTTAGTAGTACACTGAGGTTTAGAGAAAGTATTACCCAAGGGAAGAATAACATTAAACGTTTCTCCAGTTTGCAAACGTGCAAGATGACGAGTGCCATCGCCTACTTTTTGAATTAAAAACCAGACTTCGTTATTGGCTGGTTCAACCCAGTTGATGGATATGGGACGTCTTAAAAATGTTTTTGAAGATCCGTCAACACGGAGTTGAGCAAATTGTCCTGGCATGCAGGAAGAGAGAGATTCAGGTGAAGTAGCTTTTATAAGAATATAACTTTCGTTGAGTTCTATATTAGCCGTAACTTCCAGATCTATTATTTTCTTTTTCATAAGGCAGAGAAGTGATTTATAAATAATCTGGATAACAAAGATAGTTCTATATTCTAGAATCAGAAAGTATTCAGTACTAGAATTAATTATTTGGCAACAAATGTTTCATAGGTGTTATCATCAAAAAAGACTCTGATTTCTGTTATTTTTCTTGGAGGTTTTATCGGTTCTGAAGTACTACTAACTTGGGCCTGTTTTGCTAAAATGGGAGCAATAGCACCTAAGGAATCCAAAGATATCCCTGAAACTTGCTCAGCCACATCTATGTCATTATTTTTCAATCCTACCTGATAACCATTATTATTAACGGAAATGCCATTTCCGTGCGTTTTTTGAGTACGCATACTTCCTTGACCGTAAAGAAGCCATTCTATGTTCACGTCACTAAATGCTTGATGTATTTTCATTATGACATCTAGGCTAGCTTTATTTCTTCCATTAATAAAATGTGATAAAGTAGATTGCTGAATTCCTGTACGATCAGCAAATTCTCCAGAAGAAAGCTCCTCTTGCTCCATTATAAGCTTAACTCGGTCATTTATAGCCATGGTTACCAGGTGATTATGTGTTGATTTGGGGTGGTATTAAAGTAAACTATTTTCAATACATTACAAATATAAAAAGAAGTGTTCACAAAACCAATTTACAAAGCTATTAAATTTTAAGTATGTAATATTACAATTATATACTAGTATTATACTTTAATAATATTACAGATGTATAAAGAAGAGTATTATATTAAATTAAGACTTCATGTATTTAATGTAATTAGTTGATTATTAGGTTAATAAATATCGTATATTATAGGCAATAGCTTTGTGATTCTAATAATTTGACTCTTTACTGCTAAAATCTTTAACTATTACTATAAGCCATTATTATAACTAACTGATAATTAGATTATAATTCTTTATTTAGGATAGTGTTAATCACAATTATCATTACATTATTAATGTATATTTACTATTACAAACAGAATTTAGTTAGATAATAAGGAAGGGCATATTACATTAATAATGTGATTATACAAATGTAAAACCTCGAATAAAGGCTTGTTTTATTACAAATGTAAATGATTTCTGCTAGATAAATAGGAATATTCTAGCCTACTTTAGATCATCTATATATTTAGGGAATGACATTAACATTGTCAGATCTTTTGTCTTCTAGAAGTAAGTTTAGCATAATGACTTTTCCTAAAAAAGGTAGACAGATTTCATTAATCATATAAAGTTATGAAATCAAAGAAGATGAATAGATATACAGATAGTGAAAGATTATCTATTCTGCGAGATCATTTTGAAACAGGTTCAAGCCGGGCATCCACAGCTAGAAAATATAATCTAGCTACTCCTAGTCTAATAAATTCATGGATAAATCGATTTCGTTTTGAAGAATTAGAATTATCTTCCGACTGTAAATACAGCCAAGAGATGAAAAAGAAACAGGAAACAACCTCGACTGAATCTAGTTTACAATCTCGTATACGAGATTTAGAAAAAGCTTTAGCTTACTCTAAACTGGAAGTTCTGGCATTGAACACTCTTATAGATATTGCTGAAAAACAAGAAGAAATTACTATAAGAAAAAAATCTGGGGCCAAGCAGTAAAACAGCTTCATGAGCAGCATAGTTTGCCAATACAGACTGCTTGTGGATTGTTTGGCCATTGTAGGCAAGCATATTATCAGTTAAAAACAAATTATTTTGAACGTTCCATGCGAGAAAATCAATGGATTCAAGTCGCTAAAGAGATTCGCTGTCAAGCGCCAGGAGTAGGTTCTATAAAGTTACACAAACAACTTAGTGAAATTTTTGGAGCAGAACATATGATTGGTCGGGATGTTTTTATAAAGCTATTACGTAAAAAAAAGATGGTATTACCAGCTCCTAAACCACGACATACAACCAATTCAAATCATCGTTTTAGAAAGTATAAAAATTTAATTAAAGGTATTCAACTAAATAGACCAAATCAGCTGTGGGTAGCTGATATCACCTATATTGACACACAGGTTGGTTTTACTTATTTGCACATAATAACCGATGCTTATTCTCGTCGTATTATGGGCTGGAAGCTGGCTGAGACTCTTAAGGCAGAGCATACATTAGAGGCTCTTAGAATGGCTATATCATACGCAGGGAAGAATAATCTAACAGACTTAATACATCACTCAGATAGAGGTGTGCAATACTGTAGTACAGATTATGTAAACGAGCTAAAAACGTATGACATTAACATCAGTATGACAGAAGACTCAAAACCAACAGATAATGCTATTGCAGAAAGGGTTAATGGAATTATTAAACAAGAATTAATTTATAGACTTAAGCTTGTTAAAGATATAAAAGAACTAGAAGTTAAACTCTCATCCTTTATTGAATACTATAATATAAGGCGACCACATATGAGTTTAGGTATGCAGGCCCCAGATAAGGTTTATCTTCAGAGTGGACAGCAGAATAGACTATGGAAACCTAGAGTCTTTAAAAAGAGTAAGCAAGTAATAATACAACCATAATTTATTATTTAATTTTAAAATCAGAAAAACTAAGAAGACATCTTTTATACCCCAAATCCGATTGTGACTATATATTCAGGTTGTGTATAAATATTATGTCTACTTAGTTAGTTATTTAACAAGAAAACTGTCTACCTATATCAGTATAAGACATAACCTTGATCCAAGGACTCTTTGACCTAGTCAAAAATAATTATGACTAGGTCATGATGATCTCATGATAGGGTGATATATATGTTTACTAAGTTTGAAAATATGGTGAAGTCTAAAAATATAGATTTTCCCCCCTATTTAATATTAACATATCTATATTGTAACTATTTTTCTAAGTCAATTTCCTTGCTTTATTTAATATCTCTCGCGTATTCGTCTGGAATTTTAAAATTATAGCGATTTAGAATACCAGAAAAATAAGAGAATTAATACCCCCTTTTATTGTTCAATAATCTGACTTTATAGGATAGTTTGAATATCTGACTTTTTATCCATAAAAAACACTGTGATACTATACTTGGTTAAGGCAGAGATTTTAAGTTGAAGTAAAAGTAACTATAAATATTTAAACTGATTATTTGGATTAGCTAGTAGCTTTAGCACTTGTTTATTTAAGCGATAAGTATCGAATGAGCTACTATTTTAAGTTTAAATTTGAGGAGAATAGAGAGGTTATTTTAGAGTAATAGAAGCACCTATTGAAAGCCGAACAAGAGTTTTTTAGCTACTCGTATGTTGTTTACTTTAGCTTTGTGATGTCTTTTTGGAGCATAAAAAAGAGCCATTCTCATTGAATGACTCTTTACTGTTTCTATCTATGTTAGCGTGAGATTAGTGGAGAATTTTATATACTAATTCTTTTAGTAGATCTCCGTCACTCATGTGGCTATTTCCTATTCCTTTTGACATCGCATCCGTTTCACGTATGTATCCAATGATATCCATTGTCTTCACACCTGAGAATGTATTCATTCCTTTGATATAATCCTTTGCTTGCCAAGGAGTCCTAAGACTAAGCATTTCTGCGATTCCTCTGTCCGATTTATCGGGTGAATAATAAGCTAGCATAAGGTTGGAAAAGTAGCTAAAGAGAAGTCCAAGAGTCATCGGTAATGGATTTGTTTTGGGGTTTTCCTCAAAATAATGCACTATTTGATTCACTCTAAATACATCTCTATCTAGCAGAGCATTACGTAGCTCAAAGTTATTATAACTCTTGCTAATGCCTATATTCTTCTCTACCAAATCTGGAGTAATGCGTTTTTGTTTTCCACCAGTAGTAAGAATTAGCTTATCTAATTCACTAGTCAATCTACTTAAATCTGCTCCAATAAAATCGGCTAGCATTGCTGAAGCTTTGGGTTCAATAGTAAACTGCTTTCTCTGGATATAAGAATCTATAAAGCCTATCAGATCTCTATCTTTAAGAGCTTTGGATTCAAATAATACCCCTATTTTAGCTATTTCTGAACCTAATTTCTTTCGTCCATCAAGCTTTCCATGTTTATGGCAAATCACCAAGATAGTTGATAACAGAGGCTTTTGCAGGTAGTATGAAAGTTGATCCATATTTCTAATCTGCTGTGCCTCCTTTACAATAACAACTTGGTGTTCAGACATCATAGGATAGCGTTTGGCTGCATTGATAATTGTTGATACATCTATATCCGCACCATAAAGTACAGTAAGATTAAACTCTTTTTCCTCTTCAGTGAGTACTTTTTCTTCAAGAGTATCAGATATCAGGTCAATGTAATAAGACTCTTCGCCCATTAAATAATAGACTGGAGCATATTTTTTTGCCCTAATATCTTTCATTATGCTTTCAAAGCTTTGTTCTTTTTTAGCCATTAATAGATGTCTTTCTTCTAAATCACCAATCGAATTTTAGGTGTCTTACTGTTTTCTTTTCATCAATAATCATACGTAACGAGGCAATACCTATTTCTACATGTTCCTTTACATACTTAGCAGTAACTGTTGTATCGCTCTTATCTGTCTTTACTCCTTCTGGTAACATAGGCTGGTCAGATACTAGCAATAGTGCTCCAGTAGGAATATGGTTGGCAAAGCCTACGCTAAATAGTGTTGCTGTTTCCATATCGACAGCCATTGCACGAGTTCTCGTGATATATTCTTTAAACTCAGTATCATGTTCCCACACACGGCGGTTTGTTGTATAAACTGTACCAGTCCAATAGTCTCGTGCAAAATCTCGTATCGCAGAAGAAACGGCACGTTGAAGCATAAATGCGGGCAATGAAGGGACCTCAGCAGGAAAATAATCATTGGATGTACCTTCTCCTCGAATTGCTGCTATAGGTAGGATGAAATCACCTAACTTAGTCTTAATGTTTACACCACCGCATTTGCCTAAAAATAGACAAGCTTTTGGCTCTATTGCAGATAGTAAATCCATGATAATAGCAGCGTTAGGACTACCCATACCAAAGTTGATAATAGTTATTCCTTCTGCTGTAGCAGAGATCATGTTAGCGTCTCTTCCAAGTACGGGAACATTAAATTTTTCGGCAAAAAGCTCAACATAATTATTGAAGTTGGTCAGTAAAATATACTCTCCGAAATCCTCTAGTTTACGTTTCGTATAACGAGGAAGCCAATTCTCTACAATTTGTTGTTTTGTTTTCATACATCATTCTTTTTTAAGTGTTCCTATAATCAGAAAACTGTGTTTAACCTGCAAAAATAATAAATGTTATTGGGATACCTAGTTTATAAGTCCATAAAATATTTTGACTTAATTGGTATACTGCTCCGTTTATTATTTAGTATAGATAACAAAAGAATAGGTTATTTGTTAACCCCAATTTATCTTTAAAAACAAAACCATCTAATTGTCAGTTGTTTAAAGATATAAAATACTCTTTATTTACGAATAAAAGAAGGTCTGCCCTATTTTATTCTACAAAAAAGATGAGCCAAATCGTTGCTGCTTTTTAATGGCATATATTAAGAAAATATTTCACTTAATATACTTCTTCAATATCTCTTTTAAGGATTCCCTACTTATCTTGTTTTCTAATATTTTGCCATCAGGACCTATCAGCATAAATGTAGGAATTCTTTCATAGCCATATTCTCTCTGAGATGTACGAAATAGATCCATTATATGTCTCCAATTTAGGTTGTGATCCATCACATATTTTTTAGTTTCGGTAAGAAAAGTATCTGCACTATTTTTGTTGGGGATGGATACACCAATTATACCCAATTGATTTTCATCAAACGCAGCTCTAATTTCTTTTAGTTTGTCCATTTCAGCTGTGCAGTATGGACACCACACTCCCCAAAACTCCAATAGATAATATTTATCTAACTCTATATAATCCGATAAAGTGGTAGCTTGCTCCTTTAAATTCAGACCTTCAAAGTCTGCATAGTAAGTACCTACCTCTATTAAATTACTATCCTGATCATCAGTAGAGCTACAAGCTGCAAATAAGAAAATGTACAGTAGTAAAAGGCTATTAATTTTTTTCATTTTAATTATATCTGTTCGTGTCTATTCAATATAGGTTTTATTTTGCTCTATTCTATATTTTGGGGAAAATATTTTACATTATGGGGTATAAAAAAAGGTAGCACAATTACTGTACTACCTTCTATCTTTAGAGTCGATAACCTCTTTTTATTTTAGATGTTCTGCTAAAATTTCAGGTATAGCTTCACCTCTTAAATCTCTTTTTATGATTGTTCCATCAGGACCAAAAAGGATGATATGAGGAATACCTCTAATTCCATATAAATCTGTAGGAATATTTTGAGCATTAATGATTTGTGCCCAAGGCATTTCTAATTCTTCCATCGCTTTTTGAGTATCTTCTGGTTTGTCCCATACAGCAACTCCTAATAAAGTAAATTCCTTATCCTTATATGTTTCATAGACATTCTTTAAGTTTGGAATTTCTGCACGGCATGGTCCACACCAGCTAGCCCAGAAATCAACTAATACATATTTTCCTTTACCTACATAATCAGATAAAGAAGCTTTTGTTCCGTCTGCTTGCTCAATAGAAAAATCGGTAAACATCTCTCCTTCTTTGGTCTTATCAACAGCTTCGTAACGACTTGACAGCTTTTTAACAAAAGCATTTTCTTTGATTGCAGGATCAAGCTCACTAATTTTTGCTTTCATTTCATCATCAGAAAGACTAGAAGATAAAGATCTGATTGCATCTACAGCTAGAATATTATTTTTATTTGCATTAAAATATTCCAAACTTAGATCTTTTATTTTAGGAACAAATTCATTTTCGTAACGTTGATTAAATTCCTTCTCTATATTTTGTCTCTCTTCATCCGTTACATCTTCCGCCATCATTTTTTCATTAGCTTCTGTATAAGCAGCTTGGATTTCTTCTTGAACCCCATTCAACTTTTTAAGTTGAGCTTGAAGAGCTTGATTCAAAGGACCTCCTACAACTTCTTGTTTGTCAAAGTCAACGTTTGTAGAACCTTCTTCCACTACAACTAAAGCCATTTTTTGAGGAGCTAAACGTACTACACCTATTTCATTTTTATCAAATGGGCTTTCAAACTTCATCTGATTATTTTGAATTATAGTACTATCGAGCTTATCACCTAACATAGAAGTTATGTAAACGGTCTTCCCGTTCATGGTAGAGTCTGGCAGTTGAGAAGTAATCGTATACATTTTCTGCGGATTGCCACAAGAAGCCAGCATAAGTGCGCCAACAGAAAGAATTGATAATGTAAGCTTTTTCATAAAAATTGTTATTAAATATCGCTTTATAATGTTGTTTTAAATAATTTTATAATATAAATATACTCCTTTTTATAATATTAAAAACTTTTTTTACAAAAATATTTAGAATACTAAACTTTTATAAGCTATATGGTCACATTCTATAGTCAAACGTATAGTATTATTATAGATTTGATATAATATTATCAAATTAGGTGTAGGTGTTTACTTCTTATAAAATCTGTTTTAAAACGTATTCAATATGGTTTTTGTTCAGAAAAAATACTTTCTTAATTAGAGATTGATTAGAGCCGTTTTTTGATGTTCCTTCTTTTCTGTTATAAGTTTCTGTAAAATGGGGTGTGATAAATATTTCTTATCCATAGACACTATCAATTCGTCGAGTTCTTGAGGTGAACATATACTAGCCAATCTGCTTATTGCTTCTACCCCTAAAATATTATCTGTATTTGCCTTGAAATAGGCTATATATAGATCCTTATTCTCTGGTAATACTTCTAGTAAATAGACCTCTTCCATACGAGATTGCAGTTCATCCGCTGATATTTGATTAGCTAATTGGGCTTGAATTTCGTAATATCTCTTTTCTGCTTTCATAGCAAACTTACTTAAAGTAGTATGAAATTCTTGCTGGGCTATATTTAATTTACCTCCAGATACTATTCTATTCTTTAAATCGAGTTCTACCACACCTGGTTCTATAATAAAATCAATAAAATAATTTTCTCCTACTTCAAGAGTACCATATTCCGATTTTTCAAAACCTCGCGTAAATACAAACTCATTATAGTTAACCCTTGTACTATCAAGGCGCTCCCCAGATAGTGCGTCGCAGATATAGAGCATTTTCCCTTGCATATCCCCATCGGGGATCTTTCCTTTTATGGTATAGGTATGTGGGCTTTTTGAGCAACCTACAAAAACGAGGCAACTCGATAGTATAATCCAAGTAGTTTTAGAGGAAATCATAAGTGAAGTTATTAACGTTATTAATTAATCCTTATTTACTCCTATTAACAAAATCAAAGCTCTAAAAGATTTGGTATTAGCTAGATAGTGATAGATATCGCAAAAAAACACCGAGCTAAAAAAGGCTTTTTTGCTCGGTGTAAGTATTGTTATTCTATAAAGTATCTCAATTTACTTGACTAGTTGTTCTACAATTTTTGGAATTGCTTCTCCTCGAAGGTCTCTTTTTATAATTTCACCATCAGGTCCAAAGAGAATAATATGAGGTATTCCTTGGATGCCATAAAGATCAGTAGGAATCTTTTGCGCATTTAATATCTGAGGCCATGGAATCTTATGTTCTTCTATGGCTTTTTTTGTATCCTTCGTTTTATCCCATACGGCAACTCCTAGTATTTCAAAGTTATCACCTTTATATTTTTCATAGACTGATTTTAGGTTAGGGACTTCAGCCAAACATGGGGCACACCAGCTAGCCCAGAAATCAACTAATACATATTTACCTTTTCCCACATAGTCAGAAAGAGAAACCTCTGTTCCATCTTCTTGTTTAATTGTAAAATCGGTAAACATAACTGTTTTATCTGCTGCTTCTTGGCTTAAACCATCTTGCGCAGATATCGTTTCACTTTGATTTTTAGCATCATTTGGTTCACCCTGATTGGTATTCGCTTTCTGAGGATTTCCACAGGCTGCCAGCAACACTGTGCTTCCTAGTAAGATTTTTGAAATTAGATTTTTCATAAATACAATGTTTAATATTATACTCTTTATAAATATGTGTACCTTTATACGCACTGAAAAGACATTATAAAAGTAACGGTTACTAGTTTATTGGGTTTAAATCAGATTTTCAAATAGAGAAATAGTTAGAATTCAGCAATAAGCTTTTGAAGCTCTATTAAACTATTGAAGAAATTACTTTATGGTTTAACAAAGTATCTCAATATATGTTTTAGTCCTGACTATAAAATCTATTCGATCCCTCAAAATATCACATCAATGGCATCACTTAATTTACCTCCAGCAGCATTAAAATTATCTATTATAGATGGCAAACAAGCCGTTTTTGATGTTCTTAGGAATAAAATGATTCTATTAACCCCCGAAGAATGGGTACGTCAGCACTTTGTTCATTTTCTTATATCAGATAAGAAATACCCCCAATCGTTAATGGGCAATGAGATTTTATTGACGTTGAATGGGATGAAAAAAAGATGTGATACTGTGGTTTATAAAAAAGATTTGACACCTCTAGTTATTATTGAGTACAAAGCACCACACATTAAGATAACCCAAGAGGTTTTTAATCAGATATGTAGGTATAACTTTGTACTGAAAGTAAATTATCTCATTGTAAGTAATGGAATAAACCACTATTGCTGCAAAATGAACTACGAAAACAAAACATATACATTTTTAAAAGAGATACCTCTTTATTCGGAACTCGATTAAATCAACCCTTTATTTCATCTATTGAGCTTTTAAAACTGGAGAGATGTGATTCTATGATTTGAGCTATATATAATAAGGTGTAAATCTCCCCTATTTTAGCATCTTAAACTAACGAGAATACATGCTGTCTTAAATTTAGACAAAAAAAGATGGACTAAATAATTAGCCCATCTTCATATTTTAAACGTAACTTTTGGTTATGCTTTTTTCTTTCTAGTTGTAGTTTTACGAGTCTTTTTCTTCTCTTCTACTACTTGTAATTCTACACCAGCCAATTCTGGGTCAATCATGATACGACCACAATATTCACAAACAATAATTTTCTTACGTGAACGGATATCCAATTGTCTCTGAGGTGGAATCTTGTTGAAACAACCACCACAAGCATCACGTTCTACATATACTACTGCAAGACCATTGCGAGTATTTTTACGAATACGTTTGAATGACTGAAGTAAACGAGGTTCTATTTTAGACTCAAGCTTCTTAGATTTTTCTCTAAGTTTTTCCTCTTCTTGTTTTGTTTCTGATACGATTTCTTCTAGCTCATTCTTTTTCTGATCTAAGTCTTTCTTACGACCATCGAATATTGCTTTGCTAGCTTCTAAATCTTCTCCTTTTACTTTTTGTTCAGAAGTAAATTCTTTAATACGCTTTTCTGAAAGTTGAACTTCTAGAGTTTGGAATTCAATTTCCTTACCTAGTAAGTCATACTCACGGTTGTTACGTACATTCTCTTGTTGTTCTGTGTACTTAGCGATAAGAGATTTTGAAGTCTCAATATCTACTTTTTTAGTAGCTACATCAGTTTTTAGTTGAGCAATGTCCGACTTGATTTTTTCAATACGAGTATTAAGTCCTTCAATCTCGTCCTCTAGGTCTTGAACTTCAAGAGGAAGCTCTCCTCTAAGAGTTTTAATATCATCTATTTTTGATAATACAGTCTGTAGTTCGTATAAAACTTCAAGTCTTTCTTCTACAGTCAACTCTTTTGTTTCTTTAGCCATCTTTTCTATAAATATTTAATTGGATTTGTATTTACTTCGGTAAAATGGAGTGCAAAAGTAGGAAATTTATCCTTTATAATAGAATAAAATAATTCTTTTGTGTATTGTTCACTCTCGTAATGTCCTATGTCAGCCATTAGTATAAGGTCATCATTGCCAAAATAATCATGATATTTTATCTCTGCACTAATAAACAAGTCGGCTCCAGCACCTATAGCTTGTTGAAGAAGAAATGCACCTGATCCTCCACAAAGGGCTACTTTTTGTATGGGTTTACCTCTCAGCTTGCTATGCTTCACACTGCCAACTTGAAATATGTTTTTTACTTTTAATAGGAATTCTTTTTCGTCAATGGGTTCAGGTAAACTAGCTATAACACCAGCTCCTACCTGGCTCCAGCTATTAGCTAGAGGATAGATATCAAAGGCTGGCTCCTCATAAGGGTGAGCTTGTACTAAAGCCCTAACAACAGCCGATTTCTTAAAACTTGGAAATATAGTTTCAATCCGTACCTCAGGTTCTGTATGAAGAGTACCAACTTTTCCACAAAAAGGCTGAGCACCCTCTAAGGCTCTAAAAGTTCCTTCACCTTGTATATTATAGCTACAAGAATCGTACTCTCCAATATGACCACATCCTGCTTGGAATAGAGTTTGGCGTACTTCTTCAGCTTGTGCCAGAGGCACAAAAGTAACTAATTTATAAAGTAAGTCTGATTTGGGTGATAGGATTTGGGGATTGATTAACCCTAGTTTTTCTGCTATTTTGAAATTTACACCACCGGTTGCATTATCTAAATTGGTATGTGCAGCATAAATAGCGATATCATTTTTGATAGCTTTCATTACGCATCTTTCCACATAATCTTTGCCGGTGATAGATTTACAACCTTTAAACAAGAGAGGATGATGAGCAATAATTAAATTACATCCTTTTTGGATGGCTTCATCTATGATCTCTTCAGTAACGTCTAAACACAACAAAGCCCCTGTAGCTTCCACTTCTGTCAATCCGATTTGCAGGCCGGAATTATCAAATCCATCCTGCAAGGGCAGAGGTGCAAAACGTTCAAGGGCATTTAAAATATCCTTAATCTTCATTCGCTTTGAAAGTATCTTTAATGTACAAAGATACACAAAAGTATATATTAATCTTCTTTTCTACAAAAAATATTATTACAAAAGAGATTAAAACCTCCTTGCATATCCTATTAGTAAACGTATATAGCGAGGAGAATGTTTATGTTGAGCATTTTATATTTATTCTGTTAAAGGACTACTCTCTACATCTTTTTCTGCAAGAGTATAAAAATACAAATCTTTTACACTGCCACTTTTTAATACTACCTTTTGAAGTGTAGCTTCTTTCTCAAAGCCTAATTTTTCGAGTACTTGAATTGATTTCACATCATTTTCTAATATTTCCGAAATAATCTTCATTACAGGAAGGTGAAAGAATGTGTTTTTAATTAATTTAGCTAGCGCTTCTTCTATAAAACTTTCTTCCCAAAAATCAGGGCAAAGCCAAAATTGCAATCTATATATTATAGTGAATGGAGGTTTTAATCTACTAAAACTTATCCCTCCTACTACATCATTGTCAACTTCTATGGCATAAATATCATATTCTACACCTTTCTGACAAAATTTATCCAAGTAATTCTTAGCTATTTTTGCTGTTGCAGGGAAGGGTATATCTTCAGATAATGAAGACCATATGTGAATATTATTCATCTGCTTCACCAACGCATCTATATCGGTTGGCTTCCATCTTCTTATATTATAATCCATAAAGCAAGAATGTGAAAATGTTTAATAACAAATATAGGTAATTTATATTGTCATTACAAAAGGGATTCCTACTATTTTTAAGAAAAAGTTGTTCTATTTTAATTAGAATCGTAACCTCATAAAAACCAATCCATAAGCTCTAAGCTCTCTGAATATCCTAATTGTGTTAAAAAAAAGACAAATTATAGTCTATTCTTTGATTGTCTAAATACAGTCAATATATCAAACATTTTATTTTTTTTGCTTCTGGCATAGTTTTACAAAAGTATTGGTTAAAGCAAACCGTCTATCAATGGGTTTATTACGTGGAATAAAAGTGAGAATAAGTCGCCAATCTCCTTCTCTATAGACTCTCGTAAATGGTTGGGATTCTTTATACTGATTGCTCTTATCTGTAAGGAAATCTTGTAAATATAAAGGTAAGCTCTCTCCTTTCTTTGAAAACTCCACGGTAATAAAGTATTTATTTTGTGGGTGGAGAGCAATCTGCTTCATTATTTTTACTTCAAAAGAATTTTCGCTATAATTCGGTAAACAGAGCATATTCAAGCTGTTTTTATTTTTCTTCTTTAAACACGGGTTTCATCACTCCAAACTTATTAAATGTACTATTTGAGGATAGTGTAATCGTAATCATTAAGCACAACATGGATGCTGTAAAGTTGATGACCACAATCATCATTTGATATTTTATTGCTACGTTGGGGCTACTTCCTCCGAGTATCTGACCAATCATTGTACCTGGTAGAGCCACAAGTCCCATTACAGCCATATTAGCTATCAGCGGACTAAAGGCTTTTATCATCGCCTGACCGATAAATGGTGCTCTGGCTTCTTTTTGAGAAGCTCCATTGCCTAGTAAGTAATAATAGAGTTGTTGCTCTCTCTGCAAACCCGAATAATAAGTATTCAAAGCAATTACATTGCTCGAAAGCATATTGCCCATTAATATGCCAAATATGGGAATAAAGTACTGAGCATCAAATATATTGTCGATTTGCAGTACTATACCTAGAAAAAACACACCTATGGTAATAACACTAAATAAGAAACCGATAACAATGGGTATCATTAATACACTTCGCTTTAAGCGAGTACGTGCAAGTGCTGTGTGTGAGGCAACAAAAATCATAACTACTACCCAGAGGATATTGATCCATGGATTATCCCATAAGAAGAGATACTTGAGGTACATTCCTACAAAAAACAGTTGCACAATCATGCGTATAATAGCTATGGCTGTTGCTTTAACCAACCCCGTTTTAAATTTCCATAGATAATAAAGAGGTATAAAAGATAAGAGTAACCCTATGCCTAAACTTAAAAATGATATATCTATAGTTCCCACTTCTGTTTTATTTTATAGCTGTATTTCAGCAATTCATATCGTTATAAAAAGATGCGTTTATCGCAACTATCTGCAAAGATTCTATCGTGTGTAACAGCTAAAATAGCCGTACTCTTTTGAGTCTCATTCTTTAGAAAACGAATTACTTTACTCACCGATGCGGGGTCTAGTGCAGAGGTTGGTTCATCAATTATCATTAATGGCTTTTGTAACATAGTTGTAACAGCGATCATAATACGTTGACGCTGACCTCCCGATATCTCAGTAACTCTTCTTTCTAATAAATCATGCTCTAAGCCCAATGCTTCAAAATGTTTATACAGTGTTTTTTCGGAGAATTTGATGTTGCGATTGGCCTTTAGTTTAAAAGGAATACGCACCATCTCAGAAACCCATTCTGATGGAATAGATAATTCTTGAGGAATCCAAGCTACTCTTTTTCTTATTTCATCTATAGTACTAACCCCAAGGATTAATCCATCAACTACAATAGAGCCTTCCGATAAGGGTACAAAGCCCAGAATAGCATTTAGTAAAGATGTTTTGCCTTTGCCAGATTCACCAGTTATGCAATACATTTCACCCAAATGTAGGTCTAAATTGAAGTGAGTAAACAATTTACCATGTCCAAAAGAGATGCACGCATTCTCTATATGTAATATTGGTTTATTCATTATAAGTGGCAAAGATAAGGAATTATATCTATTTCGTATTATTCTCAAATACGTTTAAATATATATTAAACCTAGCCTTTAAGGTATATCGTTTCTTATTAAAAATAGAGATTGTAGTCACAGGCTGCAAATAAATATTCTACTTCAGAAAGTGGGCTATTCTCCTATTTTGCCTATCTTAAGGAAATCAAAATCTATATTCAATCTATAAGGTTTATATAAACTATGGAAAAGCAAACAACACAAGAGCAACTTTACGATGTATGGGTAAATAAGGTCTATGATTATCTCACTGCGGTAGGTCCTAAAATAGATCGATGTACTAGTGTACTTCAATCAAAACCCGTGCTGGATAATAATTTAGGAGTTGTGTTTCTAGGCTTCGGCCCTACTGGAGATGTTAATTATGTCCATGTAGATAAAAAACGTTTTTATTATGGTAGCCCCTTTTTCTTAACGGATAAGAACGAATGGAGGGTGTGGACTAAGCTCTACGAAGCTTTCGACCAAATAAAATACCTTAATCCTCTTACTGAAGGAAATTATCAATTTATGAATGCTACTTATTTTTGTGCGGAAAATACAGCCAAACTCAAAGATGAATTAAAGCTTCTGGAAGTTGATATACGCTATGAAGATGTTCAAAAACAATGCTTGGAGTTTACTAGCGAACTCATTCACCACATTCTCAAACCGAAATGTATTGTTTGTTTCTCGGTAAAAGACTGTTACAATCCTCTTAAGGCACAGTTTAAGTTTGACAAAGAGGAAGTTCTTACTCCTACAAATAAAGATAAAAAGCCCAACAAGCATATCATTAATAAAGCTCTATGGGGAAAGATTCCTGTATATGGTATGACTCATCCTTCTGCTGCTATCAGCAATGAAGATTGGGATGGAATCGTTCGGGTATTCAAAAAAGAAATGGAACAACTGGGTATCTAAAGTAATATATTATATATCGTTTTGCCTATTTAAAGTACAAAATCATCTCAAAAGGGTGATTTTGTACTTGTTTTTTGACCTATCCTTTTAGAGAAGAGGGTTTAAATCTTTATATTTGTTCTACCAACTAAGATAAAGTATAGAATTATGATACTAAATGAAAGAGACAATAGAAAAGAAAGAGCTCTAGATGTAGCGTATAAAATGATTAATGCTGCCCGTACAGCCCCCAAAACGAAAGGAGCAGACTTGATAGAAACGGCTATTGTTACTGGAGAAAATATTCAAGAATTGTCTGAAGAGATGCTCTACCTAGAATACAGAGGTGGTAAGTATCAATTTGATAGAGATTCAGCTAACATTCTACAGGCTGAATGTGTTGTCTTAATAGGTACAAAGGAAAAAGCAATGGGACTAAATTGCGGACATTGTGGATTTATAACATGTGGCAGTCGGTCTAGTGAAGTTCTCTGCGTATTCAATAGTGTTGATGTGGGTATAGCAGTTGGTTCTGCATGTGCCATGGCTGCTGATATGCGTGTAGATACTCGTGTGATGTTCTCGGCTGGATTGGCCGCTCAAAAGCTCAATTATCTACCAGGCTGCTCCATGCTGATGGCTATACCGATAAGTATATCTTCAAAGAATCCTTTCTTTGATAGACAACCTAAGAAATAAGATATATAGTATAATAGATTAAAATGATGTCATTGTTAAAAGACAATTCTGCAGTTTCTAAAACTGCTTTTTTACCGGCTGAATGGTTTCCTCAAAGTGGAGTTCAACTTACTTGGCCTCATGTTGGGACAGATTGGTCGCATATGCTCCATGAAGTGGAAGCTTGTTATATTCAGCTAGCGCGTGAAATAGCGAAGAGAGAATTATTACTAATCGTAACTCCCGAAGTTCAACAAGTTTCCAACTATCTAGAAAGAGCACATGTTAATATGAGTAATGTTCGTCTTTTTGAGTGTGAAACAAATGATACTTGGGCTCGTGATCATGGTTTTATTACGATGATGGACGGAGATAAACCTCTTCTACTCGATTTTACTTTCAATGGCTGGGGCTTAAAGTTTGCTTCTCATTATGATAACCAAATCAATCGTGAATTAGTAAAAGCCAAAGCTGTGCAAGGAGAATATGTCAACTGCCTAGGCTATATACTCGAAGGAGGCAGCATAGAAAGTGATGGAGAAGGCACAGTACTTACTACATCAGAATGCTTACTCTCTCCCAATAGAAATGATCAGCTTGGTAAAACTGAGGTTGAAGAGTATCTCAAATCTACTTTCAACTTAAAACAAGTATTGTGGTTAGATCATGGTTACCTTTCTGGCGATGATACCGATAGCCATATTGATACTCTAGCTCGTCTTTGCTCTACAGATACAATAGTATATGTGAAATGTGAGAATGAAAAAGATGAGCATTATCAAGCACTTAAAAAGATGGAAGAGCAACTCAAAACCTTCCGCACTTTGCAAGGTAAACCCTATAAACTTATTGCTTTACCTATGGCAGATACAGTAATCTTCGATGAAGAAAGATTACCTGCTACTTACGCCAACTTCTTAATTATGAATGATTGTGTGCTGTACCCCACTTATAGTCAGCCTACTCACGATGAGGAAGCACGTATGGCCTTACAAAAGGCATTCCCCGAGAAAGAGATTATAGGTATAGAATGTAGCCCTCTGATTAAACAACATGGCTCCCTACATTGTATTACTATGCAGTACCCTAAAGGCGTATTGATTTAATTCAACAGATAGAAAAGATTTTAATATATGACTAAACAGAGAACAATAAACGTAGGTCTAGTGCAACAGTCCAATAGCTCGGATATCAAAAAGAATTTGATGAAATTGGCTAATAGTATTGCTGAGCTAGCTGGTAAAGGGGCTCAACTTATTGTGTTACAAGAGTTGCACAACTCTCTTTACTTTTGTCAAACAGAAGATGTTGATACTTTCGATTTAGCAGAAACAATTCCTGGACCTTCCACAGGTTTTTATGGAGAGTTGGCGGCTAAATACAAAGTGGTATTGGTTACTTCTCTTTTTGAAAAGAGAGCTCCTGGCCTTTACCATAATACTGCCGTTGTTTTCGATACGGATGGTACTATTGCAGGAAAGTATCGCAAGATGCATATTCCCGATGATCCTGCTTACTACGAGAAATTCTATTTCACTCCAGGAGATATGGGCTTCACTCCTATCCAAACCTCACTAGGTAAACTAGGTGTTTTGGTCTGTTGGGATCAGTGGTATCCAGAAGCTGCCAGACTAATGGCTCTTCAAGGTGCAGAAGTCTTAATTTACCCTACAGCTATTGGTTGGGAAAGCTCTGATGCTGCCGATGAAAAGAAACGTCAGCTCGATGCTTGGGTGATTTCTCAAAGAGGTCATGCGGTGGCAAATGGATTACCCGTAATCTCTGTCAACCGTGTGGGACATGAGAAAGATCCGTCTAAGCAAACAAATGGTATTCAGTTTTGGGGCAACAGTTTTGTTGTAGGTCCTCAAGGTGAGTTCCTAGCCAAAGCGGGCAACGATAAAGATGAAAATCTGTTGGTAGAGGTGGATCTTACTCGTTCGGAAAATGTACGTCGTTGGTGGCCTTTCTTACGAGATAGAAGAATTGATGCTTACCAAGAGATAGTGAAAAGATATATCGACTAAAAAAGCAAGATAAATTAAAGTAGGAGAAAATTAAAGTAGTTTTCTCTTACTTAGTTTGTGATTTAAACAGATAAATCAAGGGGTACAGCTCTATGAAATATAACTTATTACATTAATTATGAGTTGATACTACCTGAGAATAGTCAAAGCTCATAAAAAGTCATGCAATTCTTTTTGTAATATCGTAAATATACACAAGAAGAGAAGTACATTAATTATTGTTTGTATTTATCGGTAAATGTATGTGGTATATAGTATATATCCCTTTTTGCTCTTGTACATGCTACATAAAATTTATTCCGGGTTGACGGAGTCAGTTGATGGAGAGTGTGTTTTTTATATGCTCCGAGGGTTTTTTTATTCAGTACAATACATACATCTTGAAAACTGTCTAAACCTTTAGATTTACCCCAGTTTTCGGCGAAACAGGAGTACTTGCTAGCTTCTTGATAGAATAGTTTAACTTTTGTGTTATCATTAAAGAGAAAATCTGTTTCAGCTTGGTTATTAACTAAGGTAATTCTTGTGCTATCTTGCCTATGAGAGTTAATTTGAATATCTAATTGCTTTGTAACAAACTCGCAAGTTGCAGGAGAACATCTAAAGCTATTTGAAAGTGACGTTTCGTCAACAGTAATCCCTAAAGTCGACCATTTATTTTTGTATTTCTTGTAGTCTTTATATAACCCACTATTTACATTGCCATCACTACTGGTATCAAAAGTATGCTGATAGAAATCACCCACCAATAGACAATCAATAGTTGTAGGAATAATTGCTTGTATCAAGTTGAAATCATGCCCACCAAGATCTTGAACTTCATCAATCATGAAGTAATCATAGAACTTTTCTATACGTTCCTTAATCAAATTTGGACAAACTTCTATACACAATTTGGCAATTCTATTATAATATAAATATCTTTCCTTAGTTAGATAAAATATAGGATTATCTCGCCTTAACCTTAATGTTTGCTGATTTGGCATATTCCACATGATACCTTTAGCCCTAATCTTATCCTTTAAAAAAGGTCGATAGCATACATGTATCAGAAATTGAAAATATGAAATAAGTGTAACATTGTGAGGTACATAGCCAAATTTTTTAATTATACACTTACGGATGTTCGCAACATTATTATCAGTATACGTAACAATAAGGAAACGTTTCTCCAAGTTTAGCATATTTATTAAGAAAGTTGTTTTTCCAGATCCTGCTACTGCAAGTATTAAGCGTCTATCCATTTTATTGCTTTTTGTATATATTGTGGAACGATAAGTGTGTCCATCCTATTTTTTAATAACCTATATGCTACATCTGCCTTATTTTTAAGCATATAATCTATTGTATCTAATCTGCGTCTTGGAGTCTGGAACTCATCATTACATATATCTTGGTTATCTTGATAAATACATATTTCAAAAGTATGTCTTGCATCATCAATGTCTGAAAAAATGCGAATATTATCGAATTGATTTTGAATGTAGTCCACGTAAATGTCCTTTATATTAGAATTATAGTCACTATCGTTATCGGTTATTACCGCCACCTTATTATGCAACAATTTAGCTATTTCTAAATATCTTTTAAAGCATTTACCATCAACTGCAATAACACCTATTCCACTTGCATAAAGATCTTTATCAATTGTTCTTTTATACAAAGCTTCCATCAGTATAAACTCTGCGTCGCCTTCTACCAAAATAGATTTTGAAGACAACACAAACTGGAGCATATTGTTATCGGGAGCTTTCGTGAAGAAATCAGCTGTGTCTTCAGACAAATCAGCCAAACCAACTACGTTGGTAGACAAACTATTGAAAAGCAAACATTTCTTCAAATTCAATCTTGTGGCGATAAGGTCACTATGAGTAGAGATAAAAAGCTGACGATTTCTTGTACCTTTTATAAGTGTAATGAGTTCCAACATTTTGATATAACTCAAATGATTTTCTGGTTCCTCAATTAATACCATGTCAATGCTATTAATTGCTCTATTCATTGATAGCTCTGTCTTTATGAAACATTGAGTACCCATACCTTTGTTTTCCAAAGGAATCTCATTTTCCAAAAGTGTAATATCCGTTTCAATATTATCATCTGCCGATTCCCTAATAGCAAAACTATAAGGATGTACTAAAGCATTATATTGAGACAATGTTTGAGTTTGGAACTGAATTTTACTATCCTTGTAAGCATACCTTGCATTCACTCTCTGTACATCAGTTAACTGTGCGTGATAGATATCGTTAACGTATTCGCGCATAGCACGTGGACTGCCTATAGTAGAGTTGTCTACAAAGAGACTCTTCAACTTCTTAGTATAAGCATTGAATGATTCTCCAGCAAAAGTATCAAATATGACATTGTAAAATTCTAATGGAAAAGAAGCATGCGGATTTTGTAACAATTGGTATATTTGCTGACTATAATCATCATTTGGAATACAACGTAGTCTAATGCCTGAACATATCTGACTAATGCTATTATTTATACCTTCCAACGAAGGATCTGGTTGATTAGAAAAGTAGAGTTCTACATACATCTCTGGCAAATTAGTAGGATTTCTATCTCCTTTCATATATTCAAGCATATTCTCAATGTTAAATAGTTTATTAAGACCAATATTCTCAACACGTGTTCTACTTCCACGAGCAACAAGATCAATAGCTTGTAAAATTGTACTCTTTCCAGATTCGTTATCTCCAACAAAAATATTAATATCAGGATTAAAATCCAGGGTAAGGTTTTTGAATCTTTTAAAATTATGCAGTTTTATTTTGGTTATTGTAAGCATATTTTACAATATTATTTTTTATGTTTTGTTTAGTAAATTACTTATATAAAATACATCTCATAACAAATAAGATAAATAAAATCTTTTGTAGTTTCTATAATAAAGTAAGAGATAACTTTTACAATCAAGGGTTCTATAAGATAAATATTCAGATCTCCAGTCTCTATCTTCTAAAGTAGGTAATCGTTGGGCTGCTAGCTCAAATATTATAGAAACGCACAGCAAGTCACTTTTCCATATTCCATGAGTATCACTAAGTTTATTACCTAGGTCAATATACTGAAGCAAGTTTATCTGTCCTTATCAATGACCGCCGCAAATATTGAATGGCTTTATGCGTGCTTCTCTCCTTATTTATAAAGATAGAAACCACCGATTTTAGCACCCACTCCCATCAATAGAGCAAGAGGCTGCATCTGTAGATGCTGGGGTAGAATGCAATCCTGCTTCTTCGGGAGTAAGGGTTACTGTGCCGTCTTCGAGAACGAAACAAGGTATTCCTATCGACCCCATTTTCTTAGCTTCATCAAATATAGGGTTGTTATCACGTAGTTTAAGGAAAGATTTAAGGTCTTTCACGTGCAAACCGATATCAATACTTTCATACTTATCATTTCCTTTTACTTGCTCCTCTAGACAGGTACAGTCTGGGCAAGTGCTCATTCCATATATTTTTATCATAACTCTTTTGGGTTTTAATGTAAAGTTGATAGGCAAATAGCCTTTTATAAAGGTATATAAAAATTGGGTAAATTCATCTGCCAAACTATCAAAAAGACAAACCCCAATAATGAGGAAAAACAAGGATAAAAACAGCGTGTTTGTTTTGGCTTAGTCATGTGCTTCTCTTGACACCGACATGATGAGTACATGACACCGACATGTTACCCTTTTTACCCTGATAAAAGTGGACTGCTCTCAAAGCTCTCTTTTTACTGTTCCTTTTCTCTTTAGACTATGGAGTGAGTGAATTTATCTTTTTTCTATACAAAATGCTAGTTTTCTTGCTATTATTACAAATTTATTATTACTTGTAGTCAAATTGCTAGTTTGCAGAGGGGAGTAACTCTGCAAAACCTTAAACCTATTAAACCCAATATACTATGGAAGAGAAACAAAGAAATCGGAAAGAAATCAAAATGTTCACTTGCATTTTGGAGAACTTATCGAAAGATCCTAGTGTAAAAGTTAGGGTAGCCGTTGCAACCAACATTTTGACTCCAGAAAATATTTTAAAAAGACTAGCCAAAGATACTAGTTTTAATGTGAGACGTGTGGTGCAAGGGAGTAAGCACGTATCATCCGAATTGATAGAATTACTGAACAAGCGACAAGCTTTGCTCGATGAAAGAGATAAGGCTTCACAATTTTATACTTCACTAGATTCTTTGGAGAAACTAGCAAGAGATAAAGACTTTGCCGTTCGACAAGGTGTGGCAAGTAATCCCAAAACCCAAAAAGATATACTAGCAGAACTCTCTAAAGATGAGAATATACGTGTTCGCCAGGGTGTGGCTAGTAACCCTAGTACACCCCTTGATATACTGCGAGATTTGGCAGAGGACAAAGATTTTAGAGTGAGGGGTTCTGTAGCAAGGAATCCGAATACCCCTATTGAAACCTTAACTCTCCTCTCCGATTACTCTTATTATCGGGTTAGAGAAGTGGTAGCAAGCAATACCAATATCTCTCAAGCTTTGATACAGAAACTAGCAAAGGATGAACACCCTGCTGTGAGACAAGAGATTGCAAGTAACGCAAAGACACCCATAGAGATATTAAGGAAACTGGCTGAGGATGTAGATCCGTGGGTGCGATCCACTGTAACAACCAATGAAAATGTGACTTTGGAGTTACTCGAAAAACTGGCTAAAGATGAAGATTTCAGGCCACGACAAGGAGTAGCCAAAAACAAGAATTTGCCTATCTCCCTGCTTGTTCAACTGATGAAAGATGAAAACACGGATGTTCAAAAAGCAGCGATCAATAATGTTAATGCACCTTTAGAGTTGCTTACAGAAATGGCAAAACAGGAGAATGAAGATATACGAGCATTGGTGGCAAGTAGTACATTTGGCATTCGCTAAAGCCTAAACGGTTGTCTGTAGAAAATAAAAACGGGGTGATACTCTTAATTCAGTATCACCCCGTTTTGGTATGTTAATTTATAGTCAATCCCTTAGACTGAAAATAAAGTTCTTCGAGCAATTTTACCATAGCGAAAAAGCGCAAATCTTTGTCGTCTGTAGAAAAATATTCAGAAGGAGCCCAACGAATGTATTCATCTATCAACTCTAAAGCTCTCTTTTTTATCGCTTCAGTATCATTCTTGCAACTAGTTTTAACAGCTACTTGATACGGTTTTACATACTCCTTCAAGTAGGTGTAATCATACCTTTGCCGCTGTTTTGCTTTAGCTGCTCGTATAGCATTTAAGTGATTCTTCCGAGCTTCTAGTTCACTACTATCCCCCTCGTGCAACCACTCTTGCTCCTCAATAAGCTGAAGCATTGCTTTTAGCTTTAAGTCTTTTTCCATCCGTGAGAAATACCAAGTAGGATATTCTCCGATGTATTGGTTAATTACTTGTTTTGCACGCTCTATGATAGCGGCAGAATCATTACTACATTCGTGTACCAGTACTTCCTTGTACTGTGCTATACGCTGAGCATATAGCTTTTCGTTTGCACCCATAATTTTTAAATTAATGTGTGAATAATGTTGATTAACTCTTTAATACCTTGGCAAGGTAGCCACTTCTGTCCTATTTTACTACTCTTTTTGAATAATTATTTGAGTTGGTCAAAAGATTAAAATAACTACTAAGCCCCCTTTATTACTCTTTTTCTGGAGAATAAAGGGGGCTTAGTAGATCAATGATAAAAAAACATCAGCAAAGTCTTTGTAGTAAATATCGATCTAAATCATTGAATAATCCATTGGGATACTTCAAGCTATAATAACCAAAATTGCGAGTTCTAAAGCTATCTACCCAGAGCTTAACCTCGGGAATTAAGCGCATAGCAGCATCTGTATATACGGCCCAATCGTGGTATATCCCCTGTGGGTATTCCAAAAGGTATGTGGTATAGTTTTGTATTTTAGAGCAATTTAAAAAGCAATGAAAATCATCCCGATTTGACAAATTAATCACTTTAGCTAACTGACTAGGATCTACAGAATAACCCGATAAGGATTTAAAATCCTCCTCTAACAGCCCTTTATACTGCATTAAGGAATGCTTGATATCACTATTGATATCTGTCTGCAACAACGCATAGAGTATCGCTATAGCATTTAGGTACAAACCCCGTACATCTTCGGTGGTAAGTGATGCGTTTTTATAGGCTTCAGCACTCAGTAAGTGCATCAAAGATTCTATCACCATACGGATAACCTGATCCACTGCCGCAGAATATTCTTCTTTGATTTGATCTTGCTCAGCAAAGATAAACAGGTAGTAAATATGTGGAATACACTCTTCAACAAAGCTCTTTACATCATTCATATCAATTAGCCTACGATTATCGAAGGCGAGAATGGCCTCTTGGAGGGCAAAAAACTCTTTTTTGATTTTCATCTGCCCATAATAATCCAAACAAGCATCATTCTGCTTACTCAATAAGTCGATTGCATCAATGTAAATTTTTTGACTCGCTATGCAGCTTGCTAAATTGAGTAAAATATCAGAATACAGATACCCGAGCAGCTTATAATCGGCATGCTCTGTTAGTTCTTTCGCCCTATTTATCAATTTTACAGAATAATATGCAGGGTTCCTTGTTTCTCCACTATACAAAAGCACATGTGTATAAGAATTTTTGTAATCCCTCACACCTTCCAGAAACGAATTTAAAAGCTCATTTTTCATACTCCTAAGATTCAACTTTATCTCTAAATTTAAGGAGTATTATTGAGAACTAATAAATTTAAATCTACTATTTTACAGATTCCGAAGATATCTATCTTTCTATATAACAAGAAGAATGCAAACCAATATTCTTTTATATGAGAATCTGATTTGCATTCTTCTTAAAAATCAATGAGCCTAATGCAAAACTAGTTACATTCTGCTATTAGTTTTTGCGCAGTAGTGACAAATATACCTGTAGGACATTCTTCAAGATATACATCTATTTTTGAATCCTTGTAACAGTCACACCAGTTGGACACATCGAATAGTTTTTCGGCTTGAGCATCTTCGCATTCTGCTTCAACAATAAATATTCCTTCGGGATATTCCTTTATGTACGTATCAAACTTATTCACCGATAGACAGTGTTGGTAACACTCCATATCCTGCTCATACTTTAAATGAATTAAGGAGTCTTCTGGTTTAAACTCTTCTCCAAATACATTTAGATAAGTAGCACAGAGGCTTTTGAAATAACGATTTATTTTAGCACTCAGAATAGGAAGTACATCCATTTTATGCATGGTATCTAATATAGAAAGAGCTTCTAGAAACTTCTTTTGTGTAAAAGATCTTTCAATAGCCACGCTACTTTCATCTGTTTTGCAGATAAGTAAGGTATCCAAACCGTCATGAATTATTCTTATACATCTATTTATCAAGCGCACCATTAGGTCTGTATAATTATAGCATTCACTTTGGCTTTTATCTATTAGCACACGAGAAAGTGTGAGTGAATATTCATATTCTTGCAGAAGAATGACTAAATCATTAATACTTAGTTCATTATTAGAATTTTCAAGAATACTGACTAAATCACCAATATTATCAACCTCCTCTTTTATTTTTGCATTACGAGCTACTGTCAGTTCAATTAGGGTGTTGAGTAAGTTTTTATGAACCACATTAAATTCATCTCTATCTACTACATGATCTTTAGCTAGTAAGTAAAGAAAGTTTTTGTAGTAATACCCTATTACATTTTCATATCCATAAATAGGCATACTATCTGCTATTGCTAAGATATTCTTTACCATACCCGTTTTACAGTCTTTGTTTAAAGAATTTGTTTTACCCTGGTTTAGAAGACGTTTGTACTCCAATAAACCCATCTCAAATCGATTTGCATTTTCTATATTCACAGCATTTTTTTTTAGTGGCTGCAAATATATCTAAAACAGATACTGCCCAATTTTATCTGCATTAAAAACAAATCATCCGACCTAGAAATACAAATAACATAGGTTAAAAATGGCTTTAACCTTCACTTTTTGGCTTGATAGGTAGAACATTTTCAATACAACTGAGTTTATAACTCATATACCTTACTTAACTACGCGGCATTCCTAGACACCCCTACTGATTAAGTTTTGTATTAACTCTAAATAAACCAACTATGAAGAAGATAGATAGATATATCTACTTGGGACAGACGCGAGCATTATGAATTCTTTAATCTGGCAGCTCCTTGTTTTAACCTGAGTTTCCCCCTCGATGTAACCAATCTCTATGCTTATGCTCACGAGCATAAACTTTCTTTCTACCTGATATTAGTCTATTTATCTACAGAAGTAATGAACGAGGTAGAAAACTTTAGATTCAAAATTATAGATGATGAGGTTTATCTGGTTGACCGACTACACCCTATGTTTACACACATGAAGAAAGGGCATAGTCTTTTCCATGTTACTGCTTATAAGCTTGATGAACCTATGGATGAATTCTGTGTACGGGCTAAAGAACTGACAGAAAATCAGACTACTTTCATTTCCAATCCTGATAATTTAGGCCATGAAGAAGTAATCTATTTCTCTAGTTTCCCGTGGGTAGAAATGATTTCACTAACAAATGAACATGATGCAGACCCTAATCATTCCATTTCTCGTATTACATGGGGAAAATATATCAATTGGGGAGGCAGACTCAAGATGAATGTATCCGTGGAAGCCAATCACAGACTCGTAGATGGGTACCACATTGCACAGTTTGCTATGAAGCTACAAGAGAGAATTGATAAGATGTAACAGATTTCACTTTGATATTAAAGTCTAAAAGGGCTCTTTTGGCTTATCGAGGGCACTGAAAAAGTCCTTATGAATTAAGTCTTAAAAAAAACAGCAAATACATTGGTTTGATTACCAGTTATCTGCTGTTTTTTTGTATCTTTAAGTGTAATATTCAAGCACTTATATGTTAGTACAACAACAAAAACTTCAGCTAAGCTCATATTCAGATTTGTACGATTTAGTAATTCCTAAAGACAATTTACTTCGTAAAATAAATGAGCTAATCGATTTTACTTTTGTTTATGATGAGCTAGTCGAAAAGTATTGCCATAATAATGGTAGAAATGCGGAAAGTCCCATCCGTATGTTCAAATACTTACTACTCAAAACTATCTATAATATCTCTGATGTCGATGTAGTAGAGCGCTCTGGTTATGATATGTCCTTTAAATACTTTCTAGAAATGACTCCAGAGGATGAAGTTATCAATCCCAGCTCGCTTACTAAATTTAGGAAGCTTCGTTTAAAAGATATAGACCTACTCAATTTATTGATAAGCAAGACTGTTTCCATAGCTATTGAAAAAGGTATTATTCAATCTAAGTCCATTATTGTAGACGCTACCCATACACTTTCCCGCTCCAATCCAATCTCACCAATAGATGTTCTTAAAGAACGAGCTAAACAAGTTCGTAAGGTCGTTTATTCCGTAAATCAAGTAAAGCAAGGAAGTTTACCCCCAAAGAATGAAAACAATGATTTATCAAGTGAACTTGATTATTGTGATAAGCTTGAAAAGGAAATAGGATCAGATCTTGCATTGAGCTCATTGCCCAAGGTTAAGGAGAAGCTCAATCTATTAAAAGAAGCAATTGAAGACACAAAAGATCATTATACGTTATCTAAAGATACTGATGCACGGACAGGTCATAAAAGTTCTGACTCCTCATTCTTTGGATTCAAAACTCATATAGCCATAACAGAAGAACGAATTATTACGGCAGCAACCATCACCTCAGCAGAAAAGGGAGATGGTCCCCAGCTTCCAGAATTATTAAAGATAAGCAAGCAAAATGGAATTCAAGTCAACACAATTATTGGTGATACCGCATATTCAGGAAAGGAAAATTTAAAATTAGCAAATGAACATGGTATAAAAGTTGTTGCCAAATTGAATCCAGGGATTACTCAAGGTCATAGGAAGCAAGAAGATAAGTTTGACTACAATAAGGATGCAGGAATGTTCGTATGCCCAGCTGGTCACTTAGCTATTAGAAAAGCACGTCAAGGGAAAAAGAACAGTGGTAAAAATCAAACTTATACATACCTTTTTGATATTGAAAAATGTAAAACTTGTGCTCTTAAAGATGGTTGTTATAAGCCTGGGGCAAAGTCTAAAACTTATGCTGTAACCATTAAATCTGATGAGCACAGAGATCAAATGACTTTTCAGGAATCAGATTACTTTAGAGAGAAGTCAAAACACAGATATAAAGTTGAAGCTAAGAATAGTGAACTGAAAAATGTACACGGATATGGCAGAGCCTCTTCCTATGGCATTGAAAATATGCAAATGCAAGGAGCGATGGCTATTTTCGTTGTGAATTTAAAGCGAATACTCAAATTGAATATGTGATTTACTAAGGAGTAGTGCTTTTTTATCGTAAATAGAACCTATTATAGCCTAAATAAAAGACTGTTTTGTGTCCCAAAAACAATCCGTGAGCTTTTAAAAGAAAATCTGGTAAAAGAAAATATTTTCTTTTACCAGATTATTCTTTTGTTAGTACCCATCTAAAACGGAGACTTTTTCAGTGCCCTCGGCTTATCGAGAGAGCCCTTTTGGGGTATAAAGAAATGTAGCCTAGAGAGAATAAAATGCTTTATTCTTCTTTGTGAGATTTATACAAGAGCACAGATAGTCTCAATAAATAAAGCACAACAAGCACTACTGCCAAAAATAGTACATTCCCTTCAAGGAAGTTATTTTTAGCTATAACCGAAGTTAAAAAGACAGCAATAAGCACGTAAAAAGGTAAATCGAGTGCTCTGATATATTTGTTTTTCATAATTGTAATTAAGCCTTTCTTTCACTCCAAAAGATACTGAATAACTCTGAGTTAATAAAGTGTAATCTATTAATTATCGAATAGTTCTTCTTGTCTTTTAAAGGTCATAAAAAAGAGGATACACTTACTTAGCATATCCTCTCTAATATATTTTTTAGAAATTAGGGTTTACTCTGTTATCTCTCCCCACTTACTCTTTAAATATTTGAAAAACTCTTTTAATGTTTGATCAGCATTCTTGGCTGGTTCAGAGTCGAGCATATTATTGAAGCCTTTTACTTGCTTTTGTATCTTGTCATAATAATCTCCATCTAGGCCTGTCTTTTTAAACTCCCTTTTAGATAAGGAAAACTCCACTCGTTTATCTTTTATTTTTGTATTCTTGACAACTACTTCAAGTAGCTGTGCATATTCTTTACCTTCATCGAGGATACGATCGCCCGTAATACTCTTAAAATCACCCTCTATAAGTGATTCTACTACCGATTTGTTTTTGTTTTCATTCTTACAAGCAGAAACTGCTACTAAACAAAAAATCAGCATACTCATTTTTACGAATGTCTTCATCATAATTTATTTTATGTCTTTTATTAAATATTTTATCTGTTTCCTTTCCCCAATCGCTTAGTAAAGAATAAGAAGGATAAAAATCCAAAGGCTAATATATAACAAACATTTATGGTAGAAGCTTTGCCCCACAGACTCATAGCTAGTGGATCTTCTAACATACCAAAGAATGTATTTATCGCCGCAGCATGTGGTACATAGTCTATATAATCCCATATCTTCACAATCATTCCAAATATGACTCCAAATCCACCTACGGCTACTGGAATTATAAAGTTTTTAAAAATCAAACTCAAGAAATATTGAATCATCATTATAGCAAAGAAGCCTACCCCACTTACGATAAAGAACTTAGTAACCTGCTTAAAGATCAAGTAGTTAAAATCTTGAAACCCATAACTAGGTGCTAAATACCCCAATAAGTAACCTGCTAGAAAGAAGCCTCCATACGCCAATAACAAAGAAGTAAGTAGGGCGATAAACATAAAGATTATTTTAGTAAAGTATATTTTCGCCTTACTGATGGGCAAACTAAAAAGCTGTTTGATAGAGTTGTTTTTATACTCCATCTCACACAGAGAATAACAAAAAAGAGCCACTACTATAGGATAAAAGAAACCAATAAATGGAAGGGTGTCATTAGCTAGGTAGTAGGCCCACGGACTAATGGGAGATGTATGTACTTCATTGCTATGATATAGCAAATAAAGAATAGCTATAAAAATAATAATCAGAGGAAAAGATAGTAAAAGAAGAAACCCCCTATTTCGCCTTGTTTTATAAAACTCTGCACGAAGCATTGAAATTAATGATATGGTATTCATAGTTGTACGTGAGATGTAAGATTTAGGAATATAGTTTCAAGATTATTCATACCTGCAGAAACTCCATAGATAGGGATATCATGCTGTACCAATAAGCGAAGTAATTCATTGTGCTTCTCCTTGTTTTCTATACCAACTTGCAGTTCTTGAGCACTGAGTACGATAGCTACAAACTGATAATCCTCACATAATCGGAGCGCTTTTTCAACTTCGCTAGTTACAAATACAATTTCTTGATGTATGTTTTGCATCAATTCACTCAAACTGCCTTGGTAGAGTAGATGTCCTTTTTCTATGATACCAACATGGGTACATACTTTCTCTATCTCATTGAGTATATGGCTAGATAGCAAGATTGTCTTACCTTCTGCTTTAAGTTCTAACAAGAGTTCACGGATGCTGTGCACTGCCTCAGGATCTAGTCCGTTGAGCGGTTCATCTAGTATCAGAATTTCGGGATTGTGAAAGATAGCCATGCCAATGCCCAACCGTTGCTTCATGCCTGTAGAATATTTTTTCACTTTCTTATTCCGAGCATCCCAGAGACCCACTTTGGATAAAACCTCTTTTACTCTAGCTTCCCCACAGCGATAGATTAAATCGAGATATTTAAAGTTTTCAAGCCCCGATAGATTATCGTAAAAAGCCGGAGACTCAATCAGACTACCAATTTGGGATAGGCAATCTTCTCGGTGTTTCCTGAATTCTTTGTCGCTATAGTAGATAGAGCTACCATGAATAGGATCAAGCAACCCCAAAAGCAGTTTGATGGTGGTTGTTTTCCCTGCTCCATTCTTTCCTAAATAACCATAGATTCCCCCTTGAGGTATCTTCAGATTGATATGATCTAGTATCTGCTGATGCTTAAAAGCAAAAGACAAGTCCTTGGTTTCTATAATATATTCCATACGAATAAAGTTGTACGTCTAATTTTTAATACAAGATATAGTATTGTAAGGAGTTGGCAAACTAGGTAAGTAGAAATAATTGAAGATAGGGAGTAAAAGCTTAGCTAATGGGTTACTTTTACTATATTATCGTTGCTCTATCCTCCTCCAACTTTATATAGTTTCGTTGAATAGCTGCATCTAAGCCCCTATTCATTGCCGCATCTACAATTGAACCAGTTCTAGCAAAACCAAAAACTTGAGCAGCTAATCTTATTAAGTCTACAATAGGGATGCTAACTTCATTCTCCAATATTTTTCTCATTGCATTTGCTATCTCTTCGGGCGGTAAATCTACGGCATCCCTATTGCCCGATCTAAATGTTTCAAAATTATCATATTGGTTTTTGTCAACCCAGAAATAATCAAATTCATCTGATGAAGTTTTATATAAATCAGTATCTTTAAATAACTTTTCAAAAGTTCTATCTAATCGTTGTCCTAATCTTGAGATATTCCATGCAGATAACACCCTTTTACACAATAGGTTTCTACTAATTGGAGCTTCCTTTTGAACAACTTGATTAATCTGCTTTAAAATTAAGTTTCGAGAATAAAAGAAATCATCTTTAGGTTTGTAAACTAAGTCCAATTCGGCAGTTTCATAAGGAATTGATGAAGATATAGATTCCTGATTTGGAAAATCGCTCAATCCACATAAAGGCTGTTCAATACTCTTAGATATTGGAGGAACAAAAGGAGTAAAAGGTTTTTCTTTCTTTATTGGCTGTCTGTTTGTTTGTTCTAATGCCTCTATAATTGTTCTTAATACTTTTTCTGGATCTTCCCACCAATCTAAAGTCCAAACTCGACAGATATTCCATCCCAACATTCGAAGGACACTATTTTGCACTATTTCTCGATCACGAACCATCTTTGTAGCACAATAATTTTTGCCATCACACAAAATTCCCAATCTGTAATTTGTCAAATTCTCTTCATCTACAATTCCTATATCTATTTTATAGTCGGAAGAACCAATATCTGTATGAACTTTATAACCTAATGTTCGTAATTTATCAGCAATTATATGGCTAATGGTGTGCTCTATCTCTTTACTATTGCCTCTTATTACTAGCGTATGTTCTCCCCTTTCAGAGAACTCTAAGAAGCGTTTTAAACCTGCAACTCCTACAGAAGATGTTCTATTTAAGTCTATTTGATCTGATCTTAAAGTAGAAAATATTAGCATTTCATATCTCGCCCGTGAAACAGCCACGTTGAGCCTACGTTCTCCTCCTATTCTATTTAAAGGACCAAAATTCATACTCACATTGCCCTCTTTATCGGGCCCATATCCTATTGAAAATAATATAATATCTCTTTCATCTCCCTGGACATTCTCTAGATTTTTAATAAATAAGGGCTCTTCACCATCGAGGGCTAGACTTTCTAAGTTAGGATCTTCTACATAAATATCATGAAGCATATTTTCAATTAAAGATTGCTGTACGGAGCTAAATGTAACTACTCCAATGCTACGCTTCTTTAAATCTTCATCGCTCAATCTGCGTACTATTTCATGTACTATTGCTTCTGCTTCTGCTTTATTTTGTCGAGTTTTACCTTTATCATAAAATCCATCAACAGAAACGTGCTTTACTTTAGATTCAATATTATCAGGAGAGGGGAAAGTTAATAATTTCTTGTCATAATACTCAGAATTACTAAAAGTAATCAAGCTTTCATGCTTGCTTCTATAATGCCACAATAAGTGTTGAGAGGGCATCGACAGAGCTAAACAATCGTCCAATATACTCTCAAGGTCTTCCAATTCAATATTATCTTCATCAACAGAGTTTGAAGAGAAAAAATTGGTCGGAGGCATTTGTTTAGGGTCTCCTACGATAACTACATTTTTACCCCTAGCTATAGCTCCGACAGCTTCGTATGTAGGCATCTGTGAAGCTTCATCAAAAACAACCAAGTCGAACTTTTCCGCATCTACGTCAATATACTGAGCTACAGATATTGGACTCATCAGCATACAAGGACATAGGCGTGGTAATAATTTAGGTATCATATCAAAAAGCCTACGAATAGAAATACCTCGTGCATTATTTCTTATATTTCTTTGTAGTATACCCACTTCTGAATTATAAGAAGCCTCTCGAGTAAAAGAGGGTAAATTAGAGGCTAATTGAGCGTATAATTCTTCTTTCGTTAACTCTTCAAATCTTGCAACTAAGTCTTTATACTTCTCAATAGAATCATTGAATATTTCGCCTTTAAACAATTGTAAATCATCATCACTAGACATAATATATTCTATAATGGCTTTGTATAAACTTTTATTAAACACTTGAAGCAATTGAGAAGTATTTATATTATTAGCCTTATATTGATCTGCAATAAAGCCCAAATTGACTTCAGCGATTTGTTTATATATTGTCAACCACTGATACCAATCTTTCAGCTGATCTATATTATTAGCCCATCCATCTAGTTTTATTTTAGTTACCTCTATCCACGGTTCCTCTTCACATGTCAATAAATCGGGGTTTATGCAGAGTATATTTATTAATTCAGACTTATCTTCTTCCACTTTTTTATAAAGAGATATTATTTCTGTTAGTAAAGAACCATGAATACGTCTAAAAGTATCAATACCCTCAACTAATTGAGTACCTAATCCTTTTTTAATTTCATCAGTTATAGAGATATCTTTTGTTACATCTAACAACAACATATTCAGTTTAGCCACTTTCTGAATAATTAAGCTTATTGTGTCCCAATCTTCTTCTTTACTATATTGTCCAAAAAAGTCTGTCCAGTTTTTTTGATTCTGTTGAAGATACTTTTCTTCTTTTTGGTAGTTGATTATATCTTCTAAAGTAGCAACTATATTTGGCCTTAATTCTTTAATTGCATATGTTTTTAATTGCCTCTTTACTTTTCTTTGCTCTATATATTGAGGTAAAAACCATTTTAGAGATGCAGATTGCCAACTGTTAAGAATGCTTTCAGCATCTATTATTAAAATATTTTCAGAGAAGCTTTCTAAAATAGTCTGTTTTAACGTTGTTTTTTTACGTCCATGAATGCATAATTCTTCACACTCTTTCAATAGATTTGTCAACTGGGGTGCAGATATCAATGAGCTTGTCATCTGGGGTATATCTAATAAAATATGTAAGATTTCCAAAAAAGAATGACTATTCCTCTTATACATACCCAAATTATGACCAGCCAATATTGAAGACAACTGAGCTACCTTGGTGTCCAAAAGGTATATATTACTTTTCGCTCTATTTATAGTCTTAGAAGCTTGTTGTTGAATAGTTGATGAGTATTGTTTTATTTCAATTCCATCAAGTGCGTGGTTATGTGGATGTCCACAGGCATTTGTAACACTAACCAGTTTTTCAACTGCTTCACGCCAATTTAAAAGTTGATTCTTGTCTAAATTAGTAATCAATTCCTCTGGTATTGTAAATAAAGGTTCAGCAGCTATATATTGATATTGCACAATAGCATCATATAAAGAATATCCAAAAGGATATTCTTTATGAAGTGCATCTATGTATTGATTCATCTCAGAACGTAAAGAAAATATTCGTTCTGCTTCAATCTTAAAGTCATCTGGATGCGTTGTAGCAACAACGTCTGTTACTGCTTTCAGTTGCTCCATAACCATGCTCTTCTTTATTTTGTTGGAATGAAGTTCTAAACAAAATGGAGCTAAGTTTATAGCCTCTAGACGGCGCTGCACCACAGATAGTGCCGCCATTTTTTCAGCTACAAACAATACTCGCTTTCCTTTATAAAGAGCATTTGCTATTAAATTCGTAATTGTTTGTGACTTCCCTGTACCTGGAGGCCCATGAAGTATAAAGTTTTTCCCATTCGCTGCCTCATAAATAGCTTCTAATTGGGAGGAGTCGGCACTTATTGGCAATATGATATCTGATGGTGATAATTCTTTATCCAACTCTTTTGTATCTACTTTCGTGCCATTTATCTTCCATTCAATTTTGCCATTTATTAAACTTGATACAACTTCATTTTCCTTTAATTTATCCGAGTTGTTGTGAATGTCATTCCACATTATGAATTTATTAAAAGAAAAAAGTCCTAGTATAGCTTGCTCTTCAACATCCCACTTGGGTTGGTTTTTTATGCTATTTCTTATTATACTATAAATAAGACTGACATCAACTCCACTATCATCTGTAGGCAAGGGATCTAAACCAGAAATTGTAATGTTAAAGTTTTGGCGAAGCATCTCGAGAAGAGTTATATTCATAAGGGTTTCTTCTTCACGAGAGCGAATAACATATCCCTTAGCTGCAGATTTTCTAATGATTTCTACTGGTACTAATAAGATTGGAGCATAACGTGGACGTTCACTCGACGATGTTTCATACCATTTTAATAATCCTAAAGCTACATATAAAGTATTAGCTCCATTTTCTTCCAATGCTGTTCTTGAAGATCTATAAAGGTAAGTCAACGCCTTACTCAGCTCCGTCTCTGTTAAATAGGTTCGAAGTCTTTTTTGAGTTAATTCGGATTGGATTAAATCAAGAATAGGATCTCGAGCCGAAATTGCAGAATATAGTCCATAATTGAATAATGGATTATCCCAATCGGTAGGCTTATGCATCACTCTAAATTCTTCACCATCTGCTAGAGCATCTTCAAATATATCTAATTGTGATGAAATCAGTTGTAACGTGTTTCGAGTTATCCTAACATTTAATAAATTATTGCGTAAGCTTAAATCAAGCAATTTTCTCTCCCACATTAATTGTTTGGTAACCACAACATCAGGGCTTATTCCCGATAAATCATAAGGATTTATGCTTTTGGGCGTTATATTACCAGTAGATTTCTGAAGAGCTTCTTCTTTTATCTGCCAACCTTCACCATGTTGTACACGTTGGGATATTGGTTTTAATCCAGAAAAACGAGCTCTTTTCACATCGATAGCCAATATAAACTGATTATTTAACAACTTATTATTTGCGTATGAAACTGCTGTATCAAAATCTATATTATTTGATTTATTCATACAAGTCGTTTCAACTAGTGTAATATCATTAATGCCGTCTGCAATTCTTTTACTCAGCAAAGAAACATCATCTACTACACTATCAGGAAAAGTTTCTGGCACTAACCATCCTCCAGCAAAAGCATGACCTTGAATAATTATTAAAAGGGAATGAATACCGATAGCTTCAAGACATGAAGCATATAAAAGTGACATATCTAAACAAGTCCCCATTCTTTGAGACAAAACAGCATCAACCAATCGTATTCGTTGTCCGTACTCTTCAAAGCTTGCAGGAATAGAGCTATACACTATTTGTTGTTCTGTGATAGCTATATATATTGCTGCCATCTGCTTCCTTACTCTATCAGAATTTCTACTTTGATATTCATCAAGCGAAGGATTTCCTGTCCAAAGTTCTAATATTTCTGAAGCTCTTTTTATAATAGGTTGTAAAGCAGGATGATTGGGTGTAACAAAAGAAGAAAGCATTTGAGGAAGTACCGTTAAACCACCCCATTGATCGTATGTAAGTATATCAATTGGGTAATTATCCTCAAATAGCACATCTTCATCAGAATAAACTTTAAGATTTATATCTCCTAAAAAGTGCTCTGTCAACTCAGCTAAATAGGCTGGAGAAAGCTTCAATTCAGGCAGTTGTATTCTTATCTTATCTCTAGGATGGATGACTTGAATGGGAATTGAAGACAATGATCCAAAAGTCGGATTAAGCTCAAATTGAATTTTTATATTAGAAAGGGTTGTATCTGTAAGATTTTCAACAAAAAGATCACGGAGTACTGAAACGCTATTTTGTTGCATTGCGAAGTTGATTATAGGTAAGTATTTTAAATCAACATCTAATTTATTGGGTATGGTATCCATAAAAGATAGAATATTAGGTCGAGTTAGTTTCTAAAGTATCTAGGATAGATATAATTAGTTACAAGTTAATATTTATTTTTAAATTTTTCATAATAAGTCCTGCTTTATGTTTAAATACACAACTCTAGTATTCTATAAAACACTTTTTCTGCTCATTTAACTTAAGATATCCTAAGGCTACGACTAAAGTAGAGCAGACTTTTGCCTTAGTCATCGTATCATCATGTCGGTGTCATGACGTTACGATGTCGGTGTCAAAAAAGAGCTAATATTATAAATTAGGAATGCTTTAATCTGTATTATTCCATCTTTTACATTCTGGTAAAAAGTATATTTATTTTTAATTGGATTGTAACACCTTGCTTCTATAAGTATTAATTGGAGTTAAGCACTCTATCAATCTGTTCCTAAATCTTTTGCGCGGAGTGAATCTTTTGTATCTTATCTATGAATCATAAAAACAAAAGTCATGCTATTAATACCGAGAATTGTACAGTGTAGTTGCTGTTTTATTCAGTTTCAGTCTATTCCTACTTATGCCTATGTAAAGTGTACTAACTGTTTTCGAACCTATTTTATGTGCCACAGCTGCAAAAACAAAGGCTGCTCTTGTGGCGGTATTTTGGTGAAAAGTAATTATTACAACCGCTTGTTACTTCTTTAATTCCACACTCTTATTTTTCTCTCTCAATATTCATTTCTGTTTTACATAAAGAGTTGAGGGATTATTTACGAACTACTCCTTGGACGAAGAAATAGATATCCTTTTTTAAAGAGAGCTAGAAGAGGTATATGTATAGCTATCTTAGTAGCATTTTAGGAGCAAACTGCATTATTCTTTTCAGAAATCGCAACACTTTTCCTTATACATTGTTTGATAGTATAGAAAAACTATATTTTTATGGATTCAATAAGGATTACTCAAGAAAACATTCCTACTCTACAAGAGAGAATTAAAGCACTCAGAAGATTTGCATTTGGCGATAAATATGATGCAAACAACCCTAAACACCAACTCAGCAATGATGAAAAATGGGTGATAGGTAATGATACAATAGAAATTAACTTTCCAAATACGGGTGCAAATAGCTACTCGATTGACGACTTTCTACGTTATACTGATGATTTAGGAGATATTAAGGTAGAAGGACATTATATTTTTGCAGGTAGTACCGTGCAAGTTCCAATCAATTATCCTGTATCTGGACCGATGGATATCGTTTTTAAAAGTGCCAATTATACTATGAGAATGGTTTTTGCTCCTTTTTTGGTTAATCTTATTGATACTCAATGGGGTAACTTCACCAAAAGAGAGTATTATGCTATCGAAATATTCAATCCTTATGGTATTCCTGATTATATGTACCCCGAGGTACGTAAAATGGTAAATCGAATTCTTTACTACCTCAGTAACAACGCAAAAAAGAATTTCCACATCCACCCCATTCCAAATGATAACACTCAAAGCTGGGCTGAAATGAACCAAGGTGTAACTGAAATAACCTTGGAAAAACTTCCTTTCTCTTCTCCTTTATTACGAATGTATCGCGAAGCTCTTTCTCGTTCCAATAATATCTTTGCAAGATATATTCAGTTCTACAAGATGATAGAAGTAGTTTCTCCATTGGCTTTAAAGGAGAAGATGTATCATGAATTGTTTGATGAACTCAAGAATCATAGTGGACAGTACAACCTTAATAATCTCACCAGCATTGAGCAAAGTGTGAATAGGTATAATAAGACAATTCAAGAAGCCGTTTTGGCTGCTACTGTATTAAAACATTGTGTGTACAATATAAAAGATTTATACACTTCTCTCCCCGATCCTATCAAACAGAAATGTGCTAAAGATTTGAATATGGATATTTCAAAAGATTTGTCCAATGTATATAGCTCAGGCTTATCGGTAGTGTATGATAAAGTGGGTTCTATCTTATATGCTACACGTAGAGGTATAGCACACTTTAAGTCTGTTTATCAATTTACGGGTGATGAATGTAAAGAGGCAGATATGGATCAACTCAATGTGTTTATGGAGAAAGTATGTTCTAGTTTAATAACTTGGAATAACAAACAACCAGACCACATCCGCATTAAGGATTAATGCAATAGAGATCCCTTATAAAAATTGAAACCTCCTAGCATCACTGCTGGGAGGTTTCTTGCTTACTATGAAACAAAAGAAAACGGTTAACTTATTTAGGACAACTACCGTTTCCTTTTTGTAGGGTTGTCGATAAAAACACCTTTTAAGCTCCAACGAGCACTTAATTTGTTTAGGAGCTCACAAGGAGTTTTTATCAAACATGTATAGACAGATTAAACACATCATTTTGTTAATAAAACCCTATAAAAATCAACCCTATTTTTTATAATCATCAATTCTTTTATTTTCTTCTTTCTTCTTAAACACTTCTTGAATAAGAGTATATTTTAGGGAAGAGGCATCTGCTGGCGGATTTAAGACAGTATCCTTTCTTACTTTCAACACGTATTCATAGCCATCTTCAAATTCAAAACCTTCTATACGATTATAGAAAATTCCCCAGTTACCACCATCCTCTTTCACCCAGTAAAACTCTCCTCTGAATGCACCTGCATCACCTTCAACCTTGAAAGGTGCAACTTCTAAAACAACTTCATTAGGCTGTTTTTTCTCATTCAGTTGGCAGCTACTAAATAGAAAGAGCATAGCTACTAGAATAGCAGAAAGACCTCTTACCCTAAAAGTATACATCGGCACTTTATTGTTTAATTCTATATAGTAAATGCAGATAAATGTATTATACTGCACCACTTTCAATTCTTTTTTTATATTATTTTCAGTTTTATTTGTAATCATCAGTATATCAATAGAATAATAGATTAAAATATTATTAAATAATCTTTTTTGTAGAGTAAGTACATCTCGTTTAAATTAGCATTGAGACGGATTCTATTTTGATTTGATAATAGAAATGTAACATCTCATTCTTTTTTAAGAAATACAGATCAATTGCTGAGCTATATCTTTGGTAAAAAAATAAGAATATAATTCCTTTGCTGAGGGTTATTGCTTAATTTTATAAATAAGCAGTAATTGCCCTATATAAAGACAATACATACCTATGAACGAAGTTCTTATTATTCTTGGACTGATTCTTTTGAATGGAGTCTTCTCAATGTCAGAAATAGCCTTAATATCTGCACGGAAATCTCGTCTTACTACCGATATAAAAAAAGGGAATAAAGGTGCTCAATCGGCACTGAAGCTAGCCAGTCAGCCTGATCGTTTTCTATCGACGGTGCAGATCGGTATTACACTTATTGGTATCCTTACAGGTATCTATTCGGGAAGGACTTTGGCTGTTACTTTTGCTGATATGTTATTAGATTGGGGTATAAAAGCGAGTATTGCCCCTAGTCTAGCTCAAGGGGTTATCGTAGTAATAGTAACTTATCTAATCTTGATTTTTGGCGAACTACTGCCCAAACGTATTGGTATGGCTGCTCCAGAAAATATTTCAAAAGGAGTAGCACGTCCTATGTATATTATTTCATTAATAACCTCTCCTTTTGTGTGGCTACTCTCTAAAAGCACCAGCCTTATTTTTAAACTTCTAAATATAAATGAATCATCAAGTAAGATCACTGAAGAAGAAATTAAATCGATTATTCAAGAAGGAACGGATGAAGGGGAAGTACAGCCGATGGAACAAGATATTATGGAACGAGTATTTGCATTGGGTGATATGCGAATAAACTCTATTATGACGCATAGAAATGAGGTTGTATGGTTTGATTCACAGATGACCATTGCTCAGGCCAAGCAAGTAATGTATGAGGATATCTACGAGCTTTATCCTGTTGCTAATGGTGATCTAAACCATGTAAAAGGGGTGGTTTCCTTGAAAGACCTTGTGTTACACATGGATCAGCCCCATCTTAAATTGGAACACATTATTACCCCGATAACCTATTTTCATGAAGGTCTTACTGTATATAAAGCTTTAGAGCAAATGAAGCAACAAAACATCAGTAGAGCTCTGGTTTTTGATGAATGGGGAAGTTGTAAGGGGATTATTACCTTGAAAGATATTTTTGAAGGCTTGGTAGGCGATGTCATGGAAGCCGACGAAGAGCCAATGATTATAAAAAGAAAAGAAAAAGAAGGTTGGCTGGTTGATGGACAATGTCCCATCTACGATTTCTTAGAACATTTTGAAAGAGAAGATTTATATGAAGTAACAGATTACCTTACACTTGCTGGATTGATATTGAAAGACTTACAACACATTCCTCAAAGTGGAGAATCCATATCATGGAATGGGTTCCACCTTGAAGTGGTAGATATGGATGGATCTCGTATTGATAAAGTGCTAGTAACACTTTCCTCTCACAAATAAAACGCTTTTCTTTTACGACAAAACTATTTTGATAACAAATTCTTATGGATGCAATTATACAGTGGTGCTTAAACCATCTTAATTATTGGGTAGTAACCTTGCTTATGATTTTAGAGAACTCCTTGGTTCCTCTACCCTCCGAACTGATTATTACTCCTGCGGCATACCGTGCAGCACAAGGGGAATTAAATGTTTACTTACTTATCTTTTGTACTACTTTTGGGGCAGTAGTAGGTGCACTCATCAATTATTTATTGGCTATAAAAGTGGGGAGGTACCTTATCTATAAGTTTGCAGATGGTCGTTGGGGTAAGCTCCTTGGTCTGAGTGAAGCCAAACTACTTACTGTAGAAAAATACTTTATCAAAAGGGGGAAGATTTCGACTTTTCTGGGCAGACTCGTTCCTGCTGTTCGTCAGTTTATCTCCATCCCTGCAGGTTTGGCTCGCATGAAGCTGTCTTCTTTTCTTATTTATACTGTTTTAGGCTCGGCTCTATGGAATTGTATTCTCATTGGATTGGGGTACTACCTAGCATATATCGTACCCGAAGATAAGTTAATGGAACAGTTGAGTACGCACAGCTCCATAATAGCCTTCTCTATAGTAGGATTAATTATTGTGGTTTGGGCAGTAAAGAAGTTGATTCGCAAACTCTTCAAGAAGAAAGTGAAGCAGATGTAGTAGTGCTACTTACTTCCTATTTAGTGCCAGAACATAATCATCTACATCCATATAATCAATGCCAAAATTCTTAGCACAGAGGTAGTCTGAATCTGAAAACTGCCCTGGCTTACCACTCGCATCCCCTATCATCAAATAATGCTCTTTGGGCATGTCGGAGTGGTACACTCTCCACTTCTTCACTAAGTTGTCGAGCATACCAGGGTTGGGCTTCCTGAGGAAATCAGCAGGGTTATTGGATGGAGTAAAGCTATAATCAACCAAGACTTTTCTACCCACAAACCCCTGAATAGCCTCTTTTACATAACTGATTTTAGCATCAAAGGCAGACATATTGAGCAATCCTCTCTCTATTCCTCCTTGATTGGATACAATAAATAAAAAACCAATGCTCCCATCTTGAGTAATCTGGTCAAAATGAAGTTTTAAGGCTTTCCATACCTCCATCTTTAGTTTCATATCCCAAATACCCTTTGGAAACGGACTTCCATTTAATGTTTGAATTAATGTTCCATCTAAATCGCAAAATACAACTCTCTTATTCTTCATGCTATCTGCCTCTATAATTAAGATTAAAGATAGTAGAACAAACACAGATTGCTTTGGTTCTTTCTCCTTTACAAAGAGAAGTTATTATTTCTTGCCTGAAACGAAAAAAGGTCTGCTATTCAAGTTAGCAGACCTCTTCTATCTATTTAGATTTTAAAACATTCTATCATATTGGTATAAATTGAGCAATCTACCGAATGCAAACAACCCATTATCAATCTGTTTTACAGATAAAGTAGGGTATTTATCCATCATGGCATGAATAAAGGGTAGATAATATTTCTTGTAAAAACGAATCTTTGCACTATCTGAAAGATGATTGGATATGCATTTATACTGCATCTTGTGCATATAGTTGAATGCTCGATGAATATGCTGGTCGTAAAGTGGATATTTCAGAGGCTTTAGGATGTGGAGTAAGAAGATAGCCCACACAGCAGAGATCTCGTCAAACTGCTCAAAGAACGACACCCTCTCATAAAGTGTGTAAGTTAAAACAACCGGCTTGGGTAACAAAATAACTCAAGCCGTTGTTGTTTAATAAAAAACTTAAACATTTATGAAAACCGAAGATTTAATCCCTGATGAGTTTTTCAAACAATTTAAAACAGGAGAAGAACTCCAAAATTTCCTGAAGTCTATTCAAAAGCGTGGAATCGAAAAGATGCTTGAAGCAGAGCTAGATGCTCATTTAGATTATGACAAGCATAGCCACAGAAAAGAAGAAAACAGTCGTAATGGCTACTCTACAAAGACCATTAAGACTAGTTATGGTAATGATCAAATCAAAGTCCCAAGAGATCGAGATGCGAGCTATAACCCAATGATTATCCCTAAACGAAAAAGTATGGTTGAAGGCTTAGAACACGTTATTGTATCTCTTTATGCTAAGGGTATGAGTGTTTCTGATATAGAAGAACAAATTAGAGAGGTGTACAATTTTGATGTCTCTGGGGCGACAATCTCTCGTATCACAGATGCCGTAACAACTGATATTGTAGCTTGGCAGAATCGACCATTGGAACCCGTATATCTGATCGTTTGGATGGACGGTATAGTCTTTAAAGTACGAGAAGGTTCTAAGGTGATTAATAAAACTATTTATATTGCAGTAGGCTTAAGACGTGATGGACTTAAAGAGGTATTAGGTTTATGGCTTGGAAAGAATGAGTCTTCGTCTTTTTGGATGAGTGTCCTAACAGACCTAAAAGCTCGTGGAACTGAAGATGTTTTAATTACTGCAACGGATAACTTAAATGGATTTACCGATACGATTCGTACCGTTTTCCCTGAATCTAAGACACAAATCTGCATCGTGCACCAAGTGCGTAATGCTTGCAAATACGTAGTTTGGAAGGATAAGAAACAGTTTACAACAGATATGAAGAATATCTATAATGCGCCTAATAAGGAGGCTGCAGCAGCTGCTTTAGAAGATTTATCAGTGAAATGGGAATCCAAGTATTCTTATGCTATACAGAGTTGGAGAAAGAACTGGGACGAACTTACTGTCTTCTTTGAATTTCCTCTAGAAATAAGAAAAGTTGTCTATACTACCAACCTAATTGAGAACCTCAATGGTAAGATTAGAAAGTATACCAAGAATAAATTATCGTTCCCTACGGATGACTCTGTGATGAAATCAGTATATTTAGCCGTTAGGGAGGCCACTAAGAAGTGGTCAATGCCCATAAAGAACTGGGGTATTATTTTAAATCAGTTCCTAATTATTTACAAAGAAAGGGTCAGATTATAAAGATAATCCAACCCAAGCTATTTTAACTTACACACTTAGTGATACAGTGTCCAAAGAACTGATCTAAGTCGATGTCTTTCTGACTCTTTAGCTTGTTTATTTCATCAATACGATCGATGATTTTGTCTTTAACGGTAAGTTCTTTCGATTCACTTTTACTATACCTTCCTCTCCACCTATAAAGTTTCCAAATATTATCTTCCTTGTACTTCTCTCCTTGTGCATATTTGATGTTGAGGTTATAGTCTTCCATATTGGGATAATCATACAAGTTCGACCAAAACTTTATAAATTGTTCAAAGTCTTCTGCGCTACTCCGTGACAGAATAGGTATTTCAATATCTTCCATAGTTTAAGTTTGTTGTTGAAATGTCGGCAGAATCTTCAAAAAGAAGATGACATTTCTGGTTTATAATTAGGCTAAAAAAAAGAATATGCCTTCAGCATACCCTTTATCTATAACACTTTACACCCCTAGTTTTGTTCTTAAAACTACAACAAACTACGAAATACTTAATAAAAAGGATCAATCGAAGACTGCTATTGAGTTACTTCTTCAGAATATATCTCTTCTCCAATTGCGGTAATTGTTTCTTGTACTCTACTTTATTCCATGGTTTCCCCGTCATCTGTTCCACATATACAGATAGAGGGACCAACCCCAGTTCGTTTCTTCTAACATCTACCTCATCAATATATTTAATAGGATAAACCACTGGTTCATTCGAATCATCGGGTATAATCTGTGTTCCATATATCTGAGGTCTGTTCTGACGTATTTCAATACGATCAATCAACAAAGCAAAGTTATCTGGACGTAACTTACCATTCATAACCGCCTGCTCCATCATCGGTCTATATTTGATTTGAGTATATAAATCGGCATGCTGCATAACCAAGAACAGAGCTAGAGAGGCAGTTTCTCCAACTTCTTCTGCACCTACCCACCCATAAGTATCCAATATGTGAGTAATCTTTTCATGATTCTCCTTATCAATACTTTTCATTTTTTCAGAAAGTAGTTTCATTTCTGTAGGTGAATTGGCTTCGCTATATTCTTGTCGTACTTGCTGATCTGAGTATAAAATAGACATTAATTCATTACTCAATGCTTGGTTATACTTAACTCTCTTATTCTTTTGTATTTCAAGCAGTTTGGTTTCTATCTTTTTCCATTCCGCTTGCTGTGTTAGCTTTGCAAATTGTGGCGAAACAGTGAAGAAATTAACTACTTCAGGATTGGGTTCTTTACTATTTAAATACTTTTCTACGTACTGAATAGCAACCTCATACTTCTCTTCCATAGTGGCACACATAGCAGCAGCCACATAATATTCTACCTTATTGTACCCTTTATCAAAAGCAGATTCATAGGCAGTTAATGCTAGGGAGAACTCTTGTTGGATGACTAGAGAGTCTCCTTTTGCTATGAGTTTCTCTATTGAAACAGAGTCTGTTTGAGCAAAGCCTAAAGCTGAACCAAAAAGAAGAGCTGTAGATATCAGCATTCTATTCATATCGTGAAAAATTTAATTTACAACAAATTAAATCAATTTATAGGTGGTATAAAATAAATTGAGGGAGAAGTTAACGAATATAAGGAATCTGTCAACATTATTGACACAGAACATCTGCTGACACCATAAAAAAAGTGGGCAACAGTAGAGACCATGCTGTTGCCCACTTATGCCTTGCATAACACTTCTAATTGTATCGGTCTCTAATGATCTGTATAGTTTAGTTTCTTAACTTTTATATTGCCAAGTTGAGCCAAACCTTCATTGAAGAGATCTATAACTTCGTTTGTTAATAAAGGATGAAACTGATCTGCTAAAAGATAACCTTCTATCTTTTTCATTTTATGCTGCTGGTAGTATAAGTGATGGAATCCTCTATTTTGAATATCTTTTTCAATTAACTTATTAGGGTACTGCAATCGTCCCTTTGCCAAGAATAATTCCCTACAAATACTAAGATAAAAGAAGAGCTGACTCAGGATACCTATAGTAACTTTTTTATATCTTAATTCAAATATTTTGAGCGTATCTTTTTCTATGCCCCACAAGTCAATGCCACTAGCACCGATACTAAATAGGGCTTTGCTCTTATGAATTTTCCCATCAAACACCCCAGTTGGTAACTGAGAATAAACATCTGTATCGAGCTTAACTTTTTGTTTAAGGTATTTGTTTAAAGCACTATCATTCTGCACAAAAAGCCATTTAACATAGGCTTCCGACCAATCTGAAACACTGCGAAGCTTTTGCTCCGCACTAAACCTCTCCCCCAATCGATCAATGGGCTTTAAAGGATAATTACAAATGATGTCGCCTCCAGCCAAAGTCTTTTCAACCTGCTGTACTTCCCAATTCTTAGATTTAGGAATCTTGAACCAAGTGTACATCAATTTAAACATCATAATTCTGAACAAAAAACGACGGTAATCATGCGAGTCGGGATTATCAGGGCTTCTCCAATCTAAGTAAACATCTTCGAGTTCCTTGAAGGATGCTTTGATACAGATAATCCAACTTTCAAAAGCAGCTGAATTGTTTTGAAGATTCTGGAGTACGGGATTGTGTGCATCACTACCTCCTCTAACATTGGCTGTGGGAGCAAGTATAATCTGCACATGTAAATTATTCCCTTCGATATTGAATTGGATATCGCGAGGAAAGTTAATATTCTGATTTCCTATTTGGGCTCTTAGTTCTGTTAAGATCGTTTTTTTATCCATAGCTCTCTCTTTGGTTATATATTCCACTTGGGGAATACATATTATATAACATTATATCATGCCGTAATGTTGTAAAACGATGAATAGCAAAGGTCTTTGAGAATAAGCTATTCTCTCATATTAATGGATAAAACATCTCCAAAAGGTATTATTATAAAGGAGATTACTTATGAATAGGTACAAAAAAAGAGGTCACACTTTCACAAGTACGACCTCCAATCCTATAATAATGAAAAAATTCCAGACTTTCTAGCCCTAGGATCTACTTTATGTTATTATGACTAACCGTAAGCCTAGCAGTATCTGGACTTAGCTTTTGAAGTAAACCTTCTAAAAATACTTCTTAGCTTATATATCTAAAAGTACAAGTAACCTTTGTATTTACCAAATAATTCTCTATTTAGAATCGAATTAATTTTTATAACATGGCCAAGAAGAGGTTCAAAAGATAAGTTAATAGACATGAAAATTACAAGGTAGTTACAAGGAAAGTGTAAAAGAATGATAGAATAAAAGAAAGAGTTAGCTGAGTTAGTATGGGGAGGTTACATAAAACAAACTCTCCCCTACTAACTTTTTACATGCTAAGAGTACTCATAAACTTAGCATTATGCTACATATTACCTATATTGTGTTCTATAGGTATTCAAATATTTTTACTAAGACTATGTTGAGAATAACATTGTTTTTAGGAATGGAAACTGAGGAGACTTCTTGTCTCTCATGTGTGTTTAAATAGTGTTCAACCCGTTGGCGGAATTAACTGAGTGCATACTTAACTCTTCCAATCGGGTTGTTGTTACTCTTGTTGATATATTGCAGGATTGTAAAAGCACTAATCTTTCCTATAATTCGTGCAAACAATCCTTTTGTTTCTTTGGCATAATTTCTTATTAGCATAAATTGATCGGAAAGTTGAGAAAATACCGTTTCGATTCTCTTTCGAGCTTTTGCAAATGGAATAAACAGCGGTTTCCACTCTTTCTGATTCAGTCTGTATGGACATTCCAATTTAATGTTGGCTGTTTCAAACAAATCCAGTTGGACTTCTTTACCAATATAACCTCTATCGCCGAAGATGCTGCAATCATGATATTCCATCTTTACATCTTGAAGATAGTTGATGTCATGCACACAGGCCTTAGTAAGATCATAAGAATGGATAACCCCATTTAAGCCGCAAAGAGCATGCAATTTATATCCATAGTAATATGTTCCTTGAGATGCACAATAGCCAAAACTCGGTGCTTTTGAGTAATTCATCTTTCCCATTTTACAACGTTTTCCTCGGGCTATGGGATCACCTGCAAAAGTAGGGGGAGTAGTATTATTAAGCAAATAGCTTAGTCACTCTAAATAGGAAGAAACTAATATCTGTCACTCCCCTTAGTTGAGTTCTAAAAGCTTTTAGTTTAGCGTTAAAACTCTCTGCAAAAGCATTTGTTGATCGATTCTTGAAGAAGTTTAATAATTCATCATAGTGTGAATAAATTGTTCCTGCAATACTCTTAAAGGAATGAAAAGCAGCTTTCTCTGCTTTATTATACCATTTGGCAAAAGAAAGTCTTGCTGCATCTTTAATTGTTTTACGATTAAAAATTGATCGAAGCCCTTGAGATAGGCTATAGGCTTCTTTTAAATTAGGGTATTGTGCGAAAAGAATATTAGCTCTTTCTTTTTGCTTATCAGACCATTTGTCTGGAGATTTAAAAAGAAGATATCGTCCTCTTGCTAGTAATTGTTTCTTCGTATCTCCATTACTAAAAAGTAGAGGTTTATAGGTCTTCCCTGCCCACTTAGCTTGCTTAATGGCTTCATTTTCTTCTTCAATTGCTTCCCATCTGTGTTTTACTCGTACCTCTTGCACTGCTTCATTGGCTAGTTTCTGTAGATGAAATCGGTCAATTACCCGACAAGCTTTAGGAAAACACACGCGAGCTATTTTATTCATACTATTAGCCATATCTAATGTGATCTCCTTGACTTGCCATCTTAAACTCTCAGGCATCTTCATTAATACCTGGATAATTTTATCTGATTGAACACCAGCAATAATAGCTACTATGGTGTCCTGTTTCCCTTTATTAGTGGGATTACTTAATATGGTATATAAGTCTCCATTGGTCATAGAGGTTTCATCGATGCAGAGTCGTGGAGAAATATTCTCTGGAAACAAAAGCCAATCTGTTGCATGATCTTTCATTTGCCAATTCTTATATGAACTTAGATGCTCCTTATAATGTCGTTCTAAAGCATCCCCATTTATATGGCAAATAGCCTCAAGAGAGCGGGCCGATACGGGGTATGTCTCTAGGTAATTCTTTTAAAAAAGCCGCAAACTCCTTCGAGTAATGCGTTCTTTTTGCTAATAAGTCATATTTATTGCTCAAGTATTCTTTTGTTGTAGAATCATACCACTTGCGACGACGTACCTTTAGGGTAACCTTCTTAAATCGGACAGGGAAGTCTTGAATAGTTATTGGGGCTAGAAAACCTTTAGATTCCACTTTATGACCTTTAAGCTCAGCTGATAAAGTATCAAACTCATCCATAAAAATGGTAATAACATCTTTTACTTTAGTCACTTTGGTTATCTTGAAATAAGTAAGGAACTCTTCTGGTAAAATTAGGCGAACCACTTCTAGGAGCATTTGAGAATCTTGCATAGGTTTGATTTTTCTACAAAGATAATATTTTTGATATCTCCCCCCCTACTTTTGCAGGTGATCCCAATCCACACTACTTCTAATGGAGGCTCTGGAATGCCCTTAACAGGAATAGGTGAATGCACGCTATGCGTAGGCATAGCATAAGCAATCACGCAATAGTTCCTGTTAATGTTAATTGTCCAGATTCCCATTAGGACGCCTTGCGGTCTTATGTTATATATCGACGGCGAAAGGTTCTTCAATCGCCGTTTACCTTCAAAGATTATGTAAAGATAGCCAAATTCACCGAATTTTCGGCTATGGTTGCTGAAATTTATACTTCAATCCATACTCTTCCAGTTTGCTGTACAGCGTTGTACGTCCTATTCCGAGCAGTTCGGCGGCAACTTTTCGGTTACCGTTCGCCTGCTTCAACGCACGCAAAATTCGTTCCTTGTCTTCTGCGTCGTTGCGTAGAGCGAAGCTGACGGGTGAGGTCGGTTTTTTCACGGCAAGTTCCAGATGCTCTTTCGTGACAAGTCCGGTCTGCGCCTGCAACACCGCGCCCATGATTTTCTGCCGAAGCTCACGAATATTGCCCGGCCAAACATGGGTCAGCAATGTCTTACGGGCTTCGCCATCAAATCCGATAACGTCGCATTCCAGTTCTTTGTTCGCAATCTCGCGGAAAAATTCCGCCAACGGCATGACGTCCTCCTGACAGTCGCGCAACGGCGGGACGGTTATCTCGAAGTCATGCAGACGATATAACAGGTCTTGCCGGAATCGCTTTTCGTTCACAGACGCCTCTAAATCCTCATTGGTCGCGGCAATGATGCGGACGTTGAAACTTCTATCCGTCTTATCACCAATGGAACGGTATCGCCGCTCCTGTATGGCACGCAAAAGCATCTGTTGGGTTTCCACTGCGAGATTACCTACCTCGTCCAAGAACAGCGTGCCGCCTTCCGCCTCATGGAAATAACCTTTCTTGGCACTGTCAGCACCTGTGAACGCTCCTTTTACGTGTCCGAAGAACGCTGATGGAGCAAGCTCTTTGGTGAGCGAACCGCAGTCCACAGCAACGAACGGCTTTCCTGCCCGCTTGCTCTTGTCGTGCAGCAAGTGAGCGATATGCTCCTTGCCCGTACCGTTCTCCCCGAAAATCAGTACACTCATGTCAGTAGGAGCCACCAGCCTTATTCGTTTCATGATGGCTTGGAACGCCGAGCCGTCACGGGAGAACACGGGCATACGGCTTCGTCCTACGTGTCGTTCCTTCAATATGCCACGGAGTAGAGGGACGAGTTTGTCCTCCACCAATTGTTTGGGAATGTAATCCAGCGAGCCGAGTTTCATGCTTTCTACTGCCGTATGTACTTCGGCATAGTCGGTCATGATGATGAACGGTTGCATCATCCCTTCTTTGCGCATCCAACGCAAAAGGTCGATACCATCGCCGTCGGGCAGACGCAGGTCTGAAACGACTATGTCTTTTTCTGTCGCTTGTAGCAGAAGTTTCTTTGCTGTCGAGAGGTGGAAAGCCTGCACGGTACGGAATCCTTCCCGTGCCAGCAGGTTGCAGACAAACTCGCAGTACACGATGTTGTCCTCCACCACGATGATTTTTGTCTTATCCATTTTCGTATTTTCTCCTTTCTTCTTTTGCCAGACGGATGATCTCCGCTCCTTTGTCCAAGACAGCGGTCACTGCGTGGCGGGTTGCTTCGCCATCGGGAATACCTTTGCCATGAAGCAGCCTGTAAAGTTTCCTTAATGGCTGGTCGGCACGGAGTATCTCCCACGAACTTCGCAGATGGTGTATAAGGGCATCCAGCTCCTGAAGGTCTTTCTTTTGTCCCGCATCCCTTACCGCCTGCATTTCCTTTTCGGTTTCCGCTATCAGTTTCTCCAGCATGACGGATTCATTGCCGTAGGACAACAAAGTGGAAAAGTCCGGTTTTTCGTCCGGTGTGCCTTTCATGGCACAGTTATCCGAAATCTCCATCAGTTCCGATATGGAGAATGGCTTGAACAGACATCCGGCAAAGCCTTTTGCCAAAAGTTCCTCCGTATCGCAACTGCCCGAAGCGGTTGCCACGACAAGGGGGATTGTCTGAGAATTGCCTACGTTGGACGAGCGCAGAAGTTCCAGCAGTTCAAAGCCGTTTATACCGGGCATATTCAGGTCTGCCAGCAGCAGATTGTATGCCTTTCGACGTATCATTTCCATCAGTTCCGCCGCATCTGTGCAGGTATCGCAATGTATTCCTTCCTGTGCATACATTTCTTTCAGCATCAGAAGTATTACCTCGTCGTTGTCTATGGCAATGACATTTAGGTTTCTATCCTTTCGCTGATAAATCTGTATCTCTTTTTCCGGTACTTCATCGGCTTTCTGCATCGGTATCTCCACCGTGAAACGGCTTCCTTTCCCTTTATCGCTTGTCAGACGAATTTTTCCGTGAAACATCACCACTATATTCTTCACGATAGCAAGCCCCAGTCCGAAACCGTCCTTTGCAGCAGCATTTGAAAGGCGTTCAAACGCACCAAACACACATTCTTGTTCATCTTTGGTCATACCTGTACCTGTGTCCTCGACAATCAGTGTCAGCACTCCGTCAGTATAATCGGTAGTAAGCGACACACCACCTACCTCTGTGAACTTGATGGCGTTTGACAGCAGATTGTTCCCGATTTGAATTATTCGTTCTTTGTCGGTCAGTATAATGGCATCACTTTCATTCTTCACAATCAAGGATAGTCCCTTATTCATAGCAACGGGCATAAACTCTGTTTCAAGCGTTTGTGTGATTGCTGAAATTCGGCAAGGTTGCATTTTGGGCTGTTCCTTACCGTTGTCCAATCGGAAGAAGTCAAGCAGAGTGTTGAGCATATCTCGCATACGGCCGGAAGATTGTTGTATGTTTTGAAGAAAATGCACACTGTTCTCCTTGTTGCACTCTTTCTGTAACAGCTCGGCATAACCTGTTATTGCCGTCAGCGGTGTGCGCAGTTCATGGGTGATGGTATGCACCGCTTTCTTCCGGGAGGCTATCAAAACATTATTTTGTTCAACGCTCAGATTCAGTTCGTTTATCAACCGTTCTCTTTCTTTCCTTGCATGTACCTTCTTCTTTATATCCCGTTGTATGATAAGATAAAAGACAACAAGCAGAGCGACGGAGAATGTAATCAAGCCGGTAATGATAACGGTTGACCGCTCATAGGATGCTTTCAGACGCACCTCCTTGTTTCGGAAGGCAGTCCATGTCTGCTCATCCAGATTTGTAATCAGCATTCGCAGTTTACGGTTGAGTTCCTTGTTGCATAACCGTAGGCTATCCGTGTAGTTTTCTATAACACGTTGTTGCCTGTTTATCTGTAAAATCAGATTTTTGTCCAAAGAAGTCTGTCGGGTCGTGATTGGTAGTTGCACGGTTTCCTTACCTCCAAAAAGTCCGGCGATACCTTTCTTTTTGCGGATAACGGTCTTTGTAGCCGTATGTGTGATTACGATAGGTTTCTGATTGAATAGAAGGCTGTCGGTCTGCCTTTGTTTTCGTGAGGCTTCCATGATTTGAAACAGATGCGCTTCTTTGGCGGCTAACAATGTACGGAGCGAATCAATCTGAGTGGGTCGTATGAAATCCTCGCATTGTACGCGTAAGACTTGCAGCATGGAATCGGTCTGCATATGGCGTTTCCGGTAAGCCAAAATATCCTCATTATCCCATACCAAGACGGATTCACCGTAAGTTACCAATGCGGTCACATAGCAGTGGGCAGTGTTGATGTCATGCTGTGTCTGGAAAATTGTGATTGACTCATCTTCTATCTTCTGCACCCGGTTACGCTCATGGAGAACAATAGCAACCATACTGCCGATGATTGCCATCAAAAGGAAATATCCTATGAATATCTTATGCTGCAAAAGTATCTTCAAGTTTTTTACCTCTATAAGTACAAAGAGTCCTTTATTTCTCGGAATCCTATTGTGATTGTTTCCGACGCAGTTCTGTCATTTCCGAATCATGCTTTTTCTGGTAGTTACGGATGATTTCGGGATGCAGACAAATTCCATGTCGACAGTTACGCATTATATTCATTTATAAATGGCATACGCCCACATATAACAGCAGGCGTATGTTTCATTTTAATCTATGATTGATAATATTCATTGCGTAACTGACGGAGCTATCGTACCATCTGAAACATAGGTCGCATCCCAAGAACCTTCCAATTGTATATTATTGAGATTTAATCCCGGTAAACGAATGTTTAGCGGTTTTATCACCACATTGTTCAGAGCGTCAAGCAGTGGTTGCAACAATTGGTTGGTCAAGCCACCCACAATGCCGGAAAGAATATTATCGCCCAATAATTGCTTGACTACTTCTTCCAGATTAACTATATCATTTAGCACAATGTTAAGTTCCAGCGGTTCTCCTGTATGATCTTCGCTGAAGTCACTAAACGTCAGATTCAAAAGTTCAAATGTAGTGCTATACTGCAAATTGGATTGCATCTGATAACTCAAAGGTTTGTGAATATCTACAAGCAAACCATTAAGGGCTTGCTCATCCAATTTTTCCAGCAGCGAGGCAAGTAATAATTTATACTTTTCGCTATCACGATTTACGTCTATTCTCTTAAGTTTCCCTTCTCCGCAAAGGCTAAGCACATTCAATTTACCAAGATTATTAATTTTGGTTACTGGAATGTTTTTCCATGTCGTTTCAGGATAATATGAACGGCAGATGCGATTAAAATCTATGCTCTTAGGTAAGGACGAATAAGTCACATCAACAGCATTTACCGTAGTCCACGGGTTGAGAATATAGTTCAAACCAAGCAAACTATTACCTGCGCCACCTTCACCCTTCAAGGCCGCTTCAAGACGTTTTGTTACCTCTTTAAGCAATTGCTCATTTAATGCTTCTACCACATCTCCCAATATCATATTTACCAAACGGTCAACGATTGTTGTGAGGCTTCCAGCAATCACATCAAGCCCGGTTGCTTTACTTAAAGCATCCAGTATGGAAGATCTTAGCAGACCTTTTACAATATCAGTCGTGAGATTATTTTCGCGGATTTGCTTGACAAGATTGTCTACCAACATGGATACAGCCTTGTTGTCATCAATCATGTCACGACCGTAAACATTTTCGGCAACCGCACGTTGCATCAATACGTTGGGGGAAGGATTAGCCGGGCTGAAGTCAACCGTACATAGATAGAACATATTGTATTGGTTGAAACCTTTTGGTCCCATTTCAGGCATATTGATACGTGCAGACGCGAAGTTCCCATTGTATTCAGTCAGAATTTCATTGTCCTGTTGATTTATGAAAAGATTCTTGTCGGCATTACCAACAAATACAGCCTTGTAATCCCCATTTGGAAGTTCAAAATTTATTTCCTGCTTTAGAGGCCACTCGTATATCTGGGGTGTGATATTTCCTACAGTTCCTTCATACTTCAATACCGTTTTTTCTGTATGATACCTGTACGTTCCGTCTTCCTGTTTTTGGTAGATTAGGCACACTAAAGATTGTATCTGCTCGGAATTTCCGTTAACTGCAGCACGGGTGTTTGCGACTAAACCTGCCGGTTGAGGAAAGAATGTCGCACGGAAATACCCCTCCGGTACGTTTCCTTCCACATTGCCGCTTATAGGTTTGTCCAACAATGAATCCGCATCATTGTCGCATGATGTAAACGCAATGGCTGCGCACAATAATAATCCTATATATGATGTTTTCATAAACTGTCCTCCTGTTGCTTAAAAATTATCAATCCATCCGTCCCATTCTTCATCCTCAATATTGATGTTGCCGCTGAAGCTGACATCGAAGTTTCCGCTTCCGTTTCCGAGTGTCAACCAAGTTATCTGGTTAGGATATATCGGTATCGTGGAGTGGTCGGACTTTATCGGATATTTTGTTGTCCCGACTGAGGTAGTTATTTCAAGATAATTGTCTGTCCCGGCAACATCGGTGATATTCTCCTGTGGTAGAAGATTTATCTTGACTCTGACCTCAGAAGCTCCAAGTCCATCGGTTATAGTCTTGGACAATACAATAGGTTCACCGTTTGTTACTACTTGTCCGCCTGTGCCGTCGTGAATATACATGGTCGTATGCCCTTTCACTTGGAGCTTTACCGACTGCATATCAGGTATGTTCTTTATTCTAACTTCCAAAGCTCCGTTCTGCCTTGTAAGTACGGTGGATTGTGTTCCGGTATTTGCAGAAGCGACGAAACTTAGAATGCTTCTAAAAATATGTTTGTCTGTTTCATCTTCATTGCCATTGATGTATCCAGTAGTGGCTTCTTTGTATGATGGAACTATATCCGCACTATATAAGTCCGGCAGTTTTGGAGTTTGACCTTTTGGAACTGCGAGAAAAACCGCTTTGTAGCTTGTTTTCGTATTGAGATCTTCAACCGTAAGGTAATTATCTGTCAATTCCAATTCACGTACCTGCGAATAGCCGACTATGCCATCATCATTGTCTCGACCTTCATATAGATACATTTTTGCGTCATAATTGGCAAGATTAAGACTTTGGGCGGCACGAGACTGGGTGTTGAGTCCGATATGAAAAGTGGTTGATGTTCTCTCGGATTCCGGTAACAGATTGGACTCCGAAGAACATGACGATAAGGCTCCTGCCAATGCTATCGCCATGCTTGATAATAAAAAGAATCTGCTCATATAATCTTGTTTTTATTTTCTGGTTGTAATTGGTTATTTTTTATCTCCCCCAAGTGTTCCTCCATCATGTTCACCCCATTCCTTGTCAATGCCCAAACCGGGAGGTACATTACCATTATCCATTGCCCCTCCATAATATTCATCCCACACGGTATCTATTTCGATGTATATATCGCTTGTCTGTCCGCTCAGGTCTATCGGTTTATTATGTTTTCCCATTCGGTAAAAATGGTTGGCACGTATGGGATAGTGCATCGCTTGGCTATCATCTTCGTTTTCCGGTGTGTCAATAATGCCTGTACCACTGCGTGTTGATGTTTTATTATCAGGCTGATAAAATATCCTGCGCCGCGCAAGTTCATTTCCATCAGAATCGGTCATTACCAATTCCAGTGTGCTTTGTCCTATTCCCATGCTCGCTGCAATAGGTAGCAAATAGGCCGAAAGAGAGAAAACTCCGTTATCCTCCGGTTTGACTTCATAACTTGCGATGACACGCTCCGCATCATTATCGCTGCCGGATGTGATGTAGTCCGTATATTCCTTGTCTGGAACCATATCCGGGGAATCATATCCAATTGGCATTTGTGGTAAAAACCATATTTCCCTGTTTTGGGGTGTGTAAAGTCTGAGTTTTACATGAGCGACTTCAGTCCCTTCTATTTCAGCAGGCAGTTTCTTGAAATAGCCCATTACTCCCGCCACACGACGGTATAGGATTATCGGGTGGGACAATGCTGTCCCATCTTTCAGCTGTTGCTTGGTAAATGTTTCGCTTCCGGCAAACAATTCCGATTGGGCAATCAAGTTTATGGATATACCATCTTGTAACTTGAAATGCTCTTCTGACAATTTCTTGTCTATGGTTGCAACACTTCCGGGATTCCCATAGGCTGCCACCGAATTTGCATTCTGGAACGTAGGGCTGTCTGATGTTCCTGTAAACGTGTCGTCAAAACCCACTGCAAGAAACATATATTGTGTGTCATCTTCGTAATCCTGATACTTAGTCCGATATCCCTGTTGGCGAGTATCTAGTCCGGTCATTGCCCCGTCAAGGTGTTTCCAACTTATATCTTCACTTGCCACACAGGTATAGTCCTCGTTTTCCTGCTTATAGATATACAATTGGACACGTGTTGCGTGTTGTTTGCCATATATATCTTCTCCGGGATCAACAACAGCGGTGCGCGTTGACGCAAGTGAATTGTTTTTTACAGTAATGGCAATGGAATATCTACTGTCAGAGGGTTCTTCCAAAGGAAGTGTGTCATTCTCCGAACATCCATATACCAGCATTGCCGCCAGACCGTAAATCAGATGTCTTATTTTTATAATATTTTTCATATTTATCTCCTTGATTTTTTCGTTACCTTATGTTTCTGCATAAGCATATTCTCGTTCAATGTGATTTCAAGTGATGTGGTTTCATCCTTGGTTACAACAAAGAACGCTTCCATCGGAGCAACCAGTAGATTGGAGTTGTCCTTGCTTGAAACTGTCTGACTTTCAATAGTCGCATCTTTATTGTATGAATTGCCGCTACACACTCGTATTTCTTCAATTTCAGAGTTTGCCTCCATCAGTTTTGCCACATTGATATGTGTCATAAACGGATTGCCCATAAGGAATGTCTTGCCTTTTTCTCGGTTATTGAGTGTAATTTTCCGAGGAATACTCATAGCAAAACGCCCGATATCCGCAACCGTTCTATCTATTGACTCTGATTTCCCGGTGGAAGTGCCATTGGAACGGAAATAGGAATACTGGGTATGTTCCTTAGGAAAACGGAATGTATAATTATTCCTATCATTGGACGAACCCGCTTTGAACAAAAAACCTTGTCCTACGGCATACTTCGTGTTTACAGCGTTGAAATCCGTGGACCAACGTGCTGTTCCGACATCGGTTCCGTTTAACTCCTCATCTTTTTCTATTGCCGCACCATTCCAGAAGTGTTGATATACGATTGGTTGGTTACGGACTTCTTTATAGTTTTCAGCAGACAAAACGGTAAAATACTTGTCTTTTCCCCAATTTGCATTTGGAGATATGAACATATCACCGGTGTACATTTCCTGCAACGGGGCGGAAAGCAGATAATAGTGCCCACCTTGTAGTGTTTTATCAACAAACACTTTGCCTCCCATTGTGAGATGATGTGTGCCGACTACTTCTGCACCACTTTCAAAATGGATGTTCCTGCAATAGTTCTTTTCATTGCTTGAAAGTTCCGGATATTGTTTGGCATTTGCCGGAATAATGACATTGGTACACGACCACGGACTACCGTCCGTCCAATTCGCCCATTCGTTCCACTCCGTTGATGCAGCATTGGTTTTCCAAATTGTCACCTGTGGGTGAATGACGGCGTTGACATCATAAGCCAATAGTTGACTGTTGTCTGCCGAATAAATATAGAGCATATAACGACCAACAGGCAACGCCCGTGCAGGAATAACGATCTGTCCGCCGGAAATGGTGGCATTGATGGTTATATCTTTTTTGTTTTCATCATTATAACACCAAATACTTAATTCGGAATCTGCCGGAGTTCCACTGACCGGAATATTCAAGACATTGCCATAGCATGTATGAAATGCTGCGTCCTCTATTTCCAGTTTGTCACCATCATCATCGGTATCAGCGCAGTTGGGAATGCCGTCGCCATCGGAATCAGGGCGGATAAATACTCCGCATATTTTTGAGGTATTCAGCAGTTGTAATCCGCCGACAGTGAACTCAATGCGGTCAAACTCCTGTTCGGGAGTTACTTCAATATATGTATATCCGCCATGTGAAATTAGGCTGGCTCCCAAAATGTCAAAATCAGCAGTGCTTGCAACTTTGGTATCTCCATTATAAACTTTCAATTCTCCAACTTTGGATAAGTTTACAGAAAGTAAATCTCCCATATTGCCAAACACCAATCCAATAGACTGGTTGGCTTTTTGCTTTCGGAACTTCAATGCGATTGTAGATCCACCTAAAGAAACTCCGTCGTTGAGCAAAGCTCCCGTTTCCAAACTGCCATCGAGTAGATAATCCAAGTTTTTGAATGTATTTCCGACAGACAGGAGACCTGCACCAATCAGTGTCTTGTTATAATCTATTTGCAAGTCATCTTTCAAATTTGTCATTAGCTCCATGCAGCCACCCATACCGGAGGATTCATCACATGATGGATCTTCATAGAAAATGCTATATATCCGCATGGATGTGAGTACATCCGCTACACCTTTGCGCCATAGTTCAATCCGGTCAAACGGTTGGTCTGTTTCAATGCTGAGACGCACTTTGTCATTGGCAGAGCCTATCAAACTCAGATGTACGCTTGAATTTCCTGTTGTCACATCATTGTTGATAAGGTTATCGCCGTCATAAAGTTTTATTTTGAAAAAACTCAGCGCACTCAAATCGAGCAGCATTGTATTTGCCTGTACCACAAATCCTGTACGAATCTTTCCAGCTGCTGATACTGACGTGTTCATCTTGAATGCAGCCACAGGATTCCATTCCAGAACCGATGCCAGTTGATTGGTTGTAGCATAATTGTCCGGGTTCTGATCTACAACATTGTTCATATTGTTGCTACCATTAAACAGACAAAGCAGGCAACCCTTCCATCCGAGTGCTTCCACTGCATATGCGCCATGAGAAGCGGCAGTGATGGCTTTGTTACATCCGGCATTCCCATTTACAGATTTGTGCGTGATTGTAGCCGTATGACTAAGTTGTCGTCCGTCAGGAGCAGTATACAATGCTTGTATTCGGTAAGCACCATCATGGCTCATGCCAATGAGAATGTTTCCATTCTGCACGGAAGGATTTGAACCGTATGGTTCCGACAATATAGTATAGGTCACGTTTCCTTTTGTTGCTTCCGGCAACCGATATGAATAGTTGTATGTAACATCATCGCCAAATGTGAAATAATTCGAGGGATCAAGTCTAACACCTTCCCGGATATAGGCGTAATAAACATTCATGCCACCTAAATTTAGCAAACCGGCAGGATGTTTGAACTCTATTTGCGAACACTCTTGCGTTGTGACCATATTAGTGAGTGTCTGTCCGGAAAAACCAATCAGACTCAGGCTTAATAAAGATGTTGCAGGTGTAGATTCTTCAACCTCTTTATTGTCGGTATCATAAGAGGTCAATGTGGGGGCTGCTTGACCGAATAAGTCAAGACCGAGCACTTTGTTGGTACTATAATAAAATCCCACTTCTGTTCCGGCAGAAATCGAACGCTTCAAATTTATTCGGGCATAGGAGCGAATGCCTAATTGCGACATGAACGGTGCGGAATTGTCCAAATCGTTGTCTATAAGATTGTCAGATGATGCGATATTACTTTTGCTGATAGCTGGTGTTCCCCCTGTCCAATAACTGTTGAACTGCGCCTCGGATGTAGCGCGAATTTCGGGGTTCTCGCCCACAAAGGCATATTTCACAGCCAAAGCTATGTTGGATGCAACCGTGGCATCAACTCCGGTGAAACTCATGCGCACCTCGTTGAATGGTTTGCTTGCATCAAAGGAAAGTACACGGTCAGCTACGGAATTACCTACATTGAACGACAGCAGGTCAAGTTTGAGTGTCGTTGTCTCATCGGCTGTATATACGGATTCTTGCTTTTGGCCGTTAAGATAGGTCTCCAATGTCAACCCTTTAAGAAGACTGAGGTCAAGCAATTTAGCACCGCCTACCTCAGTATCCTTATACACGAATCCAACCTTTTGTTTGGCGGCATATACATGATAAAGGTCCTTGACCGACACAATGGGCGTGTATGCAACGCCCGCGCTGATCGCCACAGGAATATTGCAAGCATTGGTTATAACTGTATCCACAATGTTATTCAACGCCCCGTTGCTAACGCCGATTACATTGACGGTAGAGGAATTGATTTCGTTGATTACACGTCCCGGTCCAACAATGGGCACACGACAGTTATCGCTCTTCCAAGTCCCATCGGCTTGCTGTATCAGACCTCCGGGGCTTGTCACTTCGATTGCCGCCCGGCTTTGCATTTTCTCCGGAGAAGGTCCGTAATCAAGTTCGTTATCAGTACACGAACTGAGAATGACGGCTGCAAGCATCACCGGTATAAAAACTCTGTTCATATAACTATATATTGTTTTCAAATTATAATCATCTTAGGTGGAGTCTATTGCTAAGGCATCGGGAAATGGTCGTACCTGTCACCACGAGAGCCAAAGCCAAACTCAGTAACGACCGTCATATGCGGTCTGTGTTAGCCGCACTATGGCGACTCCATGTTGGGCAATCAATTACGTTTGCCCATCCGTATTAAGTTAGTTTTATCTAATATAATTCTCTCTGTTTTCTACTCACAACTTTTCTGCATGAGTTTTGCAGACCTTTCGGAGTGCTTCTTGCCGATGATACAATAATCATCAGTCATATTGTTATTAACAGCACCCCGAAACGGTGTTTGCCGCCTCCGGGTGCTGTGTTAGGATTTAATCGGGGAATATACCTGATTCATTGATTAGTCTTCCTCAATACCCATGTTGTGTATAACACCCCAAGCGTTGTTCAGGATAATTGTGATTTCATTGTTAACGCTCAAGTCAATGGGTTCGTCCGGATCGGGATTTTCGGGGTCAGGTCCAGTGGTTGTACCTGCCTTAAGTTTCTTACCAAACGAGTAGAAATAGTTACGGTTCACGTTGAAGATTTTAGAATTATCTTCACCTGTCTGAGTCTGATCAAGAACACCGGTCCAAGTTTTCAGGTCATTACCGTCTTCATCACACAAGGCGATGGTAAATGTTGCCTTGCCGTCCACTTTTGCAAATGGAACGAGGAAGCAACCGCCGAGGAGTGAATTATCCTCTGTTTTGAGGTTGGTTTCATTCTTGCCTGCCCAATTGTAGATACTGTCAGTAACTGTTACACCATCAGTAGGAATTGTAAGATTCAGAATTGTAACTTTTCCAGTACCAACAATACCACACTGGTTCTGCAACGCAAGTGAAGGAATGTTGTAGGCGGTATTGCTTGAAGAAGCATACACACGGACAGATTTAACCGTTGTTTCTCCTACTTTTTCAGGGATATTCTTGAAATAACCAAGAACACCGGCAACTTCACGGCGCATTTCTACCTGAACAGGAGTTGTGCTGATTTTGCCTTTGTCGTTAGTGGAGAATACTTTTTCTCCGGCAAAGATTTCCTCAACATCCTCAACATCCTCAACATCCTCTCCAACGTTAGGAGTTGCAACTGCAAGAGCGGCAGTCCAGTCAAGAGTTGTTTTCAACTCTTTTTTGTAGCCATAGGCAACCAGTTTGTACTCTGCTGACTTGTCAAGGTTCTTCAGCTTGACAGTCTTGGTTGTCTTGTTGTCGGTTGTGCCGGGAGAAACGGCATTTTGGGTTCCCCAATTGCTGATTGCCCAACCCTCGGCAAGGTCTGTGGTAACGCCGGTCGCAGCCTCCCAGTTCTCACCGTTTTTCTTGAAGAGCTTGAGCTCAACATCCGTTACTTCGCTGTACGCCTCAGAGCTATACACCGGACGAGCGGAACGTGTTTCGGCACCGCTGCCACCGGCATTGAGAGCTAATGTAATTTCACCTGAGACGTTTACGTCGTTTGCACCATCAATGATGACATCTTCATCATTGGAACATGCGGAGAACAGCATTATGCCTGCTGCTGCCGCGAATAGAACGTTTTTCTTCATATGATAAATAATTTTGTTAAAAAAAATAGTTAATTATAAAGTTCTCTTTTATTCTTCCTCAATATCCATCTGACTGATAATCGTCCATGAATTGTTCAGCAAAGCATAGATGATAAAACCTTGCTTTTCGCAATCCCACACATAACGCAGGACAGTCAATTCGTTCCTTTTCATGGTTATTTTCACATCTTTGGGAGTAAGCAACGGGCTCGAAGGGTCTGACGCATTGATAAAATCAAGATGCAGCTTCGTTCCATTCTCTTTCAAAGAGGGTGAAAGCACCGTTTTAGTTATTATGTTCTGCTCCGGTTCCCATAGATGAGTTGCCAAGACATCTGTAATACTTGTATATTTGAAGGCGTTATTCACATTGTCATAAATGCCATTTATTTCTTTCCGTGAACCGTTGATTCCTTCGAGCAAACATTCCCATTTTTTTTCAATAATGAGCTTGCCTTTTGTCCGCTCCATTTCCACTGTTTGGTTGTTATGCCATGCATCATAGAGTATGGTGTCGTTGGTCATATAGATGTCTTCTCCCTCCATACTATTGGGATTAAGGTCAAGCGAGAGACCATCTTCACTTATCGCATCAAGGTTGCTCATGCCACCCCATACTGTCAGGACATACCTGCCATGAGGAATACAGGGGCAGAGATCAATCGGAAGAATTTGCTTGTCGCCCTTGACCTCAAACACACCCGACTCTTCAACAACGTCGCCCGTATTCAAATCACGCAATACATAGTAGAGAGTCGGCACATATTCGCGGAAGGCAAGATTATCGTCCTTACGCTGCTCTGCTTCGACATTATCGACATTGAAATAGTTTTTGTCCTTGACTGCTATGTTGATTTGGAGCGGTGAACAATCTTCAATCTCGTCACGAATGCAAGACGTGAATGTCATGGCAGGTAGCAATAGAATGTACGCTATATTTCTGATTGTTCCTTTCATACTCAATCCTCCTTACCATTAGTTATGATGTTGATAAACCGTTGCTCGTTGTGGTAAGGCAGGAAATCCACCTCTGTTTTGGCACGGTTGTGTAATTTGCTATCTATAACAGCATCTACGATATGTTTATAGAATGTTGCCGTGACGCCAAATCTTGCGGAAATCATTGAACGGACATATTCCGCAACAGGAGTCGTTGCTTGTACGCCTTCCATAATTTGTTTCGCCTCGTCATTCTTGTTTACACTTAACGCTGCAATCGCACTGTTTACGTCAGCATACGGTCGCAGAAGTGTGTAAGCTTCTGAGAGTTTGCGTTGTTTCGCATTCAGTAGTCCGAGGTTATATCTGGCCTCCGGTAATTCAACATTCTGTAATAGTTCGATGGCACGTTCATAGTTCTCAGCAAACACATAACTTGCAGCAAGTGTGTTCAGCATTTCCGGTGTATATTCTTTCCGGGTTTCAAGGACTTGACGCGCATCATCTGTACGATTCTCATTGAGGTATAATATGGCAAGATTGTTGGCAGCTACATCGGATTCAGGGAAATATTTGAGAATTGTTTCATAGACCTGAATACGAGACTTGTCATCAGCAGCAAGCGTTGATACACGCAGTATCTCTTCTTCGTTGAACGCATCGGAACGTTTCTTGTACATTTCAAGCAATTCCGCATCGTCAGTGAAACTCTTGATTGTCCAAGAGTAATCATAGAGAACTTTGCGGTCTTTTGCCAGATAATTGTTTTTAATGCGTGTCCAGCAAGTAAGGCGACGTATATATTTCTCTGCTGCATCATCAGTGGGACCGGGATATTTGAGCATCAACTTACGCACCTTGATACTGTCTGGGTCGTTTGCCGCAATCATTGCCTGAACAACAGGCTCCCAGCCTTCGGGTACTGCACCTGTCTTGATAATACGCTGGATGTCCTTAGACAACCCCAACTGCGATATAAGCCAGTTTTTTGCTGAAGTTGCACGATTGTTGGCAAGCATTATATTGTGCTGATAGCTTGCTTCCGCAGATGCGGAGCCGAATATGTTGAGGCTCGTAAGTGTGGCAAGCGAATCCAGCAATATCGGACGGAGGGTTTCCAACATACCTGTCAATTCGCTACGGTTATTGGCCAAGTCCATGACAATATTCCACTTGTCAACTATAAACTGCAAACGGGCTTCACCTTTGCCTTGATGTACTTTCGGACGTATCTTGAACTCCGGCTCAATCCATGACAGGTTATATTCCTTACGGACATCTATCAATGAAACCGGGACACTGACGTTTGCAATGTCAATCGTGTCAATGCCCGTGCATTGACCGCAACCGTCATTGGATACCACACCGACAATCCGGGCATTATCCACCCTTTCGGGAATCTCTACACTCTTATTGAACGGTATGGCTATCGTTTCTGAAAGTTTTTCTATTTTAACCGCTTGTCGGGCATACGGATCCTCATATCTGTGAAGTACCTCTTTACGATGCTTTTTCTTGCTGTAGATGGGAGCGTCAAGCACAAGTGGTTCGTATTCGTCAAGCACACTGTCCTCTACAACCAATTGAGGAGAAATGACCAAACGACTTCTTTTTGAAAAATATTTGCCGGGTACATTGAATGTAACCTGCATTTGAGCCATATTTGCGCTATCCGGTGTGAGTGTGCTTAATGCAGGATCCACTGTCACCGATTTTACATTCTTTTGTGTGACACATCCTGCAAATATGCCGACCGAAGTAGCCAACAATACCGGATAAATGATATTTCTTTTCATACGAATCTGCATTTAGAATATATAGACTAATGAAATGGCGGCTTTGGTCGGTCCGACATAATTCTTATGTTTCCTTTCGTAGCATTTGATACATGGTATGCGGTCGCTTTCTTTGTACCAAAGCCTCTCATAACCTAATCCGATTTCAGCTTCAAGATTCCAGTGCGGTGAGAGAATCCAGTTATATCCATAGGTGATGCCACCTCCTGCCATGTAACCGTCATAGCGTTTGTCGCGGAATCCACCGAAGAACTGCGCCCCGTGTCCGTGCAGGCCGAAGAAATGACCTTCAAACTTTTCACACACCCAATACTTCACTTCCGGCTCGACAAGCCAAAAGCGCATTTTTTTATCATTTTTATATGTCCACGGGTTGTACGAACCACTAAGTTGAAGCGTCACGCGGTTACTTGTCGCAACTTCAACTCCACCATTTACAGTTCCACCGGCAAGCCAGTAAAGCCCATTGGTTTTTATGGCGACATCTTGTGCAGCTATCTTAGTTATTCCTGATAGGAATATTATCAATACAATCGCAATTCGACTTAATCTCATACGCCTTATAATTCTGTTACCACCCGTTGGCGGAATTAACTGAGTGCATACTTAACTCTTCCAATCGGGTTGTTGTTACTCTTGTTGATATATTGCAGGATTGTAAAAGCACTAATCTTTCCTATAATTCGTGCAAACAATCCTTTTGTTTCTTTGGCATAATTTCTTATTAGCATAAATTGATCGGAAAGTTGAGAAAATACCGTTTCGATTCTCTTTCGAGCTTTTGCAAATGGAATAAACAGCGGTTTCCACTCTTTCTGATTCAGTCTGTATGGACATTCCAATTTAATGTTGGCTGTTTCAAACAAATCCAGTTGGACTTCTTTACCAATATAACCTCTATCGCCGAAGATGCTGCAATCATGATATTCCATCTTTACATCTTGAAGATAGTTGATGTCATGCACACAGGCCTTAGTAAGATCATAAGAATGGATAACCCCATTTAAGCCGCAAAGAGCATGCAATTTATATCCATAGTAATATGTTCCTTGAGATGCACAATAGCCAAAACTCGGTGCTTTTGAGTAATTCATCTTTCCCATTTTACAACGTTTTCCTCGGGCTATGCGACAGACTTCTATTGGTTTTGAGTCTATGCAGAAATATTCTTCTCCGCCATCAATGCAATCCGCAATACGTTTCCTGATTGTTTCACAAAGTTCTCCTGTAAACTTTCGACGGTCATTAAATTGTCGTCTTGATATCATATTAGGAAAGCACGCTTTGTATCCGGTCAATCGGTTGAAAAGATTATTCTCACTGTCAATACTTAAAGTTTCTGCAGTAAGGCTAAGCGCTATTACTTGTAGGTCTGAGAATTTAGGGACAACACCTCTACGTGTTATATTTCCAGCCTCATTTACCAAATCATTAGAAAAGTGCTTGCATATCTCAAGATATTTAGCGAATATTGTAGGTAAGTTGTGCATATGTTGAATGTATATTAAAAGTTTGGTCACTACTAATATACTAATTATCAACAATATGTACAACTTTTTATACATCATTCTTTTATCTTTTTAATTCCGCCAACGGGTTGTTCATAGTATTAGTAAAGTAGAGGTTTCACAACCTATCAATTCAAATGTAAAAAATATATTCTAATAACAGACCATACTTAGTTAAAATATTTTTAAATATTCTTGCAAATCTTTTTCATTGTTCGTATGTTTGCGAATAACAATTAAAACTAAGTAGATGTCTAATCAAAAAAAGTATACTGAAGAACAAGAACAAATAGCTAGAATAGCAAAGGCTCTATCCCATCCTATTCGCATTGCTATTTTACAAATGTTGGCACAGCAGGAATGCTGCTATCACGGTGATATGTCGGAAGTTATACCGGTGGCTAAAAGTACACTTTCTCAGCACCTGAAAGAATTAAAAGATGCTGGACTTATACAGGGAGAATTAGAATTACCTGCTGTACGTTATTGCATTAACCAAGAAAACTGGAAAATAGCTAAAACATTGTTTGCTACTTTCTTTAAGGACATTCACACCAAAAACAACTGCTAAAATTTTTTATACCTATAGTTCGTATATTTGCGAACATACTAATAACATCCTATATATATTATGAATATACTTATCCTTTGTACAGGCAATAGCTGTAGAAGCCAAATGGCTCATGGCTTTATGCAATCTTTTGATAAAAAGCTAAATGTCTATTCGGCTGGAATTAAAGCTTCAGGTAAAATAAATCCGATGGCAGTTGAAGTCATGCATAAAGCAGGCGTAGATATTTCTCATCATCAGTCTAGAAATGTATCTGAATATCTACACTCAAATTGGGATTATGTTATTACCGTTTGTGGTGGCGCTAATGAATCTTGTCCCTCCTTTTTGGGAAATGTAGCAAACCGATTGCATATTGGTTTTGATGACCCCTCCGAGGCCATAGGTTCAGATGAGTTTATATATAGTGAGTTTATTAGAGTACGCGATGAAATTAAAGAACAGTTTTATCAACTCTATCTACAAATACAATCAGAAATCTTATAAAATTTTACTTTATGGAAATTATAGTTCTCGGTACTGGTTGCACCAAGTGCAAAAACCTATTCAACTTAATTCAAAAAGTTGCTCAAGAAAACAACGTAGAAGTCCATCTTTCTAAACTTGAAGATATGGCTCAAATTTTGCAATACAATGTTCTTTCACTTCCAGCTGTTGTAGTTGATGGAAAGGTTGTACTTAAAGGGGTTATGCCTACTGAAAATCAAGTAAAAGAGATTTTAAAAATAGGATAATGGATAAGCAGAAAGAATTAAAAATACTAGGTGTTATACTTTTCGTATTTCTTGGATTCTTCTTCCTCCCTTTGCAGAGTGAAACTTTTCAAACTGCTCTATGGGCGACCTTAGATTTGGCAAAATGGTATGCTCAGGAGCACGTTATACTATGCCTCCTACCTGCCTTTTTTATAGCAGGAGTTATTGCAGTATTTATCAGTCAAGGTTCCGTCATTAAATACTTTGGAGCAAATGCAAAGAAGTGGGTATCCTACTCGATAGCTGCTGTATCAGGAACGATATTAGCAGTATGCTCTTGCACTATTTTACCGCTCTTTTCGAGCATTCATAAAAGAGGTGCTGGATTGGGACCTGCAATAGCATTCCTTTACTCTGGCCCTGCCATTAGTATTTTATCTATCATTCTTACAGCCCGAATATTGGGCTTTGAAATGGGTATGGCTAGAATGGGATTTGCCATTTCCTTCTCTGTTATTATAGGAATGGCAATGTCTTTTATCTATCGCAAGGAAGAAAGGATAAAAAAGGAAGAACAGATGGTTTTAACTGGCGATCCGGAGCAAAGACCTCTCAAACAAACAGCTACAGTATTCTTTACGCTAGTGCTTATATTGGTATTTGTAAACTGGGGAGCACCAATGAAATCTGATACGGGTATATGGTCATGGATTTTTAGTAACAAATGGATTATCACAGGGGTTTTGAGTGGGATACTTTCCGTTTCACTCGTGAAAATTCTGAAGATAAAATGGACATGGGTTGCTACTTCAGTGTTGGCTACTATAGTTTCGGCTCTACTTGCTCAACATTATGTTAGTAACTCTAAGTTAGCTCCACTGATCCCAATGTCAGTGGCCATAGCAGCTTTAGCTGTAATGACACTTAATGATAAGAAAAATACAGAAAATGGAGAGTGGACTATCGCATCATGGGGGTTTGCAAAACAGATCATGCCTCTTCTTGCTTTAGGAGTTTTAGTGGCTGGATTCTTATTGGGTTCTTATCACGACGATGTAGCACTCAATGGAGTAATACCCAATGCTTGGATTGAATGGGCTGTAGGCGGCAACTCTTTACTTTCCAATTTCTTGGCTAGTTTTGTTGGAGCTTTTATGTATTTTGCAACACTCACAGAAGTTCCTATAATTCAAGGTTTAATAGCTTCAGGCATGGGAAAAGGTCCGGCAATGGCACTCCTTTTAGCTGGTCCATCACTTTCTTTACCCAATCTTCTTGTCATTCGCAAAGTGTTGGGTACAGAGAAGACTCTAGTTTACCTAGTTCTTGTAATCATACTCTCTACTCTTGCTGGCTATTTATATGGTTCCGTGTTTTAAAACTGTATAGTAACATATTGATTATAGGGCCCATTTAGTATATCTAGGTGGGCTTATATTATAACTCACAAATGCATATTTATAATAATTAAATAGGAATAATAATACATAATTGAATACAAAAAATAATTGCTTCAGTTTGACACCGACATGACGATGCTTTGACACCGACATGATACAATTTTGACCCTGATAAAAGCATCTTTTAACACCGATAGAAAAGTAGGTTGTTTTTCGTTGTATTTTTATACAAAACAACAAAATCAAAAGTCAGAATAAATTAGCTGATTAAATCCTTCTCTTAGCTAGAAACTCTATTAAATAAGGAGAGACTGTCTTTTACAACAGTCTGCCTACCCTTTGTCATTCATATTCACTGAGTGCGTTACTCACTCCTAAGTCTTTATAGGTTTTATTTTAAGACATTATTAATATAGGTATTACTCACTTTTACCTATTTAACCTTATCTAATTAGGCACAATAAAAAGATAATTTGGTAGTAAAGATGGAAAGTCTTAAGCCGTACATTTTATTCATTAAATTAAAGAGTAGAAGTCTAAACTCGGCAGTAAAATCTATAATGTAAGTTTCGTTTGTTAAATCTCTTGGAATAAACAATGTATTTAGACCCAGATATAAACTATATTTTAATCATTTTAAATTTATATTATCTAAATTTTTAGTATATACAAATATTATTAAGATATTTAGAGTTAATACTTTTGAATTCTATACAAAATTAACTATAATTAAACTTATTAATCTAATATCTTATGGTAGAAAGTAACTATTTTAAAAAACTATCGGTTCTACTATTTTGTGCATTATTAGGATCTTTCAGTATGCCATACGCATCTGCTAATAATGAATCACAACTAGCTGTAGAACAAACAGGATCTGTTAAAGGTGTTGTAACAGATGCCTCAGGGCCTATTATAGGTGCAGTAGTTAAAGTAAAAGACACTAGTAATGGAACATTAACAGACATCGATGGAGTCTTTGCATTAAGCAATGTACCCAAAGGGGCTATAATTGAAGTAGCTTATATTGGATACGAAGCAGTATCAATTGAGTATACGGGTCAACAAGAAATTCGTATCGAAATGAAAGAAGAGTCGCAAATGTTATCAGAAGTTGTGGTTACAGCTTTGGGTATTAAACGCGAAAAGAGAGCTATAGGATACTCTATGCAAGAAATGAAAGGAGATGAAATTGTACAAGCTCGAGAATCAAATATTGCCAATGCCCTTTCAGGAAAGATCTCGGGATTACAAATTACTCGTTCAGGTAATGGACCGGGTGCTTCTTCTAAAATAACTCTTCGTGGAAATAACTCTATTACAGGTCTAAATCAACCCCTTATTGTAGTTGATGGTGTTCCTATGGAAAACTTTACAGGAGCTGCAAATAATGACTTCTGGAACCCTTCTGCTGATATGGGTAATGGTATTTCTGATATTAACTCAGATGACATTGCTTCTATGTCTGTATTAAAAGGAGCTTCAGCTGCTGCTCTTTATGGTGCACGTGCTGGTAATGGTGTTATCTTAATAACAACTAAGTCTGGACGAAAGACAGAAGGTTTAGGTATAACTATCTCAAGCTCTGTCTCTGCTGAAACAGTATTTATGTCTCCTAAAAGACAAAACTCCTTTGGACAAGGTAGCTTAGGTGTTTATGATAAAGACTCAGGCGCAAGCTGGGGACCACTTATTGAAGGACAAACTTATGAGAAATGGGATGGCAGTGAGTCAAAAATGCGTTCTTTTAATAATGTGAATAATTATTTTAAGACAGGAGTAAATCTTACTGAAACATTTTCTTTCTCTCAACAATATAAAACAACAGCTATCTATTCCTCTTTATCTCGTATGGATGACCGTAGTAAAATACCAGGGTCAAAACTTTCTCGTACAAGTATGACGACTAGAGCTACTTCTCATTTTGGGAAAGATGAGCGCTGGACTTTAGATACAAAAATTCAATACATAAAATCTAAGGCAGATAACAGACCAATTAGTGGTAAAAATGATTCAAACTCTTTCTTAGCTATGTATTTATTACCTCGTTCAATGGATATCCGCGACTTCAAAGCCGCTGTTCGTCCTGATAATACTATGCTGTGGTTTGGAACTAGCCAACAAATAAACCCTTATTGGTTAGAAAATCATCGTGTTAATTCAGATACACGTGATCGTTTCTTAGTTAATGGATCATTAAAATATCAATTTACTTCATGGCTAAATGCTGAGTTGAGAGCAGGTTCGGATATGTATTATACCGATTATGATAATAAAACCTATTGGGGTAGCTCAATGGTCAATCGATATTCTATCCAGCAAGAACGCTTTTTTGAAAACAACTTTAGCTTTTTAGTTACTGCTCAAAAAGACAATATCATAGGACGTTGGGGAGGTAACTTAGCTTTGGGTGGAAACTTAATGCACCGTCGTCATAAATCTATGTCTACTGGTGTAGAATTAGTTGTTCCAGATTTATTTAGCATCAACAACTCTAAAAACAAACCAGATGTAGAACAACGTTATAGCGAAAAGAAGATCAACTCTATCTATGGTACAGGTCAAGTAAATTATGATGGTTGGGCTTTCTTAGATCTAACATTCCGTAACGATTGGTCCTCTACTATGAGTAAGAAGAATCGTTCATTCTTTTATCCTTCAGTATCTACCTCTTGGGTTATTTCTGATATGTTAGAAAAGATAGACAAACCCTTACCTTCTTGGTTTACTTATGCTAAAGTAAGAGCTTCTTTTGCTGAAGTTGGGAATGACTTAGATCCTTATCAGCTATATAACACATATTATATTGGTCAGGCTCCTGATGGTTCAACCACAGCCAATCAAAACGAAATTTTGTATAATGAAGATGTACGTTCTGAGTTGATTAAATCTTGGGAAGTAGGTACTGAACTACGATTTTTACAAAATCGCCTAGGTTTTGATTTCTCTTGGTATAAAACGAATGCTACTCGTCAGTTATTAAATATACCTATGGATGGTTTATCAGGTTTTAAATCTCGTAAAATTAATGCAGGTAATATAGAAAATAAAGGGATTGAGTTGATGGTTAATGCTCGCCCTATACAAACTGCTTCTGGTTTTAATTGGGACATTATGGTAAACTTCTCTAAAAACAAGAACCGTATTATCGAACTTTATAAAAGCCCAGAAGAAGAAATATCTCTTTATACTTTGGGTGGATATGATAATTTACAAGTTTATGCAAGAGCAGGTGGAAACTATGGAGAAATTTGGGGTACTCGCTTAAAACGAGTGGAAGACAAGAACTCTCCTCATTATGGTAAATTAATTACCGAAAATGGATTACCTACTTCTAGCACAGAAAAAGAAAAGATAGGTGACCAACAGGCTAAAGCTCTGATGGGTATTACCAATACTTTTACTTATAAAGGCTGGTCTCTAAGCTTTTTAATTGATGCTCGTTTTGGTGGAGATATTTTCTCGGGTACATTACAAATGATGGAGCAATCGGGTACATCCAATAAAACAGTGGTTAATGGTCAGCGACCTAATATGGTTATCGATGGTGTATATGTAGACGAAAGTGGAGCTTACCAACCCAATACAACAGAAATTACGACACAACAATATTGGGAAACCGTCACTTCAAGAGGAAATTTAGGTGTAGGAGAAGTCAATATGTATAGTGCTACAAATGTTCGTTTACGTAACTTAGCGCTAAATTATGCGTTTAGTAAATCACTACTTAAGAATACTCCATTTACACAAGTGAAGTTAGGAGTCTCCTGTAATAATGTATGGATGCTAAAAAGTAAAATGAATGGTATCGACCCTGAATCCATATATGCAACAAGTACCAATGCTACTGGTTTTGAATTTGGTAGTTCGCCAACTTCACGAACTTATTTATTTAATGTAACACTTGGTTTCTAATTGTTCTTAAATCATTGAATTATGAAAAATTTACATAAAAACGTATCTAAGCTCTCCTTAGCTTTCCTATTATTGGTAGGTTGTTCAGACTTTGAAAGTGTAAACAAAGATCCCAATGCTGCTGATATAGATCAAGTTAAAGTAGAGTACTCAATAAATAAATCAATAACTGATGCTCAACAAAATCCAGAAGTTGCAGAACGAGCTTTTGTTCTGTCTTGGATGGGGGCAGCACGTATGCAAGACCCCAATAATAGTGGAGGTTTAACTGTGGGTTCTTATAGTGATGACTGGCACTCCAACTACTATAATAACATATCAAGCTGGATGAGTTCAATTACTCAAGCAATCCATATTGCCGATTTAAAAATGGAAGGATCTTTGAACTCGCATGATCAAAAAGTAATTCCTAATTTAAAGCAAGTGGCACGTATATGGCGTGTATACTTAATGAGTGAGTTTACAGATTGCTTTGGCGCCATGCCAATTGAGGCTTTTAATGGTAAAAACCCTGAGTTTAATTCGGCAAAAGAAGTGTATTACTTCCTTTTAAAAGAGCTAAAAGAAGCAGCTGAAGAATTAGATTTAGAAGTGCAAGTGAATGATACAGAAAAAGAATCTGATCGTGCCTATAAGTTTGACTTTGCAAAATGGAAAAAATATGCAAACTCAATGCGAATGAGATTGGCTATGCGCTTAAGTGAGGTTGATCCCGCAAAAGCACAAGCAGAATTTGAAGATGCAGTAAAAGGTGAATATATTGCAGAATTAGCAGATAACTTTGCTATTCAAGAAAGAGATGGTTGGGATCCTCTAGCAGGAGTTATGACGCGCGAATGGAATAGTTTTCCAGTATCAGCAACCATCAATAATTTAATTGTTAATCTAGGAGGTATCAGTTCTGAAGAAGCTCTAAGTAATCGTCCAAATGCTATTCTTTTAAAAGGAAATATCAAACCAAATGATTATATGGGAATCAGATATGACAAACATATGACCTTGCTTACTAATGATCCAGCTAAAGGATTCTGGTATGATGGTTTACACCACACTATTGACCCAAGAGCCTATGAGCTTTATCAAATTCCTGGAGATTTTACAGATGAAAATTATTGTACTTATCCCACTTATAACAGCAACTATAAGGTAGTAAAACGTAAATTGCTAAAAGACCAAGAGGACAAAGAAGGTTTAGTAGAGCTCGATGCTACATATACATGGAATGCCTCTGCTTGTGGAGAATGGGGTGATAAAGGATCTTTAAATAAAATGTGGTATTGGCCTTGGGCTTTGCCAAATTTAAAACTCTATTATCGTAACCATACAAATAAGAGAATATTCTTTGCAGCATGGGAATCTTATTTCCTAATAGCTGAAGCAGCTGTGAGACAATGGAACGTTCCTATGGATGGTAAATCTGCTTATGAAACAGGTATCCGTAAAAACTTTGATCACTTTGGCATCACTCAATATGTAGGTAAATATTTAGCATCTGAAAGCTATAATAATGTGGGTACCTCTGTAAAGTGGGAACATACTACGGCAGCAACAGCCAAAGAAATGACAATGATTGATGGATATACAAATAAAGAAGCCAAATACACTTATGAATACCCCGATGGTACAAAATCGTTGTATGGTAAACCTCTTAATGATCAACTATCCAAAATTATCACTCAAAAGTATTTAGCAAATGTCCCTTATCTTCCACTTGAAGGTTGGAGTGACTACCGTCGTTTAGCACTTCCTTTCATGGAAACTCCCGCAGTAGAAAAGCCAATACAGGAGATGCCTACTTTAACCTCTAGTAACTACGATAAGCAAACCATCAAATTCTTTCCTCAGCGTATGAAATTCCCTTCCATACTAGAAAATAGTAATCCTGAAGGTTATAAGAAGGCTGTAGAATTATTGGGTGGTCCTGATGACGTATTTACTCCTATGTGGTGGGCTAAACATTAATTTCTTATTTATTATAAAAAAAGGTTCAGGGGTATAAGGCTCTTGAACCTTTTTTATCATGACCATGTCGAGGTTAAATATTAGATTAATTACTAAAGATTTATACAGATGAAAAAAATAGGTTTGTGCATCACTTTTACTCTGACTTGCATTTTAGCAATGGCACAAAACAATTTATTTAATAAATATGAGCAAGTACTAACTCCTCCAAAAGGGTATGTATGCTATCGTGTAGCAGAGAATCTAAAGATAGATGGAAAACTGCAAGAAGCTTCTTGGAAACAAACGATACCTACAGACAACTTTGTGGATATTCAAGGAGACAGCTTCCCTACTCCAAGCCAAGACACGTATGTAAAGATGCTATGGGATGATGATTATTTCTATGTTGGAGCTGTATTACAAGAAGAAAATATAGTAGCTCACCTCTCACAGCGAGATACTATCATATATTATGATAATGATTTTGAGGTATTTATAAATCCAGATGGAAGTGGACTAAATTATTTTGAAATAGAGAACAATGCTAAGGGAGTCATCTTCGACCTAATGCTTAATAAGGCATATCGTTCAGGAGGAAAATTCTTAGTTCAGTGGGACTGCCCTGGTTTAAAACTTGCTGTACACCGAGAAGGTACACTAAATGATTCTTCCGACAAAGACAAACTATGGAGTGTAGAAATGGCTATTCCTCACCAAGCAATCACCCTTGACTTTAATAATCCTCTAAAAGCAGGTAATACTTGGCGAGTTAATTTTTCACGTGTACAATGGTTAAAGAAAAATGGACCCGAAGAAAACTGGGTATGGAGTCCTACCGGAGAGATTGATATGCATATGCCAGATCGTTGGGGCTTTGTCTATTTGTCTGATAAGGTTGTTGGTCAAGCAACAGAAACATTCCAATATCCTTATCATATGGGAGTGTATAAACTTCTTTGGGCTCTATTTTATGCTCAAAAAGACTTTTATGAGAAAGAGAAAAACTACATCAGAAATGAAGATTATTTCTTCTTAACGCATAGAGAAAAAGAAGGATTACCTAAGGGTTCCCAGATTAAGGTAGAAGCAACCACTCACACATTTAATATGAGTATTTCAATACCAGAGGAAAACATCTGCTATACTGTTGATGAAGATGGCAAATTTAGTATAGTCAAAATAGAGTCTCGTGAAGTTAAGAACTGGGTTTGGGCTCGAATTAATAAAGATAAAAGTGAGATAGAATACCGTAATTGGTTTGCACTACTTAAAAATTGTGGAATCAGTGGAGTTCTTTTTGAAGGGTATAATGAGACAGTCTATCGCCTATGTAAAGAGGCTGGTCTGGAAGCCCACTATTGGAAGTGGACCATGAATAGATCTGAGCTTTTAAACACTCACCCTGATTGGTTTGCAGTAAATCGCAAAGGAGAATCTTCCTATAATAAACCTGCCTATGTTGATTATTATAGGTTCCTTTGTCCCAACCATGAGGGAGTTTCTCAATATTTAGCACAAGATTATATAAAGGAAGCAAATCTGCCTTATGTGGATGGTGTCCATCTAGACTATATTCGTTTTCCTGATGTTATTCTTCCCGTAGGACTATGGAAAAACTATGGTATCGAACAAACTTCTGAACTTCCAGAATACGACTATTGCTATTGTGATGTTTGCCGTAGTAAGTTTAAAGAACAGACAGGCAAAGATCCTCTAGAAATTAAATACCCAATGGAAGATCAATCGTGGATTAGTTTCCGACTTGATGCTATTACTAATGTTGTAAATGACATAGCACGAGAATTAAAAGCAGAAAATATTAGCGTTTCAAGTGCTGTCTTCCCAGGCCCTTCGATGGCTAAAAAGATGGTTCGTCAAGATTGGGGTAATTGGACTTTGGATGCCTATTTTCCTATGATTTACAATGGATTTTATTATGAAGGCACAGCATGGATAGGGCGTTCTGTCAAAGAAAGTGTTCAAACCATTAATGGTAGAGCTAAAATTTATGCAGGACTTATGTTTGGAGATATTAAAGACTCCTTTGAAGAAGCTTTAGACGCTGCATTTGATAATGGAGCATCGGGAGTATCCTTTTTTGATGGTCCAAGCGAAGAATACCTCCTTAAGTTTAAGACCTATATTGATAAAAGAGGTTTTATTGTAAAATAATATTCCTTAGAAAGGGTACTGAAGGATTCAAGGCCTATTATGACTAGTAACTCTTTTTGGGATTTTCCCAAAAAGCCAAGAGGATGTGCCAAAAGGCACATCCTCTTGGTTTACTCTGTCTTCTGTTTTATAAAAAGGCTGGTTTAAAGTAATAGTTTACGTCCAAGCCAAAAGTGAAAAGCATAAGGGCTAGCACAAGTACTATGGATACGTCTAATTCTTTATGTTTAAATATTTTGACGCAAAAGATAGAGGATAGAACTGTAATAATAGCAAGTTGCATCAGAAAGTAAATTTCGGGCATAACAGAATAGAACAGCCCTGAAAGCAAATACAATATAAAACAGGTAATCGTAAGCTTCGTCGTTTTAAATAAAGCTGGCCCCATTTTGCTTATGGGTACATCTCCGAAAAGTATATTCATAGCAGGTTAGTTTAAGGTTATATACATTACTTATATTTCAATATGCGGCATTACCAATAGTTGAATTTAGGATGAATAAGCAGTGTGTTCAAGCCGTTACATTACATCTTAATCCAACTTCTTCTATCATTTATTCCAGAAGAGAATAATACACCGAACTAAATATACTTATAACCAATCATTTAAGCCAATTTTAGGGGTAGATAAATGTTTACAAATAAGAAATAAAGCATTTGATAGTTTGTAAAAGCTCTATTAAATGGTCTATAAATCAGGGGTCGGATAGCTTTAAGAATGTGAATAAAATCAACAAATAGAACATTTATATATAAAAAAAGACTAGAAGAATAATCTTTTTAGATGATCTGTATGTTTACTAAACAAGACCTCATGTCAAACATAGTAACTGAGGAGAAACAAATGAAACATTTTTATTTACTTTTTAGTCTATTTCTGTGCCTTTCATGTTCTCAAACTAGAGATCCAAATCAAGAGTTGAGAGATTATCTTAATTTCAATTTAGGTGGCACCCATTACGAGATTGTTCATGTTGAGGAGCCTGATAGTTCCTATTCACCACTTAGCAGCTTGCTGGGTTCTCGTTATTATATGCGAGATACAAATATGAAATTCCAATTAAGGCACAAACAGCTTATTGTAGATGATGTTACTAATAATCATTGGAGCGATGATTTACAATTGACAATGCAAAAGTCCGATTCTATTATAAAGAAATACCATAAAGCTGCTCAGCAAGAGTATGCTAAATATCTGCTTCCTAAGCGTGAACAGCCTATTCCAAATTGTAAAATAAGAAAAGCCACCCTTATAATCAGTGGTGATACGGTACATGGACAATTTTTCTATAATGCAGATGGCAAAACAATAGGTCACTGCATCACTCGCATCGAAAAATATATGAATGATGTAGAAGAAGAATATAAAAAATGGGGACTTATACGCTATAGTGCCGAGCTAGATCTAGAAAAACTAGCTAGTGAGCACAGGCATTAACTCATTCTTTTCATTTTAAATAAGAATAAAGGCTACCTAATTGGTGGCTTTTTTCTTTCACATAAAGTTCAAACAAACGCAATATTTCAACACGCAAGACAAAACTTTAATTCTTTTCATTTACTTAAAGTCTCTATTTATAGGCACTAGTAGAAAACTTTGTAAAAACAAGTCCAATCGTATAGGCACTAAAAATACTGACAAACAGAATTACTTATAAAGAAAAGTTTCTATATTTGCCGCCATGATGGTGCTTTTCTAGCTATTCTACTAGAGAAGTAAAAGAGAATCCAGTGAAAATCTGGAACAGTACCCGCTACTGTAAGTTCGTAAGAATCTTTGTAATCTTCATTGCCACTGTTACCATTAGAGTAATGGGAAGGCTTACAAAGTGAACAAGTCAGGAAACCTGCCATCAGCATTCAACATGCATTATTTTTAAAATTCCCGGGGAAAGGAATTTTGTAAAACACTATTATAATATCACTTATGAAACACAAAATGTTTAGAGTGTCGATGGACACTTGTCGCAAGGCTGCGTTGTGCCTTCTTGCGACTTGCTCAGGTGCGACTTATGCTCAACAAAAGAGCTTAACCGATTCTATCTTCAAAATGCATGAGATAGAAGTATGTGCTGATAAATACGTTGTACCCAAAATCAACAAACTACCTGTACCGTTACAGTTTATGCCCATTACAGTCAATTCTATCTCGGAAGAACTTCTTGAAAACAGAAATATAGTAGATTTGAATGAGGCTGTAAAGTTTCTTCCCTCTACCCGACTGCGTACTACTTACGGAGGTTTTACACAGTTTTCTGTTCGTGGATTCGATCACACCCCTATTATGATAGATGGGGTACGTGATGAACGTACGTCAATTAATAATTCGGCTCCACTACCCGATTTAAGTTCTTGTGAGACTGTAGAATTAATTAAAGGACCAGCATCTGTGTTGTATGGACACTCGGTAGTTGGTGGTGTACTCAATGTAGTGCGAAAGTCGCCTGTAGCCCAACCCTTAGTTAAGGCTAGAATGAGTTATGGAACATGGAATAATAAGCAATCCTCTATCGACTTGGGTGGCAAAGTTTATGGAAATATGAATTACCGAGCTACGCTAAATTACAGTGATAATGAAGGTTATAGACAAACCAACAACAAGAGATTCTCTGGATATTTAGCTCTAGGAGGGAAAATCAATGAACATCACTTTTTAGAGTTGAGAGGTGGTTTTAACAGAGATAAATACGGAACTGAAATAGGTTTGCCCGCCACTATGAAAAGCGATATCTATGATGCAAATGATAATGAAATCTATTTAAATAAGGATGAATCTCTTCCTGGATTAAACCCAAAATGGAGATACAATAATGAATCTGATTTTCTCAAGAACAAGGCAGAGAACCTCCAACTAACCTATACTTATACACACTCAGATGCCTTTAAGCTTGATAATCGTTTTTCATACAATCACGATATCATCGACTATTTCAGCACCGAGTATATCCCCTATTTAGAAAGCAATAATCCTATTTACAAGCATTATTACCTTAAAGATAATAAAGGGACAAAAAAGTATATTTGTTTGGATACAGTGCAAATCACTTATCCTTTACGTTTTGCCTATGATGTGCATTCATACAATGAGCAACTAGAAGCTTCTGGAAGTATCCAGCTAAATAACGGAATGAAATACAACTACCTTGCAGGATATAATTTTGTGGCTTTCTTCCGTGAAAATTATCGTGGTTATGGAGGAGGTAAACCTTTGACTGATTTTATTGAAGGTCCTGGATTGTTTTCTAAAATTCCGGTAAATAATCCCCAAAGTATGGGCTATATGAAGCCTCACTTTGGTTTTGCGGGTGTAGCAGAAAGCTATACTCACGGTTTGTATATCCAAAACCTATTTGAGTTTTCAGATAAATTGAAAATGATGGTGGCTGGACGATTTGATTATTTTGCATACAAATATGCAAGTGCCGATGTGAAAGATTCCGAAAAGATGGGCTATACCAATCGCCAATCTTATGATAAGATGCACACTACAGCATTTACTTATCGTGCGGGACTAGTCTATTTACCCACAGAAAAGCTTTCTTTCTATGCTTCTTATGCCAATCTATACCTACCTTACAGAGATTTCCCTAATACAGATGCCACTATCTATATCAATGAAGATGGTGAACGATTCTACCCAACAGGCTCAAAGACTTTCAAACCTCAATCGGGCTTTCAAGCAGAGGTAGGTGGACGCTTTAAATGGAATCAATACCTTGAGGCTTCGGCAAGCTTATTCTACATTCGTAAGAACAATGAAAAGAAAACCTTGGCAAGAAGATTTGAAGATCCAGAAGATGACAATATTTTAAAAACAGTTGTAGGTATTGTAGGTAGCACAGCCTCTCAAGGTCTTGAGTTAGAATTAAAATCAAACCCTCTACCTGGACTTTTCTTCAATGCGGGCTATGCCTTTACCGATGCAAAGATTCGTAAAATGAAAAAGACAGCTTTATTGCCATTAAACGATACCGAAAAAGGTTCTCTACTGCCTAATGCACCTCGTAATACTTTTGTTTTAGCTGGAGATTACACAGTTCAGAAAGGTATGCTACGCAATTTAGGGGTAAACATCACTGTTTCTTATATGGATAAAGTAGCTCACGACTTAGTTCGTACGGTGGAATTTGATCGCTACTGGTTAACAGATTTAGGTTTGGGCTACCGACTAGATAATGGAATTGGATTAGCTTTAAACGTGCGAAATGTATTTAACAAAAGCTACCACACTCAATCTTTGGGAAGACAACTTGTGCCTAGTGATCCTCGCAATATTATGGCTACTGTTTCTTATACTTTATAATAAGATATATTCATGTTTAAAAGATTATTATATTCATCACACAGAGTACTGGGAACTATTCTCAGTATTCTGTTTTTGATTTGGTTCTTGTCGGGTTTCGTGATGATCTATCACAGCTTTCCACAAGTGGGTGCAGCAGATCGATGGGACAAATTAGATCCTCTTTCTAGTAATCTTATACCTTTAGATTCACTAGATATTCCAACGAACGACTGGCGTGCCATTGAGCTTAAATCACTCACTCACAATCCTACTCTATATCTATCTTCTAAAGACACTACTTATACTTTATCTGTAAATGGTAGAGAGGTGGAGAGTGTAGATATATGGAGCTATGCAAAACGTTGGAGTATGGGTTCTATTGCTAAAGTGGATACGATGTATCATTTAGATCAGTGGAATCCCTTTTCTTCGCGAAGAGACCATTTTCCTCTTTATAAATTTTATTTTGATGACCCAGAAAAACATCAGCTCTATGTATCATCTCATACAGGAGAAGCACTACAGTTTACAAGCCAGTCGAGCCGAATCTGGTCATGGCTAGGCGCTATCCCACACTGGGTATATTTTACGAGTCTTCGACAAGATCTACAATTGTGGAAAGATGTAGTAATTGCTTTATCGGGTATCGGAGCAATTATGTGTCTTGTCGGTGGAATATGGGGTGTAGATATGTACATCAAAACCTACCGACGCAAACGAAAATGGGCTTCTCCTTATAAAAAGATAGCATATAAGTGGCATCACATCTTAGGATTCATCTTTGGCTTCTTTGTGTTTACGTTTGTCTTTAGTGGAATGATGTCTTTGTACTACGTACCTCAATGGCTTGTTCCCGTACAGAGCAAGGAGATTACAGTGCAACTGCAAAATAATAAACCACTCCCATTCGATTCTTATAAAGGAGACTATACAGAGTTAATTACTCGTTTTCCAGAACAAATAAAAAGCATACAGTGGAGCAGATTTGGAAATATTCCCGTGTATAAAGTAGCTATTGATGGTAATATTCAACTGTTTGATGCTTCTACACCCGAAGTTCAACCCTTCGTTGCCGATGAGCATAGGGTTCGTCAACAATTGGATAAGATACTTTCATCGCCCTACTCTATTCAGCTCCTTGATAAATACGATAATTATTACGTTCACGCTCATCACAAATTGCCTTTACCCGTTTACAAAGTTGAGGTAGCCGATGCAGATTGTACTACTTATTATATTAATCCAGAGAATGGAAACATCAGAACGTTCAACACCAATAGCCGTATTCAGAAATGGTTGTATGGTGGTTTGCATTCTTTCAATATTAAGTTTTTGGTAGATCGTCCTATCTTGTGGAACTTAGTTATGTGGATTACTATGCTAGGCGGAACATTGGTTTCGGGTACAGGAGTATGGTTAAGCATTCAATACCTTCGTAGAAAGATAAAAAAGAAATAGTTTTCAATCTATATATTTCCCTAAAAGGAGAACTTGTAAAACGAATGAGCAGGTTCTCCTTTTCTTGTTTTATCCCTCCATTTTTCAAAAAAACTCTTTATTCTAAGATATTCAGCTAATAACAACAGAAACAGAGTCTTATCTACTCATTCAATACTGTTTTGAGAAGGAGTAGATTTACTTTGACACCGACATGATGATACGATGACACCGACATGTCATTGTCTTGTCGGTGTCAAAACAATACGCTACCCTAGGGAAAAAGCAACCCCTAAAAGGAGGCCGACCAACCAAACATGATCTGTCGTTGTTCCAATTAAAAGGTAGTATCGGATTTTTGTAACACTACATTAGCCTATCTTACAGACTGATTTAATTTGTCTGCTACCCTACCTTTAATTTTTTGTGCCTATACCCGAGTTGAACCACAAAGAGAACACCGAGGCATCAACAAATACAGTCTTATCAAGATTTACTCCTTAATATCTTTTCTCTAAGCCCAAAAGTTATTTAATCAAAAAGTAAAGAGAAAGGACTATTACAGTAAAATATAGATCAATTATTTAAAAGATTGGCTTTCTTTATTTCACTAATTTAGGAACAAATTTATCAAACAAATGGATAGACTTTACCCTCTTTATCATTGTAAGTATTTATTTGTATCCGCAATTTTGATAAAGATGTAAATATATGATAACTTACAGCAAAGAGCCGTTACAACTTTGCTCAAATAAAAAGAGAGAACTTTTGTTTTTTATGCTTCTTTTTACAAGAAACTAAGTATAAAAACGATTAACTTTGAGTATTAAGCAAAAAATATATTGATTATAATAAAGATTTATTATGCTAAAAAGTGAATTTTGGGGAGATGAGACAGAAGCTGTCAATCTTGCTTTAGATTGGGCTATTGCCCACACAGTGAGTGGAAGTGATCCGAAAACATCCTTTAAAAGCTCTGAAGAGCTTAAAAAAGAGGTAGGCGTATCTATAACTTCTGATGGACTTGGAGCAAAAGAAGCGATGCGTCTCTATTCAGAAGTACTAAATCCTGCTACCCGATCTGCAGACGACCCTATGGCTTTAGCCTTTATTCCTGGTGCACCTACAAGGGCTGCAGTGGCATTTGATGCAGTTGTTTCAGCAGCAAATGTTCACGGAGGAATGTGGGAAATGGGAGCTGGTGCTGTTTTTGCAGAAAATCAGGTTTTAGGTTGGATTAAATCTTTACTCGGATGGACTGAAGAGGCAGGAGGTACTTTTGTTTCGGGAGGTACGCTAGGCAATTTGTCAGCTCTATCGGCTGCAAAACATACAATAAAAGAAAAGTGGAGACAGATGGGACGTTTCCAGAATGGACGACCTATCACAGGGTATAAATTAGCTTGTGCTAGTACAGCACACTCTTCAGTACGTACAATAGCTACAGTTTTAGATGTGGATATTGTAACCATTCCTGTAGATGCAGGTGGACATCTAACAGGTGAAATGCTTGAAAAGGCTTTGGTTGAAAACCCCACTATCTTTGCAGTAGTAGCAACTTCAGGTACTACAAATACTGGGATTGTAGATGATATAGACTCTATTGTTACTGTTGCTCATAAATATGATATCTGGGTGCATATTGATGGTGCTTATGGTGGAGCTGCTTTAGCAGCACCCTCTGTGAGACATTTCTTTAAAGGTATAGAGAAGGCAGATTCTTTTATAGTAGATCCACATAAGTGGTTGTTTGCACCTTACGATTGTTGTGCAGTGCTATATAGAGATCAGAAGCACGCTATACATACGTTCTCTCAGCATGCTGAGTATCTAGATGCATTTGGCAATGAAGAGGTCAATCCTTCCGATTTGGCAATACACCTATCACGCAGAACACGAGGTTTGCCACTGTGGTACTCTTTGGCGATCCACGGAACTAAGAAGTACGAACAAGCCATAGAAAAGAGCATAGAAAACTCTCGCAAATGTGCAGAATACATCCGTAAATCTTCTCACCTAGAACTTCTTCTAGATCCAGAACTTAGCGTTGTAGTATTTGCCAGAAAAGGTTGGACTCCAGAGCAATACGATGAATGGTCAAATAAACTAGCAAAAGCAGGAGAACTTCTTTGTTTGCCTAGTAAACTCAATGGACGCACCATATTGCGATTGGCGTTTATAAATCCTCATACAGATGTTGATAAAGTAATCCATATTTTAGAGACCACCATGAAGTAAAAACGGTACTTTATCAGAATAGCATAAGATACAATATAAAAGGTTTGAATAATAAAAAGTTATTCAAACCTTTTATTATATCGGGCATAAGCTAAACTATAAGACATAAAAAAAGCAGCTACATTTACTGTAACTGCTTTTTTGCTAGTGGTACGCCCACAGGGATTCGAACCCTGGACCCATTGATTAAGAGTCAATTGCTCTACCAACTGAGCTATGAGCGCATCGCTTTATTTGCGATTGCGTTGCAAAGGTAGTTTAAATTTTTAATTGACCAAACTCATTATTAATAAAATTAGAAGGACTATTTTTGCCCTTTCTTCTTTTAACATATTATACTTATAAACTGATACTTTCTTAATACGCAATAATAACTAGTTTATTAGGAGATTAGAGATTAATAAAAGTTGAATTGTTAGCTCTATCTCTTAAAGTAGTTAGCCTATTATTTATACTTAGTTAATTATTGTAATTAATAAGTATAAATAATAGTGCCTCATTATAAACTAAAAAAAGAGCAGCTTACCTCAAGCCACCCTTCTTCATCCTTTAACTTATAATACTAAACTAACACCTTTGAAAAATTCTTTCTTCTTACTTTCAAAGCTAAATAAATATCTTTATTCTCCTGCTACATCTACTCAGTTTTTGATTGTTCTGACCTCAATTTAACTCAATAAACACATTCTTGTAATATAATCGTATCATATCGTTCGTCTCAAACCTTTTAAAATGTAAAAGAGCGACTATCACTAGCCACTCTTCTCTCCTTAATAACTAATACCTATGATTTACAATACATATTTTATCCTTCACAAAATAGGAAAAACATCTACTGCATACAAAGCATCTCATTGTTTTCTGCCTAATCTCGACGATACTTTTTCAAAAATCTTCTTTATAGCAATATCTTTGCAACATGATGAGCATAGTTTGTTAATCCTATCTTTATTGACCCAATTATAAATACTCTTCAGACTTAGAAAAAAGGATAAGACCTCACTCTCTTTTATTAAAAAGTGCATAGACAATGGTTTTAAATGCGTTTTTCGATTTACAATAAGAATATCAATCTTTTTTTATTACAAACATAAAATATTTTTTGCCTAATTTATTTGGTGAATCATAAAAATGACTACATTTGCCCCCGATAACAAAAAGCTCTAGTAAAAGAAACAGATAGATACAACCACTTACTCTTTATATGAATCTGATAAATAGAATGTTAACACTTCCTTTTATCAATGTAACAGGATTAGTTACAAGAATAAGATTCACTACCATCCCTTCAACAAAGAGAGGTATTTATTTAATCCTTCATCCCTATATTTTAGACGTATATTCGCCCAAAAGCTCTTCAATTATTTTGACAGAGGCATAGAGAGAACCCGTAAGAGTAACTGTAGTGCAACTGTATGCTAAATACGAAGAAGTAAATGATTATTCACAATTAATTTAATTATAAAACAGTATGAAAAAGATTGCAATTATTTTAGGTGCATTTGTTTTTGTTCTAGCATCATGCCAAAACAAAGCTAAAAATCAAGAAAACGTAGAAAACACAGAAGTAGAAGCTGTTGTTGAAGAAACTCCTGCTGATGCTTCAGAAGCATTCCTAGGTTCATGGGTAGAAGCTAATCCTGCTAACGCAGAAGAAGTTCAAGGTATTGCTCTTAAAAACGATAGCCTTGCTGAGTCTATTAACAATGCTACTGTTGCCAATACAAAATGGTGGGTTGATGATAGCAATTTATACTTAATCCAAGAAAAACAAGGTGCTGAAATAACAACTGACACTATTGCTTTCGAAGTTGAAGCTATTTCTGCTGATTCTCTTATCCTTAGAGATGGCGAAATGACTATTAGCTACAAAAAACAAAACTAAAATCATAGATATTCTCTCATTTACTCTATGACTTTAAAGAATTAAGAGCCTTGCTTATTGAAGCGAGGCTCTTTTTATATATGAAAAAAGAGCGACTATCACTAGCCACTCTTTTCTACCTTCATTTAACAACTAATATCTATGATTGATTATTCTTTTTCTTTCCTGCAAGATATAAAACTAGGATATCATACCAAGGCTATCAGTAATAATTTAAGCCAAATACAAGGAAAAAGTGGAACATCTTTGTGAATCGAAATACGATTGTAATATTTAGTCTAAAGTGCTGCATAGACAGCGAGTATATGACATACACTACCACCCACTACAAATAGATGAAACACAGTGTGCATATATCTTATTCTTGTAAAAGAATAGAACAAGGCTCCTACAATATAAAATACTCCGCCCGCAATTATCCAATACAACACATCCATTCTACCTGTACTCCCCAATACATCCATAAAAGGCTTGAATGCAATTAATATAACAGATCCCATTATGACATAGCAGAGAGTTTCAAGATGACTATGCTTGTCTAGGTTCCTGAAACTCATCAATATACCTAGCAAGGCGGAGAACCAAACAAAGGAAAACAACATCCAGCCCCAACTACCAGCATGTCGTAAGGTAATCAATGTAAAGGGGGTATAAGTTCCTGCTATATGTAAGTAAATAGCAGCATGGTCGATCTTCTGAAGCTTCTTTTTGCGATATCTATTGGAACAGCCATGGTAAATGACAGATATTCCATAACTCGAAAGCATACCAAAGAGATAAACAAGAACACTTGATACCGCCCAATGGACGTCGTCATGAGCGTAAGCTTTCCCTAAAAGATAGTAACTAGCAATCAATCCAAGTATTATACCAGCCAAATGGGTTATAGTATTGGCCAATTCTTCTTTTTGTGTGTATATAGCAGTTGTATCCATAATCATATATAAAATAGAGGTTACCACATTCCCCTCATTTCAAATCTAATAAATAGTAGTAATATCCCTTTCTTTATTTAGGAGATTCTTAATACCTTTAATGCTGAGTGCAAGGTTTGTAGTAGTTTTCTTGATATAAGCCAAATGTAATGAACATTTTCATATCGAAAACTCTTCTTTAGTATAAAGACTAAAAACTAGCCTTATTGAGAGAGAAAGAAAGAAATACCTTCTCCTTGTTTTTTACTTACCTATAATATTGAAACTATGAAAATTAATTTTGATGAAGTTATTGATCGTAATAATACGGATTCCGTAAAATACGATGAACCAGCAATGGAAATGAATAACAAAGACTTTATACCAATGTGGGTAGCAGATATGGACTTCAAGACCCCTAGCCCTATCCTGAAATCTATTCAAAACATGCTTGACAAAGGAGTTCTTGGTTATACTATGCTCCCCAGTCGTTGGCATGAAGCGATAAAGAGGTGGACAAAAAACCGATACAATTGGATAGTAGAAGATGAAGAAATTATTTTTACTCCAGGAATTGTAAGAGGTATAGCGTTTGCTATCCAGTGCTTTAGTCAACCCGAAGATAAGATACTTGTTATGTCTCCCGTATATCCACCCTTCTTCAATGTTCCTATTGCCAATAAACGAAAAGTAACGTACAACTCTCTTCTTATCGATAAGAATCATGAATTTCAAATAGACTTCAAGCAGTTCGAAAAAGATATTCAAGGGGCCAAATTATTTATTCTTTGCAATCCACATAATCCAGGAGGAAAAGTGTGGACTAAAGAAGAATTACAAAAGATTGCTCATATCTGTAAGAAGAATGATGTACTGATTATTTCAGATGAGATACATGCTGATTTAACACTTCCGCCTCACCAACATCATGCTTTTGCTACAGTTTCTACAGAGGCAGAACAGAATTCTATTGTATTTATGTCTCCCAGCAAGGCATTTAATATGCCCGGGTTAGCCAGTTCATATTGCATTATAAAAGATAAAAAACGAAGAGAGGAATATCAAAGTTTCGTAGAAGCACTTGACGTTACAAGTAGTCATATGTTTGCCTATTGTTCACTCATAGCTGCATACAATGAATGTTCAGATTGGCTTCCTCAGCTATTAGAGTATATTCAAGGAAATATCAATTATGTTAGTCAACTATTAAAAGAAAAGATGCCACGCATAAAAATGATAAAGCCAGAAGCTTCCTACCTTATCTTTTTAGATTGTCGAGAATTGGGCTTAGCAGATAACAAACTCGATGCATTCTTTAAAGAAGAGGCCGGACTCATTTTAAATCCAGGTATTAGTTTTGGCAAAGGGGGTAGTGGTTTTATGAGGCTCAATGTAGGCTGTCCTAAACCGATATTGGAAAAAGCTATGAATCAGCTTATGAAAGCTTATCAAGCAAAATTCTAAATATAAACATTTGCGTTTCAAAGAGATTGTTTCTGTACAAGGAGACAGTCTCTTTTTTGTATAATCATACACTTAAAAACTTCAGTTTATTCTGACTAAGTCAAAACAGCATTTGATCAGGGTCAAAAAGGTAACATGTCGGTGTCAAAACAGATTCTGTGTTTTACTCCCTAAAATATAGAATAAATATAACTATTTATGCGCATAAATATGCTCAGCATACTTATCAAAAAAGGACCTTTCTAAACTTAATTAGATAGGTCCTTTTTGTATTCGTTTTCTTCCTTTCTACAGGAAGGATTGATACTCTACTTACAGTTATTCTCCTTGCTTTTGTGAAGCTCGATCATCTTTTACATAATAATTAATCAAGTACAGCACAACGCCCACAGCAGCTAAGGTTACAAATGTAATTACTAATGAATCAAAAAAAGTCATATTCAAAATTTTTAAGGGTTGGTTAATATATAAACACCTATAAAGCTCTATCAGTTTATAGTAATAACGTGTTACATAACATCTTGATATAAAGATCGATAATTTATATTAATTGTCCAAAAAATACTACATTTATTCTGCTTCTGCCTTCTTACAATGATGAGGTTGGTAAATATAATCCCCTTAACACTTTATTTATCAGAGGTTATAAGCAGTTATCTATTTGGTAATACATATAGAATAGCAAATATAAATCACATTCTTATTGCATTGAAGCTTTGAAAGAGACTCTTTATCATGCTTATCGAGAGTGTAATATTTGCACTTTTATAATAACACTTGGCTGTGGTGCTTGAGCAATTATACCTAACTTATACTTACCCCACTCGTCTTTATGAGCTGTATATACAAGTACGTCTCCAGCCAATAAGGTTTCTTTCTTATTCGCTACGACAACCTCAAAGGAGGTGCCTTCATAGAAATAATATAACTCACTCATGCAGTCCTCTTCTTTATCGAGTGGTTTATCCCAGAAAGTAGGAAAAAATGTATTGTATTGTAATTCTTCCAAATTTGTATTATTCAGATAAGATTCTGTAGACTCCAAGTGCAATACATCTACCTTACTGCTACCCTCAGATAGCATCACATTAAAGTCTTTTACTTTTCCACGACTGGTAGTGTGCCAGTCTCCCCAAAAATGATTCTGATCAAAAGGAGCCAAATGAAAGTCTCCCTTCGATTTATGTGAAAGCTCTAAATCTCCTTCAAGAGGCATTAGGATACGAGCAATATTAGGTAAGGATGTAAAAGTGGAAGTTTCATCATCAACCTGGGCCGAGCTCACCCTCCATTTAAAGTTACGCTGAGCATAAATGGATTGTGGAGGATAAATAGCCAACTGAGTAGTAGTACCCCCACTCCATACGGAGGTACATAAGTCTTTTTTGCGGATGATTGTGTACATAGTATTAGTATTTATAGATAAGGAATAGTGGTTAATAGTAATTGGATTGCTTAAAGAGAGGATTCTTCTTTTGCTTCTCAATAATCTCGTTTATTTCACGGCAGGATATAGGGTGAAACTGATTATTGTCAACTCCCACATCATATTGTGTAGAAAATAGACGAGACTTTACCGTTTGAAATTCTTTCAACCTACGGGTGTGAATATGCCCAAATAACTGCCATGTACCTTTATAAGAGTTTTGCCAATCGAACATAGGGTAATGACAGAGCACCATATAATGGTACACCGAATGATTATAGTCTTGTACCCTAAGAAATAAAAGATCATAAACTTCTTTGAACAAACTATTTAAGGTTTCCTCTTTATAATAGTCCCAATCGTGATTCCCTTTAATTAGTATTTTCTCACCGTGAAGCTGATTGAATATCTCTATAATTCGTTTGTCATCCGTGTAGCCAATATCACCCAATACGAATACAATGCCATCTTTGGGAACAGTTTGATTCCAGTTTTTAATCAATTCATCATCCATCTGTTCAACACTTTTGTACGGACGCTGATTGAAGGAAATGATCCATTCGTGGCCAAAATGTAAGTCGGAAGTAAAAAAGACTTTGTCAGCAGATTTGTCTATCTTTTTCATTGATGTGTTTTGTCATATCTTATTCAACCGATAAATTTAATGATTAAAGTAGAGAGAATTGACTTTTAATAAGAATTATTTTAACAAGTAGTATAAATGAGTATGCGGGAAGTTAAGAAGGTGTATGGATTTATTTAATACTCCATCCACTTATTAAATAACACAAAAAGAGGATGGCTAGCCATCCTCTTTTATCTATCTATAAAGAATATTTGTTATAGTGAATTTAGTCTTTCTTCTATTTTTTGGTAGAAGCGAGTGATGTGCAATCCATCTGCAAAAGCATGACTGATAGTGATTGCTACAGGCATAACGAGTTTGCCTTCACGGGATATAGCTTTGCCTACATTTAATAAAGGGTATGAATTTCCTTCTCTTTTTTCTTGAGCACCTACCAACGAGGTAAAATATAAATCGGGGGTTGCACTTAGAAAAATAGTACCGTAAGGATCATTTTCTTCATCTAAGTTTTCTGTACCAAAATTACTTTCAGTTTGTTTTTTTGCCTCTTCTACTATAGCTACTGCTTTGGGGTAGAACTCGTTAAAATCTTTGATAAATGGAATACGCACTATTGCACAATCTCCTTCATCATTAAGTAATATAGGAGTAGTTATATCAATTGTATCGTAATATAATACCCTACCCTCTGCATCAATGCGATAACGAAACTCTTCAATTTCATTCATGGCACATAGCATAGAATAAATATAATAGATAAAAAAGGATTGTCCCTTTTGTTTGGCTTGTTCACGTGCATGGGTACAATCTATTTCTGAGGTAATAGAAATGTTGGGGTTTTGAAACGTTTTAAAGAATTCGTAGCTGTTTCTTCTCTTCCATGAATTGATATCTACAAGATGTTTCATTGTTTGGATAAAATTTATAATTAATTGAAACTACGAGTAATTTGAAACCGAATGAATGTAGTGAATATATTAGTTCTCCAACTGATATATCTTTTCAGCCAATTAGGACTCTTTATTTGTTGGAATGCAAAATTATGTAATCTATTTTATAATAGCATAAAACGGCTCTTTGATTTATAATTTTATAACAACTTATGAATTAATCTTATACAAAAAAGAGGAAAATATCCATCTTCCTCTCTCCTAACTTTATAGGTTATCAAAATCTATATGATTCCATTTATACTCTTCAAATGCTGATTTACCTTCTCCACACTTGGGGCAAACCCAGTCGTCGGGCAAGTCTTCAAATTCTGTACCTGGGGGAATATCGCTCCACGGATCTCCTCTATTGGGATCGTACACGTATTCACACATGATACATACATATTTTTTACTTTTCATCCTTTTCTACTTTTTATAAATCTTACTAAAACATAAGCTAAGGTAAAAATTTATTTATGAATTATGCATAAAACCCGTAGCATCTTGATGCTATAGCCTAATAATAATTGATATAAAACAGTACTACTCTCCTTCCTGTTTTCACAAACTCTCCCCACTTTTAGAACTTATAGGAAAAATCATTTCAAATAGTGTGTATTCTCGTATCACCCAACTAATCTATAGGCTGAATCTAAAAAACCTCTAGATTGTAAAAAATTAGAAGTACTCAAAAAGTGATTCAAGGAGAAACTAGAGTCGTACAGACATTGATAAACAACTCGTTAGATAAATACAATCCTTTCTCAAGAATTCTTAGCTGTTTGCTTTGCTTCCTTGTATTTTTATTATATTTTGCAGTATGAATCTAAAAAACCAATACCCATGACAATATATATAAGACCGAGCAAGGCTGTCATTATCTTTACCCTATTAGGTATTGGTATTATTGTTACCCTAATTAGTAATTTTGGGCCTAGTCTCATCTTAAATATCCTTACCATAGGGGGATTATCTATCTTTTTATACTTTCTACTAGTGATGCCTTATAGCATTACAATTAATGATGAATTTATTCGTGTCAATCGCTTATTATACCCGATCAAGTTCAATCGTAAGAAGATAAAAATAAGTTCTTTCACTTATGATAATGTCAGAGAAAGTGCTCGCCTTTGGGCTTCAGGAGGAATATTTGGTTATACAGGTTGGTACTCTACATCAGGGGTCGGAAAATACTATCTTTCCGCTCTCAACTTAAAAGATATTGCACTGATAGAAAAAGACAATGGGAAGAAATATGTCATTAATATTCCTATTTACGACCCTGAGATGCAAAAACTAATGGGAAAGAAAACAAAGCTTCCATCTTCGGCTATCAGTATGTTTTAGTGCTATTACAATAGACTCCTTTCTCCTCAAATAGTTTAATTTCAACGATTTACTTTTTAATTCACAAAAACATTATTATCTTACTATATGTTTTTATAAAAGAGAGTAAAGCACTCTTTAGATTAAGTTAATCACCTTAATCTATCTTTTAATATAAAATATAGACTTATGACTTACTATTTGAAACCAAGCAGAAGCGTCATTATTCAGACCGTTATAGGGTTGGCTATATTATTTCTTTTGAGTTATATATCTGATGCTACAAATATTCTTTATCTGGCTGTGTATGCCCTCTTTTTACTTCTCTTATTGAATTTTATTTTTCGTATGCCCATCTGTGTCAAAATAACCGATGACATTATTCAAGTAAAAAGACTCTTTAATTCTCTTACTTTTAATAAAAAAGAAGTAGATATTGAACCTATTAGTGTGAAGGAATTGAAGAGACTGGGTAAGTTTTATGGTGCTACGGGGCTGTTCTCTTATGTGGGTTGGTTCTCACTCCCAGCAGAATCAAATGTACGCATTCAAACGGCCAATCAAAATGATATGGCACTTGTAACAACCAGGGAGGGCAAAAAGTATGTGATTAATTATCCTCAAGTACAGTAAATGACAAAATTGCACATCAAACGCAAATCATAGAAAGGCTATCTGACATCTAAGGATAGCCTCTTTTATGTCTTTTTAATAAGCAACGAGTCTATAATTTGTCAAACCTTATCAAACAGATCAATAGCCTCTTCTTATTCTCCCGAAGAGTGTAAATGTATAAAAATACACTGCTAATTATCCTCAGGTTTTATCAGGGTTAAAATAGTAGTTTGAGTAAGTCAAAACATCATCATGTCGGTGTCATGTCATCATCTTGTCGGTGTCAAAATAGACGTTCTAATATCTGCACTAAAACAAGAATATTTATTCTATTTAAGTATGTATAAATATCAATCTGCAAAATACTTAAAAGACCTATCTAAGCTAACTTAAATAGGTCTTTCTCTCGTTTCTAAAATTCACATCTCTCTACTCTTACGGATAGGTAGAGGTTCACCCCAAATTTTTATTGTCGTACCTTTATCTAAAACTAAAGGTTCATATTCTTGATTGTTTGATAACTCCAGAAGCATTTCTTGTTCGTTTGATTCGATGTAGTACTGTAAAAAGTTGATGTAGCTTCCTAGTTCAGGAAATAAGCGGTAGAACTCAGTATGTATCACTTTGAGATAGAGGATATACGACTGATAATAATAATCTCTTTCATTTAAAGGAGTACCTTTAAGTTCGAAGGCTTTATGAGTACCCAAATCTACATGCTCACTAATATAACTCAAATCATCTGGCGAAGCAAAGAACAGAGTCATAGGCGAAATACCTCCTACAATATCCAAATCGGACTTTTTGCCTGGACCAATGTATTTTAAAAGGAATATGCTTTCTAAATCTTTTAAACCAAAATTGGCCTCCAGACGCATAAATTGCTCTATGACTTCAGCTAAAGCAGGATGATGTTTATAGCTCGATTGCTTCAGTTTAAGCAAAGCATCTTCTCTTTTCCACTCCACAATCTCAAACTTATCTTTGTAGCGATGGTAGTTGAAGAGTATTTCTCCGACATCTAAGCTATGCGAAACCAGCAAATGCCACTTGGTTTCACCCTTCAACCTTCTACTATCAATGACATATTGAAAAGCACATTTTACAATGTGTAAATGAGCAAAAGAAGAGGGTATGGAAGTCATCTCCTTAGCCGAAAACGCAGCGTTGGGATCTCTTATTTCTTCAATATCTCTATTGTATAGGCGGGTTTCACACCAGCCTTTGAGTGTGTCTCCTCCATTGGTATGCAAACGTAGTAATTTAGCCATATTAATATCCGTATTTTTCATCCACGATCAACGATAGTGCCCGATGAAATAATTGAAAAAACTGTTCATGAGCAGACGCTCCTTTATCTACCTTATCTGCCAAACGGTTCAAAGTTTGGTTGATGTACTTATACCCATCTAGTTTGACAATCTTATCGGTCCACATCTGCTTACGTGTAACCACTCCTTTTATAAAATCGAAGAAATTATCATTGCTTCCATCCAAGTAAAATGGGGCAAAAGACCTTGTATTATCTGCCAACTCTTGAAGCCAATCTATATAGTAGTGAGCTATTTGTTTCATAAGCTCAATGCTAGCCTCATCCTCAAAGCCAATCTTTTTTTTCCAACTCTCTGCTGTGCCAATATAAGGCGCATTGAGGATGAAAAGACAAAATAGATAGTAAGAAATCAATGGACGTTCTAATACTCTTTGAGTAGTGAGAGGTAAATCATCCAAAGTTACCACATCCACATCATTTTCTAAACCATATTCTAGATAACGAACCATACGCTTTTCCCAGTTTTCGGCTTGGAGGTTTTGCGTAGAAAAATGCCAAATAGAAAGGGCTGCAATCATCTCTACAAAATGTGCAGGATTCTTTTGTTGTGCTCCTCCTCTACAGTTTGGGTACATTTTTGCTCCAGCAGTATCTCCTATCGTATATAGATAGTCGAGCAGATTATTGACTCCCGAACCTAAATAATACTTGAGAGTAGATTTTGATTTAGAAGTAAAAGTAAATGAGTCGATAGGAGATTCATCCTCTTGCTCCACCTTGAAATAAGGCAAAACATAGATTGCTCCTATCTGACTATTTTTAATCAAACTAGCATTGGGATAATCATTTTCTGAAATATGGCGTAATCGGTCTATCAACTGGGGAATACCTGCTGCGCCTGTACCTCCAAATGTAGAACCAATAATAAATATTTTATCACCCTCCTCAAAGCTTTGACAGACATTCTTTTTGAATTCATGGTTCAAAAACTCTTGAAACAAAAGACTACCTATTTTTGCCTTTCCCTCAAAGCCATCCACACATTTAAACTGGAGTTCTTTCTCGGAGAACAAAGCATCGAGTAGAGCCTTATTTTCATCTTCTTCACCCTTCACATTTTGCAAATATGGTACACCTAGCAATTCTTTCAGTGTATGAGAAAAGATAGCAGTTGGTGCATCGGGCATAAAACCTCCCCTCAGTGACAATATCGAATTGGAGAAGAATGAACCCTCTGGGAGTTGATTTGCGTTGAGCAAAGCACTTATATCCTGATACAAGTGCAATTGTTTTATTGTTCTCTCTAGATCACCATTCTTTAAATCGGAATCTATCAAAATAGGAATCAACTGATCTGCTGATACTTTTACCCCAGCAGACATCAACATTGTTAGCGATTTTAAGACTCTGGCACCTGTGCCTCCCAAGCCTATCACATAGAGCTTGCCCATATATTTGTGTTTTAATGAATACCTCTCTCCTTCTTCCTTGTAGAATGGGAGATATTTCTAATTTCAATAAACTTATTTTTTATGGAAACACAGATATCACGCTTCACTTAAATAAAACCAGCTACATATATTGTCTTGTTTTATTACAGATAAGTTACGATTCAGCATTAGATTATAGCCTACATAGAGCCTATAAAGCTCTTTTAACAGAACTGAAGAGAATGATACCGTATGGAAAAGGGATGATTTATAAGTTGTTAATATGTTTCCCTTTACAGCACTAACAAAAAAAGTATAGCTACGGGCATGGGTCTGCCAAGAGTAAACAAGATATCGCTACGGTAAGTAGATTTACCCCTGTAAAGGTGTTCTCCAGATAGGGTGTAGAGGATATCACTAGTATAATAAGAATTGCCTCGATAGATATGTTTACCATCAAAATGATACAAGATGTCACTCTGGTAGGTAGATTTGCCACGGTACAGGTACTTACCATCGTAAGTGTAAAGGATATCGCTGCTATAATTGGAGCTACCTCTATAAATATATTTTCCATCAAAGAGATAAAGGATGTCACTTCTGTAGCTAGAATCCTTTTTGTAGAGATACCTCCCATCATAATTACACAAAATATCGCTTGTATAAGTGGAGTTTCCTTGATAGATAGGAACACCCAATGATAGAGCATAAGTCATAATGAGTAAGGTAAGCAGCATAATCACATATTTTAGTACCAATTAAAGATAACCTTTATTCCATAAACATCTGCATCGAAATCTATAAAAGAAGATTATCTAATTGTACTCTAGGCCATGATCTCCTTCGTTATTGTATAGTACTACTCCTTACTCTTCAACTTCCAACCCCTAAACAAACTTGCTAGGTAAGTCATTCGCATTTTGAGTGTTACAAAACTCCTCAAAAAGAGCTCTATTCTTACCTACAACATCGCTAAATCTCTACTTGTAAGGGTTTTACCCAACCGATTTAGTTTATAGAAATTTATCGCATCTTGGGTATTTCTATTAATTGATAAGATCTATTATAAAAAAACCTAAGCGAATTACTTTCGTAAATGCTTAGGTTTCTACAAACTAAAAATAAATAATATATCATCTCTTATTATTCCATCTTATCTACATTATCTAAGTTGACTATACTAATAGTACTTACTATAACAATAATCAAGATAAAAGGAAGGATTTCATACACCTTAAAATGGAAGCAACCTACGGCAATGCCACTCAGTAACAAAATAGCTATTCCATACAATATTCTCGCTTTTTTCTTGGTTATTTTCATTTGCTATTTTTCTAAAATTCGATATTAAAATATTCGTATTTCCAATAAAAACTAGATTCATCTGCTATTTAAAAAATAGTAGTAAGATACAAGCATTTCTTGCTTCTCTTTCTTACGCTACAAGGCTCTATTCTCACTTTTTGTTACAATTAGATGACGAATAAAGTTATATCTTGCCTAGGTCATCGTATCATCATGACACCGACATGATGATACGATGACACCGATATGATACTGACATGTCGGTGTCAAAGTGAATCTACTTCTTCTTCAAAAACCAGACTTAACACGTATGAAATAAGGAAGAACTTATACCATTTACTACACCTATAAATTCTCATATTTTACTTCATAAAAAAGGGAGAAACCTCATTATAAAAATTGATTTCTCCCCCTTCACCTTTAAATTATAAACAAAACACATTAATTCTTTTCTGGTCTCAACTGACGAACAACGGATCCTGTACGCCACATTTCACTCTCACGCAAATCTTTCAATTCTTTATTGAGTTTTTCACGATAATCAGATTGAGAATTGGAGTCGATAGATCGTTGAGCTTCCCTACCCGAAGCTACCTCTTTATATAGTTTTTCAAATACAGGTTTGGTAGCATCATGAAAAGGTGTCATCCAATCGAGTGCTCCTCTCTGAGCCGTAGTAGAACAGTTGGCATACATCCAATCCATTCCTTTTTCGGCAAATAGAGGCATAAGAGATTGAGTTAGCTCCTCTACTGTCTCATTAAAAGCCTCGGAAGGTGTATGACCATTCTCTCTCAGAGTTTCGTATTGAGCAAGAAGAAGACCTTGTATAGCCCCCATCAATGTTCCACGCTCTCCAGTTAAATCGGAATATACCTCACGCTGAAAGGTGGTTTCAAACAGATAGCCCGAACCGATACCGATACCTAAAGCAATAGTACGCTCCTTAGCTTTGCCAGTGGCATCTTGAAATACAGCAAAACTAGAGTTTAGTCCCCTACCTTCAAGGAACATTTTTCTTAGACTTGTTCCCGAACCTTTGGGAGCCACTAAGATAACATCTACATCGGTAGGAGGAACAATTCCTGTTCGCTCTTTGTAAGTTATACCAAAACCGTGTGAGAAATAGAGTGCCTTCCCTTTAGTAAGCTGTTTCTTTACTACAGGCCAAAGCATAATCTGTGCCGCATCCGAAAGAAGGTATTGAATAATAGTACCTCTTTTACAAGCCTCTTCAATCTCAAAGAGGGTTTCTCCAGGTACCCAACCATCTGCAACGGCTTTATCCCATGTTTTACTCTCTTTTCTCTGTCCTACAATTACTTTAAAACCATTCTCTTTTAGGTTTAGAGCCTGCCCAGGTCCTTGTACTCCATAACCTATTACGGCTATTGTTTCCTCTTTTAATACTTGTTTTGCTTTTTCGAGTGAAAACTCTTTGCGGGTTACTACTTCTTCATCTACACCGCCAAAATTCATAATTGCCATATCTTTTATTTATTTAAAATGATTATACGTTTTGTACTAAAACAGCTTCTTGATGAGCAAGCATATTACTCAAGTGCTCCTCTTTAGACCTTGTAATTGCTACTCTACCCGAGCGAATAAACTGTAAAACCCCTATTTTCTCGGAAAGCTCTTCAAAGAGGGCTTGGGTCTCTTCGTAATGCCCCGTCTTTTGTATTACAGTAGAATGATCACTGATATCCAGAATGATAGCATGATGCTTCCGAATAAGCTCCTCCACTCCGCTCGACTCTAAGAAGAGTTGCGTCTTGATCTTGTACAAAGCCAATTCTTGATAAATCAGTTCACTATCTCGATGATAGAAAGCTTTTAAAATATCTACTTTCTTATCTATCTGGGCCACTAACTTTCGTACCGTATTCTCTGCATCTACAAAGGTGGTAATGGTAAACTTATGAATGCCTTGAATAGCAGATGGAGAAACAGAAAGTGTTTCAATATTCATCTGCCTTCTTGTAAAGATAGAGGCAATCATATTCAGTACTCCCACTGTGTTTTCTGAGAAAACAGTCAGTGTATATAAATCTTTCTTTTCCATAGTTCATCATTTAAAGGGTTTGTCCGTTACCTATCATAATTTGAGTTACGCTACCTCCTGCAGGAATCATAGGGTAAACCATACCTTGATTCTCTACTACAACTTCAAGCAGATAAGGTCCTCTATGCGAAAGCATTTCTTCTATTGTATAATATAATTCCTTACGCTTCGTAACCTTTTTCCCTCGGATGCCATAGGCCTCAGCAATACGAACAAAATCAGGATTCTTTAGATAGGTTTCTGAATAGCGACGATCAAAAAACATCTCTTGCCACTGACGTACCATACCGAGATAATTATTATTGAGCAAGATGATTTTAATATCTAGATTGTATTCCATTATAGTTCCTAGCTCTTGTATTGTCATCTGCAATCCACCATCTCCTACAAACACACACACGGTACGATGGGGTGCCCCACATTTCGCTCCAATACCAGCAGGCAAACCAAAACCCATAGTTCCTAGTCCTCCCGAGGTTACCAAGCTACGTGATGAACTAAACTTGAAATAGCGAGAACTCATCATTTGATTTTGTCCTACATCTGTTACGCAAATAGCTTGATGCTTTGTAGCTTCAGACACCATATGCACAACTTCGCCCATTTTTAAAGTGGTATCGCAAGTGGGGAAAAGCTCATCCCGTATTACACAATCAAACTCTTTAGTACGATACACATCAAAACTCTTTTTCCATGCCGTATGCGTATGCGTACTTAACCGAGCTGTTACCAATGGTAGTGTCTCTTTTACATCTCCCAAGATGGGCACTGTAGTTACCACATTCTTCTCTATCTCGGCAGAATCAATATCAAAATGGATTACCTTCGCTTGTTTGGCATACGAAGCTAAATCTCCCGTTACCCGATCATCAAAACGCATACCTATCGCAATCAATACATCACATTCGTTGGTCTTCATGTTGGGAGGAATATTACCATGCATACCCAGCATACCACAATTCAAAGGATGCTTAGATGGAAGAGCTGAGAGCCCAAGCAAAGTAGAAGCAAATGGGATATCCGCTTTCTCTAGGAACTCTGTCAACTCTTGTTCTGCCTTTCCCAAAACAACCCCTTGCCCCACAAGAGCTAGTGGCTTTTGAGCCGAGTTTATTAAATCTGCGGCCTGCTGAATACACTCTAGTTGAAGATCAGGTTTAGGTTGATAACTTCTTAAATAGGTAGTCTTTACATATTCATAATCACAAAGTGAAGTTTGTGCATCTTTAGTAATATCAATCATAACAGGTCCTGGACGACCAGTAGAAGCAATATAGAAAGCTTTAGATACTGCCTTAGCAATGTCTTCAGCTCGGCGAACCTGACAAACCCATTTGGTAACAGGCTGCGTTACACTAATGACATCGGCTTCTTGAAAAGCATCTGAGCCTAATAAAGAAGAATTTACTTGTCCCGAAATAACTACTAAAGGAGTACTATCCATCATGGCATCTGTTAATCCCGTAATCAGATTGGTAGCTCCAGGACCTGAGGTAACAAGTGTGATACCTACCTTGCCTGTTACACGAGCATAACCTTGTGCAGCATGAATTGCTCCCTGCTCATGACGAACTAAGCGATGTTGTATCTGATTTTTATAATCATACAAGGCATCGAAAACAGGCATAATAGCACCACCTGGATATCCAAAAACCTGTTCTACATCCTCTGCAAGTAGTGAGCGTACTAGAGCTTCACTACCCGTTATTCTTTTTGCATTCTTTTCATAATTATCCATTACTATAAAATTTAATCGATCATGCGTACTGCACCTTTATCGGCTGAGCTTACAAAATGAGCATAAGCCTTTAATGCTTTTGAAACTTGTCGTTCTCTTTGTGGAGTGAAAGCCTCACTTCCTCGGGCTATTTCTTCTTTTTTTCTTTCATTTAATTCTTCATCTGGAACTAATAACTGAATACTACGATTGGGAATATCTATCTCTATCCCATCACCATCTTTCACCAAGGCTATAATGCCTCCTGCAGCAGCTTCGGGTGATACATGCCCAATAGATAAGCCCGATGTTCCTCCTGAAAAACGACCATCAGTAATTAAGGCACATACCTCTCCTAGGTGTTTCGACTTTAAATACGAGGTGGGGTAAAGCATCTCTTGCATACCTGGTCCACCTTTTGGCCCTTCATAGATAATCACTACTACTTCGCCAGGGTGAACTAATCCTGTAAGGATTCCCATACAAGCCTCTTCTTGAGAATGAAACACTCGGGCAGTACCCTTAAAGTACCAGTGTTCAGGAGCTACACCCGCTGTTTTCACCACACAACCCCCTCTTGCTAAATTACCTTTCAGCACAGCCAAACCACCATCTTTCGTATAGGCATGCGCTAAATCACGAATACATCCATCTGCCCGATCTATATCCAAGCTTTTGTATTCTTGATTCTGACTTCCCATCTTCACACTCCTTTGATATGCTGGAGCTGAACGGAATAACTGCTCTGCCGAAGAGGATAAGGAGGTTGAAGTAACATCATACTCTTGCAATACCTCTTCCAAACTTTTGGCATCAACTCTGCAAACACGGGTATCAACCAATCCTCCCTTTGCCAACTCGTTCATAATTCCCAATACACCTCCTGCTCGATTTACATCTTGAACGTGATAGCGTTTGGAATTAGGAGCGACCTTACAAAGGCAAGGGACCATGCTAGACAAACTATCTACATCCTCCAAATCAAAATCGACCTCAGCCTCGTGAGCAATAGCCAAAAGGTGTAGAATGGTATTTGTTGAACCTCCCATAGCAATATCCAAAGACATTGCATTGAGAAAAGCTTCTCGGGTAGCGATGTTACGAGGTAAAACTCGTTCATCTCCATCCTGATAGTATTTAAAAGCATTTGCTACTAATACATGAGCAGCCTTCTTGAAGAGCTCTATTCGATTAACGTGAGTAGCCAATACTGTTCCATTTCCTGGTAATGCCAATCCTAGTGCTTCATTTAAGCAGTTCATTGAATTAGCGGTAAACATACCCGAACAAGACCCACAAGTAGGACAAGCACTTGCTTCTAAGGCTTCTATCTGCACATCAGAAACAGAGGGATCGGCAGACTCTACCATCGCATCAATCAAATCTACTTGTCGGTTGCCGAGCTTTCCCGCTTCCATTGGTCCACCCGAAACAAAAATTGTAGGAATATTTAAACGCATAGTAGCCATTAGCATACCTGGAGTAATCTTATCACAATTACTTATGCAAAACAAAGCATCTACTCGGTGTGCTTCTGCCATATACTCTATGCTATCGGCAATCAGTTCTCTAGAGGGTAAAGAGTAAAGCATACCCTCATGCCCCATCGCTATACCATCATCAATGGCAATGGTATTGAACTCTGCTGCAAAACATCCTGCTGCTTCAATCTCTTGTTTGACAAGCTGTCCGATTTCATGTAAATGTGTATGGCCTGGCACAAACTGAGTAAAAGAGTTTACAATACCTACAATCGGTTTACCCATCTGCTCGGGTTTCATTCCATTGGCACGCCATAAAGCTCTGGCTCCAGCCATTCGTCGCCCCATCAAACTGACAGCACTTCTTAGTTCGTGTTTCATCTTTCCTCCTTCTTTGCAATCCACCTAGCTACCCAATCTCCCACATCCGATGTAGAATAAGCTGGGGTACCTTCGGCTAAATCTTCTGTTACTACTTTGGCTTCAAGAGAAGCTTGAACTGCCTCTCGAATACATCGTCCTTCCTCAGGGGCATCTAGAGCATATTCAAAGAGCATAGCTGTAGAAAGTATCATAGCCAAGGGATTGGCTATATTCTTTCCCGCAGCTTGAGGGTATGATCCATGAATAGGTTCAAATAGTGAAGTATGAACTCCTATTGAAGCAGAGGGTAATAAGCCTAAAGATCCACTAACTACAGAAGCCTCATCCGTTAAGATATCTCCAAAGAGATTTTCAGTAACGAGCACATCAAAGTGAGTCGGATTCTGAATTAACTTCATGGCTGCATTATCTACAAACATATACTCTGTTTCAACATCGGCATAGCGAGGTTCCATCTCTTGAGCTACCTGACGCCATAATCTTGAAGTAGCCAAAACATTGGCTTTATCTACTACCGTCAATTTCTTTCTACGTGATTGAGCCAACTCAAAAGCCAATTTTAATATACGTTCAATCTCTTCACGCGTATAAATACACGTATCATAGGCTGTATTTCCATCTTCACTACGTCCTTGTGGCTTGCCAAAGTACAAACCGCTAGTCAACTCACGCACACACATAAAATCGGCTCCCCGTACACGTTCTTCTTTCAAGGGAGAATGGTGCTCCATTCCCTCAAAAACAGATACAGGACGAAGATTAGCATAAAGTCCTAAAGATTTACGCATCTTCAATAACCCCTGCTCTGGACGGACTTTAGCATTGGGATTATTGTCATATTTAGGCGAGCCCAATGCTCCAAATAATACAGCATCAGCATTTAAGCACGTGTGATGAGTTTCTTTGGGATAGGGATCTCCCACAGCATCAATAGCACAAGCACCTACTAAAGCTTCCTCACAGCTAAACTCATGTCCAAAACGAGTACAGACTGCCTGAACTACCTTAAGGGCTTGAGCCATAATCTCGGGTCCGATACCATCACCAGCTAATACAGCCAACTTAAAATTCATCTTCTTGTCTTTATTTAATTTCATTTTACTTCTGTTTTAATACGATTAAGCATTTTGAGTGTTGCCTTTATGGCAGCAACGGTTTGATCTACATCTAGAGCTCGTGTTCGGAAAAGCTGTCCTTCCCATTTCCAGGTGATGATGGTTTGCACATAAGCATCCGTTCGACCTCCTGGAGGAATAACCACCACATAATCTACTAAGTCGGGAACAGGTTGTTGGAGCCGTTTGAATATCCGATCTACTGCCAATGTAAAAGCATGATATTGTCCATCTCCTGCCGCATTCTCCTCATACACTGTCCCTTCAATATCCATTTGTACGGTTACTACAGGTCGCATACCCTTAGCAGCTGTCAATGAATAGTTTAATAACTTAACGGGCTGATCTTCTACTCCGTTATTTAAGAGTTCAGCTACGATGTAGGGTAACTCATCTTGCGTTACAGGTTCTTTTTTATCCCCCATCTCTACCACCTTATCCGTCAACTTCTGAATGAGTTTTTCATCCCAGTCCATCCCCATCAATTCTAGGTTTTTAATGATGTTTGATTTGCCTGAAGTTTTTCCTAGTGCATAAGCTCGAGTACGTCCAAAACGTTCAGGAGACAGTTCACTACAATAGAGATTATGCTTTAAATCTCCATCGGCATGAATACCCGCTACCTGAGTAAATGCAAAGTCGCCCGTTATAGGTCGATTGGATGCTATACGAATGCCAGAGTAAGTCTCTATAATCTTACTAATCTGATAGCTCTTACTCAGACAAACTTGGGAGTGCAAATTGAGCTGATCTTCTATGACAGCCAACACACTAGCCAGCGGAGCATTACCTGCTCTTTCTCCTAATCCATTAACAGTTACATGCACTCCTTGAACTCCTGCTTGAAGTGCCGAATAGACATTTGCCACAGCCAAGTCATAATCATTATGAGCATGAAAATCGAAATGTACCTTAGGGTATTTCTCTACAATCTGAGAGCAATACTGGTAGGTTTCGTTGGGATTCAATATACCAAGGGTATCAGGCAACATCACTCGCTGAAGAGGTAACTTCTCTAAAGCCTCCAGCATATTCCATACATATTCTGGGGAGTTTCGCATGCCGTTCGACCAATCTTCGAGATATACATTGACATCTAATCCTAGTTTTTTTGCTAATCGTACACTTTCAGATATATCCTGCCAATGCTGTTGAGGCTCTTTATGTAACTGATGTTTGCAATGATTGAGTGATCCTTTGCATAGTAGATTAACTACTTTGCAACCAGCATCTGCAATCCAGCGTAAAGAGCGATCTCCATCAACAAAACCCAAAACCTCAAGTCGGTGCAACACTCCATTTTCTTTTGCCCACTGTGCCGCTACCTGCACCGTCCGTCTTTCTCCTTCTGACACCCTTGCTGAAGCTATTTCTACCCGATCCACATGCAGCTCTTGAATGAGCAGCCTTATAATGCTTAACTTTTCTTGTGTCGTAAAAGACACCCCACAAGTTTGCTCACCATCTCTAAGTGTAGTATCGAGTATTTCAACTCGGCGGGGATACGCAAGTACTTCCTCAGTAACTCCAGGGTCTGACTTTCTCATAAGTCTCTATTTTTGATTGATTCAAGAGCAAGAGGTCTATGTCATCCATCCCTTGAAGTAAACACTGTTTTTTATAAGGATTGATAGCAAATACTTCTGTACACCCACTAGAGTCTAAACACACTGTTTGTTTCTCTAAATTCACAGTCAAAGTATGCTTAGGGTTTTCTTTGGATGCCCGAAAGAGTTTATTCAAGAAATCGGGACTAACTACTACTGGTAAGATGCCATTATTCAGTGCATTATTCTGAAATATATCTGCAAAGAAGCTTGAAATAACGACTCGAAAGCCATAATCGGCTACAGCCCAAGCCGCATGTTCTCTACTAGAGCCAGAGCCAAAGTTTTTCCCCGCTACTAATATTTCTCCCTGATAAGTGGAATCATTGAGTATAAATTCTTGTTTTGGATTACCCGCTTCATCATATCTCCAATCTGCAAATAGATTTTCACCAAATCCTTCTCTTGTTGTGGCCTTTAAAAAACGAGCAGGAATAATCTGATCCGTATCGACATTCTCGATAGGTAAAGGGATATATGTAGAGGTAACTGTTTTAAATTGTTTCATTTTTGGGTATGTTAAAGTCCTACTTCTTATGCTTAAAGCATCAGAAGCGAACATAAATTAAACATGTAATTGAGTTTAAATCAGAATTATAAGCTTAATCTAAGTGCGGAAAACTTATTCTTCCTGTAATGGCAGCAGCAGCAGCGACGAGTGGACCTGCCAATATAGTACGAGCGCCTGGTCCTTGTCTGCCTTCGAAATTTCTATTTGACGTAGAAACAGCATATTTCCCAGCGGGAATCTTATCTTCATTCATTGCTAAACAAGCAGAACAACCTGGTTGACGGAGTTCAAAACCTGCTTGTTTTAAGATCTTATCGAGTCCTTCTTCTTGAATCTGGTGAAAGACTTGCCAACTACCTGGTACAAGCCAAGCTGTAACGTGATTAGCTTTGTGCTTACCCTTCACATATTGGGTAAAAGCTCGAAAATCTTCTATTCTACCATTGGTGCAACTACCTAAGAATACATAATTTATAGGTTTACCAAGCAATCTTTCTCCTGGTTGGAAATCCATATACTCCAAAGCCTTTAAAAAAGAAGCCTTACTTTCAGTTTGAATCTGACTCGTTGTGGGGATACTATCTTCTACATACATACCCATCCCTGGGTTTGTTCCGTAGGTAATCATAGGCTGAATCTGTGATGCATCAAAGGATATTTCTTTATCAAACTTTGCTCCGTCATCTGTTTTCAAGGTTTTCCAATACGTTACGGCTTTTTTCCACATTTCCCCTTTCGGTGCATTCTCTTTGCCTTTCAGATACTCAAAGGTAGTTGCATCGGGAGCAATTAATCCCCCACGAGCCCCCATTTCAATACTTAAATTACATAAAGTCATTCGTCCTTCCATAGAAAGCTGACGAACAGCTTCTCCAGCATATTCCACAAAGTACCCTGTTGCCCCACTCGTTGTCATTTTACTGATCAGATACAGAGCCATATCTTTAGCCGTTACACCCTTTGAGAGCTTACCTGTAAAATTAATACGCATCGTTTTGGGGCGACTCTGCAATACACATTGGGTAGCTAAAACCATCTCAACTTCACTTGTACCTATGCCAAAAGCAATTGCTCCAAAAGCACCATGTGTAGAAGTATGGCTATCTCCACAAACAATCGTCATTCCTGGTTGAGTAAGTCCGTTTTCGGGACCAACAACATGCACGATTCCATTTTTGGAGTGTCCCAGCCCAAAATAAGTTAAGCCAAATTCCTTTGCATTTTGGGTTAGTGTATCTACCTGATTTCGAGATGTAACATCTGCTATCGGTTTGTTTTGGTTTTGGGTAGGGATATTATGATCGGCAGTTAGAGTAGTTTGTTGAGGACGAAACACCGATAACCCCCGTTGGCGTAATCCAGCAAATGCTTGCGGACTAGTTACTTCATGACAAAAGTGACGATCAATATACAATTGAGTTGGTCCCTCTTCCATCTTTGAAACCACGTGGGCATCCCATATCTTATCAAAAAGAGTTTTCATAATTTGAGGTTTATATTGTTTTGTTATTTCAGTTTAGGTTGTTAATGAAGGCTATGCTTCTTCAAACTTATTCACGGCATCAATAAAAGCTTCTACAGATGCAGCAATGATGTCTGTGTTGGCAGAAAAGCCATAGTACACTTGGTCTTTATATTCCACGTGCATATGCACTTTACCCGTATCATCACTACCTCTATCTATCGCCTGAATCAAAAACTCCTGAATAATCATCTCTCGGCGAATAATATGTTTCACAGCTTTAATAGCAGCATCTACGGGTCCGTTGCCACTCGCTGAGGCTTCAAATCTTTCTCCAGCTATTTTCAAACCAACACTGGCAACATTCCGAACATCAATACCCGATACAACTTGTAGATATTCTACTTGAATTCTTTGAGCTTCAGCATCTTTACCTATGAGAGCTAGCAAATCCTCATCATGGATGTTTTTCTTCTTATCGGCTAGTTCAAGAAACTTCTGGTAAGCCTTATCCAGCTCTTCAGCATGAAGCGTAACACCCAGTGTTGATAGTCTATTTTTGAGTGCTGCTCTACCACTACGAGCGGTAAGTACTATCGAATTATCTCGAATACCAACATCTTGAGGATTGATGATCTCATAAGTTTCTACATTTTTCAATACTCCATCTTGATGGATTCCCGAGGAGTGAGCAAAAGCATTCCTTCCCACTATGGCTTTATTAGCTTGTACAGGCATACTCATCAAACTAGAAACCAACCTACTTGTAGGATAAATTTCATGAGTATTAATATGGGTTTCAAACCCTTGTTCGGGATGACTTTTCAGTGCCATCACAACCTCTTCCAAGGCTGTATTCCCTGCCCGTTCTCCAATTCCATTCAAGGTTACTTCTACCTGTCTTGCCCCATTGAGTACCCCCGATAGTGTATTTGCTGTCGCCATACCCAAGTCTTGATGACAATGTGTAGAGAGAATAGCATCTTTTAAATCGACATGATCTACTAAATATTTAATTTTAGCCCCATACTCAGCAGGGAAACAATAGCCTGTTGTATCAGGAATATTAACTACCGTAGCCCCAGCTTTAACTACAGCTTCAACTACACGAGCTAAATACTCATTGTTGGTTCGACCTGCATCTTCTGCATAAAACTCTACATCATCTGTAAACCGACGAGCATACTTGACTGCTTTTACGGCCTGCTCGATAATTTCTTCGGGTGTAGATTGGAATTTATAACGAATGTGATAATCGGAAGTCCCGATACCCGTGTGTATTCGTTTGCGTTTGGCATATTGCAAAGCCTCAGCAGCTACTTCGATATCTTTTTCTACTGCTCGGGTTAATGCACATATCACAGGCCAAGTTACTGCCTTGGATATCTCAACGACAGACTTAAAATCACCTGGACTAGAAACAGGAAAACCTGCCTCAATGACATCAACCCCTAGCCGTTCTAGTGCTTTGGCTACTTCTATTTTTTCAAGAGTGTTAAGTTGGCACCCTGGTACCTGCTCTCCATCTCTTAGGGTTGTGTCGAACACATAAATTTGTTCCATTTTAGTTTGTTTAAGGCAATAAAAAAACCTTTCCCACACAGTGAGAAAGGTTTAAATTACTATTTAGATTATATTACTATTATAGATACGCCATTCTCACCCACTATTAGTTTGTAACAGTAGAATAATAGAAATGACGATAATATTAATAGACAAATGATTCATATTGAATTCTTATTATTTGCTTCGTATGCTTACAAACTAATAGAATATTAATTGAATATCAAAATATTTATCATATTAAATACAATAAAAGTTTCGATTTGTTATTAATAACACACTTTCACCTTATAGTATAAAGGAAATGGCTTTTCTGTTTTTCTAGTATTTTTGAGACAATCTATACATTTAGTAAGAAAACAATGACTTTGAAATCTTTCTCGGATAACAAAAGGAAAAATAGGACTTCCATTTAACCAGAGTAAAGTAGTATTCTGACACCGACATGAACATGCTTTGACACCGACATGTCATCGTCATGTCGGTGTCAGAATATCTTAGAAGAATCTTATTATTAGATATATAAAGGAAAATATGCACGTTAGAATGAATTTCACTAAATCATCCCCAATTACATGTTATACAAGATTGAATTTTATTTTATATTATATTCTAAGCAAATCACAAACTTTATCTCAAAAAAACGATCTAGAAGCCTTGGTTTTTATTTATGCTTCATACCCTTTTACACAGCTACTCTAAAAGATAAAACCCCGCCATACAATTAAGTACAGACGGGGTTCACATTAGTCTTATTCTATAGAAAAGTTAAGGATATTAGTCTTTTATCCGAATCACTGCATTGGATATGATTGCCACAAGACCTCCCGTAGTAATTCCTGAAGAAAATGTACCGCGAATCCACTCGGGCATTTGAGATAGAATTTCAGGTACAAGCTCTACTCCTAGTCCGAAGGCAAAACTTACAGCCAATACTAATACGGCTTTGCGGTTTATATTTTGAGATGCAATAATACGTACCCCTGAAGCAGCTACTGTACCAAACATCAGTAAGGCTGCACCACCTAATACAGGCTCAGGCATCAATGAAAACACCCCACCTACAATAGGAAATGCACTCAATATGACTAGGAAACCTGCAATATAATAACCTATATAACGACTGGCTACTCCTGTAAGCTGGATTAAACCATTGTTTTGAGCGAAGATAGAATTGGGCAATGAGTTGAACATACCAGCAATAATAGAGTTTACTCCATCTGCCAACACTCCTCCTTGCACGCGTTTCATAAACTTATCACCTTCAATAGGTTCGCCACCAATCATAGAGTTGGCTGTAATATCTCCATACGCCTCAATAGAAGTGATGAAATAGATGAGTGCCACCGCAATAAATGCCGATAAATTAAAATCTAATCCATATTTAAAAGGGATAGGGATATTGATAGAACCCAAATGAGTCAACTCATCAAAATGAATTAACCCTAATAGATAAGAAGCTACATACCCTACTATGAGTCCGATAATAATAGAGCTCATTCTGAAGTACTTATTTTTAACACTATTCAAAAGCAGAATCACTACTAATACCAAAGTAGCCAACCCTAAATTTTGAAGACTCCCAAAGGTGTTATTGCTCTGTGCTGCATACCCTCCACCACACGAGATAATAGCTACCTTGATGAGGCATAAACCAATCATGGTAACTACAATACCCGAAACCAAAGGAGTGATGATTTTCTTGGTATATTTAAACAATCTACTTACAATAATTTCTACTGGAGCTGCTGCAATACATACCCCAAAGATAGCTGGTAGAGCAGCTACACCCAGTCCCAAAGGAGCAAAAACAGAGTTGATAGCTCCAATAAAGGAAAAGCTAGTTCCCTGAACACAAAGTAAACCGCAACCTACGGGACCAAATCGCTTACACTGCACAAATGTAGATATACCTGATGCTAGTAACGACATAGATACTAGAAAACTAGATGTTTCATGATCAAAGCCCAAGGCTTGACTAATAATTAAGGGCGGTGTGATGATGGCAACGAATATTGCGAGAAGATGCTGAAGAGCCACAAATACGGCCTCCCGAAAGGGTGGTCTATCTTCAATCTGATAAATTAAATCTGTTTTTTGAATTGGATGTACCAATTGTTCTGCTGGACTTTTGCTTACCGCCATTTGAGTGTTAGTTTACTATTGATTTGACATGTATATGAATAGTTCATAAGCGAACTACTTTTTCCGAAAATCAGCAACGTTAAGGTTTCTTAGTTAAATAAAACGCAAAAGTACAACAAATTCAATACAGAACTCTCAAAAGGATAGAAATAATATTAAATAGCGTAAAAATACATATCAAACTTAGACACCAACTTCTAGTAATAACCTCTAAATACAAAATTTAAAACATGATTATTGATCAATTATCATTAAAGAAAAAGCTCCTTGTGTTTCTATGAAAAACACAAGGAGCTCATTACTTACTCAAACAAAAAATCTATTGAAACTAAAAAACACGATATCATTCACTCCAGGGCTGAGCATCTATGGCTAACTCTAAGAAATCTCCCTGTTTTACCCTTGTTGACAGATTATTAGTTAACTCACCCAATACATTATATAAATCTCTATCTACATTATATCTATCCATATCATTTCTAGGAAAATTGCCACCATAACTCCGTATTTGGTTAAAGGTTATAGTATATTTAGTACCACGAAATACAGAGGGGTATAGATCTTCTTTATCATTATAGCGTTTCTTATGATTGGGGTCTCTAAAGACATAAGTAAGGTACATGTACCCCTCTTTGTTCTCAAATATCACAGAAGCACTCTTATCTTCCTCTTTTCTGATATAGATAGGCCCTTCATTTGTATACTTATGACTATAAAATGTTTTTTCAGCTTTTAACCTAATAATTAATTCTGTTGTTTTACACTGATATGCAACATACTCATTCTTAGAGGGCATATAAGTAAGAGCAAAATTATCGGGCATATAAAAAGGACCCTTGCCAAATCTTTCTTCTGGATTAAAGTTGGAATTCCAATCCACAGCATACTGCTTACCCCCTTTTACTAGTACGTTTGAGTATTTATAAATAACACCTAGGTCCGTTTCTTTTTTCTTATATACACTGAAGGGAAAATAACTATTGGGGTCTGCTTCATTTAATAGTCCCCATCTCTCCCAGAGATAAAACCCATTTGGAACTGTTAAGAGATGAAAGCCATCCAATTTTAATTGAATGTTATCTACATTCATATCAGGATTAACTCGATCTGTAACATACCCCACGTAGTCTTCTAAGTAAAAACAAGCAAGAATCCTCTTTAATCTTAGTGATACTTTTATAGGATTATCCTCCGATTGATATTCAATATTTATCTGATTAGAATTGTTGGTAAAATCTTCCATCGTATTTGAAAACACATTTAATAGTTCTCCCGGATCATCAACTTGCTCTCTGGTAAAAGGGTACTCGATATTCCAAGGTTCCGAACTCTTCAAGATTTTATCCTTCATCTCTTTGGTGGGATTTGCTATAACTAACATTTTATACTCTCCCTTGCAAGCTTTGGTAACCAATGATAGTGTACCCTCTTTTAGATCTTCACTTGTAAACTGTATTTTATCTTCGACATACCACTCTTCACTATTTCTATAATCAACTAATATTAAGATACCAGATTTAATTTCAACTAAATTATCCTCGCTCGTACGAGTAATAGCAATTTGTAGATGAGTTTCCCCTTGTTCTTGTTTTTCAACAGCAAGAGGCTGATCTAACTCAATAGATTGCGAACAAGCAAAAAACAACATACAAAAGAGATACCCTATCATTATCTTTCTATTTTTCATATCTCACCATTTAAAAGAGTGTTTAATTTAATTCAACATCCCCACTTTCCCAGTCATCCAACCCTAAAATCAACTCATAGTTTAGATTAACATTCTCTAGTTTGCCAGACTGACCATACCCATGAATATAAGGGTTGTATTTATCTTCTTCATTGATAATACCATCACCATTCCAATCTATTTTTGATAAATCAATGTGGTATATCGTATTCGCTTTATAACACCCATCGTCTATAAGCTGATTTTCATTATTTTTGAAAGAGATTAATCCAAAGAATCCTACATCCCCTTTATCTTCACTTAAACGAGTTGCTATTTTAAAGTATTGAAATAGGTCATGCACATCTGTTATATAAAATTCTTGCTCACCCTGTTTAAATAAGAGTACTTTTGGCTTTTCTTTCTGACTTATATCATAATACATCTCTTTCAACTCTAATGTTTTTAAAAATTCAAATATATCCTTTGGTATGCTTTCCTTATTTATAAGAGTTGGTTTATAAACATAAGACTTCATATTGTCAAATTTGGGATATTCGTTTTGGATAGGTAAATCGTTCTCATCAAACTCCTGGATTTGATATATCTCAGCCTCTATGTGTATATGTATGCGCTGTTCATCTCCAGGAAAAAAATGAAATACGGGCATATACTCTCCTTTTTTCATCTTTTCATAATCATCACCCTCCAAATCAATCCATAATGGCCCCTTGTTTTCGGTACACGGGGTGTATTTATCAGACTTACCAAACTCTTTTGTATAATTGGAAGGGGTAATTACATCTACTTTGAGAGAATGTAAAAAAGCTTCATCATACTTGATATTCCCTACTATCTCTACTCTTAAAGCAATAGGTACCAACTCTACGTTAGCAGAAAACTCTCCATACGCTTGCATTTTGGTTTTACCTACTCCATAATAAGGTATTCTATACATACTTTCTTCTACAGAAGAGTTTTTATCAGGTTGAATATCTTCTATTGGAATGTGAGTTAGAGATTCATGCTTTTCATGAGGGTTGGCCATGATACATACTTTTTCCCCACCTCCTAGTAAGAGATTAGAAAATGTGATGAGATGTTCATCTGCAGAATCAATCCATTTTACTTGTTTATTAGCTATTATTTTTCCGCTAGTACTATATATTTCAACACTTAAAGATCGAATAGCTGGACGTACATTTTCTGAATTTGTTCTTGTTTTGGAATTGGAGCAGCCTCCCCCTTTGATATCAACAAGGATAGATAAGCTAGATTCGTGCATGGGTGTATATACCTGCTCTGCATCCTTATGTTCGCCACAAGCCCATAGAGCAAGTAGGAGAACCAAGCCATATATGAATCTTTCTTGTTTCATAAAAGAGTGTTTTTATTCTATCTCAGGTATCACAAACTCTTCATCCCAATCGGATACTTGAGTATATATAGATAAGTTGTTTTCATTATAATCTACAAAAACTGATACTTTTGCTTCTTGTCGGGTAGCAATAGGACGTGAGTCTTCAGATTCTTTTAGCACATCGCTCATTTTAATCTCAATAGGGTCTTGTTTTTCTTTGATATAAACGCGAAGTATCAAAGGACATCGTTCTTGAAAGCGAAATACAGCCAAGGTAGATCGGAAACATTTGAACTCACCACAATAATATACATCTGGTGTATATTTAGCAGTAAACGGTTGTGCCTCTTCCATGTGAATATTGTATTGTGGCATCACATTGTCTAGCTCTATATAAGGATCGGACTCTGTTCCTCTCACAAAAACATCAATATCAATATGTGCCGATGTAAACTCAAGTGAATATTGATTCTCTTTTTTATATTCTACCTCTAAGCTTTTAGATGTATAATATAGATGATCATTAGTAGGTATTGATTCTCCTTTCACAAAGGAAGGACAAGATACAAGTGCAGTTTTTCTATTCTCTACATTACAAAATGTTGTGTATTTATTGCTATTTCCCCAGCATACTATATTGTAATGACCAATAGGCAAATACATAGAAAATTGATGTTCCTTAGTCAACTCCTCACTAGAGATAGATTTTTGAAAGACTAATTGATCATTCTCATTATAGACTAACAGCATAGCACAATTTAGGTATTTCTCTACTACATTTCTTGTTCCATCTGCCTTGTATATGAATTGTAAAGTCACCTTTTCCAAGCAGTCTGTTGAGGGTTTCTCGGTTATACAAGAGCCCAATAATGCTATCAGACAGCAAAGTAATAAATAGTTCTTTTTCATATTTATGGGCTTTATAATCGACAATTGAAGCATTTAATAGCTAGGATGAACTAATCCATCCTAGCTAAAATGATTATTTATTTTTCAATACCTGGAATAACGTGTTCTTTGGTCCATTCTTTAACGGTTACAACAACACTTAAATCTGACTTATATGCAGGTTCTTCTGTACCTGTTCCGTTATCTTCGGGGTTGAACTTATCTAAACCTGAATTATAATTTTGGTCTCCACTCCAATCTATTTTACCCAAGTCTATACGATAGATATAACCAGGTTCATACTTCCCGTTAGACAAAATGGTAAGATCTCCTCCTTCACCAGCAACTGTCCCAAAGTTTACCATAGTATAAAATCCTTCTTTGGCTTCTGTAGAAGGTTCAAAACCCGTAATCTCATCACCTTCGGCATAACCTTCTTCATTTTTGGTTATACGAATATACTTTTCACCACTCTTTGCAGCCAATTCATTATTCATATTTCTATAAATAGGAGATTTTGAGCCATCCTTTAGGTTAAAAATAATCATTGTCTCATCTAAACTGCGTTCTAAGATGTAGTTCTGAGATTTTATGCGCATCGCAATTTTTTGAACATCATCACCAAATAAATGGTTGGCAACAACTTTTGTGTTTTCATCCTTTATTGATGTATAATTATTGTCGGTCAAATCAAGCCATAACTCTCCATGTTTTTCTGTTTTTGGCTTAACTATCGACGATGCATCATTATACTTTCCAGTATATTCTAGAGGAGTGATTACATCAACAGTTAATTCTTTCACGAAAGTATCATTGAAGTCAACATTCCCAAAGACCTCAACACGAGCTGCTACTGGAGCTAAGTCTATCTTTGCTTCATAGCTATTAGTTCCCTTCTCTGTTAACGTAGAGCTCCCGTAGTAATAAATATTCTCTAATGTCTTTTGATTTTCATTTGGCTGTATATTTTCAATACTACGTCCATCAATATGAGCTGCCGACACGTCTCCATCTCCCACATTAGCAGTTACAATCACATTTTCTTTTCCTCCCAGCAAAATCTTTGTAAACTCAGCTTTTCCTGTAAAATCTTTTGAGGTGCCATCTTCCTTTAGCTCTACATTTTGATTAATAACCTCATCATTCCCACTAAAGACATAGACTGTCGTATTTTTAAAGATAGGCTTTGTATTTGCACCATCTTCAATGACTCCTCTAGTTTTGCTTCCATCAAGCTTGAAGTTCACAACTAAATCACTATAGTTTTTAATTGAATCTGAACCCGATCCAATCTCATCATTATTGCTGCATGCTATTAAAGAAGATACAGCAATTCCACAAATCACAAATGTTTTCAGTTTCATAATTACCATTATTTAATTCATTAAACTTAAAGTAGCCTTTTTCAGGTGCTACAAACTTAAGACAGAAAAGCTAAACTAGTGTTAATAAAAAGGCAGGTAGATTTGATATTTTTCCCGAAAACAAATACCTAAAACAGATTAGTTTTATTTTTAAGCTCTATGGTACAGAGAACAAAATCAATGTTATTGAACTAATCTAAACAGAATGAGAGCAATAGATTTTTCTAAGTATACCCAAAAAGAGCTGTTATCAGAAATCAATAAAAAAAGAGTCATTATGGATCACCAACTCCTATTCTTTATAGAAGAAGGGTGTTATGAAGTAACCATAAATAATGAGGGATTTCATCTTGATAAAGGAAGCTTGACTGTAATATTGCCTACAGCTGAACTCTGTACAACCTATATATCAGACGACCTCTTGATATATATTCTTTCCTCACGAAGCATTGAAAACAGTGATAGTATCAATAAAAGCCGTTCGTTTGAATATTTTTATGAGCATCCCGTTTTTATTATTGAACGTACTTGCTATGAAGATATTCTGAAATATATGAAACTATTTACAAGTTTGGCAGATAAAAGCAGACCTCCGGCTTGCTGTACAAAGGCGATTACACTACTTAGCTATTCGCTAGAGTTTTATATTCGCAATTACTGCTTATCGAAGCTCAAAAGGAATGGTATGGATACCACAAATCCTTATTTTTATTTGTATCACGACTTTATTGATGACTTAAAAGAGAATATTCAAGAACAACGTCACGTCTCTTTTTACGCAGAAAAACAGGCCATACATCCTAAATATTTTTCGCATTTGATAAAAGAGTTTTCGGGACATTCTCCAAAGTATTGGATAACTATTGAGCTACTATACCTCTGTAAAAACCTATTACTAGGCAGTGATTTGAGTATTAAGGAGATTAGTGATAAACTCAATTTTTCGCATATTGCTGTATTCTCCACTTTTTTCAAGAACAATACAGGTGTTTGTCCTCAAACGTATAGGGAAACCAGTCAAAAATACAGACTCTTAGATCAATTAGATGACAGTTCTATTCATCTTGAGCAACCCTAAATGGCATAAAAACAGAGTTGTTATTCTGAACGATGGTCAGCACTCATATACAAAAAGAGCCCTATCTAACCCATTATTGAGGTTTGAGATAGGACTCTTTTTTGCTTCTAGTAATCTTTATTTTGTTACTCTGATATGATTTCTAAATCATCAAGCAAAAGTGTACTGCCATTCGCTCCCGAGAAAAGGTGGCTTTTGTAACTTGATGTGATGTAGAAAGCGATGCGGTACTCTTTGCTGTAACTAAATTCTTTATCAGCATTAAACTCTATAGGGATAGAAAACTCTTGATACGAGGTTTGGTGTGCCGAACTCTTAAACTCCCCTATTGCTACTACTTTATCTGAAATCTGATTGATATCTGTTTTAGCAATATCTGCCAAACTCAGCACTTCTTCTTCATTGAAGCGATTGTCAACTTGAAATACCACGACACGTATTAATAGGGCATCTTCTGTATCGTTTCTTTCTATGACGTTAGTAGGATTAGAAATATCTAAACACAGAGAATAAGGGGTGCCACTTTTATATTTGTAATACCCTTTTAGAGCTATTGGTTTGTAGTTTACAGGAAAGCCCATCTTAATATTCCCCAGATAGGGGAAGTTATTAAAATCGAATTCATGAGTGCCCGAGTACAACATACCACCCACTATAGCTGGAACTCCATAGATGTTGCTTTCACGCATACGCATTGTTTGTAATGAAGCAGCGTGTGATCCCGAATGGGCATCAGATACTGCAGTTACACCAAAATGATCTGCTGGCTTAATAGGCACTGATTCATCTTCGGAGGTAGTGGGATTATTCATTAAATTGGCAAAGGCAGCATCACTGCTACTCCACATTAAACGATTTTGCCCCAGGGGTAATGTGTATTGGCAAGTTGGATCTAAATGGGTATTCTTATTCTCCCAATCTTCAAAGTTTATCACACTTAAACGATCGAAGAATGTTACTTTATACACATTGGTCACGATACCATCTTGCGAGGTTACAGTAAAAATAACGGGATTGGTAAAATCGAGAGGTGTACCACTTGCTGGACTAACTTTAGCTCCTTCAGATACTTCAAAGATAGGTTTTAAATGCTTTAAGTCTTCGGTCGTAGCTTCTTTGGATAGAGCAAGCTTTATCTCTCTGGTATCGGTATAAAGGCGAGAACCTTCTCCTATAATTAAGTTACTTTCTATACCAAACTCTGTAATGTTTGCTTCAGAACTCAAATCACCCTCTAGCTTAGTACCTTTGAATACAAACTTCTTTTTACCAAGATCGCTGGGGATAAGGAAATGAATGGTTCCTTCGGCATCCAACTGCTCTTTGTCTATTGTACCATTTAGTGTAATTTCAAATTCAAGCTCCTTTGCCTCTTCAGTTCCTACAGTTACTGTTTGCTGGCTGCTTAAAGTTACGATACCACCAAACTCTTCAATAGATGCCTTTATATCTTCTAAAGTCACAGATAATCGACCTTCTTTCCAATGCAGATTGTTTATTTGAATATCAACATGTTCGTCTTTACTCTTCTTTACATAGACTTTCTGAGGAAGAGGTGTTGGGTCGGCACTACCTATTCTATAAGTAAGATTCCCCATATATACGCCATTATTCTCGTTGCCAATTGTAGGATAATCATCGAGATCATCCTCTTCTGAACAGGATACTAAACTACCTACCAGCATGCAGCAGATAAATAGGTAAAGCCAATTCTTCTTCATGTATTATCAGTTTTAATATTTCGTATTCACTAAGAAGAGTCTATAATAATGATAAAATCTCTTTCTTCATTTTTAGGGAAGATAGGTATCTTACTTGAAGCCTCTTCTACAAACAAAGGTACAAACATCTCCTAAACTTTTTACAAAATATATAAAAAGAACTACATCTCTTTCTCTGTAAAAGATTCAGTTTGCATAAACAGCAGTATTTTATACTTCTTTGTCATTAAAAGGATGCTTTTAATGTTAAAATAAAGCCAATTTCAGCATTCTATACTCAAAAAGGTAAACCAAATAGCACAGAACTTTGTATTATATATAAACCCACTAACTAGTAAATAAATATGAGAAAGTCAATTATTCTAATTTTTACATTAGTGTTGATGTTTCCTTTAACTAGCTTAGCGCAGCGTGGAGATGTACTCCGCAGTTTGTCTGATTCTTTTGATAAAAGTAAGGAAGCACTCAACTATACTGTTTCTGCCATAGAAAACATGACAGAAGCTTATAAAAATATATCAACTAATAATGCGGCACGTTTTGTCACATTGGTATATTCCAATTTATCTTATAGTAGTAAATCGGTTCAACAAGCCTTACAAAGTGCCAACGAAGCAGAAACATCTGCCGAACAGATGAATTGCCTTACAGTGAAAGAGTCTGTTCGTTCCGCTAAAGCTTTACTTGAAAGTGCAGAGCAAGGACTCGACAATGCCCTTCTTTTGCCAAACAAGCCAAAGAGGAGAATGAAAAAGCTCAAGTGGATGCCAATTTGAAGCAGACCATCTCTCCTATTGAAATGATAGTTAAGGATATTAACGAAGCTCTAGATTTATTTAATGGTGCAGCCTACGAATTAAATCAGTGCACCGACTGACATAAACCGCTTTGTGGATTAATAAAAGCAATAAAATAGATTCTTGTAAATTCAAAATTAAAAGGAAGGCTCTCTAGTCTTCCTTTTATTCTATCACTTCGATAAGTAAATCTATCTTATAAATATCTTGAGAAAGAAAGGAAACCTCTTTACTCATCGTAGATAATCTCGTACTTTCCTGTTACCACAATCACATATTTATAGGTACTCAATATGTATGTATCGCACTCATCCGAATCGGATACACGAGCTTTATCAAAAGCAGATTTCAAATCTTTCTCATAAGCAAACTCATCGTAAGGAGTAATCTGTAAATTTTGCACATTGGAAAAACGAAAAACCAATGTAACTTCTTTCTTCACATTATCCTGCCTAGGTCGGCAAGCCGAAAGTTGCAATGTCGTAGTAATCTCCAAATATAAAGGGTGCATACTCAGATCTACATCTTGTACTCTCAAGGCATCTCGCCCATAGATGGTACCATATAAAGTTTGAATTGAAGATGTTTTCATAATTCTAATTTTAAGAAAAGCTAATACTTATAAAACGAGATATCTCTCCAAAAGGTTTAAAGCAAAGAAGCTTCTTCTTTTAGGTCTATTTTGGTATTAAACTAATGACTGATAGCCAACCCCGAAATTGAGATTTACATCCATAGACCGAAGAATAATTAGCCCATGAATAAGGCTTGTAAAAACCTATAAATCAATAGGATATTAAGATTGTAATATTCCTCTCAAAAGATTTTAAAATATTATTGACCGAATCAGTTTGTATATTCAAATCTTTATTTACATTTGCGCCCGAAAACTCTTAATTTAAGAAACATGAAGAAAGATACATATGATGATTTCGATGACTTAGATGATATTCAAGGCTTCGATAACAACAATGATTATTATCAAGATTTTGATGATAATGACAACTTTGATGATGAAGATTTCAAAGATGATGATTCATATGAAATGATAGATTCATACCTCCTAGATGAAAAGGACTGGGATGAAGACAAGGCATGGGATGACGATGAAGATGACAACTTCATTGATGAAGAATCCGAAGATAAATGGGAAGATTAAAAAAATAATCCTGTTTTATATTTCATTAAAAAAAAGTCGATTAAGGAGGTATCAGCGGATATCTCCTTTTTTGTTTTATGAATTGGAGAATAGTCAATCTTTAGAAAAAGAAGCATTTCCCATCCTATTTTCTAGTCTCAAATACTAGGCAATCATTGTCCTTTTTAAAGGAGTATTGATTTATTCTGACACCGACATGATAACGACATGTCGGTGTCATGATGATACGATGACCTAGTCAAAGCATCTTCATAGCCTTATAACTCAGCACCTTTCTATCTAGGAAAATATTGCCCTATTTAGTCTGCCGGAAGAGTTAAAATGGACTTCGGAAATAAGTAAATAACTTGATTTTGTGTATCTATAAAGAAGGACTGAAATTGGTGAAAGAACCCCATACCCAGATGATTGAATTTAGACTCAAGAACGATAAGAGGATATACTTTTAAATGATTGATCTGAGCCTCATCATAATAATATACCTGAGTCGGTTTTCGTTTATCAAAGAGGGACATAAGCTCTTCGCTCTCTATCTTTGAGGGAGTCAGTACCTTATTTAAGCGACGGATATTCTTGGCTGTTAGTGAGAGGTATGTGTTACTACCCGTATCTATCATCACTTTAAACTCCTTCCCATGGATACTCAATTTTACCGTAGGCTGTTTTGGGTTTGAATAGTGTAACTCAATAGTCTTCTGCTCTTTCAAAAAAGAAGGAATAGAATCAGGAGGATAAACAGATAAAGAGTTTTGATCTAAATTAAAAAACCAATTGGCACTACTAATGATGTTCATGCCTATAATCCCCTTTGGAAAATATTGATGTACCACTTGTTCGGGTATAGCCTTTAGAGGAAGATGAGCAAACACAGCATGATCAATCTCTAACGCCCCTACTTTTATCTGAGCGTGCATATAAAGTTTACCTCTTTTCAATCTACCGTTAGCATCAGAAAGTAGTCGGTGTGATACTGTTCGAAACGTAGTATCTAGGCTATCGGCATCAAGGAGTAAAGAATAAACACAGCCCGTATCCCATAGGTACTCATCAGATGAAATTAGATGAATAGAATTGGAGTCGAGAGGTATGGTACAAGGTTGTACAATAGATTTACCCCAATGTGGACTTTTACAAGAATAAAAAAGAAGCAGGGTAAACACCCCCAAAAATGTCAAACAAAAGAATCTTTTATACATAGTTACTCAAATCACCATCTCTAAAATTACTTTATTATCGAATATTTCAAAAGAATGAATACGATAAATATTAAGAAAACCTTTCAAGCCAATGATCTCTTTGAGGTTCAGTTGAATTTCCTTCTTAGCAACATTCCATTGGAGTACATCACTCTTAAATTTCTCTTTCATAAAGAACTTTGTACCCCGAACCACCAGATGTGTCAAGGGATTTATCTTATAGCCGAAAAGCACAGAATAATCGTCAACATGAAGCACATTGATTTTGAAAGTAGTCATATAGCTTACTTTTACTTTATTGAAATCAGAGTACTCAATGTCTATGGATACCTTAAAGTAAGATTGGATAAACTGCTCAAGCTCTGGAATAGTTATTTCTATCTTCATACGTTTCTTTCATCAGTCCTCAGTTCAATATAAGAATAATTAATGAATACTTCTCACGCAAGAGGTATTTAGTGTCCAAGCATAATTACCCCAGTTGCTTTACATACAAAGAATCATTTATAAACGGCTTATTCAATCAGCATCTCTTGCATCAACTTTAATATTTCGGTTACACTTACCTCACCTGAATTCACAGCCTTACTACCCACATTATAAGGGCGATAAACCTCAATAGGGGTAATATTAAATAAAGCCAGAGTAGGAATACGAGAAGCACTTGCTAAGTGCATTACTCCACAATCTGCTGTTAAGAATAAAGCTCCACAAGAGAGAACAGCCGACATTTCACGAAGGTTCTTACTATAATAGCTAGCCGCTTTAAAATCGATTTGAGAGATGTTTTCTTTGGGAAGGACTTCTATTAAGTTGTACTCAGGGAAAGTTTGTTCCAGCTGATTGTAAAACTGTTTCCACCACTCTTTGGTGAAACATTTCTTACCAGTAGCATAGGTATAAAAAAAGAGAGTAGGCTTATTATTCTTTACCAAAGAGCGATAAATCTCTTCACCTCGATGAATCTCTTCTGTACTCAAATTTAAGGAAAGCTCAGGAATGTTTTTGACTTTTTCATTATGGATAATCTGCCTAAAATTATAGACAGGATACTTAGCCATATGCCTATAATCTGGATATTTCTGTTCCAAAGCTGCATCTGATTCACCAAAACTTCGGTAAGTAGCACGGGCAAAAAAAGTGGATAGCCTACCAGATGAAGAATCGGGCATAGTATTTAAAACTAAATCATAATGCTCCTTTCTTATTTTAAACCACGATTTAAGGTACTTATACAGATTCTTAAAGGGCTTTCCTGGAAGCGTTAAAATATGATCTACTTGATTGTAGTTTTTATACAGAATTGAGGCTACTCCACCCCTCACAAATAGATCCACTTTAGCTTGAGGGAATACATCTTCAATCTCTTGTAATAAGGGGGTTATCATGAGTAAATTACCTAGCCTAGAGTTTGGTCGATTAATCAGAATACGAATAGGCTTTCCCGATGCTTGAAGAGCCGATAAATCATTCTTATGTATAGATGTTCCTATATGCTTAGTAAGGGAGTACAATATCTTTTTACGAAGAGCATTTATTTCCTTTTTCATTATAGAGTCCTCTTTTTATAGATAATCACTACAAAATAACAGCTCATTTTTGTAGAAACTCTAAAGAATTAACTGATACAGAGAGTAATACCATTAAACTTCTCTAAAATGACTAAAAATAAGGATATATCTCCTTCTCTGCGTATTTATTTTTTAAATCTCAGACACAAACTTAACTTTATTTCTTCCAATACACTTTACAAAGATGAGGTTATTATATCCATACAATCTTTTTACTAATACTAATGAAAAATAGAATCCTCTTTGATATTCAAATTTTAACTCAAATAAACACATAAATATCAAGTAGTTTACTATATTAAGAACAGATAAAAGAATGAATGTACTTAACCACTTTTTCAGTTTTATCTAACCTTATAAAAACGAATACGATGAATAAGTTATATTCTATTTGTCCCTATTGTGGGTCTAAAAATATACACCTATTATCAAAATCTGTGAGTTCAGCAATGGCAACCTCAGAGCCTATCTTTGAGACTTTAAATCTTGTGCCGTATGCCCACTCAACTATATCTATTCTTAAATGTTATAATTGTGGACATCAGTGTGAGTTAGAAAACAAGAAAACAGAAAGCTACAATACACCTATTCAAAGTTCTATTCATAAAAAGGGTCTAAAAAAAGAGCTTTATGTATGTATGAATTGTGGCAAAGAATCATTGCTAGGAGCAACTCCTTTTTGCACAAGTTGTGGTAAACCTCTTACAGATCAAGAGAAAGTAACTACATCTCCTAAAAGACTAGGACAAGGAGTTCAATTAAACGCTCTTTGGATTACTTTCCTATTTGTCCTTATAGGACTTGTAGTTTTCGCTTATGTGTATTGGATTTATTAATAATTTATTACAGTTATGACAAATGAACAGCTTAACAAGCTAGCCAAACTTCGTCAGTTGGCACGAAAGCACGAACTTAGTTTTTCCGATTTTAAAGAGGAGATTTTTAAGGCTAACCAAGATCAAGAATTTTATTTTCAATTGAATGGAAAAGAGAATATTGATCTTTGTGAATACATCGAGGAATTAAATAAACTAAGACTTTTTTGCCACAAGTAATAAATTTATGACTATAACTCTCTACAAAACAAAACATCCAGTCTTTCTCCTATAACAGAAAAGACTGGATGTTTTTTTATTTATATTTCTTTCTATTAAATCAATCGAACGGCTTCTATTACTTTGGTAAACTCGGTGTCGATAGAATCTTTTACGCCTGTAATAGATATTTGATACCAGCTTCCCTTGTACATAAAGTTGAGTCCTTTCACATAAACATTATTTTGAGGCTCGGGAGCTTCAAGCTGTAGAGTTTCAAATTCTATAGCATTTCTGTCTTGAAACTGGGTAGATTGACAAGTAATCCCCGATTCTTTCAGGCTCTTGAGGTAGTTTTCTGTAAAGGCTGCTTCATCTTCATCGGCTCTGAACACCGTGATATTCAGTATTTCTATCGGTTTGTCGCTAAGCATCATCACATAGGCAGCCTGAAGCTTATTCTTCGTATCCATCCTATTCGTCATGCTGATGAATGTTTTGTCTTGCATCAATTTATAATCGGAACGAATGGCAAAGTTACTTTGTACATACTCTTTATAGTCTTCTTCTCCCATAACATAATAAGCTTCTTCATGTTCATTCTCTTTGAGCGAGTTGTACAGACGCATTGCCTCAGCTTCCTTCACCCCTACACCTTTGTAATAAATAATATAGTCTGATTTCTTTCCTTGCTTGAGCATATACCATTCTTGAACAGCAAGTAACCCTTTGGAAAATTGATAATGAATGATGCTATCATTTTGGGATACCTTTGTGATGTATGATTTCTTATCTGAATAATCTCTATCGATCTGATCATCGGCTTGAGTAGCAAAAGATTTCTGATTGATGTATTTTTCGGGAGTCACTGTAATAAACCGAAAATCAGTATCTTCATTTTCGTGCGTGTACAAAACAATATGAGAAGGGTATTCGCGCTCTTGCAGCCCCGTTCTTGCCTCAATTGTCAATAGAGAATCCCCCGAATGGTAAGCTTGAAGATGAGTAGATTCTCCACTTCCGCAAGAGGTAACCAACAAAGCAGAGAGCAGTGTAGCCCCAACACCTATATAATATCGCATAGTTCTTATCTTTTTTTGAGTTTCTATAAAGGTACAATTAAGTAAACACAAAAAAACTCTTAGCAAGCATTTTTACTAAGAGTTTCTATTTACCTTTTATACCTTATTATTCTTCATTCAAGCGAATAGAAGACACAAAATAGTCGTAGTTTTCATCCAAACTATCTTTATCTGACACAACAGCTATTTGGTAAAACCTCCCTTTATACATTAAATTGAGCATCTTTACATAATTGATTGCCTCATTCTGTTCATTCTCTGAAGGTTTCTCTGTTACCTTATATTCAAACTCATAAGCAGACAAACCATTGTATTCTATCGGATTAATCTTAACTTCCCCCTCTTCTATCTTATTCAGGTATAGTTTAAGATACTCATCGGCTTTACCATTGATCTCATATACAAAGATAAAAGCAAAAGAAGAGACCACCTCGGTGGGTTTGCTAGAATAGGCATGTGTAAGTCTTCGAATGTCATAATCCCAATTATTCTCAAAAGCAATAACCGATTTATTCACTACCATATTAAACTCAGCAGGAATAACTAAGTCAATATCTTTGTATACCCTAAGCCCCTCGTGGGTTTCAATAAAGCTAGGCAGTGCATATTCATTTTCCCGAATGGAATTGTATAAACGTACAGCTTCTTCTTTATTAATATTTTGCCCACTATAAAAGATATTATAATAATAATCTTTGCAGTGCTTCATCATATACCAATCATCGGTATCTGCTGAACCCTTAGAGTATTTATAATGACGGATGCTATCATCTCCCTCTACAAACTGAAGTTTGTGATTCCCTTGTGCATTACGTTCATCTACCTCTTTTGTAACCAAGTCCACATAGGAAATAGATGAATCGGGGATGACTTTCCGAATCAAAATCATATTGGCATAATCAGGATTATCTTTATTCTCGTGTTGTAGCAGAATGCGTAAGGGCTCATCTACTATTTTTTCATAAGCACGAGAAGCATTAAAAGAGAATGTAGAGTCGATGGCATGATAAGTTTGTAACTCTCCCTCACCCTCTTGACCTAATGTTCCTTTACAAGCACTTAAAGTAAGAGTCGCCAATAGATAGATGGCTAAAAGTATATTTTTGGGCATAAATAGTTCTTATTACATATAAAACTGATGTTTATTCAGCATAAATTGTTCTGTACTGCTAAAGTAATCATTTTAGCTATATTAACATAGTTTTATAAAAAGAAACTTTTTAAAATATTTGTTTTTAACAATTCAATATGAAGATTGGGCTATCTTATTTTATATCTCTGAGTTCTTTTCCTTTTAATAAGGCATAAAGCGTATGTTTGGGTGAGCCAATAGCTTGAGCAGTATAGATGCCCGTATGTCCCGAAAACAGATAAGCCGTTACGCAGGCTAAGCCAAGCCATATTCCTGCTTCTGCCCCAAACAACTCTATACCCATCAGAGTACATGCTATGGGGGTATTGGTAGCTCCTGCAAAAACAGCCACGAAACCCATACCCGCTAACAGCCCCATAGGCAAGGGAATAATACCAAATAGGGCACTACCCAATGTTGCACCAATGAAGAACAGAGGAGTAACTTCTCCGCCTTTAAACCCTACACCCAATGTAAAGGTTGTTAATACTATTTTCAGTAAGAAAACATACCCTTCTTGTTGTGTGGTAAAAGATTCTACGATAGTGGGTACACCTAAACCTATAAATTTGGTTGTGCCCATTAAAGCGATGATAATTACCAAGATACCTCCACCTATTACAGGACGGAGGGGTGCGTATGAAACATACTTTTTAGCCAACTGCGACCAAAATCGAACCATCTTAGAAAAGAGCATTGCTGCTAAACCAAACAAGATGCCTACAAGTAAAACAGAAGCTATGTGGAGGGGTGAAATTTCTGGTATAACACCTATTTCATAGTGCGTATGGGCAACACACCACAATGAGTGACAGGTATAGTGTGCAGCAATGGCGGCCATAAAGCTGGGAAAAATGGCTTCGTACCGTATTCTGCCAACAACAAGTACCTCTAGTGCGAATACTGCGCCTGCAAGTGGTGTTCCAAAAACAGAGGCAAAACCAGCACTTACTCCTATAATTATCATAATTCGTCTATCTCTTTTCTTAAAATGAAGCCAAGAAGAGAGTTTATCGCTGATAGCCCCACCCATCTGCACAGCCGTTCCTTCTCGTCCTGCCGAACCCCCAAAGAGATGGGTTAATACTGTTCCTATAAAGACCAACGGAGCCATGCGAAAGGGAATGATATTTTTGGGATGATGAATCTCTTCGATCAGATAGTTATTCCCCTTATCAGAACCTTTGCCGTAATAGTGATAAAGTAAACCGATTACCAAGCCTGCTAAAGGAAGCAAGGCAATGATCCATAAGTGTGATTCTCTATAATCGGTTGCCCAGTTTAGGGAAACAAGTAAGGCAGCCGATGCTGAGCCTACTAAGAATCCCACCAAACTAGCTACTAATCCCCACTTTAGTAAATAAATGAATAAGGGTATTTGCTCCAATCTATTCCAATAATTTAGGTTTGACATCTTGTCCATCGGGTTTATCCTTTTTAAAAGTTATAATATAGCAGCGAAGAAAGAGGATACTTATCGGCGAAGAAAGAAAATAAAGGGCATAAAAAAACCACTCCCAATAACTTACGTCCTAAGTATCATATCTCGCGGTTATGAGTATGATATCGTAGGAACTATCAGCTATTATTAGCGGTTTATGACAGGGAAGTTCCATTCCCTATTTGCTTTGCAAAAATAGAAAAGCTTTTTTAATCTCACAAATTATCGATTCTTAAAATGAGTAAAATAGAACAATCCTTTTCTCTTTTTAAAATCATCTCTTTCTTTTGCTACAACCATGAGTTTATTCGATCAGGGTTAAGACAGTGTCTTGTCGGTGTCAAAGCATCATCATGTCGGTGTCATGATATTTTGCCTCCTTGACAACCAAACACTTACATTATTCATTTTTTATCCTAAATGTATTTACTTCCTTCTCGAATACTAAGTTTGCTCATCGCATCTCCATGTTGGTTTATGAAGCTCCTTACCCAATCCGAATCTGTTTTACTGTATTCTCGTAATATCCATCCGATGGCTTTTTGCACAAAGAAATCGGGATGATTTGTATTGTTCAAAATGACCTCGGACAGCAATTCTAAATCTGTTTCTTCTTTTAAAGATAATTGATAGGCGATGGCTGCTCGCCGCAACCATTTATTATCATCTAAACTCCATGCTCGCATACGCTTTTTTAGTCTAGGATCTGCTTGTACCATACTAGCTATAACGATATACAATGAATCTACACTATCCCACCACGACTTCGTTGTAATCAGCTTTTCAATAGACTCTAAATCTTTAGAAACAAGAAGTGGAGTAACCCGATGTAAGTAATCACAGGCTACATATTGAAGTTCACGATACGGACAATCCCAACATTTCTGTATCAAGCACCAATCAACTACTTCATGATATTTTGCTTCTTGGAATAGAGGTTTGGCAATTTTACGACGTTCGGGAGTGGCAATACCTAAAAACGAAAACTGATTTCGCATATACTTTTCCATCTGTGCAGCTCTCTCTTTATCTTGTACTGCTTGATATTGCTTGAGTAAACTATTAAAATTCATCCTATTAATATTTAGAGGAGAAGAGATATAAAACAAAAACTACCTTCATTTATCTGTTTGAGGTAAAAGAAGATAGTTTTTATACTTAAATAGTTGAGATAAAATGCGTGGGTTTCTACTTGGAGTGGTTGTAAATCAACAACCCAATTAATCCGATAGATGCGAATACAGCAAATAAAAACGGACGTAATGGAATCCAAGAAAGCAAATAAAGTACCACTGAAAGTACAATGACTATCAAGGCAAATAATGTAAGAGATTTTTCTTTGGGATTCATATTATTTTATCTTTAAAATGAATTTATAAATTTATAAAAAATAAGGTAGAACACAGCCCTTATGTTTATAAAAATCAAGCTCATGTCTTATATTAAAGGATATTCATCACTTCTTCCCAGTTATTAGCTCTCTCGTAAGATGGGTTTTGGATGTAGATATTGTGAGGTTGAGTAAATATAATTTTCCTGCCCTCAAAGTAGTTTAAGTTTTTAGGGTGATCATCGAGCATTATATCTCCCTTGATTACATCTTTTCGACCACACAACACAATCTGTTTCCAATTTATAAACGGAAAATGCTTGTGCATCCATTTTAGTTTTTCAGTTGGACTATTAGGAAATTCCGTTGCCGAAGAGACAATCAGCAAGTTGTATTTATCATTGAGGTACCGAAGTCCCTGAACACATCCTGGTATCAAAGGTGCTGTTTGAAAGAATCTTGGTCGATGTACATAAGCATAACCATCTTCAAAGGCTTCACTTTCCATTTTACCATAAAGCGACTCTATCTTGTGTTTTATTCCTTTTTCTTCATATTCTATTTTGAGTAACTGTGCATAGACATCTGCTAGCACACCATCCATATCAACTAATAATGTTTTCATATCTTAATTTGAGTTTGAAACAAACGTACCGAAAAGAGTTAACAACTTATAAGGAGGAATTGTTATTTTTTGGGGAGAGATAAGTATTGAAAAGTTGTATAAAGAATAAGACACAAAAAAGCCTTCTTAGCTGTAGAACACAAAAATTTGAACAACAAACCTCTGATGGTCTTTCACTAGGAAGGCTTTTAAAAATTGAATTTGGTAATCTCAAGAGAATATTCTAAAGACATAAAAAAAGAGATTCGGCACACGAGAATAACGTATGAAAATGAGAGAACCAATTTTTGTATTCTCGTATGCGAACCTTTAAGAAGCCTTCTAATAAACTAAGCATTCATTATGCCTAAACTTACTTATCATCTGACAAACTCTAGCATACTTAAAGAAATGCGGCTTCTTTTAATCTTTAACTATCTAAACGTAATCATAAAAACTTCATTTTAAGTTATCCTTTTACTTGGTGAGAAGTTACCCGCTAGTAACCTCCCCCAAGTTGAGTAAAAGTCTAGAACAATGTGCTCCGTTAAAGCACTACAAATTTCTATGATGAACTCTATACTCTTCAGGACAATAGAAAAAGGTTGGGTTATAGGATATTTATGGTATAGCTAACAGCATTACTTTAAACGAATAATAAAACCTTGATCTATCCAGTAAGGTGTAGCATATCCCCACTATTTCAAGAATAAAGCTACACCTCATTTATTGTGATTATTATTATGAAAGTTCCAACTAAAAGAGGAAACGATATAAGCTTCCTCTTTTTAGAGAAGGTGAAATATTGGTTTTTCTTATTATTATGGACAAACTCAGAATATTCTAAAAAACAACGTCAGCTCCATACGCAGGATAAAACCAAGAATACTAACTAATAACCTTCTCTGTTTTCAAATAGTGTATTTATAAATAATTCAAACTCTCCTTAAAGCTGTAAAACCAACTTCTTAAAGACAAAATATCAATACTCAGCCTGCAAGCATAACATAAAAGCACGTAAATATTAAACCTAACTAATCTCTAATTAGTATCTCTACTAATCACGAATATAACCTAATCACACTACAAGCTGAGTAACTCCTCAATATCATTATATCATAGATCTATTTTTTTACTACCCCAATTTGTGCATGTGACCCTCAAGATCATTAGAACTAGCACTACCTATGTACCATAAAAACTAGTTTTAGTCTATATATACAGTTCCATAATCAAGTGGGTCACATGACAAATTTAAGTAGCTTCATAAGTAGGTTATTGCTAACCTTATACATGAAAAGCAGAATCTAAGAAAGCTTTTCATCAACTGCCCTTATGAAGTATGCAAGCATACTATTGAGTGGAGTCCCCATATTTACCATACCCACAGTACTTCTTGCATTTTTAAATTAAGCCGAACTTTCCAGACTATTAATTCGCATTGATTTCACTACCCTTAATGTTAAATCAATTATTCAAATCAAAAGGTCTTTTCTCTATTCACTTACTTCTCGCTTAAACCAGGAACTATGCTATGTCTTTTCCAAAACTTAATCGTAAAAGTAAATTAGGAATAAAAAAGAGCGACTTTAAACTCTTAGCAGTTTCAACATTTCTAAAAAACGCACAGCCTTCGTTTCCGTTGACTGCATTGCAAAGATGAAAATTTCTGATTATTTCTATGTTTAAATAATCCCCAAATGGGTTAAAAATCTACCATAGACAAAAAAAAGCCCCTACAGCAATTGTAGGGGCTTTTAATGATTTATTTTATTCTTCTTTATTGTGAATTTGATGTATATAATCGGATGGAGAAGAACCATATTTCTTCTTAAATGCAGTACTAAAATAACGAGGGTCATTAAAACCTACACTAAATGCTACTTCAGCAATCTGTACATCTGGATTCTTCTCCATAGCTAGCCGGGCAGCATTCAAACGAATGTGATTAATGAAGGCTATGGGCGTCAATCCTGTCAATGATTTTAATTTATCATTTAGGGTTGTACGAGAAGTGAACATCTCGCTCACAAACTTAGTTAAGTCAAAATCGGCATCACTCAAGTATTTGTTTACAGTATCTACTGCCTGTTGCAAGAAGTCTTGATCAATAGAATTATAATCGAGCTCTTTACTATCAAACACCAGCTGTTTACGGAAATCCACCTTAACACGTTCAGCTTTCTCAAGCAGATTATCTACACGTGCATAAAGCAATGGGAAACTAGGTGGTTTTGCAAAGTAGCTATCCGCACCATATTTATATCCCTCAATCATATCTTCTTCAGTTTGCTTAGCAGTAAGCAAGATAACAGGGATATGGCTATATTCTAAATGCGACTTGGTATATTGGCACAAGGATAGACCATCTATCTCGGGCATCATAATATCAGATATAATAATATGAATCTCTTTTTCCTTCAATATATCAATTGCCTCAGCCCCATTAGTGGCTGTAAACACATTGTATTTGGAAGAGAAGATACGATTCATAGCATAGAGCAACTCTAAGTTGTCTTCTACCAATAAAAGATGTCTGGTTTCATCAAACTTCACCTCTGAAGAAGGAAGCTCTTCCCCCTCATCTACTAAAGCATCAATAACCGCATTTTTACGTATCGTAATAGATTCATCTATCTGATAAGGATCGTAAGAGTCTTTATTAGAAGGAAGCACAATCGTAAAGGTGGAACCAACTCCCACTTTACTTTCCACCTTGATTTCCCCCTTATGTAGGGTTACTAAATCTTTGGTTAGAGCCAATCCGATACCTGTACCTATGGTATTGTAGCTTCTATATTTTCCTTCGTAAAAGTGTTGAAACAAGGTAGGTAGCAAGTTTTCTTCAATACCCTCACCCGTATCAATCACAGAAATGACAACCTGATGAGCCAAAGTATTGTAATTGAGTTTTACGGTAATAGAGCCATTCTCTCTATTGTACTTAGCCGCATTGGAAAGCAGGTTATACATAATTTTATCCACCTTGTCGGGGTCAAAATACACCAAAGTACCCTCGTCCATATTCGACTCAAACGTAATCGTTAGATTTTTCGACTTAATAAGCGGACGGAAGGATGCAATACTGTTTCTTATAAACAAGTCCAGATCTCCCTGAGTCACACAAAGATGAGCCTTACCTCCTCCCACTTTTCTAAACTCAAGAATCTGCTGTATCAAACGAATTAATCTTAGAACATTAGTTTTAATACTTTGTATCGCAAGATTTTCCTCCTTTGTGGTGCTTTTAATATCGGCTAGTGAAGCAGATATAATAGTTAAAGGAGTCATCAGCTCATGCGTAATATTCGTAAAGAACTGAAGCTTATTGTGGTTTACCTCATCGGTTTTTTGCTTACGCAACTCAATCATCTTTAATTGATGCTTTAGTTTAGAACGGTTGCGTACTGCTCTAATAATTAAGACTATAATTAAGAATAAAGTTAATGTATATAGTACATAAGCCTTAGTAGATAACCAGAAGGGAGGAAGAACTTTTATAGTAACACTATTCTCAGCATCAAACCACTCTCCACTCACATTGGTACCTTGCATATACAGTTTATACGTACCACTTCTCAAGTTACTATAGTGTGCAAAAGATTTTTGATAATCGGTATATATCCAATTGTGATCGTATCCCTCAAGCTTATACGCCAGCAAGTTTTGACTCGGGTCGGCGTAGTTGAGTACAGCAAACTCTAAGGTAAAGTTGTTTTTATCATGAGATAACGTAATGACATTAGAGTGATCTAGTGATTGAGAGGTAATAGCCTCCCTCTCCGACTTAGGTAATTCGCGAAAAGACTGATTAAAGATCTTCAAGTCTGTCAGCATAATCGGATAGAAGTTCTTACTAGCTTGTCGTTCATTGGGCTTAATGTAATTTAATCCGTTATTACCTCCAAAAAACAAGATACCCTTATCCGATTTAAATGAAGCATTCAAGTTAAAAAAGTTATCTTGCAAGCCATCCGATTTTGTAAAGTGCAATATCTTATCCAGATTATTATTGTCGGGGATACTCAATTCTATTAATCCAGTATTGGTCGTTACCCACAAGTGTTCCACATCATCCTCAATGATATTGGTAACAATCTGACCGATATACTTGTGCTCTTCAGCATAGGGTTCAAAGCTATTTTTATTTCGATTGAGCAGATACAAACCGCCTCCATCACTACCTGTTCACAAGCGATTACTATGATCTACACAAATCGTTAATACATTATCGATCAGACCATTCTTTCGTTGAAGAGTATAAAAAGAAAGCTCTTTCCCTTTGCCACTATCTTTGATACAAAAGACTCCACTACCATTATTAACGCCCCATATTGCACCATCTTTATCTTGAGCTAAGCTCAGTATCTGACCTAGTTTGCCAACGGCATTAGCATTGTACACAATATCATATAGAGGGGTATAAACTCCTCTTTTTTCTACCACACCCAAACCTTGTCGGGTACCTATCCACAAGCCTCCCTCTCTATCTTCTAGCAAACAAGAAACTCTGTTATCGGTAAAGCTTGGGATAGTGTGAGAGTTGAGTTGGGTTACTTTTCCCGTCTTCGTATTTAGCACCCATACTCCGTCTTCATTGGTAGCAAAACAGATCTCATCTTGCTCTCTACGAGCAACAATAGCACGGATAGAAGTAATGCCCTTGGGCAAATCCGTAAACTCTTTGAGTTCGCTATAATGCTTATAAGAACCTGTAACAATATCATAAGCAATAAAGCCAAAGCCCTTAATCCCAATCCATAATATACGGAGGTCATCATAATAAATGCTTTGTACAGAGCGAGTATTAAACTGACGCATCACCTTATCCAGAGAGATCGTTTTAAAATAAGGTTTAGTGGGAATCACTTTAGATACTCCCCCTCCATACATACCTATCCATATTACACCATCACGAGAAGAGGTTATACTACTCACTTCACTAAAGGGCAAACTATGTTTTTTACTCTCATCGGGAAAATAGTTTTGGAACTGATCTTGATCACTATCCATATTCAACAAACTCAATCCCTTACGAGATCCAATCCATAAATTACCCGATTCTTTATCTTCGTACAACGAATAAACAACATCATCTAAAAGTGAATTTAAGTCGTTCTCTCTATTTTTGTAATGACGAATAGCTGTTTTGGCAGAGTCGTTAGGGTTAATAATTTTATACAAACCATCTCCTGCAGTACCTACCCAGATGTTTTCAGAGGAATCTTGATAGATGGTGTTAGCATAAGAATCAAAATTGGGAAGATGAACCTGATGTAGTGTTTTAGAGCTGACATGATACTTATATAGCTCTTTATTCCAAGTACCCACCCAGATGTTTTCTTGCCTATCTAGACAGATACTTTTGATATCATCACCAGCTACGGCATTGACCACTTTCTTTCTATCGGGAGAAATGTATAGTAGTCCTTTGTTGGACCCGATCCATACTTCATTGTTTTTGGTAACAATAATACCTCCTTCGACAATCACATTATCCAGTAAAGGATGCTTCATATCGGTTGTCTTTCCCGATACCTTATCGAGCAGCACCAACCCTGCATTCGTACCCACCCACAAAGTAGAATTAAAATCTTCTACTACATAATTCACCATATTATTGATTGCTCCCTTTTCTGCCGAATAACCTAGCTTTGTATTCAAGTAGGAAAAGCCATCGTAGCGAACTAATCCATTGTAAGTAGCAAACCACATATAACCTTCTCTATCTTGATAGATATTCTGAATCTCCTTCGATGGAATATTGTCAGAAATATCTACAAAGGAAACAAGATCGGTTTTTTTGTTGGCAGCATGAATCCCTTCAGAGTGAGAGATTCCGATTATGCAGATAAGTGCCATTACTAAATAGGCATAAGGTAGCTTTAACTTTATCATAAATTTTGTGCAAAATGTAATTTAAAGGATTCTTCTTGTTTCCTAAATTACTCAGAAAACAATATCCCTACCGAAGGTATTTAATTCTAATATAATACGCTTTAGAACTCTCTTGTTAGGGTAAATCTTCTACTTGATTAGGTATATTTTTAACCTAAAATCAATCTAGCAACTACTAAATTACAATATAAATAGTCAACACCTAAATAATATCCCAACCTTTTTTTAAGTAAATAAAGTATATTCTTTTTATCTAGATAAGCACTCCGTTTTTGAGGTGGGGTTGGAATTAAGCAGTTTCATAGGAAGAGATTAGGATAGACAAAAAAGGACCTATGCTCAAAAACATAGGTCCTTCTATTCTTAAATGATTGCTAAAGCAAACTTAATAAGTTTAGTTCTCTGCAATAATTTCTAAGTTATCAATTAACAGTGTGCTACCTGGAGCTCCTGAGAATTTATCTCCATCTTTACTTGAAGAGAAAATAACAGCAAGTTTGTATTCCTTGGTTGCATCATATTCATAATCCAAAGCAACATTAAATGGTTTGTATTCTTCAGTTCCAGCTACTTCAATTTGTTTTTTGAAAATAACTTCTGTAGAAGTGTAGATATCATGACCAGTTAGTATAATGTCTTTACCATCTTTGTCTTTAGCATTATAAACAACAACTGCTATCATACCTTCATCTTTTACTCCTGGTCTTTCTTCTACGATATGAGAAGTTTGCGCTCCTGGATTAGGGCATTCGTAATAAAGTTCTCCCGATTTATATTTATATGATCCACGTACAGTAGCTATTTTTTTGTCTACAACAACGCCAAACTTAGTACTCTTTAAAGGATCTTTGAAATCAAGGATGAATTTACCAAGGAATAAAGAACCAGATGTTACTTTAGGAGTGGCTGGGAATGTCCAAATAGGGCCATTGCCTTTAGTATCTAATGTTTCAATATGCATAGCTTTACCTTCTACTCCTGCATCAGAACCTACAACACCAAATTTATCAGCATAATTCATTCCAATAAGTGTTTTTGTACCACCATCACTAGCATCCCATACATAGATTCCTTGTGTTGCTGGAACATAAGACTTAAATTTGTCTGAGCCTTTAGTAGCGCTATATTTTTCTACAAGATCTTCAAAATCAAAATAAGCGCGGTCTAAGCTTTTTAATACTTTTACTTTGTATTCATTTACAACAACACCATCTTCTGAAGTGACCGTATATTTCACTTCCTTACCTTCGCTTAGGTCGATAGCAGTTCCGATTGCTGGGACAATCGTTGCTTTATCTGAAATTTTAATAGCTGGAGTAATTTCTTTTAGATCTTCTTCTGTAGCATTGGTTACCGTTACATTGTAAGTTTTAGTTGCTTCATCAAAAGCTACTTCTGCTCCTTCAATTGTAAAATCACTGATTTGAGCTTCTGAACTTTGATCAGCTGCCATCTTTTCACCATTGAATTTTACTTTGACCTTCATTTCCTGGCCTTTAACATCGACATCAATATCGGTTGTCATTTTCTTGTCAACAATATTACCCGCTAGGTTCACTTGACACTCACCCACAGCTAGATTTACTATGTCTGAGCCACTAAAAACTACGGTTCCTCTAGGCTGCTTAACATCTACATCGCGCACTACGATATCACCTAGTTCCATTTCTCCAAAAGAGAAGTTTTTCAATGCTAAAGTTGCTTTTTTACCATCTACACTTGTTATGTAAACTTTCTGAGCTAATCCCTGTGCTATTTGAGTTCCATTCAGCTCAACATCTAATACACCTTTATAAACTCCTGCAAAATCTACAGGTAATTCCACAGGACATTTTTCATCACGGCTACAGCCAGCAAAACCGCCTACTATTAGCAATAATGAAAATAGGTACAACAGATTCTTTTTCATAATTTCAATCTTATCAATATTAAATTTATACTATTAAAAACTAATACCAAAGTATACATATTTATCCTATTAACAAATAAAAATAGGTATAATTAATCTTTAAATATAAGCAAATACAGCTCAAATGCACAATTAATCAGTAGTTTAGAACTTATATTAATTCTTATTTTAAATTCAAAAACAGAATTCAAACCAAATTAAGGGTAATAACCTTTAATTAAGAAAAGAACACTTAATAGTCTAATAAGAAGAAATGAGAATAAGCAAAAGCTTGAATAAGAAATGAAGTAGTGATGAGATTAGTATTTTTTTAAGATTTACAAGAAAGACATAAAAACGTTTTTTATCTATTTATCTGCTTTTTAACATATAGATAAATGCTTCTAAATGCTTACAAGCTATTATCTTTGACCCTTAGATATTCTATAAAAAGAGTATCTATCCATTAAAAATAACAAACCCCATCTCTACTCTTTTGTTAGACTATTCTTGTAGAGGTGGGGTTTTTATATGTTGTACTTCTAAGCATTGCTCAAAGAAACTTTCTTTCCTTAAAAGTACAATAGCTATTGAAAACATTGTAGTACAAAGATAATCTTCCAAATGCTTTTAGCACTCTTTAGTGTAGCGCATTTAACCTTATTTATCTTGATACATCTATAGGCAGAAAGCCCTACGCTTCACTAAAGGCATAATTATCAATACACTAAACCACTAATATAAAAACACATCATTAATACATTTTAAAAGAATAGCAATATTTTTAAAACATAAAAATGGGCAAACCCTCTCCAGATTTGCCCATTTTCAATTAAACGAAAGTTTGTGTAAACTTATACATATTTTAGTCGAACTGTATATACTTGTTCTACAGATTCATCTTCTGATACGACTGTGATTGTCATAGCCTTGGCAGGAGTATCTATATCTAGAGTAGATGGTTCCATCTTATATCTAGCCCCATCAGATACTTTAATTTTAAACTTATACCCTTTTATTACTTCTATAGGAGTCATTCGCTGGATAGAAATTTCATAAATATCATCTCCTATCAGCTCTATATTCCTAACAGAAACATCATTAATAATAAATTCTTCGATCTCTGCTTTAGAACTTTCTTTTTTATTCATCTTTGGACCATAAAATGTAGCTGTATAAGTTTCTCCTTTATGGCTAGACGTTATTTTATAATTTAAGGTCATTACATTACCTTCAGTAACTCCGTCTAAAGAAACCTTAGCTTTTCCATCAACTCCAAAATCGACCTCTATTTCTTTTCCTTTAAACTTAAAGGTATTATCGGTTGCCGAACGACTATCAACAAGAACGTCATCAAATTCCATAACAAAAGGATCTCCCATAGATTCTTTATAAAGATTTGTTTTTAAACTCAACCGATAGGGATCATTTGAGTTTTTCCTCAAATATACTTTCGCAGCATTATTCCAAAACAAAAACTCAGGTTCTTCTATAACTCCTTTGTACACGCCTGTAAAATCGGGGATATGTTTCGAACTGCTTGAGCAGCTTGAAATACCGATTGCTAAAAATAAAAAAGCTACCAAATAAGTAATTTTATTCTTTCTCATAATGATTGTAGATTACGTTAGGATTGTGATATCTCTATCAAAGTTATTATTAAAAATGATATTCTTGATATTATTTTAACACTTTAAGCTCTTTTAATGTCTTTATTGCGCCCATATACCCAAAATAAAAGCAAGCATAGGTTGTAGTCTATGCTTGCTTTTACTAGGATATTTGTTATTTACACTCTTTTATTATTTAGTAGAAATACGTACATTATCAATACGTAAGACACTCTCTGGAGCACCACTATATGTTATGCCATCTTTACTTGACGCAAAGAGCAACACAAATCGGTATTTCTTATCTGAATCGTATTTCGCACCTTCATTCCATCTCAATTTCATCTCAAACTCTTCAAATCCTCTTGTTGCCTTCTCGCTCGTATATTGAGCTTTAGCTACTACTTGAGGAGAATTTTGTAGGGTTTGCAATGTTAATATATCATCGGTATTCTCAAAACTTGAGACTTCATAAAGATAAGCAGCCATGAGACAAGCATCTACTTTATCTGCATCTAGCACCACCTCGGCAGGTTTATCGGGGTTGGGGCAAGAGAAGTACTCTTTTCCCGACTTATAATAATAGTAACCCTTTACACTCATAGGCTCTACCTCAAAAGGTGAACCCAATAATAATCTATCATGCGGATGAAGTTGGGTATCATCATTAAAACCTCCACAGTATAAATACCCACCATACACCTTGGGCAAATGTAAGAAGTTATCTCCTTCAATAGACTCTACAGTACGTATTTGTGCTGAAAGTTTGCCAGCTTGGTTGTCACTACTACTTCCCACCGTATATTCGGTCATCAATTCTAACTGTTTGTAACGAGCTACTTCAAAATCGGTTGAGCTCCATCTTAAATTCTCAAACTTCGACTTAGGCAAACTAAAATGAATATTATCAATATCAAGAGGATTACCTACCTCCCATTCTTCAAAATCAAATAGATAATTCTTCAATTTAATATCGGTCTTCTTTCCTACAAAAGTTACTTCTATCTTACGTTTATCAGCTGAGTTTTTAAACTTACCATCAATATCAAGACTGATCTCTTTTTCAGTAATTTTACCTAAAACAGTAAATTCTGCTTCACCTTGACCTACAAGATCAACGTGATTACTAAAACCATCTAATGAGCAAGTGTTTCCTTTTACTTCATAGAGTGCAGGAATATAAATGTTACCATACTCTACTTCTTCCAAAAGAAAGTCTTTCACAGCTAGTCTCAATGTATTGGGAGATGGATCCGTTTCGACAAAAGCATATTGTTTATCGAGGGTAAAATCTTTCTTCGAACCATCTCCTTGCACTACAGAGATGTTCATAGTTCCCTCATAGATGCCAAAAACATCAAAAAGTTCTTCTTCGGGACCATCCTTTTTCTTTTCATCATCTGAACAGCTAAACATTGTAAACCCTAAGACAAAGGCCAAGAGAGTATATAGTTTTGATAATTTCATTTCGTCGAATTTATAATTTTAGGTAAAGTAAACAATCTCTTTTTACTCGGGCAAATGAAGGCTCTCTTTTTTCTACAAATCCCAGTGATCTTCCAAGAAAGCCTACACAACTCCTGTTATGTAGGCTTTCCTTTCTCTCTTTGATGTATCCAAATGAAAATCTGATGCTTTTACTTGTTTAGAAAAGCATAGCAACTCCTTGCCTATCAATATCAGTTCCTAAATGTAGCATTTCCTCTAAATCAAGGGGGTCTGATGTATTTAAAAAGTAATAATACAGCAAATAACCGAAAATGATAAGCACTAGAATCCAAAACGCAAGCCTACGTCTATTATGGCGCTTATACTTATTGTTTTTATAAACTATCTCATTAAATAAAGAGTCAGTTAGTTCATCATTTTTAGTTTCACTCATACTTATTATGTTTTTCTATTTTATAATATATAAACACTTAATAGTTGAAAAATGTTATAAAAAGCTTCCCTTTAATGTAAAAAACAAAAGAAGTAAACCTACCAGCTATCATTCTATAAATCTGTTATTCTAAAGGTAAAGACTAACTTCTCTCATAGTATTTAAATAAATCACTTGAAAGGGATATACTTATTTCTATCCAGATACCTCACTTTTCTTTAAACTGTTTTTAACACCTAGTTGCTTTCTACTCCTCTGTGTACCTTCTCATCTTACCTTATTATATAGGGGTACATGTATAACGAATCACCTTTTTACAGCCAACAAGGAATATATAAAAGAAGATATGAGCTAAAGTTTAACACAAATAAGACAACAAAAAAGGAGTAATTCTGTTAAATTAGTATAGATAAGTTCCTACAACACAAAGGAATAATAATAGATTAGTCACCTAAAAACTAATTGTATGAGAAAGCTAACTTTGTATATTTCAATTTCCTTAGACGGCTATATTGCCGAAATAAATGGTGGGTTAGAATGGCTTGAAAACTTTCCTAATCCAAAAGAAACCGACTATGGTTATCAGGAATTTTACGAAAAAGTGGATACGTTAATTATGGGTGGCAAAACCTATCGGCACATTCTGGATATGTGCGACAAATGGCCCTACCCCGAAAAGAACACCTATATCATTTCTCATCAACCTATCGAAAGCAACAAAAGAGGAATACATTATTTGGGAGAAAACTGGTTGGAAGAAATTAAATTTATCAAAGACCAAAAAGGACAAGATATTTGGCTAGTAGGTGGAGGGGAAATAGCCTCTGAAATGCTAAATGCAGGTTTAATAGATACAATGATTATTACAGAATTTCCTGTGTTGCTAGGTAATGGCATTCCTTTGTACAACCCTCCTTTTAAAAAATCACAATGGAGTATTTTACGAGGTAGATACTACATCAATGGCGTAACTCAAACAGAGTACGGACTAAAAAAAGAATAAGTTCATATTAATTATTATTCAAATACTTCTCAGAAGCTCCCCTCTTTTAGGTCTCTATTCCAAGCTGAACTTAATAGAGAGGAGTTTTTTTTATTCATTATATCAATATGGATATTTATAATATCAAAAATGAATAAATAATACACTTTGAGTCTATTTAAAACTTCATTCCAGTTTAACACCGACAAGACATTAACATGACACCGACATGTCATCGTTTTGACCCTGACCAAACCTCCTCTTGACACCGATATAAAAATGGGTGGATTTTTATACAAAAAGCAGCTTACTCTTTTATAATACAGTTTCCCAAACTGTTTAATGCTGTTATCTTTTCTTTCAATATTAAAGCTATTATTTAAAATAAAAGTTAATTTTATATTCAACTTGTTATAATATTTCTAATATTTTTCTATAACTTGCAGAGAGTCTTCTTATTATTGAAATAGTTATGAATAACATTTTTTCTCTTAACACCCAAATACACTACTTGTGAAGACTATTAATTGATACTTATGAAAACTGCTTTTACACTAATAATGTTACTTTGTACAGCTATTTGCATCGGTCAAGAGTTAACTATTGAAGGAATAATAATTGATGATCAAAAAGAAGGTATTCCTTTTGCTAATATAGCACTATATAGAGCTAGCGATACTGTAAAAATTGTAAAAGGGAGCGTTTCTGATTTATATGGAAAATATTCCTTACAAAATATTGATTCTGGTAATTACATATTGAAAGCATCCTATATAGGGTATGAAACGGTATCTTTGCCTATTTCTATAGATGGAGATTTAACACAGAATATTATACTTAATACAGACCCCAAGTGGCTAACTGAAGTGGTTATTGAAGGGAAAAGAAGTATTCGCAATATTGATAAAACGTCCTATACTTTTACTAACAATCAAATAAAGAAAGCAAAAGATGGACGAGAGCTTATAGCTACATTACCCAACCTTCACGTTGATAAGTCTACTAATGCCTTATCTACTATTAATGGCAAGTCTATAATAATTTTAATTAACGGGATAAAGGCTACGAATGATGATTTAAAGATAATTCCAGCTGATAAAATTAAAAATGTCGAACTTTATGATGTGCCTCCAATGCGTTATATAAACGATGCCGAGAATGTGGTAAACATAAGAACTAAGTCTTTGGATACGGGTTGGAGTGGCAACACATATACAACACTAGGACAAATGTTCTCTAACGCTTCCCTTGCATTATCATACATTAAAGGTGATAATAAATTTACATTTCATTATGGTACACACATAAACATGAAACGTAACATAGAAGATTTAGAAACTGGACGCTATAATTACCAAATTAGCGATGACAATTATGTTTACGACTATATTCGAAAAAGCCAATCTTGGGGATATCAGCACAATGTAGGTTTTACATATTCTCGTAGCAAAGAAAGCAATTATGATTTTCAAATTAAAGCCTTTATAAACACTTCAAATGGTAAATTGAATGCAGATAAAACAATTGCATTCATGCAAAATGAATTTCAAGAAGAACGAATCGGTAGTTTAAAGGATCATACAAAAAGTATAGTACCCACATTAGATATATATTATTCTAAGATACTACCGAAAAACAACTCCATTACATTTAATTTAGTTGGTAGTTATTTTGATAATGAACAACAGACGCATTCAGCAGAAACAGGTTCTACAGGGTTTGATGATAGTATGCTGATTAACAATCAGAAGAAAACATTAATTAGTGAGTTTATTTATGACCACAAATTCTCTAATGCGAATTTATCAATAGGCTACCGTGGTCACTACAATTATTTAACAAATGAATTGACAAATTCAATTTCAGCTGATTCTCATAAAGAGCGTATTAATACTAAGAGACATTACGCATATGGAGAGATAAGTGGAAAGCTCAAACCATTTATGTATCGAGTTAGTTTAGGTATAAATTACGATACGCAATTAGAAGAAAATGGATTCCACAATTTCACTTTCATTCCAATGATTATGGCTGGTTATAATATTAATGATGCCAACAGTCTGCGTATAACGTATAATTCAAATACACAAATGCCTGATATGCTGCAAATGTCTGACGCACGAATTTTGATAATGAATAATTTTTATCAAACCGGTAACAAGAATCTACAAAACTCACATTTTCAATCATGGGGTTTAAACTACGATTTGTACTTAAAGAATTTTTCATTATCTGCTAGTCTGTTTTATGATTATACAAATAATAGCTTATTTGATTTATATAAATATGGAGATAACTGTGTATTGTTCCAAACTGGTAATGCAAAAAAAGACATACGCAGAGGTGGGGAGTTTAATATAAATTATACCCCATGGGAGTTCCTTCGTATTGGTGGTAGTATGGGTTCCTACCAACAAGTATTTCAACCCTCAAAAGAAATGAATTCTTTTAGTTATTGGTCCTATCCTATTTCTATATATCTATCAGCCTATTACAAAAACCTCTCTATCGATGTATTCCAAAAACTTGGAGGAACATTCCTTTCTGGATTATATAAAACTGGGATTGATAAAATCTCATATATCAGTATCGGTTATACTTACAAGAAAGTGAATTTAGGTCTCCAATGCTTCTTTCCTTTTATAAAAGATAAATACTCAAATAAAACCATTCCAAGTAGCATCGTTTATCATAAGACAGATTACCACCTAAGACGAAAAGATCATGCATTTGCATTAAGTCTTTCATGGAACTTTGATTCTGGCAAAAAGAAAGCTTCTATTCAACAAAACACGGAAAATTATGACTACGATAGTGGGCTATTTAAAATCAAGTAAAATTGATTTATCCTTGTTGGTGCTGTCACTTGAAAGCCAAAGAATCACGAGTCTAAAGTCCTATTTCTTCACAGAAATGTAACAGTAACCTATTAATTGACTATCTGTTACGCACTTTTATACCCCTAAATATTTCTCTTTTCCATTCTGTTTTTATCTTTATTGCAGATTGAAATCAAGCCAAATGAGAAAGATTATATTATATATATCTGCTACTATTGATATGCAAATTGCATCCAAAGAGGGTACGCATAAGTGGCTAGCAGATTACCCCAACCCTGATAAAAAGGAATACGGGTGGAAAGAGTTTTATAAGGATATAGATGTATTGATTATGGGCGGTAAAACATACCGTTCCATCCAGAATATGGGGATTGGCTGGCCGTATGGCGATAAAGTGAGCTATGTCATTACAAGGCAAAACCGAGAGGCAAGTAATGACCAACTTCACTTTATAAATGAAGAATGGATTGAAAAGATTAGAGAGTTGAAAAAAGAGGAAGGTAAAGATATTTGGCTAGTAGGCGGTAGTGAAATTTTATCTGTTCTTCTTAAAGAGAAGTTGATAGACAAGATGATTATTGTGCAGTATCCTATACTTTTAGGTCCAGGCATTCCCCTTTTCCAAGGAAATCAGGAGGTATCTATGTGGTCTATTATCCGACATCGGATCTACGAAAATGGTATTCTTTATACTGAATACTCTAGGCACTAATTAATTTTCTCCCTTATTTATATGTGAACTATTAGATGTGTTGTTGTGGGGGTATCAAGAAATCTTGATGCCCCCTTTTGGTGTATATGCTTATCGGGGCACCAAAAAGGCTTCAACCTTGTCGGTTAAAGCCTTACTAGAATAGGTGTATCTCACTTTTATTTCAATCCGTATTTATTGGTAATAGACTGCTGAATAAACTCAAGCAAATCTACGGTTTCTAATATTTCCATCTGCATATCATAAAATTCTTCGTAATCTTCTTCGGGATAATACCCTTTGTCGATAGCTTCCTTATATTTGGCTATAGCTACTTCTTGATTTTCTAAAAGATAGTAAGTCATCGCTCGATAAAAGAGGGTGTCGAAGTTTTTCTTAGTTTGCACCGACTTATCAAAAAGAGCTGCTGCTTCTTTGTAGCACGTATTGGCTTCATCTACTTTTTCAATATCTTCTAAGAAGATTCCTTTTAAAAGAGACAACATAGCATCATCAGATATCTTTTCTGTGGCAGTTTGTAAAATATCAAAGCCCTCTTTTTGCTTTCCTAAAGACCAATATTCTATTGCCAACTGCTCGTAGGCAGGAGAATAAGTAGCGTCTGCTGCTATCGCCTTCTTGTATAAATTAATTGCTTTTAATACAGCATCTTTGGAAATGGGCTCTTCTTGTTGATACAGCCAATCCATTGCTTCTTCATAATATTGTTCTGCCTTAGCATTATTCTGCGCATAGGCAGATAATCCAGCTGTCAGAAACAAAGCCATCACTACTAATAATTTACGCATATTCTTACTTTTTAATACTTACTATTAGGATAACACAATATAAATGTGATCGTTCAATCTTACACCTCATCTCCTCACCTATTTCTACTTACTATTCAGCATTTTAGGCTGTTTCTGCTTGGCTACTTAAGGTATATCAAACGACTAACAAATTTAGATATTTGATTCAATAAATAATCTACTCTTTGCTTATTTATTTTCTTCCAATAGAGCTATAGTACTTAGTTTGATAACATACTATTCTAAAAAGGATTCTTTTCTATCTTCAAAACAGCAAATACACGCAGTACTAGACCCCTTTTCTCTGAAAAAATTCATACTTTTGCACCATTATTCATAAAGCATTAAAGAATAGTGGCAAGAAAGAAACGACAATTACCTCTTCTAGAGAAGGTTACAATAACAGATGTGGCTGCTGAAGGCAAAGCCATTGCAAAAGTTGATGATTTGGTAATTTTTGTACCTCATGTGGTACCTGGTGATGTAGTAGACTTACAGTTAAGACGTAAAAAGAAACGTTATGCTGAGGGTGTGGTGATGAAATTCCATGAATATGGTGCTGAACGTGCCGTTCCATTCTGCCAACACTATGGTGTTTGTGGCGGTTGTAAATGGCAAGTTCTACCTTACGAGGCTCAAATTCGCTATAAGCAACATCAAATTATGGACAACCTAAGTCGCATTGGTAAGGTGGAACTACCTGAGCCTATGCCGATAATGGGTTCGGCAAAAACAACATTTTACCGTAACAAACTAGAATTTACTTTTTCGGATAAACGTTGGCTTACTCAGGAAGAGATAAATCTAGATAAAGAGTTTTCGGGAAATCAAAAGAATGGCTTGGGATTCCATATTCCAGGAGCATTTGACAAAGTATTGGATATAGAAAAGTGCTGGTTGCAAAACGACATCTCCAATCGTATCCGTAACGGTGTGAGAGAATTTGCTACAGCCAATGACATTTCATTCTTCAACCTACGTGAACAAGTGGGCGTACTTAGAAGTTTGGTAGTACGTACATCGAGCACTGGCGAGTTAATGGTTATCTTAGTTTGTAAGGTAGAAGATGACGATGCCAGAGAGCAAATGATGAAGGTGATGGAATACATGGGTAATGAATTCTCTGAAATAACCTCTCTTCTTTATATCATCAACAATAAGATGAATGATGTATATACTGATCAAGATGTATTCTTATATAAAGGCAAAGACCATATGATTGAAGAGATGGAGGGGTTACAGTTTAAAGTAGGACCCAAATCTTTTTATCAAACCAACTCTGAGCAAGCTTATGAGCTATACAAGGTAGCCAGAAATTTTGCCCAACTAACAGGGGAAGAATTGGTGTACGACCTTTATACGGGTACGGGTACTATTGCCAACTTTGTTTCTAAGCAAGCAAAAAAAGTTATCGGTATAGAATATGTTCCCGAAGCAATTGAGGATGCCAAAATAAACTCTGAAATCAACCACATAGACAACACGCTCTTCTATGCTGGAGATATGAAAGATATTTTGACTCAAGATTTCATAAACACTCATGGGCAACCAGATGTTATTATCACAGACCCTCCACGTGCGGGTATGCATCAAGATGTTATTGATGTTCTCTTATTTGCAGAACCTAAACGTATTGTGTATGTTAGCTGTAATCCAGCTACACAAGCACGAGATTTACAGCTACTAGACAACAAGTATAAAGTGGCTGCTATACAACCTGTAGATATGTTTCCTCATACACATCACGTGGAAAATGTAGTACTTCTCGAGAAGAGAAATTAATAAAGAATTAAAACGAATATGGAAAGAGGACAAAGGTCTTACGCTAGGGCAAGAAATAAATACACCAATTATCATGTAAATCAGGCTAGTACACTGATGGAATTCTTACAAGCTAAGATGCCCGAAGCTAGTCGCACGAAACTAAAATCGTTCTTATCAAGACGTATTGTATTCGTTGATAAAAAGATTGTAACCCACCCCGACTATCCTGTAGAAAGAGGAATGTTGGTGCAGATAGATCACAATAAACACTCCAATACTGAGCTAAGAAGCAAAGATATTAATGTACTCTACGAAGATGCTTATCTTATTGTAATAGAGAAGAAAGCGGGTGTACTTAGTATTGCAGTAGGCAAGAATAAAGGGAAGTCGGCACATGCTATCTTAAATCACTACCTAAAGAAAACCAACCATAGAGGTCAAGCTCTCTTAGTACATAAGTTGGAGGTAGATGAATCGGGTATCATGATTTTTGCTAAAGATGAAGAGACCAAGTTCAATCTCCAGAAAAACTGGAAAGAGCTTATTATCAACCATACTTTTGTGGGCTTGGTAGAAGGTGATGTTCAAGAAGAATCTGGACTAAATATCTCATGGATTGACGAAGAAACAGGTAAATTAAATTTCTCCAACAATCTGGAAACAGCTCCGCGTGACCCGGTCAAAGCAATCACTAGATTCCGTACCATTAAAAAAGCCAATGGCTTGAGTATGCTAGAGTTTGACCCTCGCGAAGACAGAAACAATAAGATAAGAGTACAGATGGCAGAAATGGGTCATCCTATATTGGGCGATAAAAAATATGGTGAATTTATATCTCCATTGAAGAGATTTGCTCTACATGCCTTTCTAATTCGTTTCCGTCACCCCGTAACTAAGGAGTTAATGAAATTTGAAATTTCTTACCCCAAAGAGTTCCGCAGTTTGATGATGAAGAGCTCTGAAAATCAAGAGTAATCACGAATTATAACCTAAAAAAAATAGACTACATAATAAGTTATTATATGTAGTCTATTTTTTTGCTGATTTATTTTATCCATTCCAAAGCTTGCTTAGGGCAATTGGTTATAATACCATCTACTCCCATATCCCAAAGAAATAAAATATCGGGACGGTGATCCACTGTCCATGGCACTATCTGTATTCCTCTTCTATGGCATTGCTCCACCAAGTCGGGGTTTACTAGTTGATAATGTGGACTCAATATAGTGGGTGTAAATTGTAGCTTCTCCGACATATCTTTGATAGGATACCTCCTACCTTCAATCAAATAAGAAAGTTGCAAATCAGGATATGCAGCGTGCAGATAGTTCAATGTGCGCTCATCAAAAGACTGAATAATTAATCGGTTACCTAAATAATAGGGAGCTAGTACCTCCATGACCAACTGAATGAAGGTATCATATTGAGGAGTCATCCGATTATCTTTCATGGCATGCGACTTTATCTCTATATTATAAGTAATAGGTGCTATCTGGTTAATGCGTGTAAACTCTTCCACCTCTCGAATCAACTCACCCAGTAAAGGCATTTTACATGGTATATTTACTCGGTTGGGGTAATCCTTATTAGGAAGACTACCTACATCGTACGTTGCAATCTTACTATAAGGCATATTAAATAAGATATGTCTGAACTGAGTCCCCCGCAGAACCTTCTTGCCACTGGGACGAAGAGCTTTTTTCGGACTCATATAAGGATCGTGCGACACGACTACTAAGCTATCTGCAGAAACATGTACATCGAGTTCTAGCACAGGAACACCAATAGATGCAGCGTGCAGCATGGCTTCAATTGTATTTTCAGGATATTCTGCTGCCCCACCTCGATGGGCATGAATAAGAGGACGAGTAGGATTCTGTGCGAAAGAGAAAGAAAAACAACACATTACGAGTAAGCAAGCTAAAATTCTAGGTTTCATGATCATCATTCTAATATCAATATCTTTAAAATCATTCTGTTTCATACTACATAGATATATATAAAAGTAGTCACTTTATGGCATTTTTGTTTAAATATTTATTCTCTAATAAGCCTACTACAAACATTAACAACTAATAACCAACTAGTTAAGCTTATGGTAAGCTAAATATATTGATGATAAATTCCACACATTCTACACCCAAATGGGTAATAATACTCGTATATAACAAATCAAGAATATTTTAAAGAACATATAACATACTGATAATAGGCATATTACAAATATATTTCAATCTTGGCATTAAATTTGATTTATAATAAGTGAAGACAAACTTCATAAAACATTATTCATTTTAAATTCAAGGGATTATGAAAAAGTTAGTATTAACAGTCGCATTATTTTTCGGTTTGGGTACAGTTGCAACATATGCTCAACAAGAAGTAAAAGAACAAGCAGTCCAAGAAGTAGTACAAGATGAATTTGTAAAAATTGAAATATCAGAACTTCCTGAAGCTGTAGTTAACACCATTAAAAAGATTACGAAGAAAGCACAGTTCAAGAAGCATATGTCTCTGAAAAATATGGAATTAAAACTTACAAGGTAGTTCTTAAGGATCAAGAAGATCAAGAAACTACAGTATTTTTCAATGAAAACGGTGAAAAATTAGAAAAATAATATATGCAATCAGACATGTTCTTTTAAGGTAAAAAAATAGTTTGTTGAAAAATATCAATTAGAAGAGAGAGTTTAGTTGATATATTTATAAAAAGAGCGCCGAAAGAGTCTCATCGTATGATGAGGCTCTTTTATTATCCCCCCTATTGTAACCAAATAACTGTATTAGAAGTATTGCTACTTATTATAAAAAAGTAAGAACAGAACTGGTGAAGACATCATAAAATTAAATAATAGGGACAACGAAAAAGACTAGCCGAACTTCACTTGGATATGGAAGTGTGAGCTGCTAAATAGTTCCTATACAAGGATCTTTTTTGGATACCATAAAGAGTAACTTTTGCTACATCTTTCACATTAAGCAAACCATTTTTAATTTCTATAGCATAATCTTCTAGCTGTCGAGGAGTAAATCCTTGACCATGAAGGCCATAAAACACACCTAATACATCACCAAAATCATCTTGAACGATTGATTTAGAAGCACCCTCAGGTAATTTTGCTTGGGCATCTCCCACTTTACGTCGAAGCAAGTCCCAGCTCTGTTGCATCTGGTCGGCTCTAAGCTCTTTCTTTAAATAGATAGTCATTTTAGACAGACCTTCTCTGTTATCTGTCTTTATGTAATAGAGTTCGCCCATCTCCTGAATAGCTTCTGCAAGTACATCCGTAACCTCAGTTTCTACTTCCATAGGAGAAGCACCAGGGTATGGTGTAATTACTACAGCTTGCTTGATGGTAAAAGGAGCATCTTCTAGTTTACCCATATTAAAATAGGAGAACAATCCCCCACCCAATATTAGGATCATTAGCAACCATGTAAATGACTTGCTAGATAAAAAGTATTTTACAAATTTTTCCATTACAAATTACTTAGAGCGAAGAGACTTCTCTTCCTTCAAATAACAAGTTTGTATTCGATGTTACTACTTTATCATTCTCTTGAAGCCCTGATACTATTTCTACTAGGTTATCACGATGTAAATCACCTAGTTTTACCGACACAGACTCTGTTTTATTACCACGCAACACCCACACATACGTACCTTTTTGGGGTTGATTGCAAACAGCTTGCTGGGGAACGAAGATGGATGCTTTACTACTATCCTTACTAGATGGTAAAACCAACGAACCTGTCATTCCACCCAATAAGCTATAATCTTCATTATCAATGATAGCTGTTAGGAGATAGGATAAGTTATTATAAGTTGTACTCTGAGAAACAGTAATTTCACGAGTAGTCATCTTTTTCTCGGGTAGCTTATCAAAAGCTAGACTTACTTCAATAGAGTTTTTTGCTGCTTTACCAAGATCTATAGCTAGTTGCTCAGGAATATAAGTTTCTGCTTTCAACTTTGTAATATCTATAAACGTTACTACAGTTTGTGACGGACGAACATCTTGGTGTTTTTCAATTTCTACCGACTGGATAAATCCATCAAAAGGAGCTTTCATATAGGTATCATTCAACTCATTAGTAGCAGTTTCGTATGCGGTTTTTGCCGTAACATACTCTGCATGAGTTTTTTCATAGCGACTACCAGATACATTCCCTTTATTATATAGATTGCTTATTCTTATAAATTCATTTTCTGTTTGTTGAAACACAGCTTTAGTTTGTTCTTTGCGGATAATGAAATCACGATTATCTATAGCTGCAATAAGCTGCCCTTTCCTGAAATATTGTCCAGGATGAACGTCAAATTTAACAACTGGACCTCCAACTCTAAAAGATAGTTGGGAAGTATTATAGGGCTTGGTACTAAATGTGTACCGACGATCATCTGTTGAGGAAAAAGATTTAGCTTCTCCCACTGTCACTTTAAAATCTTGATTGCCCGTTTCTTTTTTATCAGAACTGCAAGATGATAAAAGTAATACTAAACAAATAGGAATAATAGTTCTCATAAATCGCTTTTATTAATTCTTCTCATTTTCTGCATCAAAAGTAAGGGAAGCATCTATACATTACCTTATATACTTTACCAAAGCTGTATATTGAGCGACTCAAACGTATTTTTGATAGACTGAACTTTTTTTCATCCCAAAAGAGACTAAGAAAGAAGGCTTTATAGAGAGAAGAAATCAGTAATAAAGTCATAAAACTGTATATCTAAATGAATATTTATGACCGCTCAGAATGTTTGTATAGGATAATTGGCAAAAACTATTACCTATTGAGACGCTAAAACTGTACATAAAACGATTAAGTGTGCAGTTTAAAAGGTTTGTATTTCACATTAATGATTTTGACATTGCGATTTGTAGCAATTTTTTGCTAAAAAGAATGGATTCACTAGTTTTATTCTTATCTTTGCCCTCTGTTTGAAATGACTATAAATACACATACACTACATTTATCAACTATTCGTTAGAACAGAATAAAACTGAACTATACGAGTGTTTTATAAACATCAATTCATGGGATTATTACAAGATAAATTGGCGAAATACGACCTTCCTCAACAAATTAAATCAAAAGGCGTATATCCCTATTTTCGCTGCATAGAGAGCGAACAAGATACAGAGGTGAAAATGAGCGGTAGAAAAGTGCTCATGTTTGGCTCAAATTCTTACTTAGGCTTAACCAACCACCCAAAAGTAATTGAAGCAGCTGTTGAAGCTACCCGTAAATACGGTACAGGCTGTGCAGGATCTCGTTTCCTTAACGGAACGCTAGACCTTCACTTACAGCTCGAAAAGGAACTAGCGGAATTTGTAGGTAAAGAAGATGCAATTATCTACTCTACTGGTTTCCAAGTAAACTTAGGGGTAGTTTCATGCGTAACAGGGCGTGAAGACTATATTATATGTGATGAACTAGACCACGCTTCTATCGTTGAAGGCCGCCGTTTATCGTTCTCTACAGTATACAAGTTTAGACATAACAATATGGAGTCGTTGGAAAACGAACTTAAAAAGTGTCGCCCTGAATCAGTGAAACTTATTGTCGTGGATGGTGTCTTTAGTATGGAAGGCGATATTGCCAACTTACCCGAAATCGTACGACTTTCTAAAAAGTACAATGCGAGTATTATGGTCGATGAAGCTCATGGCTTAGGTGTTTTGGGTGATCATGGACGTGGAACTTGCAACCATTTTGGCTTAACTGACGATGTAGATCTTATTATGGGTACATTCAGTAAGTCTTTAGCGGCTATTGGTGGTTTTATTGCAGCAGATGAAGAAGTTATCAACTACCTTCGTCACAACTCTCGCTCTTATATTTTCAGCGCTAGTAATACTCCTGCTGCTACAGCGGCTGCAAGAGCTGCTCTAGAAATAATGAAAACAGAGCCCGAACGTATTGAACATCTATGGGATCTGACTCATTATGCTCTAAAATGCTTCCGTGATGCTGGCTTTGAGATAGGTTCTACATCTACTCCTATCATTCCTTTGTATGTGCGTGATATGAATAAAACATTCATGGTTACCAAGATGCTATTTGATGAAGGTGTTTTCGTGAACCCTGTTGTGCCACCAGCATGTTCACCAAACGATACTTTGATTCGTTTCTCACTGATGGCTACACATACTAAAGAGCAAATAGACTTTGCAGTAAGCAAATTGATCAAATGTTTCAAAGCTTTAGATATTCTCTAAGATGCTTTTAGACATCAAAATATAACGAAAGGGTTGACTAGTGATAGTCAGCCCTTTTTTGTTTGAATCACTTTGATTATTAATTATTTACATATTTTACAACTCACACTTACTCCAAATAAGTGCTTCGCAATAACAAGTTTTACTCAAATATTTACATATTCAAGCTATATAGCTTATTATCAAGATTATATAAAGTAAATATTTATTAAAATACTTGGAAATATACCTATAAAATGCCTATATTATGAACTTGTATATGGAGCATATACTCAAAAGAAGATTCTTGTAGCTATAAGCTTTTATTACTCACAGAAGCAAGCTACATCTTTTTCAGTTACACATTTTTAAAATATTAATCAAATGTCTACAGTATGGAAAGAACAAACTATGGGCAATTCTGCTACGACTAGAAATCGCAGCTATAGGAATCAACGCAGCTTTTATAACACAAAGCCCATATTAGACAAAAACTCTACCGATACACAGTCTTCAACATCTACCAACGGGGATAGTAAGGATCACATCGCCCTTCACGACTTCCCTCCACAGGTAGATAAGATTTACTCATCAAATAATTTGATGACTATTCGCGTGGAAAGCAAGTTAGTAACCCGATCAATTGGAGAATGGATTGCAAAAGATCCGTTGAGCTTTGCTCAGGTAAGAAATAAGTATGATTTTGAATTGGAACCACACCTCAATCGTGTCCTCTTTGAACGTATGAGAAGAATACCCAATAAACAAAAACAATTCTTAGGACTGAAGCTAAACATTGATTTTCCTAAATACTCCGAACCTATTCCTGCTAGTATCCCCTATAAAAGATACCCAGTGGAATTTTATATGTGGTGGCTTGAGAATAAGGATGCAGTAAAACTTAGTTTTAAGGAAAAGCTTGAGCTTCTCAATAAAGTAAATATGCTCAACAAAGATGCTCTCCTACCCCAACATTTTGCTTTAATGAACCGTATATAAGCACAGCATAAATAAATATTAAATTTATTTAGACACCGGCATGACATCATGTCGGTGTCTAAGTTTAAGTCTGCCTCTGTAAAATGAGGGTATCATTTACCCAAATGATATTTCTCTCAGGTGGTATCTACTGCAACTATCATCCTTACTCGATTTTTAAGTAAAACTAAAAATATCATTTAAGTATCACTAGTGCATCCCAGAAAAATAACGTACCTTGTCTCGGTCAACTCCACATCACAAATTGTTAAACACAATTAATTCAACAGCTTATTATGTGTAAAAACAAAAAATCACAACGGGTTTTTATCACTTTTTTCATTGTTGTACTTCTACTGGGTATGGGGTATGGTATGCTACAATTCCCCTTTAAGCAACTAAATATAAATTGTCATTCTCTTCTATCTAAAACGAGTAACTCCTTTACTTTAGTAGATATTAATGATGAAGAATGGGATTCTGTTTACATTGCAGGACCTTACAACAACCTCGAAGATATAGATAACTCACTAGACTGGAAGTATAAAAGAAAGGTCAGTTTTATCGCCTCTAGTGATACGGAGTGTATCTTATTCTTTCTTAGAAAAGGAGAGCTAATTCATTATGCTGTTATTCCTCGTAAGCAAGTAGATTTTAGTTTGCTAGATGATCTTTTTCTATCCAAAAAAAACGCACTATATGTAGATAATCATACAGTGCATTTAAAAGCCCTAAACTAAAAAGTTCATCTCTTATCTATTTCTAAAGGCTATAGAACCCCCTTTTTTCAGTTCGCCTGCTGTTATCATAAGTACTTGATTGTTATATGAATTACGTAAGCGAAGCAGAGTATTATCTGGAATATTGCTTGGAATTCTTATTTCAATATTATTTACATATGCAGATTCTCGATGCCTTATAAATTTTATTTCAGGATGCCCATCTGCCTCAATATGATAATACCTCATATCTAAAATAGAGTAATTATTTCCACGCAAGTAATACACATCACCAACTGTAGATATCAGATAAGGTTCTAATATAATATCTCTATTTTGCAGTAAACTACTATAGTATACCTCTTTCTTATAAGAAGTTCCATCCGTTAAGCGAGAGGAAATAGAGACATATTCAGAACTATCTGCCTTCTTTTTTTCAAACTGAAAACGGTACTTTCCATTTTCATATACAAGTAAAGATCTAGGGACATAAGAGGGTGAAACTACTACTTTAGCCGACATTGGGAGAGGCTTGTTATCAGCTTCTTTATAGTAAATATTACCTCTAGCACTATATATAGGAGTACTATTAGAAGCTGATACCTGCAACTCTTTGAGCTGATAGTAATCAGAATAAACACTCACCAACTCAGATTTGTTACTCAGCGTTCTTTTGAAATAGATATTGTGCTCGCCTGCTTCTTTCACCATAAACTGATAAACATACAAGCCATTCTCTAAACCTTGAATCACTAAGTTACTATTCTTACCCGCATCCGTATTAGGATATAAGTATTTACTCTCAATGAGGAACTTGATAGGGAAAATAGCTTCACTCACAATTTCTTCTTTAGGAATATTTAGCTGAATAACTACTTCATCATCACTCTTATCTCCATAACTTATTAAACGGGCATCTAGTACTCGCTTGTGACCAAACTCTATCTTTATGGTACGCATCAAATCACCTGCTTTAATTCGCACTTCACCTATATGCGTCTTTAAATCGGGCAGAATCCAGTAACTTTTCGCTCTTATCGTACCAGTTATTTTCTTTTCTTCTTTTGAAAGAAGCACATTATAATAAAAAGTAGTAGGGTTTAAAACTTCCTCCCCCTGATTTTGAATGAGCGTGATTTCTATATCCTTTTCTGTGTAAGGGAAAGAGTCTCCATTTGAACTAAAAGTATAATCAACCCAGAAATCATTATTTGGCTCATTGTAAATATAAAAGGTCCTATCCACTTTTAAAGAAGTATATCCATCCGTTATTTTGGGATATTCATCGAGTAACACAGACAAAGAAGCATTTTCTGCAGGAGCATTATTTACAGCTTCTTGCAAGTCTGAATATCCTTTTTGGGAAACAGCTTTAATCTTAATACTATAATGAGTATTTCGATGAATATCTAGTCGGGTAAGAGCTTTACTATCGTGAAAACCGAGTTTATAGTAACATTCTTGCCCTTGAAAGCTAACTTTTAGAATAACATAAAGATTGTTTTCTGCTGTAGAACGATGTCTCTCAAAAAGATCGAAAGCTTGATGTGCGGGTGTAAACTCTACTTCATCGGCAGAAACTGCTAATACTCCATTTTTATCCATAGGAGCAAAAGATTGGAGTTCTAAAGGATAGCTTTCAGTAATAACATCTTGTGTAAAGAGTTTCTTCTGACCATCAAAAGGGGCTAATGTCCCTTTTTGAGGAGCATTGTGAATGCTAAATCCTAAAATCTCAAACCGTTCGAATGTACTTGTTTCATTAAGAATAGAGATACGAGCTTGATTTCTCAACAACTGAATCGTTCCTAAATGAGTATTTGGCTTCAAACTGGGGACAACAATTCTTTGCCAATACATAGCTTGCTCTCCATTGATATGTGTAATCACTTCTCCCTCATCTTTCCCTTCATTATCTGAGGAACTCTCTAGATTGAACAAAGCATCTAAACTACCTTTTTCAACTAAGGCTAAATGAATAATTCGTTTTTGTACCGAACTAGGTAAGCTAAAACTCAAGGATGCTGAAGGAGTATAATCTTGTTTTCGATAGGTGATCCATAAACCATCTTCATCAAAAAGAAAGAGATAGAGTTCTTTATTATCTGTTGTGTTTGTGCGGGTAGTACTTTTTGACTCAAAGTCTGCATAATCGAGTTGCAAACTTACGGATACATCAGAATCACCTCCCCCTTCTTTAAGAATATCTAAATCACCAGAACAGGAAGTAATTACCAATGCTAGTATTAAGCTAAATAGAATATATTTTATGTTCATGATTTCTGTCATTAAATATCTCTTACACACCTTACATAGGCGCTATAATAATAATGTGAACTATAGGATCCACTGATATATGCAGGATCTGCAAACCCTAAATAGTTTGGAATTGAATAGTTTGACCTATCCCAAACCACACCTCTGCCATAATATATGCTATAACTATCATTGCTAAAATCAGCATTGGGAGTTCTGTAGTCGCCAAATGCTCCTTCATAGCCATCATACTCATTGATAGCCATAAAAATATGATAACGATAACTAGCACCACTCCAATAATTAGGTCCTCTAAACAAATCTTTTATAGGGGAATAATAATCATTTTGGAGTGCATTTAGGTATTCTATTTCTGCTTCGGTAGGCAATCGCCAAGTTCCTGGTTCATAACCACCCTCACCATAAGTAGCACAGCGTTCTCGTGCCGACATGATAGTTTGTCCGTAGTAATTATAGCTACGGTTATACATTACACGGTTGTAAATACTTCGTTGAGAGGCTACAACAAAATTGGGTGAAATAAGCTGATTGTGTTCTTTGTCTTCATAGGTATATACTTTCCCATCTTTTATATAAGTAGGATCTCCTGTCTTGTATTTTTTACCATTAAACTCTTCTCCTCCAGCAAGCGTTGTTATCGCAAATAGATTAAAGTTGTTTTGACTATTTGTACCTGCATCATCATTATAATCATGGGTATAATAAACACCTTTAAACTTCTGAGACTCTTCCGATCTTCTTCCTGTAATATAACGGGCAGGATATTGTTTAATAGTCAGTTCTTCCTGAAACCCATATTCATCTTCAAATACTACTGTTATGTATCTGGGAGAGAAGTTACGAGGTATCGGTGAGGATATCTCGATGTTTTTGGGCGTTGTATTGTTGTTTATTGTAAATCGAGGATATTCATAACTATAAGAATTGATATATTCTTTATAAGACTCTAAATCTTTTTTACCTGCTTCTTTTTGTCTCCAAGCATAGTACCATACCTCTTTTATTTTTGCCGTTCTTACTTTTGATGAGGCTACAAACTGCACCTTATATTGGTCGGTATTTGCCATATACACCTCATGCTCCTTCAACATAAAATAGTGTGCTTGTACAATAGAAGTGCTCAACTCCTTTATTGACCAATCTTGTATGATAAATTGCGAGTTAAGCCATATAGGAGATTTCTCGATTGTGCTACCTAGCTGTCCGATTACAGGATTGATAAAATAATGATGATTCGCATTCACCTTATTATATCCTTTGGGATTGACCGATGAATCTCCTGCAATAGGAATGGCATAATAGTAAGTATCCACCTCGCCACTATCCGATCGCTTTAACTGGATACGATATTCTAAATAAGTCTGCTTGCTTTCTTCTTTCCACTCTCCCGAATAAGAATAGAAAACAGCTGTTCCCTTTGGAGGAATAACCCGAAAGTTTTTCACATCCTTGGGTTCATTATCCATTGTCAGATACGAGGAGATATCTAGATGCGACTTGGTATAAATATTGTGTAACCTTACCTCTACGGCATTCTCATCTACAGGAAGGTAGAAGAACTCTTCTCCTAGTGCATTGTATCCTTTTATTCCTTGTGTAGGAAATGTGGGGTACTTACTTTCTATCTTCGAGGCCAATCTGACTAATGAGATATTACCAAGTACATTCTCTTTCCCTACAAAATGAAGTTGTTTGGATAGGTTACCAAGCATTACAAACTGCTGAGGCACACTTTTTTCAAGGAAAGAGGCATTTTCAATTACATGTTGTTTCAGCTCATCCAACTGATTAATCTCTCCCGCAGAATGATTGACTAGTACATAAATCTGCACAACCGCATCACTCAGCTCTTTACGTAACCGCATAGAGGGTACCGATATTTCTAGTTTGGTATTACCCTTGAGAGATAAAGAAGAAGTTTCGGGTTTCCATATCAGTTTTCCCTCTGAATCAAAGAAAAACACTTCAATAGAGTGAATTGTATTTTCATTCAGATGATCTTCTCCAGGTTTGGTTCCTTCAGATATACTCCCTCTCGTAATAGTAGCAATGCCCTCTGAGGAGGGGGTAGATAATGTTAAGTAGATTGTTCCCGCATCCATTTCACCCTCACCGTCCTCTGTATCAGAAGTACATCCACTGAATAGAGGTAGGAGGATGATCATGAAGAAAAACCAGATGTATGTTAGTTTATTTCTTTTCATAGAATTGGGGATATTTATTATATCAGTTGAACTTTAAGTCGATTATTCTTTCCATAAAGTGTTATTTCTCTTCCACTTTTCAATTTCACTTTTAATGGAACTTCTTTACCATCGACAGTAAAGTACAATTCAGTAGATTGATTAATTAGCACACTCGATACTGCCCTCGTAGTAAGGGTTATGGCTTTCTTTCCTTGAATGGGATCAGCTTCTGCATAACCAGTATCGGCTCCTACAAACTGAAAATTGTGTCCATTGGTAAGTGTTGCTTTCCACTTTGCCGTTTGTGGACTCTGGAGCCAAAAATGTATAGGAGGAGTTTTTTCTCCTTTATGAATACGTATCACATGGTCTTCATAGAAGTCTATATCATCAATTACGAGAGTAGGTACTTCATATTTTACTTCTGCATAGTTGTCGGACTGATATTCTACGTAGTTCCAAGGAAGTATATTTAACTCTAAATCAATATCATTTTTGTTGAGCTTAATTCGATGAACATAGTGTTTGTTTCTTTCTAGGTTATATTCGGGCTTTTCGCCATTTAAACCCAATTTTTCTCCTCGGGCAAACTCAAGATATTTGATACCTACTCCTTTCCAACTATTCTCGTAATTGGAAACAATGGGTAGCTGATACTCTTGATCATCAGCCAAACGAATATAAATATAAGGGACGGTTTCTGAATTTTCTTTCCATTCATTAGCACCCGAAAAATATTCGGGTAAATAATTCAAGGTCTTGATTTGAAATTCTTCTCCACCGTCAACTATTCCTTCAAGGCTTAACTGACTCTTCTTACTAGCCGATAGCTTTGCTGGGAAAAAGGGAAAGATGGAAGTTGTGGTATTTCGTATCTGTACCCCTTCTATCTTTTTATATGAACCAGATAACCCTTGAATATCTTTAAAACCTTCTCCCTTTAATATCAAGCTTATTTTAGCTACGGCACGTTCTAGCTCCACAGGGCGAGCATTTTTTAGTAATTCAAATGAATGAGGATGTGTCTTTGTTCCTCCTTTGGGAATGTAAACACCTTCTTGAATGTGAGTCATCAACAAGCCTTTATTGGGAATGTCCGAATTGTTCCATTGTCCCTCTTTTACTTCAAGCTCCTTGAGCTGCTCACGAGTAGTAATCTTACTTAATTTATTTTTTACTACAGATGATGGATTAGCTAAAAAATAGAAATCATACATTCCTGGTACTACTGCTATCCATTCATTGGTTTCTAGTGGGGTATGTACCACAGGGTCTTTCAATGTCAACGTTTTGCGTTTGACAAGTTTATGCGTATCGTGATCAAAAAGAAATACTTCTAGTTCTTTCACTAAGAACTCTTCATCTACTACTTGCTCATTCCATGCAGAGCGTGTAAATAGAAGGTAGCTCAAGTTGGCGTCTGATTGCCCCACCACTGATTCGCTTGTACCTAGCGTTGGTAGCAAGTCGGACTGACATGAAGTAAGCAAGCCTATGATTAGTACCAAACCCAAGTTCATCCCACATTTCATCATTTTACCCATAATTATTCCTATTAATCTATTCCTAACTCTGTATCGTAACTGTGAATTAACCAATCGTTTACCCAGATAGCCGAACAATAGAAAGTATAACAATCTTTGCATCTATCACTTAGTTTAAACTTGAGTTCAAAATCGTTTTCACAATCGATATTTATATTGTAGTTTTTCATTAATATGCTTCCCAAAAGATCACCTTGGTAGATGATTTCATTACTTCGTTTATTACGAATGATCAACTCATTTTGCTGCCCCATCTTTAAATCTAAGACGTGAAAATAGCTTTGAGATTCATTCTTCTCTACACTATAATTCTTTTGATAGGTAAGTTGTGGCTGATGAGTAGGCAAACTACCATCTCCATTCTGTAGCCCATTAGCTGAGCGTATGATAACTTCAAAGTTATTGATATCCTCTTCTACTGATTCATCTAGTGTGAGTAGCACCTTTATGCGATTGGTCTTTTCAACCATAGGAATCGCAATCTCTTTAAATACAGAACCTTCACCTTTAGCACGGGGTGTTTCAAAAGTTTCACTTTCACCGATATATAGAGGTTCTAATTCTGTAACTTGTACTTGATTTTCTTTTTGAGAAAGTGACAGATAAGCATCTGTTGTTTTTTGTACGACAGACTCTGTATAGCTCTTATCTACCCCACTCCATACTTTTATTTTATAAGTTCCTTGAGGTAAAACTAGAGTAAGTCCATTCTCTTCTGTTTGCGTCCACTCTTCTCTTTTTATCTGCTTGATAAGATTATCTTGATCGTCAAAAGTGAGAATGCGTAAATCTTTTAGCTCCGTAAAAGGAGTTTTTAGCGATGAACACGCATGGGTATGATAGAAACGAAGTGATACACCTGTTTCGCAATCTTCTAGATTATCATAAATAAAGGCATCACAACTAGTTAGGCTTATAAAAATCAGAAGAGAGAATACTTGAAGTATTCTATGAATTGATTTCATGCTGAATATTTTAAAATTGGTCTACAGAAAACCAACTGTTTTCTGCAGACCAATAGAAAATGTATAATTGAGTATTAGTTAGTAATCGTTTCCTAAATCCATGTTATAAGAATTTAAGCCCCAATCAAGAACAGAAATCTTCACTGATAAATAAGTTTTATCTAGTTCTAGTGGATCTGTTGGATCAATAGGATTTCCTGGATCTTCTGTCCCTGGCTTAGTAGGCTCATTAGGATCGAGTGGATTATAAGGTAAACCGATTTCTTTGAAACCTGTGATATGTACGTGATACACTTGGTTGCGAACGGTTGGAGATGTTTTTGTTTTCGTTTGATCTACCTCGCTACCAGGAGTAACATTAGGGTTCAACCAAAGTACATACTTCATTACACCTTCACGGTATGCTCTTACTTTTTGTCCACCTTTAACTGCATTAATAGCAGCTTTTTCATCCGCATAGAACTTACCATCAGTCATACCTAAGAACAAGTCTGAACCTTCAGTGTATTTTGCCTCTGTATCAGCTAAAGCAGCACTAGGTTTAAACTTAGCTCTTACCTCAAAGTAAGTAGTATTTCCTTTTCTATAATCAGCCTCTCCGTGAGTTACAGGAAGTACAAACTTACTTACTGCTTCTTCTTCTAAAGCCTTTTTAATGCTGTCTTTGTCTGCAACACTCGACTCTATTTTTGAAACTTCTGTAAATTGTTTAAGTCCAGAAAAATCATATATCTTCACTACTTCTGTATTCCAAGGAGTATTAACAGGAATGTAAGTGTAGTTAGGAGTTTCTAGATTCGACGACTTTTTCATTCCGAAAAAGCTGTTGTTACTTAGCCCTACAGCATAAGTAAGCTTTGTTACTTCTATCTGACTTACCGAGTCTCCTTTACTGTTCTTTACATCAATTTTAGATGCTATAGCAGCGCTTTGTGTCATTATAGCACGAGCCACAACACGCTCTACCTCTACTTGAATTTGGTTACCTACTCCACTGATTGCTTTATCTTGTGATACTTTAGGCGCAATCGTTAATGAAGATACTTTAGCATTGGTCATAAGAATTAGGTCTTCACCTTTGTCAGATTTGGATATTTCAGAAGCCAATTTCTTGATTTCTTCTTCAAACTTATCATCAAAGTTAGCTGCATTACTCTTTATTAGTTTTTTTGCCAAATCTTTTGTAGCATTCAGTACAACGTAAGCTTTAATATCACCAGCAGTAGCTACAACGGCTTTATTGAAAGTCAAAATACCCTCTTTAATTTTAAAACTAGAGGTGTCAAAACGAGTGTAATCTACCTTTTCATTGTTTACAAGGAATACATGTACCGATTCAATTTTATCTCTACCACTCCATACATGCTTCAAAGATGCTCTTGTAGAGGCTGCACCAGGTACCGAAATGGATATTCCAGCACTAAGTATTACTGTTTGAATTCTGAGTTTTTTCATCGATGCTGTCATTATTCGAGCATGCGAATAGTAGGACTGACATTAATGCCAAGCCTAAGCTTTTTTTCATAAATTTCATGCGATTGTTAGTTTGTTGTTTTTAATTGAAGGAGCTTGTCTAATTCTCCCTTTAAAAAACCAATTTTAGTATTGTTGTTCATTAATTATAGCTACGCATAGCTTTAGTTTCTAAATAGTTATTACCAATATTTAAAAGTATATGACAAGTAAATTATTTAATATTTCAACTTCTCATTTTTACATTCATATTTTAAGTATAAGTATTTATATATGGGATGGCAAGGGTATAACTTGCCTTTTATATCCACAACAAGGGTTTTTTCTCTTTGCGGCTGCAAATTTAAAAAGTATTTTCTTTTATACTGTTTACAAAATGTGTCAATCTGTTTACAAAGAGTACCCCTTTGGGTAGTCAAGCAAAAGAGTGTATCAAGCCCTCTTTTAAATTTACATATCAAGATGCAAGCTAAAAGAATTTGACTTTTAAAAAGATATTTTGACTAAAGCATAAGTGCATCATGACACCGACATGATGATACGATGACACCGACATGTCATCGTCTTATCGGTGTCAAAATAAAGAGAACAAAGCTAGCTTTACCTGTTAAAACAGGATAATAGAATAGGCTAGCCCCTTACTTCCGATATTTAGTTATCAATAAAAAGAATAGAACTCATTACGTGAGTAAAAAGAATGAAAAGTAAAGCGATCTAAGAGTTTTTATGTACTAAACTGCTAGGATTATCACCTAGATATTGTTTGCAAAACCGATTAAACTGAGATGCAGAATTAAAGCCAAAATCAAACATAATTTCTTTGATACTAGCTTCGGGTTCGGACAATCGAAGAAGAATAGCTTCAGATTTTTTTCGAATCATCCACTGCTTAGCAGTAACACCAAATTCTTCTTTAAAGCGTTCAAAGAACTGACTTCTACCCATATCTGAGAGCTTAATTAAATCGATCACATTATTTACATGATGATAATTCTTATAAACGAAGTCTTTAAACTTAAACTCTTTACTGAGTAAGGGATACATTAGTTTAACAATCTGCTCTTTGGAGTAATACCCTTTTAAGTAGAAAAAGAACTCTTTTCTTTTGCAATCGTGATAATGTATGCAGTCTATACCCTTGGTCATTACCTCAATAAGCAAATTTAAAAACTGTTGCAAAGGAGCTAAAATAGGTGTAGGGTATAATTTGTAACCATCAAGTGGAACATATTCAGAATAATCTTCCCCATTGAGTTGCCTACAAGTTGAGGTATAGGTATCAAATCTCATAAGGACGACAGATGTAGGTTCGAGCATTTCTACAACAATATCAGATCCTTCGGGGATAAGAACCATCTCTTCCGCAGCAATATCTATGGTAAATGTTTGATTATAATGAATTATTGCTTTGCCTTTTGTTACAAAATTCAAGTTGTTCGTTAGTTGGTTATCCACCTTCACTTTATGCCCTTCAGGGTAGTGGTAAATTTTGAAACCATAGTTCTCGGCATTTGCTAAGCCATTGCATTTACTACAGCCTAGTACCTTGTTTAGACCTTGTGTTTGAGTCATTCTAATTAATTTGTGTGACGTACCCGAGGGTACATAGTTTTAGTTAGTTTAAGTTGGAATTAAAAATTTCCACCTATTTCAATAGGCAAAAAAGTACAGAGTCAACACTCTGAATATTGGTCAAAAGTAACACCTAATCAAATAATTAAGTTTACATATAATGTCTTTATATTGACAAAAAGTCTGAAATAAAAGCGAAAAAAAGGCATTGTTTTGAAGATTAACACAAAGAGAGTTAAAAGTTTTAGTTGCAACTACCCATTACCACTAGTCTATAATACAAAAAGAAGACATTCTACCCCCTTTCGTTTATACTACTTGGTATGCTGTGGTATTTTATGATTGGTGCGTATTACGATATGTACTAGTTACACACTGTAGAAAAAGAAAGAGTAGTAAGATCTCACTAATAGTAAAATCATATCTCCTATTTTACTATTACAAAGGAATTTTGAATAGAATAAAATGTGTTAATTTATGAAACAGTGTTCTGCCATTTCTACGATTGAGAAAATAATTCAAGGGTATGCTCATACTCTATTCTTTTAGGTTCAGTCATAGAATTAGATTTTACATGCATTTCCCCCTAATTTAACAACTCCTTCGTAATAAGTAAAGTAAAATTACAGAATAAGTGAGTGGGTTGGGTAATTAATTAGATAGAACATTGGGACGATGAGGGCATGTAGAGAGCATAAACTGAATCGTTTCTCTATAAATAAAAATATTGACTAGTTAACTAAGTAACTATTTGTTATTCACCAAAATAATACCTATATTGAATAGTGTAATATCAAACCTTTATCTATTATGATTTACAGGTTTAGCTCAACTCCTAGTAAGGTGTACAGAGTAACTACAGGTACACTGACGATTTTAGCCCTCTTTCTGTTGGGTCTAATGGTTTTGAGCGTTTTCAAGGAATATTATATACCTGTGGGTATCTATTCTTTCTTATTCCTTGCAGTAGTTGCATTAAGATTGTACATCTTTAGTTCAAAGATAAATGAAGTGGCTGTTACAGCCCAAGAAGTAATAATAAGCACACAGTTCTCCGAAATTGTGATTCCCCTATCGGCCATTGCCGATGTTTATGCCGCAGATGTAATTAGCGAATCTACTTTGCAGGTTATGGGTGCCAATATGGTTGTAGGGAATTTGCCTCGTTACTTCAACTCCAATCTGAAGAATCATCGCTTCTATATAAATAATAACAGTAATTTGGTATGTATGCATACCCAATACTACACCTATCAATTTAGTTGCGACAACCCTCTTCAACTAGTTCAAAGGATTGAAGAGAATCGTTCTTTGAAGTAGTTTCTTTTATAAAAAATAACCCAAAAGTGTGATACACTTTAAGCTTTGTCATGTTCTTTATACAAGCTCAAATACATATTGAAGCTAATATTTAGAACTTATGTTTAATAACATGTATAGCAGAGTGTTAAAAGGATATTTTTAACACCTAATGAGCCTTTTTACACTAAACAAATTAAGGTTTTTGTTGGTTATATTATATATAGAGAACTATTACAAATAATTAATAAAATAAAGAAGAGCTAATGCTCTAAACTCAATAAATAAATAGATACGTAGTTTGCTATTAAGCCCAATAACAAATTAAAGTATCGCAGTTTTAATCTTTTAAAGTTATATAGTATGGATAATGTTCAATTAATCAATCAAGCAGTAAACTTATTCTTCCAGCGTAATCCTGCTATAGATGTAGCGATTCCAAAGGATTTAATGCCATTATGCATTGAATTGGGATTATTTGGAAGTGAAGAACAAACAGGCTGGCCATTGCGCAATGTGTTGACGGATATAGATCAAGAGGGGAATCTTAAACTTATCCCTAGCATGAAGCCTGTACGTAAACCAAAGAACACTTATTGGTTCTTTGTTAGAAAAAATAAGGAATAACGCACGTATTCTCCTGTAAGTCTACAAACAACAAAAAGTATGTTCAGCAACTAACAACATTGAGCCTACCCAAAAGTACTAGACATGTAGTGTGAAAAAATTTGAGGCATCTGTGAAGTAGAAATTCTCTCTAAAACAGATGCCTTCTTTGTGTCTTACCCCTCTATTCTACTTCACTCGATACTTTATAAAAGTATTATATATTTCTATTATTCAATATTTTAAAAGATACTGTATATTCGTATCGGCTAGCCCAACTATCTTATTAAACCTTTGTTGAAAGATTTTCACGAAATAGTATGCTCTTATAATCTTTTCTTTACAAAGTTTGTTATATTGAGTATAGAACATTAACTCATTTAAACCCAACCGACTATGACAAATTTTATTGTAGCATTATTGATTATGGCAGTGGGCATCATCGTTAGTATGTATGGTTCCTCCCTCAATAGTAATCTTTTAAATGTAGATTATATTTTTGTAGCTCCTTTCTTTTATTACCTAGTAATAGGAGTATTTCCTCGCTTACAAAATAAAAACTTAATGACTAGTTTGGGCGGTATATTAATGTGTATCGTGATATATGCTTTTATTAATTATTGGGGAGATATGGAGATTATTACTCCTATTTTAATCACTGCTGTTGTGAGTACACTGATAACCTATGTGTTATTACGTTTAATTTATAAAAGAGAATAGTTGCTCTGCTTGAGAATTACTAAAAAGAATAACTATATTTCCACAAAATATTCAGAATATGGAAAAGAAACAATTGACTCCAGAAGAAGAGCAAGCCCAATTGCAATTAAGGATTAAGCAATTAGAGAAAGAACTAGAACACGCAAATTTGCAAAAGCTTGCCTTGAATACTCTCATAGATATTGCCGAAAAGAGCGAAGGCATACAGATTAGAAATAGAAAAAAGACTAAGCCACCAAAGTCTTAACCCTGCATGTATAAGCTAAAAGAACTACTCATCCCTATCGAAGTCAAAAGAAGAGAACTAAAATATTTGTTGAATATACTTTGTCCTATCTCTTTTGTATTTATCTTTAGGGATAACCCAATATCAACATGAAAAGACTATTCATTATTTTTTGTTTATGCATACTCATCCCTCATACTATCCAAGCGATAAATCCTATTCAATGGGGTGTTACTATAGGAGCTAGTAGATCTACAATAAAAGATAATCCCTACTCGTCTGTTGACCCTAAGTGGGGCTTTCATGGAGGTGTAAAAGCTATTTTGCCTTTGCAAGGTTTTTTCTATTTGGAAGGTAGTGCCTTGTTTTCTGGCAAAGGTTATAAGGCAGATTGGTATGTGAATAATGATCAACCCCCTGCTGGCACACCATCTAATGAAAATGGAGGCTCTGAATTAACCCGAACTAGCTATTATCTTGATATCCCCATCCATATAGGATACAAATATCCTTTCATACACGGAGTTAGTCTATATGCTAGTGTGGGTCCCTATGTGGGAGTTGGGCTTTTTGGTAAAGAAGAAACCCATTCGGGTACTTATAAGGAATCAGTTGATTTATATGAAACAGGCTCGGGAGATAAGCGTTTCGACTTTGGAATGGGTTTTCGTGTTGGAGCCGAACTAGGCAATCACTTTCAACTTGGCTTTGGCTACGACTGGGGCTTTATAAAGAGTTCTGTTGATGATGATTCTCAAAATAGGAATTTACTCTTTTCTCTCAGTTATCTGTTTTAGTAGAGAGTCTGAGTAAAGGATATTACAAGAGATTACTTTTTGCAAGTAGTCTCTTTTTTATATCTCTACTTTGCATAAAAATTCGTTTCTTTTTACGCTATTATTCTGAAAGAGTCAAAGTAGTGTTTTAACTAGGTCAAAAACTCATCATGTCGGTGTCATGTCATTCTCTTGTCGGTGTCAAAACAGGCTCATACTTTTTGCGTCAAAATAACGCATAATTATTCTATTTAAGATCTGATAAATATACAACTATTCATCTTCACTTTTTACGCCGAAATACTCTGAAGAGGTAGAAAACATCCTCCTCCCTTGCTAACCAATTTCAGTAAACAGGTATTGTTAACTTTTTTAAGAATAGCACCAGAGCTGAATAGAGTTATCTATCTGATTTATAACCGCATCATCCCAGAATCATTTTTATCTTTGAGTATAGAGGGACATTTACAAAAAAGATTTTAACTTCTTTTTATGTTATACAACAGATAGGTGAATTAATATCTAACCTTTGCATCTGATACAGATTTACTTATCTTAGCGACCGAAATTAAGACATTAAACGTAACTAACACTCAAAATGACACAAACTAACCAGCCTATGCTTAAGGGTTATTCACAAGCCTTCTGGGTGAGCAACCTTGTTGAATTGTTTGAACGTATGGCCTACTATGGCGTATTTATCGTTCTGACCATCTATTTATCTACCATACTAGGATTTAATGACATTGAGGCCAGTATCATTTCGGGATTATTCTCGGGAGGACTCTACTTACTGCCCATCTTTACGGGAGCTTATGCCGACAAAATAGGTTTTAGAAAATCTATGCTGATTGCCTTTTCTTTACTTACCATAGGGTATTTTGGATTGGGTATCTTACCTAGCCTACTTCAAGCTAGTGGCTTGGTAGAGTATGGAGAAACTACTGTATTTCACGGATTACAACAAAGCAACGAACCTTGGCTCATAGCCCCTGTGCTTTTTGTGATTATGATAGGAGGATCTTTTATTAAATCTATTATCTCTGCATCTGTAGCCAAAGAAACGACAACAGAAAACAGAGCAAAAGGTTACTCTATCTTCTATATGATGGTAAACATCGGAGCTTTTACAGGGAAAACTATTATCGACCCTCTAAGAGGTGTGGTTGGAGAAAAAGCATATATCTATATTAACTTCTTTGCCGCAGCTATGACTCTAGCTGCTCTTATTGCGGTGTACTTCTTTTACAAATCAACCAAAACAGCTGGTGAAGGAAAAAGTATGTCAGAAATCTTCCAAGGATTTAAGCGAATTACGACCAACTGGAGATTACTAATCTTAATATTAATCGTAACAGGCTTCTGGATGGTACAACATCAGCTTTATGCTACGATGCCTAAATACGTAATCCGTCTGGCTGGCGAAACAGCAAAACCGGGGTGGATAGCCAATGTAAACCCTTTTGTTGTGGTATGCTTGGTAAGCCTCATCACCCGATTAATGGCAAAGAAATCGGCTATCTTCTCCATGAATATCGGTATGTTTTTAATCCCTCTTTCGGCACTCGTTATGTCGCTAGGAAATGTATTCAAAGTAGAGTTCTTTAGTACCATCAGCAACATTACACTGATGATGGTGCTTGGTATCAGCATTCAGGCTTTAGCAGAGTGTTTTATTTCTCCTCGCTATTTGGAGTATTTTTCACTGCAAGCACCCAAGGGAGAAGAGGGAATGTATTTAGGATTTAGTCACCTGCACTCCTTCTTGGCATCTATCTTTGGATTTGGTATTTCGGGGGTACTTTTAAGTAAGTATTGTCCAGACCCTACCCTCTTTGCAACCCGTGCTGAGTGGGAAGCAGCATCGGTTAATGCACATTATATCTGGTACTACTTTGCAGCTATCGGATTAGTAGCAGCATTCGCTCTATTAATTTTTGCAAGGGTAACAAAAAAATTAGATAAGCAAAAGATAAAATAGCGATAAGCCAATCCTATTTTTTGTATATTTGCCGTTGAATGACCGTTCGTTCAGCGGCATTTTTCAAATTAAGGTAATAATGAAAGTACAATTTATAAGCCTAGGCAGTGGCAGTAGTGGGAATTGCTATTACCTGGGTACCCCCAATTATGGCATTCTAATAGATGCAGGGATCAGTGTCCGAGCCATTAGAAAAGCACTTAGAGAGATTAATGTTGGCATGGAAATGATTCATGCTATTTTTATAACACACGACCATGCCGACCACATAAAGGGCGTGGGACACTTGGGAGAGAAACTAAACATACCCGTTTACAGCACACAAAAAGTACACGAAGGGATTAGCAAAAATAGGTGTATGCACGAGCCTTTGGGGCATTGCGTGCGTTATCTTGAAAAAGAACAACCTTTTGAGCTCAATGATTTTCACATCATCTCGTTTGAGGTTCCGCATGATGGTACAGATAATGTAGGGTATTGCATTGAGATAGATGGCAAGGTCTTTACCTTTGCTACCGACCTAGGAGAAATTACACCTACTGTGGCTCACTACTTGAAGAAAGCCAACTATCTTATTTTAGAGGCCAATTATGAAGATGAAATGCTACGCATGGGTAAGTATCCTCAGTTCTTAAAAGATAGAGTAGCTAGTCGTACAGGACATATGAGTAATACAGATACAGCCCTCTTCTTGTCGGAAAACTATCAACCCAATTGGAAGTATGTATGGCTTTGCCACTTGAGCAAGGATAATAATCATCCTGAACTAGCCTACAAAACCATGGAATCGAAGTTGAGAGAACACAATATCATCCTAGGTAAAGAACTTCAACTAAGTCCGTTGAAAAGAACAGTGCCCTCAGAACTATACGAATTTGAATAATAAAGGATAAGCATTTATGGAGAACCGCAAAGGAGCTAGAAAGATAGACGAGATACCCTCGGCAGTACTTGAAGTATTGAATCGGGGGCAACTACCTACAGTGAACCTAGTAGAATGGCTTGCTATCGACCAAAGACAACTGCTTCAAGCTGTTCTCCCCATTTCTTATCATACACCCCTATTAGAGCAGATTGAAAGTTCAAAAAGTCAGTCGGCTCTAGCTCTTATCAAGCTGATAGGGACACAACTTTATCAGATTACCGATGAGGTAGAAAGGCATCGGCTATCTACCTTTTTACAAGAACACCCTGCCGATATTCCTCGCTGCTGGGCAGCCATTATGGTGGGGCAAAGCGATGCTTCTTTAGCAGAAAAGCTTCAACAGATACTTCCCTTTGCCAAGGACAATCATTTCGGCGTACGAGAAATAGCGTGGATAGCCATACGTGAAGATATTCTCAGTCGGCCCGAAGAGGCTTTCAAGCTCCTGTTACCTTGGACTACCGATGCAAATGAATATGTAAGAAGATTTGCTTCTGAATCTACTCGTCCCAAAGGAGTATGGTGCAGACAGTTCTCTTTTATTCAAGAAGAGCCTACTTTAGCTCTTCCTCTCTTGGAAAACCTACAAGCAGACTCCTCTAAGTATGTTCAGGATAGTGTTGCCAACTGGCTAAACGATTTGAGTAAATC